>JADCRZ010000136.1 GCA_015069695.1 Williamsia sp.
GGCGGAGTGGAACCGGCATCACAGCTTTGTATCGACTCGATTTATCCATTAAAACAATCCCCACCCATTTCCAGTCAGGTTTGGGCAAGACGATATCCAAATACCAGCTATAACCATACAGAATCCGCTGGTCAGAAGCTGCCACACAATCGTTCCAGCAATCGTCACTAACTTGATGACGGGCTAAAATTTTTAGCATCGTTGACTGGCCGGGAAGATATAAACCATAAAACAAAACAGATTCCGTTCGCCACTCTGCTTTTGGTGGGTACCAGCCTGTTAAGGGAGTTACTTAAACAGCGCTTTCAGCTTCTCGACTACGTCGCGCGTTTCGGTATGTTTAGCCACTCTGTCGCTGATTGTCTGTACGGCGTGAATAACTGTGCTGTGGTCGCGACCACCAAAGTGATAGCCAATGGATTTAAGCGATAAATCCGTTTTTTCTTTCGCTAAATACATGGCTACCTGACGCGGATAGACGAGCTCCTGTTTGCGGCTCTTGGCCTTCAGGTCGGCAATGGTTACGTTGAAAAAATCGGCAACAACCTCCTGAACCGAATCGATTGTGACTTCCCGTTCTGAATCGACCACGATATTGCGCAGCGTTTGTTTGGCTAGCTCAAGATCAATATCCCGACGGTTTAACGATGCCTGCGCCATCAGCGACACTATAACGCCTTCCAGTTCGCGAACGTTGGTATTGACGCTGTGGGCCAGGTATTCAATAACATTATCGTCGATATAAATGCCTTCAGCCTGGAGTTTTTTCTGGATAATTGCAATACGCGTTTCAAGATCAGGCGTTTGTAAATCGGCCGATAAGCCCCATTTAAACCGCGACAGCAACCGGTCTTCCAGACCATCCAGGGCACGCGGAGCCCGGTCCGACGTCATGATAATTTGTCTGCCTGACTGATGCAGGTGGTTGAAAATATGGAAGAAGATTTCCTGCGTTTTTTCTTTCTTTTGTAAAAACTGTACGTCGTCAATGACTAGCACGTCTACCTGCATGTAGAACGCCGTAAAATCACGAATCCCATCTGTCCGTACAGCATTAAGAAACTGGTTCGTAAACTTCTCTGAGGTCACGTACAGGACAAACTTAGTCTGGTTGTTGTTTTTGATGAAGTTACCGATAGCCTGCACCAGATGGGTTTTCCCTAAACCAACGCCCCCATAAATCATTAGCGGATTAAAGGATGTAACGCCTGGCCGCTCTGCCACGGCGAAACCCGCCGACCGCGCCAGCCGATTACAATCGCCTTCGACGTAGTTGTCGAATGTATAGCTCGGATTCAGGTACGAATCGAGCGTCAGTGAATCCAGATCTTTGAGTTGAAACGGACTCTTCAAAATATCAGGATTAACGTTGTCAGGCTTAGCCGTCTGCGGTGTTTTTGTGGTGGGCACATTGACCGTCAGTGGACGATTCTGTTCATTCCCTTTATCGACGATGATGGAATATTCTAACTGTCCCTGCGGCCCGATGGCTGTATCGAGGGCTTTCCGTAGTGCATGAACAAAGTTTTCTTCGAGCCATTCGTAGAAAAATTCGCTCGGTACCTGAATCGTCAGCACGTTGCCGTTTAGCCGTAAGGGAACAATAGGCTCAAACCACGTATTAAAACTCTGTTCGGGTACAATCTCCCGAATAACGTTCAGACAGCGATTCCACACCGTCGTTACTTCACGCTGCATGCTTGTCTGAGAGATTACGTTCACGAGAGGAGTACATGTTTAGCTACGGGTTAGGGTGGGAAAAAGGGAGACAAATGTAGGCAATTTTATGACCGGGCTGCGCAAACGGGGTCACGTTTTTTTTAACCCATTTACGGATCGGAAAAGGCTGCCTTTTTTAATTAACGTGATTCCGGGATTAGGTTGAACTACACAAAAGAGCACTAGCAGCTGAACAAGTAGAGTTGCAGTAGCTGAAGTCAACCTGGTTCACTCACCGCCCCAAGGCACCAGCAAATTAATGAATAAAAACGGATGGCCCTTTCCGCACCATCGCTGATTTTGTCAACCTTTCTGAGCCGTGGCTGTAGAGCCGGGCTCTGAGACCTGCCAAGCGACCCACTGGCCAAACCGATTTATCGCGAACGGCTTATGCTGGTTGTTTAGTAGCACCAGGCAGGCTACAAAAACGTTGACTACGAGTATCAGCCTTTAGCACGATTCACCCGGCAGCCTTCCCCCTTTAGTGAGCTATCAGCGGCTGCTATATAAGCACTCTTGTTGGCAAAAAAAACTCCTCCGCAAGCAATTGCTGTATAAGGAGTGAACATACTGTCACATCTGTCTTCAAGAGGTTTAATAGTATAATCATTATTGATCCATGAGTAAGTTTGTAAACGTTTATACTTTGCTTAGGCAATGGCAAAAAACAAACAAGCTGACTATGAAGTGCTACGCCGATGCTGTGTAGAACTAAAGAATTTAGACTAGAAAC
>JADCRZ010000137.1 GCA_015069695.1 Williamsia sp.
CCGGGAGGCTACTTGGTGTTGCACGTGCTGTCTGTTTACGCGCGCCGGCGGAATGATTGGGGGGCAGGATGCGGCGATGATCTGTCAGTGTCTTACTAAATAGAAACTTTCCGCTCCGCAGAGATCCTGTAAGGGCGCGGCATCACCCTGTGAGTGCAGCCTGAACAGCGCCCTTACAGGATGACAAGCAAATAAATAACCTAGCAAAAGGAAAGAGTAACCTGCTCCACCCGCTACCCCAAAAATCCTGCAATCCCTCCATCCGTTTAATCCTTGTTCAGGCAAAAAGCACCCGCATGCTGCTCGCTCCACTAACATCCCCTCAATCCCTCCCAATCCTGTCAATCATGGTTCAGACTACAAACCCCTTGCGCAGCGAAAAATCACCGAAGTGTTCTCCCTTTTTTCGCTCTTGTTTAAAGGTGGCGAGGAGATGGTCCATTTCTGTGAGGATGGCTGCCTCGTCGAGGTTTTCCTTGTAGATTTTGTTGAGCCGGGTGCCTTCATGGTCGCCCTGGAGGTGCATGTTGTACTTGCCGTAAGCGGTGCCGACAAAGCCGATCTCGGCTGCATAGGAGCGGGCACATCCGTTCGGACAGCCGGTCATGCGCATAATAATGGGTTCCTCCTCCAGGCCGTGCTTCAGGAGCAGGGGCTCTATTTTGCTGAGGAGGGTAGGCATGTAACGCTGGGCTTCGGCCAGAGCCAGCGGACAGGTGTTGAGCGCCACGCAGGCCATGGCATTTTTTCTGATGACAGAACTTTTTTCCGTATGCTGGGTGATCCCGAATTTGTCCAGGATCTTCTGAATTTCTTTTTTGTCTTTGGGCTTTATATCGCTGATGATCACGTTCTGGTTGCACGTAAAGCGGAAATTGGCTTTCCCGGTCTTGGCCACTTCCAGCAAGGCTGTTTTCATCGCTATCTTCTCATCATCGAGCACCCGGCCGTTCTCTACAAATACGGTGTAGTACCACAAACCCGCCTCGTTCTGTTCCCAGCCGTAATAATCGGCGCGGCTAGTAAATTGGTAAGGGCGCGGTTTTTCCAGGGAGAAGCCGGTCCTGGCTTCCAGCTCACGCAGGAATTGTTCCTCACCCATCCTGTCAAATGTATACTTCAGGCGGGCGAGCTTGCGGTCGCTCCTGTTGCCAAAGTCGCGCTGGATGGTCACAATTTCGTAGACTGCTTTCAGGGCTTTTTCTTCTGAATCTGCAAAACCGATCACCGTAGCCAGGCGGGCATAGGTTTCCGGGTTGCCATGGGTGGTTGACAGGCCGCCACCGACAGCAATGTTGTATCCTTTGATCCGGTTGTTTTCAATGATGGCGATCAGGCCGATGTCGTTAGCCAGTACATCTATATCGTTGTTGGGCGGGATCACCACACCGATCTTGAATTTGCGGGGCAGGTATGCGTCTTTGTACAGCGGATCTTCTTCATCCTTTTTATCCGCGATCTTTTCTTCATCAAGCCAGATCTCATAATAAGCCCTGGTTTTCGGCATCAGCATTTCGGCGATCTTATCGGCAAATGCAAATACTTTTTCGTGCAGGGGCGACTGTTTGGGATGGGAGCTGCACAATACATTGCGGTTGATGTCGCCACAGGTGGCGATGGAATGCAGCTTGGCTTCGTTAAAGGCCTGGATGGTAGGCCTGATATGCGATTTGATGATGCCATGGAGCTGCACGGTTTGCCGCGTCGTGATCTTGATAACGCCCGTGCTGTTTTCACCGGCAATTTCATGCGTGGCGATCCATTGCTCCGGCGTCAGAAATCCCCCGGTAAGCCGGAGGCGGATCATAAACGAGTAAAGCCGTTCCAGCCTTTTTTCTGCCCTTTCTTCGCGCCGGTCCCGGTCGTCCTGCTGGTACATGCCATGAAACTTGATCAGCGCCTGGTCGTCTTCGCTGATAGCCCCGGTGATCTCATTCTGCAAGCTTTCCTCGATCGTCCCCCGCAATCCATCACTCGCCAGCTTGATCTTCTCAACACTCGATAAGTTTTTGTCAGTCATACCTTTTCAGTTATTAAAATATACAAATGTCTAAACCTTGATTTACAGGATTGGAAGGATTCACAGGATTGCAGTTTGAAGGTGGATCATCCTGGAGTTGATAGATACTCGTCTTTAAAGATCGATTCCCCAACCTCCAATCCTGTAATCCGTGTAATCCTTGTTCAGACAAAAATATAATCGATCCACCAACATCCTTTCTTCCTCCTCTCTCCTCCTTCCCTCCGGCCTTTTGAAAGGGGCGTGAAGAAATTTACGGAACGAAGCGTTCAGCAACGAACACGCCCGGTACTATTCTACAGTCCCTCCATGCAAAGGCACAAACACCCACAACTGCATAGCCCTAGCTTGTTCGTTGTAGCGCAGTGCAGTAAATTTTAGCCCCTTTCAAACAGCCTTGATTTTTTTGCTTCTTTTTGCATCAAG
>JADCRZ010000138.1 GCA_015069695.1 Williamsia sp.
CATAAGCAGATATTGGTTTTGTTGATTAATGTAGGGTGAAGTTATAGGGTTGTATGATTCGAAAATGTGGTATGCAAATATTTAAGCACATTATAAGGTGGGTAAAGGTGTTTTTAAGGATGGGGAGTGCATTGAACGAATGTAGAAATGAGATAGAAGTGTGTTGATTATGATTGAGGTTTGAACCTCATTTTGTATTGCTGGGGGCGGGTAATATATTTGTTAGCTGCCAGCTTACTCTGACACATGCTTAGACTTTTATCGATATCAATCTTTTTGACAATTGCTTTTTCTTCTTGTCTTTCTTTAGCCGACGGTCATTCGGCTACTTTAATAAAGGAAAGTTCCAACGGACGACACACTAAAAAAGCAGTTTTGTTTTTATTGCAAGGCGGTGCGACTGCTGACAACTCATATCAGGTGAGTATGACCAATTATGAGAATCAGTTTGACACAACTCAAGTTGGTAATACATTTACTGTTGACACCAATCATGGTGCTACAGGACTTGACTCAAACTCTATTGGTTTTAGCTGGCTGGGTGACGACACATTGCAAATTGATTATGACAAAAAGCTACGCACTTTTATTCAGCAGACAAGCATCGATGGTATAACTATAGTTTATAAAAAGAGATGATAAAATCAAATAGCAAAGCATTTCGTCAGACAAAGCCGGCAGGTAACACATGTGCCTGTTGCACAACTCACATTCTGTTGATAAAGATAGTTGTAAAGGGGCAAGAGAAGAGGTAACTTGAGCCATGCAAGGCAAGAAGCAATACACGGAGCAGCTCTTCACGTCCTTCCAGCTCTCACAGCACGTTCCCGAAGACAATTTCTACCGCAGATTAAAAGATGTGCTGGATTTAAAATGGTTGTATGCAGCCACCCAACAATACTACGGCAGCGAAGGGCAACAGAGCATCGATCCCGTCGTCTTCTTCCGTCTCATCCTCATCGGGTACTTAGAAAACCTCTCAAGCGACCGCCGTATCATCTCGACCGTCAGTATGCGGCTCGATATGCTTTACTTTATCGGGTACAATATCGATGAGCCTCTTCCCTGGCACTCTACCCTCAGCCGCACCCGCGGGCTCTGGGGCGAAGACCTGTTCAAAGACCTCTTTAAGAAAGTGCTCAAACAATGCATCGATAAAGGTATGGTAGCGGGCAGAATGCAAGCCATCGATTCGGTAGCCGTAAAGGCAAACGCATCCATGAGCAAACTGGCAGAAAAAGAAGTGCTCCTTGATGCGGAAGCCTACACGGCAGAACTGCAGCAGCAGGCAGAAGAAACCGGAAAGGAAGACAAAGGTGATGATGACAAGACAGATAACACCCCCACCGTAACGTCTGCCAAACACAAAAGCGTAACGCAGCATCACAACTGGAAGCGGAAAGCCTACCGGGGCAAGCCCAAAGGCGGCAGAAGCAGCGGTGCCAAGTTTGTAAGCAACCACACCCATTACAGCACCACCGATCCCGACAGCCGCATCTCGGTCAAGCCCGGCAAGCCGCGGCAGCTTAACTATCACGCACAGGTCTCAGTCGATACGGCGCACCATGTCATCACCGCCATCCAGAGCCACCACGCAGATAAAAGGGACTCTCAGTGTCTCTCTTCTATTGTAAAGGCAACGATGAAAAACCTCTCTGAAAACCATCTGCAAACAGAAGAGATACTGGCAGACGCCGGCTACAGCAGCGGCGAAGCACTTCGGTATCTGGAAGAAAAGGGCATTACAGGCTACATCCCCAACTTCGGTCAGTACAAAAGCGAACGGGCAGGTTTTACATATCACGAAGAAGGCGATTACTATACCTGCAGCCGGGGTGTGCGCCTCACTTTCAAAAGAGTCCGTCTTTCGCACGATCAGTATGAGATGCGCCAGTACCGGTCCTCGGCAAAGGACTGCAAAGCCTGTCCGCTCAGGAGCGGGTGCATTGGCAGCAGCCCCGAAAAAAAGATCGAAGACTCTGTCGACAAGCCTTACTACGACCGCATGCACCAAAGGTTGCAAACGGCAAAAGCAAAGCAAATGAAAGAGCTGAGAAGCTCGACGGTAGAGCCGGTATTGGGAACGCTGGTAAACTTCCTCGGCATGCGAAGAGTCAATACAAGAGGGCTTGTCCAGAGCAGCAAGTGCATGCTGATGGCAGCAGTAGCTTACAACCTCAAAAAACTGCTGAAGTGGACGGAAAGAAGCGTGGAAACCGGGGTAAAAGAGATGCAAAAAGAGCTGACAAAGGCAGTTTGGCTGCTTTGCCGCCTCAGGGCGGCTGTCACCGCTTACCGCGCGGGTGGCAGAAAAGAACGACGTGGCTTATTTGTCTGCTCGTGATAGCCTGTGTAAAAGCAGACATAAAATGAAAAGAGAGTTGCGCATCAGCCACACATGTTTGCTGCC
>JADCRZ010000139.1 GCA_015069695.1 Williamsia sp.
CATCTTTTATGTTTCCTGGAGAAGGATTCATATCGAAGCCGGAACAGGCTGCGATTGCCTTATCGCTGTATGCTTTCATCAAAGCGAAGCGTTTGGCAGTATCAGTTGTGACACATCTATCACTCAAATTTTGCTCAACACCGCATAATTCAGGAAATTCAGAGAGAATGACGGTGCCAATTAATGCTACCAGTAAATCGGATGTATAGCCAATGGCCGGATTGGCAGAAATGCCGGAGAAACCATCGGAACCGCCACATTCTAAACCGATACATAATTTACCAAGTGCAGCCGGACTGCGAACAGCCTGGTTGGCTTGTACAAGACCGGCAAATGTTTGCTGAATAGCTTTGGAAATAAGTTCTGATTCTTTAGCCTCTAAACGTTTTTATCACAAAGACAATAGCGCCATCCCTTCCAAAGTAACTGAGTTGATAAGCTTTATTCAATTGAATTTACAAAAGCAACTTACGGTTTCTGAATTGGCTAAGAAAGTAAACCAACATCCGGATTACTTTTCAAGGTTGTTTGTCCAACTCACCGGCGAACGTCCCTTACCTTACATCAATGGAAAGCGCATTGAGAGAGCGCAATACCTGATGACAACATCTGATATGACGGTGGCTGAGATTGCAGAGGAAACCGGCTTCTCCAGCGTTCCGCATTTCTCTAAAATCTTTAAACAAGTTACAAGCTTAACACCAGGTCAATATAGGCACCAGCATCAGAATTTGGGAAATTATTAGATAAGTAAAGAGTTTTGTCCTTTTAAAAGATCTTAGTGTGTACAGAAAATCATATTATAAGTTTACCTCTTACTTGATAATAACAACGTCACCTTTAATAACCGGGCTTCCGTTCTGCAGATTAATAAAATAAGGATAAGCTCCTGCCGGCTGCGGCACTCCGCAATAAGTACCATCCCAGCCCTTTTTGCCGCCATAGCTCACAAACAGTGTATTGCCAAACCGGTCGTAAACAGAAAGGACAGCCTTCGGGAACGCCCGCAAGGCAGGGATATTCCATACATCGTTAAGTCCGTCACCATTGGGAGTAAAAGCGGTAGGGATGGCAAGCTCTTTATACACGGTTACCAGCACGGTATCTTCCGCGCTGCCGCAACCAATGTCCGACGTGGCACGTAGCACATACTGCGTGGTCACCGCCGGCGTTGCCACCGGCATCAGCGAATGAACATTGCTGAGCGTAGACGAAGGCAGCCACACATAGCTTACCTCGTTCGAATCAGCCAGTGCTCCTTCCAGCACCACGGGCTGCCCGGCAAGGGTTATCCCGTCGGCTCCGGCGCTTACCTGTGGTTCCTCATGTACCACCACCTGTACCTGGGCAGTGTCTGTACAGTGACGGCTATCCGTAACCGATACCGTGTAGATTGTGGTAGCTGCCGGCTTTGCCACCGGCTCGCCCGAAGCGGCATCGGATAAAGAAAGGGCAGGTTGCCAGTTATAAGCATCGCCGCCACTTGCCCGCAGCGCTACAGAGTCGCCGCGGCATATTGCCTGCCGTTCGCTTACGGTAATCACCGGCGCCGGCAGAACATGCACGGTTGTAGTGTCGGCACTTACACAGCCCGTAGCATCTGCCGATGTAACCATATAATCACCGCCCGAACCTTGGGTAGCGAGAACAACCGGGTTTGCACCATCGGTCTGAAACCCGCCCGGTCCCGACCAGGTGTACCTAAGCCCGCCGGTGGCAGACAACCGAAGCGTATCGTTTTCGCAAACAGGGCTGTTGCTGCCAGCCGTAATATGCATCGTTGGCTGGAGTATACTCACGGTAACTTCATTCGATACTACCCGGCAGTTATGGCTCGAAATATTGGCAGCCTCAGCCACACTAAGGCGGTATTTAAAAGTTCCGGTGGCTTGGGGTGCCGTAAATGAATAATCAGGGGCAATCGCTCCGCCTATATCAATCCATTCCAAACCGTTGTAAAACTGCCATTGGTAGAAAGGTGCCAGATAGCCTGTGCCAACGGAAGCCGACAAGGAAACAGGAGACGGGTCGCCAACGCACCTGTTTATAAAGGGGTTAAAATTGCCCGGCGAAACAACCATACCCGCGCTCACTAGGGGACCACAGGCACCAATCTCAATATCGTCCAGTATAAAATCGTTGCCACAGCCACCTGCATTCGCGGTGGCTATCCGCACCACCACCGACGTAACGGCATCCGGCGTTCTAAAATAAAGCGAAAAGATATCGCTTGAAAAATCGAAATCAAGGGTACCCGTTCTGCCACTGTTAATAACGCTACCCGAAGGCGTTTCCACGCTGAACAGCAAATCGGGGGGTAAAGGATGCCCGCCGCACGACGCAGCTTTTGATAAATTGGCAACCGTAAAGGAAAGCTGGAAATTGGTACTGCC
>JADCRZ010000014.1 GCA_015069695.1 Williamsia sp.
GAGAAAAGGGTGACAAAGGAAAGAGTAGGCTGCTCCACCCGTACCCAAAAAATCCTGTAATCCCCCAATCCGTTTAATCCTGGTTCAAGACAAAAAATGCTCGGAACAAGTGGGCAAAGAAAGTAGAGAGAAGTACTGAATACGGGGTGCCAAAGACGCATCCCCTCCCGGTAGGGGCAGGGGTGGGTTCAAGATTATAAACACATGAAGCCCGCTAGCAGCAAAGATTTCAGAGCATCAACCCACAATCCTGCGAATCCTATAAATCCTGTAAATCAAGGTTCAGACAAGCTCTATTCTTACTTCTTATCAAAAACCAGGATGTGCTGCAGGGGGAGGAAATCGCCTTTGTAGGAGAGGGTGAAGCCGTTGGCGGCGAGTTCTTTGGTTACCTGGGCTACGCTCATTTTGTGCAGTTTTTTGATGGCCACCGAGGGGTCTTCCATCTTGTATTCGAGGAGCAAAAGCTTGCCGGTTGGTTTCAGTGCCTTGCGGATGTTTTGCAGCATCTCGCGCGGGTAAAGCAGCTCGTGGTATACATCTACCATAAAGGCCAGGTCCACCGAACTGTCCGGCAGGTTGGGGGATTGTTCACCGCCTTTGACAATTTCTACATTGCTGTTATTGAGCTTCGACTTGTTCTCCTCTAGCAGCCGGATCATCTCGTCCTGTATCTCTACAGCATACAATTTTCCGTCAGGTATTTTGGTGGCCACCTTGAAAGTATAATATCCGGAACCAGCCCCGATATCAGCTACTTTGCTGGATGGGGTGAGCGGAAATTTGCTGATGGCCAGGTTTGTATTTTCTTCCTGCTGCCGGCTATTGCGGTCCAGCCAGCTCGCCCCGCCCGCCCCCATGATCGCAGCGATCTCTCTTCCCATGTAAAATTTACCCGTTCCATCCCGCGATGGTTCCCCAAACGTGTAAGGACTTGTTGCAGTTGCGGCACCGGCACCAGACTGGGCACATGCTACCAAAGTCTGCAGCAACAAACAAATCAACAGGTTGAAAGCCGGTCGGGAAAAGTTGGAAATGGCCATAGAGATAAATTTTGTGTGAGAAGAGCAGGTGTTTGTTTTACAATAACTGTTTGGGAAGAAGAAGGTTCAGAAAAAAAGACAGGCTGCCCAGCAAGCGGACAGCCTGTTCTATTTATGTGTACAGTAGAATTTACTAGCGGTGATAAGAAGACAACTCGATGTCATCTAACAGTACACCTCCTTTTCTTGCAATAGACTTTTGCTCGGCCACCTGTCTCCGATTGATGTATTTGTCTTTGATTTTAAAGACCCATTTTTGTTTTGCCTCGGCTCCTTTGAAGAGACCGATCAGGGTGGCGGTAAGCACGATCACGACGAGTGCAAACCTGTGTTTAACTGCTTCCATGTCACTATAGATTACGGGGTTACTGTATAATTTATTAAGACAGCATTCTATTGCCAAAAGCTGTACCAAAAATTATTTTTTTTTGCTTGGAACAGAAGGTTTTTTTACAGATCCGCACCTGTTGATGCCTTGAACACATTAAGTTTATGTTAATAGAAAACAGTCCACCAGGATGAAGCGGATTCTTATCGCCGATCAGCCATTCTGACTTATTTTTACCGCTTATAGTCCCGTATGAGAATCAGCATGTCGGCATTTTTAGGATGGTTTTTGATCGGAAGCTTTACCCTGGTAGCACATGGCCAACCCCGCCCCGCTAATTATCCGCAAGGTTATTTCAGAGATCCCCTCAACATCCCCATCAGCCTCAGCGGCAATTTCGGGGAGCTCCGTCCCGGGCATTACCACATGGGGCTCGACATCAAGACCATGGCAAAACAAAACCTGCCTGTTTATGCTGCTGCCGACGGGTATATAGCAAGGATCAAAATTGAACCCGCTGGTTTTGGCCGGGCCATCTACATCAACCATCCCAATGGCTTTACGACCCTGTACGCTCATTTGAATGATTTTTTCCCCGGCCTGGAAAGCTGGGTAAAAGCGCAACAGTACAAACAAGAGCACTGGAATGTTTTTCTGCTCCTGCCTCCCGGCCTGTTTCCCGTAAAAAAAGGCGACCTGATCGCCTACAGCGGTACTACCGGCGGCTCGCAGGCACCACACCTGCATTTTGAAGTTCGCAGAACAGGCGATGATGTTAACCTCAATCCGCTTCTTTTCGGCCTTCCCCTCGAAGACCGGGTACGCCCGTCCATCCTGCGGCTGGCTGTGTACGACCGCCGGAAAAGCACGTATGAACAGTCGCCCCGGATTTACCCGGTGAAGCGGTCTGCAGAAGGTGTTTACACCCTGCCCGGTGTAATTACGGCGGCCAGCGATAAAGTCAGCTTTGCCATCTCTGCCTATGATACCCATACCGGCTCCAGCAACCTGAACGGGATCTATGAATCCAGCTTGTACAACAATGGGGTGCTGGTGTCGGGTTTTCAGCTCCGGGAAGTCAGCTACAATTCCACCCGGTACATAAATGCGAACATTGATTATAAAACCAGGGCCAATGGCGGCTCTTTCTTTCAGCATCTGTCTGAACTGCCGGGTTATGTAAATTCTATTTATTTTAAGCCGGGCGGCGATGGCGTAATAGACCTCGGCGATGGGGCGGTGCACGATGTGAAGATAACAGCCGCCGATCCATACGGCAACAGTTCCGAACTTAATTTCCGCGTTCAGCATACCGGCGCCAATGCTGCTGCGCCCGAGCCTGCTGGTAAGGTTTTTTATCCCCTTATGGTAGATGTGTATGAAGGAAGTGATTGCGAATTCTATATCGGAGAAACTTGTCTGTATGATTCTGTACACATCCGCGAAAGCCATATAAATCCATCCAACCCGGTTGTGGTATCGGCTGTGCATACCATTGGGGCAGCCTATATTCCGCTGCAGGATTCTTTTCTGGTTCGCATCAAACCCATTAAACCCCTTTCTCCGGAAAAAAGGCAACGGGTGGTTATGCAACGTTTTGCCGGCAGGGAAACAGATGTGGAAAAAGTAGAATGGAGTACGGATTGGGCTTCTGCCAAGTTCCGTGATTTCGGCAGCTTTCAGTTGGTTGTGGATGAAACACCGCCGGTAATTGCCCCGGTGGGCATTTCAGATGGAGCAAATCTGAGCAAAGCCCAGCGGATAGCTTTTACGGTTTCTGATAATCTTGACTACTTTAAAAATTTCCGGGCCCTGCTCGATGGCAAATGGCTGCGTTTTACCAACGACAAAGGCCGTACATTTATCTACCAGTTTGATGAAATGTGTTTACCGGGCGAGCACGAGCTGCAAGTAAGCGTGGAAGACGAAGCAGGCAATACAGCGGTGAAAACGTACCGGTTCACGAGGTAGAAGAAGCGCTGTCCGCAATGCATTGACAGACATCCGGCCCATTAACCTGTAGCCGGATGATAGAGCCGGCGCACCTATATTAACTGACATTTAACCCGCCTCGCAAACCATCGGATTTTATATTTGTATAATTGAAGAACCACTGAGGTCTACATGGAATTTATTTTTACACGTATCAGAACTTGTTTTTTGTTCTTTGTTGCTACCCTTTCCGCCCTGCTGCTGTGCATAGCGGCAGGTGCACAGGCAAAGTTCTCCACCGTGGTCAATGAAACACAACCAGGCTTGAATGAATACATACAGGTTGAATACACGGTAGAAAATGCCAAATCAGTTGAAAACATTGCTCCACCATCATTCAAGAATTTCCGGCTCATACAAGGTCCTATCCAGTCGAGTGGTATGAGCATCATCAATGGTGCCCTTTCACAATACAAATCCATTTCCTATGTTTTGCAACCAATTGTAAAGGGCAAATTGAGCATCCCTGGGGCGCTTGCCGTAATAGACGGCAAGCCCGTTCGCTCCAATACCGTAACGATTGATGTAAGAAGCACAGGAGGTTCGGGCAACAGCAGCCAGAACAGCGGGATCATGCCCGTCATGCCTAGAAGCTGGCCGGCAGAAGAGCCACAGGTAAGCGAAGAGTATATTCTCCGGCCTGGCGAGAAGATGTCGGACAAGATCAAAAAGAACATCTTTGTGCAGACAGATGTCAACAAAACTGTTTGCTATGAAGGCGAGCCTATTGTTGCTACGTTCAAGCTGTGCTCCCGCCTTCGCTCTGAATCAACCGTGCTGCGCCGTCCTTCCCTGAATGGGTTTAGCGTGTATGATATGATAGAACCTGAAGCAAACCGGCCATCGGTAGAGAGCATCGGTGGAAAAACTTTTAACGTACATACTATCCGCAAAACCCAGTTGTTCCCATTGCAGGCCGGCACCTTTACCATAGATCCGGTAGAACTGACCAATAAGGTCAGTTTCCTGAGAACAGCTGAGAACCACCCTGATTCCAGAGATCCGGTACAACGGTTTATGGACCGGTTTATGAACGATGAAAACCGGGGAGAACTGGAAGAGCAATCTTTTTCGCTGGCCAGCAAACCTGTTTCTGTTACCGTGAAGCCGCTGCCCGAAGCCGGCAAGCCTGCCGGATTTAACGGGGCCGTGGGAAAATTCATCATCTATTCCGAACTGGAAAAAGCAGTTGTTCCTGCCGGTGACCCTGTTACAATAAAAGTGCAGATAAAGGGGGAAGGCAATTTTACCGTTATCAACGCGCCCCAGCTCCAGCTTCCCGCTGCGTTTGAAGGATATGATCCGGTTGTAAAAGAAACTGTCAATAAAGCGATTTACCCCCTCACCGGCACCAAAACATTTACTTACACTTTCAGTGCCCGGGATACGGGCACGTACAAGATTCCCAAGATCATTTTTTCTTATTTTGATCCGTCACGCGCTGCTTACCAAACGGTTCAATCAGATTCTTTTACCCTGAAAGTAACTGCTCCGGCTAAAAAGTCTTTTTTTGCTTCGCACAAAATCAAGATCAATCCTGCCACTTTCGACTGGCGCAAATCTGTTTCCTCTGCTACGCTCTGGGGCATTGCAGCTGCGTTGCTGCTGATCCTGGTCTGCTACCTGCTGGTAAGAAAAAAACGTCCTGCAGCAAAAACTCCGGCTCCTGCTTTACAGCCTGTGGCGGCGGCGAATCCGGTACAGGCAGAACCTATAAAAGAAGAACCGCTTCAAAATGCCCGCCTGGCCCTTGCAGAAGGCCGGAGCCAGGAATTTTATGGAGAAGTAAACAAAGCTGTCTGGAAAAAGCTGTCGGCCACCCTGCAGATTCCTTCTACCGAGCTGAACAAATTCAATGTCGTATCACAGCTCAGAACAAAGGGCGTAAATGCAGAAGTAGTTTCCCAACTCGAGCATGTGCTAAACGACTGTGAGATTGCCCTGTACACCCCCGTCCACTCTGCTTCCGACATGCAGCAAACACTCACCAGGGCCGATGCTGTGATCGGGGCATTGTAAAGGGAAGCTATACGAACCTTATTGTTGAAATTGGTATTCCATTCATTTCAAATTTAGTGGTGCCAAAAGGGTGAAGGATGTATACACTTATTTTTGTCATCCTGTAAGGGCGCTCTTGAGTTTGCGCTTACAGGATGATGCCGCGGCCTTACAGGATCTCTGTGGAGCGGAGAGTCTCTGTTCAGTAAGAGGCTAATCCATCATCGCAACACACCGCCCCGCAGAGATTCCGCTCGGGGCGCACAAACCCTCCGCAGGTGCAATAGCGAAATGTGCCCCGGCGGAATGACAAAAAGAAAGGATAGACTGATTACTTCTACACACACCAGTAAGTTCAAATCCGGACTACTCACTGTACTTGTACCCAACGCCTCTTACTGAATGGAAATAGCGGGGGTTGCGGCTGTCTTCTTCGAAATATTTGCGGAAGTTCAGGATGAAGTTGTCGATGGTGCGGGTGGTGGGGTATACATTGTAGCCCCACACGGTTTGCAGGATCTTTTCACGCGGCACTACATCGTTTTTGTTTTCTATCAGCAGCTTGAGCAACATCGTTTCTTTTTTGCTGAGCTGAATGCGTTCACCGCTTTTCGTACGTGCCTCCTGGGCCTTGAAGTCGATGTGGTTGCGGCCGAAGCTGTATGTATCGCCCACAGTATCCTTATCAAGCAGCCGCTTGTTTTTTTCGATCAGCTTCTGAATGCGCAGCAGCAGCTCTTCTAAGTTGAAGGGTTTGGTAAGGTAATCATCGGCTCCTTTTTTCAGTCCCAGAATTTTATCTGCACTGTTGTTTTTAGCGCTTAAGATCAGTACCGGTACATTGTTGTTCTGCACGCGGATGCTTTCCAGGGCGGTGATGCCGTCTATTTCAGGCAACATGATATCCAGGATGATCAGGTCGAAATACTCTGCCTGTACGGCCTGCAGCGCCTTGTTTCCGTCATAGGCAGAAGTTACCTCGTAACCCTCCAGCTCCAGGTTCAGCTTCAGGGCTTCGTGAAGATTTTCTTCGTCTTCAACCAATAAGATGGATGTCTTTGCTTCGGTATTCATACCTCATCTGTTTTTCCGGCAGCTGCCAGGCAGGAGCTATCTCCTAAAATTAACGACAAAACGGCTGCCCCCTCCCTCCCCGTCAAGCACATGAATGGTTGCATGGTGATCGCGGGCAATCTTTCTGCACAAATATAATCCCAAACCGGTGCCTTTTGTTTTCCGCGTCAGCTCATCGCCCATGCGGTAAAAGCGTTCAAAAATTCTTTTTTTCTCTCCCTCCGGTATGCCAGGCCCCCGGTCGGCTATAGCCAGTTCAGCGGAACCCGCTGCTGCGGCAAGCCTGAATGCAACCGGACTGCCCTTGGGAGAGTACTTGATGGCATTTTCGAGGAGATTGTTGATCAGGATCTGGAGCAGCAGGGGATCTCCGTTCACGGCTACATCTTCTTCAATCGAAACCTTCCACGCCCTGTCCGGAAAGCGATGGCTGAACTGCTGCACACACGTAGCTGTCAGCGCTGACAAATCTAAATCTTCCCTGGCTATACGATATCTTCCTCCATCCAGCTGGAATGAGATCAGGATATTGCTGGTGAGCGTATTGAGGCGTTCTGTTTCTTCCAGGGTGGTGCTAAGCAGCTTCTGCTGTTTGCCTGCATCCAGCTTGTGTTTCTGCAACGTTTCGAGGTTCAGCTTGGTGATGGCGATAGGCGTTTTCAGTTCGTGGGTAACGGCCATGATAAAGTTCTGCTGCTGCTGCGATATCCGGAACTGCCTGCGAACAATTCTGTAAACCAGAACGGCCCCGATGATGATCACCAGCAGGAAGCTGGCTCCTTCTCCTATATTGCGGGTTGCTTTAAGTTGCTGTTCCCGGTTGATATTTTGTAATTTTTCTGCATAGCCTGGGTCACGGACAGATAGTTCTGCAAGCTTGTAGTCGGTCATTTGCCGGTTTTGCTGCTGCAGTGCAATAAACCACCAAACCAGCACTGCTACAATATACAGCAGCAGGAACCAGTAAACAGCCGTAGCAATCGCCAACCCTTTTTTTCTGAGAATGCTCATGAAAATCTTGTTGTAGCTGCTAGTCCTGTTTTACCCGTTCAATGCGCAACCCTACATTTAACACGTGCTCCAACGGATCTTCGCGCATGATCTGTTCAAAAGAAAACTTGTACTCACCGGGTTTACCAAACCGGACCGGACTGGCCGTAATGGGAATGCGCTGTTCAAAAATGTCGTCCATACCACTCCCCAGCCAGCCTTGCTTGTTGTCTGCCAGCTGCAGGTTGAGCAGTTGCTTTTTTGTTGAATCACCCGGTGCCTGGGTAAATACGTTCATCCAGATATTGCTGAAGTTGTAGGCATCGGAATGCCTGATTACAACGAACAAGTTGTATTGAGACAAGGTATCGGAAATGGTAAAAGAAACCGAAGGCTTTTCCGTGCTTTGCCACCGGTGGTCTTTAAAGGAAGTACTTTTTTCAAACACATCGATCTTTGTGCAGGCAGAAAGCAAAAAGACCAGTGTAAGGATAACAGTGTTCTTCAAGATAGTTTTTTTGCAAAAGTACAATCTGCCGGGCAGGTCTCCGTATGAACCGGCAGCTTATCCCCATCCAAAGATTACAGAACGTTCAGGACCTGTTCTTTGGCTTTTTCCAATTCGTCTTTCATGATAACCACCAGTTTCTGAATCGCTGAATCATACGCTTTTGCGCCTGTGGTGTTTATTTCGCGGCCGATTTCCTGGAGTACAAACGACAGCTTCTTGCCATTTTCCTCGTTGTCTTCCTCTATAATCGTCTTAAAATAATCGCAGTGATTTTTCAAACGCACCAGTTCTTCGCTGATGTCCATTTTTTCTATGTAATAGATCAGTTCCTGCTCAAGCCGGTTTGCATCGTAATTTTCTTTGCCTACCTGCTCGTGCAGGATCTTCAGGAGTCCTTCCCGCGTTTTCTGCTGGCGCCTTGGTTCGAGCAAGCTGACTTCCTGCTGGCTTTTCACGATGTTTTCAATGCGCAGCAACAGATCCTGCTGCAATGACCGGCCTTCATCCGCCCTGTGGTTGTTCAGGTCTTCGATAGCAGCCCGAAGGATTTGGGCAAACTGCTGCCACTCTTCTGCCGTAAGGGTGTCACCGGTAGGCATGATCACTTCGGGTAGCTTGAGCAGGGAGCTCAGGATGTTGGATGCATCGAGTGAAAGTTCTTTCGACAGCTCAGACAGGGGTTCATAGTATGCTTTTACTAATTGGGTGTTGATGGTAAACGGCTTGGATGAACCTGTTTGTTTTAAGCTGATGATGCATTCAATGGTTCCGCGCCCCAGGCCCTGGGAAAGCACTTTCCGGATCTCGAACTCAAACGGCTTCAGGAAAGAAGGCATCTTGAGTTGCAGCTCGAACTGTTTGCCATTCAGGGATTTTATGTCTATCAGGAAAGTCTTATCGCCAATGGCCTGCTCCGTTCTTCCAAACCCCGTCATAGATTTTAGCATGCGGTTTATTTTCCGGCAATATAAGCAATTACGCAGAAGAGACAGGTGAAGGATCTAGAGCTCTATACGGTTGCCCTTAGCTTTTGGAATGAGAGAACAGCAAGCGGTATATCTCGTCCCTGCTGTATTCCCTGCTCTCGCCTGGCAGCATGCTGTCCAATGAAATGTTTTCAATCCGGTAACGCAGGAGCCGCAATGTGGGGTAGCCTGCTTTGGCTGTCATCTTGCGCACCTGGTGGTGCTTGCCTTCGGTGAGAACCATTTTTATCCAGCTTGTAGGAATGTGCTGGCGGAACCTGACAGGCGGAAACCTGGGCGGGACGGGCGGTTCCGCGTTCCATCTTTGCACAAAAGTTTCTTTGGTACGATGTTGCTTGCCATGCACCTGGATGGTCATTTCACGGCTAAGCTGCGCCACTGCTGCATCGGTAATAGCTCCGTCTACCTGCACCCAGTACTCGCGCTTGTGTGCAAAACGCGGATGAAGCAACCGGTAGTTCAGCTCCTTGTCGTTTGTTAACAAGAGCAATCCTTCACTGTCATAATCCAGCCTGCCTACAGGATACACATCTGTTGGCACCCGGAAAAAATCTTTGAGTGTTTGTTTTTGGGTGTGCGCCTCATCAGCAGGAAGACTAAACTGCGACAAGACCCGGTAAGGTTTGTATACAGCAAAGTAGCGGTTCAATGGAATAGTTGATGATTAAAAGTAGACAACTGATCAGATAAAAAATAAAAGCCCGGAATTAATCCGAGCTTATATGTAGATGGGTTAGTAAGTACCAGAAAAAATTTCCTACACAATATTAAAAATAATTTTTACTAACATAAAAAAAATAAAATTTATTTTATGCACATTTTTTTGACAATCTATTTTTTTCATTGTAACACTATCACTGATGTCTGCTTGCAGACATGATGCACATGCCTCTATTCACGCAATTGGCGTAGGTTTGCGCAAATTGTTTTTATGAAGTTTCCATCACCCGTCTCATTGCAGTGGCTCGCCGGATTTATAAATGCAGAACTGAAAGGAGACCTTAACGGAATGGCTACAGGCATCAATGAAATTCACCGGGTAGAGAATGGAGACCTTGTTTTTGTCGATCATCCAAAGTATTACAACAAGTGCGTGCAGTCGGCAGCAAGCTATATTATCATTAACAAAGAGGTAGAAGTGCCTGCAGGCAAGGCCTTGCTGATTGTAGAGCAGCCCTTTGAAGCATACACTAAAATTGTACAGCACTTTCGTCCGTTTGAACCCGCTACCAAACTGATCAGCGACACTGCAGCAATCGGTGAGCATACCCAGGTGTTTCCCAATGTGTTTATAGGCAATCATGTTACCATCGGCAGCAACTGCATCATCTACCCGCATGTTTCCATCATGGATCATTGCGTGATCGGCAACAATGTAATTATACAGGCAGGAACCGTGATCGGGTCAGATGCTTTTTACTACAACACCAAGAAAGACCGGGAAGTATGGTACCGGAAAATGCTCAGTTGTGGAAGGGTGGTAATTGAAGATGATGTGGAAATCGGCGCCGGTTGTACAATTGACCGGGGTGTTACCCATGATACGCGGATCGGTCGCGGAACAAAAATGGACAACCTGATCCAGATCGGGCATGATACGGTGATCGGGAAAAACTGCTTGTTTGCTGCCCAGGTAGGCATAGCCGGCGGCACCACCATTGGCGATGGTGTGGTGTTGTGGGGACAAGTAGGTGTAAGCAAAACCCTTTCTGTTGGCGATCATGCGGTGGTGTTGGCGCAGAGCGGTGTGCCGCATAGCCTGGCAGGTGGCAAGACTTACTTTGGCTCACCGGCAGAAGAGGCCAAACAAAAAATGAAGGAATTGGTGTGGATCAAACGGATTCCCGAATTGTGGAAACAAGGCAAGGAGAGAGAGAAAGAAGGGGAGGATGAATAGGAAAAAGCTTCAGGGATCTGCTGTTAGCCTTTGACATCTTTTACCAAAAGCTAACAGCCTGAACCCGGCATCTTATTCTTTCCATCCTTGTTTTGCTTTGCCATCTTTGATGGCAGCCAGGGCTTTGGCTTCGCTTAACATGGTCGTGAGTTTATTTCCTTTGCCATCAGTACCTTGGGCCATATACCCTCCACGCGAAGTTTTGGTAATTACGGCATCTTGCATAGGCACGTTCTTTTCTTTTGTTTTAACGTTGTATGCAGTGATTGTTGCATCGTTGGACATAACTGTATATTTAATTGATTAGTAAATTAAGTTTTCTGCAGTCAGCTCCCAACCAGGACGTCTGCGTTTATAGCTGTATCAACTTTTATTCCAGACTTCCCCGGCCACGCCTTTGCCCTGTTCCGGCGCTGCAATAAGGATCGAGGAAACTGCCTGTTTACACATCCAGTTTGGCGTATTTAGCATGGCTTTCGATGAACTCTCTGCGGGGAGCAACTTCATCACCCATCAGCATGCTGAAGACCCTATCGGCCTCTGCTGCGCTTTCGATGGTAACTTGTTTAAGCGTACGGGTATCCGGGTTCATGGTGGTTTCCCACAACTGCACAGCGTTCATCTCTCCCAGTCCTTTGTACCGTTGAATGCTTACACTGTCTTCCCGGCCTCCTGCCATTCTTTCGATCAGGGCTTTGCGTTGTTCTTCGTTCCAGGCATACTCCTGCTCTTTTCCTTTCTTTACCAGGTAAAGCGGAGGCTGTGCAATGTAGATATAGCCTTGCTGCACCAGCTCCTTCATATACCGGTAGAAAAACGTAAGGATCAGCGTAGCGATATGGCTTCCATCCACATCGGCATCCGTCATAATGATCAGCTTGTGGTAGCGAAGCTTGACGGTGTTCAGCGCCTTGGGATCTTCGGGTGTACCAACGGTTACTCCCAGCGCCGTATACATGTTTCTTATTTCTTCGTTCTCGTATATTTTGTGCTCCAGTGATTTCTCTACGTTGAGGATTTTACCCCTGAGCGGAAGAATGGCCTGGAAGCTCCGGTCACGGCCTTGCTTGGCAGTACCGCCGGCAGAGTCACCCTCTACCAGGTAGAGCTCGCATCTGTCCGGATCTCTTTCGGAACAATCAGCCAGCTTGCCGGGCAATCCACCGCCACTCAGCACCGTTTTGCGTTGCACCAGTTCGCGGGCTTTTTTAGCCGCTATACGGGCCTGGGCGGCCAGGATTACTTTGGAAATAATGTTCTTGGCTTCCTTGGGATTTTCTTCCAGGTAAGCTTCCAATACCCTGCTTACAGTGGTTTCCACCACACCGCTGACCTCGCTGTTTCCCAGCTTTGTTTTGGTTTGTCCTTCAAACTGGGGCTCCGGCACTTTTACGGAAATAATGGCACTCAAGCCTTCGCGAAAATCATCTCCTTCGATTTCTACCTTGGCTTTTTCAAACAAGCCCTGTTTTTCACCATAGTTTTTAAAGACCCTGGTGAGCGCCCTTCTAAAGCCCGATACGTGCGTACCGCCTTCAATGGTGTTGATGTTGTTGACGTAAGAAAAGATGTGTTCCTTGAAGTCGTCGTTGTAGGTGAGTGCTACTTCTACTGCTACATTGGTAGCTGCATCGTGCCCTTCTACAAAAAGCGTAGTAGGAAGCAGGGCAGTTCGCTTGCCGTTCTTATCGAGCATTTCCACAAACTCGATGATGCCGCCTTCGCTGTAAAACAGTTTGGTGTATACTTCTCCTGCCTCATCCAGATCCCGTTCATCTCTCAGTGTAATGCTTACCCGCCGGTTGAGATACGCCAGCTCGCGGATACGCCCTTCCAGGATTTCCCGGTTGTACTCGTGTTCGGTAAAGATGGTGGGATCGGGCCAGAAGTGAATGATGGTGCCGGTTTCATCGCTTTCACCCACTTCACGGACCGGATACTGGGGAATGCCGGTGTGGTATTCCTGCTCAAATATCTTTCCTTCCCTTTTTACGTACACATGAAGCACGGTGCTCAGTGCATTTACGCAGCTTACACCTACGCCATGCAAACCACCTGAAACCTTGTAGGTGTTTTTATCAAACTTACCGCCCGCATGCAATACGGTCATCACCACTTCCAGGGCGGAGCGTTTTTCCTTTTGCATGATACCGGTGGGGATGCCCCGTCCGTCGTCATGCACGGTGATGGAGTTATCTGTATGGATTGTAACGATAATGTTCTTGCAATAGCCTGCCAGCGCTTCGTCGATGGAATTGTCCACTACCTCGTAAACCAGGTGGTGTAATCCCTTAACGCCCACATCGCCAATATACATAGCCGGGCGTTTTCTAACAGCTTCTAATCCTTCCAGAACCTGGATGCTGTCTGCACCATACCCGTTGGCCACTGGTGCAACTAATTCTTCTGTTTCTGTATTCATTTAAAATCGATCTTCGGATGGATAAATACAATAGTTAAATCTTGTAAATGTACTACAATTAAGGCTTTTGGCCAATAGCCAGAAACTAATAATACGTTATAAGAACACTTAAAAAAGCCCTTATTTACCCCTGTTTCCAGGGCCGACCCTTTCTTAAACCGGGCCTGTTTTTGCTACCCGCCCATGGAACCACCTGGTAAGCCGGGCAGGACCCAAGCGGAGCAGGGTATGAAATGATAAATCAATGACATTTCACAGGGGTATTTACTTAATTTTGCAGCCTTATGCATCATCCACCCGACATTTTATCGATGGCCTCCAAGCGGCCTATCATGCACCATGAACTGGCCTTGCTCCAGGAAAAGGAACAGCAGATACCGGGATCAGTGCAATATGTGATCAAACGTTACCAGAAGCATCCCCAATGGAATGTAGACGATACGGGCATGATGGTGTATCATTACAAAAAAAACGACTCAAGGGAAAACTATTTCGAACTGCGGTTCTGCATGACAGGTAGCAGCAATTACCGGTCTACTGAAACACTTGATGTGCTGACGTTCAGGTTCTTAACCTTGCACCTGCTGCAGTTTGTAAAACCCGCCAAGTCAGGCAGTTCGGTCGTTAACCAGATTCTCCAGTTTACCCATCCTTCTTCTTTTTCCAAGATCGTACCGCTTTGCAGCCGCATCAGGATGGTGCTCGAGTCTTTGCTCAACAATACGTACAAAGACAGCCTGGAAAATATTTACATCAATGCACAAACGCAGATGCTCCTGTTGTACAGCCTGGAATGTATGGTAGGGGAGAAAGATGTAGAAAGCTTTTCATGTAAGTTCCTGGCCAATGAGGCTGACCGCGAGAAGATCACCAAAGCCCGGGAAATCCTGCTCCAGCACATCGGAGAGCCGGTTACCATCAAGGAGCTGAGCCGCAAAGTAGCCATCAATGAATGCTACCTGAAAAAAGGCTTTAAGGAAATGTTTGGCACCACCATCTTTGATTTTTACCAAAGCCAGCGCATGGAGCATGCCCGTTACCTGCTCTACGAGAAAGGCCTGAGCGTTACCGATGTTTCCCTTATACTTGGTTATTCATCCATCTCCCATTTCTCCACCGCATTTAAAAAGCATACAGGGCTGAAACCCTGTGAGCTGTTATTTCATTCATAAGCTGTAGCTGCCTCTTTCCGTAAATGATTGCCTTTTTATCTTGTCATTCCGCCGGGGCGCTTCTTGCTGCTGCATCTGCGTTATGCTTATGCGCCCCGTGCGGGATCTCTGCGGGGCAAGGGGCTGCGATGATCTGCCAGCGTCTTGCTAAACAGAACCTCTCCGCAGAGATCCTGTAAGGGCGCATCATCATCCTGCAAGTGCAAAGGGAATTGCGCCCTTGCAGGATGACAAAATGGAGAATGGGATGACAAGACAAAGAATAAAAGCAATGACCCGGATTACCCCTTACAAACCTGCTACAAACTCTTCTGCTCCTTGTATGGTGGCATCCAGGTCTTCATTGGTTAATGCATCGCTCAGGAACCAGCTTTCGTAAGCAGAGGGCGGAAGATAAATACCGCGCTCGAGCATAAAATGAAAAAAGCGGTTGAACAGGGAAATGTCCGCAGCAGCAGCGGTCTGAAAATCTACAACATCGTGGTCGCAGAAGTGGAGGCTGATCATGCTGCCGATCCGGTTGATGCGGTGCGGCACCGACCGTTTTTCCAGGATATGTCTTAACCCGTTTTCCAGGTGAACGGTTTTGTTCTCCAAAGAAGTGTAGATAAACGGATTCTCGTTTAGCTCCTGAAGCACGGTGTAACCGGCGATCATGCCAATGGGATTGCCGCTCAAGGTGCCCGCCTGGTACACATTTCCCACGGGTGCTATCTTGTCCATGATTTCTTTTCTGCCGCCAAATGCGCCAACCGGTAATCCGCCACCAATCACCTTTCCGTATGTTACCAGGTCTGCATCAATATTCAGTCGCTCCTGTGCGCCGCCGCGTGCCAGGCGGAAGCCGGTCATAACCTCGTCCAAGATAAGCAGTATGCCTTCCCGGTCACATATTTTCCGCAAGCCTTCCAGGTAACCGGGCAGGGGCAGAATGCAGCCCATGTTTCCGGCTACCGGTTCAATAATGATAGCAGCTATTTCATCCGGGTGGGTGGCAACCAGTTCTTCTACCGCCTGTAAATCATTGTAAGGCGCCACCAGGGTATCAGCAGAAACGCCGCCGGTTATACCGGGAACCTGCTGGATGTTCAGGGTAGCCACACCGCTTCCGGCTTTTACGAGAAAAGAATCTGCATGGCCATGATAACACCCTTCGAACTTGATAAACTTGTTGCGCCGGGTATAGCCTCTTGCCAGCCTGAGGGCACTCATACAAGCTTCTGTTCCGCTGTTTACCATCCTGATCAGGTCTACGTTCGGCACCATGCCCTTGATCAGTTCAGCCACTTCTATTTCCAGCTCTGTCGGCGCGCCGAATGAAGTGGACTCCATCACTTTTTTCTGAATAGCCTGGGTAACAGGTTCATAAGCATGCCCCAGGACCATTGGTCCCCAGGAGCTGATATAATCAATATAGCGGTTGCCATCGGCATCATACAGGTAAGCACCCTGTGCTCTTTTGATAAAGACAGGATTGCCCCCGACGCTTCTAAAAGCCCTTACAGGCGAATTTACACCACCTGGAATAGACCGGGCAGCCCGGGAGAATAGTTGTTCACTGGTTGAATGGTTCATGTTTATAAGCTTTTGTCTGAACCATGATTTACAGGATTTTGGGGATAGGGATTGTGAAATTGCAGTGGATCAATGATCAAAATAGGAAAGTCTTTACCAGCAACCTGATCGGTCCCCTGCGATCCCACAATCCCCGAACCCCAAAATCCTGTAAATCATGGTTCAGACATTCTTCTGAAAATATTTACATGCAGGCTTTAATCCGCATTCGCCGCACTTGGGATTTCTGGCTACACAGATGTAGCGGCCGTGCAAGATAAGCCAGTGGTGCATTTTATAGATGAGGTCTTTGGGGGTATATTGTACAAGTTGTTTTTCCGTAGCCAGCGGCGTTTTGGCACGGTGCGTTAAACCAATGCGCGCTGATACCCGGAATACATGTGTATCCACCGCCATGTTGGGCTGCTGATCAACAACCGAAGTAATAACATTGGCTGTCTTTCTTCCCACACCAGGCAACAGTATCAGTTCTTCCACGGTCAGCGGCACTTCGCCTCCATGTTTTTCTACCAGCATTTTGGCCATGCCGATCAGGTGCCTGGATTTGTTACCAGGGTAAGAAATGCTTTTTACGAAGCCAAACAGCTCATCGTAAACAGCTTCGGAAAGGGTTTTTGAATCGGGGTATTTGTTGAAGAGGGCAGGTGTGGTCATGTTCACCCGCTTGTCGGTACATTGGGCCGATAAGATCACCGCTACCAGTAGCTGGTAGGGTGAATCAAACAAAAGCTCTGTCTCAGCATCAGGGTTGTGCTGCTGGAAATAGTCAATTACGAACTGAAAACGTTCCTTTCGTGTCATACATCCTCCAGGGATAAAATAGACACGAAATTAAGGTGTAGTACGAAATATTACTGTACACCTTCAATCACCTTACTGTACAGGTTCAACCATCGTTTTCTGTGCGTAATTCAGTATTCTAAGGATCACTTCCGTCCGGGGAGATTCGGTTGCTTTATCGAGTATTTTCAAGGATGATTCCAAAATTTTAAATTTTTCTTTGAGTGCCCAGTCCTGATCCAGGGCTGCTTTGATAGCACTATTTTCAGATGCCGATGTTTCCTTATACAAATAGCGTATAAGGTCTTCGGGGGTATAGTGTGTCATAAGGCAAAACCATTTGCGTCCATGTATAAATTTCCGGAAGAGTCCAGCTTCCGGAGCGTCCAATCTAAAACGCCACTACAAGGTAGTTATTGTACGCCGAAATAATGATTTTTTCATATCGCCATAAGAAGTAATATGTAGGCTCCTCATTTAGAGCCTTTTTTTCGCCTCATTTTATTGCTGTTGCTGCTGTTGCTGCATCTCGATAAACTGCTGGTAAGAATTTTTTTCGATCTTTTTAACAGGTTGCGGTGTCAGGATATTTACAATTTCAGGGTTGGTATACCCATCCTCATGTGCTACCGTTACCCCTACTTCCAGGTTCTGGTTGGAAACACCTTTGAACGTTCCCCTTACAGGCGAACAATCCCTGAAATTGCGGCCCACAGCCAGGCGAACATGCAGATTTGTTGCCAGGCAATTGTTGGTGGGGTCAAAGCCCAGCCAGCCATAGAAAGGAATAAGGGCTTCCACCCAGGCGTGTGTGGCCCCTTCGCCGCGCATACCGGTTTTATCAGGACAAACATACCCGCTTACATACCTGGCGGGCACCCCAATCATCCGCAACATGGCCGACAGCATGTGGGCAAAATCCTGGCATACGCCCGCTTTCAGCTTCCATATTTCATCAAGCGTGGTTTCTACGTTGGTAACACCCTGGATGTATTTAAAGTTGTCGTACACGTATTTGTTCAGCTCCAGGATCGCATCAAGCGGTTTTAATTGCTGGGTCTGCAACTCCTTTACCTTTGCCGATACTTCTTCATTTCCTTCAAACTGCTCTACTTTCAAAAAATCAATGTAAGGGACCTGCCATTTTACCTGCTGCAGATAAGCCCATTGCTCCTCGATGGATTTGTCTATTTCCGGCAGGGGTCTGGGTTCTGTGATCACTTCTACCCTTGAATCGATCAGGAGTTCCGTATGCGGCCCGGGATGCATAAAGGAGCCTACTTCGTTGCCGTAGTAATCTTCATAAATCTCTACCTGGGGGTCGCCTGTAATGTCAAGATCATGCCGCAACACCTGCTGGTACATGTCTTTTACCGGATACAACATCAGCTGGTTGGTACTGTCTCTTACAGGCGAATCGTAGGTATATCTTGTAGTATGGTGAATGGTGAACTTGGGCATGTATGCAGATGTGTTTTTTAAATCTAGAAATAAGCAAAATAATGTTTCTCCAACGCGACCCCTATTTCATTCAGCGAAGTGATCACTTCCTGCAGATAGCTGTGAAGTCCTTGCTGGATAATGGTTTCAGCCGTTGAGTATTGTACTTTGCTTTTTATTCTTCCCATCATAAAGGAAACCGTGTTATAGCTGTCGATATTGGCGCGTTGCGTATAAAAGCGTTCAAAATTGAACTGCATCTTATGCACTGAATAAGAAACAGACCGCGGGAACTGTTTGTTGAGCACCACCAGGTCAACCACATTTCTTGCTTCAAAGCCGCTCCGGAAGGTTCTTAAATACAGAGAGTATCCCGAAAGTGAAAGCAGCAGGTAGCGCAGGTCGGCAGGCTCTGCGGTTATCTCCTGTATGTTTTGCCTGCTGAACTTGGTATCTACAATAGTCGCTGTTTGGATACCGCGCTCCAGCAGTTTGCCGATATTCATAAAGATATTTCCCTCTCCCCGCGCCATGGTGATATCAGCCGTACCATAATACAGCAGACATTGCTTGATCAGGACATCAAGTACATTTACCGGATCACCATTTTCCAGCGCTTCTTCTACCCACCCTTCTCTCATGAGATGATAAAATTCATTCAGGCACTGCCAGAGTTCCTTGGAGATATGATCCTGTACGCTGCGTGCGTTCTCTCTTGCCATGGTAACCACATTGTACACGGAATTCTGGTTTTCGCGGTTGGTGACCATATGCTGCAATACCTTTCTGCTATGAAGGGCAATGCCGTCGGCCTCTTCCTCCGTCATGTAGGTAAATATTTTCAGTACCGGCTTCCAGGAAAACTCATCTGTCAGGTCTTCCTGCGAAGAAGCATAGTTGATCTTCAGCATACGCAGGATGCCGTCACTTCTTTCCATATAACGGCTCATCCAATACAGGCTATCGGCTACTCGGCTTAGCATAGTTGTTTGTGTTAGAATGTTTTTATTTCTTTCTACAGGAAGCCTATTCAGCCAGCACCCAGGTGTCTTTACTGCCTCCGCCCTGGGAGGAATTTACAACCAGCGAACCTTCGCGCAAGGCTACGCGGGTGAGACCTCCCGGAACAATCTGGATGCCCTGGGGGCCGCACAGGGCAAAAGGCCGCAGGTCAACGCGCCGGGGTTGTAATTTTCCGTTCATATAGCAAGGCGCGGAAGAAAGATTGATGATGGGCTGGGCAATAAACTGCCGGGGATCTTTCTGGATTTCAGCCATGTACTTGATCCGTTCTTCTTCCGTAGCTGTATGCCCCATCAGCATTCCGTACCCGCCGCTTTCGTTGGTTTTCTTTACCACCATGCGTTCTATGTTGCTGAACACATACTGTTTTTCATCCGGGTTGCTCAGCTGGTAAGTAGGTACATTTTTAAGGATCGGCTCCTGGTTCAGGTAGTACTTGATCATGGCAGGCACAAAGGTATAAATGGCTTTGTCGTCCGACACGCCGTTGCCGGGCGCATTTACCAGGGCCACATTTCCTTTCCTGTATGCGCTCATAATGCCTGCAACCCCGAGCATGCTGTTTTTATTAAAGACCAGCGGATCGATAAACTCATCGTCTACCCGGCGGTATATCACATCTACCTGCTGGAGCCCGTTGGTGGTTTTCATATACACCTTGTGATTATCAACCACCAGGTCTCTTCCCTCTACCAGCTCCACTCCCATAAGCCGGGCCAGGGTAGTATGTTCAAAATAGGCTGAATTGTAAATGCCGGGTGTAAGCAGCACGATGGTAGGGTTGGATATCTTCCGCGGCGAGAGCAGGACCAGGTTCTTGTGCAGGATGTCGGGATAATCGAGTACGCTTTGCACACCGTTGTTGGGCAGCAGATCGGGGAACAGGCGCTTGGTGATTTCGCGGTTTTCCAGCATATAGCTTACCCCACTGGGTGTACGCAGGTTGTCTTCCAGGATATAGATAGAGCCATCGTGATCACGGATCAGGTCGATACCGGCGATGTGTACGTAGATGTCGTATGGAACAGGAAAGCGGATCATCTCGCGCAGAAAATGCGGACAGCTATATACCATATCAATCGGCACCACGCCGTCTTTGATGATAAACTGCTCGTTGTATACATCCTTCAAAAACAAGTTGAGCGCCTGCAGCCGCTGCTTGATGCCGCTTTCTATAAAAGCCCATTCGGAAGCCGTGATGATGCGGGGTATCAGATCAAACGGGAAGATCTTTTCAATGCCTTCGCCGCTGCTGTACACCGTAAACGTAATACCCTGGCTCATAAAAAGCCTTTTCGCCTGCTCTTCTTTTTTATTCAGTTCTTCCGTACCCAATTGCTGAAAAAAATCCATGACATCGCTGTACTGATTCCTGACCGAGTTGTTCTCATACATCTCGTCCCACGTATTCGCATCCGGAACATATTTCTGCAGTAGATCATTTATTGGCATTCTAAACAGTTTTTTGGTCCTAATGGAAGCAATTTCATCGTGTAAAACCAAATATAAATAACTATATGCTCATATTTTCCAAAACAAGATAAAAATTGATCTTTGCAAATACCACCTATTTTGCCCCCATATGAAGAATATAGCCATGATACCAGCCCGTTATGCCGCTTCCCGCTTTCCTGCAAAGCTGATGCAGCCCCTGGGCGAAAAAACTGTGATCCGCCACACGTACGAGAATACGGTAGCCACCGGTCTGTTCGACGAAGTAATGGTCGTAACCGATAGCGACATTATTTTCGAGGAGATTGTTTCGCACGGCGGAAAAGCCAGGATGAGCATCCGCCAGCACGAAAGCGGCAGCGACCGCATTGCAGAAGCGGTGGCCGATATGGATGTAGAAGTCATTTTAAATGTACAGGGCGATGAACCTTTTATTAAAAAAGAACCCCTGCAGCAACTGCTGGCTGTGTTCGAGGGAGAAGAAGGGAAAAAGGTACAGGTCGCTTCGCTGATGAGAATCATCAGGGACCGGCAACTGATTGAGGATCCTAATAACGTAAAGGTGGTCGTGGATGAAAGGGGAAATTCCCTGCTCTTTAGCCGGAGCGTTGTTCCTTACCCCCGCAACCCGGATGCCTCCACACCTTATTATCATCATATAGGCGTGTATGCTTTCCGCAAGCAGTCCCTGCTCAACTTTACCACCTGGCCCATCACGCCGCTGGAAGCAGCGGAAAAGATCGAGTGCCTGCGCTATCTCGAACACGGCATTCCGCTTAAAATGGTGCTCACCGATTTTAAAGGGATTGGTATTGATGCGCCGGAAGACCTGGCGGCGGCTGAAAGGTTCTTTAAGTGATCGCCGGTGCTGCCGGATGAAGCAGAGGGAGCACATCTACTCCGTAAAGGAAGGTATTTTGCTAGGGCTTGTTCTGGTAGTTCTGTCCTGCGGGCAGCTTAAACACGCGGCCACGTTGAAAATCGGTGAACTCTTTGTAGTTCTCACTGTGGGTGGTGGTCCAGTTCTGGTAAGCGGTGAGGTTTTGTACGGGGCCAAACAGCCATTGGTTATACGCATCAAACAAGCCTTCCCGCAGGAGCTGGCGGTGGTACTCGAACAACCGGAATGGAAATTTTGAGGCATAGGTCTTGTCCCAGTTCAGCACAAACCTGGTGCGGATCATGGTAAGTGATTCCGGTGTGATGCCCATGGAAGCTACAGTCGATTGCCGGTTCAGGGTGTTGAGGTAAGCTGTGGTAAATTCGTTTTTACCCTCCGTTCCTTTTGTGAGGTCAACATCTGTAAACAATTTCCGGTACCCATCCAGCAGCAGGTTCTTTACTTCGATCGTCCGGCGCGAGTAACTTTCCATGTTTACAAACACCTCTGCATAGATAATGCTCCAGACCCTGTCTGATGTAGCAACATAGTACCGGGCAGCATTGTAGTAATTACCGGAATAGTTGGGGTCTACTTCAATGCCTTTTTCCCATTGCCGGATGGCGGTGTTGTTTCGCTGGTCAGATAGAAACTCTCCATATTCATTGTACAATACCCCACTGGAGGGATATTTTTTCAATGCTTTTTTATACAATCTATCCGCCTCCCCTGCATTGTTTTTTGCCTTGTAGATCAATCCCGCTACCTGGTAGATCTGTACATCAGCATCCCGGCCCTCTGCCAGCGGTTTGATGATTTCTTCGGCCTTGTTGTAATCTTCCTGCATGTAGTAAGCAAAGGCCAGGTCTCTTACCACCCCAGCATTTTCAGGCTCCTGCTGGCGGGCGCGGCCCAGCACCAGCACAGCGTTGGCATAATCGCCCTGCTTTAAAAAGTTCTTGGCCGTCTCCTGCAGGGTTTTTGCATCCGTTTGCTGGGCATGGGCATGTACGATGAGGATCAGAAAAGGAAGAAAGAGGAAGTGTTTAATATGCATACAAAATGCAAATTTACTTTTTTACACAGAGCAGTCAACTGCATCAAGAACAGCAGGAACTACTTTAGCATTTTATCTACCTACCCGATCAAATGGGTAAACAGGCCGTCACGGAGTTTTGGCTCAAACCAGGTGCTCTTGGGAGGCATGATGTTGCCGCTGTCTGCTATGTCGAACAGTTGCTGGATGCTGACCGGATAGAGGCTGAACGCAGCTGCTGCGGCACCGCTGTTCACTCTTTCCTCCAGCTCTTTCAAACCCCGGATGCCCCCAACAAAATCAATGCGCTTGTCGGTGCGGGGATCTTTGATACCCAGTATCTTATCCAGGATGCCATTCTGCAGAATGGTTACATCCAGCACGCCGATCGGATCTTCCTGATAAGTGCCTTCTTTCGCCAGCAGCTTGTACCAGCTTCCGTCGAGGTAAAGTCCGAACTCGTGCAAACGGGCAGGAGAAAAGGCGGTACCCAGTTTTGTTACTTCAAAATCTTTGCTGATTGCTTCCAGGAAGGCTTCTTCGCTCAGGCCATTCAGATCCTGTACCACCCGGTTATAATCCATGATCTGCAACTGGTCGGAGGGAAATAAGGTGGTAAGAAAAAAGCCATCGCCCGCTCCTCCCTTGTCTACCTTGTAAGCGCTGGCTGCCCGGTGATGCCCGTCGGCTATGTAGGTAGCCGCGATCTTTTCTGCAAACAGCCGGGTGATATTACTGATAACATTGTTGTCGTTGATGACCCATACCGAGTGCTGGATCCCGTCATCTGCCGTAAAATTATACACCGCCGTATACCGCTCCTTCCATTGATTGATGATGCCATCAAGCTCAGCATCAGCCAGGTAAGCCAGGAAAACATTGCCGGTTTGCGCCCCGATGGTCTTCATGTGGTTGATCCTGTCTTCTTCTTTTTCGGGACGTGTCAATTCGTGCTTTTTGATCAGGCCCTGTTCATAATCCTGCAGAGAAGACACACATACCAGTCCGGTCTGGCTCCGTCCGTTCATGATCAGCTGGTAGATATAATAGCACGGCTTCTCTTCTTCAAACAGGACAGCCCGCTTGCGAAAGCCTGTGAGGTTTTCCTTTGCCTTTTCATATACTGCCGCAGAATGAATGTCGACACTATTGGGCAGGTCGATCTCTGATTTGGTGATGTGAAGAAAGGAATCAGGATTGCCGAGCGCCTCTTCTTTTGCCTCCCGGCTGTTCAATACATCGTAAGGGCGCGATGCTACCTGTTTGGCAAACTGCGGTTGTGGCCGGAGGGCTTTGAATGGTGCGATGGTTACCATGAAACTACGTAGATTTAAATATATAGGTATGCGATGGAGGGCGTACGGAGCCTCCCCATGTCTTTTTTACAAAAGTTTTTATCCCTTTACCTGCGCAAAATGCTTCATCAGGTCGGTTAGAGCTTTTACGCTTTCGAGTGGCAGGGCATTGTATAAGCTTGCCCGGAAACCGCCGACGCTTCTATGTCCTTTCACGCCTACCATGCCTTCCTTTTTGCACATGTCCAGGAAGTCTTTTTCCAATCCTGAGTCTTCCATTACGAACACGACGTTCATCTTGCTACGATCTTTTTTCTCCACCGTCGGATAAAAAACAGGCAGGCTATCCAGGGTACTGTACAGCAGGTCCGCTTTTTGGTTGTTGATCTTTTCTATTCCATCCACGCCACCCTGTTGTTTAAGCCAGCGCAGGGTCAGCATGCACACGTAGATGGCAAATACCGGAGGCGTATTGAGCATAGAGCCATTCTCGATATGGTTGCGGTAGTCGATCATCGTAGGCAGCTTGCGGGTTACCGTGCCCAGTATGTCCGGGTCAACAATCACCATGTTTACACCGGCTGCCCCTACGTTTTTCTGTGCGCCGGCATAGATCAGGGAAAAGCGGTTGAAATCAAGCCGGGTGCTGAGCACATCACTGCTCATGTCTGCCACCAGTGGAACATCGGTTTCAGGAATGGCATGCGTCTGGGTTCCTTCAATGGTGTTGTTGGTAGTATAATGAAAGTACTTGGCATGGGAAGGCACCGTGAATTCGGGAATGTAGGTGTAGTTTTTGTCTTTTGAACTTGCCACAACTTCAACCTGTCCGAACTGCTTTGCTTCTTTGATAGCCTTGCTTCCCCATACGCCGCAGTCGAGGTAAGCAGCGGTTTCTCCTTCGTTGAGCAAGTTCATGGGTACCTGGTAGAACTGGGTAGATGCACCTCCGTGCAAAAAAAGGACTTCCTTGTCTGCGTCCAGTTCCATCAATTCTTTTACAAGCTCAACCGCTTCATACAGCACAGCTTCAAACAGGGGCGTTCTGTGCCCGATCTCCAGGATCGACAATCCTGTATTGTTATAATCCATGATTGCCCTGGAGGCTTCTTCAAAAACAGAGCGGGGCAAGATGCTGGGTCCTGCATTAAAATTGTGCTTCACGTTGCGCTTTTTAGTGGTGCAAAAGTAAGGGATTGTCTGTCTTGAACCTTGATTCACAGGATTTGAGGGACTCGGGGATTTTGGTGGTACAGGCTGCTTGTAAATCAAGGTTCAGACATCCCTTCCCGCCAGACCTTGTTTAACTGTTCAAACTCCTGCAGTTCTGCCGGGGAGAAGGGGCTATCATTGAGTGACCCCAGATCGGGTTGGCCGGCGTTTACCCAGGCGGTGTACCAGAGAGAGGCGACGGCATAGATGGCCTGCCGCATGCGGCGTTCTACCATGTTGCCCAGGCGTTGGTTGTAGGCCATAGTATATGCGGTGGAATATTGCCGCACCAGCGCTCCTTTTCTAGTTTCAAAGGCCCATTTCTGGTCAGGAGGAAACTGGCTGCTGAGCTTCTTTTCAACTTCCAGCACCGTGTCAGCTGCCGCGGCGCTTTCCAGTACCCGGTCCCATATAAACTCGGCCGGCCTGGAAATATAAGTGGCCTTGTGAATAAAAAAATTCCACTCCTTGTCGGCCAGCAACTCCGGTATCCTGCTTTCCCAGAACGCATGGATGCCTTTCTGATCCGTGTACTGTCCGTTGTGGTTGTGACAGGCATGCAGGGGAACATGCGCATCTGCTACATAATGGCCCAGCTCTGCCGACAGCTTCAGGATGTTGTTGCTGTTTTTTTCGCTGAATGCCCGTGTAAGCCGTTGCAGCATGCCGGGTATCCACCAGGGCACAATGCCGTTTGCCTGCAGGGTATCTTCTCCGTAGCGCGCAACGGCTTCTTCCCATTTCCGCGGCAGGGCGGTATAAGGATAGCTGCCATAGCGGTCGATGTCGATGTAATGTCTCGCGCCCTCCTGTGGCAACAGGTATCTTCTTTTATCCGGATCAACGGCGTGCTCGCTCAGGAACTGGATATGTGGCTTATAAAAAGCCAGCATACGGGGAGGAAGCAAAAAGACGGCGTAGAAGTTGATCTTTTCATGTGCAAAAAATCCCCAGCAAAAAGAGCGCGTATAGCAAAGCACCAGCAGCACAACCAAAAGAAATTTCTTTGCCTGGCCCATGGGAAAAAATTAATAGATGCTTCTGGTTTTTTCTTCGTCCAGTTCAGAAATGCCACCCGAGATGGCATACTTCAGCGCATCAGCTGCACTGATGCGTTCTATCTTTTTTATCCGTCCCGACGGCACGATATACATATTGCCGGCAAACGAGTACGACATAGGCACGTACACCGTTGTAAAATCTTTCAGCCCCAGTTCAGCAGCATCATCGTCGGTGATAAAACCAATCTGCCACACGTTTTCACCATGCAGGTTGATGAGCACAGCCCGGTTAAACTTTCTTTTGTTGCCGGCGAACGCTTCAAAAAAATCTTTTATCGGCGGATAGATCAGCTTGATGCCCGGGGTATGCTCAAGCCAGTAATCAAAGAAATTAAGCAGCTTGCGGGTGAGATAGTTAGAGCTCAGATAGCCCACCAGGATCAGTGTTACAATGATCACCACAAAGCCCAATCCGTAGTTGTGGTAAATAATATTGCCTGCAGCATCTTTTTGCTGAAAAATAGGGATGGGCACCAGGCTGTCTACCGCCGATACAAAGCGGTAGATCAGATAAAACGTAATAGAGACGGGGGCTACAACCAGCAGGCCCTGTAAAAAATATTGAAACAGTTTGTTCCATTTCCATCGGTCCTGTACAGAAGGTTCTTCGTTCATGATGAGGTAGTTGGGTGTTGTGCAGATAACTGCCGGCGGAAAGATTTTCTACTATTTAAAGTAAAAAAGGGTCTGCTCCGTCAGCGGCAATATTAGGAATTATACAGGGGCCCGGACCGGGTTTTTTAGCCCGGCCTTATCGGGATGTGCATAAATTATTTTAGAAAAAAAGCCTGGAAACTATTGTAACATTAAAAGTTTCCATAGTTTTGCCCCCGATTTAGCGCAATGGAAGTAAGAGAAAAAATTCTGCAGAAAGCCACAGACCTGTTCATGCACTATGGCATCCGTTCTGTTACCATGGATGAAATTGCTGTACAGCTGGGCGTGAGTAAAAAGACGATTTACCAGTTCTATGCCGACAAAGATGAGCTGGTAGATGCCGTGCTGATGAACATCCTGGATGATAACCAGGAAACCTGCTGCCAGTACCAGGTAGCAGCGGGCAACGCCATCGAAGAAGTCGTATTTGCCACTGAAATGGTGAAGGACATGTTTGAGAACATGAACCCGTCACTCCTGTACGACCTGGAAAAACACCATGCAGAGTCGTATAAGAAATTCAATCAGTTCAAGTATAAGTTTTTGCGGGAAATCATTGTTGACAACCTCAAGAGAGGGATCCAGGAAGGGCTTTACAGGCCGGACATAGATATAGACATTATTACCCTGCTCCGTCTCGAAACCATGATGCTGCCTTTTAGCTACAGCATCGCCAAAAGCGGCTTCAGTTTTATACAGGTGCATCAGCAACTCACCGAAATGTTTCTTTTTGGGATTGCTTCCCCCAAAGGATACAAACTGATCGAACAATACAAACAAGAACGGAAAGAAAAAATCAAGTAAGATGCAAAGAGTAATTATTTCAGCCTTGTGGGTGCTTTGTATAGGCATAAGCACGCCACTGACTGCCCAAAAAACCAATTCTTTCTCAGCCAAACAAACTGCTGAGTACGCCGCTAAAAACAGCGTACAGGTAAAGAATGCCTTGATTGACGTGACCATCCAACAGCAATCAAACCGGGAAATTACCTCGGCAGCCTTTCCCCAGATCTCCGGCTCCGTTAACGTAACCGATTACCTGAGCATTCCTACCAACCTGCTGCCCGCAGAATTTTTCGGCGGCCCGGCCGGCACTTATATCCCGGTAAAGTTTGGTACCAAATACAACGGCTCCTACACTGCCCGCCTGCAGCAGGTCCTGTTCGACGGACAGGTTTTTGTAGGCCTGCAGGCCAGAAGGTCATCCATCACTTTCAGGCAGCAGACGGCGGAAGTGACCAAGGAAGAAATCAAAGCCAATGTGTACAAAGTCTATTACCAGATAGTAGTAGGAAAAAACCAGATCAAGATCATTGATGCCAACATTGCCCGGGCAGAAAAGCTGTTGCACGATACAAGAGAGCTGTTCAAGAACGGCTTTGCAGAACAGCTGGATGTAGATAAGGTCAATGTAAGCCTGTCTAACCTGCGCACCCAGAAAACAAGTGTGGAAAACCAACTTGAAACCGGCACCATCGGGCTCAAATATCTGATCGGTATGCCGGTAAAAGAACAGCTGGTGCTCACCGACAGCCTGAGCGACCAGGACCTGAAAGACGACCTGCTCAATAGTTCCTACAAGTATGAAGACAGACCGGAGTACCGCCTGCAGCAAACCGCTGCCATACTGGGGCAGTACAATATCAAGCGTTACCAGCTGGCCTACTACCCCACGCTTTCTTTCAGCGGCACCTTCAACCGGAACGCGCAGCGCAACAAGTTCAATTTCTTTGATAAAGACAAGCCTTATTTCACCACCAGCTTTATCAGCTTCGACCTTTCTATTCCCATCTTTGACGGATTTGCCCGGGCAGCCCGGGTGCAGCAGGCCAAGCTCCAGCTGCAGCAAACACAGGCCAATATAGCCAACCTGGAAAACAGCATCGACAACGACGTGCAGACCGCCCGCGTGCAGATCCGCAATGCCATCGTTACCATGGACGAACAAAAAAAGAACATGGCGCTGGCCGAGCAGGTGTACAACCAAACAAAGAAAAAATATGAACAGGGACTGGGCTCGAACCTGGAGATCACCAATGCAGAAACAGACCTGATCACGGCACAAAACAATTATTTCTCTGCCGTATACGACGCCATCATTGCCCGCATCGATTATTTAAAAGCCGTAGGAAAATTACAATAACCAAGAAATATTTTAAACCAGATAGTATGAGAAAGATACTGATAAGTACACTGATCCTGGGTGCAGGCTGGATTGCAGGCTGCAATTCAGCTGATTCAGCCAGCAAAGCCAAAAACCCTGCCGCCAGTAAACAGGAAGAACTCAAAAAGAAAAAAGACGAAGTCAGCAGACTGAACGCTGAAATCACCAAGCTGGAAAAAGACATCAGCGCTACTGACACCAGCGCAGCCAAAGAAGAAAAAGCCAAGCTGGTTGCCATCACCCCTATTTCCAAAGAAAGCTTTACCCATTACATCGACCTGCAAGGCCGGGTAGATGCAGAGAATATTTCCTACGTTACACCCCGCGGACAAGGCGGCCAGGTAAGAGCCATTTATGTAAAGAAGGGCGACCGGGTAAAGCAAGGCCAGTTGCTGCTCAAGCTGGAAGCTTCCCTGGTTGACCAGCAGCTGCAAACCGCCAAAACCCAGCTGTCTTACGCACAGGATCTGTACCAGCGCCAGAAAAACCTCTGGGATCAGAAGATCGGTACGGAAGTACAGCTGATCACTGCCAAGAACAATGTTGACCAGGCGCAGCGCAACATTGCCACCCTGCAGGAACAGCTGTCTTACTCCAATGTATATGCGCAGGTAGGCGGCGTGGCAGATGAGGTAAATATCAAAGTGGGTGAAACATTTACAGGCGCTCCTACCAACGGCATCAAGATCGTAAACACCAGTGTGCTGAAAGTTGTGACCGATGTACCGGAAAATTATATTTCCAAGGTTTCCAAAGGCACCCCGGTTGTTGTGACCATTCCCGACATCAGCAAAACATACAATACTACCATCCGGCTCATCAGCCAGTCGATCGGACTTACTTCCCGGGGCTTTACTGCCGAATGCAGACTGCCGGCTGATGCAAGCCTGAAGCCCAACCAGGTTGCCCTGGTGAAGATCCAGGACTATACTGCGCCCAATGCCATTACCATACCTGTTAACACCATCCAGACGGACGAAAAAGGAAAATTTGTGCTGGTGGCAAGCAAGGAAAACGACAAGATGATTGCCCGCAAAAAGCCTGTTTCACTGGGTGAATTGTACGGCGACAAGATCGAAGTAAAAGAAGGCTTGCAGGAAGGAGACGTGCTGATAACAGAGGGTTTTCAAAGCGTGTATGAAGGTCAGCTAGTTACAACGGAGGCCAAGTAAGGTTGACACTGCCCGGCGCGGGCAGCCCCTAGGCAACGATATTAGAAATCCATGCCCGCCGGCATGGCAAAAACAAGACAATGAACGCACTGAAGAATCTTAAGGACAAGATCAAGGAGTTTGCGCCTACCAGTTGGTCCATCAACAACAAAACATCCATTTACCTCTTGATACTGTTTGTATCCATGATGGGTGTGTACCAGTTTCTGACCCTGCCCAAGGAACAGTTTCCTGACGTGGTCATCCCGACCATTTATGTGCAGACAATTTACGTGGGCAACTCTCCGAAAGACATTGAAAACCTGGTTACCAGGCCCATCGAAAAACAAATCAAAGGCATCACCGGCGTAAAGATCAGCAAGCTGACCAGCACATCGGTACAGGATTACTCCGCTATTACTGTTGAGTTCAGCACGGATGTGGACATTGACGTAGGTCTGCAGAAAGTAAAGGATGCGGTTGACAAAGCCAAGACTGACCTTCCCAACGACCTCACCGAAGAACCCAATGTGATGGAAGTAAGCTTGTCTGAAATCCCCATCATGTTTGTAAACATCAGTGGTGACTACGACATGGTCCGCCTGAAAAAGTTTGCGGACGACATGCAGGACAAGCTCGAAGAATTGCCGCAGATCACCCGTGTAGATATTGTGGGTGCTCCCGAACGGGAATTCCAGATCAACGTGGATAACTACAAGATGCAAAGCGCCAATATCACCTTTGATGATATTGCCAATGCAGTGGCCCGCGAAAACATGGACATATCCGGCGGACAGCTGGAGATAGGAAATGCAAAAAGAAACCTGCAGCTCAAAGGCCAGTTCAAAACTGCGGCCGATATCCAGCAGATTATTATCCGCAATACCTCCGGTGCACCTATCTACCTGAAAGACATTGCGCAGATACAGGATACCGCAAAAGAACGGGAAAGCTATGCGCGGCTGAACGGGAAAAATGTGGTGACGCTGAACATCGTAAAGAGATCCGGTGAAAACCTGATCGAGACCTCCGATGCGGTAAAGAAAACGGTAGAAGAAATGAAAGGCGAAGTGCTGCCCAAAAATCTGAACATCGTTATAACCGGTGACCAGAGTATCAATACCCGCACGTCGTTCAATGACCTGGTAAACTCTATCGTGATCGGGTTTGTGCTGGTATTGCTGGTGCTGATGTTCTTTATGGGCGTAACCAATGCCTTCTTTGTGGCCCTGTCGGTTCCGCTGAGCATGTTTGTGGCCTTTATGTTCTTACCCGGTGCCGAGCTTGTGATAGGCGGCAAGATCACCCTCAACTTCATGGTGCTTTTTGCCCTCTTGTTTGGGCTGGGTATTATTGTGGATGATGCCATTGTGGTGATCGAAAATACCCACAGGATTTTCCTGGAAGGCAAGGGCAAGCTGTCGGCTACCATATCAGCAAAGATGGCGGCCGGTGAAGTCTTTGTGCCTGTACTGGCCGGAACGCTTACCACGCTTGCGCCATTTGTGCCGCTGCTTTTCTGGCCCGGTATCATTGGTAAGTTCATGATCTACCTGCCAACGATGCTCATCTTTACCCTGAGTGCATCGCTGATCGTGGCGTTTATCATGAACCCGGTTTTTGCGGTGGACTTTATGAACCACCCCGATGAGGAAGGCAAGCGTTCAAAATTGGCCGTTTTCAAGAGTCCATTGCTCTGGGTTCTGTTGGGTGTAGGTATTATCGCAGACTTATTGCACACAACTTTTTTAGGCAACCTGCTTATTTTCTTTGGGCTATTGATGATCCTGAACCGGCTGGTGATTGAAGACCTCATTCATGGTTTCCAGAACAAGAGCCTGCCCTGGATCATGAGCCATTACGAGAACCTGATCCGCTGGTCATTAAAAGGCTGGCGGCCTGTATGGTTGCTGGTCGGAGCCATTGCCTTGTTCTTTGTATCTATCTTTATTTTTGCCGCGCGGCAGGTACCGGTTGTGTTCTTCCCCAAGGGTGATCCCAACTTTATCTATGTCTATCTCAAACTGCCGGTTGGTACTTCTGTGGATTATACCAATGCAATAACAGGCCAGTTGGAGCAAAGAGTGAACCGCGTGCTTGGCAAAGACAACCCGCTGGTTGAAAGTGTGATCTCCAACGTTGCCGTAGGCGCCAATGATCCCATGAGCGGTGACCGCAGCACCCGTCCGGAATTGGGTCGCATACAGGTATCGTTTATCGAATTTGAAAAAAGACATGGAAAATCAACCCGGCCCTACCTGGATGGCATCCGCAACGCGATAAAAGGTGTGCCCGGTGCGGTGATTTCTGTTGACCAGGAACAGGGTGGCCCGCCCACCGATCCGCCCGTCAACATTGAAATAACCAGTGATGATTTTGACAAGCTTACAAAAACAGCTGTAAGCCTGAAGAACTACCTGGATTCACTGCAGGTGCCCGGCGTGGAAGAGCTGAAGATGAACGTAGACCTGACCAATCCGGAGGTAACACTAACGATCGACCGGCAGCGTGCCCTGATTGAAGGTGTATCAACCGGACAAATAGGCCAGCAATTGAGAACAGCCTTGTTTGGCAGGGAAGTATCAAAGATCAAGGAAGGTGAAGATGAGTACAAAGTGCAGCTGCGCAACCTGGAGATGCAACGCAAAAGCCTGGCCGACCTGCTGAATATGCGCATTGTTTTCCGGGATATCTCCAGCGGACAGATCAAACAGATACCTATCAGTTCACTGGCTAAAATCGATTATACCACCACCTATGGCAGCATTGTGCGCAAAGATGCCAAGCGCACCATTACCTTGTATTCAAACGTACTGACAGGTTATACGCCTACTGCCGTTAATGAAGAGCTGAAAAACGATATCGGGCGTTTTGCCAAGAAAGATGAAGGCGTTGCCATCAAACAAACCGGTGAAAGTGAACAACAGGCTGAAACAGGCGCCTTCTTTATAAAGGCCCTATTCATTGCCCTTGCATTGATCTTGTTTGTACTGGTACTGCAATTCAACTCCATCAGCAAATCGGTTATTGTACTTACGGAAGTGATCTTTAGCATCATTGGTGTGCTGCTTGGATTTGCGCTTACCGGTATGGAAGTATCGGTGGTGATGACAGGTGTGGGTGTTGTAGGGTTAGCGGGTATTGTGGTGAAGAACGGTATCCTGGTGATCGAGTTTGCCGACGAGTTAAGAAGCCGCGGCTTCAAGACAAGGGAAGCGGTGGTACAGGCCGGTAAAACCCGTATCATTCCGGTACTCTTAACTGCTGTGGCGGCCATCCTGGCCCTCATACCGCTGGGTATCGGCTTCAACATCAACTTTGTCACGCTGTTCTCAGAGCTTGATCCGCACATCTTCTTCGGAGGTGCCAGCGTCAGCTTCTGGAAACCGCTCGCCTGGACGATCATCTTCGGTCTTGCATTTGCATTCTTTATGACCCTGATCATTGTACCGGCCATGTACCTGATCGCAGAACGCCTGCGCCGCCCCATGCGCCGCATGTACGGAGGCAAATGGATCTCGATGGTGGGTATTCCGCCGCTCACGCTGCTCTTTATTCCCCTGATGATTGTTACCGCCATTGTGCACCGGGTGGAGGTAGCCAGAAGAAGAAAAAGGTTGAAGGACCAACCTGTGAATAAAGCCTTTGTGGGCAGTTGGTTTTAGATTATTGTCTTGAACCAGGATTACACGGATTACAGGATTGCAGCTTGAGGCTTGATCACATCTTGAAGTTGATCGATACTCATCTTTAAAGATCGCTCCTCAAGCTGCAATCCTGTAATCCGTGTAATCCTGGTTCAAGACAAATTAGAACCCTTTCTTCTGCAAAGGCTTTGCATCTGCATCAACCTCTATCATTTCATATCCCAGTCTGCGCAGGCCGGGCATGATGAGGGCTTTGTCGCCGACAAGGACTATGTTCATTTTGTCGGGGTGAAGGTATTTTTTGGTGATGGTGTTTAAGTCTTTTTTTGTGATGGTGCGCAGGATGGTGTTTTGTTTGGTGACATAATCAGCCGGAAGATTGTACTGCAGGATGCGGCTGATGAAAGCTGCTTTCTGGACGCCGGTTTCGTAGTTCCGCGCATCGCTTTGTCCGATGGAGCTTTGTGTAAATGCGACCTCTTCATCGGTGATGCCGTTTGTAGCGTATTGGGTGATGTCATTCATCACTTCATACAATGCACTGTCTGTAGCTCCCGCCCGGATGCCGCTGCTGAAAGTAAAACCACCTGTGTATTTGTTTCCGCTGAAGCTGCTGCGTGCGCCGTAGGTCCAGCCTTTGTCTTCGCGCAGGTTCAGGTTTACCCGGCTGTTGAAAGCCCCGCCCAGTGCGTAATTGGCGAGTGTAGCCCGGTAGTAGTCGCCGGTGGCATCGTATTTCAGGCCGGTCACGTTGCCGATGCGGAATTCTGTTTGGGCTGCCTTGGGAATGTCTACCAGGTACACTTTGGTTTTTTCAACCTGGGGTGCTGAAGGTGGTGTAGGCAGGTTAAATTTCTTTGCGGGCAACTTGTTGAGAAAATCCAGCTTGGGCAGGATTTCTTCTTCTTTAATATCTCCTACTATCACGATCCGTCCTTCCGCCGATGTCATGTAATTGTCGTAGTACGACTGCATGTCAGCGAACTGGATGTTGTTGAGTGTTTCCGTCGTGCCTTCTTCCGGGATGCCCAGGATGTTGTTGGGACCATAACTCACTCTTGCATACACGTTGCTGGCTACAGCGCTGGGTTGAGATTTGGAATTCTTCATCCGCTCGCCCAACTGTCTTTTTATCCTGTTGAATGTTTCTTCGTTGAACTGCGGGCTCAGCATTTTTTCCTGCAGGAGCTGCAAGGTAGGATCAAGGTTCTTTTTCAGCGACTGCACCGTAAACGTAATGGCATCATCCGCGCTGCTGATGCCGATAGAACTGCCCAGCTTCTCAAGTTCCAATGAAAGCTGCTCACTGGTGTGGTTCTTAGTGTCTTCGTTCATCATGCTGGCAAACAGGTTTACCCAGCCTGCTTTCGATAAGTCGTTTGCTTCCAGGAAGCGGCCTCCTTTCAATGCAATGCTGATGGTGACCGACGGAACCTCGTTGCTGTAGCTGCTGATCATCCGCATACCATTAGCCAGGTCTTTCTTTTTATAATCCGGCACTTTTACAACCGGGTTCGCACCGGCAGCCGGAACTTTTTTGCGGTCAAAATTGTCTTTTGCCTTTACGTATTTCAGGCCGGCATACCCATAATCAGGCGCTTTATAATGTGATTGATCAATGGTATAATTATCTTCAGCAGCCCTCATGGCCTCCTGCCCCTTGGTAACTGCACTGGCCACCACGCAGTGCTTGTTCTTGATATACGTTTCATATACACGCATGACATCTTCTTTGGTAACGCTGCGGTACATGTCGAGCAGCTTGGCGGTCATATTGGGATTGCCGGCGAATGTTTGGTAGGCAGCCAGCTGGCTTACCTTTCCTGAAACAGATGTAAGTCCATTGATGATGCGGCTTTCGTACCCGCTTTTAAATTTCTGGATGTCTTCGTCGGTCACGCCCCTTTTCTCAAAATCAGTGAAGGCTTCTCTTACCAGCTTATCCATCTCTGCCAGTGATTTACCGGGGTAAGGCGTTACAGCTACAGAAAACTCTCCGGCCAGCTCACTTAAGCTGCTGGAAGCGCTGGCCTGCAGGGCCTGCTGGGTTTTAATCAATTTTTGATAAAGGATCGAATTGCGGCCGCCACCGCCTCCTCCACCACCGCGTCCGCCGCCTCTTCCGCCGCCACCGCCACCTTGTCCGAGTACCTGGGCAAGGCAGGCCAGTGCAGCCATATCAGGATGGTATTCGGGAACGGTCGGGTAAACAATGCGCAGCATGGGAACGCGGGCGTAATTGTCGACATAGCTCACATAGCGGTCTTTGTCCAGCTGAACCGGCTCCAGCTTAACAGGGGCCACTTCCGGACCACGGGGTATAGGACCGAAATACTTTTCCACCAGCTTTACCACATCAGCCGTTTTTACATCTCCTCCAACGGTAACCGTAGCGTTGTTGGGCCCGTACCAGCGGAGAAAAAAGTTTTTGAGGTCGTTGACGTTCACGCGGTTCAGCTCTTCTACATAACCGATCGTGAGCCATGAATAAGGATGACCGTATGGATAGAGATTTTTTGCTGTTACCTCACCCATCAAGCCGTAGGGCTGGTTGTCGTAGTTCTGCCCCCTTTCATTTTTTACGGTTGCCCGCTGCACTTCAAATTTCTTTTGCGTAACAGCATCCATCAGGAAACCCATGCGGTCGGCTTCGAGCCACAACACTTTTTCAAGTTGGTTGCTGGGAACTGTTTCATAATAATTGGTGCGGTCGCGGTTGGTAGAGCCGTTGAGTGTGCCGCCCGCTTCTGTTACCAGCTTGAAATGCTGCTCATCGGCCACATCATCACTGCCCTGAAACATCATGTGTTCAAAGAAATGCGCAAACCCTGACTTACCGATCTCTTCGCGCGCAGATCCTACATGGTAAGTCACATCTGCATGAATGATCGGGTCGCTGTGGTCTTCGTGCACGATCACGGTAAGTCCGTTGGGAAGCACCCATTTTTCATAAGGAATTACCAGCTCATCTCCTTTTTTAACCACTTTCTCCACCAGCTTTGCCTGGCCCCAGGCCACAGGGCAAGCCAGCAGTATCAGAGTGGTCAGCTGCAGAATCTTTCTCATATGCTTTAATTTTTTATACAGCAATTTACCAAATACGTTTTTACAAATTCCCTCTCTACCCCATCTTTTGCCGGATTTCCTAAATTCCAGTTACTTTGGTCTTATATTATACCTTCATAAAAACAACTAAACCTATGCGTAACAATCACGAGATCGATTACAAAATATATGGAGAAGAACTCCAGTTCGTAGAGATAGAGCTGGACCCGAACGAGACGGCGATCGCTGAAAGCGGCGCTTTTATGATGATGGATGACCAGATAGAAATGCAAAGCATTTTCGGAGACGGTTCGCAGCAACAGCAGCAGAGCGGCATATTCAGCAAGCTGGTAGCTGCCGGTAAAAGGCTCCTGACGGGCGAGAGCTTGTTTATGACGGCATTTACCAATGTGGGAACAGGAAAAAGAAAGGTCAGCTTTGCCGCACCCTATACCGGAAAGATCATTGCCATGGATCTGCAGGAGCTGGGTGGCCGCATCATTGCCCAGAAAGATGCTTTTTTATGCGCAGCCAAAGGGGTGAGCATCGGCATCCATTTACAGCGCAGGCTTGGAACCGGCATTTTTGGCGGGGAAGGCTTTATCATGGAAAAGATTGAGGGAGACGGGATGGCCTTTATGCATGCAGGAGGGTATGTGGTAGAGCGCCAACTGGCACCCGGTGAATTGCTTCGTGTTGACACAGGTTGTGTAGTGGCCTATACCGGCGCCATTGATTTTGACATAGAACTGGTAAAGGGCGTACGCAACTGGATCTTCGGGGGAGAAGGCTTGTTCTTTGCCGTGCTGCGCGGCCCGGGCAAAGTGTGGCTGCAGTCGCTGCCGATCAGCCGGCTGGCCAGCAAAATTGTTTCTTATGGAGTCGGCCGCAGAAAAGAAGAAGGCAGCATCCTGGGCGGACTGGGCAACCTGCTGGACGGAGACGGATTTTAATTTAGTATAGAAAACTCCTTGTTATGTTGTGCTGATAAACGATCTTGCCATAACTGCTTTGCCATTTAGTTTTAGCCCCTGCTGCTATCCATTACACAAAATCAGTTTATGAGAAAGATCGTTTATCTATCCGCTTTGGCGCTTACCATTCTTATTGCATCTGGTAAAGCGCAATCCCAATCATCCATTCCTGCTTTTGCAGAACCAGCCATTTCACCTGACGGTACGGAGATCGCTTTTGTTTCCGGCGGCGACATCTGGACCGTTCCGGCCAAAGGAGGCGAAGCCAGGCTGCTGATCTCCAACGAAGACAATGAATCTCGGCCGCTTTATTCACCGGATGGCCGCTACCTGGCGTTCACTTCCACCCGCTCCGGCAATGGCGACATCTATGTTTTTAATTTTGAGACAGGCAATCTCAGGCGTACGACCTTCGATGATGGGCGGGAAGAACTCAGTGCCTGGTCGCATGATGGTCAATATCTTTATTTTTCTTCCACCAGCCGGGACATTTCCGGCATGAACGATGTATTCCGCGTAAAGCTAAGCGGCGGTACGCCCATGGCCGTTACAGACGACCGTTACACCAACGAATTTTATGCAATGCCTTCACCCGATGGCAATCAACTTGCTTTTACAGCAAGAGGCATTGCAGCCAGCCAGTGGTGGCGCCGGGGGCATAGTCACCTGGACGAATCTGAGATCTGGCTGCGCAAGGAAGGCAAGCCGGCCGTGTATGAACGTGTTACACAGGGAGGTGCCAAAGAGTTATGGCCCCTGTGGAGCCCCGATGCGCAAACCCTGTTTTATGTTTCAGACAGAAGCGGCAACCAGAATCTCTGGAGCCAGCCAATCAAGGGCACAGCCAAACAGCTTACAAAATTTAATAATGGCAGGGTACTCTGGCCATCCATGTCTGCCAACGGGAAAGAAATTGTTTTTGAACGCGACTTCAAGATCTGGAAGTATGATGTAGCAGCTGGCAATGCGGCAGAAGTAAAGATCACCCGGCGCGGTGCAGCCGCCGGACCGGCAGTAGAGCACCAGCAACTCAATAGCCAGTTCCGCCAGCTGGTCCTTTCTCCCGACGGCAAAAAGCTGGCTTTTGTTGCCCATGGTGAAGTATTTGCCGCGGCAGCCCGGGAGGGAGGGAGCGCCACACGCATTACCAACACAACTTCCAACGAATCGCAGCTTGCATGGGCACTCAATAGCAACAGCCTGGTATATGTGTCTGACAGAGATGGTACGGCACACCTGTACCAGTATAATTTTATCACCGCTACCGAAACCAGGCTGACCAATGAAAGCACGGACGATGCATCACCGGTTTTCTCGCCCAATGGCCGGCAGCTTGCTTTCGTGCGCAACGGGCAGGAGCTGCGGGTGATGGACTTTGCCACCAAAAAAGAAACTCAATTGGCCAAAGGCTACCTGGGCCGCCCTCCCTCCTTTTCCACCGGTGGTGTGGTATGGTCGCCGGATGGGAAATGGATCGCGTATGCCGGGTATGGTGTCAAAACCTTCCGGAACGTATACCTTGTTCCTTCTGCAGGAGGTGAGTCTAAACCGGTGAGCTTTCTGGCCAATACATTTGGTGGCGGCCTCAGCTGGAGCCCCGATGGAAAATATATTCTTTTCAGCACCAACCAGCGCACCGAGAACAGCTCTATTGCAAGGATAGACCTTACACCGCGGCTTTCCCGTTTTGCCGAAGACCAGTTCCAGGAAATGTTCAGCGAGCAACGGACGCCCGGCCAGACACCTGCTGATCCGGCAAGTCCTGTTTCCAGACCCGCTACTCCTACGGCTCCGCGGCCGGATACTTCCCTGGCCACCAATGCCCGCAATACGAATACAAAGCCTGCGGCCGAACCGGTTAAGATCGTTTTTGAAGACATCAATCAACGCCTCAGCCTGCTTCCGCTTGAAGTGAATGTAAACAGCCAGACGATCAGCAAAGACGGAAAAACCCTGCTGATCTCTGCATCGGTAGCCGGGCAGGCAAACCTGTACACTTATTCTCTTGATGAAAATGCTGGTGGAAGAGAGCAGGGCGCATTGCGTCAGCTTACCTCTACCGGCGGTTTTAAATCAGATGCCCAATTTTCACCGGACGGTAGAGAAGTGTTTTATATGGAACAAGGCCGCATTCAATCTATTTCGCTGGATTCCAGGGTGCCCCGTCCGATTGCAGTTACTGCAGAACTGGATGTGGACTTTAACCGCGAAAAGACCGAAGTATTCCACCAGGCCTGGGACGTGCTGAACAAAGGCTTCTATGATCCGAAATTTCATGGCAACGACTGGCAGGGTGTGCGTACACAATATGAACCCCTGGTAGCTGCCGCTACTACGCCGGATGAACTTCGCCGCCTGCTCAACCTGATGGTAGGCGAGCTGAATGCTTCCCATTCAGGTGTTTCCGGTCCACCGCAAGGAGGCAACCAGTCTTCTATAGGAAAAATCGGGTTGCGCTACGACCGGGAAGAATATGAGAAGAATGGCAAACTGCGCATAACCGAGGTCGTGAAAAGAGGGCCAGCTGCCTTCAGCGACAGCATCCATGCAGGAGATTACCTGGTAGCGATCGACAATACGCCTGTAACAGACAAAACCAATGTAGACCAGCTGCTTGAAAACAAGGTCAACCGGAAAGTAGTCCTGACGGTATCTTCCGGCGCCGGAGGAGCGCAGCGAAAAGTAGCCGTGCGGCCTGTTTCAATCGCGGTAGAAAAAGGATTGCTCTACAAACAATGGGTGCAGCAGTCACGTGATTATGTAAACAAGATCAGCAATGGCCGGTTGGGTTATGTACACATAGCAGACATGAGTGAACAGGCACTCACCCAACTGTACTTTGACCTCGATGCAGAAAACCAGGCCAAAGAAGGCGTGATTGTAGACATCCGCAACAACAACGGTGGTTTTGTAAACGCGTACGCCCTGGATGTGCTTACCCGCAAGCCATACCTCACCATGACAGGCCGCGGTATGCCTGCCGCTCCGGCCCGTACCCAACTGGGCCAGCGCACCCTGGAGGCACCCACCATCCTGCTCACCAACCAGCATTCCCTTTCCGATGCAGAAGATTTCACGGAAGGCTACCGTACCCTTCAGCTAGGCAAAGTAGTAGGCGAACCTACCGGCGGCTGGATCATCTTTACTTCCAGCGCCCAATTGCTCGACGGATCTTCGGTCCGGCTTCCTTTCAGCCGCATCACCGATCACGAAGGCAAAGACATGGAATTGCATCCCCGTCCTGTTGACGTTCCAGTATCAAGACCGATCGGGGAAACATATACCGGTAAAGATTCCCAACTGGATACAGCCGTAAAAGAGCTGCTGGGCCAGATTGATGGAACCAAGTCGGTAAAGAATAAATAAACAACGCAAAACAAGTCTCTCTTATGAAAACCTTGTTTCTTATCCGCCATGCAAAAAGCAGCCAGGAATTTGGCGTGGATGATTTTGACCGGCCCCTGAACGACCGGGGTAAAAGGGATGCGCCTGCAATGGGTAAGCGGATCCGGGATAGAGAGATCAGGATTGAAACCTTTGTTTCCAGCCCGGCCAAGCGGGCCAGTCAAACGGCTGGATTGTTTGCCGGGAAATACGGGTTTGCAGAAGAAGCAATCCGCTATGTTCCGGCGCTCTACCTTGCCGCACCGGCTGCCTTGCGCAAGGTGATCGAAGAAATAGATGACCAGTACAGCTCCGCCGCCATTTTTGCCCACAACCCGGGGCTTACCGATCTGGCAAATGAACTGACAAATATCCGGATAGACAACATGCCTACCTGCAGCATCTATGCTGTTTCCGTCCAAACTGAGCGGTGGGCAGATTTTATGGCGGCAGAGAAGCAATACTTGTTTTTCGACTATCCGAAAAAAATAGCTGATTGATCCCGTTACTTAACTGATGAATGAACGGACCCGGCAATGGGTCCGTTTGCTTTTTTCAACTTCGATACAAAAGTTTCCAGTTCTTCCTTATATATATAGGATGACAATCCATCCATAGGGGCAAACGCACCTGTTTTTGCCAGTTGCAAAGCTTTTTCCAGCGAGAAATGGTTCTGGCGGAAACAGATGCAAAGTTGTTTTTGCTGCAGGTAATCAGCAAGATAAATTTGCTCCGGCTGTCCGGGCGTAGGAACAAAGATGCATTTCTTTCCACGCCCTGTTATATCCATTACAGTGCTGTACCCAGAACGGCTGACAATGGTTTCCGCTCTTGAAATTTCAGCAGCCAGTTCGGGTGCTGATAAATAATTATGGACAACAACATATTTAGACAAGAGAGGAGGGGCATTTTCTGCCTTTGGCAATCCGCGCACCAACACGGCGGGAACCTGCAAACGATCCAGTTGGCTGAACACGATCTCTTCAAAGATGCTGCGCTGGGGCTCGGGGCCTGATAGGACAATGAGCAAGCTGCCCGGGTTACCGGCAGGCAAGGGCTCAGCAATGCGTGAAAGCCGGCCGATATAACTGACTGGAACAGAAGGCATCTGCCGGGGATGGGATAATTTTCCGGCCAGATTTGCGTTCTCTTTATAGTCGGGTACCCAGCAGGCGCCGAATTGTTGAATGAACCGGTAATTGATTTTTTGAACCAGCCAGCGGGCAGGTGCACCAAATGGAGTTTGGATGGCCAGTTGGTGAGTAACAAATATGCAGGGCAGTTTTTTGCTGAACAGACCATATCGGTTGTCTGATATTACAGCATGGACCGGGGTTGATTGAACAAATTTCTTTAGCCACCTGTTTTCCTGATAGATGGTTGCAACGATTCGAGGTACTTGTAAGATGATCTTTGCCAGTGTTTGCCAGCCGCTTCTGCCATAGGCAAGCCGGTATCCTTTCAAGGAAACAAATTTGAGATTTGTAAATTCTTTTTCAAGGATGGCCTGCTGTTTTTCATCGACCGCCGCAACCACCTGGCAACCAAGAGATAAAAAATAATGGATCAGCGGAATGCACCGGGTTGTATGTCCCAATCCCCAATCGAGGGGCGCAAACAAAACAACCGGATTCGTTAAAGAAAGATTATTTTTTTGAGGGCCTGCCAAATAGAATTTTATTTTTGTTATGAAAAATAACTAATTTAGTTATCCTAAATTTATGAAGAAGACGCCACTCCTTTTGTTTGTTGTTATCAGTATTATTATGGCCAGTTGCAGCAGCAGCGGACGCATGGGTGGCTCCAAAAAGGGCTGTGGATGCGGCGTTCACAAAGGTTATGTAGGTTATTAAAAATCTAATATAATGATAGATAGGAACCGCGATTTGCTTGTATTGATTAAAGACGAATTTAAAAACGAACAAGCCATTGAAAATGAGCTGGAGCAGTTAAACGAATTGCTGCACACCACAGAAACAATGGACAATTACTGTATTGCCTACGAAGTAATCGACCTGAATAAGTATAAGATCTTCAACCAGTACAGAAAGATTGTACAGGTGCTGAGCCAGAAAAAGCTAAAGCCTTTTCAATTTATCTGTAACAAGAACTAAACTTCTGCTATTAAAATTTTTAAAAAGTTCAGTGTGAACGTTTATCTCTGGTAAACCATTCACACTGAACTTTTTGTTTATCTGCTTCTAACCCCGCTATTTCAATTGCTCCAAAGCCCTTCTTAACTGGCCGATCATTTCATCAATTTCTTCTTTTTTACATGTGCCCACACTCAGGCGGTACCAGCTAGAAGTACGGGGTGCACCAAATGCATAGAACGGAACAACTGCCAGTCTCGCTTCATCAAGTATATACTTTGTTACACTGTCCTGGTCTGCCAGTTGCATACCATCCCGCGTTGTTTTACCTGCCAGGTCCAATTGAATGGTTAAGTAGATAGCTGCCTCCGGTGCCAGCGCATCTACTCCAAATCCTTCTCCCTTTAACTGGATGAACCCTGCATGGATCCGGCGCAGCCTTTCCTCCACTTCTTGTTTAAAGTGCGAGAGGTAATTATCAATGTTCTGCTTTTGCGGCAAATACCGGGCAACGGCTTTTTGTTCGGCCATCGGAGCCCAGGAGCCCAGGTGCGTCATAATAGATTTCATTTTAAAAAGGACCGGTTCCGGCCCCATGGCCCAACCTACGCGCACACCGGTTGCTGCAAAGACCTTGCTGATGGCATCGATAAAGATAGTGTACGCACGCATAGTTGGACGCACACCTACCGGATTGTAATGCTGTATATCTCCATAGGTCAGGTGCCAGTACATCTGGTCGTACATCACATACAACTTTTTTTCTTCCGGTCCCCTGCGTTCGTTTTCTTCTATCACCAGGTCGCAGATGCGTTCCAGCTCTTCCCGGCTAAACGTTGTACCGGTGGGGTTTTGCGGAGAGCACAAGGCAAGCAGGGAAGCACCTTTGATGTGGGGACGGAGGCTATCTGCCGTCGGCATAAAATTGTTTTCCCGGGTGGTATCAACTACCACATGCTGCCCACCTACAAAATGCACATAATGATTGTTGTTCCAGGAAGGCACCGCATAAATTACTTTATCGCCTGCATCGCATACCGCACGGAACAGGGAATAAATGAGTGGACGGCCACCGCTGGATACCAGGATCTCATTCACGTTGTAATCCAGCTGCTCGTATTCAAGCAGGAACTGTGCAATGGCATTCCGCAGGTCAAGGTTTCCTTCTGCGGCCGGATAGTTGGTAAAATGATGGCGGTAGGCCGCTACAATTTCATCTTCCAGTTCCTGTGGTATAGGAAAAATGGCCGGATCAAAATCTCCCACTGTGAAGTTGTAAATTTTTTCTCCCAGCCGGATCTTTTCCCTGATCTCGCCCCCTAGCTTTACAATCTCTGAACCGATCATGGTTTCAGATAGATAAGACAACTTTACCTCACTCATAATAGAACTATTTATAAATATCGTCAAACACATTTAACAGAGTACACCACTCCGTTTTAACCAATAATACTGCAAATATTTATCAAAAACCTTTACCTTTATCCATGTTTAAACATTAACCAAAGAATATGAATCTTCTATCGAACCTTCATGCAGGGGCTTTTGCAACAGCCCTGTTGTTTTCAGCCTTTACCCCTTCTACAGAAACAGGCCCTCAGAACCACCAGCTGCGTACAGCATCATCCAGTGCCCAAGCAGTTTCCAAATGGACGATCGACAAAGCACATTCAAATGTAAAGTTCACTGTTACCCACATGGTGGTGTCGGAAACAGAAGGCAATTTCAAGCTTTTTAATGGCAGTATGGAAAGCGCCAAACCCGATTTCTCTGATGCCAAAATCGAATTCTCCGTTGATGTAAATTCCATCAACACAGAAAACGAAAACCGCGACAAGCATTTGAAGGGGGATGATTTTTTCAATGCAGAAAAATATCCGCAAATGAAGTTCGTTAGTACGTCATTCACTCCGCAAGGCGACAAAAAGTACAAGCTGAGCGGCAATCTTACGATCCGCGATGTTACCAAACCGGTTGTATTTGATGTGGTATATGGTGGAAGTGTAAACGACCGGGGTGGTGTAAAGGCTGGGTTCAAAGCTACCACAACCGTTAACCGCTTTGACTATAACCTGAAATGGGATAAGATGACAGAAGCAGGCGGCTTGGTGGTTAGCAAAGACGTAAATATTACCGTAAACGTTGAAATGACAAAAAAGAGTTAACTGTAACAAGCAAGTAACAAAAAACCGTAACCATCCCGTTGCGGTTTTTTTGTTTATGAGAATCAGGCCGTTGCGGCAGAACCGCTTACCTCGTACCCGCCTGCTTCTTACATAGATTTTAAGGTATCCACCCGGTTTTCTGCATCGAAATAATTTATTTTCGTAGTTTAATTGTGTTATAAGCATGAAGCGACTCCTATTATCCTTTTCTATGTGCTTTGCGTGCATGATGGCCCTTGCCCAAGCAGGCTATCGCATCAATGTAACGCTGAAACCCTATAAAAACCAATATGTTTACCTGGGATATTACTATGGTAAGCTAAAAGCCCTGGCTGATTCTGCCCTGCTGGACAACAATAGTTCCGGCGTATTGACGGGAAAAGAAAAATTGCCTGGCGGCATTTATTTCCTTGTTTCTCCCCGAAAAGAGATCTTATTTGAACTACTGCTGGACAAACAACAGAATTTTTCTGTTACAGCCGATACCGCAGCCTTACCCGGCAGCATCGTGTTCACCGGCTCAGCTGACAATACCCAGTTTCAGTCGTACTCCAAATTCACCGCTACAAACGGCGCAAAGATCAATGCCTTGCTGAACGACCTGAAATCTGCCCGGTCAAAAGCCGACTCCCTTAAGATCAACGACCAGCTGCAGGTATACAACAAACAAATACAGCAGTACCGCAGCGACCTGGAAGCCAAGCAGCCCAATTCCATGCTGGCAGCCATCTTCAGGGCTATGAAAGAGCCGGTGGTTCCGCCCGCCGACAAACACCCCAAGCGGGTATATGATTCTACTTTTGCTTACAATTATTATAAAGGCCACTACTGGTCGGGCGTGTCTTTCAGCGATGAGCGATTGATCCGCACACCCATTTTTGAACCCAAGCTGGAAAAATATTACAAGGAGCTGGTTGTGCCCGACCCGGATTCGCTTAACCGGGAGATCGATGGTATGCTGCAGGGGTCGGAGAGCAACAAGGAGATGTTTAAATACCTGCTGACTTATTTCGTACAGAAATATATCAACCCTGAATACATGGGCCAGGATGCCGTGTTTGTACACCTCTTTGAAAAATACATCAACAACAACAAACAGGTAGACTGGTTTACCGAGAAGTACAACAAGTATATGTTCGACAGGGCTTATAGCCTGATGGCCAATTTAATTGGCTCACCGGCATATGACCTCAACCTGGCAGATACTTCGGGCAAGACGGTAGTACCCCTGTACAGCCTGAAAGGACCTTTTACCGTGGTTTGTTTTTGGGATGCCACTTGCAGTCATTGCAAAGAAATTGTTCCCAAAGTAGATTCTATTTTTCAGGCCAAATGGAAAAAGCAAGGTATTCAGTTGTATGGTGTAATGGTAGATGGCGGCAAGGAAGCCTGGATCAATTACCTGCATGAGAACAAATTAAAAGACTGGGTACATGTGTACGAAACCAGCGCCCAGAAAGATTCTACTTATGCAGCCGGCAAACCGAATTTCCGGCAGCTGTACGACGTATCACAAACCCCTATGTTGTATCTGCTGGATAAGGACAAAAGGATCATCGCCAAAAAGCTGACGTACCTGCAGATAGATGAAATCATCAACCTCAAGTCAAAAACTGCAAAATCCGATAAATGAATCTGTCCAAATCCATATTCATTTTTCTGTTTATCCATCTTACCTTTTTCTCATCTGCCCAAACCCTCTTCAGCTATGGCAGCCAGGGGGTCAGCAAGGAAGAGTTCTTAAAAGCATTTTTAAAGAACAACAACCAAAAAACGTTTACAGAAAAGGATTACCGCGATTACCTGAACCTGTACATCCGGTTTAAGCTAAGGGTGCGGGCAGCATACGAGCAGGGGCTTGATACACTGTCCAGCCAGCAGACAGAGCTGACTGATTTCCGCAACCAGGTAATCGATGAATTTGTAAATGACCAGTCGAGCCTCGACACACTGGTGAAAGAAGCATTTGACCGCAGCCAGAAAGACATTCGCGTGGCTCATATCTTTATTCCCTTTCTTTCTTCGGATACCACCTGGGCCTGGAAAAAAACTACAGAAGCCTGTAATGAACTGAAAAAAGGAACTGATTTTAAAAGTGTTGCAGAACGCTACTCGGTCGATACGGCAGTAAAGTCGAACCAGGGCGATCTGGGCTGGATCACGGTGTTTACCCTTCCGTATGCTTTTGAAAACATCGTATACAATACCCCGGCAGGAAAATTTTCATCGCCTTACCGGAGCAGCCTGGGATATCATATTTTCAAGAACCTGGGTGAACGCAAGAGCGCGGGAAAGCTAAAAACCGCGCAGATCTTATTTGCTTTTTTCCCTGACCTGTCAGAAACGGTTCAGAAAAGCACCCGGCAAAAAGCAGACTCTGTTTACAGGCTCCTGCAACAGGGCGCTTCTTTTGCTGATATGGCCGGTAAATTTTCCAGCGACAAAACCAGCGCAGCGGCAGGCGGAGAGATAGAAGAATTCGGCGTGGGAAAATATGAACCCGATTTCACCGATGCGGTTTTTGCGTTAAACCAGCCCGGCGCTTATACCAAGCCCCTGCTCACCGCTTACGGGTACCACATTGTAAAATTACTCAATCGCATACCGGTAAACGGGGATGCGACCAACCGGGATGCCATAGCGCAACTGAAACAACAGGTGCTTGTTGATCCCAGAATGGAGGTTTCGCGCCGGGCCACCAGAAAAAAGATAACCAATCTCTTAGGATATAAAAAAGCTGCAACTGACCCAAAAAAGATCTGGTTGTATACCGACAGTGCGCTCCAGGGCAGGAAGTCTCCTGGCATCACTGACCAGACTCCTTTATTCAGCCTGGGCAAACAAACGGTAACAGCCGGCGACTGGATCAAATTTCTGCAGGCAGCTGGCGGCAGAGCAGTGCTGGGTAGCGGCAATTCATATGCTGATTTGATGGACCAGTTTACCCGCATTACCCTGGAGCAGTACTACAAAGATCACCTTGAAGCATACAACCCTGCCTTTGCAGCCCAGATGAAAGAATTCAAGGATGGCAACCTGCTTTTTGAGATCATGCAGCGCAATATCTGGCAAAAAGCCGCAGCCGATTCAGCGGGCTTGCTTGCATACTATACACAAAATAAAAATAAGTACTGGTGGGAAGCCAGTGCCGAAGCTATCTTGTTTACCTGCAAAGATTCGGCAACAGCCCTCGAAGTAAAAAGCAAGCTGGACAAGGCCCCGAATGACTGGCGGGCGATCATCCTGCCTTACGGCGAAAACGTACAAGCCGACTCAGGCAGGTACGAGTTGACCCAACTGCCTGTCCGCAATCCGGCTACCCTCAAAGCCAACACCTTTTCCGACCCCTTCAGAAGTGCATCAGAAAACACCGCCTATCTGTTCTCCTATGTTACCCGCATCTATCCCGAACGCTCCCCCCGCAGCTTTGACGACGCGAAGGGATTTGTATTGAATGATTACCAGACCTACCTGGAAGACAAGTGGATCGAAACGCTCAGGAACAAATACCCTGTCAAAGTAAATGAAGCAGTTCTGCGCTCATTGTGGAAGTAATGGAAGGCGTGAAAGACACTGACCGGGCCGTAAAGAGTTGCATAACCAGGAAGGTTTTTAGTAATCACTTTTTGAAGGACCGTAAATAGTGATACCATACTTCTAAATTCAATTTGGTATAAGAGCAATAAATGGCGCAACGAAAAGCCTTTGTCCTTTCAACGATCATTCAACAATGTTAAAGACGATCCTTTTATACGACTTTAGTACCGGCTCGCCGTTGTCCGTAACTTCAAGGATCACATGCAGTTGCTTGCCGGGTTCTTTGGGAACCACAAATGAAGCTTTCTTCGACGTGTGATTCTTGATCGCAAGTTTTGTAGTTGCATTGTCTGCCTCATCATATTGCCACCAGGAAAAGAACAGTAGATTTTTATCAGGGTCTGTAGAAGGGGCTGCATCTAAAACAACTTTCTCTCTCGCATGTACATTGCGAACGGTGGCTCCCTTCACGTTGGCTACCGGCTGGTGGTTGGCTTTTGCGTGATCATCCGTCACACACCAGTTGGCCCTTGCTGCCCAATCGTTCTGGGCGGCGGTGAGCCAGCGCTGAAAGGCATAATGCGAATCGGGCTGGCCATCGTTGTCGTCGTTGCCATCCTGCATGTGATTGCCGACATTGTAAACAGGCCGTCCGCCCCAGCCGCCCAGGGTATAATCAGCATCCTGCTGAAGGCCATTGTTGATGAGGGGCATGAAAGAAGGTGTATCGCCTTCGCTGGTATAATCTTGCGGATAGGCTGCGCAAAGCGGACCATGCCCTGTTTTAATGTGTTGGGCCAGCCAGGGTTTGTCCATTATTTTTTGCAGTTGGGGCGGGTTTTTACTGAGCCTGTCTTTGTAGTAATGATCCACACTCATGTAATCCCAAACATACCGCCAGCCACCATCTCTTTCCGGCGATCCCGCCTGGTAAATTTTTATTTCAGGAAAATTTTCCTCGATCCACTTACCTCCTCCATCCTGGTACCAGATACAGTAAAGGCGTGCTTTTGCCGCTGCCCTTTTCCACTCTTCAGCGGAATGCTTTTCCTTTATTTGCCATAACGCGTTGGCTTGCGTATTGGCGCCGCCCCATGCGAGGATGTGCACGGGCCGGGGATCATCGTCGAGCAGGGTTTTGATGATGAGTTGGGCGCCTTCGTTGTCGGATATAAGTGGTGGAGCCTTGTGAAGATCTTCCGGGTTTTCATTGCCTACTTTAAGCACATTTAAAAGATAACCGGCATCCGGATAATCAGGATTGTGCTTTCTTAAGTTGGGAAAACAAACAGCATATTTTTCAAGCTGTTTTTCTATCCAATGATCCTTGCTGTGACCCTCTTTCTGAACACCATTCACTTGAACAATACCGGCAACGTCATAGTCGGAGGTATATAGTAAAAACCTGACCATGGAACTCTGGTCATCAATTTCTCCATCCGTAGTAACGATTACACGAGGTTTGGCAGGATGTTGTGCCTGTAAACCGGGTGTTCCTGTAAGAACACCGGCGAGTAATACCAAGCTGAAACCGAAAGTTTTCATTTTCACTTATTGACATAGCAATTCGATACCAGTGTCCGGAAAGATTTTCCATGTGCATTATACCGAAATAAATAAGAAGATTATGGTATGCCAACATCGTAGACCCTCCCTGGAGGGGTGGGTCTACGATGTTGGCAGTGCTTGGGTCACCAATACAAAATACAATTCCTCACCTTCACCCAATCAAATTTAAATCGGTATTAGGCGCTTACTTATTAATGTGCCAGTCCATACCCGTTTGTTACTTTTCCTTTCGACTTGCTGATCGTTTCAAAAGGAATAGGCCAGTAGTACCTGGGCGGATCACCAGCCGAGGTTATGCCGGAAAGAACGTTTCTATCATAGCTGGTAGCACTATTAACAATGTCGATTCCCCAATTGGTTCTAACATACCCGTTGCTTTGCAATGAAGTAGCTTCCGCGCTATTTCGATCAATATAAGTGAACAACCCTTTGATTGATACGTTGAGCGTGGTCCCTACCACTTTACCGCTTACTGCTGCCACCGTTCTGTAATCATACTGTCCCCTCCATCCGGGATAAAGAGCCCCGTTCGTGCTGTCGGGCGTATCATAGGTTAGCGGACTGGTTAAATTGACTTTTTTTGTCCAGATATAACTGGATATCACATTGCCGTTGGAAAAACGATAATAGCCCTGCGCCTTGAGCGCGTTGATCATATTCGTCATTTCCTGGCGAACGGCAACTGCCCTTTCGGAAAACTTACCTGAGCGTATCATGTCCCAGCGGCGGGTTCCTTCTCCCAGCAGTTCAAGTTTGCGTTCTTGCCATATAGCATCCTTCAAGGCATCGCTTGATAATCCTCCGCTTATGTTGTGACTGGCATTGCCAAAAGCTCTTTGCCTGATTTGGTTTACCAGGTTGACAGCGTCTCCGCTTTCTCCCAATTCAGCCTTTGCTTCAGCAAGCATCAATATTACGTCTGCCATTCTTAAAACAGGCCAGTTCATACCTGAATTTCTTTGCGCCGCGATGTATGGCGGGTTCATGCGGTTCTCGTCCCATTTGTTGGTTGAGATTCCCCCGGTCGTTTTATTTCCGGGAACAAACGAAAGCATCTTTTCATTGCCATCTCCATTGCTTCCTGTAACAGTTATGCTGGGATCTCTTCGTTTATCTCCACTTTCATATTCCCCATAATAAACAGTAGGGATAATGCGAAGCGCCCCAAAAGTTTTGGTAGGCGCAGCGTTGGTGCCACCACCGTCTGATGGCCGGCCGAACGCATAAGGATATTCGCTTGTGGTAGCTTGCTGCCCCCCCTGTATATTACCTACTTCAAATAAAGATTCAGGACTTACCTGCAGGTCATGAAAATACTGGAAGTGGCGTTGGAAGGGGTTGTTGGCGTAAGTTCGTCCGTCTGTAGTAATTAACTGCGATGTCCCTTTATTGTCGATCGCTGCCTGCAGATATTGTTTGGCTATTTTATAATAATCCAGATAATCAGTACGCCGCGCATATACACAGTTAAATTGCTCGGTACCTTTCTTATCAAAACTCAACTTTCCGTACAAACCGCTTACATCTGTACGGATGGTTTGATAACCGCCGGCGTAAAGCGCCAACTCTCCTATCAAAGCATTGCAATACGTTCTTGAAAACCGTTCAGCGGTTACGCCTCCTTCTCCCAATTTGTACATCAGGGGTTCGGCCGTTTTAAGAGAAGCAATCAGCGTGTCGTAAATGGCAAACCGGGAGTTTAATGTATAATCTTCTACGTAGTTGTTTTCATAACCATAAGGAACATCTCCGAAATGCTTGATCAAATTAAAATAACAAAACGCTTTCATGGTCACTGCTTCACCATACAGCTGGGTCCAGTCGGTAGCCTTGCCTGCGGCAACATCATTTTTATAAGCGTCTTTTGCAGCGATCAGACCGGCCACCTTTGAAGCACGGGCAAGCGTACTGTAAAGATTGTTGAATCCGCCTGCTACCGCATCAATCGGCAACAGATCAGGCCGTAAAATACCGTTCAGGTTATTACTGGAATTTTCCTCGGGATAGGTTTCCGCATCTGATCCAACCGGGTCGTTCCATCTGTAAGTTCCCATGATGCAATTCTGGCGATAATTTGCATAACACCAGGACAAGGTTTTAAACGTTTCCGAAGGGGTGGATGTAACGAAATTATCATCTACATTGGACGGAGACGATACACTCAAAAAATCTTTTTTACAGTGGGCAAAAGTGATACACAAGATCACGGTTGCTATATAGTTTATATATTTTTTCATGTTTGTCCGTTTTAAATATTAAAAGGTGAGGTTCAGGCCGGCAACAAATGACCGTGGGCGGGGGTATGTTCCATAATCCAGCCCGGTGGTAGGGTACACTGCGCCATTGTGTGATGGGTCAGCATTTACCTCCGGATCGAGTCCGGAGTACTTGGTAATGGTAAACAGGTTGTAGATGCTGCCATATATGCGCAGGTTGGTGATGCCCACTTTTGACAGCATTGACTTTGGCAGGGCATATCCTGCATTCAGCGTGTTCAAGCGCAGGTATGAACCGTTCTCAATACCCAGCGTTGAAACGGCACCCACCTCAGCATACGCCAACGGCAACGTAGCATTTGCGTTTGCAGCGTTTAACTGGTCGGGCGTAGTCAACCTTACAAGCTGTCCGTTCACAACATCATAAATTTTATAAGAGCTGTTCAAAATGGCCGGCTTGTTTTCGTACACCCCTGCTTCCTTGGGACCGTACAGAGAAGTCAGCAGATTTGCATTGTAAACCTGGTTGCCATAACTCCAGTTAAAGTAAAGTCCCAGGTCAATGTTCTTGTAAGTGGCGCTCAAATTGAGACCACCGGTATGTTTGGGCGTCATATTTCCGATAACGGAAATGTCCGCATCGTCTATGATACCATCATTGTTCATGTCTTTGAATTTGGGAAGTCCCGGGTACGCGCGTTGCGTGGATGGACGGTCGCTGGAGCCAAGTCCATGCACAACGGCCATCCAGCTGCCAATATCAGGTACGCCCTTTTTTAACGTGTACTTGCCATTGCTGTAATCAAAGTCAGAAGGTTTATAAAAACCATCGGCAGTTAATCCGCGCACCAATCCGACCGGTGAACCCTGCCTCAAAACATAATCGTTCGTTGGATAAGATGCAATGCCTCCCCAGTCTGCTCCGTAGAGTCCTGTTACATTGGGAGCCAGTCTGTCCACATTGCTTTTGTTGAAGCTCACATTGCCGCCTGCAGTTACTCTCCAATCGTTGTTTTCGAAAATTGTTCCCGTAAGTGAGATCTCCAAGCCTTTGTTGCTGGTTTGGCCGATATTGGCATATGTTGCGGTGAAACCGGTGATACCGGGAATACTGGTCAGCATAAGCAGGTCTTTGGTGGTGTTCCAGTATACATCAATGGTTCCTGACAACCGGTTTCCAAAGAAACCGAAGTCGGTTCCGATGTCACGCGTTACCGTTGTTTCCCATTTCAGGTTTGTATTTGCAAGTGTGGAGGAAGCAAGGTCGTAGGAAGACTGCCGCTGGTGGTTGATAGCGTACTGGAGTCTTTGATCCGTTACAGAGGCCCAGGACTGAGACCATAAGTTTGAACTGATTCCATCATTACCGACCTGGCCATAAGAAAGCCTGAGCTTTAAATTATCCAGCCAGTTGATGTGGCTCATAAAAGGTTCTTCAGATACCTTCCAGGCAAAAGCCCCGGCCGGAAAATATCCCCACCGGTTGGTAGGCGCGAATTTGGAAGAGCCATCTGCACGGAATGTTGCGGTAAGTAAATACCGGTCTAACAAGGAGTAATTGGCACGGCCAAAATAGGAAAGAAGGCGGTCCGGCGTATTTACACTTGACGAAAATGTAGCTGAACCATTTGTTTGATCGTATTGATTGATCTGGGCAAAAGCGGTTTGCCTGGTGAAATTGGCAGGAAAATGATTGGCTGATATGGCAATGCCGGTTCCACCTGAGTTATAAAATTCCTCCCCTGCCAGGAGGGTTAACCGGTTATTGCTGTTGATGGTAAAATTGTAACTCAGGGTGTTTGTCCAACGCATGCCCCAACCATCTGTTTTTCGGTAATCGGCGGCACCGGCGTAAAGCTTTTTACCGGTTACGTCATCCACGTAATTGTTGTAAATGGATCCTGACCAGTATTTTCGCTGGCCCCATGTTCTGGTCAAAGTCAAATCAGAATGATAGGTGAGATTCTTTACGATGTCCCAATTCACGGACGCGATTGCCCGAAGGCTTTGGCTCAATGCAAGCGGATCATAATCTCCGATGCGGGCAGCTGGACTGTAAGTATCCCACATGGAGTTTTTTCCGTATTGTTCAATATTGCCTTGCCGCAGCGCCGTTAAATCGCCTAAAATATGAGATGTTGCAATAGGTCGGAAGCGGTAAGAAGTAGAGAGCAGGGAACCACTGCCGTTCGATGTGCCTTCATCGCCTTTTGTTTGGATATCCGTATAACGGGTATCCAGGTTGAACGCAACGTTGTTGAACAGCTTTTGATTTACTTTAAACGATACGTTGGCGCGTTTCAGAAAGGAGTTCAACTTCATGCCTTGTTCGTCTATAAAACTGGAGGCGAACAGCATCTTTGTTTTATCCGTACCACCTGTTACAGTCAGGTCATGGCTGGTGGATACCGAGCTGTTATATACCAGCCTTTGTATGTCGTCTGAAGGTAAATCCTTGTAACTTTCGATTCCCTTGGTATTGCTACCCGCATTTGTTCCCAAACCAAATAATTTCTCAAAGGGTGTTGAGTAGGCGCTTCCGTTTGCGGCCGCATTGGCCCATATGTACTTCAGATAATCGTAAGGGTTCAGCGCTTCGAGGTATTTGGTAGGTGTATTGAACTTTACGTAGCCATTGTAAGTAATGGTAGTTTTTCCTGCTTGTGCTCCTTTGGTGGTAACAAGCACGACGCCGTTCGCACCGCGGGCGCCGTAAATTGCAGTAGAAGAGGCATCTTTCAACACGTCAATGCTTTTTACCTGATCCACCGGGATATCGCCCAGTGAGCCAGGAACTCCATCGATAAGAATCAGGGGCTGGTTGCTCTGCGATATCGAACCGCCGCCTCTTACGCGGATAGAAACGTCTGCATTCGGACGGCCGTCTTGCGAAACAATGTTAACGCCTGGTAACTTCCCTTGCATCGCCTGGGCCACATTGGCAACAGGCGTAGCCGCGATCGCTTTTCCACTGATCGAAGCGACAGAACCCGTCAGGTCTTTTTTTGCTACCGTGCCATAACCAATCACAACAACTTCATCCAGTCCTTTTGATTCTTTGTCCATGACAATACTAACCAGCTCATTCCCCTTTACCGTTTTTGTTTGGGTACCGTACCCAACCAGACTCACTTCCAGTTCAACAGAACCGGTCTTTGTTGTGCGGATGGAAAATTTTCCTTTGTCATCTGTATGGGTTCCCACATTGGTACCCCGAAGTATAATCGACACATCAGCCAATCCTTCTCCTGTATTTTTTTCCGTTACGGTACCGGTGATCTGTCTTTCCTGGGCAAAAAGACCTTGAGCCAAACAGCTCATAGCAATGAACAGCAAAATGGGTAGAAACAGCTGTTTTTTCATAATGCAAGTGTTGTATTTTGATAGGTGATTACGCCAATGAATGTAATTAAATAAACAGATCTCTCCGGTTGTATCTACCTGATTTTTAAAGGATTTGATGTTTATTTTGCGAGGCTAAACCGGAAACGGTTATTCAGCTTGATGGAAACCCGTATAAATATACTGAGATTTTGATTTGTTTGCAATACCGGCAGGGGTTAAACCTGAAACAGACCTTACCTGCCCGGCCGGATTTCGCCGCTGGCGCGGCAATTGAAATAGACCGGTTTGATCAAAAACGGTTGCGGATGCTGACTGTAGGGAAGAGTTTGAAAGCAAAGGATCATTCTCCTGCAACGGCGAATGATCCTTTGTATTTTATACGACTTCTTTTACCACGTTCCAGATCACTTTGGGTTTACCCAGCGTATAATAATGCAGTACAGGAACGCCGTATTGCTTCAGCTCCTTGCTTTGCTGCACCAGCCATTCTGTGCCTATTTTTTCTACTTCTTCATCGGTCTTGCATTTCATGATGGCGTCGGAGAGTTCGTTGGGAATGTCTACATGAAATATTTTGGGCAGTATGTTTAGCTGCTTTTTATTGGTGATCGGCTTTAGTCCGGGAATGATGGGGATTTCAATGCCGTTGTTGCGGCAGAGTTTTACAAAATCAAAGTATTTCTGGTTGTTGAAAAACATCTGCGTCATGATGTATTCGGCACCTGCATCTACTTTTGCTTTCAGGTAGGCCATATCTGTTTCCAGGTTGGGCGCTTCAAAATGCTTTTCAGGATAGCCGGCTATGCCAATGCAGAAATCTGTCTTTCCACCATTTTTAATGTCTTCTTCAAGATAAAGCCCCTGGTTAAGGTTGGCTACTTGTTTGAGCAGTTCCAATGCATACTTGTGACCATCGGCTTCGGGCTCAAAAAAAGTTTCATTTTTTGGCGCATCACCGCGCAGCACCAGTACATTGTTAATACCCAGAAAATTCAGATCGATCAGTGCGTCTTCAGTTTCACGTTTGGAAAAGCCGCCGCAGATCAGGTGGGGTACCGTATCTACCTGGTAATGATTTTTGATGGCAGCGCAAATACCTACCGTACCTGGCCGTTTGCGCACTTCTACTTTTTCGAATGTGCCGTTCGCCATCTTCTTGAACATGGTTTCGCTGCGATGGTATGTCACATTAATAAAGGAAGGCTTGAACTCCATCAGCGGATCAAGGTGGTCGTAGATGGCGGCCATGGTCTTTCCTTTCAGGGGAGGTAATACTTCAAAAGAAACCAAACAGTCTTTGGCGTTATTGATATGTTCTATTACTTTCATCAGTTGAATATTGCGCAAACATAGCCAACGGTTGGCTAAAATTCAAAACCACTTGGGAGTCACCCGTTTCTGCTTTCAGCTTCCGGCACCCTTTTGCACGCCTCCAAATGGGGAGCAAATGGCCTGAAAATTTATACTCTACATAACATCAGTTCCGGTATTTTTGTTACAAACCGGACACTTGAGTTTAGTTATACATACAACAGACCTCGTAAAAAAATACCGCAACCGCACGGTTGTGAACCATGTTTCCATCAAAGTGCAGCAGGGAGAAATCGTTGGCTTGCTGGGCCCCAATGGTGCGGGTAAAACCACTACATTTTACATGGTGGTGGGTTTGATCAAACCGGATACAGGCAAGGTATTCCTGAATGAAGATGATATTACCGGCATGGCCATGTACAAAAGATCGCAGCAGGGCATTGGCTACCTTCCGCAGGAAGCGTCGGTGTTCAGAAAGCTGACTGTGGAAGACAATCTTGCGGCTGTGCTGGAAATGACCAAGCTTTCTAAAAAACAGCAAAAAGCCAAAGTGGAAGAATTGCTTGATGAATTCCATCTGCACCATGTGCGCAAAAACAATGGCGACAGCCTGAGCGGGGGAGAAAGAAGGCGCACCGAGATTGCCCGGGCCCTGGCGGTTGATCCCAAGTTCATCCTGCTCGATGAACCTTTTGCCGGCGTTGACCCCATTGCCGTGGAAGACATACAAACCGTGGTGGCCAGGCTCAAGCACAAAAACATCGGCATCCTGATCACCGACCACAATGTAAATGAAACCTTGTCTATTTGCGACCGGGCTTATTTATTGATAGAAGGAAGTATCTTTAAACATGGCACTGCCGAAGAACTGGCTTCTGACGAACAAGTGAGGCGTTTGTATCTTGGCAGGAACTTTGAATTAAAAAGAAAGGATTATCTGCTACAGGAGACTGCAAATCCCAATGGTCAGTAATGCTGTTCTTATTTCCAATATCCCCTTTGTAATCTATTATCCGGTATCTTTAAAAAGCCTGTATTCAAGTATTCATTATTTACTTGTATCAATTGCTATGAAATTACTCAGCCCTGCTATTTCACGCCTTGCCAGACTACGCTTTTCCCAGATCGAACAATGGACGACCGATCCGGTGGCCGCTCAACGGGAAGTATTGCAACACCTTGTCTGCTCTGCACAGTACACGGAATTTGGCCGCAAATACAATTTCAACCGGCTGTTTTCCATTAAAACATTTAAAGACGCTGTACCCGTTCACGAGTACGATGATTTAAAGCCTTATATCGAGCGGATGATGCAGGGGGAAGAAAATCTGCTGTGGAACACCCCGGTAAAATGGTTTGCCAAAAGCAGTGGCACATCCAACGACAAGAGCAAATTTATTCCCGTTGGTGAGGAAAGCCTGGAAGAAGGCCATTACCAGGCAGCCAAAGATGTGCTGACCCTGTACTACACTTCTTTTCCCGAATCTGACCTGCTCACGGGCAAAGGGCTGGTGGTAGGCGGCAGTCACCAGGTAAACCGGCTGAATGAAGAAGTAAGCTATGGCGACCTGAGTGCGGTTTTGCTGCAAAATACTCCCTTTTGGGGGCATTGGCTCCGCACACCCGAACTGAGCGTGGCCCTGCTGGATGAGTGGGAAAGAAAAATTGAACAGCTGGCTCAAACCACCATTGAGGAAGATGTAACTTCTATTTCAGGTGTACCTACCTGGACGCTGGTACTGATCAAACGCATCCTGGAGATCACCGGCAAATCTTCCCTGAAAGAAGTATGGCCCAATCTGGAACTGTACATGCATGGCGGCGTTTCTTTCGTACCCTACCGGGAACAATTTCAAAAGTTGATCGGCGCTCCGATCCACTACCTGGAAATGTACAATGCCAGTGAAGGTTTTTTTGCCGCACAGGACAATCCTTCGGAAGATGGCATGCTGCTCTTTACACACCATGGTATTTTTTATGAATTCATGCCCGTAGAGCAATACGGCAAACCGCACCCGGAAACCATTGGGCTCAACAAAGTAGAGCTGTATAAGAATTATGCAATGGTTATCTCCACCAACGGTGGTTTGTGGCGGTATGTACTGGGAGATACCATTCAGTTTACTTCCCTCCATCCATTCAGGGTAAAGGTAAGCGGCCGCTTGAAGCATTATATGAATGCCTTTGGTGAGGAAGTAATTGTAGACAACAGCGACCAGGCCATCTCTATCGCCTGCCGGCATACAGGTGCGATCGTAAATGATTATACGGCTGCCCCTGTTTATTTCAGCGATACAAGCAATGGCGCACATGAATGGCTGATCGAGTTTGAAAGGGAGCCTGCTGATTTGTCTCGCTTTGCATACGAGCTCGATAAGGCACTGAAAAGCATCAACAGCGATTATGAAGCCAAGCGGTACAAAGACATTGCCTTGCGCATGCCGGTCGTTCACCAGTTAAAAAAAGGTGTGCTTACAGAATGGTTGCGCAAAAAAGGAAAGCTGGGCGGTCAGCATAAAATTCCCCGTTTGAGCAACGAAAGAAAATACCTGGAAGAAATACTGCAAATTGCAGCCCGGTTCCACGAAGAAACACCGGCTGATGTAAAACCCTAGGATGCCTGCCGGGCTTCCAAAACAACCAACATGAAATTACTGGAAAACAAAACAGCGATTGTAACCGGCGCCAGCCGTGGAATAGGGGAGGCTATTGCTCTGAAACTGGCTGAACACGGCGCGCATATTGCCTTTACTTATGTAAGCAGCGATGAAAAAGCCCGTGCCCTCGAAGAAAAGATCAAAGGCCTGGGCGTAAAGGCAAAAGCCTACAAAAGCAATGCAGGCAACTACCAGGAATGTGAGGCCATGGTAACGGATGTAACAAAAGAATTCGGCGCCATTGATGTATGCGTGAACAATGCGGGTATCTCCAAAGACAATCTCCTGCTGCGTTTAACACCCGAGCAATGGGATGAGGTCATGAACATTAACCTAAAGAGCGTATTTAACATGACCAAACAGGTGATCCGCCCGATGATGAAGGCAAAAAGCGGCAGCATCATCAATATGAGCTCTATTGTCGGGATGCGGGGCAATGCCGGACAAACCAGTTATGCAGCGAGCAAGGCAGGCATTATTGGTTTTACAAAATCTGTTGCGCTGGAGCTGGGAAGCCGCAATATCCGCTGCAACGCCATCGCACCGGGCTTTGTGGAAACCGATATGACCCATTACTTAAAAGAAGGAGAAGCCTCCAAAGCTTTCCTGGATAAAATACCCCTGGGCCGCTTTGGCAGCGGGGAAGAAATTGCCAATACGACCTTGTTCCTTGCCAGCAGTATGAGCAGCTATGTAACCGGGCAGGTAATCAGCGTTTGCGGCGGATTGAATATATAAGTAAATGCTGGTCCAGATCATGTAAATGTTAAGGTGAGCGGTTAAGTTTGTTTTTCTCCGCCTGTTCGTCTATTTTTGTCGTGTTCCCCGATGTTAAGAAGAATCATAGATATCGTTTTAATATTTACTTTGATGTTTCAATTGCTGCCTGCAAACAAAGCAGGCAGGTCTTTATTATTCGATCTCTCTGATGATGATTATGCCGATACCTGTGCCTGTAAAACCCAGTTGCGCCAGGTAGAAGAAGATTACAAATACCTGGATGTTACGCACAGCTGGGTACACGTACCGTGCAGAGCTGTAACAGTAGCCCTGCATCATTTTACTGAAGATATACCGGTACCTCATACCGAGTCTATCCCTACTCCTCCGCCTGATTTACTTGGCTGATTTTTCTACCCTTTCTATTTTTCTTGTTCCTGACTCATCATTAGCAATATGGTGTCCCTTGCCTGAGCAAACACCGGATTGCCCCTTTAACACAAAGCCTGTTACAGTATTGCCGCTGTTTGGAGCAGTGCATACCATTCTACATTATAGAAACAACTCATTATGAAAAAGATTTTTCAATCTATAGGCTCCGACCTGTCTTCATCCATCGTGGTATTTTTAGTAGCCCTGCCTCTTTGCCTGGGCATTGCTTTAGGATCAAATGCACCTATGTTTGCCGGTATCATCGGCGGTATTGTAGGTGGAATCGTTATCGGAAGCCTGAGCGGCTCGCACCTGAGTGTAAGCGGACCCGCTGCCGGTTTAACTGTTATTGTAGCGGCAGGCATTGCCCGTCTTCCTACTTTTGAAGCGTTTTTGCTGGCCGTTTTACTGGCGGGCGTTTTTCAGATTATACTGGGCTTTGTAAAGGCTGGCGTAATTGGTGATTATATTCCTTCCAGTGTAATCACCGGCATGCTGGCTGCGATCGGTCTTATCCTTATTTTGAAACAAATCCCCCATTTCCTGGGGTACAATGTAGACTATGAGGGGGATGAAGCATTTGAACAAAAAGACCACGGCAATACATTCAGCGGCATTATCCGCTCTCTCAGAAACAGTGCACCACTTGCCATTATCATTGGTACGCTTTCCCTGCTTATTCAGCTGCTCTGGGAAAAAGTACTCACCAAAAAATGGAACGTTTTCAAGTTTATACCGGCTCCTCTTGTGGTAGTGCTGTCTGCTGTAGGCATCAACCTGTATTTTATGCAACAGCAACATCCCTGGGCGCTGCAGAACGGTCACCTCGTGAACGTTCCGGTATCAGGATCGGTGAAGGAGTTTGTAACATTTTTCACATCACCGGATTTTAGCTTTATCGGCACGCCGGCTGTGTGGACAACCGCATTGACCATTGCCATTGTAGCCAGCCTGGAAACCCTGTTAAACATTGAAGCTGCCGATGAGCTGGATGTTTACAACCGGGTTACGCCTACCAACCGGGAACTGAAAGCACAGGGAGTAGGGAACGTGATCTCCGGCCTGATCGGCGGGCTGCCGCTAACGTCAGTCATTGTAAGAACATCAGCCAATATCAACTCCGGCGCAAAGACCAAGATGTCTGCCATCCTGCACGGGGTTATGTTGCTGCTCAGTGCTGCCTTTCTTTCCAAATGGCTTAACCTGATCCCTCTTTCTGCTTTGGCCGCCGTACTGATCTACACCGGTTTCAAGCTGGCCAAGCCGCCTATCTTTATGAAATTCTACCGCAAAGGATTTGATCAATTCGCACCCTTTGTGATCACCATCGTTGCCATCCTGTTCACAGATCTGCTTTCGGGTATCCTGATTGGTATTGCGGCCGGTTTGTTTTTTGTACTGAGAAGCAATTTCAGGACTTCTGTTCTGGTGGTACACGATGAGAATAAATATTTGGTACGATTGAGAAAAGACGTATCTTTTTTGAACAAACCGATCCTGAAGAGCAAGCTGGAGCAGGTGCCCAGTAATTCATCTGTGCTGATTGACGCAGTTAGAGCCGATTTTATAGACAAAGACATCATTGAAGTGATCAATGATTTTCTGCACCATGCACATCTGAAAAACATCAGGGTAGAGATCAAAAAAAGTACGCACAAACCTGTTCATCAGTTGATAGAGCCGGAACCAAAAGACGCTGCTATTAACGCTGCTGCCGTTCCCGCTCAGGCCCCAATCCCGGCCTTACATCATTAAACCCCTTTTTACAAAACAAGATCTTATCATTTAAATTTATACTTAACATTATGCGCTCATACGAAAAGTTGCTTCTTGAAAACAAAGCATGGTCGAAGGAGATGGTGGCAGACGATGCCGATTATTTTAAAAGACTGGCCGCCCTGCAGGCCCCTGAATTTTTATGGATCGGCTGCAGTGATAGCCGGGTGCCTGCCAACCAGATCACCGGTACCCAGCCCGGTGAAATCTTCGTGCACCGGAACATTGCCAACCTGGTCGTAAATACAGATATCAATATGCTTAGCGTGCTGCAGTATGCAGTGGAAGTGTTGAAAGTCCGGCACGTGATTGTTTGCGGCCATTATGGTTGCGGTGGCGTAAAAGCTGCGATGACCCAGCACCATTACGGCATCATCAATCACTGGCTGAAAAATATCAAGGACGTATATCGCCTTTATCGCGATGAGGTTGATGCCTTGCCTGATGAGAACAGCAGGGTAAACCGCCTCACCGAATTGAATGTAAAGGAGCAGGTTTTCAACCTGGCTAAGACTTCCATCATACAAAGCGCCTGGAAAAACGATCAGCGCCCCCACCTGCACGGCTGGGTATACGGCTTGCAGGATGGATTGCTGCGGCCTATTACAGACATTGCTCCCGGTACAGCCATCGACGAGTTGTACCAGTACGACAATTTATAAAATTTTCCCGGGTGGGGATGATGAAAACCATCTCCCCTGTTCCCGCGGAACAATTAACTTATAGCTATCAAACAACACGCGCTCCTTTTGGAGCGCGTGTTGTTTGATAGCTATTTACACCCTGTTCTTTGCAGCATGCAGAATAGGGGAAGCTGGTTGTAAATACCAGCGGCGGTAAGTTTTGATTCAACTCTGTTGTTGCCGGGCCAGAAACTTTTGCAAGGCGTTCTTGGTATGTTCGCTGAGGGCCAGCTTTCCGTTGATGGTGGCTCTTTCGGCCAGCAGCGTATCCCAGTGTTCGGTGTCTTTCCAGAATACTTTTTTTGTTTCGGCCATGGCTTCGGGATGTACATGCGCCAGGGCATTTGACAGACGAAAAACCGACTCGTCCATTCCTTCCACAGATGGATGAACTTCGGCAAACAAACCCTTGCGCTTGGCCCATTCTGAGTTGCGCCACATGGTAGCATCAATCGCCAGCTGGCTGAAAGCCGACAGACCTATTTTTCTTTCTACGGCCGGTCCTACTATAAGGGGTCCGAAACCCATGGATAATTCGCTGAGCTTTACTTCTGCTTTTTCGCAGGCAATGCAGTAATCTACGGCTGCTGCCAGTCCTACGCCGCCGCCAACGCATCTTCCCTGCACACGGCCCACGATGAGTTTGGGGCATTTGCGCATGGCATTCAGTACATTGGCAAAGCCGGTGAAAAACTCTGCGCCTTGTTTGGATGTTTTAATGGCTGCCACTTCATGCAGGGACGCACCGGAGCAAAAAGCACCATCTCCGCCTGAACGCAGTACAATTGACCTGGTTTCCTGGCTGATACCAGCCGAATGGATCTCCTGCGCCAAATCTTCCAGTATTTTTGAAGGCAAGGAATTGCCTTGCGGATGAAAAAATTCGATTGTAGTTACTCCCTGGTGGGTTTCCACCTTTACATACCCGTCACTTACTTGATGTATCATTTTGTTGCAAGTTTATTCAGCGATTCTTTTGTCTATTTCTTCACAAAGCTGGTCAAATATATGATCCACACTTCCCTCACCTTCCACATAAACGACTTTGCCGCTGCGGTCATAATAATCTGCTACGGGAGAAGTCTTTCTGTGATACTCAGCAATTCTTTCCCTGATAACAGTTTCGGTCACATCATCTACACGTCCGGAAGTAAGTCCCCGGTTTAACAGGCGTTTGATCAGTTCTTCTTCGCTTACTTTCAGCGCCAGCACCACCCGGATAGAAGTATTTTTTTCCTGCAGGAGTTTATCCAGTGCTTCGGCCTGGACTTCGGTGCGGGGGAACCCGTCGAATAAGAAACCGGAGCTTTCCCGGTTGGCGTCGAGGGCTGTACTGATCATGCCGATGACGACGTGATCAGGAACCAGCTGACCTTTGTCCATGAAGTTTTTGGCTTCCAGACCGAGTGCTGTCAGCTGGCTGATCTCGCTGCGCAACAGTTCGCCCGTTGATAGATGCTTAAGGCGGTATTTGTCGACCAGCCGTTCAGATTGTGTTCCTTTTCCACTTCCCGGAGGGCCAAATAATATAAGATTGAACATGGTTTTTACAGAATTGGGCTTCAAACACAGTTAGGTTCTGGTGTACAGTTAGCCGGTAATTCAGTTATAATTTTTCCGGGTAAATATAAAGGAACAGAATTAGAATTTGGTTGACGGGCTAAAATTGATGCATATTTTTTTAACAGCAAGGCTGTAAGACCCTGAAAAACACCCTTTTTTGAGGGTGAAATGACCCGGTGGTTTCAGCAAAAAAAAGTTAGCTTGCAGAAGAAAGTTTTTACTAAAAATGTTAGTATTTACGAGCTTCTTTTTGTAACTTCACTCCTTCAATCAATTGAATACAAACTTTAGAAAACTATGTCAAGTTCAGAAAAACTCAAAGCGTTAAAGCTTACGATAGACAAGATAGATAAAGACTTCGGGAAGGGCAGTGTGATGATGATGAATGAGCGTTCGCAGGAACCCCAGGAAGTTGTTTCTACCGGTTCTATCGGTTTGGATGTCGCCCTGGGCATCGGCGGTCTGCCAAAGGGAAGGGTTGTGGAAATATATGGTCCTGAATCCTCCGGGAAAACCACCATTGCCACCCATGTGATTGCCGAAGCACAAAAAAAAGGCGGTATCTGTGCCATCATCGATGCGGAACACGCTTTTGACAGCGGCTATGCCCGCAAGCTGGGTGTGGACATTGACAATCTCCTGATATCCCAGCCGGATTACGGTGAGCAGGGATTGGAAATTGCCGACCGCCTGATCTTGTCTGGCGCTGTTGACGTGGTTGTGATCGACTCAGTCGCTGCGCTTGTTCCCAAGGGGGAACTCGAAGGTGAAATGGGTGACAGCAAAATGGGTCTGCAGGCCCGCCTTATGAGCCAGGCGCTGCGCAAACTGACCGCTACCATCAGCAAAACAAACACCATCTGTATATTCATCAACCAGCTGCGTGAAAAAATCGGCGTGATGTTCGGCAACCCCGAAACAACCACCGGTGGTAACGCACTGAAATTCTACTCTTCTGTCCGTTTAGACATCCGCCGCATGGCGCAGATCAAGGACGGAGAAGAAGCCGTGGGTAACAGGGTAAAGGTAAAAGTGGTCAAAAACAAAGTGGCTCCCCCCTTCCGCCAGGCTGAGTTCGACATCGTGTTCGGACAAGGCATCAGCAAGATGGGCGAGATTATAGACATGGGCGTGGAAATGGGCATCATCCAGAAAAGCGGTAGCTGGTTCAGCTACGATACCACCAAACTCGGACAAGGAAGAGATGCGGTAAAGCAACTCCTCCAGGACAATCCCGAACTGGCTGGAGAACTGGAAGGAAAGATCAGGGCAAAAATTGCCGATACAACACCTGTAGCAACAAAAGACTAGTATACATCGTCTCCCGCTTTATTAGAACGGCTTCTTCACGGAAGCCGTTTTCTTTTTATTATGCCTATGAAGTTATATCGAATTAGACCAACTGGTACACTATACCTCGTAGACCCACCCCTGCCATAATAAGTTTATAGTATTGATACCTATCACCCACTTTACCGGTTAAACACGCCCCGTTTAAATCAATTGTGTGTAACGGTATAAGTTGAACGTATTGAAAACATAGCTGTATATGCGGATGCGGTGAGATAGAAGGAAGAAAATAAACACCTGCAAATAGCAGGGGAATTACCCGAAGGGGCTAAAATGAAAAAGGGGTCAGAATAGACATTCAACCCCGTTTTAAAATCCAATATCCTATGAAAAACCGTTGCAATAATAGCAACTAAAAATGAATTGTGCAAGTGTTTTATCCACATTGGGTATTTTTACTTGAAAATTTTCTGCCGATAACCGCCCTCGTTACATTAAATATTATTAAAATGTATTTATTTTGATCAGCGCAAAACCTTATCCATTCTGTAATTTTTTCTTGTCGCTATCTCAAACCCCGGTAAATCATAACCGCTGAAACAGCCATGCGCCTTACCGTTTGATTACCTAATAATGTAATATCATGACCAAAAAAATTGCTTTTTGCTTCTCTAGTTTTCTGCTCTCTGTACTTGCATCAACCGGACAAACCCATCCGCCTGCTCCTTCACAGGCCAGTGCCTCCGTGGAAAGCAAGTTCGACAGTTACCTGAAAGCAGACAATGTAAACCAGTTGGTAAAAGACATGTCTGCCCGCCCTCACCATGTAGGCTCACCCGGTGACAAAGCCGTAGCTGACTATATCTTCAACAAGTTTAAAGGCTGGGGTTACGATACACGCATGGAAACCTTTTATGTACTATTCCCTACCCCCAAGCAGCGTTTGCTTGAAATGAACGGACCTGTTTCTTTCAAAGCCAGTTTAACCGAACCTGCTTTAAAAGAAGATGCGACTTCCGGCCAGAAGAATGAACAGCTTCCCGTCTACAATTGCTTCTCAGCGGATGGAGATGTAACGGGTGAGCTGGTTTTTGTCAACTATGGTGTGCCGGACGACTATGAGCGCCTGGAGCGCTTAGGCATCAGCGTGAAAGGAAAGATCGTGATTGCCAAATACGGCCGGTCGTGGAGGGGGATCAAACCCAAAGTAGCGCAGGAACACGGCGCCATCGGATGTTTGATCTACTCTGACCCGCGTGATGATGGTTATTACCAGGGCGATGTGTACCCCAAAGGTGCGTTTAAAAACGAGTACGGTGCACAAAGAGGATCTGTACTGGACATGCCTATCTATCCCGGTGATCCGCTGACGCCTGGCATTGGCGCAACCAAAGAAGCCCAGCGGCTGGATAGAAAAGCGGCTACCACCCTGCTCAAAATTCCTGTTCTACCCATCAGCTACCACGATGCCGAACCCCTGCTGCGTTCATTGGAAGGCCCGGTCGCTCCTGATGAATGGAGAGGCGCCCTGCCCATCACTTACCATATAGGGCCCGGTAAATCAACCGTCCACCTCAAGCTTGAATTCGACTGGCAGCAGCAGCCGGTAAACAATATTATCGCCCGGATGCCCGGAACAGATTATCCTGACGAGTGGGTGATCCGCGGCAATCACCACGATGCCTGGGTGAACGGAGCAGCCGACCCGCTGAGCGGGGAAGCCGCCATGATGGAAGAGGCCCGCGCGCTGAGCGAACTGGCAAAAGGCGGATGGAAGCCCAAAAGAACCATCGTGTTTTGCTCATGGGACGGGGAAGAACCTGGTTTGTTAGGCTCTACCGAATGGGCAGAATACCATGCAGACGAACTGCAGAAAAAAGCGGTGGTGTACATCAATTCGGATGGCAATGGAAGAGGATTTCTGGAAGCTTCCGGCTCACATGCCCTGGAACCGCTGATCAATGATGTAACCAAGGATATAGTAGACCCCGAAGCCGGTATCAGCATACTGGAGCGTCGGCGCTCACGCGATATAGTTAATACAACAGGTACCGCTGCCAAAAAAGCGGCAGTAAATAAAAAGGGCATTACAATCGGAGCGCTGGGATCCGGATCTGACTACTCGCCTTTTATTCAACACCTGGGTGTGCCTTCGCTCAACCTGGGCTTCGGCGGGGAAGATGCAGGCGGTGAATACCATTCAATTTATGACTCGTACGACAATTATAAACGTTTCAAGGATCCTACGTTTGAATACGGTGTGGTGCTGGCTAAAACAGCCGGCCGATGCGTGCTAAGGATGGCCGATGCCACCGTATTGCCTTTTGATTTCAAGCCGCTGTACAGAACCATCAATGGATATGCGACCGAACTGATTGCATTGGCCGACCAGATGCGGGAAACAACCTCCCTCGAAAATCAACTGATCAGGGAACAGCGATATACATACGCAGGCGATCCTTCAAAGAAAATCCTGCCGCCGGCAGTAAAAGATGAAGTGCCCTTCCTTAACTTTTCTTCCCTGCAAAACGCCCTCACTGAGCTGGAAAAAACCGTTCAGTCCTTATCTGATACGCTGATGAAAACAGGCTCAACAGCTACCAATCTGACAGACATCAACAAACGGCTGTACCAGGCAGAACAAAAGCTCTTATCAGATGGCGGACTGCCACGCCGCTCCTGGTATAAACACACCATCTATGCCCCCGGCTTTTACACAGGCTATGGCGTAAAAACGCTGCCGGGTATACGCGAAGCAATGGAACAACGCAATTGGAAAGAAGCCCAGGAGCAGATCGATATTGCATCTTCGGTGCTCAAAAAATTCTCGGCTCATCTTACCGAAACAACGCAGCTTATTCAGCGGGGAAAGAAAGCTTTCTAATCAAGCCGGCCCAAGTGGTTACAAGAGCGAGGGCAGATTGACCAAAAGCAATCTGCCCTCGCTCTTTTTTATGGCAGGAATATTTTGTAATAAGCCGGGAATACATACCTGATCTGCATTCCCTCCTGAAACAGAGAAGTATAATTAAGCAGCCCAGTTTTGTGTTTTGGTGAAACATTGGCACACCCATGCCAAAAAAGGCATAATAATAGCATACAATATAGCCGTGACTGTTCCGTAATTGTTTGCTGTACCATTAAATCCCCTTTGATTTACTTGAAATTTAGCATCAAACGACTCTTTAAGATAGTAGCCTGGCTGATCGGCATCCTCATCTTTACCTGGATGCTGGTGTGGATATACGTATTGGCTAACAAGAAGAGCCTGATCAATAAAGTAAGTACGCAGTTAAACAGCAGAATAGGGGGTGAGATTATTATCACTGACTTTGAACCCAGCCTGATCAGCACATTTCCTCATGTAGCCTTGCGCCTGAACGGCTTTGCCATCCGCGACAGTATGTGGAAAGAACACCACCACGATCTGATAAAAGCCGAGTATGCGTTTGTACGGCTGGGATTGTTCAGCTTGTTCACCGGCACCCCGGCCATCAAAAAAGTTATTATCCGCAAAGGATCTGTGTATGTGTTCAGTGATACAACAGGCTATACAAACACCTACATGTTCAAATCGCACGATTCATCTGCAAAAGCCGGCAGCCGCCCGTTCTCCGTACCGGATGTTGAGATGGATGACGTAAGATTAACCCTCGATCTGAAAGCAAAAAGCAAATTATACGACTTTGACATACACCGGCTAAACTGCAATGCCAGCGATAAAACAGATCGCTTGCAGCTGGATGTAAGAACAGACCTGCTTGTTCACAGCCTGGCCTTTAACACAGACAGCGGCAGCTTTGTACGCGAAAAAACCATAGAAGGAAATTTCACCGTAGACTTTTATCAATCAAAGAAAAAACTGGAATTCAAGGAAGCAAAACTGCAGATAGACAATCATCCTTTCACTATTTCAGGCATGTTTGATCTTTCTGATGCACCTCCCTTGTATTTTCTTTCTATCAAAACAGAAAAGCTGCCCTACAAACAAGCCCTCGGACTGCTGAGCCAGAATCTCGGCAGAAAGCTGGCCAGGTTTAACGTGGAAAAACCGGTTGACGTGCAAGCTGTACTGGATGGAACGGTCCGGCCAAATAAAATACCCACGGTAAAGCTGGCTGTACAGGTGAAGAACAACACCGTGTCAACACCTACCCTGACCATTACAGATGCCAGTTTCAGCGCGCAGTTCAACAACCGGCTTGATCCGCAGCAGCGTCCGGTAAACAACAACTCAGGTTTTAGCTTCTCGCAATTCTCCGGAACCTGGGAAAACATTCCTGTCCAATCAAAACAAATCACACTGGTAGACCTTGACCATCCGGTTATCAATTGCGACATCCAATCTTCTATCGATTTAAAAGCCCTGAACAATGTGTTGAGCAGCAATACAGTGGAATTTACAAAGGGCAGCGGAGCGGTAAACGCTACCTACCGTGGTCCGGTGATGGAGGGCGATACAGCCGCCGTAAGTATTCATGGAAGCATTGACCTGAAAGAGGCTGACCTGGTGTATACGCCAAGAAACCTGCCCTTTACCAACAGCAGCGGCAGCATTCAGTTTGATGACAAAGACGTGTATGTAAAAAACCTGAAAACATCAGCTGCCAATAGTCCATTGGTAATGAACGGAAGCATAAAAAACTTTATATCGCTGATCAATAAAAGTCCGGAAAAAATTAACCTTGATTGGAACATCTCCTCTTCCCGGCTCAACCTGGGCGACTTTCTCGCCTACCTGGAGAAAAGATCTGTTCGTTCTAGATCGAAAAAAAACATATCTGCCCTTATCAGACAGATTGATCGCATGCTGGAAGATTGTGCCGTTGACCTGCAGCTGAATGCCGACCGCCTTCTCTATAAGAAGTTTGATGCCAGCCACGTAGCAGCCAATATACAATTGACCAACAATTTAATCGCGCTACGGAAAGTGGTTGTGCAGCATGCCGGAGGTACGCTGGTTCTGAACGGCAGTTTAACAGAACATCCGGCGGGCAACCTGCTTTCGCTGACAACAGACATGAACAATGTAAACGTTCCGCTCATCTTTAAAGCATTTGACAATTTCGGGCAGGATGGCATCACCGATAAAAACCTGAAAGGCAAGCTGGATGCCGATGTAAAGATCACCGGATTGATTACCCAGCGGGCCGGATTGGCAGACAATACCCTGAAAGGGATCGTTAACTTTAATTTGAAAAATGGCGAACTGATCGATTTTGAACCTATTGAGAAGATATCAGCTGCTGCGCTCAACAACAAGGGTGTATCGACCGTCAAGTTTGCTGATCTGAAAAACAAGCTCGACATAAATGGTTCGGCGATCAGGCTCAACCGCATGGAGATCCGCTCTTCTGTGTTCACCATGTTTGTGGAGGGCCTGTATGATCTGAAGAAAGGCACCGATCTGAGCATACAAGTACCCCTGAACAATCTTACAAAAAGCAAAGAAGATTTTACCCTGAAGAACAAAGGCACAAAAAGCAAGACCGGTGTAAGCGTTTGGCTGCGTGCAAAAACAGGCGATAACGGCCGGGCAAAAATCAGCTGGGACCCTTTTAAAAGAGGCATAAAAGAACGGAGAAAAAATAGCGCAGACTCAACCATCCAGGCCGCTCCGGATTCCACAAAACTGGAGAGAAAGCAGTAAATTTACAGGCCAACCATATCATTCATGCGATTCAAAGTCCATTCACCTTATACGCCTGCCGGCGACCAGCCGCAGGCCATTGAACAGTTAACGCAAGGCATCCTCAGCGGCGAGCAATACCAAACCCTGCTGGGGGTAACAGGCTCCGGAAAAACGTTTACCATTGCCAACGTCATCGAACGGGTACAAAGGCCTACCCTGGTATTGACACACAACAAAACCCTGGTAGCCCAGCTCTATGGCGAGTTCAAGCAGTTCTTTCCTGAAAACGGGGTCGGCTATTTTGTAAGTTATTATGATTACTACCAGCCGGAAGCTTATATGCCGGTGAGCGATGTATACATTGAAAAAGACCTTTCCATCAACGAAGAATTGGATAAGCTGCGGCTGCATGCCACTACACAATTACTCAGTGGCCGGCGGGACATCATCATTGTAGCCAGCGTAAGCTGTATTTATGGTATGGGGAATCCGTCGGAGTTTGCAAACGGGATCATCCGCGTCCGCGAGGGACAAACCATTTCGCGGCAGGGCTTCTTGCACGGACTGGTGAACTCTTTATATACCCGTACCCAGGGAGATTTTACCCGGGGCAGCTTCCGCGTAAAAGGGGATACTGTTGACATCAATCTTCCTTACCTGGACAATGGTTTTCGCATCACATTTTTCGGAGATGAGATCGAGTCCATCGAAACGCTGGAACTTTCTACGGGCAAGCGCATCAGCCGGGTAAACGATGCCGCTATCTTTCCTGCCAACCTGTACCTGGCTCCCAAAGACATGCTGCAGCAGGTGCTGTACGAGATCCAGGATGAATGTGCCGCACAGGTAGAGTATTTTAAATCAGGCGGCAGGTTTATCGAAGCACAGCGTTTAAGCGAGCGCGTGAACTACGATGTGGAGATGATCCGCGAACTGGGATATTGCAATGGCGTGGAAAACTATTCCCGCTTTTTCGACCGCCGTGCCCCCGGTGCCCGCCCTTTCTGTTTGCTGGATTATTTTCCCAAAGATTTTTTGTGTGTGCTGGATGAAAGCCACCAAACCGTTCCGCAGGTAAGCGGCATGTACGGCGGCGACCGGAGCCGCAAGCTGATCCTGGTAGATTATGGGTTCCGTTTGCCCAGTGCGCTGGACAACCGCCCATTGAATTTTCATGAATTTGAATCCATGCTCAACCAGACCATCTTTGTTTCCGCCACCCCTGGTGATTATGAGCTGGAAAAGACAGGCGGTGTGGTGGTGGAACAGGTTGTGCGGCCTACCGGCCTGCTGGAACCGCCCATCGATATACGTCCCAGCGTGAACCAGATCGACGACCTGCTGGATGAGATCGACAAACGGGTAACCAAAGGCGACCGCGTACTGGTAACCACCCTTACCAAACGCATGGCCGAAGAGATGGACAAATACCTGCACCGCATCAACATCAAATCAAAATACATCCACAGCGAGGTAGACACCCTGGAGAGGGTAGAGATTCTCCGCCAGCTTCGTCTGGGTGAGATTGATGTGCTGGTAGGCGTAAACCTGCTGCGTGAAGGCCTGGACCTTCCCGAAGTTTCGCTTGTAGCCATTTTGGATGCGGACAAGGAAGGCTTCCTGCGCAACGAAAAATCGCTGACGCAAACAGCCGGCCGCGCCGCCAGGAATGCAGATGGGTACGTGATCTTCTATGCAGACACCATCACCGAAAGCATGCAAAAGACCATCGACGAAACCAACCGCCGCCGCGAAAAACAGCTGGCCCACAACCTCGAACATGGCATTACGCCCAAAACAGTCAGTAAGAGCAAAGAGCAGGTATTCGCCCAAACCTCTGTGCTGGAAATCAAAGGCTACAACCCGGAATCAGACAAAGCCGTTGAGGGTGATCTTGTAACGGTAGCGGCCGAAGAACAGGAAACCTATCAAACCATTCCCCAAATGCAGAAGGCCCTGGGCAAGGTGAAAAAAGACATGGAAAAAGCCGCCAAAGACCTGGACTTCATGGAAGCCGCACGGTTAAGGGACCAGATGTTTACCATGCAGAAGCAGCTGGAAGCGATGCAGCGGTAGGGAGAACCCATTACCAGGCACTTCAAGGTCAAGGATTACAGGCGGAAAATCATCCTTATATTTGAATAAAAGATCGTTAAACTATTGCATTATGTCTGAGATAGTTCACCTGATTATAAAAAAAGATTATGCAGCTTCACTCATCCAGCACCTTCAAAGGGAAGATGCAGTAGAGATCATCAAGCAGCAAGAACCTTCTGTTCCAGAATGGCAAAAAGAAGCAGTACGCAAAACATTGGCTGATGCACAACAACATCCTGAATTATTGCAATCCTGGGATGTAGTGAAAGAGAAATACAGGCGTTCCTGATGGCATATCAGCTTGTTTTATCACCGGATGCTATCAACGTATTGATGAAGCATTCGATCATTACAACAAAGTCTCATATGGCTTAGGTTTTGAATTTACAGACTTACTTGATCAGTACTTTAAAAAAATCATCACTCTCCCTACTGCTTCTGCTGTTCCGTATGACGATGTTCGGGCTAAGCCCATCGATACTTTTCCTTTTACAATCCATTTTATCATTTCCGACAATAGCCGCATTATTATACTGCGCATCTTTAATACCAACCAACGGCCTTTCTGGTAAACAAAACTTTCTTACCCCATCAAAACCGCCATTGCCACACCCTGCATGATAGCCCCCATCAAAAAACCCGAGTACACATCAAAAGGATGATGGTCTGAAACAACCAGGCGGGCCGTGCAAACGGCGCCGGTGATCAGGGTGGCAATAGACAGGTATAAACCCATGAAGAAATTTCCCTGCAGTGCGAGCAGGATAAAGAACGTAAGAAAGCTGCCCATGGCTACCGCATGCATGCTGACCTTGTAATAAATATTGGCCATGTACGCGGCAATGCAGGCAAGAAATACGCCCAGCAACATCACCTTGAAGAGGAGCGGACTGTCGCGCAGGTTGAGGGAAACATAGAAGATCCAGAAGTAAAAGAACATAGAGATCACATAGGGAATGATCCGTTCTTTGCGCGTCTTTAAAAAAATGCTTTTGACAAACCCCAATTGTTTCAGCAGGAACACGGAGAAGGCCGGGAAAAAAGCGGTCATCAGTACAACAGAAATACTTCTCAGGATCTTGATCTTTGGATTAGAATCCGGGAATACATACGGATGAACAAAGATCAGGAAAAGAGCCGTGTAGGAAGGAATAAACAGGGGATGAAAAATATAAGAGAACAGGTGCGCAAAGAACCTGACAAAGGGAGGCTGCCGGACGGGTATGATATACAAGCCTTCTTCATTTACGTATCCTTCAGCAGCTTGCTCGTTGTACAGTGTATCTTTCATTTTTTACAATTCTTTTCTCAACCGGGCAACCGGTATATTCAGTTGTTCGCGGTACTTGGCTACTGTACGGCGGGCAATATTATAGCCTTTTTCCTGCAGCAGTTCAGTCAACCGTTCATCGCTGAGCGGCTTTTTCTTGTTCTCTGCTTCTACCATATCGCTCAGGATCTTCTTCACCTCCCGGGTAGAGACTTCTTCACCCGTATCAGTGCTGAGTGATTCACTGAAGAAAAACTTCAGGCGGTAGGTTCCGAATTCTGTTTGTACAAACTTGCTGTTGGCTACGCGGCTTACGGTGGAAATGTCGAAATTGGTGCGTTCGGCAATGTCTTTGAGGATCATGGGCCGGAGCGTGGTTTCATCGCCGGTCAGGAAGAACTCGTATTGATAGTCCAGGATGGTTTCCATGGTGCTCAGCAGGGTATGCTGGCGTTGCTTGATGGCATCGATAAACCATTTGGCCGCATCAATTTTTTGTTTGATGAACAGGACAGCTTCTTTCTGCCGCTTGTCTTTTTTGCTGCCCCGGTCGTAATCTTTCAGCATATCGCGATAGCCTTCGCTGATGCGCAGGTCGGGTGCATTTTTGGCATTCAGGGTGATCTCCAGTTTTCCGCCGTTGTTGATCACAAAAAAGTCGGGGATCACATAGCTTTCGCCTTTGTTGGTTTCACCTACATTGCCACCTGGCTTGGGATTGAGCCGGATGATCTGGTTGATCACTTCTTTGAGCTGTTCATCGGTGAGCGACAAACCCCTTTGTATCTTATCGTAATGCTTCTTGGTGAACTCATCAAAATAGCCGGAGAGCACGTCGATGGCGGTCTTTACCTCTTTTCCTTCCCGCAATTTTCTATTCAGTTGCAGCAGCAGGCATTCCTGCAGGGTTCTGGCGCATACCCCGGGCGGATCAAACTGCTGGATCTTGCCAATCAGGGCATCAATCTCCTGCTCCGAGGCTTCGATGTTTTGTCTGAATGCCAGGTCATCCTGGATAGAAGAAGTTTCGCGGCGCAGATAACCATCATCGTCGATGCTGCCCACGATTTGCTCTGCAATCCTGAGTGAACGCTCATCCAGCTTGAGCATGCCAAGCTGGTCGGCCAGCATGTCGTGAAACGTGGTTTCTACCCGGTACGGAACTACTTTGTTGCTGTCATCTGAATCCGGGTAATTATCATCGCGCAGTTTATAATCGCCCACTTCATCGTCGCCTTCTGATACGTAATCACTGATATCTACATTGTCATACTCGCTTTCACTTCCTTCTAATTCATATTCATCATCGTCATTATCATTGTCTTCCCTTGTCTCTTCATAACTTTCTTCATGATCGTTCTCAGTTACTTCCAATGCAGGATTTTCTTCCAGTTCTTCCTTGATGCGTTCTTCGAGGTTTGCCGTAGGAATCTGCAGCAGCTTCATAAGCTGAATCTGCTGGGGTGATAATTTCTGTAGTAACTTTTGTTGTAAACTCTGACTGAGTGACATTCCCTTATAACGGTTTAGTTGATCCTTTTTCTCTGAAAAATTCGAAAAATTTTCAGCGTGTAACAAAAATCAAGCCGTAATTTACACACAATTCAGGAAAGCCAAAATGCAACGAACAATTAAAATTATTGTTGTTTCCCTGACGGGCTTGTTTTGTGCGAACAAGCTGCATGCACAGTCAGTTTTTAACAAACAAATTTTTCCCGCAACAGGTGTAATCCGGTTTTCAGGGGCACCAGCTGACTCTGCCGGCACAACCACCCGTTTCTCTTCCATCAACACCGTTCCTTCCAATCTGTATACACAACGCCTGGCATTCTTTTGCGACAAGGAGTTCAAGCTGGAAAAAGCTACAGGTGTATCATTCCGGTTCAGACTGGGTTCTTTAGAGAGTTGCAACAAGCTGGAAGGAAAGAGATAAGAACGCGCCCGGGCCTGTTTCAGCAAGCCAGACAGATCCTGAGCGGTACAGAAGGTGAATAATGTAAGATCACCTATCAAAATGCGGGTAGGCTGTTTTATCAGCTAACAGCATATTTGCACATATCAAAACAACCATTGCATGCCCACCTTCCACCACCTCCTCCGCTCCACCCTTATTCCGGCTGCCCTGCTTATGAGCCATGCAGGCCAGACCCAGGCTATTACCGCAGCCGGACAGCCTGCACAGCTCAACATCCGCCAGGCTGGTGAACACAGCATCCGGATCACCCTGAAACCGGTCAGCTATACCGGAGATTTTCCTTTTACACCGGCACTTGCCGAACGCAACTATCCTGCACCCGCTGTTAGCCTGACAATGCTGAACGGTCCGGTGAAAAAGCAGGTAGGTCCGCTCCAGGTAGAGGTAAAGCCTGCCCCGCTTACGGTTGTTGTGAGCAATGCAAAGGGAGAAAAGATCCAGGAACTTGTTTTTGAGAATGAAGGCAATCTCCTGTTCAAGGTAGGTGCACCGGTACTGGGAATGGGCGAGGGAGGCTCGAAACCTGAGCAAGGCAGCAACTGGCGCAGCAAAAAGATTGAATTTGACCGACGGGGCATACTGGATAAAATGCAACCCCGCTGGCAGGCCGATGCATACGGTTCAAGAAACCCTGTGCCCATGCTGATCGGTACAGAAGGATGGGGGCTTTTTGTAGCATCGCCCTGGGTGCAGGTTGACCTTACCCGGTCAGAACAGGGTGTGTTTATTCCCTGGAAACCGCAAAGCGGAGATACGGTTCAGCAAAACCAGCGCAACCAGGGCCTGGCCCAAACAAAAGGACTTCCCCCGGCAAAATCCATTGTTCCTGGTTTGTATGATGTATTTGTTTTTGATGCGCACGATCCGCTGCAGTTTATGAAGGATGAATCGGTGATCACCGGCCCGGCCGTCATGCCGCCCAAATGGTCGCTTGGCTATATGCAATCGCACCGCACCCTGCAGGATGATGACCAGATGACCGGCATCATTGATACGTTCCGGACAAGGAAGATTCCTGTGGATGCTGTGATCTACCTGGGTACCGGCTTTACTCCCAGGGGCTGGAATACCAACCAGCCTTCATTCGACTTCAATCCGGCCGTGTTCAAACACGATCCCGGATCCGTGATTTCGGGTATGCATGACCGTCATGTAAAGGTGGTGGTGCACATGGTTCCCTGGGACCGTGACAAGCTGCCGGCCCTGCAGGGAACGATCCCTGTAAAGCTGGGCGAGCAGCTCGACAACACCCATATCCAGAACTACTGGCATCAGCACGAGGCCCTGATGAAAACCGGTGTCGATGCATTCTGGCCCGATGAAGGCGATTGGTTCAATCTTTATGAACGCATCAAGCGGCACCAGCTGTACTACCAGGGTCCTCTTTCCTCCTATCCGAACATACGTCCCTGGAGCCTGCACCGCAATGGCTACCTGGGTATTGCCCAATGGGGCGGGTGGGTCTGGTCAGGCGATACCGAGTCTTCCTGGAAAACCCTGGAAGGACAGATCGCCGTAGGCATCAATCATTCCCTGAGCCTTTCTCCTTTCTGGGGATCTGATATCGGTGGCTTTACACCCAACGAAGAACTCACCGGAGAGCTGTATGCCCGCTGGTTCCAGTTTGGATCTTTCAACGCCTCCTTCCGCTCGCACGGAAGAACATGGCGCACCAGGCTTCCGTGGGGATGGGGATCCAGTGAGATGGGCCCGAAAGAAAGCCGGGAAAATCCGCTTCAGTCTGAAATGAACAACCCGGCCATAGAGCCTGTTGTCAAAAAGTATGATGAGCTGCATTACCAGCTCCTGCCTTATACCTACACCCTCGCCTGGGAAGCCCGCCAACTGGGTCTTCCAATGATGAGAGCTTTGTGGCTTTACTACCCCCATGATGCACAGGCAAGTGCACGCGGAGATCAATACCTGTGGGGCCGCGACCTGCTGGTTGCGCCGGTATACACAAAGGGAGCTACATCCCGCGATATTTATCTGCCACAGGGCACCTGGTACGATTGGTGGACCAACGAATCCAAAAAAGGCAGCCAAACAATTTCACGCGCAGTTGACCTGGCAACCATGCCTATCTATGTGCGGGCAGGTGCCATCATCCCCTTCGATCCTGTGCGTCAATACACTGCTGAAGTGGTGAATGAACCAACTACGTTGAAGATATACAGCGGCGCCGACGGGAACTTTACTTTGTATGAAGATGACGGGACCAGTCTGGACTACCTGAATGGAAAATACAACCAAACCCTGATCACCTGGAACGACAAACAAAAAAAACTCCGGATAGCACCGGCCCATTCCGGCTTGTCTGTTGACCGATCCCGTATCTTTAAGCTTCAATTGTTTCCTGGTGGTGCTACCAAAACTGTTACTTACACCGGCAAAGCAATGGAACTAAGCTTGTAAATCATCAACGATTATACTATGGTTACAGATTCAACCAGACTGGTGCAACTCATCCATGGCCAACACAAACGGCGCGTGGCCCTGGTGCAGGAGCCCTTGCTTGTACTGCTTGAAAATACGACATCAGTTTATCAGCTTGCGCTGGATGCCGTTCACGCAAAAAAGAATATTGCAGATCTTATCCATGACCGGTTAACAGATAAAACGCTTCACTATTCCGACGTATACGCCGGCACCAGCGACTGGAAGCTGCTTCCCCCTTTCGACCACCCGGATAATCCTTTTGCCTGCATTGTTTCAGGCACTGGCCTCACGCACAAAAGCAGCGCCCTGAACCGGCAGATGATGCACCAGTCGGACCAGGCTGCGCCCACCGATAGCATCCGCATGTACCAGTGGGGCGTGGAAGGCGGGTCGCCGGAAAAAGGAAAGATCGGCGTGCAGCCCGAATGGTTTTACAAGGGCAACGGCAGTATGCTGCGGGCACATGGCCAGCCGCTGGAAGTGCCTTCTTTTGCCAATGATGGCGGTGAGGAACCGGAAGTAGCCGGACTGTATATAATAGATGAGAAAGGGCATCCCTGGAGGATCGGACTCTGCACGGGCAATGAATTTTCAGATCATGTGATGGAAAAGAAAAACTATCTGTACCTCGCACCATCCAAGCTGCGCAACTGCGCCATTGGTCCGGAGCTGGTTGTAAATGCCACGTTTGACAAAATTGATGGCACGGTCAGCATCATCAGAGGAGAAGAGCCGCTCTGGTCGAAGCCGATCGTAAGTGGCGAAAGCAATATGGCGCACGGACTTGAAAACCTGGAGCATCATCATTTCAAATACCCGGTTCACCGCATTCCGCTGCAGGCACATGTTCATTTCTTTGGAGCCGATGCGTTCAGCTTTGGCGAGCAGGTTCAGCTGCAACCGGGTGACATCATGAAGATAGAATGGAACGGAATGGGAAGGGCTTTGCAGAATCCTTTGCAGATCGTACAGGAAGAACAGGAGCTGATGCGTGTAAGAAAATTCACCGCTGTTAAAGATTAACAAGACAGCAAACAATAAATTATATCTACTTAAAACAACCTGATCATATGACGCTTACAGGAGCAAATTTTACCGGTTTTACCACCAGTGCTAAAGGAGAAAAATCATTTCAAGCTTTTGCACCAGCAACAAACAGTTCCCTGCCCGGCAACTTTACGCAAGCCACGGCAGAGGAGCTAGAAACGGTTCTTTCCCTGGCTGAAAAGGCTTTTCCTGTTTACCGGGAACTATCTTATATACGGCGTGCTGATTTCCTGGATGCCATTGCAAAAGAAATCATGGAGCTGGGTGATGCCCTGATAGAACGCTGCTCGGCCGAATCAGGGCTTCCTGCCGCCCGCATTACAGGTGAGCGGGCCCGTACCTGCGGACAAATGCAGCTGTTCGCAAAACTCCTGCGCGACGGATGGTGGGTAGATGCGCGGATCGATACGGCACAGCCCGACAGAAAGCCGGTGCCCAAAGTAGACATCCGCCGTATACTGGTCCCGATTGGCCCGGTGGCAGTTTTTGGAGCAAGCAATTTCCCGCTGGCATTTTCCACTGCCGGTGGCGATACAGCTTCGGCACTGGCCGCCGGCTGCCCGGTCGTCGTAAAAGCCCATTCCTCACACCCAGGCACAAACGAACTGGTATCATCTGCCATCATCAAAGCTGCGCAGCAGACCGGCATGCCCGAAGGCGTGTTTTCATCTGTCTATCTCTCCCATGCCGATGTAATGACGTTTGTAAAACATCCTGTTATCAAAGCAGTGGGTTTCACCGGTTCGCGCCATGTAGGCATGCAGCTGTTCCAGGCCGCCTGTTCACGCCCTGATCCTATTCCGGTGTATGCTGAAATGAGCGCCATCAATCCTGTTGTTCTCATGGAGCATGCACTCGCAGAGCGCAAAGACACCATCGCAAAAGACCTGGCCGGCTCAGTTGTATTGGGCGCGGGTCAGTTTTGTACCAACCCGGGATTGGTGCTGATGACAGACAGTGAAGCATCGAAAGCCTTCCGGCAACAGTTCGCGCAGGAGATCAGTGCTACTATACCTGCAACCATGCTCAACAAAAATATCCACAAGGCTTATGAAGAAGGTGTACGCACTTTTCAGCATGCAGAAGAAATATCCGTGCTTGCCCAATCATCCACAGCTGCCGTAGCAGAAAAATACCAGGCGCAGCCTGTTGTACATGGGATCCAGGCAGCTGATTTTATGTCCAAAAAGGAATTTTCGGATGAAATATTCGGCCCCGCCACCTTGTTGGTTATCTGCAAGGATGATGCGGAGCTGCTGGCTGCCCTGCGCTCCCTGGAAGGCCAGCTGACGGCCACTGTACATGCTACAGAGAAAGATGAAGCAGGCATAAAACCGGTGATCGACCTCATCACCCAAAAAGCTGGCCGGGTAATCTACGGCGGCTATCCTACCGGCGTGGAAGTTTGTCATTCCATGCAACACGGAGGTCCTTTCCCCGCAACCAGCGACGGCAGAACAACTTCTGTCGGCACTGCTGCCATTTACAGGTTTGTGCGGCCAGTGGCGTACCAGAGCTTCCCTGATCATCTATTGCCCGAGCCTTTACAGAATGCAAATCCGTTGGGTATTTTGAGGTTGGTGGATGGGGAGTGGAAAGTCTGAACTTTTTTTGTCTTGAACCAGGATTACACGGATCCACGGATTATAGGATTTTTTTGATATGTTCTTCTACCAGATTATGGGTGAAACAACGGTAAATCTGTTGGTGTGGTCAGATTAGTTTTGGTTTTAGTCGAATTAAAAGCACTTACAAAATTAGAAGATGTACATATAGCACAGGCTTTAAATTACTGCGAAGCATACAATATGGAATTAGGCCTACTCATTAATTTCGGAGCAAAGAGCCTCGAATTTAAAAGAATATGCAAGAACCTCATCAACCCAAAAATCCCATAATCCGTGGATCCGTGTAATCCTGGTTCAGACAAAAGCGGAGAAAGAGGTTTTCTATCTCAGTGAGTATAGTTTCCATCTCAGACCATCCATTCACCTACAACCCTAGCGCCCTATAGATCGTCTCCTGTATTTTCCCTCTTACGTTCATTGTAAGCAGCTTGGTATTTTCTCCTCCGTAAGGATTGACCCGGTTGGAGAGGAAGATGTAGATCAGGTGGTATTGGGGGTCTACCCAGAAGCAGGTGCCTGTATAGCCGGTATGGCCGTAGGTGAGCGGGGAAGCGGATAAGCAGGGGTAGGGTTCTTTTCTGATCAGGTTGTCTTTTTCGGGTTTGTCGAAGCCGTAGCCACGGCGGCTGATGGCGCTTTGGTAGGCGGTGAAAGTATCAAGGGTTTCTTTTTGTATAAAGCGCTGGCCGTAAAATGTTCCGCCATTCAGCAGCATCTGGGTGAGTACGGCCAGGTCGTTTGCGGTGCTGAAAAGTCCGGCATGACCGGCCACACCGCCGAACATGGCAGCACCGGGGTCGTGCACATCGCCGCGCAGCTGCTGGCTTCTGAAAGCGATTTCACGTTCTGTGGGCACGATGCGGCTCAGCGGAAAACGCTCCCGGGGTTTGAAGCCGGTGGCCGACAGATGAAGCTTGTCATAAAATTCCTGCTTTACATACTGGTCGAGGGTTTGACCGGTGATGGCTTCTACGATCTTTCCAAGAAAAATAAAATCATTGTCGCTATACACGTAGTTGTTGCGTGGGCCCAGCTCACTTTTTAAGATGCGTTTGTAGATGGTATCGATCCAGTCGTTGCGCATATACATGTTTTCCGCAACCCGGATGGAATGGCTGTGGGCCGGCACGGTAGAATAGATGGTGTAGTCAGAAAGCCCTCCTCTGGATGAATCAATCGTTTCTTTGTAAAAAGGAATAAACGACTTTAACCCCGCCTGGTGCAGCAGGATATCTTTTAATGGAAGAGCTTGTTTGTTGGTGCCCTTTGTCCAGTCGATGTAATCACCCAAAGTTTTTGTGTAGTCAAACTTCCCTTCATCATGCAGCTTCATAACGGCCAGTGTAGTAGCCAGGATCTTGGTAACCGAAGCCATGTCGAAGATGCTTTCGTTGGTCATCGATTCCAGGCTGTCGTACGTGTAATAACCGAATGCCTTTTCATAGGCAATCTTGCCATCCTTGGCTACCAATATCACACAGCCTGGTGTGGCCCTTTGCTGAATGGCATTGGTGGCAATCGAATCTATGTCTTTCAGCTTTGCCTCGTTAAAACCTATTGTAGCAGGCGGCACTGTAGGAAGAAAGCGGGTTCCAATAATGCCGTTCCCAAATCTAAATCCTTCACAAACGGTTACCGGCAGCGTACCCGAAGGAGCTTGCAAACCCTGGATGATATTTACAGCCGCATTCTGGAAAATATTGTCATCTTCATAACAGGCCATTACATTCTTCGCACCACATACATTTTTCAGCGCGTAGGGGTTTCCAAAAAAACAAAGCAGGCTCTTGGTTTCAGCTTGCAGTTGTTGCATCAGTTGAACGGCAGAAGCAGAAATACCGAAATTGTTGGCAGGGTATCGTGAGTAATTGTGCACGCCTACAATAACAGCATCATACCTTTTCTTCAGCAGGTCGATCATGGAAGGAATGCGGGATGCTTCATTTTTATAATCAAAATAAAACACGTCTGCATTGTATTCGGTGCGCATGCGCTGGGTAATCGCATTGTCGCTGTTAATGCCGATGCCCACATAGGCGATCTTGTTGTTCTGAATAACCGGCAGCGGAAATACCAACGGATCATCGTTGCGCACCAGGGTAATGGCTTTCTCAGCTACCAGTCTTCTGATGTCTGCAATGCTGCTGTTCAGGTCGTTGGTAATATTGGCAGTAACAATCGGTGCTACGTTTGGCAGTACCCATTTGTACTTGGCTTCCAATACCCTTTTTACTTTGGTATAGATGTCGTTCCAGGTTAGGCGTTTGTCTTGGATGGCCTGTTTGATTTTTGCGATGCTGCTATCTACGCTACCTGGCAGGCATAACATGTCGTTGCCGGCGATCAGGGACTCTGCTGAAGCGCTGCCACCGGGGAAAAACTTTTTGACGCCCTGCATCTCCAGAGCATCCGTAAAAGTAAGTCCCTGATAACCCAGCTCCTTTCTCATCAGTTCAGTCACATTTTTATAGGAGATGGAAGTAGCGCGATTGGGCGTATTGTCGATAGCGGGAATATAGAGATGCGCAATCATTACGCTGCCGATGCCTGCTTTAAACACTTCCCGGAAGGGGTAAAGCTCCAGCGAGTCAAGCGCCCGCCGGTCTTTGCTGATCAGGGGCAGGTCAAGATGTGAATCTACTGCTACATCACCGTGACCCGGAAAATGTTTGGCACAGGCCATCACACCTTCATCCTGCATGCCCTTCATAATTTGCACACCATACCAGCCTACCTTGTATTTGTCTTCCCCAAAAGAACGGAAATTGATTACTGGATTGTCGGGATTGTTGTTGACGTCTACGACCGGTGCATAGTTCACGTGGATGCCTATGCGCTTGCATTGCTGTGCAATGGCTTTGCCGGTTTTGTATACCAGGTCGGCATCCTGCATAGCGCCCAGCGTAAGCTGGAAGGGAAAGTTGCCCACACTGTCGAAACGCATGCCTACGCCCCATTCACCATCTATACAAACCATCAGGGGTGTTTTGGCCGTCCGCTGCAGCCGGTTGATCACGTCGGCCTGTTTTGCCGGGTTGCCCTGGAACAGACAGATGGAACCGATGTTATATTTCCGGATGTTATCTTCTACCTGCTGGTCGTACCATTCCACGCCATTGGCGGTTCTGGCCGACAGGCGCACCACCATCAGCTGGGCAATCCGCTGTTCATCGCTGAGCGAGTTAAATACACTGTCGACCCATTGTTGCTGGGAGAGGCGGGTTTTGACTTGGGCAGATACAGAGAATGAAAGGAGTACGAGATTAAAAAGCAAGAATTTCTTCATCATAAAATAATCAGGGCTGTATAATCAAATCAGTACAAAGTAAGAAGAAATCTGTAGAAACAAAGAGAGGCAATTTATCTGTAAATTCGCTGTATGTCTATCGCCAGCAAATACCGGCCTCAATACACCTATGATGATTACTCCAAGTGGGAGGGGCGTTGGGAATTGATTGAGGGTATGCCCTATGCCATGAGCCCTGCGCCAGCCGTATTACACCAAGTTGTTAATGCAAACCTGTATGCTGTATTTACCAACTCTCTGGGAGCTGTCTGTAAACAAAGCCGCGCTTACTTGCCTATCGATTGGAGAATTGGCGATGATACAGTAGTTCAGCCCGATCTGCTGATAGTGTGCCAAAAGATCGAGAAAACCTTTCTTGACTTTGTTCCTGTGCTTACACTTGAAATCCTGTCTCCTTCCACCGCATTTAAAGACAGACATGAAAAGTTCGAACTGTATGAACAACAAGGTGTTCACTATTATGTGATCGTTGATCCACAGTTCAGAAAAATTGAGATATACGAACTGGTAGATGGCAAGTATCAACCGGTAGCAGTTACCCCCTCCACTTTTGACTTCACCTTGGACGGATATACAGCCTCAGTTGATTTTACAAACACCTGGGACTAACAGCTACTTTGCGCCCTGATTTTGACTTCCCGGCTGCTCTTCTACCACAACAATGCGCACATCATGCGGCGCAGCCTCATCTCCCCCGAAATAAGGAAACAGCTTGTACCGGTAGCCGGTATACCCGCTGCAGGCTCTCTCAACCGAGTCAGTGCGGTTGTTGACCGTAAAATAATAAAAATTGGAACCGGCTCTTACCGAGCAGGGGAATGACTGATTGATGTCAACAGTGCCGAGCGACTTGATGATCCTTACCTTGTTTGAATAAGCATACGCATACAAAGCAACCCGCTTGCCGGTCCATGACCAGCCCAGCCGCGCACTGTTTTCCTGGTGATTGGAATTGCAGTCTGAAAAACCGATAAGCTTGTTCACATCGCCCTGGTTTACTGCATCCTGCGATGTGTAGATAGCAGAACTGTCGAACGTTACAGTGGCATGAATAACCGGATCAATCATCAGCTCTGCTGCATTTTGCTCGCAATAATGGTTTCCCTGCCTGATCAGGTATGTTGTTGCTTTCGTATTCAGCGCAGGGTTCTCAACCGGCGTTGATACGACCTCGTCTTTCTCGCAAGAATAAAAAAAGAAGCCGATACATACAATCAGGATGACCGCTATATAAAGAACCCGCTTCATACAACATTGGATTTTTCACGGATACAGATCTTATGTAAACGAGCAGAACCGGCTTTTATTTTTATGCGAAAGAAGTTAAATGCACCAGGCAAAACAGGTATAAACTTTAATTTTGCCGGAAAGAAAATACTTTGCCCGATACCATCAATTTGCTTCCGGACAGTTTGGCCAACCAGATTGCGGCCGGAGAAGTCATTCAGCGGCCCGCCAGCGCTGTAAAGGAACTCCTTGAGAATGCAGTCGATGCCGGCGCTGCAGAGATCAGGCTGGTTGTACACGATGCCGGCAAAGCGCTCATCCAGGTAACAGATAACGGGAGCGGTATGAGCGAAATAGACGCCCGCATGTGCTTTGAGCGCCATGCCACCTCAAAAATCAGCCAGGTAGACGACCTGTTTCACATCCGCACCATGGGTTTCCGGGGTGAAGCACTGGCCTCCATTGCTGCCGTGGCCCAGGTAGAGCTGAGAACAAAAAGAGAGCAGGATGAAAGCGGCACTTATATAGAGATCGAGAACAGCCAGGTTATCAAGCAGGAACCTGTTGCTACAACTACGGGTACATGCATTGCCATGAAGAACTTGTTTTTCAGTGTGCCTGCGCGGCGCAATTTCCTGAAAAGCAATGCGGCAGAAATGCGCCATATCATCGACGAGTTTCTCCGGGTGGCCCTGGCATTTCCGCAGCTGTTCTTCTCCTTTACCAGCAACAACCAACAGGTCTTTCACCTGGAAAGGGGCACCCTGAAACAGCGGGTGGTGCAAATACTGGGTAACCAGTATACCAGCAAGCTGGTCACCGTTCATGAAAATACCGACTACCTCAACATTCATGGGTTTGTAGGCAAACCCGATACAGCCAAAAAAACCCGCGGCGACCAATACCTGTTTGTCAACAACCGTTTTATAAAAAGCGCTTACCTGAACCATGCCGTCATGAGCGCGTACCAACAGCTTATACCATCCGACAGCTTTCCGCTCTACGTGCTGTTTATCGATCTTGATCCGCAACAAGTAGATGTAAATGTGCATCCCACCAAGCAGGAGATCAAGTTTGAAGACGAGAAGATCGTCTATGCTTTTGTGCAGGCTGCCGTGAAACACGCCCTCGCGCAACACAGCATTACACCCACGCTTGATTTTGACCTGGACGCCGGCATCCAACAGCTCGAAGCGGTCAGCAAACCCTTTACCGAACAGGATAAAGCTGCTGCTGCTTCCTCTCCCTTGTACAGCTCTTTTTCAAAAGCAAACCAGGCCCACTTTATCGAAACAGACAAAAGTGAGCTCAGGCATTGGAAAGAGTTTTACGAACCCGCTTCACAGCCAACCAACAGCCCTACACAGCAAAGGGAACAACCGGCGCCGGCTTTTAACAGTTTGCTTTCAGCCACTTATCAGTCCCAGCCCCTGCAGCTAGACGAAACAGCTGATCTGGTGCAGCTGCTCAACACATACATCCTGGTGCCTTCTCCTGCAGGGTACCTGCTGCTTCACCAGCAGGCTGCGCATGAGAGAATCTTGTATGAACGCTATGCCTCAGCCGTTCAGTCGCAGGGCATGGCTGTGCAAAACAGCTTGTTTCCGCTCACGCTCCGCCTCTCTGCCCAGGATGCCGCCTTGTTCAATGAGCTGATCACCGACCTCAACCTGTTGGGCTACAGCATAGAACCTTTTGGGAACAACGACTTTGTGATCCAGGGTACACCAGCCGATCTTGACCAGGGCAACGAAAAACAGGTCATCGAATCTATGCTGGAACAATACAAGCATTTCAGTCCTGACCTGAAATTTTCAAAAAGGGAAAAGCTTGTCCGTTCGCTGGCGGGCCAGCACGCACTAAAAGCCGGGAAGCGCTTAACCCAGCGTGAGATGCACCTGCTGGTACAGGAATTATTTCAGTGCGATACACCCAATGCAACCATAACAGGCAATCCGACTTACCTGGAGTTTAAGAAAGACCAGCTTGATAAGATGTTTGGGAGGTGAGACTCCGTGTTCTTTTTGCCTTGACTCAAAAAGAACCAAAAAGGTCAAGGCTGTTTGAAAGGGGCTAAAATTTACTGCACTGCGCCACAACGAACAAGCTATCATTGGAGGGTAATTCTTCTTTCAGCCATTGCATGAATATGGCAGAGGAACAATACCGGGCGTGTTCGTTGCTGAACGCTTCGTTCCGTAAATTTCTTCACGCCCCTTTCAAAAGGCCGGAGGGGAAGAACGTCTGAACCTTGATTTACAGGATTGGGGGGATGGAAGGGATTGGATGGGGAGAAGAAAGAAGAAGAGATGAGAGAGGAGGGTAGCTGAAGCATAGTTGACGGGATAGGAGGGAAAAGGACGATGGTTACTCTCGGGTCCATAGGTTGGTTAAGAATTTTTCTACTTCCCTTCTTACTGCCGTGGCGCTGCCCTGGTGGTTGTTTACCAGGAAGGAAAAGATCAGGAGTTTGTTGCGGCGGGTAGTGAGATAGCCGCTGAGGGCTACCTGGTTGGCAAGGGTTCCGGTTTTTGCGTAGATAAATCCGTCCAGTTGCTTGTAATAGTTGGTGAGCGTGCCCTGGCCTGCGCCGGGAAGGATGGCTTTCATTTTCTCCCATCCAAATTCATCTCTCATCTTTTTGAGGATCCATACAAAATCCTGTGGTGTAAAGAGATTGTAGCGGCTAAGACCACTTCCGTCTACCCAGCGGGGTTTTTGCGGAACGGCTGCCAGGTCAGTTGCCAACAGGATGTTGATGATGCTGTCGGCACGCACAATGCCTGTGGCTTTCTGAGAAGCCATCAGCAGGGTTTGTTCGGCAAAAAAGTTATCGCTCCTGTACATCATGATCCTGAACATGGAATCAGCAGGTTGGGAGTACAGCACAGAAAGGTTTGCCGGCCGTGGGAGGGATTGTACCTTGATCTCTTTTTGAATAGTATCTTTCAGCAGTTCTAAGGCTGATGTTACCCCGTTTGTAATAAAGGGTACCTGCTGTTCTTTGTATGGCTCCCGGCCCTGGCTTACCTCAAATAAGTTTTCATCCTTCCTGCGTTTTACAAGAAAAGTTCTGTTCAGGGTGTCTTCTACAAACCTTACTTTCCAGTCTACCTCCGGGTCAGAGTATACAAAGGTTTGCAGGCTGTCCTGCAATTCGGGTTGGGTGTTTTTTTGTGCTACCTGTACCCATTTGATGGTATTGCCGTATACGGGCAATGCGCTTCTTTCCGGCATATAACCATCGTTGTAATCGTCCCATGCCCATCCCGGGCCGTACGCTTCTTCCTTCCACGCGCTGCTGTTGAGCACCAGGGGCTTTCTTATTTTCTGCAGCCTTTCGATCACAGGTTGTTTTTTGAAATCAGGATGCAACAGGGTGGGATCTCCGGACGGAAAAACAAAGAAAGTATCTGCCGCTTCATAGTAGTATATACCCGGCAGAGAATCCTTGAAATATTTCAGACCTGCATACAGGGTAAACAATTTTGTGTTTGAAGCGGGCACGAAGTACTTATCTGACTGGTAATTGTATACGTATTTGTCAGCCGCCACGTCGTATACGCATACACCTACATGTGCTCCCTGGAACGGAGCCTGGGAGAAAGGGCCCTCGTTCTCAACTTTTTTTCCGGTTTGTTCAGCTTGGGCAACCGGGCGCGCGGAAGAACAGGCAGTCAATGCTGCCATGCAAAGCCCTGCCAGCAAAAACGATAAGCTTTTTGTCATTGTACAGCGAATGTCTGCTAAACCGCTGAAGGAGCAAAGCTTTCCCGTTTTGAAATATAACTTCTTGCCCCTGAAACCAAGTTTGCTAAATTGTTGGGAGCTGTCTTATCTTTTGTTCTGCTGTGGTAAATTTGTGCCTCAAAAAATTGTATCAGTATGAGATCTGTTGGAAAGATTTTGATCGCAGCTTCGGTGTCGGTCTGTTTGTTTGCTTTTACCCCACCGAAAGACAAGATCAAAAAGAAGAAATTTATTGATCCGGTCAACATGGATCAATCGGTGAAACCCGGTGAAAACTTCTACCTGTACGCAAACGGAAACTGGTTGAAAAACAATCCGGTTCCAGCTTCACAAACCCGGTGGGGAAGTTTTAATGAGCTGGCCCAGCTAAGCACACAGCGCCTGCAAACCCTGCTGCAGGATGCCGCCTCCAATGCAGCCAAAAATCCCAAAGTGCAAAAGATCGGTGATTTTTATACAAGTGGGATGGACAGCGCAGGCATTGAAGCCAAGGGCTACCAACCCATCAAGGCCGAACTCGAAAAGATCAGCGCCCTGAAAAGTGTAGACGGATTGCTGGACGAAGTAGCTTACCTCCGGGTAAACGGTGTACCCATGTCCCTTCTTTCTATATCAATCGGCCAGGACCGGAAAGACGTAACCAAGTACATCGCGCAGATCGGACAATCGGGCATTTCGCTGCCGGACCGCGATTACTACCTGAAAAACGATCCGCGGAGCACGGGCATCCGCAAGGCTTACGCATCTTACCTGACAAACTTATTTTCCCTGACAGGAAAAACTGGCGCAGAAGCCACGAAAAGTGCAGATGCGGTGATGCGCATTGAAACAGCCCTCGCCAAGGCGCAGATGAGCCGGGTTGAAATGAGAGATCCTTATAAAACCTACAACAAGTTTTCCTGGAATGACCTCTCTGCTACCACGCCTTCTATCAATTGGAAAAGCTATGGCGATAAACTGATGATAAAAGGGATGGACAGTGTGATCGTTCAAAATCCTTCTTTTCTCAAATCCATGGACCTGCTCCTTTCAGCCCTTCCGCTGGATGATTGGAAGACCTATCTTCAATGGCAGGTGATCTCAGGCGCTGCCCCTTACCTGAGCAATGATTTTGTAAAGGAGAACTTTACCTTCAACCAGGTACTCACCGGCCAGAAGGGCATGACACCCCGTCCCGAAAGGATCAGCCGGTTGATAGACGGTTCCCTGGGCGATCTGCTCGGACAGCTGTATGTTGAAAAGTATTTCAAACCGGAAGCCAAACAGCGGATGCAGGAACTGGTGAACAACCTGCAGCAAACATTTGCCGACCGGATCAAAAAGCTGGATTGGATGAGCGAAGAAACAAAGCAAAGAGGCCTGGAAAAGCTGAATGCTTTTACAAAGAAAATTGCCTACCCCGACAAATGGAAGGATTACGCGACCATTGCCATCCGCAAAGACGATTTTCTGGGCAATATCCAGCAGACCAACAAATTTGCTTACCAGGAAATGGTTAGCCGCATCGGCAAGCCTGTCGATAAAACAATATGGGGCATGACACCTCCTACGATCAATGCCTACTACAGTCCTACCGGCAATGAAATTGTTTTTCCTGCCGCCATCCTGCAGTTTCCCTTCTTTGATTTCGATGCAGACGACGCAGTTAATTACGGCGGCATCGGTGCTGTGATCGGCCATGAAATGACACATGGCTTTGACGACCAGGGCAGACAATACGCCGGCAGCGGAAATTTAAGCGACTGGTGGACAAAAGAAGATGCAGACAAATTCAAAAGCAGGGCTGACCGGGTGGTTGCTCAATACAATGATTTTACCGTGTTGGACACTTTACACGTAAACGGCCGGTTAACCCTCGGCGAAAACCTGGCAGACCTGGGCGGACTGAGCATTGCCTACGAAGCATTCACAAAAACGCCCGAATTCAAAGCAGGTAAAAAGATCGATGGCTTTACACCTACCCAACGTTTCTTTTTAAACTGGGCACAAGTATGGAGAAGCAACACCCTGCCGGAAACCCAGGCCCAGCTGATCTTAGTTGACCCCCATTCGCCCGGCATGGCCCGCGCCAACGGACCCCTGGTAAACATAGATGCCTGGTACGATGCCTTCAACATAAAAGAAGGAGACAAGATGTACAAACCAAAAGACGAACGCATCAGGATCTGGTAATCCTTCACCCTTAAACAAACAATAAAAAGCGCGGGGATAAACCTGGAACTCCAATAGGATCCAGGTTTATCCCCGCATTCATTCTTATTCTCCCAAGTCTCATTATTCCACTCGTTCCCAACTTCCTCCACCTTTCTTCCCAATAGCCCTTTTTCTCCTCATCTCTCTATCCAGCGGCAAAGTTCAAGCACATCGAATCTTGAACCGCTATCGCAAGGGAAGCCGTCTTTGGCTCTCTGTATTCGGAGGCTCTGCTGACATTTTTTGCTCTCTTCTGTTCATCATTTTTTTGTCTTGAACCAGGATTACACGGATTTAAGGATTACAGGATTCTTTGGGTACAAGGACCTGCATCTTTTCTCTTTGGCATCTTTCTTCTTTTTGTCATTCCGCCGGGGCGCCTCTTTATGCTGCACGGGCGGCATGCTTCTGCGCCCCCGTGCGGAATCTCTGCGGGGCAAGCTGCTGCGATGATCTGCTAAAACCTTACTAAACAGAAACTGGTCGCTCCACAGAGATCCTGTAAGGGCGCGGCACCAGCCTGCAAGCACAAGAGTAACTGCGCCCTTACAGGATGACAAAAAAGGGAGGATATTCCCTCTCGCTCACCATTACTGTCTCTCTTTCTCTCACCATCCAATCTCTTCCATCCCCACAATCCTGTAAATCAAGGTTCAGACGTTCTTCCCCCCGGCCTTTTGAAAGGGGCGTGAAGAAATTTACGGAACGAAGCGTTCAGCAACGAACACGCCCGGTATTGTACAAAAGCTAAATTCATGCAATGGCTGAAAGAAGAACAACCTTCCAGATCTAGCTTGTTCGTTGTAGCGCAGTGCAGTAAATTTTAGCCCCTTTCAAACAGCCTTGACTTTTTTGGTTCTTTTTGCGTCAAGGCAGAAAGAACACGGAGTCCCCGCTCAGCCTTGATTTTTTTTGCTACTTTTTTTTATCAAGAAAAAAAAGTAGACGGAGTCTCAGTAACTCATCTCATCCAACTTCACCTTGCCCTTAAAGGTCCAGAACACAAAGCTGGAATAGATAGCAACCAGCGGAGTACCGATCAAGGCTATGATGAGCAGGATCTTCATGGTTTTTGCCGAAGAGGCGCCGTTGTGGATGGTGATGCTGTTTTGCGGGTTGGTGGGTGAATAAAGCAGGTAAGGAAAGACTTCAATGGCTACCATCATCAGCAGGGCGGCGATGGTGACGGAGGAGCTGAGAAAAGCAAAGCGGTAGTTGGCTTTTTTCAGGTTGCGGGGGATGTTGGCAATTGCCAGGATCATCAGGGCGGGCAGCAGAAAAAACAGGGGACTGCTGCGCAGCTTGTCGCTCAGGTGCGGAATGTATAGCAGGGTGTAGAGAGTAGAAAAGGCAAAGCTGACCAGGAAAAAGATGGTAAAGTTTTTTGCGAGGATGGTGAGTTTGGTATAAAGGCGCCGTTCTGTTTTCATGGCCAGGTAAATGGCGCCATGCATCATAAACAACGACAGGGTAGTGATAGCAATCAGGATAGAGAAGGGATTGAAAAAAGAAAGCCAGTCGCCGCTGAACTCGTGTTGCTTGTTGAGGGGAATGCCGTAGGCTACATTGCCGAGCATCAACCCCAGCGAAAGGGAGATGACGATATTGGCAACACAGTAGGCAATGTCCCAGAATGTTCTCCACCAAACCATGGGTTCCTTGCTTCTGAATTCGATGGAAACGGCGCGGAAGATCAGGCCGGTTAAGAATACCATGAAGGGAATGTAAAATGCAGAGAAGATCGCAGCATAGGCAATGGGGAAGCCTGCAAACAGGGCACCGCCGCCGATAACGAGCCATACTTCATTGCCATCCCAGATAGGACCGATGGCGTTGAGGGCAATGCGGCGGCTTTCTTCTTTTTTTAAAAACAGGTGAAGGGCTCCGGCACCCAGGTCAAATCCGTCGAGGATGGCATAGCCGCTGATCACGCCGCCAAAAACAAGAAACCACCATACATTGTAATCAAGTCCTAAAAATGTTTCCACAATAGCCGGGTTTAGTGAGAAGAAAGGGTTTTATCGTTGCCGCCATCTGTTACCGTTGAACCTTCCAGGATCGGTATGATGCGCTTGGTATACATTTCGTTTTCATTTTCTTCGTCTGTCTGGTGCAGGTCTTCCGGCCCATGGTGTATTTTCCGGTTCAGCAGGAACAAGAACAAGGCAAACAGGAAGGTATACACGATGGTAAAGAGAACCAGCGAAAACAAGATCTGGTTGGCTGTAACGGTCCGTGAAAGGGCATCGCTCGTGCGCAGCAGTCCGTATACAACCCAGGGCTGCCGGCCCATTTCGGCAGTGAACCAGCCGGCCTGGTTGGCCAGCTGCGGCAGCAGGACCGACCACACAAAAAATACAAGCAGCCATTTCTTTGTAAACAGAGTACCCTTCCACCAGTACCAGCATGCCAGCAGCGTAGAGGCAATCAGCAGCATGCCGATAGCCACCATGATGTGATAAAACTGGAACACGGCGTTGACCTGCGTGGGGCGGTCCTGGGGTTTAAACGCCTGCAGTCCTTTCAGCGGATAGCTAAAATCCTGGTGCGTTAAAAAGCTCAATCCTCCGGGTATCTTAAGTCCTTTTGCGATACCTTTTTTCTGGTCTACCCATCCCAGCAGAAACATATCGGCCTTTGCCAGGCTATCATAATGACCTTCCATGGCGGCAAGCTTGGCAGGTTGGTTTTTTGAAACGCCGTCGGCACTTCTGTGACCGGCAAGGAGCTGGGCAAGGGAGAAAAAAGTAGCCGCTACGAGCGCGATCTTGAAAGCCGGCTTTGCGATGTGGAGATGCTTGTTCTTAAGGATGTACCAGGCGTTTACGCTCAGCACCAGAAAAGCGCCTGCCAGAAAAGCACCGATCCATACGTGCACCAGCCGCTCTACGCTGGAGGGGTTAAATACCATGGCCCAGAAATCAGTGATCTCGGCTCTTGCATTCATGCCCTCTCCTACAATATGAAATCCCGCGGGTGTTTGCTGCCAGGAATTTGCTACCACGATCCAGATGGCCGAGAACATAGACCCCAGGAACACCATGATGGTCGAGAAAAAATGGACCCGGGAGCTGACCCGGTTCCAGCCGAACAGCAGAATGCCCAGGAAGCCGGATTCTACGGCAAACGCAAAAATACCTTCAGCCGCCAGCGCACTGCCAAAAACATCCCCTACGTATTTTGAGTAAGTGGCCCAGTTGGTGCCAAATTCAAATTCCATGATAATGCCGGTAGCTACACCGATGCCAAAGATCAGGGCAAAGATGCGGATCCAGAAACGGGTCATCTGCTCGTACAGCTTGTTGCCTGTTTTCAGGTACATGCCTTCCATGATTACAAGCAGGAGACCCAATCCAATGCTTAGCGGCGGGTAGATATAATGAAAGGAGATGGTAAACGCAAATTGTAAGCGGGCCAGTATTTCGACATCCATACCGGGGTTTTTTGCAAAATTATTACCTAAATGGGTAAGGGTAGAAACATCTTCTTACTGAAAATAGTGAAAGAAAAGTGCACACTTGCTGTTATACAATTTGGTAGATTTGGCGCTTCCGACAAAGAAGATATGCTCGAACCATTTTATCGCCCTCATCTCGCGGAAGCCGGCTGTGATGAAGCAGGACGCGGCGCTTTTGCCGGTCCCGTGTTTGCGGCGGCGGTTATCCTTCCGCGTGATTTCTTTCATCCGCTCCTGAACGATTCCAAACAGGTGAAACCTGCTGAACGCACGGTGCTCAGAACAGTGATCGAGCAGGAAGCCCTGGCTTATGCAGTAGCCATGGTAGAAGCAGAAGAAATTGATTCCATCAACATTCTGCAGGCTTCTATGAAGGCCATGCACCTGGCTATCGGCCGGTTAGCGGTAAAGCCTTCGCTGTTGTTGATTGACGGAAATTATTTTGTTCCGTATGACGGCATCGCGCACCAGTGTTTTGTAAAAGGAGACAGCAGGTATGCTTCCATTGCGGCTGCCAGCATCCTCGCGAAAACTTATCGCGATGAATACATGCAGCAGCTGCATACGGAGTTTCCGCACTATGGCTGGCATGCCAACAAAGGATACGGGACCAAGGCCCACCGGGAAGCGATCGGTGCAAACGGCATCTGCCAGCACCACCGCAAAAGCTTTCAGTTGTTTCAGGAAAAGGAATGATCACAGGTTGAATTTAGTGGCAAGGTGCAGGGCTGCTACCTGTATATAGTTCCAGGCGGAATGGCTTATACCTTATTCCATGTCTCTGAAAAACTGCTGCTTTACGCGGTTCCATTCCCCTAGGAGGATGCTGTAAAATACGGAGTCTCTTCTTCTGCCATGCGGCATTTGCATATGGCTTCTTAATACTCCTTCTTCCGTAGCGCCAATGTTGCGCAGGGCCTGGCGGGCCCGGCCGTTCAGGTTGTCTGTCTTGATTTCTGTTCTTTCAAAACGGAGCGTTTCAAATGCATACTTAAGCAAGGCGTATTTGCAATGGTGATTGATGCCTGAACCCAGGAAGTTTTCTCCCAGCCAGCTCCATCCGATCTCAATCCGCTTATCGTAAAAAGAAATGTTTCCATAGCTGGTGCTTCCGCAGATGGCCCCTCCTTCCTTTTTCACAATGGTAAAAGGCACCCTGCGGCGGGCAGCCCGTTCGCTGAGTGCTTCCTGCATCCAGGCCTGCAGCTGTTCGCCGTTGCTCAGCTCCTTTGAAAAGTACTTCCACAGCGTATTTGACTGTGCGAGCTGCAGGAAGGAGTCGTAGTCTGTTTCTTCCATGGGGCGTAGCAATACCCGGTCGGTTTCCAAAGAAAAGCCGGCCGGGAAATAGTGATCAAAATCCATATGGCTGATTTTTATGCAAAAATTGTGTCCCAGCTACCCAGGCCTTGTCTTACCAGCTCAGGCGGATCCACTGTGCAATCTACCACCGTAGAGGGAATCATACCACCAATGCCTCCGTCTACCACTATATCGACCTGGTTTTTAAAATTCTCATACATCAGTTCGGGGTCTGTATACTCTTCTACCATTTCACCTGGCAGGGAAGCGCTCAAGATAGGATGGGTGAGCTGTTGTATAATGGTACAGGCGATCCTGTTATCGGGTATGCGCAGGCCAATGGTGTTCTTCTTGCTTTTCAGCAGCTTGGGAACTTCTTTGCTGGCAGGAAGTATAAAGGTATATGGCCCCGGCAAATGGCTTTTCAGGATGCGGTACACAGGGGTGGAAATGCTTTTTGTATAGGTGCTCATGTCGCTCAGGTCGTGGCAAATAAACGAGAGCTGGGCCTTTTGTGGGTCTACCTGCTTGATGCGGCAGATTTTTTCGATTGATTTGGGTTGAAAGATGCTACAGCCCAGGCCGTATATGGTGTCTGTGGGATAGATGATGATACCACCATCCATCAGGCACTCTGTGATCATTTTTATATTGCGGGGCTGCGGATTATCGGGATGAACATGTAAAAGCATACAAGTCTGATTATAAGTTAAAAAAAGAGGCTGCCAGGATCAACAGCAATAAATTTGTGCCAGAAAATTGCGGGGTTCCGTTAACATAGATTAATATTATTTTTGCGGCAAATAGCTACACTCATGCAACTGACTGCAGTAGATAAGTTTACTGAAATTACACCGGAAGATTTTCAAAAGAACTATTACCAGCCACAAAAACCTGTTATCATCACCGGCCTGGCAAAACAATGGCCGGCTTACAAAAAGTGGAATTGGGATTATTTTCAACAGATAGTGGGAGAAACAGAAGTGGGCGTTTACAACAACGTAAAGAGCGATGCCTATACACCCATCAACAAGGCTGACGGATATATGAAGTTTGGAGAATACCTGAACCTGATAAAAAAGGGTCCGGTAGAGCTGCGCATCTTTTTGTTCAATATCTTTCAGCACGCTCCGCAGATCGTTTCAGATTTTACCTGGCCCGAGCACCTGATGAAAGGCTTTGTAAAACGCTTTCCTATGCTGTTCACGGGTGGTGCCGGTTCTATCACACACATGCATTTTGACATAGACCTCTCTCATATTCTACACACCCAGTTTGCAGGCAGGAAAAGAGTCCTGCTTTTTCCCCATCAGGAACAGTATAAAATTTACCGCAAACCCTGGGAGGTGCTCAGCCTGGTAAACTTCCAGCATTATTTTGATGCAGGCAACAACAAACTGGAGGTGGATAAGTATCCTGCGCTCAATCTCGCAAAAGGATATGAAGTGATCATGGAACATGGCGACACGCTGTTTATGCCGGCAGGCTACTGGCACCACATGGAATATCTCGACAGCGGCTTCGCCATGAGCTTGCGTGCACTGCAACCAAGCATCGGTGGCAAACTAAAAGGCGTATGGAACTTGTTCGGGATGCGCAACATTGATACGATGATGAAAAAAACGGCTCCCCATTGGTGGTACAATTACAAACGCGGTAAAATCTTCAAAGAAGCCAATAAACAGCTTGAACTTACAAGTAATTAATTTACAATTTTCTGCATACGAGGCTTTTTGCCAACAACTTGTCTAAGGTCAAGTTTTTATATAAAATGAAAAAATTTTATTAAAAAATATTGCTTTATATGAAAACAATCTTTAGTTTTATCGCCGCTAACGCACAAACCGCATATCCTTTCCGAGAACACAATCCAATCTCCGCCAACTTTTCAGTATCCCTTTTCACCAGCTTGACCAGCGTGTAAGATTTTGCGATGTTTGCTTCTTTCCGATATCCTTAATAAATGCCTCTTAAACTTTTGTATCCTTTCTGAGATTCGCTGTTTTATTAATTCATACTGTCTAAATTTTTTTCTATATCTGAATTTTATTGACCTCTTTCTTTTTGTGGTTTCAGAGGTAAGCACAGGCCGGCGATTTCTATCGCCGGCATTTTTTTTTAAATCCTGTATATTTAAGTGACCCTTTGAATGGGATTTCTGCTGCATTGCATGTAAATTTCTTACCCCAAAATCCTTTGTCATGTCATCTGTTCAAAAACAGCGCATTGGTTCTATAGATATATTACGGGGAGCCGTTATGCTGATCATGGCGATAGACCATGTGCGTGATTACTTCCACATCACCGCTTTTACAGATGATCCAACCAACCTCGCCACTACAACACCTGGTTTGTTTTTCACCCGGTGGATCACCCATTTCTGTGCGCCTATTTTTGTATTCCTCTCGGGCGTGTCTGCTTTTCTCGCATCCCAGCGCAAAACCCTTCACCAGGGCAGCGCATTTCTGCTGAAACGCGGCGTGTGGCTGCTCATCGTAGAGGTCCTGATCATCTCGCTGGCGCTTACGTTCAATCCCCTGTACAACTTTCTGGTCTTCCAGGTCATCTGGGCCATCGGCTGGAGCATGATCATACTTGCCCTGCTGATCCATACCAATCTGCGTGTGATCACCACCGTGGGGTTTATCCTGGTGATCGGGCACAATGTGCTCGATTTTGTCCACCTCCCGCAGCAAGGCGCGGCAAGCATATTGTGGAGCCTGGCTTTTACTTCGCCGGGCAGGGTTATTCCGTTTGATGCAAATCATTTTGTGCTGGATGCTTATGCCGTCCTTCCCTGGACTGGCATTATGCTGCTGGGCTACAGCTTTGGAAGCATTTATAAAAAGGAGCACGACACGGAAAAAAGAAAGAAAAAAATCCTGCTGCTCGGAATGGGTGTTATCGGACTGTTCTTTCTTTTGCGATTTATCAACTTCTATGGAGATCCCCGTCCCTGGTCGGTGCAGAAAAGGGATTTGTATACGGGATTGTCTTTTCTGAATGTCACCAAGTACCCTGTATCACTGATCTATACTTGTATGACTGTTGGAACGGCCCTGATCGCACTCTCTTTGCTCGAGCGAACAAAGGGGGCATTTAGCCGGGTGCTTAGTATGTTTGGGAGAGTACCGTTTTTTTATTACGTGTGCCACTTCTACCTGATCCGGCTCATCAATGTAGTCATCTTTTTTGCAGCAGGCTATGGTACAAAAGACATTATCGATCCAAACCTGCCCTTCTTGTTCCGGCCGCAGCATTTTGGATTTGGGCTGCCGGTTGTGTATGCCATCTGGCTACTGGTCATTCTGATCTTATACAAACCCTGCCAGTGGTTCGATCGGTACCGCAGCACGCACCATCAATGGTGGCTGAGTTACCTGTAGAGGGAGCTGAAAGATTACAGGATGGTCCAGGTTTCGCGGCCGCGCAGCAACTTGTCCAGGTCGCCTTTGCCTTTGGTTGCAATGGTTTCCTCTATCTGCATCGCCATCACATCTTCGTAGCAGGCCCTGTCTGATTCGTAAAATACGCCAAAGGGCCTGGGCAGGTGACCTTCTGTTCTGGGATCGTCGAACATCCGCACCAGGATCTGGGCCTTGTAAAAATCTTTTTCATCGTGCACCCACAGGTCATCTGTTGAGTAAGACGCGCCCAGTTCTACCACGGTAGGCCTGAACCCGTCAATGCGGATACCTTTGTTTCTTTGTGCACCAAAGACCAGCGGCTTTCCATGCTCGAGGAACAGGACTTCTTCCGGCTTGGAAGATTTTTCCGTAAAGATCTCAAAAGCACCGTCGTTGAAGATATTGCAGTTCTGGTAGATCTCCAGAAACGAAGCGCCTTTGTGCTCATGGCAGCGCTTGAGCGTATCCTGCAGGTGTTTGGGATCGCGGTCCATGCTGCGCGCGATAAACGTGGCATCAGCGCCCATGGCTACAGCCAGCGGATTGAACGGATGGTCGATGCTGCCGTAAGGCGTCGACTTGGTTACTTTGTTTTTTTCTGAAGTAGGAGAATATTGACCCTTTGTAAGACCGTATATCTGGTTGTTGAAAAGCATGATGTTAACATCGAAGTTCCGGCGCAGCAGGTGAATGGTGTGGTTGCCACCAATGCTTAATCCATCTCCATCACCTGTAACGATCCAGATGCTTAATTCAGGGCGGGAAGCTTTTAACCCGCTTGCTACGGCTGTGGCCCTTCCGTGGATGGAATGCATGCCGTAGGTATTCATATAATATGGGAACCGGCTGCTGCAGCCAATGCCGGATATAATCACGATGTTCTCCTTGGGGATCCCGATGCCGGGCATGATCTTTTGTACCTGTGCCAGAATGGAATAGTCACCGCAACCGGGGCACCAGCGAACTTCCTGGTCGGTGGCAAAATCCTTGGGTGTCAAAACAGGTAAGGAGGCAATTGTTGAGTTACTCATACTGTTCTTTGAGCCTACAAATATATTTTGTTTCCCCCTCAACTGCTACATTTGCACTCTAATTTTTACCACAACAGTCCCGATCCATGGCTTTATCTCATTTATCAGAACAGGAATCGATCCGCCGCGGCAAATTGTCGGAGTTAAGAACCCTGGGCATCAATCCTTACCCGGCGCCTCAATACCCCGTGAACATCACTTCAGCAAAGATCAAAGAAGCATATAAGGGTGAAGAGAACAAGGCTGAATTTGCGGATGTTTGTCTGGCCGGCCGCATCATGGGCATCCGCGACATGGGTAAAGCCAGCTTTGCCGTGCTGCAGGATGGAACCGGAAAGATCCAGCTCTATGTAAAACGCGACGAGATCTGTCCGGGTGAAGACAAAACCCTGTACGACAAAGTGTGGAAACACCTGCTCGATATGGGCGACATCATTGGCGTGAAAGGCTATGTGTTTACGACCCGTACCGGTGAAACTTCCGTCCACGTATCCGAGCTGACCATACTGGGGAAATCACTGCGCCCCCTGCCGGTCGTAAAAGAAAAAGATGGTGAAGTGTATGATGAGGTAACAGATCCTGAATTCAAATACCGCCAGCGTTACGCCGATCTGATCGTAAACCCGGACGTAAAAGAAACTTTTATCAAACGCACCCGCATCATCAATGCTTTCAGGGATTTTTTGAATGAACGGGGCGCACTTGAAGTAGATACGCCTGTGCTGCAATCTATCCCGGGCGGTGCAGCAGCCAAGCCTTTTGTTACGCACCACAATGCGCTGGATGTGCCTTTCTACCTGCGCATTGCCAACGAGCTGTATCTGAAAAGACTGATCGTAGGCGGGTTCGACTGGGTGTACGAATTCAGCCGCAATTTCCGCAACGAGGGCATGGACAGAACCCACAACCCGGAATTTACGGTGCTTGAGTTTTACGTAGCTTATAAAGATTATATCTGGATGATGGAAACCACCGAGCAGTTGCTTGAAAGGGTAGCCATTGCCGCCAATGGTTCCACCATCGCAGAGGTAGACGGAAAAGCGATCGACTTCAAAGCGCCGTACCGCCGTGTTACCATGTACGATGCCATCAAAGAACATACAGGTTTCGATATATCCGGTATGGACGAAGCAGTCCTGCGGGATGTATGCGGCCAGCTCAATATTTCTGTTGATCCCAAAATAGGCAAGGGAAAGCTGATCGATGAAATCTTCAGCGAAAAATGTGAGGACCATTTTATACAACCTACTTTTATCATCGACTACCCGGTCGAAATGAGTCCGCTTACCAAACAGCACCGGAGCAAAGCAGGCGTAGTGGAAAGATTTGAGCTGATTGTAAACGGCAAGGAAATGGCCAATGCCTATACAGAGCTAAACGATCCGCTGGAGCAAAAAGAACGCTTTGAAGACCAGACCCGGCTCATGGAGAGGGGAGATGAGGAAGCTATGTACATCGACTACGATTTCCTGCGCGCCCTCGAATACGGCATGCCCCCCACCTCCGGCATCGGCTTCGGCATAGACAGGCTCTGCATGCTCTTCACCAATCAGCCTTCCATCCAGGACGTGCTGCTGTTTCCGCAGATGCGGCCGGAAAACTGAACCTTGATGTACATTCCATTCCCATCCTGTAAATCAAGGTTCAGACAAATAAATCATCCATCAGCTTCTGATCAGGATTTACCGCGTACTTGCTGAAGTCTGTTATACCCTCGTTTATAAGCACTTCTTCATCCAAAAAGAAATTGCCGGTGCATGCTGCTGCGGGTTTTTGGAGGATATAGAAAGCGGCGTCGGCTACGATGTCGGGGGTTCTGCTTCGTTGCATGAGGAAATCGCCGCCAAGTAAATTTTCTACCGCAGCAGTGGCAATAGTGGTTTTGGGCCAGAGCGCATTGGCGGCGATGCCATCTTTTTTTAATTCTTCTGCCAGTCCCAGCACGATCATGCTCATCCCGTATTTACTCATGGTGTAAGCCAGGTGAGGTGCGAACCAGCGGCCGTCCATGTTGAGAGGGGGTGATAGATTCAGGATATGCGGATTGGTGGCTTTTCTCAGATGGGGAATGGAGGCTTTGCTCATCAGAAAAGTTCCGCGTATGTTGATACCATGCAGGAGGTCAAAGCGTTTGGCTTCGGTTTGTTCAGTGGGTGAGAGGTTGATGGCACTGGCATTGTTGATCAGCACATCAATACCACCAAACAGATCAACAGCAGCGTTCACTGCCTGCTGGATGCTTTCTTCATAACGGATGTCTAACTGAACGGGCAGCGCTTTGGCTCCGGTTTGACGGATTTCTGCTGCTGCTGTGTAAATAGTGCCTTCCAGCCTGGGGTGCGGTTCGGTTGTTTTGGCGGCTACAACTATGTTGGCACCTTCACGTGCCAGGCGCAGGGCAATCGCTTTTCCGATGCCGCGGCTGGCGCCGGTTATAAACACGGTTTTATTGGAGAACAGCATAATAATGAATTTTACAGCACGGGATTGTGAAATTGGGTATCGTAAAAATACGATTCAGTGAGTAGAAACCTTACGCAAAAAATAGCGGGTTAATGCTATTGTATGAAATTAGGTTGCTTTCTACATTTGTGTTGTCCAGTTGATTGATATGGAGAAAGTCCAATTATCCGAAAAGCCGAGTCCGAAGTCCAATATCCGGGTTAAAAACAGCGTCCATGTCCGAAAAACCAAATCCTATATCATTCAACAGACCGTTTTTATTATCCAAAATCCGAAAACCGAGAATCCAACATCCTGGTGAAAGAAACCACCTAAAATTTGTACACAAATATTGATGGCCAGACTTCAGTAGAGTACAAAAATTTTGAACCCCCGGAATTTTTTCCGGGGGTTTCTTGTTTGAACCACTACAATCCCCCGAATCCCTCCAATCCTGTAAATCATGGTTCAGACTAGGGTTCAGACCTCTTCGCCTTGAACTCGGACCCTTGCTTCCAGCCGGGTGTTTTGTCTCCAAAGGCCAGGCGCTTGCCTACCTGGAACAAGAGCTTTAAATCTTCGATGCCGCCCAGCATGGTCCAGGTTTTTGCGTCGTATTCGTCTGAAGGGCGGTGATAGTGTTTTTCGGTGTACTCGTCTTCTACTTTCTGTCCGTATGCTTTTCCTTTTCCTACCACATCGATCCCTGCATTTGTATAAAGAGAAGGGATACCTACTTTGGCGAAATTAAAATGGTCGGACCGGTAGTAATAGCCAGCTTCAGGATGGGTTTCGTATGATATATAACGGCCGGTTTTTTTTGCTTCTTCCTGCAGGATGTCTTCCAGGTCAGACTGGTCTTTTCCTACCACAACAATGTCATTGGTTTTTTCGTATGCATTGATGCCGTCCATGTTGATGTTGGCAACTGTTTTGTTAGCAGGGTAGACCGGGTTCTGCGCATAATAAGCCGAGCCCCACAATCCCTGTTCTTCTGCTGTAACGGAGAGAAATACAACCGTTCTTTCAGGCGCGGGGTTCAGGCTTTTAAATGCACGGGCCAGTTCCAGCAAACCCGCTGTGGCACTGGCATTGTCGTGGGCGCCATTGTAGATGGAATCACCGGTTTCATCAGGCTTGCCGATGCCCAGGTGATCCCAGTGGGCTGAGTAAATGATGTATTCATCTGCCCGTTTGGTGCCGTTGATCTTACCGATCACATTGTGCGAAAGATTGAACGTTGCTTTTACCTGCATGGTGGTCGACATCTTTACATTGAGCGGTTGTCCCTTAAAACCGTGCTGGTCGGCGCGGGCAAACAGGGTGGAATCCAGACCCGCAGCATGGAGGATCTTTTGGGCGGTCGGGGCAGAAACCCAGCCGATCACGTCACAGTTCTGTTCCTTTTTACCACGGTTGTCTAAATGGAGGCGGGAGCCGTTCCAGTTGTTCTGGACTACCGTAAAGGGGTAGCTGGCGCCGGCTGTGTTGTGCACGATCAAACATCCTTTTGCACCCTGCCGGGCTGCTTCCTCAAACTTATAGGTCCAACGCCCATAGTAGGTCATGGTTTTTCCTTTGAACAGGGTTGAATCACCGCTGTTGTATCCCGGGTCGTTGACGAGTACCAGCACTACTTTTCCTTTCACATCCAAACCGGCGTAATCATTCCAGTTGTATTCAGGAGCTACAACTCCGTAACCGGCAAATACCAGTTCATCCCCATTGAGGGTAATAACAGAGTCGGTTTTATCTGTCCATATCACATAATCATCAAATCCTTTTAAGGTAAACTTCTCTTTGGCCGATTCTACTTCCATAGTGGGCGCTGCTTTGGTGGCCAAGTTTACCATGGGTACATCCTGGAAATAACTGTTGCTATTGCCGGGTTCCAATCCGGCCGCCGCAAACTGTTCTTTCAAGTAATTGATGGTACGGGTTTCTCCTTCAGTGAAAGGCTTTCGTCCCATAAAAGAATCAGCGGCCAGTACAGCAATATGGTGGCCCAAACTATCGGCGCTGAAAGCCTGTAGTCCATCCTGCTCACCAGGACTAGAAGAAGACGAAGTGCAGGAAGTTAACGCAGAAATAATGAGTGCAGCAAGAAAGAGAGAAGTACGGAACATAACTGGTTCGATTTATGCAACAAGTTAAATCAAATCCTCTCATTCAATCAATTAATAATAGATTTGTAGCTATGTCAAAGTGCAATTTTTCCATCACCTTTGCCGGGTCTCCGGACGGACTGGTGAACAAAATGAGAACTGCTATCGAGGGCCAGGGTGGCATGCTGAATGGAGATCCATTCGCCGGAACTTTTGAAGTATCTATACTCGGAACCCTTTCCGGTTCATACGCTATCACAGGTCAGCAGATCAACATCGATATTGATTCCAAACCCATTTTTGTCAGCTGTAACCAGATAGAGAATTTCCTGAAGGAAAGGTTGAATAAATAACCGGTCAGTACCCTCTTACATTTTTTCCTTCGATGTAGTTGATATAAGCCTTGTTCACAACGCGGTTGCCTCCCGGTGTCGGATAGTTGCCGGTGAAATACCAGTCGCCCGTGTTGGTCGGGCAAGCCTCGTGCAACGATTCAATCGTTTGATAGATGACCTCTACGGGAATGTCAATGTCCTCGGGTGTAATGAGCTGCGCGATCTTGTCGGAGATCTCCTGTGTTGTGAATGGTTTGTAGATATGCCTCACCATGTTTTCACTGTGAAGCTGGCTGGTTCTTTCCAGTTCTTTGCAGCGTTCATATACTTCTGTAAGCATGCACTCCTTGTCTCTTTCTTTCAGCAGCTCGATGGCAGCGCGGAATGCAATAAAATCACCCAGCTTGCTCATGTCGATTCCATAGCAATCGGGATAGCGGATCTGCGGGGCAGATGATACTACAATGATCTTTACAGGCTCAAGCCGGGAAAGCATTCTTACGATACTTTCCTTGAGGGTGGTGCCCCGTACAATTGAGTCGTCGATCACCACGAGGGTATCTTTTCCTTTGACCAGGGTACCGTATGTGATATCGTATACGTGTTGCACCATTTCGTTGCGGCCGGCATCAGCGGTAATGAACGTGCGCATCTTTACATCCTTGATGGCGATCTTTTCTACCCGGATACGGCGGTTGACCATCTCGGCCAGTTTTTGCTGGTCGATCTCATTTCCCCAGCTCAGGATGCGCTGGATCTTAACTTTGTTCAGGTAATCTTCCATGCCTTTGAGCAATCCGTAAAAAGCAACTTCGGCTGTGTTGGGTATGAAAGAAAAGATGGTGTTTTTGAGGTCGTTGTTGATGGATTTCAGAACAGGCTCGTGCAGGTTGTAACCCAGGGCCGTTCTTTCCCGGTAGATTTTTTCATCATTCCCGCGGGAGAAATAGATGCGTTCAAAACTGCAGGCCAGGCGCGGCTTGGGATCAAGTATCCGCTCAATCGAGTATTCGCCGGAAGCTTTGATGATGAGGGCATGACCGGGCGACAGTTCCTGCACCTCGTTTTCACCGATGTTGAATGTAGTGCGGATGGCAGCCCTTTCAGATGCTGCTACAATCACTTCGTCACTGATGTAATAATATGAAGGGCGGATGCCATGTGCATCGCGCATCACAAAGCTGTCGCCATTGCCCAGGAGTCCGCTTACATGATAGCCTCCATCAAAAAGCCGGGCAGATTTCCGGAGCACGTTTACGAGGTTGGGGCCGCTTGGGTTGATCTCATCTTCCTTTACAAGAAAATTGTGGATCACTTCCATCATGGCTGCCAGGTCGCTCTGGCGCTGGAACACACCCGGGTCGATGTTTACCAGGGCAAAAAGCTCTTCTGTGTTTACCAGGTTGAAATTGCCTGCGAGTGCCAGGTTACGCGCAGGGATGATGTCGCGCTTGATAAACGGATGACAGAACTCAGCGCTGTTTTTGCCTTGTGTGCCATAGCGCAGGTGGCCCAGGAGGAGTTCTCCCAGGAAGCGGATATGGCCTTTCATAAGGCCGGGATATTTCTTTATGTCGGGCTGGTACTTTTCCAGTTCCAGCACTTCTTCCGAAATCTGGCGGAAAAGTTCTGCTATGGGCTGTGATATGCTGCTTCTGATCCGGTGCAAAAACGGGTAACCTGGTTCAGAATCAAGCTTTACCGTAGCGATACCGGCCCCATCCTGCCCCCGGTTGTGCTGTTTTTCCATGAGCAGGTAGAGCTTGTTAAGCCCATATAGTACCGTACCGTATTGCTGAAGATAATAAGAGAAAGGTTTGCACAAACGAATGAAGGCTACCCCGCATTCGTGTTTGATGTCATCGCTCATGATACAAATTAGGCCGCGAAGTTACATCGATTTTTATTAATCCTTCCTCTTTCAATGTTACAACACTGCGTACAATTGCTACATATAGGAAGTAGAACTATTGATGAAGTTCACCAGGGAAGCCGAGTTTTTTAATTTGAGTTTTTTCAGGATGTTGTGCCGGTGCACTTCTACCGTTTTAAGTGATATATTGAGGGCGGTAGCAATTTCTTTGGAAGAAGATCCTTCTTTTATGTAATTGATGATCTGGATCTCTCTTTCGGTCAGTGCATTGATATTGGGCGTATCAGCCTGCGGATCAGTCAGGAGCTGGTCGGAGATGATGTTCTTGATCTCCTCACATATAAATTTGTTGCCTCCATACACTTCCATAATGGCTTTGATCATTTCTTCCTTGGAAGAGTTTTTGGTAACATAGCCTTTGGCGCCCACCTGCAACATTTTTTTGGCATAAGCCGGCTGGGAGTGCATGGATACACCAATGATCTTGGAACCGGGCGCATACTTTCTGATTTTTTCTGTGGCTTCAAAACCGGAGAAGGGAGCCATATTGATGTCCATCAGAATGATATTAGGACGCTTGTTCTTGGCCAGTTCAACAGCGTCAGCTGCATCTCCACATTCGGCGATTACATGAAAGCGCGGGTCACTGTTCAGGATATAACTCCAGGTTTCTCTGATCAGCTTGTGATCATCTGCGATTAATACTGAAATCTTGTCCATAGGTTTTTCATTTAAGATGATGGAATATACGTAGTTTTTACCCTATTTCGCTTACAAAATTACTCTATCTGCCTTTACGTGCACATAATAAACCCCGTAAGTACTAAAATAGAGACCTGTAACTAAAAAACTACAGTAATTGTATTATACGAACAGGATTAAAAACTACAAATCAATCTGTTCTCATTGAAGTTAAAAAAAATAACGGCTCTAAACTTTAGAGCCGTTATTTTTTTATCAGTTTAAGTGTTATCACTTAACACACTCAATTCTTGTCAGCGCTGGTGAGCCATTTGCCCAATTGGCTGCAGCTTCTTTCGTCGTTGTCTATCCTGATATAATAAGTAGAGATCTTTGAATTGAACCATTTGTCCATGGCATCATACTTCTTTTCTTCTATGGCCCTGCTCGCTACCTTGTTGTAATCATCGCGCAGGTTCTCGCGGTGAGGTTCTGACCTGGATTTAAGGAATACGATGCGCACAGCTTGCTTTCCGCGCTCGTCAGTAAACTGAACCGGTTTTGAATACTCGTTTACTTTCAGGTCTTTGAGCATTTTTACAAGGTCCTTATCCAGCTCATCGATCTTGCAATAGGTGCCGTTGCTGCACTGGTTCATGCCGGCGGTGAATTTGGCAGATTCGTCTTCTGTATATTTCTTCACAGCTTCTCCAAACTGAACGGTACCGGAAATAAGATTTGCCCGGATGGTATCAAGCTTATTCACCGCTTCCGTGATCTCTGTTCCGGTGATTTGGGGGATCTTTAAAATATGACGAACTGTTGCATCATCGCCTGAGCGGTTGACCATCTGAATGATATGGTATCCGAACTTTGATTTGATCACGGGTGATACCTGGCCTTCCTTTAAGCGGAAAGCAGCGGCCAGGAAAGTAGGGTCCCACGTCTTTTCTGTCCGGTTGAGGTTGTATAGCCCTCCCTTGTCTTTGCTGCCGGGGTCATCTGAGTACAGGCTTGCCAGGGTTTCGAATTTTCTGGTGCCGCTTTCTACCTGGCTTTTAAAACCATTGAGCTCGTCAACCGCATATTTTTCCAGGTCGCGGCTGGCCTTGGGGTATATAACGATCTGTCCGATCTCGATCTCGGATTCATAAAAAATCAGGCTGTCCTTGGGAATTTTATCATAGTACGCTTTTACTTCCGTCGGTGTGATCTTTACGCCGCCTACGATTTTGTTGCGCATCATTTCCGCCAGTTTCTTTTCCCTGAATGAGGGACGCAGGTCTTCCTTCAGTTGATAAACCGTACGGCCGGCTATTTGTTCCAGCGCTTCTTTTGAGCCATAGCGCTGGATAAAACCCCGTACCTGGTTGTCAAGTGAAGCTTCCAGCTCATCGTCGTTGATTACCAGGGAATCTTTTTCTGCCTGCATGATCAGGGCTTTCATGGCAAGCGCCTGCTCCAGGATCAGGCAATGCGCATTGTCCGGAACTCTTTCGCCGCTGCGTTGCAGGTCGGCAATCTCATTGGTGATCTCCGAGTTTAGAATAATCTTATCACCTACCACAGCAACTACCTTGTCAGCCAGCACTTTCTGCTGCGATCGGGCAGCCGGTGCAAGGGCGATCAGTAAAAAAAGAATAAAAAGGATATTTTTCATATTGTATTAAAGTAATTCAAAAATATTTTGAAAGCTGCGTGAGCCCGTAGCAGTACGGGGCTTTTAACAAAGGTTTAAAAGAAATGGGCAGTAAAGGGTGTAGTAGCTTTTCATACCGACCCCTTACTGCCCATAACAGTATTTGTTCTTACAATGTTCTCTTTACTTCTTCTTCTTCGTATGCTTCAATCACGTCATCCACTCTCAGGTCATTGTAATTCTTCAGGGTAAGACCGCATTCCATGCCGGATACAACTTCTTTCACGTCATCTTTATAACGTTTGAGAGAAGCCAGTTCGGCTGTAGCGCCTTCTCCGGTAGGGTAGATCACGATGCCATCGCGGATCAGCCTTACTTTGGAGCTGCGGGCAATCTTTCCTTCCATGACCTGGCAACCGGCTACGGTTCCTTTGTCGAACTTGTACACTTCCTTGATCAGTACATTGGCCACCACTTTTTCCTGGATCTTGGGTTCCAGCATACCTTCCATCGCGCTCTTGATCTCCTCGATGGCGTTGTAGATGATGGAGTATGTCTTGATCTCGATGTTTTCCTTCTCTGCCAGTCTGCTTGCCTGCAGGGACGGACGTACCTGGAAGCCTACAATGATGGCATCGGATGCGGTAGCGAGCAATACATCACTTTCGGTAATGGCACCCACTGCCTTGTGTACAACACGGATGGCGATTTCTTCAGTAGAAAGCTTCTGCAACGAATCGCTCAGGGCTTCTACAGAACCATCAAAGTCACCTTTGATGATCAGGTTCAGTTCCTTGAAGTTACCCAGGGCCAGGCGGCGTCCGATTTCATCAAGCGTGATATGCTTCTTGGTGCGGATGCCTTGTTCACGCAGGATTTGTCCGCGGCGGCTGGCTGTTTCCTTGGCTTCGCCTTCATCTTCAAATACCTTGAACTTCTCACCGGCCTGCGGTGCGCCGTTCAGGCCGAGCAGCAGTACAGGAGTGGAGGGAGGTGCCTCGTCAACGCGTTTGTTTCTTTCGTTGAACATAGCTTTCACCCTGCCGTAGTGCTGACCGGATACAACCAGGTCGCCTACTTTAAGGGATCCGCTTTGTACCAGCACGGTAGCCACGTACCCGCGTCCTTTGTCGAGCGTAGCTTCAATGATGGTTCCGGATGCTTCTTTGTTGGGGTTGGCTTTCAGATCGAGCAGTTCGGCTTCCAGCAGGATTTTTTCCAGCAGGGCATCTACGTTCATGCCTGTTTTAGCCGACAGCTCCTGGCTTTGGTATTTACCGCCCCATTCTTCCACCAGCAGGTTCATGCCTGCCAGCTGTTCGCGAATCTTTTCCGGATTGGCACCATCCTTATCCACCTTGTTGATGGCAAATATCATCGGTACACCGGCAGCCTGTGCGTGTGAGATGGCTTCCCGTGTTTGCGGCATCACTGCATCGTCTGCAGCAACTACGATCACCGCTATATCTGTTACCTTGGCACCTCTTGCACGCATGGCGGTGAACGCCTCGTGACCGGGTGTATCAAGAAAGCAAATGTGTTTACCGTTTTGCAGCTCTACTTCGTAAGCACCGATGTGCTGGGTGATGCCACCTGCTTCACCGGCTACTACTTTTGAGTTGCGGATATAGTCGAGCAGGGAGGTTTTACCATGGTCTACGTGACCCATGATGGTAACAATGGGTGCGCGGTGCTGCAGGTCGTCCGGACTGTCATCGTCATCGTCTTCTTCGAGCTCATCCACGTCTTCCAGTCCCATGAATTCAACATCGTAGCCAAATTCGCTGGCTACCAGTTCAATTACTTCGGCATCGAGGCGCTGGTTGATAGACACCATCATGCCCAGGCTCATACATTTTCCAATTACTTCGGCGTAGCTGACATCAAGCAGGTTGGCGAGCTCGCTTACGCTGATAAATTCTGTTACCTGGATCTTGTTGTCTCCTGAATCGTCCCCCATCTGTTCAGCCATTTCCTCGCGTTTGGCGCGGCGGTTCTTGGCTTTCAATCCTTTTCCTCTGTTACCGCCTCCGCTGAGCTTGGCCTGTGTTTCCCTGATCTTATCCTGGATTTCTTTGGCGTCTATTTCTTTTACTTCCCGGCGTATAGGCGGTTTTGCACCCGGACCGCCCGGGCCGCGCTGACCGTTGCCAAATGGCGGCCTGTTGCCATCACGCTGGAAGCCGCCTGGGCGCTGACCCTGGTTCGGGCCGTGCGGACCCTGGCCTGGAGGCCGCTGGCCACCTTGTCCGGGGAACTGGTTGCCACCCGGGCGCGCTGGTTGTCCGCCGGGTCCCTGTCTTTGAATAGGGGGCGGGCCATTAAACTGACCTTGCTGACGGCCAAACGGCTCAGCTTTTTCGATGGGTATGCGCTTTCTTTTGCGCTTTTCGTCGTTTGATTTGGGACGCGTGTCGGTTGTAACCGGCAGCTGTATTTTACCCAATATTTTAGGGCCTTCCAACTTTTCGGCTTTGATGTTTTCTATCTGTGGCATAGGGGCAGAGGTACTTTCTACCTCGTTAACAACTGGAGCAGCCACCTCTTCAACGGGTGCTTCCACCGGCTCTGCTTCGGGTGTGCTTATTTCAGCAACAGGAACCGGAAGGGGTTCAGGTTGCTCAACTACCGGTTCAGGTTGCAGCATAACAGGCTCTTCCACCTGTACGGGAGGAGCTGCAATTGCAACCGGCTCTGCGGGCGCCGGCTCGGGCATTGGTGTAACTTCTTCCACAACTTCTTCCGGTTTTCCGTTGAAAGATTTCCGGGGGCGGGTGGAAGAATCAATTTTGCTAAGGTCTATTTTATCTATGATCTTGGGGCCTTCTATTTCAGGCACTTCCAGGTGTAATACTTCTTGTTCTTTTTCTTCCGGAACCGCTATGGGAGCTGGTTCTGGTTTCTCCTGGGCAACAGCGGGCACTACCGGTTTTATTTCGGGAGCGGGTGCTGGTGCAGGAGCCGCCGCCGCTGGGGCAGCGGGTTTTTCTTCTTCCTTGGCGACCTTTTTCGGGTCTTTTTTAAAGACGATTTCTTCCTCGTCCCGTTTCTTCTTGGGCTCAGGCGCACTGCCTCTGGGCAGGTCGATCTGATCGCTTTTTATTTTCGCCACTTTATCGCTCTGGAACTCCTGCTGCAGGGAACGGTACATCTCCTCCGTCAGCTTCGACGTAGGTTTCAGGTCGTTCCTGCTAAATCCCTTTCCTGCCAAAAAATCTACCAGTGTGTCCTTACCAATATTAAACTCTTTAGCAGCAGCCATGAGGCGAGGTGTAGTTACTTCAGACATTCGTTATTATAAGCTATTTTTTCTGTTAATATCAATTGATCACTGACAAGATCCACTCCGTTTTTGTTGCGTACCTCTTCAGTTATTTGGTGTTATTTTAAAATTACCTTCCAGCCTGGCAAGCTGCCAAAGATGCTTATTGCTAAGAGTGGCAGTCTTTATTCCTTTTCAAATTCAGCCTGCAACACCCTTCTTACATCCTGAATAGTTTCTTTTTCCAGGTCTGTTCTTCTTTCCAGTTCTTCGGCTGTCAGGTTTAACACGCTGCGGCCGGTATCACAACCGATCCTTTTTAGTTCGTCGATCACCCATGATTCTATTTCATCGCTGAATTCTTCCAGGTCAACGTCAAACTCTTCTACTTCACCTTCATTATCGCGGAAAACATCAATCGAGTAACCCGTCAATTCCTGCGCCAGTTTTATGTTCACGCCCCGGCGGCCGATGGCCAATGACACCTGGTCGGGTTTCAGGTACACGTCAGCATGCATGCTTTCGTTGTCCAGTTCCATGGTGCTGATCTTGGCCGGCGTAAGTGAACGCTGGATCAGGAGCTGGGTGTTGTTGGTCCAGTTGATGACGTCGATATTCTCATTTTTCAGTTCCCGCACGATGCCATGGATGCGGCTGCCTTTCATCCCTACGCAGGCTCCTACGGGGTCGATGCGGTCGTCGTATGATTCAACGGCTACTTTTGCCCGCTCACCTGGTTCGCGCACGATCTTTTTCACCACGATCAGTCCGTCAAAAATTTCCGGCACTTCTATTTCCAGCAGCTTGGCCAGGAAGGACGGATGGGTGCGGGATAAAATAATAACCGGGCTGTTGTTCTTCAGGTCTACTTTTTTTACGACAGCGCGGATGTTTTCGCCTTTTTTGAAATAATCCTGTGGGATCTGTTCGCTTTTCGGCAGGATCAGTTCTCCGCCGTCTTCATCCAGCAGCAGGATTTCTTTTTTCCAGACCTGGTATACTTCTGCGCTGATGATTTCGCCGATCCGGTCGTTGTATTTTTTTACCTGTACATTCTTTTTAAGGTCGTTGATGCGGCTGGCCAGCGTTTGTTTGGCAGCAAGGATGGCGCGGCGGCCAAAGTCCATGATGTCTACTTCTTCATACAGTTCTTCTCCTACTTCATAGTCGGGTTCCAGCTTGGTGGCTTCTGTATACGGTACTTCGGCCAGCGGATCCATCACTTCACCATCGTCCACGATCACGCGGTGGCGAACAATTTCCAGGTCGCCTTTTTCCGCATTTACGATCACATCAAAGTTTTCGTCGCTGCCGAACTTTTTTCGGAGCAGCGTTTTAAATACATCTTCCACTACTTTCATCATGGTCGGACGGTCAATGTTCTCTGCATCCTTGAATTCCTGAAATGCTTCTATTAAGTTAATGCTTGCCATAGCGCGTGTGCTGTTTACGGGAGTTCCGGCCCCTGGTTGCGCCGGCGCTCCCTTTGCGTTAAAAAACTACTTTGATCTTTGTTGTTTTTATATTTTCAAATAAAAGAGTGTGATTCACGGGTTCTTTCTTCTTGCCTTTGCTTTCTTCTATCTCAATGCCGGTGTCGGTTGCCGACACTAACTTGCCTTCTACGCGGGCACCGTCGTGCAGGGTAACTTCGGCAAAACGGCCCAGATTTTTTACAAATTGGCGGTGCAGCTTCAAAGGTTCATCCAAACCGGGAGAAGATACTTCGAGCGAAAAATCGCCACCCGGAAACAAATTGCTTTCTTCGATCTTTTTGTACAAGGCCCTGTTTACTGCCACACATTTATCAATGGTAATGCCCTTGTCGTTGTCTATAAAAACCTTGATGTGGTTACCGGGAGTAATTCTAATGTCTACCAGAAAATCGCCCGGATCGCCTTCTAACAAGGCGTTTACCATTCCGGATAACTGCTCAGTCTGCATTTCTTTGTTTATGGAAAAACAAAGAAGGGAACTGCTTGGTTCCCTTCTTATGATTCTTTATTCTGGTGCAAATATAAGGTAAATCCTGTATTCTTTCCAAATCCCTCTTTCAACAAACAATAACAATTTTCAAACGTTGTATTATTTTACCTTTACCCCTTATGTTACGCATATTTTTTCTGACGCTTGGCATTTACCTGCTCTACCGGTTTATATTTGATTTCTTCATCCCCGTATACAGAGCTTCCAAAAGGGTTCACCGGCAGTTTCAGGACATGCAGCAAAATGGCTATGGCAGCCAGGATGCCGGCACCACCTCAACTTACGCTTCCAAAAATGGCAGCAGCAGCAGCAGCTATTCTCCCCCTCCTTCCCAAAAAGATTATATCGATTTTGAAGAAATAAAGGACTAGGCCTTAGGTCAGCAATCCATGCTGCGCAAACAATTCTTCCACGGTATGCGGCTTGGAAAGAAACAAGCTCCTGATCCCCAGGGCTTCTGCCGTATAGATGTTGGCCGGCGTATCATCGATGAACAAAGTTGTAGCGGGAGAAAGGCCTGTTTCACTTAGCACCAGCTCAAATATATCCGCATCAGGCTTGCGCATGCCGGTTTTATAAGAATAAAAGGATTTTTCAAAAAGACTGTCCAGCGATCCCCCGCCAAATTGATCCGTATAGATTTGTTGAACGGCTTTGTAATGGATCGCATTGGTATTGCTCAGCAAATACGTCTTGTAGCGCGAGCGGACAGCCTGCAAAAACTCGATCCTGCCGGGCGGATAATCCAGCAGCATGGCATTCCAGGCCTGCTCAATGTCTTCATCTGTTACCTCCGCCGGTGCATGTTTCTTCAATTCATCAATAAACTGCCGCTCCCCGATCTCTCCTTTCTCAAATTCTTCAAACAGCTTTGTTGCATGAAACTGGGTGTACAGCTCATTGAAGTTGGCAATGCCCAAATTGATAAAAGCCTCCCCCGTAAGGTGATAATCCAGGTTCAGCAGCACGCCTCCCAGATCGAAGAGGATGGCTTCGATATTGTGGAAATTTGCAGAGGTATTCATGGGGGCGAATATACATGATGATTGGCTGAACTTTTTTGTCTGAACCAGGATTACACGGATCAAAGGATTATAGGATTTTTTGGTAGATAGCCGGTCTTCAAATATAGGTTTCGATCAACTCTAAGATGATCCACGCGCAACCTCCAATCCTGTAATCCTTTAATCCGTGTAATCCTGGTTCAGACAACTACTTCACCAGCTTAAACTTCGCCTCCTTCACATCCGCCGAGTTAGTTCCTACAAACACCTGGAAATCTCCGGGTTCGTAGGTCCAGTTGAGGTTGCTGTCGTAGAATTTGAGGTCTTCGAGGGTGAGATCGAAGGTGAGGTCTTTGCTTTCTCCTTTCTTGAGGGGGACCTTGTAAAAGCCGCGGAGTTCTTTGAGGGGACGGGTTACGCTTCCTACCAGGTCGCGGATGTACAGCTGGGCAATTTCTTCGCCGTCGTAATTGCCGGTATTGGTGACGGTTACTTTCACCTGCAGCTTGTCGGCGGGCCTGATTTCGGTTTTGCTGAGGGTAAGATTGCTGTAGCTAAAGGCCGTATAACTCAGGCCGTAACCAAATGGATAAAGGGGCGTATTGGGTACGTCGAGGTATTTAGAAGTGTATTTGTTGTTGGGGTCCATGGGGCGGCCGGTGTTCTTGGCCGAATAGTAGATCGGTATCTGCCCCACATTGCGCGGGAAGGTGATCGTAAGTTTGCCTGCGGGATTGTAATCTCCGAACAACACATCTGCAATGGCATTGCCGGCTTCGGTTCCGAGGAACCAGGTTTCAAGAATGGCCGGAACATGCTCGTTCTCCCATTCAAGCGTCAGGGGACGGCCGTTGGACAATACCAGCACAACCGGTTTGCCTGTCGCCAGGATGGCCCGCATCAGCGCTTGCTGGTTTTCCGGTATGTTGATGTTGGAGCGGCTGGCGGCTTCCCCCGTCATTCCCTGCGATTCGCCCAGGGCCAGCACCACCACATCTGCCTTGCCGGCGGTTTCTACCGCCTGTTTGATCAGGGCATCCGGTGACAAGCTGTCTACGGAAATATTGCCGCCATTCTGGTTGAGCTTTTGCAGCAGCACCTTGTCCTCCAGGATATTGGCGCCCTTTGCGTACAGAATATTGGCTGCATGACTTGCCTTGCCCCTGATACCATCCAGTATGCTAACAGCTTTTGACCAATCACCTGCAGCACTCCAGTTGCCGATCATATCGCGTTTGGTATTGGCCAGCGGGCCAATCACCGCAACAGTGCCGCCCATCTTGAGCGGCAGTACACCCTGGTTTTTCAGCAGCACGATTGATTTGCGGGCCAGGTCGCGGGCAAACTCCCGGTTGGCGCTCGTCATGATTTCTTTGGTAGCCCTTTCATCATTTATATAGCGATAAGGATCGTCAAACAAACCCAGCTTGTACTTTGCTTCCAGCACCCTGCGCACCGACTGGTCAACCGTTGCCATGCTCACCTTTTTATCGTCGACCAGCTTTTTCAGCTGGCTGTAGTACACCGAACCCTGCATGTCCATATCGATGCCGGCATTGATGGCCAGGGCGCCTACTTCGTATTCATTCGCACCTACGCCGTGCTGGATCATTTCATTGATAGCCGTGTAGTCGGTGACCACAAATCCTTTAAAGCCCCACTGGTTGCGCAGCAGGTCGGTCATCAGCCATTTGTTGGCCGTGGCAGGAATGCCGTCCACTTCGTTGAATGATGACATCACGGTAGCAGCTCCCGCATCGATGGCTGCCTTGTACGGTGGCAGGTAAGTCTCGAACATAGCCCTGCGGCTCATGTCAACCGTATTGTAATCACGTCCTGCCTGGATAGCGCCGTACAGGGCAAAATGCTTTACACAGGCCAGCACGCTGTTTACCTGGCCCAACTGTTCGCCCTGGTAGCCTCTTACTTTGGCAGCAGCTACTTTTGTACCCAGCCAGGTATCTTCCCCCACGCCTTCGTCAATGCGCCCCCAGCGCGGGTCGCGGGCAATATCAACCATGGGAGAGTATGTCCAGTTCAATCCGTCGGCAGCCGCTTCGGTAGCAGCTACGGTGGCGCTCCGTTGCATGGCTTCCAGGTCCCAGCTCGATGCTTCACCCAATGGGATAGGAAAAATGGTTTTGTGGCCATGGATGACATCATAGCCAAACAGGAGCGGGATCTTCAGCCGGGTTTGCATGGCCATGTCCTGCAGCTTGCGCACGTATTGGGGTGAATAGGCGTTGAAGATATTGCCGCATCGGCCGGCCAGGATGTCCTGCCGGTACCCTTCGCGCATGGTGGGGCCCGTAACATCCATATCGCTGGTCAGCAGGTTCAGCTGTCCGATCTTTTCTTCTATCGTCATCTTTTTGATCAGGTCATCAATAAAGGCATTCATTTTTGCATCGTTATTGGCGGGCCTGGATTGGGCCAATGAAAAAAAAGCTAGCCCCAATGCTGCGGTTATTGTTGACAGTTGTTTTACTATTTTCATGCTGCTGGTATTAAATTGTCTGTACGGTTCTTCATCCAATTTTATTGCTTCGGGATATAAGGACTTTCAAAACCCAATCTTCTTAAACCGTTCTGAACCTGCCGGGCGCTCATAAACAGTTTCCAGAGCAGCCCGCTGCGGTAATTTTCAATCATAACAACAATCGGACCCTGGTCGATGGCCAGGTAAGATTTTGCATACCAGTCCTTGGTTTCATTGAAAGCGTCTACAAAGCCGTATGGGCCCCATATTTTCGGACCCAGGTCTTCATAGAAATGGCGCAGGGCTTTCATGGAGTACTCAGGGGTATAAGGAAAAGCAGAGAGGGCGGCCGTTGGCGTGATCACGCCCAAGTCTTCGGTCGGTGAGTGACCGGCATAACCCTGGTGGTTGTCGCTGGAAGTAAGGCCCCAGCAGTTCTCGCCATAGCCCTTGTATTTTTTGGGATTGTCGATGCAGTAGGCCCGGTTGATCAGGGTGTGGTTTTTATTTTGCTCCCAGTAGTCGGCATAGCGGTCTTTTAAGCCGGTTGGGTTTAAGCCTAGGAAAGAATAGTGGGTAAAGAAAAGCGGACCGCCGTAATCAAAGCCCAGCGGAAGCGTAATGCCGTAAAACTGCTTTCCATTTTTAAAGAAATTGCTTTGCGCCCATCCGCGATGATATACGGCAGTGGGAACCGGGTAGCGATCGGCAGAAGCAGCCAGCACATAGGTGATCAGGGCTTCGTTATAACCGCGCAGGGGAAAGTTCATGCTCCAGTCGTTGTTGGGGCTCCAGTGCCAGTACAGCACTTCTTCGCCGCCCCGCGTGTACCAGTTCCATTCAATGTCGTTCCACATCCAGCCGATCCGGTTGCGCAGTTCCGACTCTGTTCTGTTAGAGCCATTAAAGTACTGGGCTGCGCAGATCAGTCCCTGGAAAAGAAAAGAGGTCTCTACCAGGTCACCGCCATCATCCTTGCGGCTAAAGCGGATGACCTTGCCTGTTACGCCATCCATCCAGTGCGGAAAAACGCCGTGAAAAGCATCGGCCTTCAACAAGAAGTTGACCATCTTCAGCAGGTGCTTGGCCGCCGTATCGCGCGTGATCCACTTGCGCTCGGCCGCTACAATGATGGCCATCACACCGAAGCCTGTGCCACCGGTAGTGACCACTTCGTTGCCATAGTCGAACGCTACATTGCTGCGCTCGCGGGCCATGCCGCTCACGGGATGGGCAAAATCCCAGAAGTACCTGAATGTTTGCTTTTGCACCAGATCAAGCAGGGCCGAATCAGAAAGATTTTTCTGGATGGTGAGCGATGGATCATCTGCGATCTTCTTATCAGTCGCCTTTTTGGTTGTGCGCGGTTGGGCAAAAAGCTGGGTGCAGGCGAGCAAAAAAGTTAAGCAGGTAGCAATATATTTCATACAGAGCGGTTAGGATGTTTATAAATCAGGACCCTGAAAGCCTAAGTTACGCAAGCCTCCTTTTACTTCCGGACAGCTCATAAACAAATTCCATAGCAGGTTGCTGCGGTAATTTTCAATCATTACAATAATAGGTCCCTGGTCGATCGCAAGAAAGGAGCTGGCAAACCAGGTATCCTTCAAACTGAAGGCATCAACAAAACCGTATTCTTTCCAAAGCTTATCGCCCAGTTTATAGTAGAAAAATTTCAGGGCGTTCATCGACTGTGCAGGTGTGTAGGGGAAAGAAGAAAGTGCAGCCGTGGGTGCAATCACCCCTACATCGTTCGCAGGAGAGCTGGCTGTGTAGCCATTCGGGATGTCGCTGGCAGTTAAACCCCAGCACTGGCCGCTATAGCCGAAGTATCCTTTGGGATTGGCGCGGCAGTATTCATAATTGATCTTGGTGTGGGTGAGGTTCTGCTCGCCATAATCGGCATAGGCATCTAGGAGTCCGTTTGGGTTGATGCCTAAAAAAGAATAGTGGGCAAAGAAAAGCGGACCTCCATAAGCCGGGCCCAACGGCAACTTGTAATTGTAGAAGAGATTGCCGTTTTTCATCGCGCCATTTTGTGCCCAGCCGTTTGCATATACATCTTTGGAGATGGCATGCGTAGGCGAGGAAGCAGCCAGCACATAGGTGATCAGGGCTTCGTTCCAGCCGCGTATGGGCATGTTCATATCCCAGTTGTAGTTGGGGCTCCAGTGCCAGTACAGGAGGTTCTCGCCGTTCTTGCGAAACCAATCCCATTCCACTGCATTCCACAAGTTGTTGATGTCTGCGCGCAGCGCTGTCTCTGCAGCATCTGTTCCGTTGAAGTACTGCCGAACGGCGAGCAGGCCCTGGAACAGGTAAGATGTTTCTACGAGGTCGGCCCCATCATCTTTTGTGCTGAACGGTTGTACGGCACCGGTAGAGCCGTTGATCCAATGCGGGTATGCACCGTGAAAACGCTGGGCCTTATTTTTTAAGAAGTCTACGATTTTCTGAAGGCGGGCCAGTCCGTCTGCCCGCGTGATAAACTGCCGGTTCACCGCTACAACCAGGGCCATCAATCCAAAGCCCGAGCCGCCTGATGTTACGATGTCGCCGGATGTATTTCTTTCCCTGGCTAATCCGCTTACCGGGTGGCCAAAATCCCAGAAATACTTGAACGTTTGCGACTGCACCAGGTCGAGCAAGGCATTGTCAGAAATGCGGGGGAATTTATCGGAAGAATCAATGGCAGTGGTGAGGCTGATGCTGATGGCAGTCTGCAGTGCACCGCCTTTTTTTGACTGCAGGGTGGCAGGCACAGCAAGGGTATACTGGGTGATCCATTTCAGCGGAGACTGGGGTTGAAGCACCACGGTGCTGTCGTTGTTTTCAAAACTTGTTTTCAGGGAAACGCTTGCACCGGCATTGTCGCGCCAGGTCAAATTGTTGGTAGCTGATGTATGATCAACAGGAGCAGAAAAAGAGAATTTGATCACCGGCAACGGGTCAACATTGTAATAGGTATAGCCGTTGTAAGCGCCGTTTACCTGCAGGCTGTTAAAGCTGAACGAGGCAGGAACGGGTGGTGGCTGCGGAGCGGGATCGCTGCCCTTGTTGCAGGCGAGCTGCGTGGATAGTAAAATAGAAAAGAAAAAGCGGAGTTTCATACTTGAACAGCCTCCGGTCTATTAAAAGAGACTGTAAGCTCATAAAGCTAGTGAGCTTACAGTCTCTTGTTATGGAAAGAAAAAAACTTTTCTTGCACGCATGTGTGATGAGCCCTGCTTAGTAGCCGGGGTTTTGGGTCAGTACACCGGAACTGAGGTCAATTTCACTTTGCGGTACAGGCCACACCTCGTTCTTATTGGGTTTCCAGCCTTTGGGGCCAAAAACAGCTGCAGCCCTTCCCTGGCGGATAACATCAAAATAGCGGTCAAATTCCATGGCCAGTTCTACTCTGCGCTCATGATAGATCGCAGTGCGCAAAGTATTTTGATCGGTGGTGGTAACTTTGGGCAGGATAGCTGCATTGCCGCCTCTTGCCCTTGCTCTTACCTGCTCCAGAGAAGCCAGTGCTGTAGCTGTTTGTCCGAGTTCATTTGCAGCTTCGGCATTCATCAGCAGGACATCTGCATAGCGTAACACCCGCACATTTTGCTGGCTGCCCTCAGGAAATCCGGATACAAACATATTGAAAGGCACATATGATTTGTAGTTGTACATAGGGTTATCGCCTACGGCCGGTATAACATCGCCTTCAGCGGTAGTAGTACCCCTGAAAATAATGGTTGCATTCCTGCGCGGATCTCCGGGTTCAAATTCATTTACCAGATCCTGTGTCGGCACATTAAAGCCCCAGCCACCCCCGGTGCTTCCCCTTACCCCCTGAACCTGGGAATACTGGGAATTTGAAGCACCCGAGTTTCCGGGAACTATTGCATTCTGCAATTCAAAAATTGATTCCGAGTTGTTTTCGTTTTCAACCCTGAATAATTTTTCAAAATTGGGAAACAGGGAATAACCCAAGCCCATTACTTGTGTAGTATATGTTACTACGTCGGTCCATTTTTTCTGATACAGGGCTACTTTGGCGTGTAAAGCCAGTGCTGCGCCTTTTGTAGCGCGTCCTATATCTGTTGCAGGATAGGATTGGGGCAGGACTGCTGCAGCGTCAGTAAGATCCTGTTCTATGGCTGCCCATACCTGGGCCTTGGGCGTGCGTGGAATATTAAAGTCGGTTACACTGTTTTTAGGTAACGTTAGTCTCAGCGGTACATCTCCAAAAGCCCTGACCAGCCTGAAGTAGGAGTATGCGCGTATAAACTTGCTTTCGGCCAGGTATCTTGCTTTCAGGGTCTCATCCATACTGATGGCTGGAATGTGATCGAGGTTCTGATTGGCAAAATTGATGTTTGCATATTGTGCCCTGTAAAATCCCAGCAGCTGTCCTTCAGCCGGGTCTATTGTAAAAGCATCATACTGGTTCATGAAGGAAGCATCGTTGGGACTGCTTCCTTTTTCAGCATCATCAGAACCGATGCTTTCTACGGCGATGGCCGGAAAGGCTGTATTGTCGTAATTGCGCAGGTTTGCGTAGGCGGCACTAACCGCTTTTTGTGCGTCGCTGGCATTGTTCCAGAATTGCGCTACCGGTACCTGCGCCTGTTGCGGTACATTCAGGAAGCTTTTTTTACAGCCTATCATAACTACTATAGCCAGCAGTAAACCTATACCTGCTATCACATGCGAGCTGAATCTTTTTTCTTTCATAACCGTTGGTGTTTAAAAAGTAACGTTTAAACCAAAATTGTACGTTGCAAACAAGGGATACACGTTGTTATCGATGCCCGCATTTGTGGGTGTGCCGCCGATTTCAGGTGTGAATCCTTTGTACTTAAAGATGTTAATGGCGTTTTGCGCATTTGCATACAGCCTGAGCCTTTGAATCTTCCACCTGCTGAGAAATGCATTTGGTATGTTATAGCCAAGCTGTGCGTTCCTCAACCTGAAATAAGCGCCGCTTGATACATAAAATGAATTGGGTGCGGAGTTGGCCGTGGAACCTATATTGGCAGAGGGATACGTGTTTGAGGTACCTGCGCCATGCCAGCGGTTGTCATAAAAATCTTTTGTGAAGTTTTCATTGCCAAAACGGAAGGCAAGGTTTGCGTTGTACACACTTACGCCTGTAACACCCTGGAAGTCGAGTTGAAGATCAAAGCTTTTATAAGAAAAGGACGTGTTGATGCCATAGTTGTACTTCGGATTGGGATTGCCGAGGTTTACCCTGTCTTTTCCGTTGATGACCTTGTCTCCATTTACATCCACGTACCTGAAGTCGCCCGGTTTGGCTGTTGTTTGCAGGGAGGCTGCAACTTCGGCGGCACTCTGAAATATGCCGGCAACCTGATAGCCGTAAAATGATCCGATCGATTCGCCTACAATGGTGCGGGTAGCCAGGGCGCCGTTTGCAAGACCACCGCCTCCGGCATAGATCGGGTTTCTGCCTGAAAGCACGGACAATACTGTATTTTCATTGTAGCCCAGGTTTCCGCTGATGGTATATCTGAGTGCCTGCTGGTCCTTGCTTCTCCAGGTCACTGCCACTTCCAGGCCCCTGTTGCGGATGTCTGCCTGGTTTCCGATGACTGTTCCGGTGGTTCCCAGTGATGTGAGTACGGGAATGGGGAATACTGCATTCTTTGTTTCCCGGTTGTAGGCATCAATTTCAAAGGAAACACGGTTATTGAGTACGGCGCCTTCCAGTCCGATATCCGTACCTGTAGCGCGTTCTATCGAGATAGAGGGAGGCACGATGGTATTTACGTTTGTGCCGATGAAGGTGGTTGACGGGCTTCCGAAAATGGCCACCAGCTGTGGTGTAGTGGTGGTGGCAGGAATGGTTATGTTGTAAGGCACGCCGGCATTGGCCACTTTACCCCAGCTTCCTCTTAATTTCAGCAGATCAAATGTTTTCTGGCCTGCCATGAATCCTTCTTTGGAGATCACCCATCCTGCTCCTACCGCGGGGAGATAAGCGTATGTGTTGTTGCCGTAAAACTGTGATGCACCATCGTCCCGTATAGATGCATTCAAAAGATATTTATCCTCGAAGGCATAATTTACCCGTGCGAAGTAAGAAGAAAACGTGTTGAGTGAGGTGCCGTTGGTTCCGTTGTCCGTTATGTTGAAATTATTACCCAGCGAGAAATACGAATTTTGTGCTCCGGCAGGTACATTCTGTGCGCTCATGATCACATTGTAATTCTGGTACCGCTGTGCTGTTTGACCCAACAACACGGTTACTTTATGCGAACCGAATGTTTTGTCGTAAGTCAGGGTATTTTCAGCGATCCAGTTGCGCGCCTGGTTGAGGGTTTTTGTCAACGTGCTTACCGTGGTCTGCTGCGCCAGGGTAGCGCGGTAAACAGGCACGTAACCAACTATTTCGCCATTCACAAATTCACCACCGAAGGATGTTCTGAGCTTGAAATGTTTCAGAAAGGTCAGCTGTGCGTAGGCGTTGCCGGTGAAGCTGTAGATCTGTGTACGCTGGTTGTAGAAATCAATCGTAGCCTGGGGGTTGTACGGGTTGCCACCACCCAGCTTATAATCATTGGGATCGCCGTACGTACCGTTTGCATTGAATACCGGCACTACAGGACCGGCGCCGTATATCTGATGGAATATGGTAGTTGTGGGAATGTCTTCTGATTTGCTATACTGCCCATTGACTTTTATACCAAAGTCCAATCCTTTTACCGGGGAATAGTTGTTGTTCAGGCTAAGCGTATACCGTTTATAATTATTGGTCTTTACATTTCCATCCTGGTCGAGCAGGCCAACGGATAGATTGTAATCTGATTTATCCGTACCGCCGTTTACCGACAGCTGGTGATTCATGGTAAATGCATCGCGCAGGATCTGCTTGTTCCAGTCTGTGCCGGCTCCAAAGCTGCCTGGGTTGGCGAACAGGGGAGCAGCACCATTGCTGGCAGACAGTTCATTGATGATAGTAGCGTATTCCGTGGCATTGGCCAGTTTTACTCCATGTGTCACAGATTGCCAGCCGGCGTAGGCATTGTAGTTCACGGTCACCCGGCCTCTTCTGCCGCGCCTGGTAGTAATGATGATGACCCCGTTTGATGCTCTTATACCGTAAATAGCTGTACTGGATGCATCTTTCAGCACAGAGACGTTCTCTATATCTGCAGGATTTAAAAAGTTGACATCGTTGTACCACACGCCATCTACAACATACAATACGTTTGTATTGCCATAAACAGTTCCGGTTCCACGGATGGTCACTGTGGGCGATGAGCCCGGCGCGCCGCTGTTGATCACATTTACACCAGCCACTTTGCCTTGCAGGCCACTGATGGCGTTGGGTGATGATTGTTTGGCCAGCTCATCACCTTTGATCTGTACAACCGATCCGGTTACGTCCAGTTTTCTTTGCGTGCCATAGCCCACTACCACCACCTGGCTCAGGATCTGGTTGGAGGCTTGCAGGGTGATGTTGATTTCTGTGCGGCCGTTTACGGCCATTTCCTGTGTTTCATAGCCTACGGAAGAAAAAATAAGGGTGGCATTTTCGGCAACGGTCAGTGCAAAAGCGCCGCCGGCATCGGTTTGCGTACCAACGTTGGAGTTGCCCCTTACGCGCACCGAGATGCCGGGAAGACCAGTACCGGCAGAATCTGTTACCCTTCCGGTGACGCGGATGTCGGCGGTAGCATGGTTCCCGGAAGGTTCATGGTGATAAGCAAGGGCTGCCTGTGTAAACAAAAAGAAACAGATGAGTGGAAGAGAGAGGGTTTGGAGGAGTGCGTGTCGGAGGTAAATTTTGGTCATGATTCTTTTCATATTAAAAGCATTAAAGTGTACAGTAAATGCCGGATCGGATAGAGAGATGGGATCATGTGGTATCCTGTCCGTTGGCCGGCCAGCAGATAGAAAAATGGTTTGGCATGGTAAGTCTGTTGAGTAGTATCACCAGGATAACAGCTATATAAATGCGTGCCAGGGAGCAGGTGGGGAATAAGGGCGATGGGTGATGACCGGAAAGTGCAGACCCCTGTTGTCCGTCCTTCCGGATGGAGGGCTTGTTAAAGAACAACGGCTTGCAATCGTACTGTTCGGACCCGTTCATGTATTCCCTTCATGGGCTGGTAGAGCGCCCTTTCCAGTATACAAACAAGTGAGTCTTGCAATTCGCTGCTTGAAGATAAAATTTAGGTCCATCCTGGAATTTTCGGCAGGCGGAAGGGGTATTTATTTTGCTGGCTACTGGCTTTTAAACTACATTTGCGTCCATTCTTGAGCCTTTGGGCTCAAAGGGCCTATAGCTCAGCCGGTTAGAGCACCTGACTCATAATCAGGGAGTCCCAGGTTCAAATCCTGGTGGGCCCACTGGTAGTCAAGCAGTTATGAAATAAGTTTCATAACTGCTTTTTAATTTGCAAGTAATTTGCAAGTATGATTGAAATAAGGGGGTTTTCTTACCTCTCTTTATTGTACTTTACTCCAACTGTAAAATCGGCATGCCTAATCCCTGTTCGCTTATTTGAGCTGTTCCCTCAAGTACTTGGCAAATAACTACGTTGGGAAGAAATATGGAAATGTCATAGGGGTATTTGGAGAGAATGCTTTTCCAGATTAACAGTTCTCGCAACGCAAATTATTGCGTTCAATTATTTCTTTACACTGATAGCCTGTCAGTTGGCATATAGCCAAGCGCGCTATGGCGCTGTTATGGTCTAGCTTTTTCCCATTAAGATCGTTTTTTAGATTCTGGGAAAATTGTTAACCTTGTTAGAAAAACGTACTAATCGCTCAAACTCAACTCGCGGTGCTTTTGGAATGATGTTCGCGTTTTTGAATATTCCAAGATTGTACTGACATCCGCGGTTTGATCAAACAAGAGGCAAGAAATGAATGCAGTCGAGATTGAAGAAGCAATTTCATTGTTGGCAGAACAGCCTTTCGTTCGTGATGAATTTCCCTATGCGTTTTTGGAAGCTTTTGGTAATAAAGCAACAACTATTAAACGTCTAAAAACCGGGAATAACAACAAATCAAATATTGAAGGTGGTGTTCTGCAACAAAATAATATCCATATTGCAGTATGTGATGAAGGCAAGGTCATAGAAACGCTTGATAAGCTGAAAGAAAGTCCAGCCACAATCAGGACTAAAGTGAAATTTGTTTTAGCTACAGACGGAAAGGAATTTCAGGCTGAAGATGTTAACAGTGGGGAAACGATCGCTTGCGCCTATCCGTCCTTTCAAAATCACTTTGGATTCTTCTTGTCCCTGGCTGGTATTAGCACTGTCAAACAAATCCGTGAAAACGCATTTGATATAAAGGCCACAAGCCGGCTAAACAAACTATATGTCGAATTGCTGCACCATAATGCTGACTGGGCAACGGCAGAGCGTCGCCATGATATGAACCATTTCTTAGCGCGCTTAATTTTCTGCTTCTTTGCTGAAGATACAGGTATTTTCACAGGTGATGGTCTGTTCACAGAAACTGTTCAGATGAGTGCCGGTAATGCGTCCGACACCCATGAGATTATCAGTGAAATCTTTCGCGCGATGGATACTAAACAGGAAGAACGCAGCATAAAGAAAATCAAAAATTGGGCTAATAATTTTCCTTATGTAAATGGAGAACTATTTTCTGGCTCAATTGACACGCCCAAATTTACAAAGATAGCCCGGTCCTATTTGCTTCATGTTGGTAATCTAGACTGGAAAAAAATCAATCCTGATATTTTCGGCTCAATGATCCAGGCTGTTGCCGATGAAGATGAACGCGGTGCATTAGGGATGCACTACACATCTGTTCCTAATATCCTGAAGGTGCTGAATCCGTTATTTCTTGATGATCTTAGAACGCAACTAGAAGAAGCCGGTGATAATGCTAGAAAGCTTCTTAATTTACGCAAACGCTTATCGCGTATTCGTGTGTTCGATCCGGCTTGTGGATCTGGAAATTTCCTGGTGATAGCTTATAAACAAATGCGGGAAATTGAGTACGAAATCAACTCACGACGTGGGGAAAATAACCGACCAACGGAAATTCCCCTAACAAATTTTAGAGGAATAGAATTGCGGGACTTTTCGGCAGAAATTGCGAGATTAGCCCTAATTATTGCCGAATATCAGTGCGACGTTCTTTATCGAGGGCAGAAACTGGCCTTAGCAGAATTTCTTCCTCTAAATGCTGAAAACTGGATTACTCGCGGTAATGCTCTGAGGATTGATTGGCTTTCTATATGTCCTCCCACAGGTACCGGTGTTAAGATTTATGGAAGTGACTTATTCAGCACTCCTTTTGATCAAGCAGAAGTTGACTTCGAAAATGAAGGTGGCGAAACATATATATGCGGTAATCCTCCATATTTGGGTAGTCAATGGCAATCCAATGACCAAAAATTTGATTTAGAAAATATTTTTAAAGACCTTACTAAGACTTGGAAATCTCTCGATTATGTTGCTGGCTGGTTTATGAAAGCCGCTGAGTACGGCAAGTATACTAACGCTTGTGCCGCGTTCGTAACAACAAACTCAATCTGTCAAGGTAGACAGGTTGCAACTTTATGGCCCCTGATTTTCAGTACGCGACATCTCATTAAGTTTGCTTACCTTAATTTTAAATGGACGAACCTTGCCAGTTATAATGCGGGTGTAACGATTAATATTGTTGGAATTTCCAGAAGTTCGGAAGGAAAGAAGAAGCTTTATAGCACAGATAGGGACGGAAAAACTCTTCTTAAAGAGGTTGATTATATAAATGCTTATTTAATTGCCGCTGATAATATTATAGTTCAAGCTTCTTTGAAACCACTTTCTGATCTTCCAGAAATGAGTTTCGGTAATATGCCTAATGATGATGGGCACCTGCTTTTAACGAAACAAGAAGCACGTGAGGCAGTTAAAAAGTATAATGTTCATACAGGCTATATTAGACCTTTTTATGGTTCTCAGGAGTTCATCAATGGAAATCCACGATATTGCATTTGGGTTGGTGAAAATGAAATTGAACAAGCTTCTAAAAATTTATGGCTTTTAGACAGATTTGAACAGGTTAGAAAATCTCGGTTAAATAGCAAAAGGGCAACAACTCAACTTTTAGCAAAACAGCCCTATCGTTTCGGAGAAGTACGACAAAGAGGAGATGAGCAAATGATTGTAATTCCTTCCATTAGTTCAGAAAATCGACCATATCTCCCATGTGGATTACTTGAAAGCGAAATAATTGTAAGTAATAAGAATTTCGCACTTTTCGATGCTCCACTTTGGAATATGGCGTTGATTGCTTCACGGCTGCACTGGGTTTGGATTGGAACTGTTTGTGTTCGCATGCGGACGGATTTCTCATATTCCAACACACTTGGCTGGAATACATTCCCTATACCAACTATGACAGCGAAAAACAGGAAGGACTTAAATGCATGTGCACAAGAAATTCTGATCGCGCGAGAGCGGTATTTCCCAGCCACAATCGCTGATTTATATGATCCGGAAAAAATGCCGGAAGATTTACGTATAGCCCATGATCGAAATGATGAAGTTCTAGAGCGCATCTACATTGGACGTCGGTTTAAGAATGATACAGAACGTCTCGAAAAAATGTTCGAGCTTTATACTCAAATGACTGCTAAAGGAAAAGCTTCATGACTGAAATAAAAGTCGTACCATCTGTTACTGTCAATTACAAAAGCACTGGCAGCTCAACTAAATCAAATGAATTCGGGATGCGCCCGATGCAAGAACGCGCTTATGAAAAGCGTGGAGAACAATATTTGCTTATCAAATCTCCTCCCGCCTCCGGAAAAAGCCGTGCACTCATGTTCATCGCCCTTGATAAAATTCATAATCAAGGTATCAGGCAAGCCATTATTGCGGTGCCAGAGAAGTCTATTGGCTCAAGCTTTACCGATGAGCCGTTGACAAAATTTGGTTATTATTTCGATTGGCACGTTGAGCCAAAATGGAATCTTTGCAACGCACCTGGTGAGGATGGCAAGAAGGTCAATTCGGTTAGGTCTTTCCTTGAAAGTGAAGACAAGGTGCTGGTTTGTACACACTCTACCTTCCGCTTTGCCGTAGAGCGTTTTGGGGTTGAGGTTTTTGATGACCGGCTGATTACCATTGATGAATTTCACCATGTTAGCGTCAATGAAGGCAATGTTCTAGGCTCACAACTTAAGCAATTAATTACGCGGGATAAGGTACACATTGTAGCCATGACTGGCTCTTATTTTCGTGGAGATGCAAACCCTGTACTGATGCCGGAAGATGAAGCTAAATTTGATACGGTCACTTACACTTATTATGAACAACTCAATGGTTATGAATATCTCAAAACGCTGAATATCGGTTATTACTTCTACAGCGGGGCATATGCTGATGAGATTTTAAGCGTTCTTAATTCTGATGAAAAGACCATCATTCATATTCCAAATGTTAATTCCCGTGAGAGTATGGGTGATAAGATTAAGGAGGTTGAACATATTATTGAAGAACTAGGCGAATGGCATGGCATTGATCCTAGAACTGGGTTTCATATAATCAAGACGCCGGAAGGTAAAACTTTGCGTATTGCTGATTTAGTTGATGCTGATCCGACAAAGCGCAATAAAGTTTCTGCAGCATTAAAATTGCCGGAAGCTAAGAAGAACCGTGAATATGTAGATATTATTGTGGCGCTTGGAATGGCCAAAGAGGGGTTTGACTGGATTTGGTGTGAACACGCTCTTACGGTGGGATATCGTTCCAGCTTGACGGAAATAGTTCAGATCATTGGCCGCGCTACTAGGGATGCCCCAAATAAAACCCACGCACGTTTTACAAATTTGATTGCAGAACCGGATGCTTCGGAAGAGGCCGTTACTGATGCTGTCAATGACACGCTTAAAGCGATTTCTGCCAGCTTATTGATGGAACAAGTACTGGCACCAAGATTTAATTTCACCCCGAAAAATCCGCAGAGTGGACCGGTTCAGGGATTTGATTACGGTGAAGATGGCTATAATCCGGGCAAAGAAAATATTGGATTCAATGATCAAATTGGACAGTTTCAAATCGAGATTAAAGGGTTATCTATCCCGAAAAGCCAGGACGCGCAACGTATTTGCCAGGAAGATTTGAATGAGGTCATTGCAGCTTTCATACAGAACAAACAAACCATTGAACGCGGACTATTCGACGAAGAAGTTGTACCACAAGAACTGACCCAAATCCGAATGGGGAAAATAATCAAAGACAAGTATCCAGAACTAGGCGAAGAGGACTTGGAAGCTGTACGACAACATGCTATTGCCGCATTGAATTTTACACAGAAGGCAAAAGAAGCACTTAACAATGACAGTGAACTAAGCAGTCGCAGCAATACTGCACTGATAGATGGAGTACGCAAATTTACTATGGATGTTCGTGATCTAGATGTGGACTGGATTGATAGCATTAACCCATTTAGTGAAGCTTATGCGATTTTATCAAAGGCAATGACAGAGCAGAGTTTAAAAGCTATGGCTGAAGTAATTTCAGGCAGAAAACCCAATATGTCATTGGATGAAGCGCGTGAACTTGCTAAACGGGCTTTGAAGTTTAAGAAAGAGCGCGGCAGACTACCGGATATTAAATCTGCTGATCCATGGGAACAACGCATGGCACAAGGTATCGCATTTCTTGTTCGCATAAAAGCTGAAGAAAAAAATGGCTGAAAAAAAGATACTTACAGATGAAGATAATGCGCTGTTGGCAGAACTCGAAGTCGGATATGAGACCAAGAAAGCCGCTGAGCACACTTCACGCGAGGAGCGAATTATTGCCGGTTTTGAGGAAATTCAAAAGTTTGTAGAAGAGCATGGACGCTCGCCGGAACACGGTGAGGACAAAGATATTTTTGAGCGGCTTTATGCAGTTAGGCTTGATCAAATCCGCAAACAAGAAGAATGCAAAAGCCTTCTCAAAAGCATAGATCATCAAAATATTTTGGATGGCGATTATAAGCCCTCAAAGGATATTCTGGAAGAAACGGATGATGAACTGCTGGCGCAACTCGGCGTGGATGAAAATGAAGAAAATTCCATCACAAAGCTAAAACACGTAAAACCCAGCGCAGAAAGGAAAGCAGCAGAAGAAATAGCCAACCGCAGCCGTTGTGAGGATTTTGAGCAATTCAAACCACTATTTGAGGCGATAAAAAAAGATATTGATACAGGATGTAGAAAAACCGTTCGCTTCAGAAAAGATGCTGGTTTTGCCAAAACAATACTTAAAAAAGGACAAATAATTATTATAGGTGGCCAAATGGCATATGTTGCCGAGATTGGAGAAACATTTAAAGCTCCTAATGGTGACGATGATGCCCGTTTAAGGGTTATTTATGCCAATGGCACTGAAAGTAATATTTTGATGAGGTCACTATTTCGCGCAATGTACAAGGATGAAACAAGTCGATTCATAACTGAATCTGATTCTGGGCCTCTCTTTTCAGGTGAAAATAGTGAAGGTGACCACGAAAGTGGTACAATATACGTACTTCGAAGTCTTTCCGATCATCCACTTGTCAAAGAAAACAGGACTATTGTTCATAAAATAGGCGTGACCGGCGGCGATATTAAAAAACGTCTTATAAATACCCAATACGATCCCACTTTCCTTTTGGCTGATGTAGAAATAATTGCTACATATAAATTGGCTAATATCAATCGGACGAAACTTGAAAAAGTCATTCATAAATTTTTCAGTGCAGCGAAACTAGATATTGAGATGAAAGATCGTTTTAGAAAGGCAGTAAAAGCGCAAGAATGGTTTTTGGTTCCGATCTTCATCATTGATGAAATGGTGGAAAAAATAAAGGATGGCACTGTTAGTGATTATTATTATGATCTTACTTCAGGAAAATTAAAGAAACATTAGACTAATTTATAAGCTAAATAATAAACACCTACTAAAGTTATTAATGCCCAGCCGCTGCGGAGCAAAAACGCATCCCCTTTTTATATAGCAATTTTAAGTTTTGAATTACTCATTGTATTTTTTACTCTTACTAAATCGGTTTCGGATATACATAAGTAAGAAGCCAAATCCTGGTTTGAATATCCTAAATCTACCGAATAGGCTTTAAAAATTTGTTGAAATATCTTAGGTTCATCTAATTCCACATCGAAACTTTCAATTACTCTCTCTCCCCTTTTACCTAAGTCAATAAGCAAATTTTGATATTGTCTATCGTTTAACATTCCAATTGTTTTTGCTTTTTGAATAATAGCCTTTTTTGAAACTTTCCAATACAGTTTAAGATCAGATAATTTTTTATAAGTTAAATTAAACAATTCGTTTTTGCAATCCTTTTCAGGCATAAGAAATTCCGAAGCAAACATATCTGCTTCCTTTTCCAAAACGTTTGCATCCTTTTCTAGGCGGTCGTAAATACTATGTTCGAATCTAAACGGTAAATGCATTATTTGATGCCCAAGTTCATGCGCTAATGTAAATCTCTTTCTATCGTTTGACATATTCTTATTTAAGAAAATCATAGGATAGTTATCATCCGTATATACAGTCATACCATCGAACTTGTCAAATGCTACATCTAAATTGATAACCGCAATTCCATTTCTTTCTAAAAGTGAAATTAAATCTTTTATAGGGCCTCTTGGTACGGAATAAAACTCTCTTGCCAATATTGCAATATCGGGTATCAAGAAATTTTTATTTTGTCCTAAACTTGGAAATTTTGGGGTAGGAATTTCAACTGACTTCAAAAGCTTATTGTACAAAAGGCGTAGAATGTCTATCTGTGCCTCAAGCTTTAATTTCTCCTTTGCACCTAATGACATTCTCTTTCGATAAAAAAAGTCGCTTATGGAAGTTTTACTTTCTTGTTGATAAAAAAAATGTTCCGGAAAATTTAATGCCTTACAATATTTTTCAAAAGCATCTTTTGAGGGTTTCTGTAATCCTTGCTCAATTTTGGATAGATTTCCTTGATCCGTTTGCGTTTCTTTAGATAATTGTGTTTGGGTTAATCCCCTTGCTTCTCTTGCAAGAGTGAGCATTTTATAATTAAAATCAAGCATTGCGTTAATTTTTTAGTTTCCTCATACCTGACGATGTTTTGCAATTCACAATCCTGCTTCGCCTGTTGCCGGGAAATTTCGCTTGGCTGATACTAACCTTTCTTCTATTTGTTGCACGTGTATAGGGAGTTCTATTATTTTACCCTTCCTAAAATCATCAGCATCTAAGACCCACTCAATTTTTGAAGGATAGTAAGTATTAACAAACGAAATATAACATCCTTTTAGTTTGTTAGGCCATATCTGATCCGTTAAAATATACCCACAATATAAGACGTGAATTTTTTTGTCATCTATACTTAATTGTTGGCTATCCAGTTTTTTTACGTGGTCTGTCTTTATATTGCTGGGTAAATATTTTTCATTCAATTTTTTGGGATATATCCTTACATCCTCTGCCAGCTTAACATAGGGTCTATCTTCTGCGTCAGTATGCATCATTTCTGGATAATTGTCATATAGCAAACCTACATAGTTACCATACATATTTTCCGCCATAAAGTTACGCTGTTTATAATTTGAGCTTTTCAGTTCTGCATCTAACAATGTAAGTTTTTGAGCTAATTGTATTATACTGCTGAAGTCAATCGGGGCTTCATTTAGCAGCTCTGTGCAATACTCCTTAATTTTAGGAGAATCATAATTTTGAAAGTAATTCTGGACTCGACTCATCGCTTTGAATTTTAATGGGTTACAATAATGAAAATATTAGATGATGCAAAATACATAATTTTATCAAAATAAATACCATAATTTTAATTAAAAAAATGCTTTAGTGCTCTGTAGATAATGGGCGTAATTATTGAAAATAATTGAACAAAAATCCCAGACATCTTCAAAAATTTAATTGAATTTGAAATATCGATCAAAAGACCTCTGAGAACCAATGGGAAACTGAACCTCTCAAAAACGCCTGCTGTGCGAGTGTAGAATCAGGATGCGCAGCATAGGCTAAATTTATAGTATATATCATCAGGTAAGCCCTTAGCATTTACATAGATATTGCAATCAGTTTAAGTTTAGGTACAATTCGTAGAGAATTTTAAATGCAGGTAGGATTACAGTTGCTGTTGCAAAGGTGAATAACAAGCGGTCGAAATACAAGGTGCTGATAGAGGTTGGAAAGCAAGTCCCCCTATTTTTTTTGAATTTCTTCGCCCATTTTAAATGCAATTTCCTTGAATTATTTTATTATTATATATGAGAATTTTTGATTATTTTGACAGATAGGACAAAAGCATCTCGATTTTTTACGATCCTTCAATTTGCGCTCAAAGCGCCTATCGCCTTCAAGCCATACTCTTACCACTTGCCAGCGGATGCCTAGGTTGTTCACGGCGGCCAGTAACTTGGCTCCGCGATTGTTTAAGTGTAATTCTATCCTTTGCATCAAGTCACCTTCCACGAAGCCGATGTAGTGCTGGGCATGGTGCAGTTTTTCTGAGAAGTGAATTAAATATACCATGATAAGTGTTTGGCAATTGAAAAGGGAAAAAAGGAAGCATGGAAGAAAGTGGCTTGTGGAAAAGGCCAAAACGGAAACGCAATAAAGGAGGGAATTTGCGGGTGGATACTGTGTTTATGGCGTAGTCTTTTGGCGGCCAAACATTCTGTTAGGTACAGCAATTTTGTGTTCGCTGCAAGCCACTAACTTCGCTTACTTTTTTCCTTTTTCAATTGCCAAACATGTTTGGAGTCATTCCTCACCTTCGTCGAAAGAATGCTTTATTAGCACTAGCTATATGGAGATTGCGATGAAAAATGCCGCGATTGGATATTTAAAAAAAAATCTGAATATTTTCATTGGAGCGATAAGTATAATGTGTATAAAGTATGTTAGAAGGCTGGTAATATTTTTGAATCCGAAATCCGGCCGCTAGTTTAAAAAAATCGATCCGGAGTGATTTTCACTGATCTTTTACTATTACCAAATGCTTTAATTGTGGATCGTTTAGCATCCGCTCCATTTCTACCTGAACGATCTCTTGAATATCTTGTTTGATCTGCAAATAGTTGTGCTGCACCATCATGTTGTCTAGCAGTCTGATAACCGGTATTTCTTTATAGCTTTCCTGCTCCTTCTTTAGCGCTTCATGATTATTTATTATCTCGGAATGGAAAGTTTTCAGGGTGATTTTTTCGTTCGGATCGTCGGCAACTAGACCAACGAACTCGCCGGAGGAAAGCGTCGATATCCTGGATGGAGGAATAGCAGATTCCAGTTGTTTTGAATGGCTGACCGACGTGTCTGCACTGTTGGTCGAGAAGCTTGAGCGGTCCTGCATGATCTTGCCAAAACGTTCGGAGAGCTGCTTGGCCGTGTCCCCGGTAACCTGGCCGCTGATGACATTCCCGACGATGTTCATAATAACGTCGGCCTGTTCCCTGCCATAGTCTTTCCTTAACTGGCTAAAATCCTGTACGCCCAAAATCGTTGCCACTTTATTTGATCGGGCCGTAGCAATCAGACTGTCGATATTGTTCAGGTATATAGTCGGAAACTCGTCAAAGATCAGGCTGCTTTTAAGACCACCTTTTTTGTTTACCAGCTTCACAAGCCGGGTTACGTAAAGGGAAAGAACGGCTCCATAGATTTGAATTTTTTGTGGGTTGTTTCCCATGCAGATGATTTTTGGTTTTGCAGGATTGTTGATGTCCAAAGTGAAATCATTGCCTGACAGAACGTAGTAAAGTTGGGGTGATGAGAGCCTTGCCATGGCTACTTTCGCAGCTGCAATCTGGCCTTCCAATTGCTCCATGGCATCGTTCAGATACGCGGTGATGAAGGGGTTGATCAGTACTTCTATTTCCTGCTCCGTTCTCAAGACGGAAAACAGCCGGTCGTAGTCCACCTGCATGAGCTCGATCACATGGGGAAGGGTGCAGAATTCCCCGTCCCGGTACCGACGGAGAAACCAGATCACAGCGCTTAGAAAGTTGATCGGTGATTCCACGAAGAAGTCTCCCTGCCGCTTTATCCATTCCCGGTTTAGCCCCATTAGGATCGTTCTGGAAGACTCTGCGGCATCGGTAATGTCGGACATTGTGGAGTGGTCTAAAGGATTACAGCGATGGCTCCTGGTCAGGTCATCAAAATTAATGACGTAGAAATCGGGCTTGACCTGGTAAACGTGCTTGTTTTTCAGCCATGTGTTGTAAACGATCCGAGACAGGTCATCGTATTTAAAATCGTATACGAACATGGTAAACCCTTTGCTGATGTGCTGTGTAATGGCGTGGCGGATCACAAAGTAGGATTTGCCCGAACCGGGGGAGCCGAGCACCAATAGCGACCTGAACGGATTGATGATGTTGATCCAGCTTCTGCGGATCTTTCCTTTCAGGTTGTAACGGGCAGGCAGGTTGATAGAATACTCGTTTTCGAGCTTGCGCTCTTCCTGGGGAAAGGTTTCGTTTTCTTTATTGAAAACATCCTTTGAATTCACTTTAAGCTGGATTACACGGGAGAGCAGGGTGCCGCCTGTGAGCAAAAGAATGAATCCTATTATGGTAAGGGAGATGTATAACCAGGCCGACGTAACACCGTCGGATGATGCCATCAATCCGGCGTAACTGAGGAAGTAGATCAGTAAGCCTGATCCTAGATATGCCGATACTTTTTTGTAGTTCAACTTTTCATCCTTGCGCCCTTTGGCTCCTATCAGCGATATTACCAGAAAGCATAATGCCAGCAGCTTGGATGTCATAAAATGGTCGAACAAACCGGTCCTCCGGATGTTGGAAAGAACCCTGTCCGTCAGGCCCGATGTCAGCTGCCACCGGCTGAAAGCAGCATAGCAGTAATAATAAAAATGAAGAGTCAGCAAAGCAATGCTGATCAGTCTGGTTATATCGATGATTTTCCTCAATCCCTGTTCGCTTTCGCCGGTATGCATGGACATATTGTATGAGTTTTTATAAGCGGTTTGAAAGGCGTTTGCGTCTTTTCTTTTTGTTTTTTCTGAGCTGATGCGGCAGGTGATCATGCGATTCGGAAGGTGCTAACAAATCCTCTATCAGCTTTAAAGCGGCAGGTGATAAGCTTTGTGAAGAACCGGTTTCCGAAGCCTGCCCAAAATCAGGTTGCCGGAGTTCGGGATGCTGGTGAAGGGGTGAATATTTACTGGCTTGATCTGCCTGGCTGCATCTTTCCTGGATAGCTTTGGCGCTGTATTGTTTGCCCAGATC
>JADCRZ010000140.1 GCA_015069695.1 Williamsia sp.
TGCCCGTGGACCTGGATGGAGATGGTGATCTTGATTATGTCATCAATAACATTAATGATGTTGCTTCTGTGTACCGGAATAATACAAATGAAAAGAATGAAGTAAAAAAGAATTTTATCGAAATCGCTTTTAAAGGCGGTGAACAAAATAAAAAGGGCATTGGTGCCTGGGCAGAAGTGTATTATGGAAAAGCAAAACAGGTGTATGAGAATGAGCCTGTTCGCGGCTATCTATCCTGTGTGGAAGCCAAAGCTTTCTTTGGGCTGGATACGGTGAAAATATTGGATTCGGTAGTGGTGCGATGGCCGAATAATACTAGGCAAGTGATGAAGGATGTGAGGGTAAACCAGCATTTGGTAGCAGACGTCGCAAATGCAAACCTGAAAGATGCCTGGAGCGTGCCGGCGCTGAATAAAAACGCTTTGTTTACGGAAGTTACTAAGGCTACAGATGTGCAGTATCGGCAGTGGGCGGGTGATTATATTGATTTTGATAAAGAAAGATTATTGCCTCACAAGTTATCGCAATACACACCCAGCCTGGCGGTGGGCGATGTAGATGGAAATGGTCTGGACGATGTGTTTATCGGTGGCAAAGTGAGTCAGCCGGGTACTTTTTTGCTACAGCAAACCGACGGGAAGTTTGTACAGAAGCCTATGCCGTTTGAGTCTGGTGGTATGCGTGAAGCCATTGGTGATCTGTTGTTTGATGCCGATGGTGATGGAGATCTTGACCTGTGGTGTGCAAACGGAAGCAACAAATGGGAAGCTGGCTCGGAAATGTATGCTGATGAGTTTTACCGCAATGACGGAAAAGGAAATTTTGCGCCGGATCCGGCTGCGTTTCCGAAGAATACGACAAGCAAAAGCTGTATACGAGCTGCGGATATAGATGGCGATGGCGATCTGGATGTATTCATCGGGGGAAGATGCCTGCCAGGCAATTATCCAATGCCGGTGAGCTCGTTTGTGTACCGGAATGATAGCAAGGATAGCATGGTGAAGTTTACTGACATTACAGAAAACATTTGCCCCAAACTAAAAAACATAGGGATGGTATGTGATGCGGTATGGACAGACTGGAACAATGACGGGAAAATGGATCTGGTGGTGGCAGGCGAATGGATGCCATTGACTTTCTTTAAAAATGAGAACGGGAAGCTGGCAGATGCAACGGCAGAAACAGGCATCAGCAAAAAAACAGGCTGGTGGAACAGCTTAGCTGCAGGCGACTTTGATAATGACGGAGACATTGATTATGTAGCCGGCAACTTAGGCTTGAATGCTTTTATCAGGGGGAGTGAGAAAGAGCCGGTAAAAGTGTATGCAAACGATTTTGACGGCAACGGTACCAGCGATCCGATACTTACGCTGTGGCTGAAAGACGACAAAGGTGAAAAGCACGAATACACGGCAATGAACCGCGATGATATAATGAACCAGATGCCCTCGCTGAAAAAGAAGTTTAATGCGTATAAAGCCTTTGCGGCAGCAGACATCCATCATATATTCAGGCAGGGGCAGCTGGACAGCGCATATACACTGGAAGCAAATACAATGGCCAGTTGCTTTGTGAGGAATGATGGAAATGGAAAATTCACACTGTTGCCGCTGCCACCACAGGCACAGATGGCACCGCTGAATGGGATGCAGGTTGGCGACTTTAACAGCGATGGCAACCTGGATGTGGCCATACTGGGAAATGACTATGGAAATGAAGTGACCGCAGGCCGGTACGACGCCATGAATGGTCTGGTACTGCTGGGTGATGGTGCCGGAAACTTTGCGCCACAAACTATATTGCAAAGTGGCTTTTATGTGCCTGGCGATGCAAAGGGACTGGTGGCACTGCGGAATAGTGAGGGAAAACTGATGCTGGCGGCTTCGCAGAATGGGGGAGCCGTTAAGATGTTCAGGAGTAATGCGGAAACGGAGATGGTGCCCGTGAGAAAAGACGATGCTTATGCTATCATCACAATGGCGAACGGGAAGAAGCGGAAGCAGGAGCTGTACTGGGGAAGCTCTTTCCTGTCGGCATCGGGGCGGTATGTGGAGAAGAACAAAAGCGTAAAAAGTGTGGAAGTGGTGAATGGAAAGGGAGAGAAGAGGATGATGGAGTAGAGTTATGTATCCTGATACTTCAGGTTAATAAAAAATGACTATCCGCTTGTAGAAAGCAAGCGTAAAAGAAGGGTCGCTCCTCTGGAGCGGGAACCGGTATTTCTGAATTCATTTCTACAAACAGGTTACGCCGCTGGCGTAAGAATACATATTTCCTTTTCAACATCACTCGAAATGGACCTGTTACTACAAGCGGACAGTCATTTTAATAAAATATCATCGTTGCAGGAAATTTTTTATGACA
>JADCRZ010000141.1 GCA_015069695.1 Williamsia sp.
CGAATCGCACCTGAAAAAATATGGTAAGCGCTACGAACTTTGCCATATCAAAGACTATAAAAAGGTAGACGGCAAACCCGTACAGGACGATCTGGGTAAAGGGACCGTCGATTTCAAAAAGACGCTACGTCTGGCGTTAAACAGTGGCATCAAGTATTACATTGTCGAGCAGGAACAATATCCAGAGTCGCCCCTGGTCAGTCTGAAGAATGATGCGGCTTATATGAAAACGTTATCAGTCTGACTGTCAATTGACAACGATTAATTACCTTAGAAAATCTTTGAAATGCCTGTTCTCACTTGGGAACAGGCATTTTTAATGCCTAATAGTTGATGGTTAGGCAGGTATTAGCTTTTACGGCTGGCACGTTGCGGATAACCCATCTGACAAAAACCTCCCCAAAGTGAACCGCTGGAATCCCAGGTATCTACTTCATACTTAAGATTGATGGTGATGTGTATCGGGTCTCTGTATACAGATTCCGGTTTCACTTACCATGATTACCGATCAGACAGGTTGGGCGAACACGTCAATACGTTCATCCTTACTTTTGACTCAGAGAACAGGAAAACCGATGGACAAAATCAACCGACTGGAGAGCGTCGCTCAGTTCAATACCGCACGAGGCCAGCAAACGTTACACCCCTTGGTGAGTGTGCTGGACCAGTCTAAATCAAGCCCGATTCAGCCTTCCCATCAGCTGTCGGAACTGTATATTGTCTTTTTGAAAGATACCCGGTGTGCCCCTATGCGGTATGGCCGGAATCAGTATGACTATCAGGACGACACCCTGCTGTTCATTGCACCAGGTCAGGTCTTTGGCTTCGATGAACAGGAAGAACTTCTGCAACCCAGCGGCTGGGCGCTGGCGTTTCATCCCGATCTGCTACGTGGTACGTCACTGGGTCGGCATATAAAAGACTATAGTTTTTTCGGCTATGATCTCAACGAAGCCCTGCATATTTCCGGGCGCGAACGGCAGATCGTGCTGGAATGCTTTCAGAAAATTCAGTTCGAGCTTGAACACCCGATTGATAAACACAGCCGGATGCTCATTGCCAGCAATATTGAGTTGTTTCTGAATTATTGCGTCCGGTTTTATGACCGCCAGTTCATTACCCGTGAGCATCTTCACAACGACATCCTGGTTCGGTTTGAAGACTTGCTGGACACGTATTTCAGCGCTGAAAAACCGCAGACCCTGGGTTTACCGTCGGTTGGTTACTGTGCCGAACAACTGCATTTGTCGGCCAATTATTTCGGGGAACTGGTTAAGAAACAAACCGGAATATCAGCTCAGGAATACATTCAGGCCAAAGTCATTCAGGTGGCTAAAGAAAAGGTGTTTGACCTGAGCAAGTCGATCAGTGAAATCGCCTATGGGATGGGGTTTAAGTACCCTCAGCATTTTACCCGGCTCTTCAAACAACACGTTGGTCAGTCGCCCCACGAATACCGCCAGTCTCCCGAGCGGTCAGTAAACTAACGAACCTGTCTTATGAATCGCTTTCTTCTGACGCTTACTTTCGTGAGCCTGTTTCTCCCAAAAGCCGTGGGGCAAGTTGCTCCCAAACCAACCTCGACCAACACTATGGATGCCAACCGTATCGAACGCGCCCAGAAAAAGTACCAGGAACTGTTTGGTCAGCCCATCACGGCCAGCCAAACCGACCCCGAGCTAATGACCATCCTGCAACGGTTCATTTTCGGTGAGGTGTTTTACACCGGCCATCTGGATGACAAAACGCGGGAATTGATCACCATCACGGCACTCACCACGAACCAGACCCTGCCGCAGCTAACGGCCCACACGAATGCCGCCCTCAACATTGGGGTAACGCCGATTCAAATTCGGGAAGTGGTCTATCAATGCGCCCCGTTTATCGGCTTTCCTAAAGTGCTCAATGCGGTAGAAACCATCAATGCCGTGTTTAAAAGCCGGGGGATTAAACTGCCTCTGGAAGCCAAATCAACCGTGAAGGAAGACGAGCGGTTTGAACGGGGACGCGAAAAGCAGGCTCCGCTCTACGGTGACGCCATGCAGCAGAATATGAAAACCCTACCGGGGGACTTTGGGGAAGCCATTCCCAGGATGTTGACCGAATCGGCTTTCGGCGATTTCTACACCCGCGATGGGCTGGACCTGAAAACCCGCGAACTGATGATTTTCTGCGGACTGGTTACGTTGGGTGGGACCGAACGGCAGATAGCCTCCCACGCGGTGGGCAATCTGAAAGCGGGAAATGATAAAGAAACACTGCTGGCCGCTATGGTTCAACTGTATCCTTACATTGGTTTCCCCCGGATTTCGAACGCAATCAACGTAATCAAAGACGCTAAGTTAGACTAAG
>JADCRZ010000142.1 GCA_015069695.1 Williamsia sp.
CGTCATCTGTTTCGGCATTCCCTTCCCAAATGACCATTCGTACGTAAGCGCATCGCCGTCGTAATCCATAGATCCTTTTGACTCAAATTTTACCGTCAATGGCGCGGCCCCAACCAGTTTATTGGCATTGGCTACCGCCACGGGCTGGCGGTTGCCTGCGTTATACGTGATGTGAGATAGACGGGCGTCGGCATTGGCGCCAAACCATTTTTGTCCGTATTCGATCGTGTAAAGCGAACCATCGTTGGCAAACTGCATGTCGATGACGTGCGAAAATTTCGTGCTGGGCATAAACGTTTCCATCTTCACGAAATCGCCGTTCTCTTTCATCGTAACGGGATGAATCCAGTCGCGTATCCAGTCGTAAGCGAAGAATTTGCCGTCGTAATGGCGCGGGAATTTGACGGCAGTTTCCGGGTAATCGTCGTAATAATAAACCGGGCCACCCATCGCGTTACGGCCGCCCTTCCCAACAATCTCGCCAAATTCCGGCGATTCGGCGTAGGGGTAGTAAATGTAAGCTTTCTGCGCTGGTGGTAATTCCGTTAAACCCGTGTTGTTAGGCGAGTTATTAATCGGATGCTGTGGATCGAACAGCGGTCCGGTCGTGCTGTCGGCAAACGTGCGCTGGTGATAAGGGCGATTGTCGGCTACGAACAGCGGCCAGCCAAAATAGCCCGCCTTACGGGCCTGATTGATCTCATCATGCCCGCGCGGACCGTATTTCTCACTGTTCTCACCGGCGTCAGGTCCCACTTCACCCCAGTATAAATAACCGGTACGCTGATCGACCGAAATGCGGTAAGGGTTGCGGTTCCCCATGACGTAAATTTCGGGCCGGGCTTTCGGGTTGCCTTTCGGAAAGAGGTTACCGTCGGGAATGGTGTAGGTGCCGTCGGGCTCCGGATGAATACGCAGGATTTTACCGCGCAAATCGTTGGTGTTGCTTGAGGTCAGGCGGGCATCCCATCCTTTACGTCCCGGCCGCTCATCGATCGGTGCAAACCCATTGGAGTTGAAAGGGTTGGTATCATCGCCGGTGGAGAGATACAAATTTCCTTTGCGGTCCCAGGCAATCGAGCCGCCCGTATGACAGCAGCCATCGCGTTTAACCGGAATGGTCAGCAGCACTTTCTCCGTATTCAGCAGTACGGTATCTCTGGCTTCGTCGTACGTAAACCGTGACAGGTGCTGGGCTGTATCGGCAACCGTAGCGCCTGTCACGGGCGAATAATACGCATAAATCCACTTGTTTTGTTTGAAGTTCGGGTCGATGTTTAGCCCCATCAGGCCATACTCGAACTTGGTGAACACGGGGAAGTTAGCGACTATTTTTTTGCTTTTTTTTTTAGGGTCGTAAACCGTCAGTTCGCCTTTACGTTGTGCATAAAGTATTTTACCATTGTCCAGCACAGCCAGTTCCGTAGGCTCGTCCATTCCCTGAATCAAGACTTCCTGCTGGAAGCGGTTTTCTTCGGGGAACGGTTTTGTTTTCGCCTGACCAAATTTCAGGCTGGTGGCCATTACCGATTTAATCCCACCCAGAATATGCTGTAAAAACAGCGGATCGCTGTATGATTCGTCGGTATGCCCAGCGCCCGTGTAGAACGACTTACCACCGTCGAAGTCCCGATGCCAGATAAAGGGGTGATTGTCCCCGTTTTTGCCGCCTTCGTAGGTTTTTTCGTCCAGTTTTCCCAGCACTTTTAGCTCGGGCTGAATGCTCTTATAGCTGTACCATTCATCCCACCGTTTCCAGCGGTCGGGAAGCATTTTTGTCGATGGATGCGTTTTATCGACAATAACAATTTCGGCGTTTTGCTGCTTGGGGTGGTTTAGAAAGTAGGCACCTACCAGCTGGTTATACCAGGGCCAGTCATATTCGGTATCGGCAGCTGCGTGAATACCCACAAAACCGCCCCCCGCCTGAATGTAGCGCTCAAAAGCCGCCTGTTGAGCCTCATCCAGTACGTTGCCGGTCGTGCTAAGCCAGATAACCGCTCCGTACCGTTTCAGATTGTCTTCCGTGAATTTGGATGCATCTTCCGTCGTGTCGACGGCGAAGCCGTTTTCCTGTCCAAGCTTCATAATGGCCTGTTTTCCGACCGGAATCGATGCATGGCGGAAACCTTTCGTTTTCGAGAAAACCAGCACGCGATTTAACGCAACAGCATTGCCAGCAGGGGCGTTTGCGGTTTTGGAAGCTGCGTTCCGTCTGGCTGATGTCTGCGCCCATCCAGGCATACATAAGCCGGCCAAAACGCCAGCCACCAGTAAAGCCCGGGACGGAAACCGTAAGTTTTTCATAGAGTTTTTA
>JADCRZ010000143.1 GCA_015069695.1 Williamsia sp.
CAACCACCGGCTGGAGAGCTGAAGGCAGCCAAGCTGATTACTTAAACATGAATATTGTAAAATCGTCTTTCCAGTAACCCTGGTGCAACTGCACGTTGGGCGTAAGCGTTTGGCAGAATCGAAGTATTTGGTGTGGATGGTAAGCTACCAGTAATGTACCCGGCTCTGTGCCGCCGCTCAGTAGGTTGAAGCCCAAACCTATCTGGCAGTGTGCAAATAAGGTTCTGATGGCTTCGTAAATATAATCTTCTTCGCGGTGGCGATAATTAAGAGAACCGCTTACAATGATATAATCACTTGCCGGCAGGGAAGCCTGCAAAAAGTCACCTAAATATAGCCTGATGTTGTTTGCACCTTTATAGCGTTGTGCCGCTACGTTCAGCAGTTGGGGCAATTGCTCGCAACCATAATAAGTAAGCAAAGGATACTTCTTTTGTAGAAAGGGATACAGGTCGGCGTGCCCGCAACCGGCATCAAGAACCGAACAGCCATTCATATCGCTTATCTCACTCAGCTTTTCAAAGCGGGCTTGCTGTCCTTTTCTCTGCAGCCAGCCTAAGGCGCCTACAGAGCCGGAGCCATGCTTTTCTATCAATGCATTGTGGTAACGGAAAATGCCGGCGATATCTAACAGGTCGTTTGCTTTTTCATTCATTGGCGGTGGTCAAAAATAAGGGTTCGCAATGGTACCGGTTTCTTAGTTGGTGAGAAGTTAAATTGCGTATAAGATAATAAAGTTTGTCGTATAAAGGTTTGGCAGCGTTACGGACCAGTAGATAAAAATCATCTTTAATTCCTTCTTCGGAATGCGGCGCTGCATTAACATCTCGAAGAAGATCAGAAGGACGCCATTGCCGGATAAAGAGGACAACGGTTACGCTTTATCGTTGCGTCTTTCGTAATAATTGGTAAGAATGGTAATGACCACCGAGCTGAACGACCTTTTTTCTTTGGCTGCCTGCTGTAGTATTTTTTCTTTCAAAGCTTTTGGTAACCGCATGGTATCAGGAGAATCTTTCTTGGGTTCCGTCCTGATGATTCGTTTAGTATCCGCCTGTTTTATTGTCTTCATGGTCACTAAGGTAAGGGAAGATTGATACTTATGTTGATTTTCAATGGGAGTGGTGAGTCATTTTGAAAATGACTGAGCTGGTGGAAAGAAAAGTCTTACTTCCCCAACACCCGCACCACATCTCTAAAACTACTTAACGCACTTTCCAGGTTCTCCACTATCTCCAAAGCCAGCTCATCCGGATCAGGTAGGTTGTCCAGGTCCGCCAGCGACTTATCTTTCAGCCATGTAATGTCTAGCGATGTTTTATCCCGCGCCATAATCTCGTCATACGTAAACATCCGCCACCTGCCTTCTTTATTCTCTTCACTCCAGGTAGCCGTCCGCTTATGACGGTTCAACGGGTTGTAGCAAGTGATAAAATCACTTAAATCTTCCAACTGCAACGGGTTCTTCTTCAGGGTGTGGTGAACGTTGGTGCGATAGTCATATACCCATACCTCTTTTGTCCACGGGTCTTTGCTGCTTGGCTTACCATCGAAGAATAGCACGTTCGCCTTTACACCATTGGCGTAGAAGATGCCCGTGGGCAGGCGCAGTATCGTGTGCAGGTCTGTCGTTTCCAGCAGCTTCTTGTGCACCGTTTCGCCGGCACCGCCTTCAAACAGCACGTTATCCGGCAACACCACCGCAGCTTGTCCCGTTATTTTCAGCATGCTTTTGATGTGCTGCACAAAATTCAGTTGCTTGTTGCTCGTCGTTACCCAGAAGTCCTGCTGGTTATAGGTCAGGTCTTCTTTCTCCTGCTCGCCTTCTTCGTGGGTAAAGGTCATGCTGCTCTTCTTGCCAAAGGGCGGGTTGGCAAGCACGTAGTCATACTTCTTTTCGCTCCCTCCTATCAGCGAATCGTTGGGAGATATCATCACCTCGTTGCTGTCGATGTCGCCGATGTTGTACAGGAAGAGGTTCATCAGTGCCAGCCGCCGCATACCGGCAACAATCTCGTTGCCTGCAAACGTGTTGAATTTCAGAAACTGCTTTTGCTCCCTGTCCAAATCATAGTTCGATGGGTCGGAGATAAAATCATACGCCGCGAGGAAGAAGCCACCCGTACCACACGCCGGGTCGGCTGTGGTCTTCATCGGTTGGGGGCGCAGGCAGGCTACCATGGCACGTATCAGCGCCCTTGGGGTAAAGTATTGCCCGGCACCACTCTTCGTGTCTTCTGCGTCCTTCTCCAGCAAGCCTTCG
>JADCRZ010000144.1 GCA_015069695.1 Williamsia sp.
TGCTCGGTGTTTTGATTTGGGTCTGGCTCGTTGGTATCCCAGCCAATGGCCGTTGGGTAGAAAAGAATTTCGGCGCCCATTAGCGACGTAATACGAGCCGCTTCCGGGTACCACTGATCCCAGCAAATCAGCACGCCAATCCTGGCAAACTTCGTGTCGAAAACTTTGTAACCAAGATCGCCGGGGGTGAAGTAAAACTTTTCGTAATAGCCCGGATCATCCGGAATGTGCATTTTTCGGTACTTACCCAGATAGGAGCCATCGGCATCCAGAACGGCTGTCGTATTATGGTAAAGACCTTGCGCCCGTTTCTCGAACAGAGAGGCTACAATGACGACGCCTAGCTCACCCGCTAATTGCCCTAACCGGTCGGTTGTAGGCCCCGGAATAGCTTCGGCTAAACTAAAATTATGATGATCTTCTACGTCGCAGAAATACAGCGACGTAAATAATTCCTGTAAACAAACAATCTGTGCACCCTGCTGAGCCGCTTCGCGAATACCATTCATGGCTTTTTGAGTATTCACTTCGACATCTGCCGAGCAGCTCATTTGGACTAAACCAATATTAACGTTTTTAGACATAGAGCAAAAATAGAACCTTCCTGATTGAGAATGCCTCTTTTTTAACAAAAAGCTTACGGGACAGGTTCGAGTTAAAAATACCGGGCGTTCGGGCGATAACCATAGCGTTTGTCGTTTGAAGTCTGAATTTTGCCTGCGAACTTTAACGCTAAAACCAAATCCTGGAGCCGAACTCATGATGACTTCCCGTAGAACGTTTCTACACACAAGCGCATTAACCAGTGCTGCGCTGACTCTTTCGCCCAATGTATTGTGGTCGGCTACGCGCCCGGCAAAAGATAAACTTGGTGTTGCTCTCGTAGGCTTGGGCTACTATAGTACCGATCTGTTGGCCCCGGCGCTTCAAAAAACAAAAAACTGCTACCTGGCAGGTATCGTAACGGGGACGCCTGCCAAAGCGGAGAAGTGGAAAAAGCAGTACAACATTCCCGACAAGAATATTTACTCGTACCAAACCTTTGATCAGATTGCCAACAACCCCGACATCGATGTTGTCTACGTTGTGTTACCACCGTCTATGCACGAAGAATACGTTGTGCGGGCGGCTAAAGCAGGTAAGCACATTTGGGTTGAAAAACCGATGGCCGTTACGGCTAAAGAGTGCCAGAACATGATTGATGCCTGTGCGAAAAATAAGGTGTCGCTGGCCGTTGGTTACCGATTACACCATGAGCCGAACACCCAGGAATACGTTAAAGGCCTGCGTGATGGAAAAATCGGGAAAATTCTGATGGTAAGTTGTTCGGCCGGTTATTACGATTCCCGGACGGACCACTGGAAGCAGAAGAAAGAAATGGGTGGGGGCGTTATGTATGACATGGGCGTGTATGTGTTGCAGGGAGCGAGACTGGCCACGGGCGAAGAACCCATCGCTGTTACAGCCCAGCAGTATACATCCCGACCGGATGTATACAAAAACGGCCTCGACGAAACGAGTATGGCTCAGCTTATTTTTCCGAGTGGGGCGCGGGCGGCCGTTCAGTCCAGTTATGGCATGAACATGAACTTTCTGGATGTAACGGGTTCGAAGGGAACGCTGCATATGGAGCCATATTCTGCTTATAACGGTCAGAAAGGGCTTTGGAGCAGTGGTGGGAAAATCGAACATCCCTACGAAGTACCCTGGCAGCAAACTAAACAAATGGACGACGATGCCGAAGCCATTATGAACAAGAAGCCTATGCTGGTGCCGGGCGAAGAAGGATTGCGTGACATACGGATTGTTGAAGCGATTTATGCTGCAGCCAAGTCGGGCAAGGAAGTAAAAATTACGTAAAGTGTAGTGCTGTTCATTTCAGGTAAGCAATAAACTTGGAACCAGAACCTTGCGGAGCAAGACTGTTTTAGCTGTACGTTAACCTATTTTAGTTGTGTTATATAAAGTCGGATAGGGGATTTGGCAGGCCGCTCGCTTTTTGCTTACTTCGCCTGTCAACCCCGTCCGCTTATGCAGCCCGCCGATTTTACCAAACTTTCTGCCGACCAGCAACTCGACACACTTTACTTCACGGGCGACATTCTCGCCAACCGGTATGAGGGCGAAAATATTTTTCTGCTTTACAATCTGCGCGATTTTTACGTCGAGCTCCGCTACGACGCGTACAACAACAAACTTCATCAGGTGACAGCTTTCCGGGATACAAACAAACTGGAACCTTATTTGCCGTACTTATAAA
>JADCRZ010000145.1 GCA_015069695.1 Williamsia sp.
ATGTCTCTGAAAAAATGGATGGAAACAAAAATTTTCTAACCCCCGCTGTGCCGCTGGCAGATTTTGATGAAGCGGCTGATTCTTTGCAAACGGCTTATAACAACCGTAAAAACGGGAAGATAGGCAAGCTGGAGCTGGAACTGGCGGGTGAAAACATGGACATCACCCTGCGCACACAGGCAATGTATGTAACAGAAACCTCCAAGGGTGATAACATCACCATTGAAACTTCGGGCTTTACATCGTCTAAAGACGGGATTACCAAAGCGGTAGTACCCGACATGCCTACCAACGTAAGGCTGGAAAGTAAAAACGGCAATGTGTGCCTGATTGCTAAAAAGCCAGCCGGCGCTACCAGCTTTTGCTGGGTGGTATATTACGGCGAGGTGGCAGATGTGGTGAAGATTGAAAACAATATGATAAGCGTGCCGCAGGGTGTGGGCGCCCAGATTATTAACGCCGGTAAGGCACGCGAAGTGCTGTACGGGCTGAAGCCGGGCACCTTAGTGACGGTGCAGGTGCTGGCGCAAAACGCGGCAGGCTGCAGCGCGTTGAGCGATGCGGTGAGCATTTATGTGAATAGATAAAGCATAAGGTATACAATAATAGGTGAAGGATGCTTGTCAATAAGCATCCTTTTTTTGTTTATATCATTACATCTGTATGGATTCCAACACCACCTCTAAGCGGGGATGAATATCTGCAAGAGCATCGCTTCGTTCCTTTCGAAAGACGATGCCCGAACCCTACACCAGTCACCTGTCCGTTTTGTAAAAGAATACCAAAACAAAATCTTATGATTCGCATTTATTATATTAGTTTTAGCCTGCCATTACAATCATTGCTTTTTTGCTGCAAACAGAATTTGAACCGGTTGCAGGCGATAGAATAGATAGCCGGTTTTTGCCTGTAAGCAGACAATTAAAAATGATATAGGTGCAAGCAAAGCAAACCATCATTGCAAATGGTACCCGTTAATGTGATAATTAGCATCTCACCATTAGAAAAAAGATAACACAGGCAAGAAACAGGAATCAGAATATCAGAAGAGATAACAGGAGCCACAATAGAATAGCCAGGACATAAGACTACCCGTTTTACATTTCAAATTTTATATCATTACTGCTTATGAAAGTGTTTGATGAGAAGGAAGAACACCGGCTCGCTGCACTGGACTCGTACCAGGTTCTGGACACACTATCCGAAAAAGATTTTGATGACCTTACCCAGCTTGCCTCCCTCATTTGCGATACACCCATCGCCCTGATTACGCTGGTAGACAGGAACCGGCAATGGTTCAAGTCGCGCAAAGGGCTGACTATTTCCGAAACCGAACGGGCTCATTCTTTTTGCGCCCACGCCATCGATAAGCCCGATGAAATAATGATTGTGGAAGATGTCCATGAGGATAGTCGTTTTAAAGACAATCCCCTCGTTACCGGCGAGCCCTTTATTTCCTTCTATGCCGGCGTGCCGCTCGTTACCGACGATGGCTTTGCGCTTGGCTCGCTGTGCTTCATTGACAACACGAAAAGAAAGCTGACAGAGGAACAGGAAGACGCCTTGAAAACCATTTCCCGGCAGGTGATGGATAAGTTCAACCTGCGGCGCAGCAAGCGGAAGCTGGAGGAGCTTAGCCAAACATTGCAAAGCATAGAAACCGCACGCCAGGCTACCGATGAAGATTTGCTGAGCGCTAACGATGAACTGAAGGCTACTCTTGATAAACTGGAAGAGAGCGAAAAAGAGCTGGAAGCTTCTTATGCAAAACTCGCGGTGAGCGAACAGCAGATGCGCATTGCGGCAGAGTCGGCCAATTTCGGGATGTGGGGCCTGAACCTGCAGACCGGCGAATTGTTCGTGTCGGACAATATGAAAGTCCTGTACGGATTCCCGGTAACGGAGGTAATGACGCTGGAAAAATACTTTAACGTATCTCCCCCTGAAGACAGGGAGCGGCTTGCCAAGATTGTAGAGGGAGCAGCAGAAGGTGGCAAGCGCGTGCTTGCTGAATTTCCGATTAATGACCACACCACCGGCGAGCTGAAATGGATGCGTGCCGTTGGCAAAGCGCATTTGGATAAGGATGGCAAACCTTGGCGGCTCATCGGCATGACGGCAGACATTACTGAACAAATCAATGCTCCGCAGGAAATCAGCCGGTTAAACGCCGACCTGCAAAGCACCA
>JADCRZ010000146.1 GCA_015069695.1 Williamsia sp.
GGATCACTCTCAGCCCACTGTCTATCGACGGCCTGACCGCACCTTCGTGCTCCCGGTGCCCCGCGTCCCAGATGGGCTCACCATAATGCCGTCCTCTGGGGAAAACAGCGGTACGAGAAGGCACTACGCAGGTACATACCAGATAATGGTCAAGTCGAGCGGATGAACCGCACCATCGAGGATGCCGCGGTCATGCGCAACCACTACGACACAAACGAACAGCTCCGGGCGCATCTCCAGCTCTTCATCGACGCCTACAACCACGCCCGGCGGCTCAAGACCCTGCGCGGCCTCACGCCCTACGAGCATGTCCTTCAGATCTGGACCAAAGAGCCCCAACGCTTCAGGCTCGACTCATCACACCACAATTCGGGATCATACACCTAATACGCTGAAAATTGTTTCTTCAAACGTAAAAATGGGGCCTCGAAGAAACGATAGGAGGCGGTAGCAATTGAGATCGTTATACACAGGCCAACTGTAACATCCACAAAAACATGCAATATCAAATTTTCTTTCTGGCCTACTAGAGCTAAAACCTTTTCGACTATGAGCAAAGCCAGTTCCTGAAATACGTAGAGGCCATATGAAATTTTACCTAAAAAGATTATTAGAGGATGCCAGTTTTTGTAGTTCCAAATCGACAGCAAAATCGTGACGCACCCTACAGCAGCAAATCCATAGCCAATTATAATAGACCACCCGTTTGGCGCCGAACCAATCACTTTTGCTTGAAATATAAAATTTGATCCGCTCCATAGCAGAATGGAAAGTAAGAAGAGAAGAATGCGGGAAGTCGATCGAACTATATACGTCCGACAAGGAAGACAGATAGCACACACTGCGCCAACTGCAAAAAATCCAAATTGGACAAAACTATTGGTCCAAATTGTTGTATCACGCTCCGCAAAATTGTTTCCAAGGGCGTATGCAGCGAATAATGCAACTGTAAAAACGATAGCGCTAATTACACTTATTGTTAAACGGTTTGAAAATTTTATTACAATTGGCCAGAAACAACAAAATTGCTGATCAATCGATATACCCCAAAGAGGCGTGGCGGGACTGTAAGACCAATGATGCATACCAGATGCGTAAAACCAATTCCCTAGCATTACTACATACATGCATATCATCATCCAACGATCTGGCTCTGCAGACACTCCCTTAATTTCGTCCTTAAGAAAAAAGGCCGCACCTATGGCAATACCCAAATAGTAAAGCGGCCAAATCCTCAGCCCACGCCTAATGTAAAAATTCGTTACGGAAATACTTCCAGTCCTTTCCTTTTCGATCAAAAGAGTTTTTGTCAATAACAAAGCACTGAGGAAGAAAAAGAGGGGCAGGCCGAACGCAAGCGCATTAACTGTCGTCGATATGAATTCAGCGAGAGTTTCACTGACATAAGGTAAGTAGCTATTGGTTTCCCTCGGAAAAACGTGGTGAAAAAAAAATATTATAAAAGCTATGAACCGTAGGGCATCTAGCTCGGGATAGTAGGGACGCATAGGTTCAGCAATATTTGATTGTATTTCTGAGTTTTGAAATTTCAGCATGGTATCTCCAATTCGTACCAACTAAGATAGCTATGAAGCCATTTGAATGTTGGGTTAACATATCCGGCTGGCGGATTGCCAATGCGCTGCCTAAGCTCGACTTTGGCCAGCCGCACCATTGAGCGAGGGTGTGAGGTGACGAGGCGGGCGTAACGGATAGGCTGGTGGCGTCCCCGCCAAGAGACACCGCCATGATGCCCCTGCCCACCCGCTTCGCCGGGATCATCCTGGCGTTCGCACCGCTGTTCGTCCACCGCTCGTGGCGACACGCTCAGATCCTGCTGGTCGGCGCGATCCTCACGCCGGGGCAGCGCACGGTGACAAGCGTCCTGCGCATCATGAGCCGCGCGCAGGAGCGGCGGTTCGTGAACGTCCACCGCATCCTCAACCGGGCGGCGTGGTGCCCGCGCTCTGGCAGCCGCATCCTGCTCTGTCTCCTCGTCGACACGTTCGCGCAACGCGGCCCCGTGGTCCTGGGACTGGACGACACGATCGAGCGCCGCCGCGGCAAGCGGATCGCGGCCAAGGGTATCTACCGTGATCCGGTTCGCTCCTCCGACAGCCACTTCGTCAAGGCGAGCGGGCTGCGCTGGATGAGCCTGATGGTGCTCGCCCC
>JADCRZ010000147.1 GCA_015069695.1 Williamsia sp.
AAGCGGTCGGTCGTCGGGCCAGTCAGGGAGCGACACAATACGTGATGGTGTGCTGTTTACATCGACAATCAACCGCACCAGATTAATTTTATACAGGTCCCGAGCCTGCCGGGGAATATCCGATGCGGGATAGTGTAGCCCCAGAAATGGTTCCAGCTGATCGTCTTTGGCCTCGGCCACAACGTGTCCGTGCCAGTCAGGACTGAATCGGTATACCATTACCCGGTCGAAGCCAATAATGGTTTTTATGCGCTGCGCCGTGTTTTGCAATAAATCCGTAAGTGTTCGGCTAGCTTGTAACTGCGTTAGCGCCTGCGCAACCAGTTGCTGGTTGAGTAACACGTTTTGTTCATCACCAACGGGCTCCCATTCCAGCAGGATAAGTTCCTGATGCTGGTGGATAATCAGATTCCACGGTTTGTTATTCAGCACCAAACGGTGTGGGTTCATCCCTTCCGTCGACTCACTCCGCTTCACAACGTTGAGTAATTCCGTTAGTGCACTGCCGGGTAAATCGGTTTTCGTCAGTAACGCATCGACCGATTGCCCCAGCAGTTGAGCGACAGGAACAGCCACCAGGTCGACGATGTTATCGCTGGCGTGAACAATCGAGTATGTTTCGGGCTGAACAGCAACCAGGTATCCATGCGCCTGTATGTGGCCAAGGATATGAATGGGCTCTCGTTCGCAGTTTGTCAGATCAACAGGTAATAAACTCATTCAATACGAGCAGGACAGTAAAGAGTCAACTTGTTACATCACCCGAACAAAAACGTCGGACTTAAAAACTGAAAAAAAGTAAAGCGCAAGGTACGCCTACCATGAATAACCTCCTGCTGAACTACTAACTGACTTTTACAGGAAGTGGTTTGCTAAAGCTGAATCAGTAAATCCAGTTTAGTCTATGCATTTAGGTAAGGATTCTGTTGATTCGTACTTATTTACGCTGAGCACAGGAAGTTAATAGTATCCTTAAAGATACAGAAAAAAAGGCTGCTACGCTTCGAACAGTAGGCTCAGCCGGAACCAGCATCTAAATTTTTCATTCGTTTATGCCAGCGCAGATTTTAGTTATTGGCAGTTCCAACACCGATATGGTTGTGAAGACTGATAAATTACCCGGTCCGGGGGAGACAGTTCTGGGCGGTACGTTTTTAATGAACCCGGGCGGAAAAGGAGCCAACCAGGCTGTAGCGGCTGCCCGACTGGGCGGTCAGGTAACCTTTGTGGCAAAAGTAGGCAACGATTTATTCGGGCAACAGGCCATTGCGGGTTTTCAGCAGGAAGGTATCTCCGTAGAGCATGTTTTTACGGACGACGACCATCCGTCGGGTGTTGCCCTGATTAATGTGGATGCTGCCGGAGAAAACTGCATTACTGTTGCACCCGGCGCCAATGCGCACCTGCAGCCCGCTGAAACCGAAACAGCTTTGCAGGCAATGCAGGCTAGTACACTGGTCCTGCTTCAATTGGAAATTCCGCTGCCAACCGTCGAGTATGCCGTTCAGCAGGCCGCCAGGCAGGGTTTACAGGTTATTCTAAATCCGGCTCCGGCACAGCCGCTGCCCGACGCCTTATTTCCGAATCTGTTTTTGATTACGCCCAACGAAACCGAGGCCGAGTTGTTGACGGGTATTCCCGTAAAAGACTTGCTTACGGCTGAGCAGGCCGCGCAGAAACTACACGACATGGGCGTTGCCAACGTTGTCGTTACGCTCGGCTCGAAAGGTGCGTTTTTGTACACAGCTCAGCAGAAACAACTGATTACTACAGCCTCCGTTAGGGCCGTTGATTCAACCGCTGCAGGCGACTGTTTCAATGGAGCCCTGGCTGTGGCGCTGGCGGAAGACCAACCCCTGGCCGAAGCAGTTGCGTTTGCCTGCCGGGCCGCATCGATTTCGGTTACGCGGATGGGGGCTCAGGCGTCAATGCCAACGCGCAATGAAGTTAATTAGCCCTGTCAACTAAACCCATCGAATCCTATGAAAACCCTTTTCTTCCTGCCTCTGTTATCACTTCTCGTTTTTCCGGTTCAGCGACCTAAACCCGGACGCTCAGCCCCCGTAACACTGTCGAAAGCGGTTATTCAGGATAAAATCAAAGGAGGCTGGGCCGGGCAGGTCATTGGCTG
>JADCRZ010000148.1 GCA_015069695.1 Williamsia sp.
CCTGATCCGACTGCCTTGAATCAACAAACCAGGCCGCTACTACTATGCCAGCTGCCAGCACAAACAGAGTACATAAAGCCCAGCTCAGAATACGCAGGAATTTTTTCATAACAGGTTGTGTGGAACCGTATTTCCAATATAGTAACTAAAACCGGGCTGTAATGGGTTACTGACGATCTTTTTCAGCGGGTCGTTGAATCAGGTAAAACAGTGGGTTCTGGCTCTGGGGCGGTGGGCAGGAATAGTGAATCCCCGGCTGCCCCGCCTGTATCTGTCGAATCCGATTCGCTGCTTTCGTCTTCTTCATCGCCGGAATAACCGCAGTTCTGATAGTCTTTGCTGACACTATCCGATTTTGGGAGAGGGCCCTGCAAAGCTTTGAACTTAGGATCGGCATATACTTTCTCCAGAAAACTACCTACTAAAGGCAACGCTGTTTTAGCGCCTTCCCCTAAGTCCGTCGACCGAAAATGGATACTTCGATCGTCGCCACCGACCCAAGCACCTACTACTAAATTATTAGAGATACAAACAAACCAGCCATCCGAATTATTGGAGGTAGTTCCGGTTTTTGCACCCAGCTCATTATGGTTTTTAAACAAATCGTAGGACCATAAATTTTGCGACGTTCCTCCTGATTCCTGCAATCCGCCCTGGAGCATATACCGCATTAAAAACGCCGATTCGGGACTGATGGCCCGTTTATGGGCACTGGTAAACGTTTCAAGCAGGTTCCCATCGCGGTCTTCAATACGCTGAACAATAACCGGTTCGGTCGATTCGCCATCGTTGATAAATGTACAATAAGCCGCTACCAATTCGTAAAGCGAGACGTCCGACGAGCCCAGGCCAATAGACGGAACGGCCTCCAGATGGCTTTTGATACCCATACGGTGGGCGTACTCAGCCACCCGTTCGGGAGTAACCTCGTCGGTTAGCCTGGCCGTAATAGAATTAACCGAGCGGGCCATAGCCCGGCGTAGCGTCATGTTTGAATACGTATAATATCCGGTTGAATTACGCGGTTCCCAGACTTTATCTTCTCCGTTTTCGCGATATTCTTTGCGGAACGGCCGGTCCTGAATTCGGTCGCAGGGAGTCATGTTGCTGATCGTATCATCAATGGCTGTCGTGTAAACGAACGGCTTGAAGGTAGACCCCGGCTGGCGTTTGCCTTGTTTAACGTGATCGTATTTGAAATAATCATAATCCAGCCCACCAACCCACGCTCGTATGTAGCCCGTATGAGGGTCCATGGCCACCATACCCGACTGTAAGAAGTGTTTGTAATAAGCAATCGAATCGTACGGGGTCATCTCCGTGGAGTCATTACCACGCTTGTTGTCCCAGCTAAATACCCGCATTTTGTACTTTACATGTTTCATGTAGTACATAATTGAATCCGGATAAAGGGGCAGAAAACGCCGGCTGAGTGTTTTGTAGCGCTCCGTACGCCGGGCTACCGAATCAATAAACCCGGGTAATTCGTTCCCGTCTTCATCGGTCCAGGGATTCCGGCCGCGCCAGTGGTTATCGAACGTGCGCTGTAATTGCTTCATCTTATCCTTTGTGGCCTGTTCGGCATAAGTCTGCATGCGCGAGTCGATGGTTGTGATGATGCGTAAGCCATCGGTATACAGGTCATATCCGTTTTCTTCGCCCCACTTCTTCACGTAATCCTGAACCGCGTTTTTCAGATAACTGGCCGGTCCTGAATAAGGATTTTCGGGCGTAAAGTCCGTTACCAGCGGCAGCGCGCTAATCGAGTCAGCCTGTGCTTTGGTCAGAAATTTATATTTAGCCATCTGGGCAATGACTACGTTCCGACGCTCCCGGGAGCGGTCCGGATGCCGGAGTGGGTTATAACTCGTGGTGGCTTTTTGCAGGCCTACCAGAACCGCTCCTTCCTGCACATTCAAACTGTCGGGGACTTTATCAAAGAAAGTTCGGGCGGCTGTTTTTAACCCGAATGCATTACTGCCGAAATCTACCGTATTGAAGTAATACGTAATAATTTCCTGTTTCGTAAAATTACGTTCCAGCTTAAGGGCCATTAACCACTCTTTCGATTTGTAGATGATTTTGCGGATAAACGGAATGCGCGTTAAC
>JADCRZ010000149.1 GCA_015069695.1 Williamsia sp.
AATGGCAGCAACAGCGGCGCCATTACAGCCAGTGATATAGACTGGTATAAAATAACCACTACCGGCGACGGCGCACTCACTTTAAACTTAACAGAAACCAGTGGTGTCTATGCCTCGCTACAGCTTTACGATGCCGATGGCACAACCACTTTAGGCAATCGTATAGATGCCAGCAACGGTAGCACTTCCACCACTGTAGACGGACTGGCAGCGGGTGTATATTATGTCAAAATCTTTGCTTACTACGACGGGCAAACTCCCGCTTACTCAGTTTCCAACACGCTTGGTGTGCCTTCGCAGGGAAACGATGTAGAGCCCAATGGTACTGCCGCACAGGCGCTTACCTTAGCGCTGAACAGCACTAAAACCGGGCACGTTGGCTATTACTACAACAATAAGCGCGATACTCTCGACTGGTATAAAATAACCACTACGGGCGATGGGTTGATCAAGCTCAATCTCACATCCGGCAACAACAATTATGTGTCAGCCAGGTTGTTCGATGCCGATGGCATCACTCAGCTTAATTATCTCGAAGCTGCCAACGGAACGTCTACGGTAAGCACCGATGGATTAGCTGCCGGCACATACTATGTCGGCGTTTATGCGTACTACAATAACCAGTTTGTACCTTATGCTATCACGGATAGTTTATTTACTCCGGCACAAGCCAACGATCCCGAGCCAAACGGCACGGCAGCACAGGCAGTCACACTTGGCGTCAATGGCACCGCCACCGGGCATGTCGGTTATTACAACAACAACAAGCGCGATACATTGGATTGGTACAAGATTACCACAACAGCCGACGGATTGATAAAGCTGAATTTGACATCCGGCAATAACAACTACGTTTCAGCCAGGTTGTTCGATGCAGATGGCATAACCCAATTAAACTACTTAGAAGCAGCGAATAACACTTCCACCGTTAGCACTGATGGATTGGCTGCGGGCACTTATTATATTGGCATCAATGCCTATTACAACAACCAATTTGTACCTTATGTTATTAAAGACAGTTTGTTTACCACAGTTCCAAACGATGCAGAACCAAATGGTACACAAGCAACCGCCAAGCCACTGGCGCTGAACAGTACAACAACAGGGCATATTGGTTATTATTACAACAACAGGCGGGATACATTTGACTGGTATCGAATAATAGTTCCGCAGAGCGGCGCCATCAGGCTTAAGCTTACTTCGGGCAATAGTTATTATGTATCTGCCCGGCTTTACAACGAAGCCGGTAATCTCCAGCTCAACTATACAGAAGCTGCCAACAGCACATCCAGCGTTACCACCGATGGTTTAGGCGCTGGCATTTATTATGTGGCTATCAATGCTTATTACAACAACCAGTTTGTCCCCTATACGCTTACAGATAGTTTACTTACCTACAATCAAAACGATACACTTCCAAACACCTATTTTAGCCAGGCGCCTACTGTCCTGTCAAATCGTACCACGACGGGCGATGTCGGGTTCTTATTTAATACAATACGTGATACCGTTGATACCTGGAAAATAAATTATACAGGCTCTGATGGCAACCTGAACTTCACTTTCAACCTCTTGCCTCATATCGGCGATGGTGGTACCAGTTACGTGTGGTTCCAGGTGTATAAAGACACAGCGGCAGCTCCTATATTCAACAACTATTATGTGGCAGCTTCTTCAGCCATTAACCTCACCGGGTTATCGCAGGGATATTATTACATCAGGGTATTTGCTTATTACAATAATCAGTTCAACGCCTATTCTATCGCCAATGCCTTTACGCAGGTAAACATTGCGGCAGCAACTGTCAAAAGCACACGTCCTTCCTCGGATACCTGTGGTGGCAACAGCCTTACGTTTGCGTTAAGTAAAAGCCATTCACCATATGGCGTACAGTTGTATCGCAATGGTCTAAAATATGATTCTGTAAACGTAGTCAGCGATTCGGCACGCTTTACTAATCTGCCAACCGGCGTTTATTATGCCACTGTGTACGGCGATGGCGCAACGGATGCCGCTTTCGGCACCAGCGCTACAACTACCTTCCTTCCGCCAGTACCGAAAGGTTTAATTACCAGCAACATTGGTGTGCATACCGCCACGCTCGACT
>JADCRZ010000015.1 GCA_015069695.1 Williamsia sp.
CGTTGTAGCGTAGTGCAGTAAATTTTAGCCCCTTTCAAAAAGCCTTGATTTTTTTTGCTACTTTTTTTTATCAAGAAAAAAAAGTAGACGGAGTCCGCGCATAAATCAATACCCCGGGTTCTGCGGAAAATTTACCGGGTCATTGTGCACTTCTACCTCCCGTTGCGGGATCGGGAACAGCAACCGGTTGGCTGTTAATACCGGTGTAGCCAGGCCGTACTCTTTTTGCAGATGGGCCTGCATCGCCTGCAGTCCTTTGGAGTAGCGGATGATGTCGAACCAGCGGTCGTTTTCGAAGGCCAGTTCTACACGTCTTTCCCGGAAGAGGGCTTCGCGGACGGCATCCTGGGTGGGGAGGTCGGTGGCGGTGTAGGCGGGAACGCCGGCGCGGGTTCTGACCCGGTTGAGGTAGAACAGGGCTGAGCCATCGGCGGTGGAGGCGCTGTAGGCCTGCTCGTTGAGGGATTCGGCCAGCAGGAGGAGGGCGTCGGCATAGCGCAGGACCGGGAAACTGTTGCCCTGGTCGCCGGTGGTGGCTGGCAGGTCGAAATATTTTTTTACATAGCGGCCGTTTGCAAGGGTTGTGGCATTGCGGTAGTAGATGGTGTCCATGGATGCCGCAAAGCGCTTGTCGGTGGGTTCGTATGCTTTTGCCATGTCCACCGTCGGACGGTTGTTGGTGGCACCGGAATAGGTGGTGCCGTTGATGTAGATCATCGGCATCATATCGCTGAAGAAGGTATTGCCTTCTGTCGGACTCAGCCCTTTTCTGAAACGGACGGTAAAGATGATCTCTGCGCTGACAGGGTTATCAGCCCGGAAAAGATCGGCGTAGTTGGGCAGGAGGGAATAGTTGGGCAGGACTGTTTTTAAAACAGTGGCGGCCTCGCTCCATTTTTTTTCGGTCACATATACTTTGCCCAGCAGGGTATTGGCGCTGCCCGCAGTGGCCCGGCCTGCATCGGTGCTGGTAGTGTAAGTAAGGGGCAGGAGGGTAGCGGCTTGTTTCAGGTCTGTTTCTATCTGCGCATATACTTCAGCGATAGCATTCCTTTTGTCGTTGAGTGATTCTGTTGGTGATTCGGTTTTTACAACCAGGGGTACCCTGCCATAAAGACGTACCAGGTTGAAGTAGGAAAGGGCACGCAGAAAAAGCGCTTCTCCCTTGAACTGCTTTTTGGATGCTTCGTCAATGGCTGCAGCGTCGATCCTGTCGAGTACGGCATTGGCCCTTGAAATAATTACGTAAGAGCCGGCAAACCCATCCGTTACAAACGGGTTGGTGGTCGCTTCTGTAAATAAATCTATCTGTGAGGCAACGCCTGCATTGGCGCCACGGTCACCGATGTCGGTATTGTCGCTGCGCACTTCCATCAGGTAATAAAAAGTCTTTCCGTACGCCTGCTGGCTTTGCAGTGCATCGTACACGGCGTTTACACCTTGCTGAAAGTCGGCGGCTGTTTGAAAGAAAGTAGCGCTGGTTTGGTTGGAGATGGGCGCCAGGTTGATAAAATCTTTTTTGCAGGAACTGCCCGCAATGATAAGGAGCAGGGCCGCGATGGTCTTTATGTTTGATTGCATGATAAGCTGTTGTTAAAATGAGAGATTGATGCCGCCGGTAATGGTTCTTGCGAGCGGGTAAGAACCATAGTCTTCACCCTGTGAGAGTGAGTTGTCGGGACGGGCATTGACTTCGGGGTTGTATCCCAGGTATTTGGTCCAGGTGTACAGGTTCTGGGCTGAAACATAGAGGCGCAGCGATTTGATCTTGTTGTTCAGCAGCTTGCCACCCACCGTATATCCCAGCGAGAGGTTTCTCAACCGGATAAAAGAACCGTCTTCTACATGAAAAGAGCTGATCTGCGCACTGTTGGCATTGGTAACCCGGTTGGCCCGCATCACATTGCCATCTCCCGGATCTGTCGGCGACTTCCAATAAGGCAGCGCCTCGATGTATTGGTTGGCATTGCCTTCCAGGTTAAACAGGTAACGGCGCTGCAGGTTCAGGATCTCATTTCCCTGTACGGTTTGAAACTGGATAGAAAGATCAAAGCCCTGGAATGAGAACTCGTTGGTGAGTCCGGCAATATAATCCGGGAAGTAGCTGCCGATCCGGGTTCTGTCGTTGGCATCGATCTTTTTGTCCCCGTTGATGTCAATAAACCTGCGGTCGCCCGGTTTGGCAGTTGCATAGTGCGGGTAGTTGTCAATTTCTTTCTGGTCTTTAAAAACGCCGCCGTTTACATAACCATAATAGCTGCCGATCGGTGAACCGATCTGGGTGATAAAGATGCTGGCCACACCGCCATCGGAGATAATGGGCGCATCGCCCGGGCCCAGCTGCAGCACTTTATTTTTGTTGGCGGAAATATTGAAGTTGGTTGTCCAGCTAAACCGGCCCCTGATATTGCGCGAGGTGATATTTAATTCCAGGCCCCGGTTCTCTACCTTGCCAACATTGCGCAGGGCAGTCGGAAAACCGGAACTCAGCGGCACCGGTACATTGAGCAGGAGGTCTTTGGTTTGGCTCCTGTAGTAATCTGCGCTCAGGTAGATCCGGTTGTTGAGCAGGGCCAGGTCGAGCCCGATATTGAGCTGCGCTGTTTTTTCCCAGGTCAGGTCAGGGTTGGCCGGCTGCGACAGGCCGGTGCCGTTTGCGGATGCACCGTTGCCGCTTCCCAGGATATAGTTGTTGGCACTCAGCAGGTCGTACGCGCCATAGTTGGTGATCTGGAAATTACCGGTGAGTCCGTAACTCGCGCGCAGCTTGGCTTCCGATACCACCGGCACCCGGAAAAAGCGTTCGCTGCTCAACACCCACGCACCCGATACAGCAGGAAAGTAACCCCATTTGTTGTTGGCGCCAAAGCGGGAAGAACCATCGCGGCGCAGACTGGCCGAAAGGATATAACGCCCATCAAAATTGTAGTTGACCCTTCCGATATAAGAGATCAGCGACCACGCAGATTTGGTAGAGTAGCCTCCGTTCACCGTTCCGGCGTTCAGCGTTTGTACGGAATTGTTAGGAAAGTTGGTGGCATCTACTTCATTGGCTGTAGTCGTGTTTTTTTGCGAGGAGTATCCCAGCAGGAAATCCAGTTTGTGCTGATCAGCCAGGGTTACATTGTAATTGAGGGTATTTTCCCACAACCAGTTTTTGGCAATGGCAGTTTGTGAAGATCCTTTGGGAATCGTAGGAGCACCCTGCTGGATGGGCCGGTAAGTACCCAGCGTGGAAGGGCGATAAAAGTTGCGGCCAAAATAATTGATGTCGGTGGCCAGTGTCGATTTCAGGTGCAGTCCCTTGATGATCTCATACTCGCCAAAAATATTTCCCAGGTTGCGCACCTGTTCAAGTTTGTCTGATATCTGCGTGGCCAGGGCGACCGGGTTTTCACCGCCGGAATAATTGTAAGCCCAGGTGTTCTGGTAGTTTACCGCTGCGGTGCCATCAGCGTTGTATACAGGAAAGATGGGCGCTGCTTTCAGGGCGTTGTTGATGACCCCGTCATAGATAAAGGGTCCTTCTGTATTCACCAGGTCGTGGTAAGAATAGGTGGGATTCAAGTTCAAGCCTACCCGCAGTTTTGAGGTCAGATCGGCGGTGAGGTTGGCCCGCACGCCATATCTTTTATACCCCGAAGCAATCACGATGCCGCGCTGGTCAAAATAATTTCCGGAGATATAATACTGGAATTTGTCAGACCCTCCCGATGCAGAGAGGGTATGGTTCTGGATCGGCGCCGATCTGTAAATAGCGTCCTGCCAGTCGGTGTTGGTCAGGTTGGGCGTGTTGGAAAGATAGGGAAGGATCTCCGGGGGGATCTGGTAGTTTGCATTGCCCCTCACCGTGTTGTTATCGTTGATGTTGCCGGTTGGTACGGCATCAAGGTAAGCGTTGTTTTTTGCATCGTAGGCGAGCTTGGACCATTGATAGGCATCCATCATTTTGATCTTGTAGCTGATTTGCTGCACACCCGCATAGCTGCTGTAGGAGATCAGGGGTGCGCCTGACCGCTTCCCCTTTTTAGTGGTGATCAGGATCACGCCGTTGGAAGCCCGCGAGCCATAGATGGCAGCAGCTGAAGCATCTTTGAGCACTTCAATAGATTCAATGTCGTCTGTATTCAACGAGCTCAGCGGATTGGGTGATTTCTGAAAGGAACTGACCCCGGAGATATTGATCAGGTCGGTACTTCCCTGCAGGTTCTTCAGGTCGTTGGAAACAGGAAAGCCATCAATCACATAGAGCGGGTCAACGCCTGCGGAGATCGAATTCAGTCCGCGGATGCGTACGCTGATGCTGCCGCCCGGCGCACCGGAGTTCTGCAGCACCTGAACCCCTGCCATCTTGCCTGCAATGGCTTGTTCGATATTGGCGACGGGTTGATCCTGCAGGTCGGCTGCGCGCAGGGAAACAACAGCACCCGATACCTCTCTTCTGCGCTGGGTGCCGTAACCAACCACCACTACATCGCTCAGCGCCTGTTCGCGGCCGGTGAGCTCAATCGTGATCACGGCTGCATTGCCCGCCTGTAAATCATACCCTGCAACGGTTTGGTCGTTGTAATTCACGCTGCTCACTGTAAAGATGTAGCCCTTACCGGCCGGCAGGGCGGTAAAAGAGAAATTGCCGGATGAATCAGTAGCGGCTCCCTTGCTCAGGCCCCGGGCCGGGTTTTTTACAACAACAGAAGCGCCTGCAACCGGCTCTCCCCGGTCGTTGCGGACGGTGCCCCGTACAGCAGCCTCATTGGACTGGGCGACCAATAGGGTGGGAGCAAGACTTGTAAGCAGAAAAAGAAAGAAAAGAGGTTTCTTTACCCAGGTCGGATAAAAATAGATCATGGTGTACTGTTTTAATAAAAGATACAAGCACGGTTTCTACGGGTACGGCAAGGAAGTATGGCAAGAAATGAAATCGTCTTTGAAATCCGAAGATACGAAGCAGGGGATTGTCCTGGCCCAACCAATTTATGATCCATGACAACGTTTATACAAGCGGTTCAAGGTGGCTACGGCGCCCTGTTTTGTAATTATCAGCTGGGTTTGTTGTAGGGCAGGGTAAAGTAAAAGACGGAACCTTTATCGGGATGGCTGCTTAAGCCGATCGTGCCGCCATGGCGCTGAATGATGCCCGCTGTTATGTACAATCCCAAGCCCATACCAGGCAGTGTGTTGGATCTGGCATGCTTTACGCGGAAGAAACGGGTAAATATTCCCTTTTGCAGGTCTGTGGGAATACCGATCCCCTGGTCTATAACACTTACCTTGATTTCTTTTTCCCCTGCTTCACAGACAATCGTAACATCTCCGCCCTCAGGTGAGTATTTTATGGCGTTTGAAATAAGATTGCTGATCACCTGCTCCATTCTTTTTTTATCAGCCTGCACAGAAATGGTTTGTTCACAGGCGATAACAAGCCTGTGTTTCCGCGACAGTTGCTGCAGTTCTTCCACCAGTTCCCTGATCAGGTCGCTCAGGTTGAACTGTTCATACTCCAATGCAAGCTGGCCTTCGGTAAGTTTTGATGTGTCCAGCAGGTCACTGATCAGGTTATTCAGCCGGTTCACCTGTGCATTCATTTTCTGGATAAGTGATGCACTTTGTTTGTCATTATTTTCTTCAAATGTTGCCTGCAGCAGTTCTCCGTATGCCTTTACGCTGGTAACCGGTGTTTTTAATTCGTGACTGGCAATGCTCAGGAAATCTTCTTTCTGCTGCTCCAGCTTTTTGCGTTCAGTAATATCGAACATTACACCTACCATGCGGGTGGCCCGGGTTTCATCCCATTCTATTGCATGTCCGAAGCCGCTCATCCAGCGCATTTCATGGTCATCAGCACGTATAATACGGAATTCAGCCTTGTATACACCGCTGATTGCAATGGCTTCTTCCAGGGCTTTTTTTACTCTTTCTTTGTCACCAGGATATATGATCTGAAGAAAGTAGGCGCCATTCTTTTCATCCCCGTTGGGTTCCAGGCCCAGCAAGGTATGGTGCTGCCAGTTCCATACAACCCGGTCTTCTTTGATGTTCCAGTCCCAGGAAGCCATTTCTGCAGATTGCAAAGCCACCCGGTTTCGTTCTTCCAATACCTTCAACAGCTCCTCTGCCTGTTTCTGCTCGGTCATATCACGGGCAACCTTTACATAACCTGACAGCTTTCCATCGTAAACAGGTGTTAGTACGCCACTCGTATAAAACCGGGAACCATCCTTTCTGATGTGCCAGCGTTCATCCGGTGCTCGCCCTTCTGTATAGGCCATCGCTCTTTCTTTCTGCGGCGCATTGTCTCTCCTGTCTTCAGGCGTAAAGATCATTTCGTCAGATTGTCCGATTGCTTCTTCTTTCGTATATCCAAACATCCGTTCTGCACCGCTGCTCCAGCCCTGGATAATGCCCTCCGTGTTGATGTTGATGATGGCATAATCGACGGCACTGTCCATGGTTATGCGCAAACGTTCTTCCGATGTACGCAGGGCTTCTTCTGTATTGGCCCTTTCGATAGCAGCCCAGGTCCGTTCAGCCGTTTCGCTGGCAAGATCAATTTCTGTTTTCGTCCATTTTCTCGGTGTGCTTTGGGTTAAGCAAAACCTGCCTACCTGTTGCTGTTCCTTTATTACAGGGATATTTATGTAAGAGACAATGCCAGCTGAAATACAAAGCTGCTTCAGGTGATCATCCATTTCTTCCGATACATGCACGTCTTCAACAACAATCGGCTGAGCCGTTTTCAGCACGGTATTAAACAAAGGAAGATCCTGCAGGGAATAAGTATTTGCAATAGAGCTTAAACCTTCCCTGTATGCATCGCGGCGGATGATGGCCTTATCTTGTGCTATCTCACAGTAATAACACCGCTCAACCTGGAAGTGATTCATTACTTCCAGGGCTACGACACCCTGTATCTCTACGGGATTGGCTATCAACCTGAGCGAATCATCTAACCTGGCCAGAAATGCCTGGCGCATTTCTGCGATCTTACGCCCGGTGATGTTGTTGTAAACGGCGATTACCCGGTGACTGCCTTTGCCGCCAACGCGGGATATATAGATGTTGAACCAACTGTTGAGCGCAACGATAAAGTATTCATTCCGCTCGGGTGTTCCGGTTTTGGCAACACGTCCGTACGCTTCAAACCAGTGTTTTTCCAGGTCCGGAAAGAGCTGGCCGACGCGCTGGCCCACGATGGCACTGCTCAGGCCGGTTTGCCGGAGCAGGGCCGGATTGTGGTCGACATAAATAAAATCAACCACTTCTTCTGCTTCGTTAAAAATGAGTTCCAGTGTAACAACGCCTTCCTCCATGGAATTGAACAGGGTCCGGAATTTTTCTTCGGACATGGCCAACGCCTCTTCTGCCCTGGCTCTTTCCACAGCTGCCCAGGTGCGTTCAGCTACTTCCTCTACCAGGTCAATTTCATTTTGTTTCCATTGCCTTGGTATGGTATTGTGAACGGCCAAAGTGGCCACCCATTCCCGGTTCTTTACCAGGGGCACGGCTATATATGCGCCCATCTGTGCTGACGCAAGTACGCCGCGTACAGTTTCGGAAATAGGGGGGTCAGTTGCCGTGTTATAACTTACCTGCGTTTTTCCGGCGCGGTATCCTTCCACCAGCCGTTCTCCAAAATCATGGTGGGGGAACTTTCCTGTGAGGGGCGGAACTCCGTTTCCATAACTGTAAGAGATATATACATATTCTCCGATTACCTCGTCATAATGTGCTTGGTTTACTTTCAGGTGTTCACCCAGTAGGTCTGCAGAAAAAGCTTGTATGCCTATGGGGTCGTCCAGTGAGCGGAGCCCGTCACTCAGCTTGAGCAGAAATGCCTGTCGCTGCTCTGCTTGCTTGCGCGCGGTAATGTCTGCGTAAACAATTACAAACTGCCGGCTTTGTTCTTCCCCGAACGGAGATGCATAAAAATTAAACCAGCGGTCGAGTTCTTCCACCCTGTTTTCAAATCGGACCGATTCCCGCTTCAAGGCAACCGTTGCATAGGTCTCTATCCACCAGTCTTCGATGGTGGGCACTACTTCCCTGGCTGTTCTGCCTTTTGCCTGTTCAACGGTGATCCCTGTCATTTTTTCAAAAGCGGGATTTAATTCAAGCATCCGGTAATCAACGGGCTTGCCTTGTTCATCGGTGATCATTTCACACAATACAAATGCTTCATCGATGGAATTGAACAGTACATAAAATTTATCAGTTGCTTTTTGGGCGAGCCTGTCTTTCAGGTCCAGCAGTTCCAGGTCTGCTTTTTTGATGTCGGTGATGTCTCTGGCGATCGCCAGCACGGTTTCTACTTCACCGGCCGCATTTTTTTCCGGCGTGAGGCGCGAATAAAAATAAACTTCTCCGGCAGGAGTGGGAAAAGAATTAACATGTTCGACCGTTTCGCCGGTCTCAAACGTTCTTTGCAGGCTGTTCATGTAAGGGATGGCGATCTCATCCGGCTGCCCCATCTCGCGGTTTGTTTTGCCGAGCTGGGATTGATTGCTTGAACCTGTTTTGCCTTCAAAGGCAGCGTTCGCAAAAACAAGCTTTAGTTCCCTGTTCCATCGCGTAATTACATCCGATGTATTCTCTACCAGGGAGAGGTATTGATCCCTGCTTTCTTTCAGTTCTTTTGTGCGTTGCTCTACTTCCTGCTCCAGTTGAATGCGGTGGTTTTCTTCTGCGGTCCGCAACGCTTCTTCTGCCTGCTTGCGTTCTGAAATGTCAACAAAGGTGATTACAACCCCTTTGATGCGGTCTTCGTCGGTCCGGTAGGGTGTCAGGCGCAACAGGTAAATCTTTCCTTCCCTTGTACGCACTTCCCTTTCTATGATGTTGAGCTTTTCGAGTACGGTTTCTGCATCGCTTAATATATCTGCATATTCCAGCCGGTGGGTGATGTCGGAAAGCGGGCGGCTGATGTCGGCAGGGATCAGGTTGAAAATAGAACCTGCAGCAGGTGTGTACAGCACGATCCGGAAAATTCTGTCCAGGAAGATCGTGCCGATGTCTGTAGAGTAGATCAGGTTTTGCAGGTTGTTGCTGACATGGCTGGTTTCTTCTACTTTTACTTTGAGCTCCTGGTTGACTGTGTGCAGTTCCTCGTTGATGGATTGCAGTTCTTCCTTGCTGGTTTCCAGTTCTTCTGTTGTTGAGCGCAGTTCTTCATTGGCCGACAGCAATTCTTCGTTGGCTGCTTTCATTTCCTCTGCCTGGAAATCATGCTGTTCATTGGCAGCCCGCAGCTGGGCTTTTGCGCGTACCAGTTGTTCCTCCAATTGCCTGGCCATCGGTTCTTCAGCAGATGATAACACGACTCCCTGGCTGCTGGTCTCTGCAGCAGGCTCAAATACGATCAGGATAAATCCTTTTGCCTGATCGCCATCACGCAAAACCGGACGCACATGAATATTGACCGTTTGGATTTTGTTGTCAATCTTTACATGCACGCCTTTTGCTTCCACGGCTGATTGCCGCTGCACGGCCTGGTAGAGGGCCGATCTGAGTTCGAGCCTTAGTTCCGGCTTTATCAGCTTTAACAGATTCTGGGAGGGTTCACCGCCGCCTACTTGCAGGTAATTCCCGGCCCGTTCACTCAGGTGCACAATCTCGTACTCTTCATTTACAATGAGGGAAGGCGGCGCATACTCCTCCAGCATCTGGTGATGCAGGTCGCCGAAAGAAGTACGTTCCTGTGTTTTGTTCTCCTGATCGCGCGAGGACGAATCTCTTTTGGCGGCTCCTGAATAAAGGGGCGGCAACAACAACTGGGGCAGGGAATAAATATGCCGGCTGATATGCCTGCTTTGAAAGATATGATTCTCCCGGCTGTACGCCGAATACAAATCACTGGCACCGTCTACGGATTCGGAAGAACCCAGAAAAAGATAGCCACCGGGCTTTAACGCAAAATGGAAGGTTTCGATCACTTTTTCCTGTGCCACCCCGTTCAGGTAAATCAACACATTGCGGCAGGTAACCATGTCGAGATGGGAGAAGGGAGAGTCCTTTAAAAAATTGTGCTGCGCAAACAAGATGGTTTCCCTGATCTCTCTCCTGATGCGGAAATGCTCGCCTTCCTTGTTAAAAAAGCGGCGCAGTCTTTCCGCTGATACATCGGCCGTGTCGTTGAGGGTATACAGCCCTTCCCTTGCATGCGCTACCGCCGATTCATCAATGTCGGTCGCAAATATCTGCACCTTGGGTGCATCAATGGTACTCATTGTTCTTTCTGCACAGAGCATGGCAATGGAGTAGGCTTCTTCTCCGGTGGCGCACCCGGCAACCCATATTCTTACTTTGTCTGCGTTTGTCTTGGCCTGAAAGATGAGGGGCAGCAATTCCTGCTCAACCATTTCAAACGCTTTTTTATCGCGGAAGAAATTGGTAACGGAAATCAGCAGGTCTTTGAGCAAAGCGCCTGTTTCTTCTGTATGCTCCTGTAAAAACCGGGCATAGGCCGGTAGATCCGGCAGATTGTGTATATTGACCCGCCTTTCTATGCGGCGCAGGAGTGTAGGGCGTTTGTAGTTGGAAAAGTCGTGACCGGTCCGAACCCGCAGCAGCGTAAATATTTCACGGAGTGCATGCTGCTGTTCTTCCGGTCTTTTTTCGGCGTCTTCTACAATTTCAACAGTACCCAGGCTGTCCTTGTAAGCAATGATTTTTGCAGGTATTTCTGCTACAGGCAGTACCTCGTCAACCATTTCAGTAGCAATTGAGTTGCGGGGCATTTCGCTGAACTGGGCCTCCCGGGGGTTTTGTACGATGCCTACACCCCCTCTTTCTTTCACCCTTTTCAGGCCCATGGAGCCATTGGCTCCTGTACCCGACAAGATCACGGCCACTGTTCTGGGCCCATGCTGGTCTGCCAGTGTGCGGAGGAACAGATCTACGGGGGCCCGGCGTTCTTCTGTAGATAAATTGGCTGAAACAGCAATAGACTCCCGCTCTATGGTAAGGTGTTGGTTGGGGGGAACAACATAAACATGGTTTGGAAGGATGGTTACCCTATCAGTGACCTGTGTAACGGGTATCCCCATTTCTTTCTGGAGGATAGCAACCAGCTGGCTGTCGTAATCGGGCGACAGATGCAGGATCACCACATAAGCCATGCCTGAGTTGGCGGGCACATGACTGAAAAATTCCTGCAATGCCTGTATGCCACCTTCGGAAGCGCCGATGCCGACGATAAGAAACTCATCTTTCCCCGGTTTCTCCTGCAGCTGTTCGATCGCTTTGTCTGTATTTTCCGGCTCCTGATTATCCATGAATTTTGAATCAAACTCTAATTTAATGCAGTTTTCCGCAACAACAGCAGCAAAAGAAAAACAGCAGGTAACCGGTAAGCGCATCCGCTTTTTACGGCAGCCCTTTCATTTACAGGTTGAGGGTATTACGTGTGGTTAAAAGCTTTTGCTTGCAGCAAGCCCGTTTTACTCCGCAGCTTTGAAACCTTTTACATTTTCATGGATGTGTTTTTTATCCTGTACAGTGCCCGTACGGATGTTTTTGAGCGATACATCTTCCACTGGCCGTTCTTGCTGACCCAGTATCCTGGAAACAAACTTCACATCCGATGCCGTGATGTTGCTGAGAAAAACGCCTTTTATGGGAGTCAGCCTCTTTTCGTAGGTGGGCACAAGGGTTCGCCACTGGTACAGTACGTCTGTTTCAATGCCAAGCACCCCCAGGTCAATCTTGCCTGCCTTGATGTTGGAGGCATAGATGTCACGCACGTATCCGCCCATGCGTTCATTTGTTTTGATAAAAAGCAGGTGGTTTAATTTGGCGCCGTCAACTACCGTGCAGCTGTCTGCAAAAACCCGCTCGATCCCGCCAGACAACTCGCTTCCGATTGCAACCAGCTGGTGTCCGTTCTTCACCGTGCAATTGCGGATCACAATATTTTTGGAAGGCGTTTTCAGGCGCCATCCTTCCGGGTTCCTGCCTGATTTAATGGCAATCGCATCATCACCCTGGTCGAACACACAATGCTCGATCAGTACGTTCTGGCTCATTTCCGGATCAACACCATCGTTGTTGTGCCCGTGCGCATATACTTTTACGGCTCTGATCACCACGTTTTTGGCCAGGTAGAGATGAATTGTCCAGAACGGACTGTTGGTGATGTGGATGCCTTCCAGCAGGATATTTTCGCTCCTGTTGAACTGGATAAACTGCGGGCGCAGATGAGATGTATCATTCACCATTTGCCTTTTGATGACAGGCACGTTGTTCCATGACTGATTGTAGAGGTTTTTGATGCTGTTCATGTGGGCCGCAGGGCGGGCAAACCATTTTTCCCATACTTCCATCCGGGCTTTTATTTCGCCTTCACCCGTAAGAGCGATGTTCTTGCAATGGTAAGCATAAATCAGGGGTGAATAGTTGTAACATTCCAGGCCTTCCCAGCTGGAGTGAACCGCCGGAAGATAATCAGCCGGGTCGCCGGAAAAAAGCAGCACGGCGCCTTTGTCCAGGTGGAGGTTTACATTGCTTTTAAAATGGATTTTCCCGGTCAGCCATTCTCCCTTGGGAACCACCACAATGCCTCCGCCGGCTTTGCTGGCCTTATCGATCGCTTGTGCGATGGCGGCAGAAGTTTTCTGTTGGTCGTTCTGCACCGCGCCACAATCCGTGATGAAAAATTTAGCGCACCGGCTAAAATCGGGTACGTTGATCCTGGGCATGTTGAAGGGAGCTTTGACGGTAAGCTGCTGAACAGGTACGCCCGGGTCTTTCTTGTAAAATGATGACAGGCAGATCAAACAGACCAGGATAGAGCCGGCGGTTCTTGGTTTCATAACTTGTCGTGCATTTTCGCTGCCCGGCTAAGATACACCTATCACGCAGGTGTTGGGCCGATTTGCTAGCGGCCCCGCCGAAATTCCTGTAAGATCAATGTAAAAAGAAAGATGATCCGGCTGCAGGCGGCTTAGTTCCTGATGAGCTTCACAACGGGGTCTATCAGTTTCCGGGAGGCAGTGGAATCAAGGTGCAAGCCATCCGGTGTCATGGCATTGATGTCCAGTTGCGGTGTTGCCCATCCGTTTACAAAGAGGCAGTTGTTTTGTTTGGCCACCTTTTCAAAGGCTGTGCTCATGTCCTGCACCCGTTTGTCGCCGCCGGCATATTTTTCAGTAGAGATGGCCTTTGCGCCATAGGGAGGTGGTGCAATCACAATGATCTTTGCCCTGCTGATGGAAGAGTAAGGACAGTTCCTGATTGTCTTGATAAGTCGATCCAGGTTCTGCGGCACTTCATGCTGCCGGCCGGCAAATACGGCTTTGGCATCGTTGGTACCCAGCTGCAGTACGATAAAATCAAAAGGCCGCTCTTTGGCATTGGCAGCTGCCTTCCGGAGGTTTTCATCAATGACCAGCAGCGAGTTCAGGGTGCTGTCGCCATTGTTCACAAAACCGATCGTTCTGCCTGATTTGCTGATATTGAATACACGGGTATTGGGCAGGGCCCATTTAAACTGCTGTGGCCAGCTCCAGGGAAAGGTGCCGTTGCTGTCGCCAAGGGTAAAGATGTTGATCGTATCCGCCCCGGCTTTGGTTTGTGCAGGGAGCGTAAAGGGGAGCAAGAACAGGCATCCGCAAATGGCTGAAAAGACAATTTTCATATCATGTGCAATTTAGGCATGTTGCGGATCATTCAACATGTTGTCCGGCACTGTGGGGCAGCCGGCCGGGGTGGAATGGCCTCAACCCTTGCTTCCTGCAGCAACCTGGCTGAGTGCCAGCCTTTTTCTCCCCTGGCACTTTCTTTGAATAGCAAACATATTTGATAAGCTTTTCCGCTGCATACAATATCTTAGCAGTTCCAAGGCTGCCGACTTATAGAAAATTGAAGAAGTTTACAACCATATCGCTGCTGGTAATTATCTTCTTGCAAACGTTCAGTCAGTTTGTGATCCAGGCAGAATACCTGATCAACAGGGGTTATATAGCCAGGGTGCTTTGTATTAACAAAGACAAGCCCGTTATGCATTGCAATGGTAAATGCTATCTGGCCAGGAAGCTTATGGAACAGGAAAAGCAGGAACAACAGGCCCCTCTTCCCAAAAAGGAAAAGTTTGAAGTGCAGCCCTGCTTTTTACCCAACCAGCTTAGCTTTACAAGCGAGCTTCTACTCAACGAGGCAGCATATCCTTTCCTGGATGAACCCATCTGTTCATCTCCTCTCAGCGCTCCTTTTCATCCACCTTCCGTTTAGACATGCAGGCAACGGATCAAGACACATCTCCGTATCTCACGAAGATGATTTTATCATGCACTAAATGGTAGGATATGAACAAGCCCTTGTGCTTTATGGCAGGATTGTGTATGGCAATGAACTGTGTATATGCGCAGGTAGCCATCAAAGGAAAAGTGATTGATGCGACTACGAACCAGCCTGTTGCCGGTGCAACGGTAACAGGTGTAAACACCCCATCAAATACCATCACTGACAAGCGTGGAAATTTCACGCTCAACCTCTCTTCTCCGCAGGATAGCATCCGGTTAACATCAGCCGGCTATACCACCAAAAGCCTGGCCGCATCAGGTCAGGAATTCTTTATTTTACTTTCTCCCTCCTTTGCCAACCTGAACGAAATTGTTGTAACAGGTGGCCGGGAGGGGCAAAGACGGACAGAAGTTCCGGTAGCCATCCAGGTTATTTCCAGAACGGCAATCAATGATACCAAGGCCACGCGGCTGGATATGCTGATCAACAAGGTGCCCGGTGCTTACATGGTAGACCTGGGCAATGAACAGCACAGCATGGCAGTGCGGCAGCCCATCGGAACAAAAAATCTTTTTCTGTATCTTGAAGATGGGATACCCATCAGAACAGTCGGCGATTTTAACCACAATGCCCTGATCGAGATCAACCAGGCATCCATGGACCGGATCGAAGTCGTCAAAGGACCCGCCTCTTCGCTCTATGGCAGCGAAGCTGTTGGCGGCGCAATTAATTTTATCACGCAATCACCCACCCCTTTTCTCTCCGGAAAAATACAGGCAGAAGCGGGCAGCAGGGGATATAAGCGGACTGATTTTGCGGTGAGCAATACATTCAAGAAGCTGGGAATTTTTGCAGGCGGCTATTATGCCGATCAAAACCAACCTCAGCAGGAACACAACAATTTCAGCAAGACAGCGCTGACCCTCCGGGCAGATTACAGCTTCAATGACAAGCTCAGGCTTTCAGCGGTGGCTGATTGGATCGCCTATCAAACAGACCAGAAAGGTGGTCTGGACAGTGCCCATTTCTATCGAAAAGATTATGTGAGCTTTTACCGCTTTACCTACCGGAAAGTAGATGCGTTCCGGCTAAGAAGCACCCTGAGCAAGGAATGGAGCGAAAACAACAAAACCAGTCTGACCTTTTTTTACCGCCACTCCACCATCGGACAAAACCCTTTTTACTCGATCAGCAATATTGCAGCAAATCCCCTCAAGGCAAAGGGCCAGATCAACGAAGATGCATTCAGGAGCTGGGGCGCTGTGTTGCAGCATACAACCAAGTTTCAATCGATCGATGCCAAGCTGATCACAGGGCTGAGTCTGGATTTTAGTCCGGCAACCTATGAGGCACAGTTGATCGACATTGACCGGAATGCAGGCAATGTTTATTACAACTACACAGTAAAAGATAGCCTGCTGACCAGCTACCAGGTTGATCTCCTGAACACAGCAGCCTACGCGCAGTTTGAGTACAAGCCCGCCAAGCAGTTGAAATTGGTGGCAGCGGCGCGGTACGACCGGCTTGACTATCAGTTCGACAATCATTTGCCGCCGAGTGCATTTACTGGCGCCCCTGATGCAACGGACCATTTTGACCATTTTACACCCAAGCTGGGACTTACCTATGATTTTGGAAGCGGCAAAGGCGTGTATGTAAACTACAGCGTTGGCTTTGCGCCACCCAACATAACAGACCTGTACACAGGCGTAAAAGTACCTGTTTTAAAAGCTTCTTCCTACAACAATTGGGAAGCAGGCGGATGGGTTTCTTTTGCCGCAAACAAGGGTTATGCAGAAGTGTCCCTGTACAAGCTGGATGGAGAAAATGAGATTGTGAGCGTGCGGCTGGCAGACGGTTCCTATCAAAACCAGAATGCCGGAAAAACAAGTCACAAAGGCATAGAGGCAACGGTCAAATATGCACCCGTGGAAGACATCAACATCCGGCTGGCAGGCTCTTATGCAGAACACAAGTATATCAGCTACATCGAGCAGGGCAAAGATTATTCGGGCCGCACGATGGCGCAGGCACCTCCTTTTATTTACAACGGCGAGCTTACCTGTAAGCCGCACTTTATAAAAGGCTTCAGGATAGCCCTTGAAGTACAGGGAATGAACAAATACTATACGGACCCGCAGAATACGGCAACCTACAAAGGCTTTGCCGTCTTCAATGCCCGTGCAGGTTACACCTTTAAAGGATTTGAACTCTGGACGAACTGTTTAAACGTGACCGATAAAGTATTTGCGACCACTGTTGAAAAGTCTGCTTTTGGTACTTCGTACCGCCCGGGTCAGCTAAGGACCATCAACGTTGGATTGGCATACAACTTCAGAAATCAATAAACTCCAAAACGGCAGCGTGAAAGGCTGTTCCTTTAAAAATAGTTACATGAAAAGGTCATCACCTATATTCTTTCTTGCATTTGTATTTTTCTGTTCCTGCAAGCCGGTGGAAAAAGAACCGGGCATCACGGCATCGGCGGAAACAGCGGTTGATACATCCGCCGCTTCCTGCCCTTACTTGACAAAAGACCCGCAGAACAGGGTTGTTCTAAGCTATGTCCGGCAGTCGGCCGGAACAGCACCTGTTTTTTGTTATGCAGTATCAGGGGATGAAGGAAGCAGTTTTGGCAAGCCGGTAGAGATACCGGGCAGCAACAAGGTGCAGCCGCATGGCGAGAATGGCCCTAAAATTATTTTCAAACCCTCCGGTGAGATCATCGCGGCATGGGGTGCTGCCAATCCGAATCCAAAAAATAAATACTCCGGACTGGTTTATTACAGCCAGTCGTTTGATGAAGGACATACCTGGACAAAGCCCAGAAGTCTTACCACAGACACCGCCAGCTTCGACCAGCGTTATTTTGATATGGCGATTCTTCCGAACGGGGAAGCAGGGATCGTTTGGCTCGACAACAGAAAGCAATGGAAGGGAGAGGGGTCGGGTTTGTATTATGCTGAAACCAGCGGCAGGCAAGGGTTTGAAGGGGAAAGGCTGATCAGTGGTCCTTGCTGCCAGTGCTGCAGAACAGATTTGTTTATAGACGCAAAGAAAAAGATCCATGTTTTATACCGGGCCATCCTGAACGATACCATCAGGGATATGGTTCATATTGTTTCGACGGATGATGGAAAACAATTTACAAAGCCCCAGCGGATCAGCAATGACGACTGGGTGATGAATGGCTGTCCGCATACGGGGCCGGCCATGACCGAGAACAAGGCCGGCATTCATTTTACCTGGTTCACGGGCGGCGGCGGTTCCGGTATTTATTACAACAACTCAAAGGACGGCGGAAAAACGTTCACCAGCAGAGACACCGTGAGCGGAAAAGCATCCAAGCACTGCCAGATCACGGCCTTGCCGGATGACCGCATCCTGATCGTATGGAATGAAAGCTTTGCAAATGGCAACCAGTATGCAAGCAGGATCGGGATTGAAGAGCGCGATGCTGCCGGTCATACCACGTTAAAAAATTATATTACAGGTGAGAAAAGCAATTCATCTTTCCCCGTGATTTGTCCGGTCAGTACCGGCAAAGCCGTTGTTGCGTACACCGAAAATATCAACGATCAGGAGCACGTGTTGCTTAAGCAGGTAATGATCCAGTAAGGTTTCTTCCGGACCGGGTCTTATACCATACTCCTAAATCCAATTCTACAATAAATGGGGTGAACTGGCCGATTGTTGGGGTTTCCGGTTCTCATTCAATCTATTTGCGCAATAATTTTGCGGTTGAAAAACCAGGAAAAACGATATTTCGTATTCATGTAAACAGCTACCCAATCATTGCCGGATGCGCCCTTCTTTAAAACTGGTCCACTCTGTGCTGCTCATTTTGTTCTCTGTAAGCAGCTTGATGGTTTACGCACAAACCCGTATCCATGGCATCTATATCGTGAATGCCCAAACCAGGGTGCCCGTGCAGGATGCATTTGTGCAAAGCGATGACAGGCTATTCAATGCGGAAGCAGATGAGAACGGTTTTGTAAGCCTCAAAGACCTTCCGCTCAACATTTCCACCCTGTCAGTGAGCCGGATTGGCTTTGAAACAAAACTGATCGATTTGGCTGAATTGTCTGCTACGGATCACACGGCCATAATTTACCTGCAGGCCAAGGTTTCCAGTCTCCGGGAAGTGCAGGTAAAAGCCATTGCTTCCAAAGGTGTTTTTAAAACCATCAGTGATCTGGATATTCACCTGCGGCCTATCAACAACTCGCAGGAAGTGTTGCGGATGGTTCCGGGCCTGTTTATCGGACAGCATGCCGGCGGTGGCAAAGCAGAACAGATCTTTCTGCGCGGGTTTGATCTAGACCATGGTACGGACATCCATATTTCTGCCGATGGCATTCCGGTGAACATGGTAAGTCATGCCCACGGCCAGGGTTATGCGGATCTGCATTTTGTGATCCCCGAACTGATTGACCGCGTGAACTTCAACAAGGGGCCTTATTTTGCCGACAAAGGCAATTTTACGACGGCCGGCTTTGTCGAATTTAAGACCAAGGATTACCTGGAGAATAATTTCGCAAAAGTAGAAGGCGGACAGTACAATACCTTTAGAACCATTGCCGGTGTTAACCTGCTGAAACCGGCGGCAGACCGGAGAAACCAAAGCCTTTATTTTGCAGGGGAGGCATCGTACACGGATGGCTATTTTAAAAACCCGCAGGATTTTACCCGCTACAATGGGGTGTTGAAATACCATGGCAGCATCAGCAGCCACAGTACGCTCACCGCCAGCTTAACCGGGTTTGCCAGCAAATGGAATGCGTCCGGACAAATACCCGACAGGGCTGTCCAAACCGGCCTGGTTGATTTCTATGGGGCCGTCGACAGCACCGAAGGAGGCAAAACATCCAGGTACAACGCCAACCTGGAGCTCCTGACCAATCTGCCTGACGGGGGCACTATCCGCAACCAGGTTTACTACAGCCGGTACCAATTCGAGCTCTACTCGAACTTTACCTTTTACAAGGAAGACCCCCTGAATGGGGACCAGATCCGTCAGCGGGAACGCAGAAACCTGGCCGGCTACAATGGTGCTTATCAAAAAACTTTCGCTATCGGCAGCATACCCGCTGAAACGCGCGCGGGTATTCAGTTGCGGTATGATGACATCAACAACATCGAACTCACCAGAACAAAAGACCGGGTTCTCAACACGGCTGGTCTTATGTTGGGCGACATCAATGAACTCAACCTGGCGGCCTACGGATCGCAACGCCTCTCGCTTACAAACAAGCTGGACCTGACCGCGGCCTTGCGGGCAGATTATTTTTCCAACCGCTACCATGATAAACTGGCCTCCCAGGTATTGTCAACCAATGCGGCCATTGTAAGTCCGAAACTAAACTTCACGTACAAGGCCAACGACAGGCTGCAACTTTACCTGTACAACGGAAGGGGTTTTCACAGCAACGATACAAGGGTGGCGGTTCTGCAGAGCGGAAAGAAGGTGCTGCCGCCGGCTTATGGCTCTGATTTGGGCGGCATCTTTAAACTGGGTAAAAAGCTGCTTTTTCAATCTGCCATCTGGTATCTCTGGCTCGACCAGGAGTTTGTGTATGTGGGCGATGAAGGGGTAGTAGAGGCAGGCGGAAAAACCAGGAGGTACGGATTTGATTTTTCGATCCGGTATGAGCTGGCAAAAAACCTGTTTGCCGATGCGGACTTAAGTCTGGCCAACCCCCGGGCGACCGGTGTTGAAAAGTCGGCCAGCTATCTCCCCCTGGCACCGCGTCTTACGAGTGTTGGCGGACTTACATACCGGCAGGAACAGGGCTGGAACGGCAGTGTGCGTTACCGGTATATGGCGGACAGGCCCGCCAATGAAGACAATGCTGTAGTGGCAAAAGGCTATTTTGTAACGGATGCGGCCCTCAACTACACAAAGAAAAAATGGGAGACCGGCATTGCTATCCAAAACCTGTTCAACACCAAATGGAAAGAAACCCAGTTCGATACCGAAAGCCGGTTGAAGAATGAACCAGCCCCCGTTTCAGAGATCCACTTCACCGCCGGGACGCCCTTTTTTGCAAGAGCAAGCTTTACCCTGTTTTTCTGATAAGCTGGCTTTTTCTCTGGCTCCAGTAGTAATCTGATATGCTATACAGGATGGTGGTATGGTCTGCATCATAGAGCCACCCTCCCGGGAGGGGATAATACAAACGCCCTTCTTGAGGGAGGCAAGAAGAAAGCACAGCCTCTTGCAAGTGTATCGTATTCCCTCCCGGGAGCAGGGGTGGGTTCAGGCCAAGATAGGCTTGAGGAAAAGAAGAATATGCATCGCAACATCAATTCCGTACGGCCAAATGCCTGCTTTCCTGCAATGTATCATGTGATTGAACAGCGTAAATTCGCTCTGAAACAGCAGGCAAGCCCTCCTGTTCAGTTTACATGCTATTGACTGTAACTTCACTAAAAACCAGGAAGAACCTTCGTTTATCACTAAATTTCCAGCGATGAAAAACTTGCCCCTTATGATCATCGGGTTGATCTTATTTGCACTTACTATACTGAAGCCCTCCCCGGCATGCTGTCAACCCAGAAATACGCAGAGCAAGTCCCTCTCCAATGCGGCATTTTACACGGGTACTTACCGGAATCTCTTGCGGGAAGCGGGTTATAGCCAGCAGGCGATTGACCAGAAAATAGCCAGGGCTTACGGGGATCTTTTTGAAGGGCCCAACCGGATTTATTTTGAGGTGGGTGATTCTATGGCCTATGTATCTGATTTAAAGAACCATGATGCAAGAACAGAAGGACTTTCCTATGGAATGATGATCGCTGTACAGCTCAACAAAAAAGAAGTATTTGACAGGATCTGGCGCTGGTCGAAAAAATACCTGCAACACGCCGATGGGCCGCGGGAAGCTTATTTTGCCTGGAGCATCAATCCGACAACCATGAAAAAGAATTCCGAAGGCTCGGCTTCGGATGGGGAACTGTACTTTGTTACCAGTCTCCTGTTTGCAGCCAACCGCTGGGGGAACGGAACGGGCATTGATTACTACAACGAGGCAAGACGGATCCTGGATGAGATGTGGAAAAAAGATGGTACCGGCAACATGTACAACCTGATCAATACAGAACACAAACAGATCAGCTTTGTGCCGGAGGGAGATGGCTACCGCTGGACCGATCCTTCGTACCACCTGCCTGCTTTTTTGGAGATATGGGCCCTGTATGCAAAAGATGGCCATGAGCAATTTTACAGGGATTGTGCCGATACCGCCCGGGCCTTTCTGCACCGGGCCTGCCAATCTCCCACCGGGCTCAATTATGATTACACCGAGTTCAGCGGTGCGCCGCATGCAACACGCTGGGCACCACCGGCTTTCCGGTACGATTCCTGGCGGGTTCCCATGAACATTGCCATGGATTACGCCTGGTTTGGCAAGGATAAGAACTGGCAGGAAGATTATGCCCGGCGTCTTCAAACCTTTCTGCGTTCAAAGGGCATCGACCGGTTTGATGACCAGTTCAACGTAGATGGCTCACCGCCCGAATTTATCCTGCAGGCCGGTGGTTTTAAAAAGCTCAGGCATTCTCTTGGACTGGTTGCCACCGCTGCATCAACAGCACTTATAAGCAAGGAAAAAAACAGCCTCGACTTTGTACATGCGCTCTGGAACGCCAAGTTAGCGCCTTATGAAGATGGCTACTTCGATCCTTACTACGATGGTTTGCTGTATCTGTTCAGCCTGATGCACCTGGGTGGAAAATACCAGCTTATAAAGCCGCAAAAAGATTAAACTGTTTTATCTATCAGCCTGTACATACGCAACCGTTTTCTTCCAAAAAGAGCCTGCACATCACCGTTCCGTTTTAATTGTATAATTTACACGAAACAGTGTGTGGGAATTGGAAAACAATCTATATTTTTATGCATACACGAAGGAAATACTGATTGCATTGCCGTTCCGCTTTTGCTTTGTTCCTGCCTGAACAACAGCAGATAAATAGCCCAGTCAGCTTCCGGTTCGGAAAGGGTTTAAAAATAAAGATTCATGAAAAAAGATCTGTTTCAACCTGCCAGTACCTGCAGGCTTTGGATGCTGGGATTGTTTGTTTTCATTGCTGCAAATACACAGGCCCAGCCGACCAGCATAACCTTGGATCTGACAAAACCCGGCGCTTCCGTTAGTCCGATGTTGTACGGATTGATGACAGAGGAAATCAACCATTCCTATGACGGCGGCTTGTATGCTGAACTGATCCGCAACAGGATCTTTAAAGACAATCCTACCCGGCCGGAAGGATGGAGCCTTGTGCAGGATGACTCTGCCGGTTCCAAAGCCACTATCAAGCTCATCGCAGCAAACCCGGATAACGTGCCGTTTGATGAACGCAGGCATGCTATCAACGGCGCCCTGCAAACCTGCTTAAGACTGACAGTTGAAAAGGCAGGCAGCCGGGTGGGCGTTGCCAATGAAGGTTACTGGGGTATACCGGTAAGGCCAGGTACCACTTACAAAGCATCGTTTTACATAAAGGGAAGCGGCAGTTTTCAGCCTCCCAGAAGGCCGGGTGCACAGCAACCTGCACAACCTGCAGGCTCCCAGATCGAAGACAATACGGCCGGTCCGCTAACAGTCACCATCGAAAGCCCCGATGGCAAAACAGTTTATGCAAAGGGCACCATCGATCTTGCGAAAAGTATTTTCTGGAAAAAGTACGAGCTCTCCCTGACCACCGGCACCGATGTGAAGCCCACGGCAGATGCGCGTTTCGTGATCTCTACCAACCGTACAGGCCTTTATTATTTCAACCTGGTTTCCCTGTTCCCGCCTACGTACAAAGACCGGCCCAATGGAAACAGGCCTGATCTGATGAAGATGATGGTTGATATGAAACCCAGGTTCCTGCGGTTTCCGGGCGGCAATTTCCTGGAAGGTCCCTTGATCACCGATGCTTTTCCCTGGAAAACAACACTGGGCCCCTTGGAAAACAGGCCGGGCCACCGGGGCTCCTGGAGCTATCGTCCGTCGGACGGCATGGGCCTGCTAGAGTTTTTGCTTTGGTGCGAGGACATAGGTGCAGAGCCGGTATTGGCCGTATATGCAGGTTATTCCCTGAACGGCGACCACATCGACGCAGGTCCCCTCCTGAAGCCCTGGGTTGATGATGCACTGGAAGAAATCGAATATGTGACCGGTGATGCAAAAACGCTTTGGGGAGCCAGGCGTGCTGCCGATGGCCATCCTGCCCCTTTCAAGCTCAAGTATATCGAGGTGGGCAATGAAGACTGGTTCGACCGGACAAACAGCTATGACGGCAGGTTCAACCAGTTCCGGACGGCTATAGAGGCAAAGTACCCGCAACTGGTTTGTATTTCATCCATCGCCGATGCACAATACCCCAACCTGAAAGTGACCACCGGCAAAAAGCCCGCCGTGCTGGATGAACACTATTACCGCAACTCCTGGGCTATGTGGGAGAACGCTTCCCAGTATGACAGCTATGACCGCAAAGGGCCTAAGATCTTTGTGGGAGAATGGGCCACCCGCGAAGGCGCACCTACCACCAACCTGAATGCTGCCTTAGGCGACGCAGCCTGGATGACGGGCATGGAGCGCAATTCAGACATTGTGATCATGTCGTGCTATGCACCGCTGTTTGTAAACGTGAACACCGCTACGGCCGCTATGCCCCGGGCCTGGCAATGGGATTCGGACCTGATCGGGTACAATGCCCTCTCCAGTTTTGGATCACCCTCTTACTATGTACAAAAAATATTCAGTGATTATCTCGGAGATAAGATCGTTCCTGCAACAGCAGAAAATATCCCGACACAAACCAGGCCGCTTACCCGGAGAGACAGTGTAGACAATATCACACCCAAGCCGGTTCCCATGGTATTCTATGCGGCTACCAGGGATCAGAAAACCGGCGCCATTTACCTGAAGCTTGTCAATACCACCGGCAAACAGCAGCCGGTAGAAATAAACCTGAAAGGTGCCGCTAAAGTATCGGGAGATGCCACGTTGGTTGTTATCAAAGGCGACAAGCCGGAAGACACAAATACCATCAGGGACCCGGAAAAGATTGTACCGGTGACCCAAAAAATAACTGGTGTGTCACCCACTTTCACCAGAACCCTGGATCCTTATTCTGTGAATATCTTGCAATTGCAGGCTGGTAAGTAGCGGGCAAACCGATCTTCGCATAACTATACAATAGCCCTTCTATGCACAAAGCAGCTATTCCTAATCCGGCACTTCAACCTTTTGCGTTTTTAATAGGTGAATGGAACACCGTGGGGGCACACCCGCTTGCTCCCGGCACACCCCTGCATGGACGTTCTTCCTTCAAGTGGATGGAGGGAGGCGCTTTCCTGAGCTGGTATTCGGAAATCGACAAAGAGGGGTTTCCTGCCGGCATCGCCATCTTTGGCAGCGATGATACAACCCGGGAATATTTTATGCTGTATTTTGACGAGCGAAAAATTTCAAGAAAATACAACGCATCCTTTCAGGATGGTATTTTAAAGTGGTGGCGCAACGCGCCCGAATTTTCACAACGGCAAACCTGGACAATTACCGACAACGGTGATACGATCATCGGCAAAGGGGAATTGGCAAAAGACGGAACGACCTGGGAACCAGATTTGGATCTGACATTCAAGCGTATAAAGTAAATGGCACCGTTCATTCCAAAGAAGATCCCTCAATCAATGCTTTTTCTTATTATAAGTACAATATTGTTCGGCTTTTCTTATTGCAAAATAGATAACAAAAAGATGGAGCTTACTTCCAGGGAAGAAGAATCAATTGAGCGATTCTGGATATGGTTCGATGATAACAAATCGGTGTACAATCATATAGATGAAGAGAACCGGGACGAACTGATGGATGATCTTGTCACAAGGCTTCACAAGATTCAAGGTGATCTTTCTGCCGAAATTTCCAATGAAATAAAGGGAGTAAGAGATCTCACTATATCTGCCGAAGGGGACGAAAACAAGTTTCCGATCGTGCAAAGAATCGTTCATGCAGCACCCAAAATAAAAGGCTGGACAGTAATCGCATTCAGGCAGCCGATAGATTTTGACTTCACGCTTGCCTACGATAGCATAAAGTTTGAAACGGCTGAGATGTATTTCAGTCCCGTCGTGGAGAACGACACGCTGGACCTGATTATATATGCAAGGGGAATCAGCAAGCATGATTCCGATCTCGTAAATAACTACGGACTTACTACGATGGACGGCGTTTTGGGGGAATACGATTGCGTAACCAAAGTTCGGTACTTCGACTTTCATGATCTGGACAACGAACAAGATAAAAGCGATTTAAGACCCCTGAGAGATTTACGCGCCTTTGTAGATTCCTTCCACAAACAAGAAAAAAGTCGCTTGCGGCATTAACAGCATACGTATTCCTTCAAAAGCTGAATAGAGGATGTGAGGAAATCGATATGGGGCAGATTTGGATAGACATTCAACACTCAGAAAACAATGTATCCCACACGCTTTGCCAACAAACCCGCAGCTAACAGTATATAACGTAATCATTTTATGAACAATCAGGCGGGACAAGCCATCCCGGGAACAGCCAGGCTATTCGGACTGGACCACTTGCGAACCCTGGCAATTGGATTGGTTTTCTTATACCATTATGGCCACTTGTTTCCACATCCCGCGTGGACGGCAACCATCGGCAAATTCGGGTGGACGGGCGTGGACCTCTTTTTTGTATTGAGCGGATACCTGATCGCATCTCAATTGTTTGCGTCTGTTGCAAAGACAGCTGGTTTTTCATTCAGGCAGTTTTTTCTCAAACGGTTTTTCAGGATCGTCCCGCCTTACTGGGTGGTAGTGGCCATTTATTTTTGTTTCCCCTTTGTGCATGAAAGAGAAGCCCTTGCACCCTTGTGGAAGTATGCAACTTTCACACAAAACCTGGGGCTCGATCTTCGCACACAAGGTACTTTTTCTCATGCCTGGTCGCTGTGCATTGAAGAACAGTTCTATTTGTTACTGCCCCTGATCCTTTTAGCGCTGATCTATTGTAAAGTCCTGAAGAAAAGCGGCTGGTTGCTGCCAGCCTTGTTTTTAGCCGGTTTCGCGATCAGAATCTATTGTTACCAAACTTTTGTTGCGCCCCATCTCGAAGACGACGAGGTATGGGCAATCTGGTATAAGTGGATTTATTACCTGACTGCCTGCAGGCTGGACGGGCTCCTGGCAGGCGTAAGCATCGCGGCACTTGTTCAGTTCAGGCCTTTCTCCTATCAGCGAATTGCTAAATGGGGAAACGGGCTTTTTGTGCTAAGCCTGTTGGTTTTAACGGGAGCCTATTACATATGTTCAGAGGAGGAGAGTTTTGGCGCGTCTGTTTTCGGGTTTCCGCTGGTAAGTATCGGATACGGGTTGATGGTTTTAAGCGCTATCAGTCCAACCAGTTTTTTGTATAAATCAAAGCTTCCGGTAACGTCCACACTGGCCCTTTTATCGTATGCAATTTACCTGATCCACAAGATCGTAATACACGTTGCACAAGACCAGCTAGCGAAGGTGGGCATAGCAAAAAACAGCAATCGTATGTTTTTGCTTTGTGTGGCAATATCCGTTGCAGGCGCATTGCTGATGAACAAAGTAGTAGAAAAATCTTTCCTGAAATTGCGCGACAGGATTTTGCGGAAAAAGCCAAGCGGCAACAACCAGCTGTATACTACCGGGGCCAAAGGTGCACCGGGTGCTTTGTACACGAGTGATAAGCCTTAATTTTAGTAAAAAATAACATGGAGCAGAACGAGAAAATAGTCGTTGGTTTTCTTAAAATGCTGGAAACAAGAAACTCCGTGAATGAGCTGGAGGATTTTTATCATCCGGAAATTGAACAGATTGAATTTCCCAACGCACTTGTAAAAACCAAAGTCATCAGGAACCTGCAAGACTTGAAGGATGGAGCAGAAAGAGGCAAAAAAGTGTTGGTAAAGGAAGCGTATGAGATAAAAAACCTGGTTTCTTTCAAAGACACCGTTCTGCTTGAATGTATCTGGCGGGGTACGCTCGCCATCCCCCTTGGCAACATACCCGCAGGCGGACAAATGACAGCACATTTTGCGCAGGTGTTTGAGTTGAAAGATGGCAAGATATTCAGGCAAAGAAATTACGATTGTTTCGAGCCATTTGCTTGATGCCGTATGTAACCAGCAGGTATAGGAAGGTTAGCCGCCAGCCTCTCGTATAATTTAAAAATAAGAACCATATGAATCAATCATCCATTCGGGCTAAATTAGGCACAGCACCCGAGGCATGCTTTGTTGTGTTGGATCCTGTCAAAAGCAAAAGGATGGGAGGCGCTAAAACCCTTTATATTCCGTCGGTTGAAGATGTTGCCAAAGCCATCAGGGCCATCCCAAGGGGAGAAACCAGGACAATTGAACAACTGCGTAGCCAGTTGGCAACATGGGGCCATGCCGAAACAGCTTGTCCGGCAAATACAATCAAGTACTGGAAATGGATGGCGAATTTGTCAGATGAGTTGCAGCCAGAAAACAAGGATTATCAAATTCCCTGGTGGAGGGTGTTAAAGAATGGAAAAGCAAGCAGACATATGCCGGGCGGAATAGATAACCAGCTTTCTATCCTAAGAAACGAAGGGGTATTGCTGGGTTAAGCAAGCATCAATGATGCCGGACCCAGGAAATGGTAAAGGCCGTATAGCCGCATTTTTGACTACAACAAAGGCTATTTTGGCTACAGCTGTTCTTGCACTGTTGCTGAATTTTGTAGCAGCAAAACAACAGTATATGAAAATCGTACTCACAGGATCTTTAGGGCATATCGGCAAACCATTGGCGCAGCAACTGGTGCAGGAGGGGCATGCCGTGACCGTGATCAGCAGCAATCCGGAAAAGCAGGGAGAGATCCATGCATTGGGTGCCGTTGCTGCCATCGGTAAACTGGATGATACAGACTTTCTGGCCGGAACATTCCGGGATGCCGATGCCGTCTATTGTATGATCCCGCCCAATTTCGCGCAACCGGATCAGCTTGCTTACTACCAGGATCTAGGCAACAGGTATGCAGAAGCCATCCGGATCTCCGGCGTAAAGCGGGTCGTAGATCTAAGCAGTTACGGAGCACACCTGCCGGAGGGAACCGGCTTGATCAGGGGTTCTTACAAGGTAGAACAAACCTTGAACGCTGTTCCTGGCATCAGTCTGACGCATGTCCGCCCCACTTATTTTTACTACAATTTGCTGTCCTTTACCGGAATGATCAGGACGGCTGGCTTTATAGGAGCGGTGTATGGGGGCGAAGACAGGTTGACCATGGTATCACCCGAAGACATTGCAGCGGCTGTTGCGGAAGAGTTGCAGATCACGGAGAACACAAACCCTGTGCGGTATGTAGCCAGCGACGATCGAACCTGCAAGGAAGTGGCTTCCGTATTGGGAAGCGCCATTGGCATGCCCCACTTGAAATGGCTCGCCTTGCCAAAAGAACAAGTCCTGCAAAGCCTGGCAGCGTCCGGACTTCCCGGCAACATCGCCGGCAACCTGGTAGAGCTGGGTGAAGCCATCCACAGCGGAAAGCTGCGGGAAGATTATGACCGGCACACGCCGCTCCAGGGCAAGGTAAAACTGGAGGAGTGGGCCCGGGAGTTTGCCCGGGTCTTTAACAGCAAGTAACTGGTAAAAGAAATGAAAACCAACGTTCCCCTGCGCATCAAAACAATCAGTGAGTTTCACCAGCTGCGGGGCTTGCCCAAGCCGGAGCATCCGTTGATCAGTGTGGTGGATTACAGCCTGATCCGGTATACGCCCGGAAAGGATCCTGAAAGCTGGCTCCTGGATTTTTACTCAGTTTCCATGAAACGGACAACAAATTCCAAGATAAAGTATGGCCAGCAGGAGTATGATTTTGATGAAGGCGTTTTGTTCTTTATGGCGCCCAGGCAGGTTTTTAGTATAGTGCCCAACAACAGGGTGCCGCCGCAACATACCGGATGGATCTTGCTGATCCATCCGGATTTTCTCTGGAACTCACCGTTGGCCAAAACCATTGCCAAGTACGGGTATTTTGATTATGCCGTCAATGAGGCCCTTTTTCTTTCTGCCAAGGAAGAGACGGTTTTAAACAACATCGTTCAAAACATTCAACAGGAATACTGCTCCAACATCGACCAGTTCAGCCAGGGTATTATCCTGTCGCAAATCGAAACTTTGCTGAATTACGCCGAACGATTTTACCAGCGGCAGTTCATCACCCGTAAAATTACCAATCACCAGATCCTTGGCCGCCTGGAAAACCTGCTGACAGATTATTTCAACAAGGAAGATCTGATAGAAAAGGGCTTGCCAACCGTTCAATCAATTTCAGCGGCACTCCATGTATCGCCCAATTATTTGCGGCACCTGCTCAATCTGTTAACCGGACAAAACACCCAACAACACATCCACAACAAGCTTATTGAAAAGGCAAAAGAAAAATTGTCTACAACGGCCCTGTCTGTCGGTGAAATTGCTTACCAGCTGGGTTTTGAGCATCCGCAGTCTTTTAGCAAGCTGTTTAAAACAAAGACAAATCTTTCACCCCTGGAGTTCCGGCAATCGTTCAATTAAGTAAATTACTGCTGCAGAAACTTAAACGCTTTCTATCAGTAATCGTTTATGAGAAGACTGAACAAATTAGGGCATCCTGTTTTCCTGATAAGTGTGCTGACACTCATCCTGAACGATTGGTGGTGGAAGTCCAGGTTTCACAATAACCTGACAGGAAAGTTGTCAGACTTTGCAGGGCTCTTTGCATTCCCGTTTTTGTTGAGTGCATTATGGCCCCGGAAAAGCAAAGAAGTTCATCTGATAACCAGTTTGCTCTTTCTGTGGTGGAAGACCCTGTTTTCGCAACCATTTATTTCCCTCTTCAACCAGTGGGGTGTTCCCATCCAAAGAACGGTTGATCTTACGGATAACCTTGCGCAGGTTTCAATCCTGCTTTCCTTTTTCATATTTAACCAACAAACGGCTGTCAAACTGAAGCCTGTTCTTCAGCAGGTACTTGTCGTTGTTTCATGCCTGGCTTTTATGGCGACCACTTTGCCGCCACGTGTAAACAGGAAGTATGTAGATGTGAACAAAGAGTACCAGTTTGATTTTTCAAAGAGGGAATTGGTATCCCGGCTCAACATGGTTCAACTGAAAGAAATCGGCAGTCTCAATGATCAAAGCGGGCAAATAGATTTTAACAGTCAAACAAACACATTCCATTTTCATGGTGAAACAGATACATTGGCGCAGCTGCTTGACTACGAAAGGATAAAAGACCAGGACACGCTCATCTTTCACACCTCCTTATCAGAAATTTTGATCAGTGGAGATAATACGCACTCGACGTTAAAGCTGTTGAGTGTCTGCAGATGGGTTTCTCCATTCAGGAACAAGGATTACAGGGAGAAAGCTATAAGGGTTTTTGAAAAGCGGATAATCAAAAGAATCAAGAAGCCCCGGTAGCAGCAGTTTCTCTGGATTGTCTTATTTCAGGTAGCAATCATTTTGAGTTTATATATTGAAAATCAATTTTTTAACATTCAAGATTTTTCTGCCTTATTGCAAGCCGAGACATCAGCCCCAAACACTGCCCCTTATAAGATCATAAAGTATTTTTACCTTCAGAAGTTCTGACAGGTATTTTGATGGCTGATCAACATTCAAACAACGAGGAAGAGGTGCTGCAGCTGCTTGCAGCAGGCAATGAAGCTGCTTTTACCCAATTGTTTGATCGCTATCGCAATAAGGTATACGGCGTCGCATTCCGGTTTTTAAAAAGCTCGATACTGGCAGAAGAGATCGTACAGGATGTATTTATGAAAATATGGTTGAAAAGGGGAGAGGTCACAAGTATAGAGCGGTTTGATGCCTACCTGTTTGTGATGGCCAGAAACATGATATTTGATAAAATCAAAAAGCTTGCAAGGGAAGCCCTTGTACACAAAGAACTCGCGCGCAACTTATCAGACACAGACTACCACACCGAAAACCAGCTGAAAGACCGGCAATACCAATTGCTGCTGCAGGAAGCGGTCAATCTCCTGCCTTCCCAGCAAAAACAGGTTTATCAGCTCTCCAAAGGCGAAGGACTTAGTCATGAGGCCATCGCAGAAAGGATGCAACTCTCCAAACTCACCGTAAAAGCACATATGGCCAAAGCGCTTCAGTCTATCCGCGCTTACTTGAACCGGCACCTGCATTCATCGGTTTTGATCAACCTCTTGTTAAATGCGGTGATGATGCTCAGGAAATGATTCGGCAAGGAAGCAATTTTCTTTTTCAAATCTGCCACAAAAAAAATTTCACCTCCACTACTCCCTCCGCATTTGCCCATCGTCTTTATCCATTGGGACCCCAGGATTTTGCCTGGGTACCTCCTAAAAGGACTCGTATGGCAGATGAACACCGGTTCACCGACTTACTGGAACGCTATCTGGCAGACAGGATCACACCCGAAGAACGGCTGGAACTCATGCAAATGGTCAACAGCAGTGCCTACGATGCTGTTTTGCAGGATAAGATCGGATCAGCGCTCCTGCATGATGGAGATGAGATCCAACTCCAGCCAGGCCGCGCCCGGGACATCATCCACAACCTCTTGTCTCCAGCTTCACAACCAACTAGTACAGGGGAGCAGCTACCTGCTGAAGCAGTTGTAGTTCCCTGGTACAGGAAGAGATGGATGGGATGGGCTGTGGCTTGCGTGCTTGCGCTTGTTGGTTCTCTTGTTTTACGGAGTAACAAAAAAGAGATTGATCAGCCCGTTGCTGCCGGAAGCCGTGAACAGCACCGGAGTAAAGCCGACGCTCTTTTCATCCACGAAGTAAATACAAGCGGAACGGAACGAAGAATTCCTCTCCAGGACGGTTCACTGGTTATTCTGGCCGACCACAGCGAGATCAGCTACAGGCGGCTGTTTACAGATAAGCGGGACATCAGCCTGGTAGGTAAGGCTTATTTCAAAGTGGCCAAGAACAAATGGAAGCCATTTACTGTTAACAGCGGGAAGATTTCAACAACCGCACTCGGAACTGAGTTTTCCGTCTTTTCTTCCGATGAAGCGGGCCTGATGATCGTCCGGCTTTATGAAGGCAAGGTGGTGGTAAGCGCCCTCGACAAGGAGGACCAGCGGATGAAGAAAGATTTTTATTTGCTGCCCGGTCAGGAGTTTGAATACAATATGCAGGCAATGGCGAAAGTGAGGGGTTTCAGGGTAAACAAACAGGCAGGCGCCCGGCAAGCCAACGAAAAGAGTTTTACTGACGATCCATTCATATCCGAAGCAAACGACGGATCCTGGTATATGTTCAACAATCAATCCCTGGATCATGTACTCAACGACCTGTCGGCCCTGTATAGTAAAAAGATTGTCTACGACAAAGCAGCCGTTCAACAGCGCTATTTCACCGGAAAATACAGCAAGGAAAAATCTCTTGAAGCGATCCTGGAAAGGATTGCAAAGCTCAATGATCTGGAGATGGTCAAAACGGATACGGCATTTGTTTTAAAGAAATAAGACCCGTACAGGGCAGCCGTGCTGGTTGCGGCAGCTGCCCTGTGCTGGTAACGAAATATTTATTGATTGTTTAAAAAACCAAATTGCAAGCTATATGAAATGTAGGCTTCACTCGATGTTGGCTGTGTTGATGGCTGTCTTTTGTTTTCTTCTGTTCTCGCCCCTGGCCTCCCTGGCCCAGGAAAACACAAGTACGATCCGGGGGATTGTGACCGATGACAAGGACCAGCCCCTCCCGGGCGTCTCGGTTTCGATCCGCAATACCCAAACCAATTTCACCACCGGTGCTAGGACAGACGTGACCGGCGTTTTCACCGCCCGGGTACCATCCGGTGGTCCGTATACCTTCTCTGTCAGCACGGTAGGTTATGCGTCCCAGACTTTATCGGGCTATAACTTAAAAGCAGGCACCACATTTACGTTGGACATTGCCATGAAGGCCCAGACCAACGAGCTGGAGCAGGTAGTGGTAGTAGGCTATGGTACCCAGAAAAGGGGAACGGTAACCAGTTCTATTGTAAGTGTCAATGCAGATGAGATCCGTTCCCGGCCCGTTGCCAATGCTTTACAGGCTATACAGGGTAAGGCAGCCGGTGTAGACGTTACTTCGAATGAAAGACCGGGTGAAGTAGGCAGCATCCTGATCCGCGGCGTTCGCTCCATCAGCGGGGGCAATGGTCCGCTGTATGTGGTGGATGGTGTTCCCCTGAACTTTGGCGGCATTGATGCCATCAACCCCAATGATATTGAAACCATCGACATCTTGAAAGATGCCTCTGCTACAGCGATCTATGGTTCCCGCGGGGCCAATGGGGTTGTGCTGGTAACTACTAAAAGAGGCAAGAACGGCGCCTTGTCGATCAATTATGTCGGAACCGTTACGGTGGAAAAGCAATACGACCGGATGAAAATGATGGACGCCGGTGAATATGTTGAGTTCCGGCGCAATGCTTACCGCCGCGCCAAATTCTTAAACCCCAATGTGGCTGCCAACAGCACCTATCCTGATCAGCCAACGCTTGCAGATGATCAGCGCATTTTTGGCCAGGACCCCATCGCCTTTGCCAATATCCAAAAAGGCTGGGTGAATGGTGTATGGCACCCCGAACTGGTGCCAACAACAGACTGGACCCGCTACGCCCTGCAAACCGCGCTTACACAGGACCATACCATCAGCGTAAGCGGCGGCAGCCAGAACGTAAAAGCTTACGGATCTTTTGGATTCCTGAACAACGAAGGCACCCAGCGCGGACAAAGCTACAGACGCTACAGCGGCAAGTTCAGCGTTGACCTGACGCCTGCCAAATGGTTCAGCATGGGTGGAAGCGTAAATACAACCTACGGTTTCCAGAACTATGGCTTCTCTACCACCAACGCCACCGGCCCCGGAAACATTTATGCTGCCCTGCAGGGCATGCTGCCTTATGCTGTTCCTTACGACAGCACCGGCAAACGGATCCTGCTGCCAGGCGGTGATATCAATATCTCCAACCCGGTCGACGAAAACCAGTACAATGTAAACCTTCGCAAAACACTGCGTGTTTTAGGCTCTGTATACGCTGAAGCAAAAATCTACAAAGGATTGAGATACCGTGTCAATTTTGGTCCGGATTTCCAAACCTATTACAACGGACGCTGGATGGATGCCAACTCCATCAACAGGGGCGGCGGCAACCCGGGGTCAACCAACTATGCGCAGCTCAATCAAACCAACCGGGTTTCGTGGACGCTTGACAACCTCGTATACTACGACAAATCGTTTGTCGGAAACCATACACATGATTTCGGCGTAACCTTGCTGCAATCGGCCCTGTACAACCGGACCGAAACATCTTCGATGACGGCAACGAAACTGCCGCTGCCCAACCAGAAATGGTATGCACTGAATGCCGTATCTGCTTTGGACGGTTTTAGTTCGGGCCTCTCTGAGAACTCGCTTACTTCTTATATGGCCAGGCTGAATTACAGCTTTGACCAGAAATACCTGCTCTCTGCTTTTGTGCGCTGGGATGGCGCTTCGGTATTGGCAGCCGGCCACAAATGGGATGTATTTCCTTCGATCTCACTTGGCTGGAGAATGGACAGGGAAGATTTCCTGAAAGGCGCCACCTGGATCGACCAGCTGAAACTCCGCGCCGGCATTGCTACCGTGGGCAATGCGGCTGTAAGTCCGTATACCACACTGGGCGGTTTGCAGGGCTTGTACTACACCTATGGAACTTCTGCCCAACTGGGATATGTTCCTTCCGACCCGACTGCTGCTGATCCTGCTACCTATCCTGACCAGAACCTGGGCTGGGAGCATACCACCCAGGCAAACATCGGGGTTGACTACAGCTTTTTCAAAGGACGCCTGAGCGGTTCCATCGATATCTACAGAAACAAGACCACTGACCTGCTGCTGAGAAAAAGTGTGAATGCCGTGAGTGGTTACACATACATTGTCACCAACATTGGCGCTACTTCCGGACGCGGGTTCGACTTTAGTTTAACAAGCGACAACATCCGCAGCAAAGACTTCAACTGGACCAGCACCCTGAATTTATCTGCATCCAGGGAAAAGATCGATGTACTGGCGAATGGAAAACAGAATGACATCCTGAACCTTTGGTTTATCGGTCAGCGTGTAAGTGTGTTTTATGATTATGAAAAAGCGGGCATCTGGCAGAACACAAGGGAAGACCTGGCTGAGATCGCCAAATACAAGGCCAACGGACAAACCTTTAATCCCGGCGATATTAAAGTAGTGGATCAGAACGGCGACTACAAGATAGATGCGACCAACGACCGGGTATTGAGAGGACATCAGTTACCCAACCTGGTTACGGGTCTTACCAATGATATTACGTATAAAAATTGGGGTCTTTCCATCTTCATGTACTCAAGGGCAGGTTTCACCATTCAATCCGGCGCCGAATCTTTACAGGGACGTTTTGCCCAGCGGGAGCTGAATTACTGGACGCCTTCCAATGCGGCCAACGAATACCCTGCACCCAGTTATGCCAGTGCTGCCGGTGATCCTTACCGCAATGCCATGAACTACCAGGACGGCACATTTATCAAGATCAGGAACATCACGCTTTCATATGTACTGCCTTCCGCCCAAAGCAAAAAATTGCACATGCACAATTTAAAAGTGTATGTACAGGCCCTGAACCCCGGACTGGTCTATTCCAAGGTAAGCTGGATCGATCCTGATCTGGGGGGCAATACGTTCAACAGAGGACTTGTTCTCGGAGTAAACGCAGGTTTTTAATTTTTAAATTTTTTATAGATGCAACTTTCCATATTGAAAAAGAGCGCAATGAGCCTCGGTTTTATCGCGGCCATGATGGTGAGCAGTTCCTGCAAAAAGGATTTTTTGGATGAAAACCTGATTACATCAAAAAGTCTGCAGGATTACAAAACTGCACAGGGACTGGATGATTTGTCTATCGGGATGTACCAAAGTTTGAAATTTCATTTTAACTACGAGTGGGCCTATGCCACTACAAATTATGGTGTAGATGAGTTTACGGTAGGCGGTGACCGCACGGAACAAATGTGGAATTCCTACGATGCCAATTTAAACAGTCTGACCAGTGAAGTGGCAACCGTTTTCAACAGCATGTATGCAAACATCAATTCTGCCAACATCCTGATTGAGAATGTGCCGCAGTATTATGGAGACAATGCCAATAAAACCACCCGCCTGGGTGAGGGCTATTTCATGCGGGGCTTTGATTATTTTAAGCTCGTAAGGCAATTCGGGGGTGTACCGCTGCAGCTGTCGCAGACCACCACTTTGCAAACCGAATTCACGCGCGCAACGCCGCAGGAAACCTACAACCAGGTGATCAAGGATTTTACGCAGGCCTACAACCTGCTGCCAACAACCCCGGCCGAAATGGGCCGGATCACCAAGTGGGCAGCCGCCCATTTCCTGGCCAAAGCCTACCTGTACCGGGCCAGTGAATTGTACAACGACTGGAACAGCAGCACCAAGGCCGGTGACCTGGACAGCGCGATCAAATACGCGGATGCGGTGATCAACAGCGGCAAGCATTCGCTTGCGACCAATTTTGCAGATCTGTGGAACTTCACCGCACCGGACGGACCCAACGAAAAGCTCCCTGAAATTATCCTGGCAGCCCAGTTCTCCAACAATACGTCTACCCAAGGCCGTTATGGCAACCAGGTTCACCTTTACTATCCGTCGGTATACCAGAACCTGCCGGGGATGGTGCGCGATATCCCGGGCGACAGGGAATTCCAGCGCATGCGCTCAACCGACTATGCCCTGGATGTATTTGACCGGGTGAACGATTCCAGGTTCTGGAAAAGTTTTAAAACAAGGTACATCTGCAATAACCCGAGTGGTGCACCCAAATGGACGGCTGCCAATGCGCCTTCACCTGCACTGGTAAACCAGCCCCGGTTTGCCGCCGGCCAGGAGTCCATTCTCTATATCGTGAACAATCCCGGCGATACCCGCTATTCCGCTACCAGCATCACTTTCCGGGCGCCGCATATGTTTGTGCGATATTTTTCCGGTCAGCCGGAAAACATGCTGGGTTCACATGGCAATTATGAAGTGAGCCGGTATGTTGGTTTGTCGAAGTTCCAGGATGGCTCCCGCAATGCCGTGGCCTCGCAGTTTGGCCAGCGCGATGGCATCCTTGCCCGCCTGGCGGAAACTTACCTGATCGCTGCCGAAGCCTATGGCCGCAAAGGATCCTATGCACAAGCGCTCCCTTACCTCAATGCCATCCGCGACAGGGCCGCTTACAAAGCCGGTGAAGACAGATCTGCTTATGTAGACGGAGGCATCGCTTACAAAACAAACGTGGCAGCAACAGGTACCAGTTTTTCTTATTCAGACAAGAACACCTACTACGAATCTAACGGTGATATACCGGTTACAACAGCAAGTACCCTGTCTGCCCTGCACTTAAACAGCATAGCCGATATCCTTAACTCCAACCGGGACTTTTACGCAAAGCTGGGCGTAAGCAGCGATGCAGATAAATTTATCGCGTTTATCCTGAACGAACGCTCCCGCGAACTGATGGGTGAACTCATGCGGTGGGAAGACCTGACAAGGACCAAAACGCTGGTGAAAAGATGTCTTACATTCAATGATGAAGCAAAGCCGGTAGAGGGCAAGCATTATTACCGCCCCATTCCGCAATCATTCCTGGATGCGAATTACAAGGATGGAAGACCCCTGACCGCGGCAGAAAAAACAGCCATGCAGAATCCAAACTGGTAATGTCATATCTATCATGGCAGCGCACAGCTAGGGCCGTCTTCCGGGCTGCCTGGTTTTTATAACCTGATTTTTATCCGGACCTTTGAGCGTATGAACCGTGCTGAATCCAGGAGGATGGTACAGTACGGGGCATGAACCCACCCCTGTCTCTCCCGGGAGCGGATAATACAAGCGCCCTTTTTGATGGGGATGAGAAGAAAGTGCAGCCTCCTGCAAGTGTATCGTATCCCCTCCTGGGAGGTGCAGGGGGTGGTGCTGCCCGGAAATGCTTGGGCGATGCGTTTACCTGGTTTGTTCCGTCAACTGCACACAACAACTTTATCTCTATTTCATTGCCAAAACCACCAAATAAAGCCTATATGAGAAAAACGCTACTTACCAATCTTCTACATGCTAGCTCACTTCTTGTAACCAAAGCAGCAGCTTTAGCGCTATGCTTTCTGTTGTATGTCCAATCCTCTTTTGCACAGCAATGGAGCACGCTGGGGAACGAAAACCAGGTATCCTCGGTTGCTGCTTCGTACACCTCAATTGTTGTTATTGACAGTGTGCCCTATGTGGTGTACAGGGAAGGCACCGCAGGAAAGGTAAAAAAGCAAAATCCTGCTACCGGTGCCTGGGAGCAGGTGGGTGACAATATCGGGACGAATGTGACCTACACAAGGCTTTTCAGCGACAGGAATGATAGTCTTTACATCACCTATGTAGATGCAGCCAATGGAAACAAACTGGCTGTCGAAATGTACAATGCCGGCACCAATACCTGGGAGCCGGTCGGCAGCAATGCCAATCTTTATGTTTCGGCCGGACAGGTTACCAATGGCGTCACGCAGTATAGCTCAACGCCTCGTTGCTCGATGAGCTTTGATTCCAACAATATACCCTACATCGCTTTTGGCGACGGTGCCGGCTTAACACCTTATGTAAAAATGTTCGATGGTACTGCCTGGGTCAATGTGGGCAGTGGCGCTGTGAACGGAGCCGATACAGCCGTAGCAGTGAGTCTGGTAATTGATGAAGCCGATGTGCCCTGGCTGGTATTTTGCGATTTAAGTTCTGCAACTTCCACCACCGGCAGGATGGCATTGTACCAGTTTACCGGTAACAGCTGGGCGCCCATTGTCAATACCATCAGCGGCATCCGCCATACCAGTATGGGCCGCAATGCAGCCGGTAATCTGGTGATTGCTTATTTCAACACCGGCAATACCAACCGCGCTACGGTGATCACCTATGATAAAACCGCCAATACATTCAGCGCAACAACTGCCCTGTCTTCGCGGGATGCACCCAACCTCAGCATGATCAGCGATGCAGCCAACAACCTGTATTGTTCTTTCATCGATTTTGTTGCTTCTACTGCCCGCCTGGTGGCCCGTGTTTTCAAGCTGTCTGCCGGTACTGCTACCTGGAAAGAATTAAAAGACCAATCAGTTACTACAGGTATCGATGAGCCGGTGGGCAACCTGATGATTGCTGTGGGCGGAGACACCGCCAGGCCTTACATCGTTTACACAAAAACAAATACTGGCAACATCACAACACCCGTTGTGCGGGCATTTATACCGCCGGCTGCGCCTGTCGGTATTACAACAAGAGCCATCAGCAACTTTACGGCTACCGCCGTTACAGCTGGCGGAACCATTGCCACGGATGGGGGATTGGCTGTTACAGAAAGAGGCGTCGTATATGGCTCCGGCGAAAACCCGACTGTATCCAATACCAAAGTAACAGCTGCCGGCACCGGCCTGGGTTCATACGGCGTTTCGCTGACCGGTCTTACCCCGGCTACCCTGTATTATGTAAGAGCGTATGCCATCAACAGCGGTGGCATCACCTATGGCAGCAACGTCCGTTTTGTAACGCCTTACAATCCGGATCCGGTCTTAACAACTGCCAAGCAAATGGAAAAACTGGACAGGGGCGCAGTGGCCTTGCGGACTGCTGCCAACCAGGTCTATCTAAGCTGGAGGATGCTGGGAACCGATCCTGCTGCGATCAGTTTCAACCTTTACCGCAACGGCGTAAAAATCAACGGCGCCCCCATTGCCAGTACAACGAATTATACAGATACTACCACTACGAATGGCAGCTATACGATCAGATCTGTGCTGAATGGCGTTGAGCAAAATGCAGTTGATACAACAAGCGTGTGGGCGCAGAACTACCTGGACATACCGCTGCAGAAACCTGCCGACGGTATTTCGCCCGATGGTTCTACCTATACGTACAATGCGCAGGATTGCAGCGTAGGTGATCTGGATGGAGATGGAAAGTACGAGATTATACTAAAGTGGGACCCGAGCAATTACAAAGACAATTCACAGGCCGGCATTACTGGAAACGTGTACCTGGATGCTTACAAGCTGGATGGTACGCGGCTGTGGCGGATCGACCTGGGCCGGAATATCCGGGCAGGATCGCATTACACCCAGTTCATGGTATACGACCTGGACGGCGATGGCAAAGCAGAGCTGGCTTGTAAAACGGCCGACGGCACGGTTGATGGCCGGGGCCTTGTGATCGGCGATCCCATTGCCGACTACAGGAACAGCAGCGGGTATGTTTTATCCGGACCGGAGTTCCTGACCATTTTCAATGGCATGACCGGTGCTGCCATGGCCACGACAAACTATCTGCCCGGAAGAGGAAGCGTTGCTGCCTGGGGTGATACCTATGGAAACAGGGTAGATCGCTTTATTGCTGCGATCGCCTACCTGGACGGACAAAAACCCAGTCTGGTCATGGGACGTGGTTATTATACCCGCCTGGTAAGAGCCGCCTGGGATTGGCGGGGAGGACAGTTAACCCTTCGCTGGCTGTTTGACAGCGAAAGCGGTACTCCTTACAACAGTGTGTTCAGCGGACAGGGGAATCACCAGATGACCGTGGGTGATGTAGATGGAGATGGCAAACAGGAAGTGTTCAATGGTTCCAGTGGAATAAACGACAACGGACAAGGGCTTTGGGCAAACGGCATGGGACATGGCGATGCCTTGCACATGAGCGATCTGGACCCCGATCGTCCCGGACTGGAGATATGGCAACCCTATGAAAGTCCGTCCGGAAACGGAAACGTGGGTGCAGCCCTGGTAGATGCCAGAACCGGTGAGCGGATCTTTACCGTGGCCGAACCGTCTGCAGATGTAGGCCGCGGACTGGCTGCCGACATCGACCCGCGTTACAAGGGCTATGAGATGTGGGCGGCAAGGGGTAATCTGTATAACTGTAAAGGCCAGACAATCGGTGCCATCAAGCCTTCCATGAACTTTGCAATCTGGTGGGATGGCGATTTACTAAGGGAACTGCTGGACGGAACCACTATCCAGAAATGGGATTACCTGACGAGCACCCGCACAAATTTGCTTTCTCCTGCAGATGTAACATCCAACAACAGCACCAAGGCCACGCCTTGTTTAAGCGCCGATTTGCTGGGCGACTGGCGGGAAGAAGTCGTTTTCAGAACAACGGACAATGCGCATCTGCGCATCTATACCACGACCATTCCAACACAATACCGCCTCTATACCCTGATGCATGATCCGCAGTACCGGGTAGCGATTGCCTGGCAGAATTCAGGTTATAATCAACCGCCCCATCCCGGGTTTTACCTGGGCGACAGCATGCCGCCTGCTCCAACCCCTGCCATTTATCTGGCAGGTGAGCCCGCAGCTTTGCCTGTAAAATTGCTTTCTTTCGATGCAAAAGCAGCAAGTGGTAAAGTGGCCATCAGCTGGCGGACGGAACGAGAAACAAACAACGCCTTGTTTACCGTTGAACGGTCTGTTAACGGGCAGGATTATACGCCCATTTACAACACCAAGGGCGCCGGTACCAGCAGCAATATAAACACGTATGCTGCCATGGACAATGCACCTGTTACAGGATTGAACTACTACCGGCTTAAACAGACAGATCAGGATGAACATTTTACCTATTCCATCGTGAGAACAGTCAGCTTCACCGGCAAAGAAAATCTGTTGACAGCTTTCCCGAACCCTGCAACCAATGCTGTACAATTGCAGCTTTCATCCGGTTCTGCTGCAACCGACCTGCAGCTTTTGGTAAGCTCCCCGGAAGGAAAGGCCATGCTGCAGGCAGTTGGCTCATTGCCGCAGATAAACAAAGTCCTCAACGCCCGGCTTGCATCATTCAGCAAGGGCACTTACATCATCCAGGTTGTTGATCAATCAAAAACATATACGACGAAAATTATAAAGCAATAGGAATGCAGTAGAAAGCGGCGACAACGATCGTCGCGTCAACAATGACATGAACAAGCGGGAGGCGTTCTTCGAGAGAAGGACGCCTCCTTTTTTTTAGCCCAACTTTTTCAAAATGAAAAACAAACCTTGCCAAAATGAAAAGGTTTTTGCTTTTCTATAAATTATGCATTTTTTCTTCTGTTCGCCGAAACCCTTGCTGCCGTTGCATTTCGGCAGAATAAGCTTTAAGGATTTCAGGAGGGTATACAGTTTGTTTCTTAACCGGCATGCAAGAAAACAAACCATCTAAAACCCACCCCTAACCCCCTGATCGCCCAATGCATCCAATCAGATTCACACAAACATTCATTATGAAAGCTTCTCCCCATCGCTTCACCCAATCAAGAACAAACCCATGCTAATACCCATTTTACTGCTCGCTGGTTTTATCTGCTTCTGGTTGTTTTTCAAGTCCATTGATTTTTTTGAAAACATCTAAAGTTACCGCTATGATGACCGTATTATTTATCCTGTCCCTCCTGGTTTTCATCTACCTCGTGTATGTGCTTTTAAAACCGGAAAAATTTTAAAGAAATAGATTTATGAACAAAGAAATTCTGGGTATCCTGCTCACCTATGGACTCACCATCTTGCTGGCCATTCCCCTGGGCAAAGCGATCGCCCGTTGGCTCAATGGGGAAAGATCAGCCTGGAACGCAATGGCTCCCCTTGAACACCTGATCTACCGGCTGGCTGGTGTGAACCCGGCCGAAGAAATGAACTGGAAGCAGCACCTGAAAGCCCTGCTCACCATCAACCTTGTTTGGTTTGCGTATGGATTTTTTATGCTGATCTTTCAGGGTTCACTTCCCCTCAATCCTGATGGCAACCCATCCCAGTCGCCAGACCTGGCTTTTAATACCGTGATCTCTTTTATCGTGAACTGCGACCTGCAGCATTATTCCGGCGAAAGCGGGCTCACTTATCTTACCCAGGTATTTGTAGCCAGCTTTTTTCAGTTCGTCTCTGCCGCTTCAGGCATCGCTGCCTTGTTTGTTTTGTTCAGGGCTTTGCGCAGCAAGGTCACCCATCAGCTGGGTAATTTCTGGGTCTTTTTTGTGCAATCCATCACGCGCATTCTTTTGCCCCTGGCCTTTGTAGTAGCTGTTATCCTGGCTTTGAGCGGTACGCCTGCTTCCTGGGCCGGAAAGGATTCTATTGCAACGCTCCAGGGCGATTCTGTGCAGGTAAGCCGCGGGCCTGCAGCCGCCATGATTGCCATCAAACAGCTAGGCACAAACGGCGGTGGCTGGTTCGGGGCCAACTCTGCGCACCCGCTGGAAAATCCCAATTACCTGACCAATATGGTAGAAGCCATCAGCATCCTGCTGGTTCCTGTAGCCCTGGTATTTGCGCTGGGTTTTTACCTGAAGAAGCAAAGACTCTCGCGGGTCATTTACGCTGTGATGACGGTCGGATTTGTAGTGCTTGTATCATTGGCCGTTTCGCAGGAAATCGCTGGCAGTCCGGTCATCAGTAAACTCGGCATCGCACAAGGCAGCGGCAGCATGGAAGGCAAGGAAGTACGCTTCGGTGCGGCAGCTACCGGGTACTGGAGCATCGTGACCACCGCTACTTCCAACGGCAGTGTGAACGGCATGCACGACAGCACCATGCCGCTTAGTGGCTTTGCGCAAATACTGGATATGATGATCAACGCATTTTATGGCGGTGTGGGCGTGGGCCTGCTGAACTATTTTGTGTTTCTTATCATTGCCGTATTTATTTCAGGTTTGATGGTAGGGCGTACGCCGGAGTTCCTGGGCAGAAAGATAGAAGCAAGGGAAATGAAGATCGCTGCCCTTGTTGCGATCCTTCATCCGCTCCTTATTCTGGCCGGTACGGCTTTGTCGTCGCATATCCTGGTGCACCATCCCGGTGCTGCCTGGGCCGTGAAGCCCGGTGCCTGGCTGAACAATCCGGGTTATCATGGGTACAGCGAGATGCTGTATGAATATACATCCTCTGCGGCCAACAACGGGAGCGGGTTTGAAGGCCTGGCCGACAACAACCTGTTCTGGAACATCAGCTGCGGCTTTGTGCTGATCCTCGGCCGTTATCTGCCGATCATTGGTCCGGTAGCAATTGCAGGAATTCTAGCAGGCAAAAAATGGACACCCGAAAGCGCCGGCACCCTGAAAAGTGACAGCTACACATTTGGCCTGATGACCTTCGCCGTGATCGTGATCATTGCTGCCCTGTCCTTTTTTCCTGCGCTCGCGCTCGGACCGCTCGCAGAATATTTTTCCATCAACAAATAACAACCACCACAATGGCTCTTCAAAAAAATAAAACCGGTTTATTTCAGGCTGACCTGGTAGGCACAGCCCTGAAGCAATCTTTCGTGAAATTGGATCCGCGGCTCATGATAAAAAATCCGGTCATGTTTACCGTGGAAATCGGCACCCTCGTCATGCTGGCGGTCGTACTGTATGCTGCTTTCACCCGCGACCATTCACAAGGCTCTGTTGGATACAACGGGGCTGTTTTTGCCGTGCTGTTGATCACCCTGCTGTTTGCCAACTTTGCAGAAGCCATCGCAGAAGCAAGAGGCAAGGCCCAGGCCGAAAGCCTGCGCAGAACCCGCCAGGATACACCGGCAAAAAAGATCATCCCCGTAGGAGAAATCACCACCAATGAAGTAAAGCTTGTCTCCTCTTCACAACTTCAGCTGGACGACCGGTTTGTCTGTGAGGCCGGGGATGTGATCCCGATGGACGGGGAGATCGTTGAAGGAATTGCCACCATCGATGAAAGCGCCATCACCGGTGAAAGTGCACCCGTGATCCGCGAAGCAGGCGGGGATAAATCATCTGTGACCGGGGGTACAAAAGTGCTCAGCGACCGGATCGTCGTGCAAGTGACCACCAGGCCGGGTGAGACCTTCCTGGATAAAATGATCGCGCTCGTAGAAGGCGCCAACCGGCAAAAGACACCCAATGAAATTGCGCTCACCATTCTGCTGGCATCTTTTACGATCGTGTTTATCATCGTATGCGTAACGCTGAAACCCTTTGCCGATTATGCGCAAACACCCATAACGATTGCCGCTTTTATTTCCTTGTTTGTATGTCTCATTCCAACAACGATCGGCGGACTGCTCAGCGCCATCGGGATCGCAGGCATGGATAGAGCCCTTCGCGCAAACGTGATTGCAAAAAGCGGTAAAGCAGTAGAGACCGCCGGCGACGTGGATACCCTGCTGTTAGACAAAACCGGCACCATCACCATTGGCAATCGCAAAGCCACCCATTTTTACTCAACGGACGGGCTGGGCGAAAAGGAATTTATAGAACTGGCCGCCCTGAGCTCACTTGCTGATGATACGCCGGAGGGCAAATCGATCGTTGAGCTGGCCCTGCAGAATGGTGTTAACCAGCGGCGGGATCCTGCCATGCAGTTTGTCAATTTTACGGCTGAAACCCGCAGCAGTGGCGTAAACCTGCCCGGCGGCAGGCAGATCCGCAAAGGGGCCCAAGATGCCATCAGGAATATGGTGACAAAGGCCGGGCACAGCTTCCCCGACGCCATTTCCAGCCGGGTTCAAAGCATTGCGCAAAACGGCGGCACGCCCCTGGTAGTAGCGGAGAACGGAGAAGCAAAGGGCGTGATCGAGTTGCAGGATATCATCAAACCCGGCATCCAGCAACGTTTTGAGCGCCTGCGCAAGATGGGCGTTAAAACAGTGATGGTTACAGGTGATAATCCGCTCACCGCAAAATACATTGCTACCAAAGCCGGGGTGGATGATTTTATCGCCGAAGCAAAACCGGAGGACAAAATGAACTACATCAAAAAGGAACAGGCGACCGGCAAGCTGGTAGCGATGATGGGCGACGGCACCAACGACGCACCTGCGCTGGCCCAGGCCGATGTAGGTGTGGCCATGAACAGCGGTACACAAGCCGCCAAGGAAGCAGGCAATATGGTTGACCTGGACAATGACCCTACCAAGTTGATCGAGGTGGTGGAGATCGGTAAGCAACTCCTGATCACCAGGGGCACGCTTACAACCTTTTCTATTGCCAATGATGTGGCAAAATATTTTGCCATCGTTCCCGCACTGTTCGTCGCATCGATCCCGGCCCTGCAAGGCCTCAATATCATGCACCTGAAAAGTCCGGAGTCTGCGATCCTTTCGGCCGTGATCTTTAACGCCATCATTATTCCCTTGTTGATACCCCTGGCCCTGCGCGGCGTTGAATACAAACCCATCGGGGCTTCCGCGCTGCTGCGAAGAAACCTCCTGATCTATGGCTTTGGCGGCATCATCGTTCCCTTTATCGGCATCAAATTGATCGACCTGCTTATCGGGTTGTTCCTCTAAAAAGATAAAATATGAAAAAATATATCGCACCTTCTATCCGCATGACCATCGCAATGCTCATGCTCTGCTGCGTAATTTATTTTGGCCTTGTTACCCTGATCGGCAAACTGGCACCGGGTAACGGCCATGGTGAAACGCTTTCTGCAAACGGCCGCATAGTAGGCTATGCCTTGATCGGACAAAAGTTCACGGCCGATAAATATTTCTGGGGACGTCCCTCCGCAGTGGATTACAATGCTGCGGGCTCCGGTGGCAGCAACAAGGCCGGCTCTAATCCGGATTATGTAAAGATGGTGGGGGAGCGGATCGATGCGTTCCTGGCGCACAACCCCGGTGTTAGCAGGGCCCAGCTGCCCGCAGAAATGGTGACCGCTTCCGGAAGCGGATTGGACCCGGACATCTCTCCCGCATCCGCCTATGTGCAGGTGGCCAGGATTGCCCGCGTGAGAAAACAATCCCCGGCTTCCATCCAATCACTCATCGATCAGCAGACTATTAAAAATGCAATCGGACCGGACAAGGTGAATGTTTTGAAACTAAATATCGCACTCGATAAGCTGAAGTAATATGAAGAACTTGGTTGCCGTCATCAGTCTCCTGATCGCTGGTGCTGCACAGGCACAGGACAGTGTTGCTGTAAAAACCCGTCCGCTTACCGTAAGCGGCTATATAGAAGCTTACTATAGCTATGATCTGAACCGCCCGGCAAACAACCAGCGGCCCCCGTTTTTGTACAATTACAACCGCCACAATGAGGTTAACCTGAACCTGGGTTTTGTAAAAGCGGCGTACAACACAGAAAGGGTAAGGGCCAACCTGGCCGTGGCAGCAGGCACGTACATGAATGCCAACTACGCCGCGGAATCCGGTACACTCAGGAATATCTATGAAGCAAATGCAGGCTATAAGCTCAGCACCAAAGCGGACTGGTGGCTCGACATCGGCATCATGCCTTCGCACATCGGTTTTGAATCTGCTGCGGGCAAAGACAACTGGGCGCTGACAAGAAGCATGGTGGCAGGGAACTCTCCTTATTTTGAAAGCGGTGCCAGGCTCAGCTATACAACAAAGGACGGTAAACTGATGATAGCCGGGCTGGCGTTAAACGGCTGGCAGCGGATCAACCGCCTCGAGAACAACTCGCTGCTCAGCTATGGCACCCAGGTGTACTACAAGCCGCTGGATAAAATAACCCTGAACTACAGCACCTTTACCGGAACCGACAAACCCGATCATGCAAGGCTATGGCGTACCTATCACAACCTGTATGGCATCTTCCGGTTTAACAGCGTGGTTGGACTGACACTGGGCATAGACATCGGCACGGAACAAAAAGGGGTAAGAAGCCATGACCACAACAACTGGTACACGCCGGTGGGTATCCTGCGGATCACCCCTGCTGAAAAATGGGCCGTGGCCCTGCGCGGAGAATACTTCAGCGACAAGCAGGGCGTTGTTGTTTCCACCGGCACACCCCATGGTTTTCAAACAGGCGGTGCTTCCCTGAATGTTGATTACCTGCCGCTGCAAAACGTAGCGCTCAGATTAGAAGGAAGAACATTCAGCAGCAAAGACAGGATCTTCGTGAAAACAAACGGTTTAACTTCAGCCAATACAGCGCTAACATTCTCCACAGCGATCAGCTTTCAATGAATGCATAACCCACCCCTGCCCCTCCCGGGAGGGGATAAGAAGGGTGCTTGTATCTGCAGCCCTCAGGAGATTCTAAGAGGGGCGTTTGTATTATCCCCTCCCGGCAGGGGCAGGGGTGGGTTCGTGATGGAATGCGTTTGAAAGCTGTCTATTTTTACATAGTATCATCGATCCACACAACCCAATCTAATATTGAAATCATCCGGTAAACCCATTTTATGAGCGAGCAAACAAACCTGACGGCCGAAGACTGGCTTCAAAAGATCGGGGAGGCCCGGCGAGGCAGGGGGCGGTTGAAGATTTATATCGGTATGAGTGCCGGTGTGGGAAAAACATACAGGATGCTGCAGGAAGCGCACCAGCTGATGCGGGATGGCGTGGCTGTGCGCATCGGTTATATTGAAACGCACGATCGCGCAGAAACAGCTGCGCTTGCAGAAGGGTTGCCGCTGATCCAAAGAAGGGAAGTATTTTACAAGGGCAAACGGTTGGAAGAACTGGATGTGCCGGCCATCCTGCTGGTGCATCCGCAGGTGGTGTTGATTGATGAGCTGGCGCACAGCAATATACCGGGCAGCAAGAATGAAAAACGCTGGCAGGATGTGATAGAAGTGCTGGAAGCCGGGATAGACGTGATCTCGGCTGTCAACATCCAGCACATGGAAAGCATTCATGAAGATGTAAAACACATTACAGGCGTAGACGTAAAAGAAAGGGTGCCGGACAAAATGCTGCAGATAGCGGATGAGGTGGTGAACATTGACCTGCCGGCTGATGAGCTGATCCGCCGGCTGCGGGAAGGAAAGATCTATGACCATAGCAAAGTGCAGCAGGCCCTCAGCAATTTTTTTCAGCCGGAGAAGATCCTCCAGCTGCGGGAGCTGGCGCTCAAGGAAGTAGCCGGGCAAGTTGAGCGCAAAGTGGATTATTCCATCACCGCCCGCACCCATGCCTTTCGCCACGAACGGATTATGGCTTGTATATCGAGCAATCCCGAAATTGCCCAGCGCATCATCCGCAAAACAGCGAGGCTGGCTTCTTATTACAACAGCCAGTGGTATGTGCTGTATGTGCAAACACCGCGGGAAGCAACAGACAAGATTTCGCTGGCTGCCCAGCGCCACCTGATCAACAATTTTAAAAACGCCCTTGAGCTGGGAGGGGAAGTGATCCAGGTAAAGGCAACCCATGTTGCCCGGGCCATCATAGAAACGATTGAAGCAAGGCAGATCACGACCGTTTGTTTGGGCAAGCCGCACCTGAAGCTGTGGCAGATCATTTTAAAAACCAGTGTGTTCAACCAGCTCCTGACAACCCTTTCTAAAAACGACGTAGACCTCGTCATCTTATCATGATCTACACGAGTGTAAAAAGTCAAGTCCGTTCCGGCACCATCTTCCTTTTCATCCTGGTCATCCTTTCAGGCGGTTTCAGCATCTTCTATCTGCAAAAGCTGTACATACAAACGCAGCATGTTTCAAAAGCAAATTATCAGTCACTCGAATACTGCCACCGCATGCAAGCAGCGCTCGACGGCACGGAGCAGCAAGGCAAAGCAAACCGGGATACGTTGAGCAAATACCTCCGTTTACAGAGAGCAAATATTACGGAAAAGGGAGAACGGGAAGCAACAGCAAGGGTAGAACAATGGTTTGCAAAACTAAAAGGCGGTGAAAGCAGTGCCGTGCAAAACATCCGGCAGGAGCTGCAAACGATTTTATCGGTCAACATGCAGGCGATCCGGATCAAGAACGAGCAATCGGAATCGTCGGCGCAGGAAGCAAAAGCTTTCCTGATTGCCATTGTTGGTTCTATCCTGCTTATAGGATTCAGCTTTGTAATCAGTTTCCCTTCTGTCATCACTGCACCTATCGAGAAGCTCACCGAGGCGATCAAAAAAGTAGGTGAAAAAGATTATACCCACCGCATCCATATCCAATCAAAGGATGAGTTTGGCAAACTGGCCGGGGCATTCAATGAAATGGCAGAGCGCCTGGAATACTTTGAGAACAGCAACCTGAATAAGATCATTTTTGAAAAAAGCCGCGCTGAAGCCGTGATCAACAGTTTGCAGGACGCGAGCATCGGGATCGATAAAACCGGTACAGTTTTGTTTGCCAACAACAAAGCCCTGCAGTTGCTGGGTTTGCAGGTGAAAGACATTGTAGGCTCCAAAGCAGCGGCGGTAAGTGCGCAGAATGATTTGTTCAGGTTCTTGCTTGAAGAAAAGGGCACGGTTCCGTTTAAAGTGGTGGTAGACAACCGGGAAAATTATTTTATCAAGGAAGTTGTTGACATCGACCAGGAAGGATCAAAGAGCAGGGTGATCGTGCTCAAAAATATTACTTCCTTTAAAGAACTGGACGTTGCCAAAACAAATTTCATCGCAACCGTTTCACACGAATTAAAAACACCGCTTGCCTCCTCCGATCTGGGTCTGACCCTCCTGGAAGACGAACGCATCGGCAAGCTGACGGAAGAACAAAGGGACCTCATTCAAAACCTGAAGCAGGACAACCAGCGCATGCTCCGCATCTTGAGCGAGCTGCTGAACATGTCGCAGGTAGAAGCCGGTAAAATCCAACTGGACATAGCAGAAGTAAGTCCGTATGCTATTGCGGACAATGCCATAGAAGCGGTTCAGACAGCGGCGAAAGAAAAAAATATCCGGATCCAAAAACTGGTTGCTGAACACTTGCCTGCAGTGAAAGCAGACTGGGAAAAAACCGGCTGGGTATTGACCAACTTGCTTACAAACGCCATCAAACATTCTCCAAAAGACAATACCATCAACCTGGAGATCAAAGAAGGAGACGGCCATGTAGCATTCAGCGTCTCCGACCAGGGCCCCGGCATTCCACCTGAATTCCTGCCCAAAGTATTTGACCGTTTCTTCAAAGTACCCGGCTCAAAAGTGGGCGGCACCGGTTTAGGGCTTGCCATCTCCAAAGAATTTATCGAAGGGGAAGGCGGCAGGATCTGGGTTCAGAGCGAGATCGGGTCCGGCAGTGTATTTGGATTCTACCTCCTGAAATGTTGAGCTGCGGATCGTAGCAAGGGAATGGAGAGGTGCCAGCCGGCATGGGCTTTCCTGTTTAGAACGTACATAGGCTACAGCGGGCAGATGTTTATCGTTAAGAGCAGCACGAGTTTATCTCTGCTCTGATTACATAACGATCTGTTAATAGTGATGTCACAAAACCATAACATAGCAAGGATAGTTTTGCGGCAATCACAAACTGTTTATGAGACGTACATTTACCCTCTTTTGTGCTATTGTAGCCTTGTTGTTCTTACTCGCTCATTCAACTTTACAGGCACAAATTGTTCATGTAAAAGGCGTGGTTACCGATTCTGCAACGGGAAAGCCGCTTGAAAACGTAAGTATAATCAGCAGAAATGAAGGAGGCCGTTCCACCGGTGCGAGCAAGTCAGACAAGAATGGAACTTTTGAACTGACAGCCAGTAAACAGACGCCCCTGCTGTTTACCTATATAGGCTACAGGGAGCAAACGCTGGTGACTGACAGCACCTATATGGCTGTTTCGCTTGCTCCCGCGCTGGCGAGTATGGAAACGGTGGTAGTAACAGCCCTGGGCATTAAACGCGCTGAGAAATCGCTGGGTTATGCGGCGCAAAAGCTCAATGAAAATGTGGTGAAGGATGCCCGTACCACCAACTGGGTCAACGCGCTTTCCGGCAAAGTGGCCGGGTTGAATATTCAGGGAACCGGCAGCGGGCCCATGGGCTCGTCGCGTATTACATTGCGCGGTGAATCTTCGTTAAACCTCAACAACAACCAGGCCTTGGTTGTGGTGGATGGCGTGCCGGTCAGCAGCCGCATCACCGGTACCGGAAACAATGCCCACCTGGCTGCCGATAGTCCGGTTGATTTTGGCTCAGACGTATCCGACATCAACCCCGATGATATTGAAAGTATAACCGTGCTGAAAGGTCCGGGCGCTACAGCCTTGTACGGCAGCAGGGCGGCAGGCGGCGCTTTGATCATCACCACCAAAGCCGGTGCCCGCAAAGACCGGGGACTGGGTATAACCTACAACAGTTCGTTCAGCATTGAACAGGTCAACCGCTGGCCCGATTACCAGTATGAATATGGCGAAGGCAGGACGGCTGATTATTATTCTTACGGCAACACAGCGGATGGCATCAATACCAGCACCACGGCTTCTGCCGGCCGTGCATGGGGACCAAAATTCAACGGGCAGATGTATTTTCAATACGATCCCAACACGCCCACGCATATTGCCACTACGCGTACGCCCTGGGTGGCACAAAAAGATTATATCACCGGGTTCTTTCAAACAGGCACGACCCTTTCCAACAGCATTGCCATGGAAGGAGGCGGGGAGAATGGCTCGGCCCGGCTCTCGCTCACACACCAGAAGAATACCTGGATCCTGCCGAATACCGGTTATGAAAGGATCAGTGCAGCCTTGTCTGTAAACCAAAAGATCGCAGATAAAATCCGCATTACAGGAAAGATCAATTACACCAATAAATACAGTGACAACCTGCCATCGGCCGGGTACAACAACCAGACCATGATGTACTTCCTGATCATCGGCACCGCGCCCAATATCAGGCCTGAATGGTTCAAGCCTTACTGGAGACCAGGACTGGTGAACGTAGAACAGTACAAGCCATTTAATACCGGCCCCGACAATCCGTATATCGAAATGTATGAGGTCCTGAATAAAATGAACAAGCATGGCGTGATCGGAAATTTCTCGGCTGATTACCAGATCGCCAAAAACCTCAACCTGATGATCCGTTCCGGCATCGATATGTCTTTCGAGTTCAGAAGCCAGCAGCGGCCTTTCAGCCTGACCAAATATCCGCGCGGCATGTACCGCGAACAGAACGTATTCAACTATGAAGTAAATACCGATGCGTTGCTCAGCTATAAGAACAAGATCAACGACAATTTCAGTTTTTCTGTATCAACGGGCGCCAATGCCATGAAGCAGAAATACAATTTCGCAGGCATGTATGCCGACCAGCTTGCCCAGCCCGGCATTTACCAGATCTCGAACAGTCTCGACCCTGCAGTGGCTGACCCTGTGAAGAGTGAACGGGCCATCAACAGCGTATATGGATTCGGACAGGTATCGTACAGGGAAAGGATCTTTGTGGATGTAACCGGCCGCAACGATTGGTCGAGCACCCTGCCCGCCGGCAACAATTCGTTTTTCTATCCTTCCGTCAGCTCCAGCTTTTTGCTCAACGATTTGTTGCAGCTGCCTGCTGCGTTCTCATTTGCCAAACTGCGCTTGTCCTGGGCGCAGGTAGGTACCGATGCACAACCTTATCAAACAGATAAATACTACGACCGTATTTACAGCAACAACTTCACCAATCCGGCCACCCTTTTCAATCCCAACCTGAAGCCCGAGATCCGCTCCAGCTACGAGGCCGGCCTCGACCTGCGTTTCTTCAAAAACCGGCTGGGACTGGATTTGTCCGTTTATACCGACAGAAGCCGCAACCAGATCATTGCCATTCCCGTTGATCCTGTATCAGGCTTTTCGAACGCCCTGATCAATGCAGGGTTGATCAACAGCCGGGGCATGAAACTGGTGCTGAACGGCAAGCCTGTAGTGGGCAGAAACTTCAGCTAGAGTACCACCATCAACTGGTCGATGAACCGGAGCTATGTAAAGGAACTGGCTGCCGGCGTGCCCACGCAGGTGATCTATGCACACAACACCAACGTAACCATTGAAGCCCGGCCAGGCGGCCGTATGGGCGATCTGTACGGTGCGGGTTTTGTGCGTTCGCCTGACGGGCAGGTGGTATACAATTCAGCGGGGCTGCCCATCCTGTCGTCGCAAACGCAGAAATGGGGAAATGCTTTTGCTGATTGGAAAGCAGGCCTGTTGAACGAGTTCACCTACAAGAATATAAGAGCAAGCATCCTGTTCGATGGACAGAAGGGGGGAAGCATGTTCTCGCAAACCAGTCATAAAAGCAATACGCTGGGTAAAACAAAAGTAACGCTGCCCGGCCGTGACCAGGGCATTGTAGGGCAGGGCGTGGTGCTGGATGCCACCGGTAAGTATGTGCCGAATACAGTGCGTGTTCCTGCTGCTACGTATTATGACAATTACTACCAGATCCTGAATGCAGAAGTGAATGTGCATGATTGTTCTTTTATCAAATTGCGGGAGGCAAGGATAGAGTATGGCCTGAAGCGCAGCATCCTGGAAAAAATCGGTGTACGGCAAACCAGCATTGCTTTGTACGGCCGCGATCTGTTCGACTGGACCAGCTTCCCGGCCTTTGATCCGGAAGGAGGGAACCTGAACAATGGTACGCTCACACCGGGTGTTGAGCTTACGCAATTTCCATCTACCCGCAGTATGGGTGTCAATCTTACATTAAAATTCTAACACAAGACAGGTATGTTCACTCATAAAAAGGTTTTTATATTCTTGCTTATTGTTATTGGAGCTACCTCCTGTTCCAAAAGTTTTCAGGAGCTGAATACAGATCCCAACCGGCCGAAAGATGTAACCCCGGGGGTTATTCTCGGACAGATGCAATACCGCATCGTAAATGCCAGCGTGACTGCCAGCCGGAATTTTACCAATGAACTGATGCAGGTAGATGCACCCAGGTCCAGTCCGGACGGACAAGGTCTGCACAGGTATGTAGTGAATCCGGGAAGTGGCGTCTGGAGCAATTTTTACGGCTTTATCAATGACATCAATGCTATCTATTCTATCGCAGACAGACAGGGCGAAGCCAATTACAAAGCCATTGCGCTGGTATATAAGAGCTGGGCTTATTCTATCCTGACCGATCTGTACGGAGACGTGCCTTACTCAGAGGCTACGAGCGGGACCAGCGGAAATTTTACGCCTGCGTTTGACAAGCAAAAAGACATTTACACGCAGATCTTTAAAGACCTGGATACTGCCAATGCTTTATTCAACGATACAAAAGCGCTTACATATGGTGGTGACCAGGTGTACAATGCCAATGCGCTCACCGGTACAAAAAATACCGGCATCCAGAAATGGAAAAAATTCTGCAATTCGCTCAAGCTGCGCCTCTTGTTGAGAACCCTAAAAAGGGATGCGGAAGTAAATGCATCCAGCCGCATCCTGACCATCCTGGCTGACACTGCAAAGTACCCTGTTTTTTCCTCAAATGCCGACGAAGCTATTTTCCGCTATCCCGGCACTACGCCGTATTTCAATCCGTATTACAATGCGCGGCCCAGCGACTGGAACCAGGGGAACTACTACACAAAATTCTTTATCAACAACCTCAACGCATGGGCTGATCCACGGCGTACGGTATGGGCCACTACGGTGAATGTAGGCGGCGTGGCAACGTACCGGGGCATAGAAAGTGGCTATCCTGTGAGCACGGAGTATGTGGTAGACCAGAATTCCAGCTATAGCAATACCCTGAAAACCCTGCCGCAGCTGGGGGTAATGATGACCTATGCAGAAGTGGAATTTATCAAAGCGGAACTGGCTTTAAAAGGCTATGCCACCGGCAAAACAGCCCGGCAGCATTATGAAAACGGGATCACGGCTTCCATGGTGCAATGGGGCGTAGCACTGCCTGCCGGCTATCTGCAGCAACCTGGTGTGGTTTACAACGCATCGGCTTCTGCTGCCGATCAGCTGGCGCAGATCATGCTGCAGAAATACTATGCATTTGTTTGGGTTGATTACCAGTCGTGGTTTGAAAAGCGCAGAACTGGGCTGCCGGTTTTAGCAAGGGGCAGCGGTATACCGGCTGAAAACCAGTTTCCGTGGCGGGTGCCTTATCCGACGTATCTTCAATCACTCAATCCGGCGGGACTGGCTGCAGCAAAAGCTTCGATGGGTGGTGACAACAGCAACGTAAAAGTATGGTGGGATCAATAAAATTTATTTCATGAAACTGACCGCTTCATTATTTTTCTCATTGGCTGCATTGATGGTGTGTGTTGGGGGATATGCGCAGGGGACGGCCTATGATATGCCCCGGAAAGGTTTGTGCGCGCACCGGGGTGGCATGGATACCCATCCGGAAAACACCCTTCCTGCTTTTAAAAATGCCATTGCGCATGGAGTGCAGATGATCGAGTTTGATATTCAGTTTTCGAAAGACAGCATGCTGGTGATCATGCATGATGAAACCCTTGACCGCACAACGACAGGCAGCGGACCGGTTGCTGATCTCACAGGGGCGCAGATCAGGCAGTTGGATGCGGGCATAAAAAAAGGTGCCGGATTCAAGGGGGCCCGGGTGCCTCTGCTGGAGGAAACGCTGGAGATCATGCCGCGCAATATCTGGCTGAACTGTCACCTCAAAGGAGGCGCTGCGCTGGGCAAGGCGGTGGCCGCAATGGTAAAAAGAACAGGCCGCCTGCACCAGTGTTTACTGGCTTGCAGTGAAGAGGCCGCAGCCGGAGCCCGGGAAGTTGTTCCCGGCATCATTATTTGCAATGCAGACAATAAATACCGGCAGGATAACCAGCAGTACGTACGGGCCACGATCAGGGAAGGGGCCCGGTTTATCCAGTTGCTGGCTGTAGGCAGTTCCGAAGAACGGAAGCCGTTTATTCAGCAACTCAGGAACAACCATGTCAGCATCAATTATTATTTTGCCTCCAAGGCAGAAGAGGCGCCTGCATTGTGGAACAGTGGCATTGATTTTATCCTTGTCAATAACTTGCCCCTGTTTTTGCCGGTCATGAAAAATTATGGAATCAAAGAAGTAAACAATGAATTTTAATAAACAAAGCGGTCGGTCATCCCTGCCGGCACGGATAGAACGCAGATGGTTGTTGGCAGGTGCCCTCTTTTTACACGGCTTCGCAGGTGCACAAACGGGAAAAGGAAGCAGTCAAAAAGAGGTTGCCGACGTCAGAACCCTGATTGTGTTTTTTGACGGGCTCAGGCCTGATTATATTACAGCGGAGGGAATGCCGCGCCTGTATGCATTCAGGCAGGAGGCTTGTTATGGAACGCAGCACCACAGCGTGTTTCCGACGGTCACCCGGGTGAACTCCTCTTCTTACTCCACCGGAAGTTACCCGGCTACACACGGTCTGATGGGCAATACGGTCTACTTTCCCGGGGTAGACAAAAAAAAGGGATTGAACACCGGAGAAGCCACTGAACTGAACAGGATAAACAGCGCTACCCACGGTCATTTGCTGACAGCCGAAACTTCCCTGGGCCAGGTATTGCGGCAGGCCGGTCAGCGATTTATGGTATTTAGTTCCGGTTCTACCGGACAGGCATTGCTGCAGAACCATACAGTGAGCGGTATTACCATCAACCCCACCATGATCCTGCCGGATTCTTTTCGCCAGCAGGTTGTAGGTGATATTGGAGCTCCTCCCAGCGGCGGCAAAGCAGATGCAGCCGGCCATGCATGGGTGACCGATGCACTGATGAAATACGGATTGGTTCAGGATGGTCCGCTGGTGAATGCCGTCTGGTACTCTGAACCGGATGGCGCAGCACACCAGTATGGCATTGGTTCGCCCCAGGCAAGGGCAGCACTCAAACTGGTAGATGCACAGTTTGGCCGGATCCTGGATTCGCTCAAGGCAAGAAAGATGGATGATAAGACCAATATCCTGATTTCAACCGATCATGGATTTGCGACTTATATCGGCAAGCAGCGCCTGGCTGATTTTTTGATCAGCCAGGAATTGAAAAAAGATACAACCTCTGAAGATGTGGTAGTGGCAGAAGGAGCGATCTATGTAAATAACCATGACAAAGAATTGACACAAAAAATCGTTGCAGCCCTGCAAGGACAACAATGGGCAGGGCCCCTGTTCACAAAGGGAAACAAGCCGGGCGATTTAAAAGGCTGGGTGGCAGGCACGCTTTCTTTTGAAGCTGTTCACTGGAACCATGCAGACAGGGCTGCAGACATCCTGACTGCCAGCAACTGGGACGACAGTAAAAACGCACAAGGGTATGCCGGAGCCAGCTATTCGACCGGCGTGGCCGGACATGGTGGGTTAAGTCCGTACGAAGTACACATACCCCTGATGGCTGCCGGCCCCAGCTTTAAAAAACAATATACCGACACCCTGCCTACTTCAAACGTGGACCTTGTACCCACGATCCTGCACATTCATCATCTGCCGCTGCCCAAAACGATGGAGGGGCGTGTGATGGGTGAATTATTGATGGAGAAGGGAGCTGAGGTAAAAGCACCTGTTGCTGTGTCAGAAACGGTTGTAAGCATGGCCAGTACCAAAGAGGGCACTTACCAGATTGAACTGCACCGGACAATACTGGGTAAATACAAGTACGTGGATTATGCAACAATAAGAAGAAAGAGCCAGGCGGCTACATTTGCGCCTGCTGACCACAAGCATAAAAATTGATGACGGCCGTCAGAGCCTGTGAATGCTTTTTGCCTGAGCAGTAATTGCAGGAGTTGGTCTTTATTGTCTGATGTCGTTTTTCTATCATTCTTATGCGAGTTGTAACAAATAACCCTCCATTGTACTGACCCAAAGGAAATAAAACAGGAAAGTTTGCAAAAACAAGCCTGGCACAGCAGGATGTTCTCAGAGAGGATATCCTGCTGTGTTATTGTAGTGGGTGGGTCATATTTCAGGCCGGTTTGAATCAGGTGGTGTGCAGTTGATAAAAAGGGGTATTCGAAATGCATACATAAGACCAAATTGAATTTAGGAGTATTGTATGTTCCTGCCGGAACATGGAGTGCCATACGCTTAAGTTCTCTTTGATATAACACCTTGCATTTGGCGTTTGAGGCATATTGACGCCTATATGGCGTAAAGATGTCGTCTTCTTCACCGGAATCTGGTCTTAACTTTAGCTCAAATAAACAATGATCTCATGGAACAGCTTGCAACGGGTGAAAAAATAAAAGTACTCAGATTGAGGTTGGGATTTTCGCAAGAGGATTTGGCAGAAGGGGCAGGGTTGAGTTTGCGCAGTATCCAAAGAATTGAGAACGGCGAAACTGTTCCAAGAGGAGATTCTTTGAAACGCATCGCAACGGCTTTGCATGTAGACATAGCAGAACTGACCAGCAGTACAGAAGCAAATGCTCCCGACCCTGTGACATTACCTAAAGAAGATCCTAAAGTCTCCCTGATCTTGATCTTATCGGCTTTCGGTTATCTGCTGAATCCCATCCTGGCAGTTATATTTCCCGCTGTCATCTGGATGCTTTATAAAAACACTTCCAGGAGCGTTCATGATATTGGCTGGAAATTGATCAGGATTGAGCTGGTTTGGTGTACAATCATCCTGCTCCTGTATGCCTATATTTTTGGAAATAAGTTCTTTCATGCAGGGTTGCCGACACCCAATAACGGTAAAGTAGGCGTGCTGTCAATTTTCGCCGCTTACGTGGTAAACTTTTGCATCATTGCAGGTATCCTGTTTTCATTTTTAAGAGAAAATAAGACCCTCCAAAAAGCATAGCTTATCTTCCGATCCCTCATGCCCGCAAGCAAAGCGCTATGAATGGAAGGCCTGCCTCTAATTCCGGTTTTATGCCGGCAGCAGTATTAAAAAGAGCACAGAGTGCCCTACCTTCACCACCCGGCATCAGCCGGGAATATTTACGTGAAATATGGCATCTGCTAACAAATCGATTTACAGCGCACTGGCTGCTAATTTGCTGATCGCGGTCACCAAATTTATTGCCGGTACCATCAGCAACAGTTCCTCCATGTTGGCGGAGGCCATCCACTCCCTGGTAGATACGGCCAATGAACTTGTACTCCTCCTGGGTATCAACCGGAGTAAGAAGGCGCCGGATAGCCAGCATCCGTTCGGCTATGGAAAAGAGCTTTACTTCTGGTCGTTCATCGTATCTATTTTGATATTTGGTTTGGGCGGCGGATTGTCTATTTACCAGGGTATTCTGCATATCATACATCCGGAAGAATTGGGCAATCCGACCGTAAGCTATATTGTGCTTGCCTTGTCCATGGTGTTTGAAGGTGCTTCCTTTGTTGTAGCGATCAGGGAATTCAATAAGGTCAAGGGAGCGCTTTCCTGGTGGGATGCCGTGGTGAACAGCAAAGATCCTTCTACTTTTCTGGTTTTGTTTGAAGACGGGGCTGCAGTAGCAGGTTTGTTCATCGTGCTGATCTGCCTCTTCCTCGGCCACCGGCTGAACTTACCCGTTCTCGACGGCGTGGCTTCGCTGCTGGTAGGTTTGCTGTTGGTTGCCGTATCCGGTATTCTCGCCCGGGAAAGCAGGAGCCTGCTCATGGGAGAAGGAATCGCTCCGCAGACAAAAGCCAGGATCATAGAACTGACGGAACATCATCCTGCTGTAGTGAAGGTAAAACATATCCTCTCCACCTATCAATCTCCCAGTGAAGTTGTGCTGATGCTGATCGTTTCCTTTCACGAAGACCTGAGCATGAAAGAAATTGATGAGGCGATCGATGAAATCAGGGCCAAGATCAAAAAACAATATACACTTGTCCGCTTTGTCATGGTTCAACCGGAGACTGCACAGGATTGAGCAGCGTGGCAGATGGCATCCTATCACTAGGCAGATAGTTGCGATGGGAAGATCAGGACGCCCTGACCCGTGATTAGGAAAAAGAGCAGACAGTCCTCAAATTTATAAAGCTCTCTTAAAAGGCCGCTCCATCCTACTCTTTAACTTTCAGTAATATTGCTTCAAAATCTGGCTTGATGAACTACAAAGACCTATCGGAACAGGTGCAGAACCATGTACTGGCCCTTTATCACCAGCGAAGCAATCCCGCGCTCCTGTATCACACCCTGGCACATACGCAGCGCGTGGTAGCCGCGGCCGTACAGATCGCCAACCACTACCAGCTCAACGACCGGGATTTCTTTGTAGTCACGGCCGCCGCCTGGTTCCACGACATCGGATACCTCGACGGACCAGCCGGACATGAACAAAACGGCGCACAGCAGGCCGCCGATTTCCTCGCCCGCCTGCAGGCGGGCCAGGCCGACATCGACAGCATCCGGCATTGTATCCTTGCTACCAAACTGCCCCAAAATGCCCAGAACCTGCTTGAAGAGATCGTTTGCGATGCAGACTTGTTTCACCTGGGTACGGACGGGTTCTCAGATACAAACCGGCTCATGCGCAAAGAGTACAAAGCGCTGAATGGTACCGAGATCAGCAAGGAAGAATGGCGCCGCAAAACGATCGCCTTGCTCCAACAGCACCACTATTATACTGATTACTGCCGCGTGCTGCTGGATCCCAAAAAAGGGGAGAACCTGGCAAACCTGCTTCACAAACAACAAGCGGGTGACACCGTTGTGAGTGCTCCCTCGAAGCTGCCGGCAGATGGAAATGACGCTTCTTCCAAAAAAGCAGATCGCCCCGATAAGGGCATCGAAACCATGTTCCGGATCAGCAGCAACAACCACCAGCGCCTGAGTGATATGGCCGACAATAAATCGCATATCATCATTACCGTGAATTCGATTATTATTTCGGTGGTGGTCAGCCTGCTGCTGGACAAGCTCAATACCGCCAGCTACATGATCATCCCGGCCGTGTTGCTGCTGCTCGTGAGCCTGGTGGCCATTGTATTGTCGATCCTGGCAGCAAGGCCTACCATTCCGAATGGTACGTTTTCACAGGAAGACCTGGATGAAAAAAAGGTGAACCTGCTGTTCTTTGGAAACTTTTACAAGATGAGTATTGAGCATTACGCGCAGGGCATGCGCAAGGTGATGGAAGACCGTGACTTTCTCTACGGCACCCTGATCCGCGACGTGTACTCGCAGGGCGTGGTGCTGGGCCGCAAGTACAAGCTGCTGCGTGCTTCGTACAATGTATTTATGTACGGACTGGTACTGGCCGTTATCGCATTTATTGTTGCTTCTTTCCTTACTACACCTTTGTAAGCCAAGCTGGCTGACCCCATCAAACCCATGACGCAAGCCCCCTTTTTTAGCAGAGACATCAGCTGGCTTTCCTTTAACCAGCGGGTGCTGATGGAAGCGGCGAACAAGGCAGTGCCGGCAGGCGAACGACTGAAATTCCTTTCTATTTTTTCTTCCAACCTGGATGAGTTTTACCGGGTGCGCATGCCTGTGCTCATGGCCAAACAAGAACACAGCCTGAACCAGCCGGTGGGCAACCTTCCTGAGAGCAGGGTTCCACCCACTGAATTCGATACGGCCCGGCAGCTCATTGCGGCTCAACAGAGAGAGTTTGGAAGGATCCTGCGCCAGGAACTGATCCCCCTGCTGGAGGCCCATAATGTTACCTGGATCTACGACCAGCCGTTGCCCCCCTTCCTGCTTGAACAGGTGCACGGCTATTTTTTTACCAGGGTCGCGGCTTTCCTGCAATGGCAGCTGCTGACGCCTGCCGGCAGTTTTTTCCCGAAGAACAACGAACTGTATCTCTTTGTACCCCTGCAACGGCATGGGGAAGAATCGCTTGCGGTTGTCAACATTCCATCCAATGAGCTGCCGCGTTTTTTTTCGCTGGATCACGAAGGCCGGCAATACGTCCTGTTTATCGATGACCTGGTAAAATGGCACCTGTCGTACCTCTTCCCGGACCATACTATCGCAGGTGCCTACAGCTTCAAGATCACACGTGATGCAGAGCTGAACCTGGAGGACGAACTGCCGGAAAAAATAGAGCAGGAGCTGGTCCGCCGCGACGAGGGACCTGTCACCCGCCTGCTGCATCAGCCAGGCTTGCCCCTCCGGCATGTTCAGCTGCTAAGCACGGCCTTTAATTTGTCCATCGGCAACGCCATGGAAGGGGGGATGTACCACAACCTGAAAGATATGGCCGGTCTGCCCTTGCATGACAAAGCCCTGTTTTATCCTCCTCAGCGGACCATCCCGCTGCCAGCGGAATCCACTGCACGTTCTATCTTTTCAGCCATCAGCGAGCGCGACATCATCCTGCATCCGCCATACCAGCGGTATGGTACCGTGCTGCGTTTTTTTAATGAGGCCGCCCTGGATGCTGCAGTGGAAGAAATTTACGCAACACTTTACCGCATCGCTCCGGATTCAGGGATCGCGCATGCGCTGATCAGCGCGGCGAGGAACGGTAAAAGGGTGCAGGTATTTGTAGAGCTGAAAGCACGTTTTGACGAGGCCAACAATATCCGCTGGGCCAACCGCATGAAAGAGGCCGGCGTGAAAGTGATCTACAGCATTCCCCGGCTGAAAGTGCATGCAAAGATCGCGCTGGTAAAAAAAAGAGCAGAGAATAACCTGCAGTACTTTGGCTTGCTGGCCACCGGCAACCTCAACGAGAATACAGCGCGGTTTTATACCGACCATGTTCTGCTTACGGCACACAGCGGTCTGTTGCAGGAAATGGAGCTTTTGTTTCTTTTCCTGGCCCACCGCAAAAAGCCGGAAGGATCCGGCAGTCTTCGCTTCAATCACCTGCTGGTGGCGCAGTTCAACCTGCAGCAGGCCTTCCTGGAGCTGATCGGCCGGGAGATCCTTTTTGCCCGGGCTGGCCGGCCCAGCGGCATTGCCATCAAGCTGAACAACCTGGAAGAGCCCGTGCTGATCAGAAAGCTGTACGAAGCTGCGCGGGCAGGCGTGCCTGTTAGACTGATCGTGCGGAGCATTTGCTGCCTGGTGCCTGGTGTGCCGGGACAGCGTGAGGGGATTGCTGTCAAACGAATTGTAGGGCGATACCTTGAACACGGCCGCGTGTTCTGCTTTCAAAACGGGGGAGAACCCCGGGTATTCATGGGCTCGGCCGATTGGATGAACCGGAACATCTATGCACGCATAGAAGTCTGCTTTCCCATCTATGATCCTGCTATCCGCCAGGAGATCCTCCAGATCCTGGAGATCCAGCTGAAAGACAATACAGAAGCTGTTTTGATCGATCACCAGCTGAACAATGTGCCGCTGGAACCCGGTACTGAAACGCCGGTTCACTCACAGGCAGGCATATACGCTCTTCTTGCGTCCAAAACCGGGATCCATGATCCCTGACAAGACTCATAAAATTTTGCTCACCGGCCGGCGCCAACCGGCTGCAAAACCATCGCTGCATGATCCCTTGTTTCACCACCATCACAAAGACCTTGTTTACTGCGGGCGTCCTGTTCGGTATGCTGGCCTGCGGTCAGCAACCCGGCGCGCGCAAAGAGGCAACCGACCCACCAGCCCGTTCCTTCCCTTACGCACTGGACAAACCCCAACGCTTTACCCTGCCACGCATCCTCAACGAAATCTCAGGCATCAGCTTCCGGAACGGCCTGTCTGACACCGTTTATGCTGAACAGGATGAACTGGGAACGCTGTTCCGTTTCCGGCCCGGAGGACCATCGATGGTAGAAACCCGTTTTGGTAAGAAAGGCGATTATGAGGATATACAGGTGGGCAATGAGGAAGTATTTGTGTTGCGCAGCGATGGCGTAATAAGCCGTTTTCCCATGCCTGGTGGAGCGGAAAGGGTAGAAGCACAGACCATCGAAGGAATCCTGCCATCCGGCGAATACGAAGGAATGTATCTTGATGCTGCAAGCAACAAACTTTACGTGTTGTGCAAACACTGTGACGAAAAGCCCCACAAGACGAATACGGGATATATTTTTTCCACTGCAGGTGGACAGCTTCAGCCGGCCGGCTCTTTCATACTTTCGGTAGAAGTGATCGCCGGCAAGGCTGGCAAAAAAAAGCTTGACTTTGCACCATCAGCCCTGGCCTGGAACGGACGGTTAAAGCAATGGTTTATCATTTCTTCGGTAAACAAGCTGCTGGTGGTGGCCGGGCCGGACTGGACCGTACAGGACAGCTATCCACTTGACCCCGGCCTGTACAACCAGCCGGAAGGCATCGCATTCGACCAGGCAGGGAACCTGTACATTTCCAATGAAAAGGGAGGCAGTCCGGCTGCCACGCTTTTGAAGATAACCTATCATCCTGCCCCGTAAGGGCACTGCTAAAACTAACCGTTGATGAACAAGATTTTTACATCCGTGCTGCTGATAGTCGTGCTGACATTGCCTGTTTTTCTGCGGGCGCAGGACAGCATCAGGCACCGCCTGATCCTGATTGGCGATGCAGGTGAGATAGACCCGCAGCAACAGGCCGTGATCCCAGATGCAGCCAGCCGGGTGCTGCCTGGAAAGACCACCGTTCTCTACCTCGGCGACAACATTTATCCGCATGGTATGGGGTTGCCGGGCAGCAAGGAAGAGGGCGGATCGCAGCAGATCATCCGTTCCCAGTACACACTATTCAGGCAAAAGGGGGCTCCCGTCTATTTTGTTCCGGGCAACCACGATTGGGATAAATCCGGCCCTGACGGATTGGCCAAGATCAAGCGGCAAACAGCCTTTCTGCGTGAGCAGGGCGATTCGCTGCTGCAACTGGTGCCGGGGGATGGCTGTCCGGATCCCGTCCTGGTCCCGCTTACCAGCAACCTGGTGATCATTGCCTTTGACAGTGAATGGTGGCTCTATCCCTTTCACAAAACGGGGGAGGGTGCAGGCTGCAACTGCCGAACCAAACAGGATGTGGTGATGTCCATGCAAGAGCTTCTTTATGAGAACAGGTACAAGACCATCCTGCTTGCAGACCACCATCCTTTCCAGAGTTATGGCACACACGGCGGTTATTTTTCTCTCAAGGATTTTATTTTTCCGCTTACGGTCGCTAACCGGTACCTCTACATTCCCCTGCCGGTGATCGGCTCACTGTATCCCTTGCTGCGCGGCACTTTTACCAATCCGGAGGACCTGCGTCATCCCTTGTACAAGGATATGATCAGATCGGTGGACGGCGTTTTTAAGGGCTTTCCCAACCTGATCCATGTGTCCGGGCATGAGCACGGACTGCAGCTGATCAGCAATCCGGATACAAAACAGTTCCAGGTTGTAAGCGGAGCCGGGGCCAAACACAACCACACATTCAAAGGGAAAAACGCACTGTTCGGCGAAGAAAAACAAGGATACGTAACGGCCGACCAGCTCATAGACAACAGCATCCACTTTACCTTTTATCATTACACCGATAAAACGGTGCAGCCCGTTTTTCAATATACCTGGCACCCACAGCTTTACAACCAGGTGGAAGCAGCAGTCATAGCGGCCTACCCATCGGACAGTGCGGTGGTGCAGGCGCATCCGGCCTATGGGCACAGCAGCTGGCTGCACCAGCTATTTCTGGGGCGCAACTACCGAACTGATTGGGCTGCCAGGGTGAAGCTGCCGGTGATCCGCACGTCTACCTTCGCTGGCGGTTTGACCCCTTCAAAACTGGGCGGTGGTTTCCAGTCTACCTCCCTGCGCCTCACAGATGGGAAAGGCAAGGAGTATACCCTGCGCACGGTTGAAAAAAAGCCTGACCTCATTGTGCCGCAACCATTCCAGGGCACGTTTGTCCGCGAATTGCTGGATGATGCCACCAGTGCCCAGCATCCTTATTCCGCGCTGCTTGTGCCGCCTCTAGCACAGGCTGTGGGCGTGCCACATGCCAGTCCGCTGATCGGGGTGGTGGCACCGGACACAGGGCTGCATGCGTATGGTCCGCTGTTCAGCGGCCGTGTGGCCTTGTTTGAAGAACGGGAGCCGCTGGGCAAATCAGATAATACAGAGAAGATGCTGGAGAACCTGCAGGAAGACAATGACAACAGCTACGATGCCCATGGTTTTCTGCGGGCCCGCATGCTGGACTTTTTCCTGGGCGACTGGGACCGGCATGGCGACCAGTGGCGCTTTCACAACCAAAACAAAAAAGGCGAAGAAAAATATTATGTGGCCGTGCCCCGCGACCGCGATATGGTGCTGAATGTTACGCAGGGCTTTCTGCCGGTGATCCTTAAGCGACTTTTTGTAATGCCTCATGTGCGTGGCTTTAGCAGCCATTTGCAGAGCGGGTCCAATTTCTATTTTTACAAATCGGCCTTTCTCAATGCACATCCCGCCAGCCAACTGCCCTACAATGACTGGACGAGCACCGTTCATTCATTTACCAACTCACTCACAGATGCTGTGCTTGAAGCTGCGCTGGATAAGTTACCCAAAGCAATCTATCATCTCCGGCACGATGAGCTGCTGAACCAACTGAAAAGCCGGCGGGCTCAGCTGCCGTCAGCGATGGATAAGTACTACCGCTTCAGCAACCGGGTAGTGGACATCCATGCCAGCGACAAGAATGAGTTTGTGGAACTAATGGACAGCACAGGTGGTGGGCTGCAGGTTACCATCCGGAAGATCAGCAAGAATGGAAGGCTGGAAGATACCTTAATGACCAAGACTTTTCTGCCCGGCATGACCAGAGAGATCCGGCTTTACACCGGCAAGGGAGATGACAGTGTCGTGATCAGCAATCACACCGCTATCCGGCTGCGCATGATCGGTGGCAAGGGACACAAGTCCTATACGGTCAAGGATACCCGAAAAAAGATTTCCTTGTACGACCGCGAGCAGGAACATTACATGGGTGCAGTTTCCCGGCTGCATTCCCACTTGTCGAAGGATAGCCTGAACACGGCATTTGTGCCTACGAATTTGTATAACACGTCCCTGCCGCTGTTAACTGCTTCCCTCAACCGGGACGATGGACTGTACCTGGGCTTGGGTATCCGCTTTGTTCAGCAGGGAGGCTTTCGAAAAACACCCTACACATCCCGGCAGCAGGTCACGCTGTCGCATTCGTTTAGTACCGAGGCCTTTCACCTGCGCTATGCCGGCGACTGGATCCATGTGTTCGGCAAGACCGATCTGACGCTATCAGCTACCATCAAAGCGCCGGACAATACACAGAACTTTTTTGGAAGAGGGAATGAAACCAGCTTTCTCAAAGTGGGGGATTACAAGCGGTATTACCGCACCCGCTTCAACATCGTGGAACTGGAGCAGGCCTTCCGGTGGCGGGGCCGCAAAGGGTCTTCGCTGAGCCTGGGGCCTGCTTTCCAGTATTATCATTTCAACAGCGATGGCAACCAGGGCCGCTTTATTCTGAATACCTCCCGGTTGCATTCCTACGACAGCACCACGCTGACAAAAGACAAGACGCACTTAGGGCTCGTGGCCCATTATGAGCTTGACCAGCGTAATAACCCCGTACTGCCTGCCTGGGGCTCCTATGTGCATGTACAGCTCAAAGGATTCGACGGACTGAGCAGCACAACCCGGGCCTATGCCCAGCTTATTCCGGAAGTGGCCCTGTATAAAAGCCTCAACGCCCGCCAAACACTTGTCTTATCTGAACGGCTGGGTGGTGGGATCACTGCGGGCCACACCACTTTTTACCAGTCGCTTTTCCTGGGAGGCCAGGGCAACCTGCTGGGGTACCGCCAGTACCGGTTTGCGGGCCAGCATTCTTTTTACAACAACCTGGAGCTGCGTGTGGTGCTGTCGAACTTCGGCAACTATATTGTTCGCGGACAGCTGGGGCTGGGCGGTATGTATGATATTGGCCGGGTCTGGGAACCGCATGAGCACAGCACCAGATGGCACAATGGAGTAGGAGGCTATATCTACCTGGCCCCCGCTTCGCTGTTTGTAGGCCGGCTCAACCTGGCCTATGGATCAGAAGGCTGGTATCCGTCGTTTTCGGTAGGCATGCGGTTTTAACTTGTTACAGGTAAAACAAAACGTTCTGTTTTACCACCAGAGCAGCCTCTTGGAACGGCTTGCAGAAGCCATGGCAGCATACGCAGAACCTTTTCTAACTTGCAACTTCGATGAGACAGCTCAGCTTTCATATTCTTCCCGGCTCCCAGCAGAATGGGGAACAGCACACGCGCTTGTCGTTCAGGCGCTTTGTCCAGTTTATAGAAGCCCGCCGGCATGCAGAGCAAACGATGAAGGCCAAGCTGTACGAGTTTGTGCTCCGGGCATTTGAGGCCAATCCTTCACTGTCGGGTCCGGTTGACGTAGAGGCACTGGAGAACTATCCTCATCTGCACGACCTGCTCTATGCCGCCTTGTTCCCACCGCTGGGTGAGGAACAGGAGCTGGTCTGGGCCTTGAGCCTGCCTTGCAGTGATCACATCTTTTACAGCACCAGCGCGTTTTACCGCCAGCTCTACCCGGGCAATGCCCACGGCATGCTGGCCACGGCCACACCCGAAGAAAAAGCAGCTTTTACCAGCAGCCTTGAACAGGTAAAATATGCCCTCATTCTGGAACGCTTTTACCAGATCAAGCCCGCTGTGCAGGAAGAGATCGTATACGTATGGACAGACAAGACGACCAACCTGCCGCGCTATTTCAGTATTCACATCGACAACCGCTTTGTGGAGGTGTCGCGTGTAGGAGAGGTGCCGGCAATAGAAGCCGGAGAAATGCGGCACCAGTTGAAAAAGGCCGACGATCTCTGCCAGCTTGAACAAGCCATACCTCTTTCTGATTACTTGTTTGAAGGGTTTTCGATTGTTACTGCCACCGAGATCACGGTACGCTATGCCCTTCACAAGATGCGCAGCGCCATTATCCGCCACGTGCCGGAGAATTTTGATGATACTTACCGCACCATCCTTTCGTTGCTGCAGGCCATGTTTGGCAAACAGCGGGTGGAGTTCGGACTCCTGCCTTTTCTCAAGGTGAACGACCGGCTGGTGGCGTATTACGCCAACTACTCGCATAGCATTTCCATCAACATGGCCCGCGAGCAGCGCATTCCGGAAGAGGCATTCGTGAACAAGCTCAATCAATACTTCCAGCATCCCAAAGTGGTTATTCTGGATAGCCAGCGGGAGCCCCTGCCCGACGATCTGTTCAAGCAGGCGTTTGAACGCCGGGGCATCAAAGCTTATGCGCTCCTGCCCGTATACCACAACAACGAACTGGCCGGACTGCTGGAGGTGAGCACCGTGAATGAGAACGTGCTTGATTACAAGCTGCTGGCCGGACTGGAGCCGGCCATGCCCATCCTTGCGCAGCTGATGCACAACAACCAGGCGGAGTTCATGACCAGCATCGACAATGTGATCAAGGTTAACTTTACGGCCATCCAGCCATCGGTGCAGTGGAAGTTCAATGAAGTGGCCTGGTGGTACCTGAAGAACCGTTTTGAACAGGGCATTCCCGGTACGCCTGGTCCTATCCGTTTTGAACAGGTCTATCCCCTGTACGGTTCGATAGACATCCGCAACTCCACTGTCGAGCGCAACAATGCCCTCGACAAGGACCTGCATACTTATCTCACCATACTTGACAGCACCCTGGAAGAGGTAAAGGAGCTTCCGGGAGGAGGCGCGGCGCTGTCTTTGCAAGCAGCTGCAAGAACGATGCAGCAGCAGTTCAGCGGGCATATCTCCGGCCGGGAAGAAGCAGGCATGCTACCGCTTATAGAGCAGGCCGATGCGCTGCTGCGGCCCTTTGCGAACCACGATGGTGCAGGTGCGGTTGTGAGCAATTATTTTGCAGCTGTTGATCCCCAGCTGGGCATTGTGTTTGAACAGCGCCGTCTTCTGGAGCAATCCATGCAATTGGTGAACAGCTCGATCACGCAGTACCTGGAATCGATGCATGCTGAATTTCAACGCCTGTACCCCATCTATTTTGAAAAATTCCGGACAGACGGGATTGAATACGATCTGTATGTCGGACAGTCCATCAACCCTTCCATCCCATACCGCCCCGAGTACCTGCGCGACCTGCAGGTATGGCAGCTCTCGAGCATGGTGGCCATTGCCCGCATGGAACATACCAACCTGCCTTACATGCCTGTAAAGCTCCAGACCACCCAGCTCATCTATGTGAACAGCGGCACCATCGACATCAGCTTCCGGCCGGATGAAAAACGCTTTGATGCGGAAGGCGGCTATAGCATCCGCTACCATATCGTGAAAAAGCGGATCGACAAGGTGCATGTTAAAAGTTCCGGCGAGCGCCTCACGCAGCCAGGCCAGATCGCCATCGTGTATGTACAGGAAACGCACCGGGAAGATTATCTTGAATACATAGCCCAGCTGCAGCAGGAAGGGATGCTGGCACCTGAGGTGGAAGAGCTGGAGCTGGAAGATCTGCAGGGTATTAGTGGCTTAAAAGCCCTGCGGGTAACTGTGTTGTGGTAAGAGGATCTGTTTTTTAACAAGCGGATGTAATTTTATCGTGCTGATTGTGTCACTCATTTGTACATGTCATACGTTAAATAGATTGTCCGCTGCCGCATGTCATAAATTAATCGTACAAGAATCTATACAGATATGAAAACATTGCTTTTACCGGTCGATTTTACCGCAACATCTGCAAATGCCGTGGCGTTTGCGATTGAATGGTGCAAAAAGTACGGGTACGAACGGATGATTCTGCTCAAAACATTTTACGATTCCATGTATGAGAACCTGATTGTTGCTGCAGAATACAACAATGTAAACCAGGATTACCTGAACCGGCAAAGGCAGGAGGCAATAGAAGAATTGCAGGCCTTGTGCCGGAGGGTTGCAGCAGAAGTAGGCCATGGCACCAAAGTAATCACTGCTGTAAGCGAATTTCCTTTGCTAAGAGGAATTTTTGAGGTTATCCAAAACGAAAAACCTGAATTGATCATTGTAGGAAGCGACAACCATGATTATTCAAGCAGCAGCATTATAGCCGGTAATGTAATCAGCATCGCTAAAGCAAGTCCTGTCCGTGTTTTGGTTGTTCCTGCAGATGCCAGATATCAACCGGTAGAACAGGTCCTATTGCCCTATAACTTTAATATGCTCAACGACCTGCACAGGGTGAGCAGCTTGCGAACTTCACCGTACTGGGCGGATATAAAATTGCTGGTTTTGAACCTGGAAACCAATCAGCAGGTGATCAAAGATCCTCAAAAGCTGCACGAGGCCGAGGACAAGTTCCGGCATCTCCTGCAGAACTTTGACCATCAGATTTTTTATACAACCGATAAGAGCGTCATAAACGGAATTGCCGGCTTTACAAAAGCGCATCCTGTACAATTGATCCTGGCCCTGCCCGGCAAACATAGCTTCTTGTATACCCTTACCCATAAAAGCATTTCAGAAGCTATCTACCGCAACGCCAAACAACCTGTGCTGATACTGAAATAGGCCGGGCAGAAATTTTTCAGGCTGTTATAAACAGAAAAGGCAAAGGGAAGCACGAAGCTTCCCTTTATCCGTTGTACGCAGGTCTTTATTGCGTACGAAATCAAAACTAGCAATTGAAAACGCGCTTAATCTCCTGTTTTATCTGAGTAAATATTTTAATCCTATTTCCAATCCTGTGGTCATGTTGTGCGTTTTCTCCCTGCCGGTTACATAGGATGGATAATCTTCATTTTCTGCATTGGTAAAGTCGTAGTCAAAGCGTGCATTGGTAGTCAGGAACAAGCTTTGGTTCAGCCTGAATTGTACGCCGGCTCCCACAACACCACCGAATGTGGCACTTTCATACGCATCTTTCCTGCTGCCGCCAATTTGATCTCCGTCTTTGTTGGTCAGCTTTGCATCGGTCAGCAAGCTCAGTTGAGGGCCTACTTTTGCGATAAAAGAAACCGGTTTGGAAGCATCTGTATTGAACGTATAGTATACCGGGATCTTAATATAATTCAGCTTTTGGTTTGTTTCCACGCCATTTGCTTTATACCGCTGGCCTTGCAGGGAATACAGTACATCCAGTCCGACCCCGGAATAATTATTAAAGTTGTAAGCAGCTCCGATGCCAAACGCAGCGTTGAAGGTTCCTTTCTTTTCCAGGCTGCTGTTGTCATTGTCATTTTTGTTCTGAAGAAAGCTGAACTGCGGCGTTCCTTTTATGTTCAGCGAAAATCCTTTTTGTGCATGCACCTGATTGCCGTATGTAAGCGCTGCCATACTAAAGGCAGCTAGAATAAATTTTTTCATCTTTCGTAAATTTTGCTTTTGTAATGATCTTTTCTTGTCTGATCGTCTTCTTGTCTTTTGTAAAAATTTTTGGTTGTTTTCAAACGCTAGTTCGATCCTGTTTGATGATGCAAAGGTTGTTCAGATAGAGGAGGGAAAGAATGTACGGAAGACGTGATTTTATGTCAAAAACTCGCATCACTGAAATAGGGAGTATCCTTGTTCGCTGACACCAGATCCTGTTTGATTCAACGTTGCATTAGATCAGTAAACTGAGCGGCCCTGCCGGTTTTGGCAAGGCTTTCTGCAAGACAAGATCAAATAATAAATAAGTGCTCCTAAATCACGGTCCGGTAAACAGACGGAGGCGTGGATGTGTGCTTTTTGAAGAATTTGCTAAAGCTAAACTGGTCGGTGAAGTTGAGTTTGTCAGCAACCTGCGACACAGACAGCGAAGGGTCATCCAGCAGTACTTTCGCTTCCTGCACCACCATTTCGTCAATGATCTCACCGGAGGTTTTGCCTGTAACTTCCTTGATCGTTTTGGAAAGATGTTTGGGGGTTACATGGAGCAGGTTCGCATAGTAACTTACGCTTCTGTCGTTTTGGATATGCAGCGGAAGCTGTTTGAAAAATTCATAAGCCAGGTGCTCTTTACGGGTGAGAGAGGAAAAATGATCATGCTCGTTCCGGCTGTAGGCCACTGCTATTTCCAGCGCAAACAGGCAAAACGCATGGTAAATGGCTTCGTCGTAATACAGCTCTTTTTTATCAAGGGCTTGCTTGTGCTGCAACAGGTCGAGGATGGAGAGCACGCGGGTGGTTTCGCCTGGCTGCAGCGTGCGATCGGGCTCGCTATAGGATGAAAGAAAAGAAAGCGCTTCCAAATGTTTTTTGGGTAACCCGGAAGCACTGATAAACTGGGAAGAAAATCCAAAAAGGCGGAAATGGCAATCAGGGCTGATGCGTTGTACCTGCATAATGCCCGTAGGACGTTTTAACAGGACGGAGTTTTTTGAGAGCGTATAGATCTTTTTATCCAGTTTAACGGCAATGGACCCCCGGTCTACAACCATAAAGGAAAAATCATCTGTTTTAAAGGGCCGCAGCAGGGAGGGTTTACAAGGAATCCAGGCCGAATCTATCACATAAAACCCGTCATCTTTTTTTCCGAAGTATTGAACGATCTGCCGGAACTTGACTTGCCGCACACTTCCCGGCGCCGGTCTCTTTACCCAGTCAGCCTCCTCCGCGCCATCCTTGCCACAAAGATTGCTTCTTATATCAAGTTGAACTGCCGGACTTGCAGCTTGAGAAGCTTCCCCGCTATCGTCCGGGCCGGCGAATATTTCCATGCTCTTCATAAACAGGGAGCAAAAATAGATAAAACTTATTCAAGTGTTTAAACATTGAAGCGCTGCTTTAGACTTACAGTGGGTAACGGCGCCTGCTTTTGCAACCAAGGCCAGGCTTTACCCGCTTTATAAAGTATACGGCGGGCATGCCGGAGCAAGCTGTTGGATTGATAAGCCATTCATCTATAACAGGTTCCCCGCTTTGTTTGTGAATGAGAAAGGAGGAGAAGGACCTTTTGGGTTTGAAATGTCATTTTATTGTAAATGTTTTGGCTTCAGCTTTTGTTCAGCGAGTTCAGCTACTTCGAAGATTCTTTTTTGTCTTGTTTCCGGCCGTCTGGCCAGTACAAGCCATTGCAGAATGGCTTTGCGGATAGATTTGCTCAACTGCAAAAAGAAATCTTTTGAACCGGGCTTTGCCTGGAACGCCGCTTCCAGGTCGTCCGGAATCATCAGTTCTTCCACTTCGTCCAAAAGGGTCCACGAACCATTTTGTTTGGCTATTTCAACCGCGTTCAAACCTGCCTGGGCCATCAGGCCTTCCTCTACAAGCCTGATGACTTTTTCTTTGTTGATTTTTGACCAGGTGCTGTTGCTTTTCCGTTTGCTGAAGAACTGGTGGGATGTTTCTTCGTCTATCTTTATTTTCTTGCTGTCGATCCAGCCATAACAAAGCGCCGCACTCACTGCCTCGCTCCAGCTGATAGACTTTTTTCCTGAACTTTTGGTGTAGAAAACAACCCATACGGCTTCTTTGGAAAGATGGTTCTTCTCCAGCCATTTTCGCCAGGCGGAAATGCTGGGTGGATAATAGACCCCTGTTTGCTTTTTCTCCATAGTAGTGATCGCTTTGTCAGTGGCGCAGCTGGTTTTGGTAAAAGTAATCGTTCCTGTACTGATTCGCTAATATCGTATGATGGCGTCTCCTCCAATGGGATAACCTGTGCAAGTAAGGATATATCCGTTCAGGATTTCTTTTTCTGTCAGTACTTCATTGTACGACATCCATACCTGGCCCTTTTCACATTTTGCAATGCAGTTCCCGCAACGGCCAACCTGGCAACTGTAAGGCAGAAGAATGCCTTTCTGTTTGGCAACCATCAAAATGCTATCAGGATGTTGAACCAGAAGGGAATGTTGTTCCTGCCCTCTCAACAGGGTTACTGTATGGGGCGCGGTATCCGGCGGAACCAGGCTTTGCACAGGTTTGGTAACATTGAAGATTTCTTTTTTAATGTTCCCGGAAGGAACTTCCAGTCTTCGCAAGGTAAAGGTGCACATCCGCATATATGAATCCGGTCCACAGATATAATAAAGAGTCCTGCCATCGGTTCCTCCACGGTAGCGCGCTACAAACTGTTCTATCAGATGGGGTTGGAGGTGGGCCTTCTCCAGGTGTTTTGCATTGCTGAAGATAAAATCAATGGTGAACCTTGCAGCATGCGCTTCTGCCAGTCGCTTCAGGGGCTCGCGAAACAGGGTGGCAGGCGCTGAACTGTTGCTGTATATCAACGCTATCCGCAAATAGGGGTGCAAGATCAGGGCCGTCTTTATGAGCGAAAAAACAGGCACAATGCCACTGCCCGCTGCAAAAAAGAACAGGGTTTCATAATTGCCGATATCATCCGGTAAAACAAATACGCCACCTGCACCCAGGGTAATCAGCTGGTCGCCAATTTGAGCCCGGTCGAACAAATGCCTGGAAAACACACCATTCTGGATCCTTTTGACAGCAATGCACAATTGCTCATCAATGCCCGGTGAAGAAACCAGGGAATAAGAGCGCCTGATTTCATGTTCGCTCTGTGGTAAGATAAACGTCAGGTATTGACCTGCCTTATACTGGATTTTTTCCTTTTCTTCCTGCAGATAAAAAAGCTTGATCTTGTTGGCTTCCTCCTGGATTTTTACAATGCTTAATCTTTTGAGCATACTTTCCGTGTTCATACTTCTTCCTGAAATTGGGTTGATGTCATCCAGCCGCTTTCAACATAATTTCTTCTAACAATTATCATACTATAAACGCTGCTTGCAAATAGGGAAGCTCCTATCCAACCACAGGCAGTAAAAACTGAAAGGTCGTTCCTTTTCCCAGCTCGCTTGATACTTCAATGGAAGTCTGGTGCAGCTCCAGGATCTTTTTTACAATCGCAAGCCCTATGCCCATTCCGTTTTTGGATGCATTGTGTTTGTCCAGTTGTTTGTAGCGTTCAAAAACATAGGATTGTTCCTCCGGCGCGATACCAATGCCTGTATCAATTACCTGCACACAAATACCGGTGGGGGTTTCAGAAAGATGTATGGTGATGCTGCCTCCCCCGGGTGTGAACTTGAAGGCATTGTCCAGCAAGTTTTGAAAGACCCTTTCTGTAAGGGCAATATCGCCAAATACGGCCGGAAGATTGGTGGGTGCTTCCATGTGCAGGCAGATCTTTCTTTCGGCTGCTTTGAGCTCATATGCCATCAGGATGTCGGAGGCCAGTTCGCTGATCAGAAAGGCTTCTTTTTGTGGAGACACCAGGTTGGATTCTAATTTGGCATACTGAAACAGCTGCTCAACAAGTCCGGATAACTTTTTTGTATTGTCGTGCACCACTGCCAGGTATTTTTCCTGGTCCGTTTCAGATAGCGCACCTTTTTTCATCATCATGGTTTCCACATAGCCTTGCATGATGGACAAGGGCGTACGAAGATCATGCGAAATGTTGGCAATGAGCTCCTGCCTGAATTTGTCGGTGGCAGCCAGCTTGTCAAAATTGTCTACGATCACATCTGCCATTTCATTAAAGGTAGCGCCAAGCATACCCAGGTCTCCTTTCGCCCCTTCTTCAATGCGGGCTGAATAATCACCTTCCTTAAATCGCCTCACTACACCCGCAATTTTCGAAAAGCTGTTCGTCATCATAAAAAAGGTAACTACTCCAATCACAAAAGCCGCCAGCAGGGCTGTAAAAAAAATATATCCGCTCAGCCGCAGGAACAAATGGTTGTTGAGCGAGTGAAGTATTTTATTTTGCTTTTCGCTGGCCAGCACGGCATAAACATAACCGGTGACCCGGCCTGCTTCATACACGGGTGCGGCAGAAAAGATGCCTGGTTCGTCCGGCTGCTTGGGGTTGTCTCCCAAAGGCTGCTCTCCTTCTTTTGCTGTAAGCCATTGTTTTACTTTGGCCAGGTCTACCCGCCGTATCTGTACTGTTTTGTCGGGCACCACATAATCGATGATATTGCCGGCTGTATCCAGCAAGTACACTTCCACACTGGGGTTGGCCACCATGGTAGAGTGAATGATGTCGTGCGTGACGGCCGTATCGGGCTTCCCGTTTTTTAACGGCTGCGTAAAAGTGGCCAGGTGTTGTGCAAGATCGCCATACAGTTGCTGGTGTGCGGTGGTATAATAAGAAGTAGAGAAACGGGAGGCGATCAGAAAGAAGACCAGGCCCAGCAAGATAAGCAGCGCCGTGAACACGGCCGTGATTTTCCGGAATAAACGGTTCCCTTTCATCGTTGGTACGGCATCGTTATAGTTCTTCATTAAACCTGTAGCCAATGCCCCAGGCTGTTAAAATAAATCGGGGATTGGAAACATCTTCCTCAATCTTTCCGCGGAGGCGGTTGATGTGGCTGTTGACGGTGTGTTCATATCCTTCAAAATCATATCCCCATACAAGATTCAACAAGCGTTTGCGGCTGTAGCTTTTGCCCGGATTGGAGGCCAGCAATGCAAGCAGTTCAAATTCTTTGGGTGAGAGCTCCACCCGCTTGTTGTGCAGCATCACTTTTCTTTTGTCCATGTCTATTTCCAACCCGCTGTAGCTAATGAGCGCAGAGGAGGTGGCCGCATCTTCCTGCGGATGGGCATTGTCTTCTTTTCTGCGGAAAATAACTTTTACCCGGGCTATAAACTCGCGCACACTAAAAGGTTTGGTGAGATAATCATCTGCACCCGTTTCCAGTCCCATTACCTTGTCGATTTCTTCTGACTTGGCCGTCAGCATCAGGATGGGCGTTTGCCTGTCTGTCTGCCTTAGTTTCCGGCATATCTCCATGCCGTTCAATCCCGGCAGCATCAGGTCGAGGATAACCAGGTCGAACCTTTCTGCTTTGGCAATCACCAACCCCTTCTGTCCATTGGCTGCCGTTGCGATTTTGCAACCCAGGTCGCTCAGGTGAATGGTCAGCAGCTGGGTGATGTCATTGTCATCCTCAATAATTAAAACTGTTTTGTTGTCCATACTGCGAAAACAAAGTTGAAGAATAAAATGGAGTAAATAGTCCCTGTGACACTTTTGTTACATTTCCGCAATGGCTATGCGATACAGTCTTCAGTTTTTTGCACCATCACTAAAGATAACGAAAATGAAAATCACTATCGCAAAAGTCGTTGCTGTACTAACCGCCACACTATTCTTTGTGTCCTGTGAAAAAGACCATGAAACCGTTGTGGTACCGGCAACCATCACGATTCAAAATGCATTGGACAGCAAGCCCCTGGTAGAATCAGGTACATTTCAAGGCACAGGTTCGCCCGCTGTTATACCACCGGGGCAATCAGTTTCTTTTTCCTTTTCTGCAGCCAAAAACCAGCGCCTGACATTTGCGACGATGTATGGCTGGAGCAATGATTTGTTTTTTGCACCTGCCAGCCCTGGCATCAAACTTTACAACGATGACGGCACACCGGTTACCGGTGATGTTTCAGCGCAGATAAAACTCTGGGACAACGGAACGCGTGTTAACCAGACGCCGGGTATGAACGTAACCCATCCCGGAACGGCTGAAGCTATGCAAAAAAATATCAAGGAAGTCAATGGAGCGGACGATTACAGCCATTCCTTCTTGCCCGCATCACAGCTGATGAAGATCTCACTGGCTTATGATGGGAATTCTGCTTTTACCCTCACCATTCTAAACAATTCAGGCGGAACAGCAAACGAAACACCGTTCAGTCCCGGCGTCTGGGCCATCTCCTATGTAGCCGGCGGCAATTTGTTGATGCCTGATCCGCTGTACAAAGCAGGGCAACCCACTGCCAACGGATTGACCAATATTGCTGAAATGGGTGACAATACCGCTTTGCGTGCTTACACTACCAGCATCACCGGTATCTTTACACCCCTGTCACCCATCCTGGTAGTAGTATATAACGGCCCGGAGAATCCGTTTTACAAAGTGGGTGAAAACGACCGCGGCGAAGGATTAAAAGAATTGGCCCAGAAGGGGAATGCCGATGTGCTTGCGGCAGCCCTGATGACAAAACCCGCTGTACGGAAAGTATATGTGCTGAAAGAAGCATCGAACACGGTTTTGCTTCCAAAAATAAACGGCTTGGGCGGCGACCAGGTATCTCAGCAATTGTCCGTTGAGGACGGCGATAAAATCGCTCTTGCAACCATGTACGGATTTTCCAACGACTGGTTCTTTGCGACCACCGGCAGCGACATCAGCGCCACGCAGAAAGGGGATGTATCTTCGCTGCTGGGTTTGTTTGACAATGGAACGGCTGTTAACCAGTTTCCCGGTGCCGGCATTACCCAGTTTAATCTCGCAGGCACGCCGCTGACCGAAAGCAAACCCATCCAGGCTGTTCCAAATCCCAACGCGTTTACCACCTTGCCGGCCATCAACAATTTTGTCAAAGTAACCTTGCAATAAACCCATTTACTCACCACCCAAATTTTTTGTCATGATGATCGAGCGCAACGAATTCCGCATCAAATTCGGAAAAATGAAAGAAGCCAAAACGCTCTGGCTTCAGATCATTCAAGTATTAAAGCCTGAGCTGGATGCAAAACTCAGGTTGCTTACAGACCTGACCGGCCCTGCCTATACGCTGGTGCTGGAATCTGAACTAAAAGACTTTCAGGAGCTCACCCTGCAACAGGAAAAATGGAAAGCCAGCAGCCGGGTGGCAGAACTGTACAGGCAGTTCATAGAAGTATGCAATAGCTCGGAGCGGACTTTATATACCCTTGAAAATGAAAATTAAAATCAGGAGGAAACAATCCTGCCGGAAGCAACTCCTGGTTTTACTTAACCAACAAAAACTAAAACGATGAAAAAGATTTTCTTGTATGCAGTGAGTACATTGCTGGTCCTGCATGCTTATACCCAACCCGGTAACAACTTGTCAAGGGCTGATCATGACAACCTGGTAAAGACCCACCAGGCAGTTACGGAAGCCGCGCACAAAAGTCCGCAAACCCTTGACTGGAGCAAATTTGTAAAAGCGCATTATGCGGATGATGCGATTTTAATGCCACCCAATGCACCGCTCGCGCAAGGGCAAAATGCTATTATTGCGCTGTTTAAATCCTGGCCTGCATTAACAAAGTTCGAAACACACGATGTTGAAGTAGAAGGCAACGGCAACCTGGCTTTTATACGCGGAACCTACAGCATTGCCATGAAGATGAACAAAGGAGAAACAAGTGATTCTGGTAAGTACATCGAGGTCTGGAGAAAAGACCAAAGCGGTGCCTGGAAATGCATCCGGGATATATTCAATTCCAATAACCCGCTTAGCCAGTAAAAGAAAAAATCTTATGGACCTGCCTCCATTGTATGTTGGAGATAGCCTTTTTTCAACTGATCGTAAAAGGAATGTTTGTCGATGATCAGGGCTGCAATATTGGAAAGAAGCGCTGCGATCATGAGGTGAAATATAACACTGTGCCTGTCGGTCATTTCCAGCACAAGAATGGCGGAAGTAAAAGGGGTGCGGGTGACGCCGGTCAGAAAACCGACCATCCCGCTAAGGATAATGATGTTTGCATGGGCTCCCGCAAAATGAAACAATCCCGAGATAAACGCGCCCAGTGAAGCGCCTGCTGAAAGCGAAGGCGCAAATACCCCTCCGGCCGCGCCTATATTGAATGAAATGATGGGACCGGCAGTTCTCATAAACACAGTATGCCAGCTGACAGATTTATGGCCTGTAAAAAGTGTTTGGTTCATCAGCTCTTTTCCGGAACCCAGCACTTCTCCGTTTAAAAAATAAGCCAGGCAGGCTACCAAAGTGCCGGCACAAAAAATAAAAAGGATGGTCTTCCATCTGGATAGGGACTGTTTCCATTTCATCACATACAAAATTGCTTTGCACATCAGGCTGCCGAGCATGCCTGCTGCAATGGCCGTAGCCGCTACCGCTATGAAAATGGAAAAACCCAACCCCTTTACATCCGGATAACCCAGGTATAAATACGGGCCCAGCAGCGCTTGTGCGGTGAGGCCAGAAAGAATGACTGCGGAAAAAAGGGCCGTGCGGAAAAAGCGGAAATGGATACTGGCCAGTTCTTCCATGGCAAACACAACACCTCCCAAAGGTGTGTTGAATGCTGCAGCCAATCCCGCAGCAGCACCTGTTAAGATAAAATTCTGCTTTGATAACTTAGGCCAGGAAGCCGGCACCCATTTGTTTACGATCCTGAAAATAGAACCGGCCACCTGGATGGTAGGCCCTTCTCTTCCGATGGCGCCGCCACCCAGTACCATCAACAAGCTCGATGCAATTTTTGTAACAAGTATGCGGAAGCTCAGGAGCTTTTCTACCCTTTTGTGGTGTTTTGCCGTAGACAGTTCAATGGCTGCCATTACCTGCGGGATGCCACTGCCCCGGGCATTGGGGGCAAACCGCTGAACGATGAGCCAGGCAGCAAAAAAAGAAATTGGTGCTATGATAAAAATGCTCCAATCTTTCCAATCCAGTATCTTTCTCAACAGGCTTTCTGCGTACCCGAAAAGTTTTGTATACCCGACCGCTACGAGACCTGTTAACAGGGAAGCCACCCAAAAAGGGCAAGCCTGCAGGATGTGCAGCCTGATCCTTTCTGTTCCAATCAGATCAAATAAAGCCTTTGCTTGCAGCCTCAGCCTCCCAATGCTTCTCTTATTCATGGTGGAAAGGTAAACAGATGGAGCTATTGCACCGGTATATTTTTAATGCAGGAAACCAGCTCATTGTTCATCAAACGGCAAATTTGGAGAAGCAGCAGGGTAAGCAGAAGAAGATTAATTCCTTCTTTCGCAGCCTGATAGAAGTAGGGCTTCCGGCCGCCGGACTTCATAAAAAACAGGGACATGCCCGGTCAATGCCGCGTTTTATTTGCATTGGCCAAAGAAAGAGAATCCTTCTCCAGGTAGGGGGCTTTCATGCGGCCATTTTTGTACAAGTAATAGGCCGTCTGGTAAAAAGCGACTGCTTTTTTTATCAAACCGGCATCCTGCTTTATGGTTGTTTGTTCATCTTTAGCCTTATTCCACAAAGTGGTGGTTGCTTGTTGCTGGGGACTTAAAATGACCAGGCTGTCTTGTTGCAGGTATCCCAGCTTTTGATAAGTGCCTACAAAAGCCCTGGGATGATAACCAGGCAGGAGAACATTGCATCCGTAAAAATTGGATTGGTACTTCCAGTTCAGCAAACCAAACAGGGTTGGATAAAGGTCTATCTGGGAGCATTGCACATCTATGGCAGATGGATGGGTTACCGGTAAATTGTAGACGATACAGGGAATATGGTATTTTGCGACATCTACTTCATCCCTGCCTGCACTGCTGGCACAATGATCTGCAACAAAAATAATGACCGTGTTTTTGAACCATTCTTTTTTCTGTATCTTCTTTAAGAATTCACCTATCGCATAATCCGTATATTTTACCGCTCCCTCTCTTCCGGTGCCCGGGGCTATGTCAATTTTCCCTTTTGGATAGGTATACGGTGTATGGTTGGAAGTGGTCATCACAAAATCAAAAAATGGCTGGTCCTGGCTTTGCTGTTTGTCTGCTTCCCTTATCACTGCATCATAAAGGTCTTCATCACACACGCCCCAGGCATTCTCAAATTGAACGTTTTGATCGGGGATGGTTGTTCTTGTTGTATAGAGGTGTTCGTTGGGAACGATCTTTCTTCCCCTGTCCACAATATTGAATCCGTTGTTTCCGAAAAACAGGTTCATGTTGTCAAAATAACCATCTCCTCCATAAAAAAAGGTCCGGCTGTACCCGGCTTCACCGAACACCGTTCCGATGTTAAAAAGATCTTTGTTGTCCTTTCTTCTAACAACGCTGTTTCCGGGGGTGGGCGGAATGGCCAGGGTAAGTGCTTCCATGCCACGGACCGTGCGCGTACCTGTGGCATACATATCTGTGAACACCATACTTTCTTTTGCCACGGAATCCAATACCGGCGTTATGTTTTTGGGGTTGCCGAAATAGCCCATAAAACCGGCACTGAAACTTTCAATGGTAACCATGATAACATTGGGTTTCTGTGCCTGATCATGGTTTGCAATCAACCGGCTGATAGAAAAAGGCGTGTTTTGAAACCGGGCATTTTGTTCGGCCAGTTCATTCCGGACTGTCCGGAAAGCCAGTCCCTCGTTTTCTTTCAGGTAAAATGCATTGTAATCCAGTTCATTGTTCTTGAAAGCCGCAAAAAAAGAAAAAGGGCCAGATTTTGCCAGTTCATTGTTGTACCTGTTCCTGCCGGTCTCCGCCCAATCATTTGAAAGCAGCAGCCAGGAAGCGGTTACAGCCATGAAGATGCAGGCTGTTGCAGCCAGGCGTTGTTTAAATGGTGTAACAGAATAAAAGCTTGCGGTAAAAATTTTTTGCTTGCGGAAGAAGAGCATTGTCAGCAAGCTGATCAAGACCATGCTGCCGATCAGGTAGGGCAGGGGGTAAGTCTGGTTGATGTTGTTTACGACTTCATACGTATACATCAGGTAATCAACGGCGATAAAGTTGTACCGGCTTTCAAACTCATGCCAGAATGGGACCTCTGCAAAAAACGAAAAAGCGCTCAACAATACGGCCAGGAAGGATCCTGTATAGGTGAAAATTCTGTTGAAGGCCTGGTTATTCCATTTTTGCGGCAGGAATAAAAGATACAGCGAGTACAATACAGTAAAATACAAGCTTACTGCCAGATCAAACACAAAACCTTTTGCATAAACGGCTGCCAATGCAAGAACAGAAAGATCCATTTTCTTCCATGACAGAACGATGAACAGGGTACGGATTAAAAAGGAAGAAAAGACAAAAAAGGCGACAAATGCGCCTAATACGGCATATCGTGTTCTAAATACTTTCATGATATAACAGGAACTGGAATGGCATCCCGATGGTAAAGGTTAGCACAAGTATAGACCTCGGTTTTGTACTTTACCTGCGGCGTCGCATCTTGACAAAATGGCGAAGGAAAGGCAAGATTCTGGAGCAAATCTGAAGTTCGCGGAAGTTAGGAGATCTCAGAATTATCTATAATTTTATCCCATCGGTGAACACTTGCTTTTGCTTTATAGCAGCTAAATATAACCTCCTGTTTTGAAAATTCTGATCATAGAAGATGAGCCTTCCCTCAACAGGGAAATGGTGAATTACCTGGAATCACAACAGTATCTTTGTGAAGCTGTAACCAGTTACCCGGAAGCGCTGGAGAAGATAGAATGTTTTTTGTATGACTGCATCGTGCTTGACATCATGCTGCCCGGCGGCAGCGGACTGGAATTGCTGAAGCAGCTCAAAGTAGACCGGAAAACGGATGGCGTGATCATCATCTCTGCCAAGGGAGAGCTGGATGATAAAATCCTGGGACTGCGCCTGGGCGCAGATGATTACCTCACAAAGCCTTTTTATTTGCCTGAGCTTGGCATGCGGATCGAAGCCATCATACGCCGGAAAAACTTTCAGGGAAATACGACCATCGAATTTGAAGAGATACATGTAGATATTGCGGCAAAGGTGGTGGAGGTGAACGGACAATCCATCGTTCTGACACCGAAAGAATACGAATTGCTGCTGTACTTCATCGTGAACAAGAACCGGGTGTTGTCAAAAAATGCGATCACCTCGCACCTCTGGGGCGATTATGCGGATAGCTATGGCAGCTACGATTTTATCTACACACATGTGAAAAACCTGCGCAAGAAATTGCTGCAGGCAGGCAGTGCTGATTATATTCACAGCATTTATGGCACAGGTTACAAATTCTCTCAAAAATGAAGCTGTTCGCAAAGTATAACCGGATCAACATTGCTGCATCCATTGCTGTATTCCTGGCTGGTTGCCTGGCGTTTTATTTTGTGTTCAGGTATGTTCTGACCAGGCAGATCGATGAGTCTCTCCGGACAGAGCAAACAGAAATCAACCAGTATGTGAAAGAGCACAACCAGCTGCCTGAAATTGTAGAAGCCTATGATCAAAAGATCAGTTATCAGTTGGTCGACAAGCCTGTTCAGGACCTCAGGTTTATCTCTCAAAAAGTAAAGACAGAAAAAAGAAAACGGTATGAAGACGAGTGGATCCGTCTGCTGGTATTTGGTGTTGCCGTGAATGGAAAACAATATGAAATAAGGGTGAGCAAGTCGGAGATGGAGACAGAAGATTTGTTGATCCTGATCTTGCTGATTGCGGCAGGCATGACCGGTTTGATCCTGGTCATGAACTACTTCATCAATGCATTTTTTATCCGGCGTTTGTGGAAGCCTTTCTACCAGTCTATCCATGCAGTTCAGCAATACAGGCTGTCCGGGCAGCAGAACCTGCAATTGCCGGCAGACCCCATCGATGAGTTTGACCTGCTTAACAAAAGCATCAACAGCATGGCAAGCCGGATCCATGCCGATTACAATATCCTGAAAGAATTTACCTCCAACGCCGCGCATGAAATGCAAACGCCCCTGGCAGTCATTATCAACAGCATAGATGCAATCATACAGCAGGAGCCCTTGTTGCATCTCGTGGAGGAGCCCATTTTTACCATCCAGAAATCGGCCGATAAACTGATCCGCCTGAACCAGGCCCTGTTGCTGCTTACCCGGATGGAAAACAGGCAATTTGAATCAAAGGAAGAAATCCGGGCAGACCTGCTGGTGGAACACAAGTGCAACGAGCTGAAAGAGCTGATTACAGTAACCGGGATAACGATGGAGATCAGCGTGGTTCCCGTAACAGTTTATCTTCATAAATACCTGGCCGAGATCGTGTTTGACAATTTACTCCACAATGCGATCCGCTATAACATCGAACAGGGCTTTATCAGCATAGAGCTTACGGAACGCTGTTTTTCCATCAGCAATGCTTCCGCCATTCCACCACTTGACCCGGCAAAAGTATTTCAGCGGTTTTACCGGCATCCGGAAACCGGACCCGGCGGCAATGGCCTGGGGCTTTCTATCGTAAAGCAAATCTGCGACCTGGCCGGCTATCCGATCCACTATCGTTATCAAAACACCCTGCATACAATCTCAATTGCATGGAAGTAAATAAAAGCCGGAAGAATAAACATTACTCTTAGTCACCCAGATTCCTGAGTTTCATCAATGCAGCGTAAGCATTCTTTGTGATAATAATTTTGCCGGTCAGATCTGTTGCCGCTGAAGTGATGGCTGTAAATCCATCATGGGAAGCGCCGGTTGTTACCGGGATCATTCCAAATTGTGCGGGCTTTTCCTGTACAAAAACATATTCCTTTTCTCCCGAGCGCACCACGGCCTCATCTGATACAGCTATTACATGGCTGTTGGTGACCGCTATCTCTGCATTGACGAACATACCCGGGAAGAGGGGAGGGGTGGGGCCGGTAAAATGGCAATGCACTTCGACGCTTCTGTTGCTGTCGAGCAGCTTGCCTACCAGCCTTACCTCTGCTTCGTAGCTGGACGAAGCATCGCTGACCAGACTGGTCTTTATTTTTTGGCCGGGATGTATGGTAAGCACGTCTTTTTCAAAGACGGTCAGCACCAGGTGCAGATCATCCGGATCGATGAGCTCAAACAGGATGTCGGATGGACTCACATACTTGCCCGGGTTCACGTGAACGGCCGTAATATAGCCGGTGATGGGCGCATATATGTTTACGTTGCGGCTGATGGTGTTTTCGTTGAGCCCTTCCGGACGGATGCCGATGAGGAGCAGTTTTTCCTGCAGCGATTTGACCAGAATGCGTTGTGACTGATAATCTCCGCTGGTTTGTTCAAACACCTTGTCTGACGTGCTTTTGCTGGCATTCAGCAGTTTTTGCCTTTCGTATTCTTTCTGCAGCTGCACGAGCCTGACCTGTGCTGTCAAAAAATCCTGTTCCAGTTGCACAAACGACTGGTCTTCCATCACCGCGAGCACCTGTCCCTTCTTTACGCGCATACCTGGCAGCAGCCCGGTACTTTTCAGGTAGCCACCTGATGGAAAGCTGACCGTGATCTTGTTTTGCGGCGGAACATCTACCAGTCCGTTTACTTTTAGCGTACCCTGCATATCGCGGAACGCTGGCCTGCCGGTGAGTATGCCGGCATTTTTTAATTGTGCGTCTGTAAGCTCTACCGTGTTGCCAGACTTTTGCGGGGGAGCAGGCTCTGCTTCTTCCTGTTTTGCAAAGCAGCCGCCAAGCAAAGAGACCGATAAGATTAAAAACAACCTGTACATGATGCGATGTTTAATAATTGGGCGTGTACGTATTTAGTTCAGAAACCGTTTTGTTCCATTCGGCCAGGGCATTGATGTATTCAGCCTGCAGTCCGATGGATTGGTTAATTATGAGGGTCCATTCCAGAAAGCTGATGGCACCATTGCCAAACTGCAAGGTTGCGTTCTCGCTCAGGAGGGCAGCCTGCTTCAGCGCTGTATTCTCGAAATAAGCCAGCGTGCGGCCGTTACTGCCATAACGCAGGACGAGCTGCCTGAGCAGCGCTTGATGCCTGCTCACCGTATCGGCGTATTCTGTTTCAACAGCTGACAATTGAAGCCTGCCCGCATAGATCCTGGCGTTTGCGGCCGTGTAAAAAAGCGGAATGCTGATGCCTGCGATCACAGAGGAAAAGCGGGAAGAAGCACCGAAATATTTATTATTCCCATTTACATTTTGAAAGCCGATCAGCGATTGGTTGTTGTATCCGATATTCACCAGGGGCAGCTTGCGGGCTTTATACAGTTGGATTTCCTGGCGTAAAATTTTTTGTTGCTGTTTTTTTGCCTGTATAACAGGATAGCTGGTTACAGCACCTGTATCGGGCAGACTGATCAGGGCCATTTTTAAGGGTACAGGTGTGGGCAGGTACCGTTCCCGGCTGTTCAGCAGGTAGGCAAACTGTGATTGCACGATGTGAAGGTCAGCCTCCAGTTGCTGCAGCTGATCCGCTATCTGTCCTCTTTGTGCATCGGCAGCCGTTTTTTCCACAATATTGCTTTCACCTGTATTGAAGCGTTGTTCCTGCCGGAGGGCAAACGCGGCAAAGAGACTGTCTGCCTTTTGCAGCAAGCTCTTTTTCTGCAGCATCAGCAGCATCTCATAATACAGGTCAACAATTTGCTTCTTGACGTTCAGTCTGATCACCTGCTCATTCAAAACGCCGCTGCCGGTCTGCGCTGCAAGAACAGCGTGTTGCCTTTTGTATACGACAGGGAAAGAAGAAGTTTGTGTTACAGTGAACCTGGTATCATTTGCGATGGTGTTGATTTGTCCGTACTCTGCCTGCACGATGGTAAACGGAATATCGAAAGCACTTTTTTCCAGTGTTTGCAGCGACCGCGTTTGCAGCCGGGCAGCCTGCACGGAAAGGTTCCCGCGCAAACCGGTTTGAAGGGCTTCCTCAAGTGATATCCGCCTTTCCTGCGTATAGGCAGGTTTTATGGAACCAGCTGTTATCAGCGTGGCGAACAGGATCAACGATTTGCTTTTACTGCCCAGAAATTTGAACGCACCCTGGGTAAAGATCTTTTTTGCCAGCAGCTTGTGCAGCACCAGGTACAAAGCCGGCAGCACAACCAGGGTGAGCAGGGTGGCCGTTAACAGTCCCCCGATCACCACTGTTGCGAGCGGGCGCTGCACTTCTGCTCCGGCACCGTTACTCATGGCCATGGGCAAGAACCCCAGTGATGCTACAGCGGCCGTCATCAGAACGGGTCTCAGGCGGGTAGAAGTTCCCCGCCTTATCCGTTCCGGTACATCGCTGACGCCATTTTTTTCCAGCTGGTTGAATTCAGAAAGAAGTACAATGCCGTTCAGCACGGCAATACCAAACAAGGCAATAAAACCTACGCCTGCTGAAATGCTGAAGGGCATGCCTCGCAGGCTCAGGGACAGCACCCCGCCGATGGCCGATAAAGGGATAGCTGAAAATATGAGAAAACCTTCGCTAAACGAAGAAAACGCAAAATAAAGAAGCAGAAAGATCAGCAGCAGCGACACAGGAACGGCGATGCTTAACCGCTTTTTGGCTTCAATAAGATTTTCAAATTGTCCGCCATATGTGATATAATATCCTGGCGGGAGGCGGACCTGCGAAGCGATCTTTTTCTGCAGGCTATTCACCACGGTTTGTACGTCTTTGCCCCGTACGTTGAACCCCACGGTAATTCTTCGTTCTGCATTCTCCCGCTGGATCTGGTTAGGCCCTACTTTTATTGCTACGTCTGCAACCTGCTGCAAGGGGATCTGGGCGCCTTTCGAAGTCGGGATCAATAAATTCTGAACATCGGCCAGGTTTTGCCTGTTCTGGTTGTTGAGCCTAACCACCAGGTCAAATCTTTTTTCGTTCTCGAATACCTGTCCGCTGACAGCTCCTGCAAAGGCAGCTTGCAGGGTGTTGTTGACCTCGCTGACGGAAATGCCATATTGGGAAAGTGCAGCGCGGTTGTAATTGACTTCGATCTGCGGCAGTCCGGTCTGCGCTTCCACGTACAGGTCTTTTGCGCCTGCAATGCGGCCGGCAATCGCGCCGATCCGGGAAGCATAGCTGGCCAGCGTATCAAGGTCTTCTCCGAATATCTTGCAGATCACGTCCTGTCTTCCTCCGGTCATGAGTTCGTTAAAGCGCATCTGGACCGGGAACTCGAAACCCGTGGTGATGCCTGGTACGTCTTCCAGTGCATGGCTCATCTTCTCCGCCAGTTCCTGGAACGATCCGGCGCTTGTCCATTGTTTCTTGGGATGGAGGATCACCATCATGTCGGAGGCATCCATGGTCATGGGGTCGGTCGGGATTTCACCGCTGCCTATTTTTGTAACTACTTTTTGCACTTCAGGGAAGCGGGTCAGCAGGATATGCGCGGCCTGCCGGGTGGCTTTGATGGTTGTAGTGAGCGAGCTGCCGGTGAGCACCCGCGTATCTACAGCGAAATCACCTTCTTCCAGGGTGGGAATAAATTCACCTCCCATGTTCAGGATCACGACCAGCGCCACAGCGAATAAACCGCCAGCGGAAAGGATGACCGTTCTGGGATAAGAAAGCGCTTTGCCCAGCACCCTTAGATACCCCTTCTCCAGCCTGGCCATAATGCGGTCTGCAAAACCGGGTTTGCTGATCTTTTTTTTGCTGAGCACCAGGGAGCTCATCATGGGCACATAGGTAAGGGAAAGCAGAAAGGCGCCCAGGATGGCAAACACAACTGTTTGCGCCATGGGCCTGAACATCTTGCCTTCGATGCCCTGCAGCAGCAGGATGGGCAGGTAAACGATGACGATGATGGCCTGCCCGAATACAGCTGCGTTCATGAGTTTGCTCGTGGAACTTCTTACCTCTTCATTCATCTGTTCGCCGGTGAGCCGGTCCCTGTCCTTGAAGAGGCTGTTCTGGTGCAGGTGATGCATCACTGCTTCCACGATGATCACCGCGCCATCCACGATCAATCCAAAGTCGAGCGCACCCAGGCTCATGAGGTTGCCGCTTACGCCAAACAAGTTCATCATGCTGATGGCAAACAGCATGGCGAGCGGGATGACGGATGCAACAAGGAGTCCGGCCCGGAGGTTTCCAAGAAACAGGATAAGGATAAACACCACGATCAGCGCGCCTTCCAGCAGGTTTCGTTTTACGGTGCTGATGGCATTGTTCACCATTTTTGTTCTATCGAGAAAGGCCTCTATCTCCACACCTGCGGGCAGGGTTTTCCGGATCTCCCCGATCTTTTCCTTGACCGCTTCGATCACTTTCGAAGAGTTCTCTCCTTTGAGCATCATGACCACCGCCCCGGCCACTTCTCCCTGGTCGTTGTAACACATGGCACCGTACCGGGTAGCGGTACCGTATTGTACATTCCCGATGTTCCGGATAAGGACCGGCGTGCCGTCCGGAAGGGTTTTTACCACGATCCCTTCAATGTCTTCCCGCGTCTTTACCAATCCGGAGGAGCGGATATACAGCACCACCGGACCCTTTTCTATGTAAGCACCGCCGGTGTTCTGGCTGTTTTTTTCCAAAGCCGAAAAAACATCGGAGATCGTCAGGCCGTATGATTTAAGCTGGTCCGGGTTCACGCCGATCTCATATTGTTTGAGCTGTCCCCCGAAACTGCTCACGTCTGCAATGCCGGGTGTGCCGAGCAACTGCCGCCGCACGATCCAGTCCTGGATCGTCCTGAGTTCCATTGCTGTGTATTTGCCTTCATAGCCCTTTTGGGGCTTTAAAACATATTGAAAGATCTCTCCCAGTCCGGTGGTAACCGGTCCGAGGGAAGGTGTACCCAGTCCGGCCGGTATCTGGCTCTGTACCTGCAGGAGCCGTTCGCTCACCTGTTGGCGGGCCCAGTACACATCGGTTCTATCGTTGAATACGATGGTGATGATAGACAGGCCGAAGCGGGAAAAGGAGCGTTGTTCGATGATGCCGGGAATGTTGCGGGTAGCGGTTTCGATCGGAAAGGTGATCAACCTTTCGATGTCGCTGGCGCCCAGGGAGGGTGAGGATGTGATGACGAGCACCTGGTTATTGGTAATATCAGGCACGGCGTCTATGGGTAAGCGTGCGGTATTGTAGATACCCCAGGCAATCAGCGCAAGCACCATGATACCCACGATCAGTTTGTTGTAGATAGAAAAAGCAATGATCCTGTTGAGCATAGAAACTGTTCTTAATCATTGTTAGCAATAAAAGACAGGCCTGTATGCCGGGCAGCTTGAATGGCCTGCATACAGGGTTACAGCATGTATGTTCAGCAGCAGCGGGGAGGCTGGAAGATGTCGTTGTAGTGGGCGGCCGGTATCCAGGAAGGGTGAAAATGGGGATGGTACAAAAGGGGCTGCGCAGGCGGAACAGTGGGCAGGGTGATGTGGAACGGAATGGTGATCAGGTGGCTGTTGCAGATAAGCAGGGCGCCGGCGTTGGTTTTAAAAGGCAGTTGCATGTCCCGGGCGTAGTCCGGATCTTTTGTGTCATCGTTGAAGTAATGCTCCCGCATAAAGCGGAGAAAAGAAAAATCCTTGTAAAATTCACCATGTTCCCGGAAATGTTCCATGAGCACAGGCAGCTTCATCAACTGGCACAATTCTGTTTTTGTGAGCAGCAGCAAGGAGAGAAACAGTATGGCGGAGATCCGTCGCATTGACAGCCTAAATTAAGGAATTCCGGGTTTTAAACATATTCCGCAGCACAAATACTCCGCAGAAGAAGATATATACACGAAAATGGCTTGTGGTTTGTCTATTCAAGGTCCGGACATTGGTCCCTTTCCTGAGAAACAGGCAATGGTCTTCAGCATGTATTGATGGAAGAACTATTCCCGGTTGGACATTGAATTTATGGCTTTAGTTCTTATCTTCAACTGCTAAAAGTACCAGCTGCGGTTCTGGGGCGGAATGTTATTTAAACAGTTATATATGAAGAGGGTACTGCTTCCGGCAATTTTAGGTTTATTAATGACCACTTCGTTTGCTCAAACAGCAAAGCATAGTTGGATAGCAGGAGGAACAGCACTTTTCTCTTCGAAATCCTATAGCACAACAGTATGGGCTACCGGAGACAGTGCTGTTGGACTCCGGAGTACTCATGTAAACTTTTCACCTGACCTTGGCTATTTTATTTCAGATAAGTTTGTTGCCGGAATAAAACTTTTATATGCAGTTAACACATCAAAACTATTGCATACAAGAGATCCCAAGCGGAGTCAGTATACTGATTATGGTGTTGGTCCGTTTGTGCGGTACTACTTTCTGCCCCAAAAGAAGAAATTCAATTTTTTGGTAGATGGTAGCTATCAAGTTGGGGTTGAGAGAGGAAAGGTCATAATCTATGTTGACGGACAACCTGCTTTTTCACGGTTGGAGAAATACAGCGGGCACGTTTTTTCCATTGCCGGGGGGCCTGTTGTGAACCTAAATTCATCTGTCGGTTTTGAGCTCTTTTTCGGCTATACAAGATCAAAGTATAAAAGCTATGGAAGCAACAATAAAATCCTGATGGGCGGGCTCGGTTTTCAGGTTTATTTGTAATCTGGTGCGCAAATAGAAGAGCATGCCGGCGTACAAGCATTCGCATATATAACCCACATACAACAGAACAGAATGATGCTAAAAAACAACCCTACGCATTTTGCTCCTGAACTGCATATTCCCAATGGAACAACTGACATTGACTTTTACAAAAAGTTAGGTGCAACAGAGCATTTTTGTTTGCGCAACGATGACGGAAGCGTGCACGTGGCAGAACTGGACATCGATGGCGCCGTTTTTCATCTCCACGAAACAATGCATTGGTTTGGTGCGCTTGAACCAATCGATGCAAAGGGAGTAACAGCCGTTATTGGCTTGTTTGTTCCGGATGTGGACGCACTTATGCGGACAGCCATCCTGGCAGGAGCAGCAGAGATCACGCCTGCAACAGACCACAGTTATGGTTACAGACAGGGCATGTTCAAAGATCCATTTGGACATTACTGGCAGATACAGAAAAGGATATCCTAGTACATGCAGGTGAAAATCGATCTATTTTGCGATCTATTAAAGCTATATTGATTGGCCAGCTGGTTTTTTTGATAGCGGTTTCCTGCAGAGGAATACATGATAGACACAACAGTTCATCCGCAGGTACGTCCGTGAACGCACCAATCGGGTTGGAGAACTTTGAGCATGGCGGAATCGTATTTCAAAAGCATTGTTCACCTTGTCACAATTCCCCGTACAAAAGTATCGATGGTGCAAACATTTTCATTGGTCTGTTTGACAGGTTCCCTGAGCCGGCTGATAGCTATTTCAGGAAGTTCATCCTGAATGGCCCATCCCTTAAGCAATCAGGCGACACTTATCAGCGTCAGTTGCAGGATAGGTTTGTGGCTAGCTGTACGCACGATTATAGCCGACAACTCTCCGGGATGGAGGTTAAAGAAATATTTTTGTATCTGAAGGTTATGAATCGCTCGGAGGAAAAGTTAAGGCATCCTAATACCTATTAGGAAGCAACTTTGCAGTCGTCGTGGTGTTGGCGCCAGCTTGTTAACATTTGTAAGCAAAAAGGCTTTCGTTCCGGCAAACCGGCTAGTTTCAGCAGCATATGTTTTGTATACTGGCGAAATATATGGCATTAGGTAGGGGTATATAGTACAGGAGATCCCCGCCAAAACACCAGTCCTTAAGGAAAAAATCACCTCGAGTTCAAGACTAGGTTAGCGCTTGGGTTGTCAAGAAACCTTCTCAATGTATAATCGGGTAACAACAACCAATTTTCTTCCGCGCGCTAAAGAGATCCGTCAGTACACCAGAACCCTGCTGTATGAACAACATACAAATGAAAGAATCACACAGAAAATTTAAGGAAGCATTCGACGAGCTTTATGCTTTCAATATCCAAGACAAAATTAATTTTTTAGAAGCCCTTCTTTACTTTTTTACAATCTCCGGTCGGGGTATATGGTCAGCTGAGAACTTTATTGATGCGGAAAAGGTGGAAGCGTTCAAATGGATGAACGAGTTATTGCATAGAATTTGGAATATCCAGTTTGGGCTAAAACGAGGTGAAGACGATGATAGTATAACAAGATTGTATAACAACATGAAGTTTTATAGTGAGCAGTCCGATTTATTGAAGATGCACCTGGTGCCCAGTATTGTAGGAGCGTTCGAACATTTCAACAATAAGAACCCCCCCGAAAATGACTGAACAACTTAGACGAATACAGGCAAAAATCAAAGCGCTTAAAGGGTTAGACAAAGGCTTGACCCTGTTTGGTTCCCAGAGACATAAATACCTGCTTAATCCCACTCTTCCGGTTCAGAGGATCAAGCAGTTTGAGCAAGCCTGTCATGTAAGCTTACCCATTGAGTATGTACAGTTCATGACCGAGCTTGGAAACGGCGGGGTTGGGCCATTCTATGGACTTGAGCCGTTTGAAAATGCCTTGTTTGATGACCTGGACTACAAGCGGCCTGACTCTTTGCTGGATCCGTCAAAACCTTTCTTGCATACAGAAGCCTGGAACCTGGAGTTTCACTCCACTGCGGACGAGGACACAAACGAAGAAGAATACGAGCAACAAAGATTGAAGTTTGAAGAAACCTATTATGACCCGGCGCAAAGGAACGGTGTACTGGCAATATGCAACTTCGGCTGCGCCATTAGCTTGAACTTGGTCGTTAACGGGCAGGAATACGGTTATATATGGACAGACGATCGAGGGAGCGACAAGGGAATTTATCCTTCTCAAGAACTCGGCAATAAAGGAAGAATAGGTTTTCTGAACTGGTATGAATTATGGCTCGACAATTCCCTGAACGAGCTCAAAGCCACACTTTCCCTCCCACCTGAAAACAGTACAGAGATGCAAGGTAAAAGGCCGTGGTGGATACGGTGGTAATAAGCCATGAAACCGTCAATAACAAACAGGTCGGGGGAAACTGTTTAACTTGCCGGATTATGAGAGACCGTTTGAAAACTGCCCTGTCTTATATCAGTGTGCCTGTACTGCTGCTGTTCTTTCATGTTGTGTCTGCCCAGCAGCAACCAAACTGGCGGCTCCGCATGCAGGCTGATTCTGCTGTTCAGCTGCTGCTCGATTCATCTATCAGCGACAACGACATCCTCAACGAATTCCAGAAAACCTTCGAGACCCTCAATGAAGTGCAGGACGCTTCTGCAATCGGGTTCGATGCCAGAACCGTAGAACGCCAACTGCCTGAAATTACCCGCAACCTCCAGATCATCCGCAATGGGGTAGGACAGTTCAACAGCAGCGCCAGTATCCGCAACCTGCAGATGTTCCAACTGATGCTTAACCAGATCAACAGCGATCTCAGGCATGGAAAGAACGTGCTGGAAGCCTATCATAGAAAACTGACCAGCGAGCGGGAGCGCATGCGTGGCTTCCGAAGAAACACCATTCTGCGCGCCATGATCCGCGATACGGTTATGCGCAGGAACTACGGGAACCAGCTGCGTGAAATGCGCAGCAAGTTCAAGGCAGCCCGGCTGGCAAACACCACCGGACTTACCTATATCGGCAAGCTGCAAAGCCAGAATTCTGCCGGTGAACTGACATGCACGGAGCTTATCAACACAGTGGAAGATCAGCTCAGGAACAGTGCCGCCCAGCTTTTCAGCAATGAGTACGGCTATATCTGGGAGCCTGCTCCCCCAGAAGCGGTTCAACGCATGCGGATGGCTGGTCAGTCTTTTGAAGGACAGCGCGAGCTGTTTGCTTATTATTTCCGCACCAATTGGTACAAGCGGGTATTGTGGTTGTGCGTGGCCTTGCTGTTCTTCTTCTGGATCACCCGCAACTACGCCTCTCTCCGGCGGAGCGGCCAGCTGCAAACGCTGGATGCTTTTTCCTTTCGTTTCCTCACCAACCGGCCGCTCGCCGGTTCCCTGGTTTTTATCTGCGCCCTGGCTCCCCTGTTCGACATGCATCCGCCAGCCTCCTATATAGAACTGGTCCAGCTGATCTTTGTAATATCGCTGACGGTGCTTCTGCGAAGACGCTGGCCGCGCGATCTTTTCCGCTATTGGCTAGGTATCGTGCTGTTGTTTCTGGCCGTGTCGTTTGCACGCCTGATAACGGCGCCGGATACCTGGCAGCGCATCATCCTGCTTCTGCTGAGCGGCGCATCTGTCGGGTTTGGCATCGCGTTCCTTTTGCGCATCCGCCGTCATACGCTGATCGCGGTATTTACCCGGGTGATAACCGTCATCTATGTGCTGGTGAACGCACTCGCGTTTTACTGCTGTATCAGCGGCCGCATCACCTTGTATCATATCCTGGGCACGGCCGCTGTCTTCGGCTTAACACAGGCGATCGGTCTTTCTGTGTTCATCCGCCTGGTGGTAGAAGCTTTTCTGCTGCAGGTGCAAACAAGCCGTATTCATGGCGGGTTCGGGACTTATTTTTCCTCCGAGGCCATCGAACGCAGATCAAAGCAGATTCTGCTGGTGGTAGCCGTCGTACTCTGGATCATCGTGTTTACCACCGACCTGAACCTGTATTCCAGCCTGTACAATGGACTTGTTGACCTGCTCACAACACGCCGGACGATCGGCAGCACGGCTTTCACCGCCGGCAATGTGTTGTTGTTTTTTGTGATCATCTGGATCGCCAACCTCCTGCAGAAATACATTGCGTATTTTATGGGCAGCGTAGGCAACGATTTGGAAACCAGCGACAAGGCCCGTGGCTCGCGGCTCCTGCTCACGCGCCTGCTGCTGCTCACCATTGGCTTTTTGCTGGCCATTGCCGCATCCGGGTTGCCGCTCGACAAGATCACCATCGTGCTGGGTGCGCTCGGTGTGGGTATCGGTCTTGGATTACAGAACATCGTTAACAACCTTGTATCGGGCGTTATCCTCATCTTTGAACGCCCGCTGCAGGTAGGAGACCTGATCGAAACGGCCAATAAACGGGGACGCGTACGCGAAATCGGCATCCGCTCAAGCCGGCTGCTAACGCCTGATGGGGCCGAGATCGTTATTCCGAACGGAGACATGCTGTCCGGTGCCGTCACCAACTGGACGCTGAGCGATGACTACATGCGCATCTCCCTTTCCTGCAAAATAACAGTGTCAGCCGATCAGCTGGATACCATCCGGCAAGAGATCCGGGAAACGATCACCCAACACCCGCTCACCGTTCCAGGCCGTGATCCGGAGATCCTGCTAAACGGTGTAAACGCCCAGGTAGCCGATTTTACCTTGAAATGCTGGTGCAACAACATCAGCAAATCAGATCAGTTCAAAAGCGAGCTTACAGAAACTTTCTACCGCTTGTTTGAAAAAGACAATATTCAGCTGATGTAAAGAAAGCTGTTCTTCGCAAGCTTTGTTTAGGGTTGGTTTTTTCAATAAGAAATGGAAGTATCAAAGAAAACCTGTAGCTTCATGTCTCACAGAACAGCCGCCAGGTTTTCCACCAGTGATATTTTAAATCAGCAAGCCCAGGAATTATCTCATCCAAGCACAGAACAAAGTAGATTGTTTTTTCCTAAGGATGGTTTGTACTTCATCGATTGTTCACGAGGAGCATTCACTGTCCGCCTATTACAGACCCTCTCAACATACGCATTTTTTTGCAGCACGGGTGATCATACACCGAGAAATGACAGCAGGTCAAAAGTAAATTTCGCGCTTGAATGTGCGGGGTATAAAAAGCTCCATTTGTAAATCCGGTCTTTTAAAAAAAAATCTGTTATGGCAGTAATAGAAATTGAAATGGTATCCGATGTTTTCGGGCAATTTATCCAGGGTATCGCATCCGTCGGTGCTATACCGGTGGGTACAGTGAATGGACTCGGCCCCGGCCGCCTGGTTGCTGGCTTTAAGTGGATGCAGGTGAATGTGGGGCAAACTCCCCCGGGGTTTTCGCCGCAGCCAGGAATTTTGACGGCTGGCTGCACGGTTTCGCTTCAACACCTATCCACTGCCGAGCTCGATGCAAACCCAAAAGCTTCCGGAACAGTCACGGTTGCCACTGCATGGATCACGATCACGGCAACGCCGGAAAATCTGCTGATTCACCTCATTGCTATTACCATACCGAACACTGCCGTGCAATGGTTCACGCCGCCCGTACTGGTGTCGTGGCAGAAATTGCCAAAATTTCCACGCGCTATGTTTGTAGCTGCAGCCCTTGTAATAAAGAACGACACTGTCACGCTTCGGTTTGGCACGCACGCTGCTGATTCTTTGCTGACCGATCCCGCCAATCTCGTTCGGACGGTGGATGACCAGTGGGCTATTCACATACCGGGAGATTACTTTGCGGAAACACTGCTGGCTGCAGTAAACGAGGCCATCACAAAAAAACCTTTGCCCGGTGGTGTGAGCATCGAAGATTCTCCGGAAGCATCATGGGAATTCAATGATGATGCGTGGATGGCCTTGGGAAGTGTAGGACTTTTAAAGAAAAATGCCTGCCCGACAATCCTAGGGGCAGTCGATCTCTCTGTCTCTATAGACTTCAAGCTGACGCCGTCTGCGACAACAAATCCGCCTTCACCCCAGCTGATGTTAGCGCTGGGACTAAACAGCAATGCTTCTGATTGGGATACATTCCGCTGCTGGGCCGGCAATGGCGCCATCGCAAGCATTTTACTGGATGATTTCTCATCGCCTTTTGTTGGTGCTGTACAGGCAGAGGGCTCGCTGTTTATTACAGCCATCGGATCACTTATCACCTTGGGAGAAATCATCAGACTGCAGGCAGGGGCCTCTTTGAGCGAAGTTGATCCGCCGGATTTTACCAGCACCGGTAGAGGAGATACTTTTGCCAATTTTTCCAATGTCCTTCCCTTGCCCTCCCTGGTTCAAACAAATTCCGCTGGGCAAAGCAACGGCGTCATCAACACGGCAACGGTCGGAGCATATGGCATGCTCATTTCCGGAAGCATCATTCCGTTGGGTGCAGATCACCGGGTTAGTTTCTCACCGGAAAGCGGTGTGCTGACCAGCCAGCTGAAAAACAAATTTGATTGTGGGCACAAAAGCTGGTTCCGGGAAGCAATCATTCCTCCGATACTGATCGAAGACAAAGCCCTTCCTGCCGGTCAGAACACGATCCCCGTCCAGGTAAAGGTATTTCCTTCCAGCAGCGCCGTTCCTTCAAATCTTTGGACAATCGATATGCCGGCACCCGATATTGCTCAATACGTAACAATAAAGGGAAGCAAGTCCATCAAACCAGGTGATACAGGACGTGTTTATCTGCATACTTCAGCAGGTCTCCGGCGCTTCGATATTACAGCGGTTCCCCAAATCGCCGCGCCTACACCCCAGCAACAAATTGCGGCTGCGCTTGCCTGTCTCAAAAATACCAAGGTGTTTAACCCAAAAGAAAAAATCAGCTGGCTCCCAGATCCACCTCAAAAGCACCCCTCCTTCAATGCGCTTCGTCAGTGGCTTTTTGTCTTTCCGGAGTTGCCGGCATCCGGAAATGCAACGGTTCACCTGGCCTCGGACAAGGGCCCTGTTGAAAATCCAATCGTCGACACGGGCAAAATGGCCGGTCATGTATCGTTTGAAGTAATCACCAATGACTCAACCGATATCAGCATACAGCATACTTATCAAAAGGGGGTGGAAGGCCGGATAGTACAACGCTGGATCACGCCGACGCTTGAATTGGATCTTGGTGAACCCGGGCAGGCACTGAGCCGGAACGGCAACCTGATTACAGTACACCTGGCTGACAGCATACTTACTTATGATATGGTAACCGGAGCTGTTACCCGGCAAAGTAAACAAGCTGGCCGTTCTGCTCACCAGTCCCCGGAACATCCGCCTTTCAGCCTCACCCTGCCTGACGGTAAAATAGCTGCGCTTTTTAAAACAAAGCTCTTGATTGGCGTGCCCTCAGAGCCTGTAGAATATAGCAAATAAAGATTCAGGTGTTGATAGGCAGGAGAAGGTGTTTTACACTTTCAGCAGCCTTTCTGCATTCCCGTGCGCGATCTTTTCAACTTGTTCTTTCGGCAGGGCAAGACTGTCTAAAAATTCCCTGCCCTGGCTGTTCTTGCTGAAAGGATAATCGACAGAGAATAAAATATTATCTGTTCCAAAGGTGTCTGCGGCAATCTGTAAAGGTGGTTGCGTGAAGATGCCGCTGGTGGTAATGTATACCTGGTCTTTTAGGGTCTGGCTTGCTGTCCGCCTGTTGACGCCTATAGCATCGACTTTGAATATAGTGTCGATCCGCGCCATCATCATCGGCAGCATTTCCCCCATGTGGCCGATGATCAGTTTAAGCTGTGGATACTTGTCGAACGTGCCGGAAAAGATCAGGCGCAGTACATGCAGGGCTGTTTCGGAATGCCAGCCCCAGCCGGCTACTCCCAGGGTAACACCCGCCTGTTTGGGCAGGTTGCTGTAGTAAGCATCTGCTACGGCTTGCGGCGGCAAGCCCGGGTGCAGGTAAATGGGGGTTTGCAAGTCCTGCGCTTTTTGCAGCAAAGGGGCATACACGGGATTATCCAAAAACTGTCCGCCCGTGAGCCCGTTGATCAGTGCACCTTTGAACCCATGTGTTTTAACGGACCGTTCCAGCTCTGCCGCAGCGGCTGCCGGATCAGTCATGGGCAAATGTGCAAAAGCGGCAAAACGGCCCGGGTGTGCCGCGATGCGTTCTGCAATGAGATCGTTGTTTTGCCGGGCGAATGGGGGTGCTTCATCCGGAGGGAGCAGGTCAGCGCCCGGGCCGACCACAGATAGGATCTGCAGGCTGATGCCGCTGTCATCCATCGATTTCAGGCGTTGGTCTGAAATATCTTCCAGGTCCCGGGCTACCTGTTCCATCATGGGCGGCTGAAGGCCCTTGCGTTTTGCTTTCTTTTCTTCCGGAATTTTAGCGACTAATTCCGGAAAGCTTATATGTTCTTCCAGACTGATGATGCGCATAGATTGTGTGTTTGTACAATGAGTTGGTGATAAGTTCGATAAAAAAACCGTTCCGTGGATAGAAGAACTACTGTATGTTGGATGCCTTCCACGGAGGTATCAGCCTGGCCAGCTCTATATTCTCTGTATACGCATGTTCAAAGCGCCGGCTCCGGTCGTTTTGCCGCAATGAAATAATATCCTGAAAATGAAAAAATTAATACTCGATTAAGAGAAATTTAATCCCGGTATTAATGCCCCAAAGCTATTTTCGACCTTTCTTTTCCATTCACCATTCTTAAATACACTGATTGCTTGATAACTCCCCGCGGCAGTTTTGGAACGACTTGTCCAACCGTGAAACTGACATGCTATGCTACCAGAAAAAAACGGGCGCTGCTTTCGTCCCCCTTAAGCGCCGCAAACCTCCATCCTGAAAATCTTTCAGTGGATCCTGCAACACAACTTCTACGATGATCTTGCAAAAACCTATTTACACATGAACAAAGTAATTTACTTTCTTTTATTGACCTTCTTATTTCCGGTTTGTCTTTCGGCGCAATCCACCCAGGTGCACGGGGTACTAAAAGATTCTGCTTCCGGAAACCCCCTCAGCGGTGTTTCAGTTGAACTGAGGAGCGCAAAGGGAAAAATTGCCGGAACAACCACCAATACAAAAGGGGAGTACAATCTTCCCTCAACCGGAGCTGCTGCTACCATCGTTTTTTCTTATACAGGCATGGGAACCGTTGAAGAGAATATCAGCGGCCGCCAAGAGATCAATGCATTCCTGGCTCCCAGTTCGGCAAGCCTGGGAGATGTGGTGGTGGTAGGCTATACCTCCCAGAAAAAAGAAACGCTCACCGGTGCAGTTTCAGCCATCAAAGGATCTGACATGGTCCGGACCCGGAACGAGAACGTGCTCAACATGCTGACGGGCAAATTACCGGGCGTGCGTGTGGTGCAGAAAAGTTCCCGGCCAGGTGCTTACGACGCAACGATCGACATCCGTGGGATGGGTGCAGGGAACCCGCCGGTTCCACCGCTGTTTGTAATTGATGGGGTCGTTCGCGACAAAGATTATTTTGCCCGGATGAGCGCGGAAGAAATTGAAAGCCTCTCTGTTTTAAAAGACGGATCTGCTGCAGTATATGGCCTGCGTGCGGCGAACGGCGTTATACTGGTTACAACCAAAACGGGCAAATCCCAAAACGGCAAGGTAGACATCACGTTCAACTCCGGCTTTTCCATGCAGCAATATCTATATGTTCCGCAAGGAGTAGATGCGATAGATTACATGACCCTGAGAAATGAACAGAACTGGCAGGATTTTGCAGGGAATTACCTGGTTCGCCGGAATCCTGCATTTACAGATGCACAATTAAAGCCCTACCAGGATGGAACAAAAAAGTCATACAACTGGATGGACCAGGTCTTCAGGAAATCTACCCCTCAGTACGACAACAACTTGAGTGTTGATGGCGGTACAGATAAACTGCGTTACTACTTCAACCTGGGTTATACAAAGCAGGAAGGTTCTTATAAAAGCGGCGACCTGAAATCAGAACGCTGGGCCCTGCGCAGCAATGTGGATGCCCAGATCTCAAAAAGGCTGAAAGCAAGGATCCAGATCGGCGCGCTGCTGACGAATACACAAGAGCCGAACGGTTCAGGCTGGACAACCTATAAGGCCACCTGGCTGATGCGCCCGGACGCTCCTTATTATGCCAACGACAATCCGGCTTACCCCAATGGAGACAATCTTGTTCAGTATGACGGCAACAATATGATCGTACAAACAAATGCCGATTATGTCGGCTTAAACCAGAACAGGGATAAAAGGTACAATGGAACCCTGCGGCTGGAGTATGAAATCCCCGGCATCAAGGGGCTGTCGGCAAGAGGGTTGTATGATTATACCATGAACCTTCCTGATTACAACAATTACAGGCATGCCTATAACGTGTACAGGTACAATCCCAATGACAATACCTACACGGCGATCCCGAAGAACACACCTTCACTGATAGAAAAAGGAACCAGCCTGAACTACGACAGAACCATGCAGGCCGGATTGTACTACACAAATCAATTCAACAGGCACAGTGTGAACAGCTTTCTTCTTTATGAGGGAACCTATATCCAACGGGATGGTTTCCTTGCCTCCCGTGAACTGCTGATTGAATCTGAATACCTGTTTGCAGGCGAAGAGAACCGCCAGCGGGGCGTGGGGTCAACACCGTACGACCGCGCAAGCAAGTCATTGGTAGGCTCGGTAACGTATGACTTTGACAGAAAATACCTGCTGGACTTCAAGTTCCGTTATGATGGATCTTCCCGGTTCCCTGCAGGCAGCCGCTATGGTTTCTTCCCGGCGGTATCGGCCGGCTGGCGTTTGAGCGAAGAAGGATTTATCAAACACAATACGGATTTTATTTCAGAGCTGAAACTGAGGGCCTCTTATGGAGAACTGGGTGATGACGGTTCAGCTGGCAACTATCCTCCAAGAATAGGGTATAACCTTGCCGGAAACAGCCTGGGCTGGTTCTTTGGTGATGTGCTGAATGGTGGGGTGGCTGCTTCAAGCATTCCCAATCCCAACCTGACCTGGTATAAGATCAAATCTTACAATGCCGGACTGGATTTTGGCTTCCTGAAAAATAAGATCACCGGTAGTGTTGAATTGTTCAGAAGAGATCGCAGCGGGTTGCTGGCAACCAGCTCTGCCGTGATCCCGGGAACAGTCGGCGCTAACCTGCCCCAGGAAAATCTCAACGGCGACCGCAATTTCGGGTATGAAGCATCGGTGACCTACCGCAACCGGAGCAGGAACTTTTCTTATTATGCAAGCGGTCAGATTTCAGCTACCAAATACATGCGCACAAACTGGCTGGAAACGCCCGCCAGCAACTCCTATGACAAATGGAGAAACAGGACGGCAAACCGCTACCAGAACATCTGGTGGGGAAATGAGTCGGGCGGCATGTTTAATTCATTGCAGCAGATACGCACTTTCAACCTTCCCACAGGACAGGGTGCCCTGCCCGGCGACTGGTATTTGAAGGATTGGAATGGGGATGGTGTGATTGATGGCAACGACGATCATCCGATCGCAACGATGGGCCTTCCTGTGTTCAACTATGGCATTTCATTGGGCGGTTCGTGGAGAAATTTTGATGCAGCAGTGGATTTGCAGGGCACCCAGGGTGTGTATGTACAATATTCTGAAGTACTCGTAGAAGCGCTGGCTTTTGGCGGACAAAATACCCTGTCATGGTTCACAGACCGCTGGCGCCCCGCAGATCCGAATGCGGATTACTTTAGCCCGAATACAAAATGGATATCTGGTTATTACCCGGTAACGGGTCACGATGGTCGCAGAACTGGTACGAACGGGGTCATGAACGCATCTTATATCAGGCTGAAAACTGCTGAGCTGGGCTATACGTTCCGGTCTCCGCTGCTCACAAAAGCCGGCATTAAAGATTTCAGGTTGTTCCTGAGCGGATACAATCTGCTGACGCTTACCCCACTCAAAAATGTGGATCCTGAGCGGCCGGGTTCTGCTGGCGGCGCTTCCACAAACTCGATCGATTTCTACAATGACCCGATCACCAAAACATACACAATCGGCGCGAAACTAAAATTCTAACAGCTACAACGAACAAGTATATGATGAATAAGTCATTCTTACTTTATACCGTGCTTTTGGCCATGATCTTTTCCGCTTGTCAAAAGCTGGACCTGGAGCCCAAGGGCATCCTGGGAGAACCCGAACTTTTTGGGAACGAGTTTGGCGTAAAAAAATATTTTACCGGCCTTTATAATTACCTGCCCATTGAGGACTTCAACTATTACGGGAACAACAACCCCAGCGGCGGCAACGCTTTCCGCCCCACCAACTATTGGGAAGCAGGTAAAAACAGCCAGGGGAACATGAGCGGTGAGTTCTTCAATACCTGGCAAACACCCAACAACGGCGGCTTTGGCTACTGGCCCTATGACCGCATCCGCGAGGTCAACCTTTTTATTCAGAATTTCCCCAACTACAAAAGCAAGTATGCAGACAACGTGTTCAATGCTTTGCTGGGAGAAGGCCGTTTCCTGCGCGCCTTCTTTTATTTCGGACTGGCCAAGCGGTATGGCGGCGTTCCCATTGTAAAAGAAGTGCAGGATCCGCTTGCAAACAAAGAGACGCTGGCTGTTCCCCGGAATACGGAGTATGATACCTGGAAGTTTATTTATGACGACCTGAAATTTGCGATGGACAATCTGCCGGCAACGAGTGAAAGAGGACGTGTGAATAAATTTGTAGCTGCTGCACTCCAGTCGCGTGCCATGCTTTATGCCGGTTCAATCGCGAAGTATACCCAATATCTCGGTTTTCAGTCGGAAGCTGCTACCAAGGCCGGTTTGGCAGGAATCGATCCGGCCAAGGCAAACGAGTTTTTTCAATATGCTGTAGATGCAGGTAAACTGATCGAAGGCGGTCCTTATGTGTTGTATACAAAGGACTATCCCGATAAGGCTTTGAATTTTGCCAACCTGTTTTTAGACATCGCATCGCCTGAAAACATCTTTATCAAAGATTTTGACCAGACCGTTCCAAACGATACACGGCTGCGGCACAGCTATGATGCCCTGATGTGCCCGCAGCCGGATATGTCTTCGTTTGTAGGTGCTGAAAGTTATCCTCCCTTTGATTTTATGGAGTTGTATGACATGACGCCGTATACAAATCCAAACGGAACACCGGTTCGTTTTGCCAACAGAAGCGATATCAAGAATGGCATGGAGCCACGCATGCGGGGTACCATGTTTTTTGACGGCGATGTTCTAAGGGGCAAAGCATTCAGTATCCAAAAGGGTATCTATCTCACTTATACTGGTTCTGCCGCAGATGCCCAGGCGGGCAGCAATGCAGCGCCTATCAACAGCAACGGCAACCGCGTTTTAGGGGGAAGAGGCAAGACGATTACGCTGGGAGGTGTTACCCTGAATGTAACAGGAGCGCATGGCAATTTTGATGATGCGGGCGGAGAAAACAATGGTTGGGGGGCTGCCTTTGTGCGAAAGTATGTGAACACGAATATGGCCACAAGTGATGTAAGGGAATACCGCAGCGGTCAGCATTGGATCGTATTCCGCCTGGGTGAGATATTTTTGAATACAGCCGAAGCTCTTTATGAACTGGGCAAAAGATCGGAGGCGTTCGATTATGTCGAAAAGATCCGTGTCCGTGCAGGTGCAAAGGTGGCAAGGCCGACGGTTGATCAGTCACTTACGAACATCGGAACGATCAACAAGGCAAATTATCCCTATCAGCTTGAAAAGTCGCTGCAATTTATCCGCGACGAACGGGCGCGTGAGCTGTACGGAGAAAACCAATGGTGGTGGGACCTTCGCAGATGGAGAACGGCAGACCAGGTATTGAACCAGTTCCGTCCCCGGGTGCTGAGTTGTTATTATGTTGCCAATGAAGAAAGATATATCTACCTGGATGAAATAAACAGGCTTAACAGAACATGGACTGCATCCAAGCAGTGTTATTACGAACCCATTCCTGCAGGCGAAATCGGAAAGAACAACAAGCTTTTGCCGAACAACCCTCTCTACTAATCAACAATGGATAAAAATATGAAGAAGATAACTTATCTGATCTTAGGGATGGCGCTCCTGGGGCTTTCATCCTGTTACAAAAAAGACAACTGGGCAGAACCTGATGCCCAGGTTTCCGGAAACATCCTTGATTCGTACACCGGCAAGCCCCTGTTAACATCACAGGCAGATTGGTCGATCCGTATCTGGGAGAGATCCTGGACCCAGTCTGTTCCTGTTAACCAGAACATCCCGGTGAAACAGGATGGATCTTTCAACAACACCAGGTTGTTTGCAGGAACCTATGATATGCTTCCATATGGTGGCCCTTTCTGGCCGGCGGATACAGTCAAGAATGTAGTGCTGGGCGAAAGAGGAAAAACCCCCAGGGATTTTACCGTAACTCCTTACCTGCAGCTGGTTGAGTTTGAAACGCAGTTACAAGGCCTGAACCTGACTTTGAAGATCCGCCTGAAAGCGCCAAAAAGGGTGGGACTTCCCAATATCGTAGAAATCAAGCCCTATCTGAGTTTGAATGCATTTGTCGGCGAATCCAACTACATCAACATCGCTGAGTACAACAACAGAAGGATCCAGATCAACAAACCCTGGTTAACAGAAGTGGGAGATGTTGAAACAAGCCCTGTTTACACAATCGGACCCCTGCCTGTAAAAGCTGGATATACCTACAATGTACGCGTGGGTGCGAACGTGAACGATGCCAACAGAAAATACAATTATTCAGAGATCAAACAGGTTGTAGTCCCATAGATTTTTTCTATCCAAATCATAACGGTAGGAAGAGGGTGCCGCATGCTTAACAGGCAACCACTTTCCTATTGTTATGTGGTGTAGGCAAGGCAGGAGACAGGTCGTTAAATAGAACGGAACAACAACTGGTTTACAAACAATGAAAAGCGTGTTGAGACTTTACAGACCGGACATGATTTTGCTTGCAGGAGTGATCGGGTTGATTGGGGTATCCTGCAAGGTGCAGAAGGTAGCTGAGAAGCCTCCGGTAGTGATCGCGGAAAATCCTATTATCACAAATATGTATACGGCAGATCCCTCCGCGCATGTGTGGAAAGACGGGCGGCTCTATGTTTACGCATCACACGACATAGCACCGCCGCGCGGATGCGATCTGATGGATCAATACCATGTTTTTTCAACCAGTGATATGGTGAACTGGACAGATCATGGTGAAATATTGCGGGCAAGCCAGGTCACCTGGTGCAAACCACTTGCGAAGGATGCCAAATTCATGTGGGCGCCCGACTGCGCATACAAGAATGGCAAATATTATTTTTACTTTCCGCATCCAAGCCAGGACCCCTGGAACGGAAACTGGAAGATCGGCATCGCTGTCAGCGACAAGCCCGCATCCGGTTTTGTTGTGCTGGATCATTGGTTGAAAGGCCTGCCCGACAAGGGTGAAATCGATCCCTGTGTTTTTGTAGACGATAACGGGCAAGCCTACTTCTACTATGGCGGTGGCGGCAAAAGTTACGGCGCCAAACTCAAAGACAACATGATTGAGCTGGATGGTGAACTTCAGCCAATGACAGGGTTGGAAGATTTTCATGAAGCAACCTGGGTGCATAAGAAAGACGGTGTTTATTATCTTTCTTACTCCGATAATCACGATGAGAAAAGAGACAAGGAAGGCGTGAAAGGAAACAACAGAATGCGTTATGCGACCAGCAAGAGTCCGCTGGGACCCTGGAAAGCCCAGGGGATATACATGGATCCAACCGACAGCTATACCAACCACGGATCGATTGTAAAATTCAAGGGACAATGGTACTCATTTTATCACAGCAGTGAGCTTTCCAAAAAAAGGGGAGAACACAACGACTGGTTGCGTTCAGTGGCTGTTGATAAACTGTATTACAATGCGGATGGTACCATTCAAAAAGTTGTTCAGACAGGGATCCGTAAATAAGTAAACCCTTTTTACCTGTATTATGAGCAGGATAAATCTTAGTATGAGAAAAGCAAGTTTCGGCGTAGGCAGAATGGCCGTGGTTGCCATTGTAGCCATGTTTATTGCAGGCAAGATAGACGCGCAGGCATTCCAAAACAGTCTAAAAACTGTTTATCCCACAAAGGACTGGGTTGTATCTGATTTTGTGGTGACCGATCAGAAGTTTGGCGCGAAAGCCACGCCAGGTTTTGACAACAGAGGGGCTTTTCAGGCTGCTATTGATGCCGCTTATAAAAATGGGGGCGGGGTCGTGTATGTTCCGGCCGGCAATTATGAATTCCGCAGTACGCAAACGGCTACCAGGAACGTGAGGGTGCGGCAGGCAGAGAACGAAACAATGAAAGAATTTACGTATCAGTATGTGCTGAATCTCCCGTCGAGTGTGCAGCTGCGCGGCGACTGGGCAGATCCTGCTTTAAACGGAGGAAAGGTTCTCGGAACAATTCTGGAAGTGCGCGTGGGCAAAGACGCGCCCAATTACAACGGCGCTGTTGAAAGTTGGTGGAACGATGCACAAGCCGGCAACGCGCTCCGCACAACCTACACCAGCATTGCGGACAGGTTTATAGATATGAATTCAGGTACCGGCGTAACGAACCTGTCAATCTGGTATCCCGAACAGGACATCAACGACGTAAAACCGTATCCATGGACCCTTTTCCAGCCAAACGGCGACTGTGTGACGATTGAAAATGTCACGCTTGTAAACGCCTACAACGGCTTTTATTCTGCTCCCAGCGAACTTCATTATGTTTTGAACAGCTACATGACAGCCCTGCATACAGGGATCGAAGTGCATGTATGCACCGACATCGGGCGCATCGAACATGTCAAAATAGACCCGGCATACTGGGCAAATTCAGGGCTCCCGGGTTCACCCTCCCTGGCAAAAGTGGCTGCGTACACGAAAGCAAACGGTACCGGATTCAACATGCACCGTTCAGATTGGGAATACGTGTCCGGTTTGTACGTATCTGATTATAAAACAGGTATGTGGGTCGGGAGAGAACCCGGTTACTTTGATACCCCCAATGCGCAGTTTTACGAAATTCATATCAAAGATTGCGACACCGGCATGTATGTACAGGCGGTGAATCCATATGGCCTGCTTATTTCCAACTCTACATTCGGGGCGCAAAAAAACGGGAAGGCCGTGTATTTCTACAACGATTTTAAAACCTCTGTCCAGTTCAACGGGGTGGATTTCACCGGGCCGGTCGTGAGTGATGGCAGCGATGGCGTTATCTCCTTTGAAAGCTGTTTGTTTAGCAACTACAATGAATATGCGCTGAAGATAAACAATGGCAATGTACTGCTCACCCAGAGCCAGTTTAAAAAACCGGCCGGTCATGTAGTACTGGGTCCGGACGTCAATACGCTTAAATCGGTGAACTCCGGTTATAATGGAAAATTGGAAATCGAAAACAGAAGCAAATCTGCCAAAGTCGAGATCAATAATGGCAAGCAGTATTTGTTTGATCCCATCCCAAAAAATGTGGTGACTGACATCAAAGTACATCCAAAACCGGCTTCCAGCAGAATGATGAAGGTTGACCTGCCGAGGGCGACAGGCTTTGACAACGAACAACCGAAAGAAGATGTATCGGCTCCCTTGCAAAAAGCGCTTGACGAGCTGAAAAGGGCCGGGGGCGGTACCTTGTATCTGCCGGGTGGAAGATATCTGGTGAACAATCCCATCAAAGTTCCTTCAGGCGTTGAATTGCGGGGAACATGGGACGTACAGCACCATACGCAGAGTGGGGGAGTGGGGATCTTTACAACGTATGCCGGCGGTACAGCCGGAGAAGGAGGCCCTTCCCTGATACAGCTGGCGGAAGGTGCGGGCATCAGCGGATTGACCATTGCGCAGTTGAATATAGCAACGGATGGTAACACGGCGGAGAACCCCAGAAAGACCCCGTTCCTGATACAGGGGCAAGGTCCGAACGTTTATATTGTTAACCTCACGATCGGGGGCGGCGATAAAGGAATAGACCTCGCTTCCTACAACACCAGCGGGCATTATGTTGATTATTTTGCCGGCGTACTCGCCAGGGCCGGCATTTGGGTTGGCGGAGGTGCGAAAGGGGGATTTATCCGGAACATGCAGCTTAATCCGCATTACGGATCAAGGCTTCCGCAAGGCGGACAAGGATACCCAAGAGTCGCTTTGACCCGTTTCGTGCAATCAAATTGCAGTGCGCTGAAATTTGCCGATGTTAAAAACCAGACGATCTTCAACAATTTCGTTTACGGGTCTTTCTACGGCATTCATTTCCTGAAGGATGCTATCACCGGTAAGAATTCCGGAGAGATGACGGTAATTGGCCACGGTTCAGACGGATGCTCCTATTCCCTGTTTGTAGAAGACGCCGACAAAAACACCAAATTAATTGCAATCAACTCCGAACTGGTGAACACGCGCACTGCAGAGCCTGTCAGGTCATATGTTTTGATGGGCGGCGAAGCGAATACCACCAAAGTGCACCCTGATGCGCAGCTGATCCTCTATAACAGTGCATTTTGGGGCAGTCCAACCATCGGTGCGATCATCAATAACGGAACCGTGCGTTTTCAACAGGCAAACTTCCAGCGCTCCGGTGCACCCGGCATCGACAACAGGGGCGGAAAGGCGCATGCGTACTCTTCTTATTTCGCCCAAAAAATGCCCGGCGAGGCCACGGGCGACAACGTGTATGCAAAGCTGCACGCAGCCAGCGTCTCCACAGAGCTGACCAACAACTATTATATCTCCGGGTTCAGGGAAAACAATGAGAAACCGGGCAAGATATACGGATCTGATATGCTTGTTAATAAGAAGTAGACCGCTCAACAAGACGCTTCTTGCAGCTTGATCAATCAGCGGATTCGATGTATAGGCTTGTTTGGATTTGGTTCTGCATTTGATGATGGGATGGGTCTACGATGTTATATCACACCAGTATCACACCAACCGATCCAAAGTCTTATTATACCTGTTTACATCAAGGGTTCGCGTACATCACTCCGTTAAATAGCGGAAATGCACCTGAATCGATGTGAGTCCTCCCGCATGATTCTTGCTCTTTTCTGCGTTGGTTCCGCTTTTGGCGTGCAACAAAGCCCCTCAAAATATCAGGATGAATGATTATATATTTGTAGTCCTGACTATTTTTATGCGATATCAGTTGTGTGCCATATTTTTCTTTCTTTTATCGTACCACCTAACTTTTTCACAATCATATGGTTTGGCCTTTAACAGCCATGAGGCCGTTTCTGAAAAGCGGACTGCCCTGGAGCTGACGCCGGAAGATTCCCTGTATTTTACCGGTGATCCGCGCTTTGATTTTGAGATCAATTTCATCCCTTCCTACAAGATCTATTTCGGGTATGTGCTGCGCATTGCATGTAAAAACGGGAACATCGATCTTATTTACGACCAGGGGAATTCTGTATTCAGGGTGATCACCGGCCAGCAGTTTTCCGGTATATCTTTTTCCATCCACCAGGATAAACTGTTTCATGAATGGAGCAGGGTCAGCTTGCAGATAAAACCCGGAAAGCAAACGCTTGAAGTTTCGCTTGATGGCAGGCGGCAAGGTGTTGCCAAACTCCCTTTTCCGGTCAGCGATCAATATTACAAAGTATGGTGGGGCGCCAACGACGATCCGCATTACCAGACCCGCGACATACCGCCCATGCGCATCCGCGAGATCAGTCTGTACAATGGAAACGCCCTTCAGCATCATTGGTCCCTGAACGAGATGGCTGGCAACAGTACCCTCGACGATGTGCATCAGAACAAAGCGACGGTTAAAAACCCGGTATGGGTAAGACCCAAACACCAGAACTGGCGGTTGATCAGTTCGTACGTTATAAAAGGGAATGCTGTTACTGCGTACGACCCCAAAGAAGAGCGTGTGTTCGTGACCGGTTCTGACTCCGTGTTTGTGTACAACACCCAAAATAACCAGCATCCCTGGACAAAGCTGTCCGTTGAACGCGAGAACATCATGCCGGGTATCCAGGGTGTATATGATACGCTGGCAGGTAACCTGTACGATATTTTTATCCGCCAAAAAACAGTGGCAACTTACCAGGTTGGCCAGGCGCACTGGACGGCACCGGTTGATCCGGTTTTGACGGAATACTGGCACGCCAACAAATTTATCTCACCCCTTGATACCTCCCTGTACATTGTCGGCGGGTATGGCCAGCTAAAGTACAAGAACACCGTACAGCGGTATCATTTTTCCACGCGCGAATGGCAAATCCTGGCGCCCGGAGGAGACCGGTTGACGCCCCGCTATCTGTCTGCCCTTGGCCTCAACGAACGGGGCGACACTGCCTATGTCATGGGCGGCTATGGCAGCGGTACGGGCGACCAGATGCTCAACCCCGGCATCTACTCCGACCTCTTTGCCTATTCAATTAAATCCGCAACCTTTAAAAAGCTGTTCAATCTCAACGCCCACACATTTCCCTATACGTTTGCCAACAGCCTGGTGATTGATTCAAAAAACCAGCGGTATTACGGACTGATCTTTCCGAACAACACGTTCCATTCAAAGCTGCAACTGATCCGGGGTTCGCTGAAAGATCCCTCTTTTCAGCTGCTGGGCGATGCCATTCCTTATTTGTTCTATGACGTGCAGTCGTACGCTGATCTTTACTATGCGCCCAAGGCCGGCAAGCTGATTGCCGTAACCTTGTTTTACTCCGATCCGGATTCCTGGAAAGGAAGCACAACTGTGAATGTTTATTCACTTGATTTTCCGCCTGCCCTCCTTGAACCGGTGAGCAAAGGAGAGGTTCCGGACAAGCGAAGGTGGCCGTTCCTGGTGGGAGCACTGGCAGCAGGATTGTTGCTGGCAACTGTCGTGCTCCTGGTAAGGCGCCGTAAGCACCGGCAGGTGGATGCCTTGCCATCTTCTGTACATGGTATGGGAAGGCAGGCGGTTATGCCTGTGCCCCCCTCAGAAACAGGCATGCCGGAACAGATAGCCCCTGAGATAGACAGCCGGCAGGTTTCCCTGGACGTACAGACAGGGGAAGAAGAACTTCCCTTGCAATCCCGGATCCTGTTGTTCAATCAGTTTAAAGTCCTGGATCAGGAAGGAAATGATCTGACGGTTTTGTTCACGCCGCTTATCAAAGAGATGTTCCTGCTCATACTCATTTATACATTCCGCAACAAGCAGGGTATTACATCCAACGAATTAAACGAGATCTTATGGAATGGAAAATCCGTGAAAGACGCCAAGAACAACCGGTCGGTGAATATGACCAAGCTGAAGAACATCCTTGAAAAAGTAGGCAATTGCGCCATTGTAAAAAAGGATAATTTCTGGCGGTTCGAGACGGCAGGTGATCGCATGTATGTTGATTACGAAAGACTGGTTGCGCTGTTCCTAAAAAAGCGGCCCATAGACATGCCTTATATGGAGGAATTGCTTGCGCTCACCGGGAAAGGCTCCTTCCTGCTCCAGACCGCGTACGACTGGCTGGATGACATCAAATCGGAGATCTCTGATGCCGTGATCAATGTGTGCCTCGATTATCTCCGGCACCATCCCACCGCTCACGATGAATTCAATATTGAGATTGCCAACTGCATCTTCCGCTTCGACGCCCTCAATGAAGATGCCCTTAAGATCAAGTGCAGAAGTTTCATCCACCAGGGACGTTATGCCTCTGCCAACAGCACATACGCAAAATTTATTCGCGAGTACCGCGAAATTTACGGAGAGGAATATAGCAAATCCTTCAACGAGTTCATCAAGGATACATCCGGATACTCTTCCCAATAATACCGAATTGAATTTAGAAGTTGGTATTTCATGTTCCTGCCGGAACATAGGATACCATACTTCTAAATTCAATTCGGTAGAAGGAAGATCTTCCGCTGAATTCCCAATCAATTTGATATGATATAATTACTTCTTAATTAGAACGATTTATTCTCTTTGCTTTGTTATACCTGGCCAGGCACTCGTTAAGCGGTTTGCCCTGGCTATAAATGCAATCGCAGAAAATTTTGCAGGCCGCAGGGTTTTTGCTGCCGGTACATTGGTTTCTGCATTCCTCTTCCGAATTGCCCGGCACGATCTCATATAGGTAGAACGTACCCACAATAATAAGGGCCAGGACGGCGATGCAACTCCCAAAAAATATAAACCTGAGACGTTTACCCAGGGGCTTTTTCAAAATGGGCGGATCTGTTCCGGGCTGCTTTAACAGCAGAACAGGTTTTAGCCGGTCATAATTCCAGGTTAACAGGAACAAGCTTGCCAATACCATCATCGTGACCAACCGGGTACCGTCAAAGCGGGTAGCATACGTCAGCACACAAATATTGAGGATAACGGGAAAATACATCAGCGCACCAAGAAGGGAAGTTCTTGGAATCAGCAGCAAAACAGCGGTTATGATTTGGATAATTCCAATAAAGGTGTAGTAATAGCCTGTTAGATGTAAGGCATCGAAGTAATGTCCCAGCGGGTTGTTTGAGGGTAAGCCGCTGGCGAACCGTTCACCCATGATTTTAACATAACCTGCGGGAAGAAAGCTGGCTGCCAGAGCAACGCGGCAAAAAACAGCAAAGCCCTGAAACCATTTGTCGGACTTAGCCTCCCAGTATATTTCCTCGATTCTATTCATAGCTCGATTTTAATGACAGCGCACCAGGCCTTTTGTGGATTTAACCCCCGTGTTCAACGTAAGCAAGCGCAACGTATCTTGATCCCGCTAAAAATCATGTTTTCTGCGGGTGTTTAGTTTGCTGAGAAAATAATAAATCGCCAGTGCAATGGCAGTCCAGTACAAAGCAAACGGGAGAACCAAGATGGGCGGTGCCGGATCTGGCAGTTTAAATAAAAACGACAGGGGACCCAGCATAACAATTTTGATCGGTGAAACAATGGTGGCTACGGTGCTCTTCCAGGCTATGGATGATCCGATGCCGGGGTAGGGCTCGCTGTTTACAGGAAAGAGTCGAACTTCGGGCCCTAAAAGGGAATTAAAGATAAATTGAAAAACAAACGCCGAAGCGAGGAAAATAAGGACGAATTTTGTTCTTGAAATCTTCACGCAGCTGATTTTTGAGATTGGTAAAAGTGCTTTGTATTTCAAAGTTAAAGAAGCCTCTTTGTATTTCAAAGCATTTTTGATGATTTATTCGTCCATCTCAACCTGTACAAAGGGCTTTTGGAAAATATTAATTGTAATTATAAATGCGCGTATTTTTTACAGGCGGATCAGGAAAAGCAGGAAAGCATGTGGTGCCTTACCTGCTGGGTCAGGGACATAGAGTGATGAACGTAGATCTGGTACCCCTGGATTATCCGGGGGTAGACAACCTGATCGCTGACATAACAGACTCCGGACAAATGTTTAATGCCATGCGTTCATATGCGGGACTTGATGAGTTAGAGCCCGGCACTGGCGTGCCGCCATTTGATGCAGTCGTCCATTTTGCTGCTGTGCCCCGGATCCTGATCAGACCTGATAATGAAACGTTTCGTGTCAACACCATGGGCACCTACCATGTGATTGAAGCAGCTGTTAAGCTTGGAATTAAAAAGATTGTCATTGCTTCGTCAGAGACCACCTATGGCATTTGTTTTTCGGATGGCAAAACCGACCCGCACAGCCTGCCTTTGGAGGAGGATTATGATGTAGATCCCATGGATAGCTATGGATTATCAAAGGTTGTAAATGAGAAAACGGCCCGCAGCTTCCAGCGGCGCTCCGGCTTTGATATCTACGCGCTCCGTATCGGCAATGTGATTGAGCCACACGAATATGCTGAACTGTTTCCGCATTATTTTAAACACCCTGAAGTGCGCCGCAGAAACGCGTTCTGCTATATCGATGCGCGCGACCTGGGACAAATTGTGGATTTGTGTCTGAAAAAAGACGGACTGGGTTACCAGGTCTTCAATGCGGGGAATGACCACAACGGCGCAATTATCCCCAACAGGGAGCTGGCTGAACGGTTTTTTCCCGGTGTGCCAATCACCCGTGAGTTGGAGGAATGGGAAGCCCTGTTTTCCAATCGCAAAATCAGGGACGTGTTGGGGTTCAGAGAACAACATAACTGGCGGAAATACGTGAAGGCGGAATAAGTAGCTGTTTGGTATGGAAGGTTCTCCTCAGGCGGACGGTTCAAAAGAATTTATTTTCTATAAACTCTCCCCTCTTAAGGGAGTTCCAATTTACTCAGCAGCTAACTGGAGTTCCGGAGATTCTCTCGAGGCGGTCTTCTTGCTTCCAGCTGGTAAGAGGTACAACATCAGACTTACAAGGGCTACGCAGACAAGGATCGCTATGATCCCTGCTTTGTAGGCAACCTGCCAACCTTGATGGGAGAAGTAAAAGAAAATGCCTCCGATGATGCTCACACCCAATGCGGATGCTGTTTGCTGAAACGTTGAATACACCCCGGCCGCACCACCGGCATGTTCAACCGGAACACTTTTCAGGGCAACGGTTAACAGGGAAGGCAGCACCATTCCATTGCCCAATCCCCATGCTCCCATCAAGGCTATGATGACCCCTTTGTTTGCGCCGGGTACAAGATATTGTATCTGTAGAATGAAGGTAATAAACATACAGGCCGCACCTGCCTGTAACACCCGTTTGCCAAACCGCAGCATCAGTTTGGATGCCCACACGGATGACACGACGAACAAGATTCCCGGTAAAATAAAATACAACCCGCAATCCAACGCAGATAAACCTAAGCCGTTTTGAAGATAGACTGCACTTAAAAGAAGATAAGCTGTATGCAGCATAAAGTGGAACAACACAGCAAGAAGACCAATGTTGAAATCTTTGATCTTAAACAAGCGCACATCAACGATTGGGTTCTTGTTACGGGCAAGTTTTTGCTTTTGATCTGATATGAAATAGCGAAAGATCCCAAAAGACAAAACCAGTAAAATAAGGGTCCATAAAGGCCAGCCTTTTTCGCGGCCCTCGATCAAGGGCAGAATGAGGCAAACCAAAGCCACTGTAAGAACACCTGTACCCCAGTAATCAAATTTGTTATGCAGATTTGGCCTGGTTTCATTTACATAGCGATGGGTCGCCCAGAGTGTTACCACGCCTATTGGCACATTGATAAAAAAGATCAGCCGCCAGCCTTCGATCACAAAATGGGAGGCTGATAAATAGCCGCCCAAAACCTGTCCGATCGTAGCAGCGGATCCCAGTGTGATGCCAAACAAACTGATTGCCTTTGCCCGCTCCCTTGCTTCCGGGAACAGCACCTGGATAAATGCAATGGTTTGGGGTACCATAAAAGAAGCGCTAAAGCCCTGAATAAATCTTGTGATATTTAATTGCAACGGATTTGTAGACAGGCCGCAAAGAGCCGAAGCAACAGTAAAGGCAAACATGCCCCAGAAAAAAACTTTCTTCCGGCCATATTGATCCCCTGCACGGCCACCTGTAATAAGAAAAGATGCATAGCCAAGCAAATAGGCAGCTATCACGAGCTGTATTTCCGCATCATTTGCATGAACGCCTTTTTGAATGGCAGGTATGGCCACGTTCACAATGAATACGTCGATAACCGATAACAGCGGCGCTGACAAAACGATGATCAGCTCCAGCCATTTATTTTTTGTTTGTGTCATCAGATCAATTTTTGCAGGATCTTTTTTGCGGCCTGAAGATCCTTGTCTTGCTTAAAAACAGAAGCGGCAGCCACACCGCCTTCCGTCATCAGGTAGATGGTTTCTGTCAGTTCTTTGTCAGTCATCAGTTTCTTGTGGTTCGACTGTGATACGAGTGTTTTGATGAGATTTTTCAGCCGCTGCTTTGCCTGCTGGATTTCAGCCAATATGCGCGGGTCGCTCATGCCTGCTTCATTGTTTGCTTTGATAAACGGGCAACCGCCAAATTCCCGTATATGCTGACGTTGCCCATGGTATTCCAGTATGGCCAGCAGCTTTTTTTTAGGATCTTCCGTCTTGCTGATTTCCTGTTCAATGCGTTCATACCAACGTTGGTGAAAGCGTTGGAGATAGGCTACCATCAAGTCGGTTTTGGATTCAAAGTGTTTGTACAAGGATCCTTTGGCAATATCTGCTTCATCGATCACCTGGTTAATGCCTGTGTTGCAATACCCCTGTGTGTAAAAAAGACGTTCAGCCGTATCCAGAATTTTGTCTATGACGATCTGGCCTCTTTGCTTTGTCATGGAGCAAAACTAGGTCTTAAAAATTAAATAGACAAATCTGTCTATTTAATTTTGTTTTCAATATCAAAGGACATGCATTATTTGAAAGCCAACCGGTGGCAGTAGTAAATCTGGAAGATTTGTTTGATCAAGTTTGAAAGGAAGGGCTTCTTCAAAGCTGACCTGGCATCCGTGTATCCTATCTGTCATTATCTTTTCCATCTTGATTTGACATATTCATAGGCTTTGATTTCATCTGCACTCCGGGGTTTTGCCCTGGCCAGGTATTTGGTGAAATACTGATTGGCTGCCTTTGAATTTTTGAGCCGTGTGTCGCAGATGATACCAGCTTTGTAATTCATCAGTGGATCTTTAAACAGATAAAATGCAGTGTCATAATACGAAACAGCCTTTTTGTATTGTCTGATCGCTTCGTAGTTCTGTCCAAGATTGTAATAATACATCTCACTGTTTGGTGATTTTGCCATGTTCAGGCATATTTCAAGCAATTCATTGCTCTTGATATAATTTTTCATCCGGGCATAAGCCATCGCTTCATAGTAGTATACTGCTTCAGCGTTAAGATCGTTTGATGCCATCCACTCACAAACACGGATGCAATCCTGGTATCTCTTAAGGTTATAATAAGATATAATTAGCTGTGTGAGCGGCTTCACAGAAAGATCTTCCAGCTGCAGGAGTTTCTCACCCGGAATGAGCACGTCTGCGTAGTTGTTGGCTTCATAGGCTGATTTCACGCGCATTTTCAGGTAAGGAATGCTTAGGGAGTCTTTCAACAGGCCGGCCCCGAGAATGCTGTCTGCTCTTTTGAATTGTTTTTTTTCAATCAGCATATCGGCAAGGCTGAGGGCATTTTTAGCGTCGCCGGAACCTATCAGGTAGGCATGGTTGTAGTACAGATAAGCCGAATCTTTTTTATTTTTTCTTCTCAGCAGATCGGCCATCTGCCTGTAGTATGCTGCTTTACCGGGTTGCAGGCTGATCAGCCGGAATCCAAATTGCTGGGCTGTATTTGGGTGTAAATTTTCATTCATGATGAACAGGTACTGGTTCGCTGTGATATTTGTACTATCGATCAAAAACAGCCTATGGTAAAAATTTTCAGCAGTCTTGTAATCCTCAGTCATGAAATACGCGTAACCCAAAAATCCAAGCCTTTGAAGATTGGAGGAATCACTGCTTAAGTCAGCTGACAGGTAACTGATCGCTTCATCAAACTGTTGATCCTGAAAAAGATCCAGTACTTTATTCCTGTCTATAGCTACACGTTGTGCATGTAAGGAAGACAGGCAGCACAAGGCCGTTAAAAGGGCAAACAAAGTCCTTCTCATGTTATGGATGTTTCATATAAAGTAACAACTATAAATTTAGTTATAAAAATAATTGTTTATTTTATCTGCCAGGCATCGGCATCTTGTTATAATCATTCACGCTGAATCAAATCGACCAGCTTGCTTTCTACTTTAAGAGTAAATTATTTGCGTAAGCTATAGCGGGTTTGGGGGGAATTCCGGTAATTCAGGAGATGTATCCGGCTCAAAAGAAGACTCGTCCTTCGTTAACCTTTTCCTAGTGATAAAGTGGGTTATTTTGTATATTAGCTATCTAAACCCCTCAACATGAAACGCATTCTTATCCCTCTCTGCGCAGCTTCCATCTTATTTGCCTGCAACAACAATGCAAACAACACGGCTGGCAATCCGTCAGATTCAACAGCTGCAAAGCAGGCAGGCAATGCAGAGGATGATTGGATACCTGTGGATTCAGCTACAGCTATGAAAACAATGATGGAGGCTGGTACTCCCGGCAAAGAGCAGGCTATGCTGGCCAAAGCGAATGGGTCGTGGAAAGCAGAGACCACCATGTGGATGTCTCCTGATGCACCACCCACGAAAGCTACAGGTATGGTAACCAATAAAATGATCATGGGAGGCCGCTATCAACAGATGACCTTTAAGGGCAATATGATGGGAGCACCTTTTGAAGGTATCAGCACAACTGGCTACGACATGGCAAGGAAGGTATGGACGAGCAGCTGGATAGACAATATGAGCACCGGCATCATAAACATGGATGGCAGCTGGGATGAAGCAACAAAGACGGTCACTTACACAGGCAAAATGCTTTGTCCTGCCAATGGCAAGATGTGCGACATGAAGCAAGTGATGAAAATAGTGGATGATAACACACAATTGATGGAAATGTATGGTCCTGACATGAAAACCGGCAAGCAGTTCAAGAACATGGAGATGAAGCTAACCAAGAATTGATGCATTTTCGTCAGGGAGTAAAGATCGGTTTGCAGTCATTTTCAAACCACGCAACGAGTTGCCTTTTAACGAACACATCGATCCATGTTACAATTGCTGGAAGTGCAACCAGGTAGATGATGGCAAACAAATTGTTTTTCCATGCTTCGTTTTTCAAGAGTTGTCCTGCCATAGAAAGCATTATAACAGCATACAGTACATAAACAAGGGGATTCGTCTTGGTAAAGATGACAATACTTGATTTTTCACCTTCTTTAATGATCCTGGTGATAAGCTTTGTAGAGAATACTTCATGAGCAAAATGGTATCGATGGGGTAAGAACTTACCTGTAAAAGTAAATTCAACAGGATTCACACAGATAAAATGACCCATCAAAGAATAAGCGGGATCATCAAACTGGGGGAGTATGATTTCATTCAAGTGTGAGTATATCTCATCCATTGATTTGTTAACAACATATTTCTTTGTGATGTTAATGGATAAATTCACTGATCGCAATTGGTGTTTCCGTTAGTCATCAAAACTATATCAACAGAGGATAATTTGTTCAGATAAATGCGGGCATGCAAGTTAAGCTGGAGATTCCATGCAAATAAGAAGGAAAGCATACTTACATGAAGGTAGGATAATTCAATCAGGCTTTTGCAACGAAAATGTCAAGTGATGTGTCATTAGTCTGAATTCAATGTATTTTTATGAGGCAAGTGCTTATCGTGTTATTATCCGCTCTGGTACTGCTTTGTTGCAGGAAGCAAGTAGCTGACGATGCAAATATTTATAGATCATGGCAATGGGTAAATTCCGTTGGAGGATTTACAGGGCAAGATGTGATAAAGCCTGCTTCTAACACCGTGGTAACGTTAACTTTTTGGCCAAATATGACTTATACCGCAGCATTAAACGGACAGATTGCTTTTCGCGGTACTTTTCATATCGCTACACCCGGATCGCAAAAAATCCTCCTTTTAGATAATTACACTCCAATAAACAGATTATATATGGTTGGTATCGGCGAATCAATTTCAATCAGTAACAATGAGTTGCATTTAACCGATTACCAAGTGTCGGAGCCATACACGCATAAGTTTAAATGAGGAATGAAGGCCAAACTCAAATGCCTTCTGCTCCTATATATTCTGGATAACCCGGCAAAACAGGATCTTCGTCAATTTTGGTGTACAAAGCAAAAAAGCCCGCAAATACTGCTATTTACAGGCTTTTAGCTCGTTTTGATGATCGGAGTAGTCGGGATGACTGGATTCGAACCAGCGGCCTCTTCGTCCCGAACGAAGCGCGCTACCGGGCTGCGCTACATCCCGTTCCGGATTCGGGAGGCACAAAATTAAGGCTTAGTTGGTTGCGGGAAAACAATCTGGGAAGAATTTTCTTGGGGAAGATCCGGATGGCTGCTCTGAAAGGGGGCCGAACAGAAATGAGGCCCAAACAGGCGCGTCCTTACTTCTTCTGCTCCGCATACTTGCCTTCTTGCTGTACGGCCAGACTGCCATTCAGGAAGAGGGAAGAGCCGGACTTGTTGTGCATCGACTGGGAACTTCTGCGGATCACAATACAGCAGAACAAGATATACAGGATCACAATCACCGGCGTAACTCTTTTGATCAACCGGAACATACAATCAACTTGCGGGCCTTCTTTCCACATATCAGGCAGTTTTTGGGTAAACAAATAGGAGACAATGCTTTAGCGTTCCTGTCTCCAACAAGCTCCAAAAATATTTAGCATGCACCTGATTCTTTTTGATAAAAATCAAATAGCACACAGCAAAGAAATGGCTAAAATTATAGTCAGGTTCCATGGAGCGTATAATGATATTGGTTATCTTCATACAGATTGCATGGAGACTTGTTATCGGGTAAGTGATCAGGCAGGAAAATAAGTTGGCTTACTTACCTACGCTTACTTCCGGAAACCAGCGAACTATTCAATCCATCCGTATGAACGAGCTTTTGGACTACCTGCACACTATCCACCCGTTGTCGCCCGCGCTGCGGCAGCATTTGCTCAGCATCCTGCAGCTAAGGGTTTTAAACAAACGGGATTATCTGCTAAAGACCGGACAGGTAAACAACAGGATCTACTTTATCGAAAGGGGCATGGTGCGCTGCTTCTACGTCAAATACGACAAGGAAATATGTTCCTGGTTTATGAAAGAAGGAGATGTGATTATTTCTGTGGAAAGCTTTTTTACGCAACGGCCCAGCTACGAAAGCATCCAGGCCTTGGAAGATTGCGTGCTGCATTCCATCCGCTATGATGAACTCCAGTATATCTTCCAGCATTTTCCGGAATTCAACTTCATCGGACGTGTGCTCACTGAAAAATACTATACCTTAAGCGAACAGCGCCTGTACTCACTGCGCATGGAAAGAGCTTTTGAACGATACAATTACTTGCTGAACTACTACCCTGAACTGGTGCAAAGAGTTCCTTCTACCTATATCGCTTCTTACCTCGGCATCACCCTGGAAACCCTCAGCCGCATCAAACACGTACGCTAAAGATTGTGCCCTATCTTCCATGCAGCTGTGCTATCATGAATAGGTTGAAACCCCGCCAGCATGTGATTAAAGAAATCAGAGCCGAACAACAGCAAGCCAAAATGATCTTATCCTATTTGAAGGGCAGGGGTGGTGAGTTAAGAACTGTAGTGCATGAAACATAGGTACTGATTGGCAACCTAAACCTGTCTCACTCCTTCCCCGAAGAAGCCTCCTGCGCCTTCAGATATCGCAGGCCCAGCCAGCTGTTTTTGACTGGTATCATCCATTCTTCTTCCAGCTCTTTTTTTGTGCTCACCAGGTTGTTGAAGTAAATGGTATCTGCGTCTATAAAATGATTTTGGATTGCATAGGGAAGCTGTGAAAGCGGTAACATCTGCAGCTTGTCCTTTACGATAAAAGCCAGCAGCTGCCGGTCCAACAAGTTTACGTTGAATTGCTGTTCGATTTGTTTCACCAGTCTCACTGAACTGTCGGTACTGCACCCGCTTACGCCTGCAGCAGACTCATCGGCCATGAGCACGATGAATTGTCCGAAGAACAAATTCGCATAGGCTTTTACCTTGTCTCCATGGCTAAGCCACTGCTCACTAAAACTATTCAACATGTCTTCTATCTGCAACGCTTCCGATAAGTTGAAGAGGCGGTTGCTCTGGTAAATCCATACTCTTGAATCCGCGTTGAAATCGGATGGCAACAAGTTGTGATAGCTAAAATTCTGCATAGTTGCAAAGGTACAATCGCCTGTTTGCTTTTACCATGGCCTTAACAAATATATTCTGCCTGCTGCGCGTTAGTAGGATGTCTTAGCGCCTCTTTCCTCCCCAGACTGATTTCCTATATCCTGTGCAAAGCTGTACCTGAAGCGTATTCTATCACTCACTTCTATATTATGAAAAGGTCTGTTGTACTGCTATCAGCTTTCTTTCCCATGCTATTGTCCGCCCAGCGGCTGCACCTGAATTTATTTGGTGGTTTTTCCAATTACCTCGGCGACCTGCAGGAAAAATCTGTTACCCTCGATCAATCGCGTCACGCATGGGGAGCAGGTATCTCCTACGACATCAACCGCCACCTGGCCTTGCGCGCCGGCTTTGCCTGGGGCAAGATCGGTGCCGATGACAAATCCAACACTTCTCCTGCACTGCAAGCGCGCAACCTCAGCTTTCAATCCACTGTCAAAGAAGTCCACCTGGTGGCTGAGTACAGCTTCCTTGATCTCCGCTATCACAAGCTGACTCCCTATGTATTTGGCGGATTGGCCCTTTACCATTTCAATCCTTATACTTATGACACACTGGGCGCTAAAATCTTTCTGCAACCCCTGGGTACAGAAGGTCAGGGACTGGCCGGGTACCCGGACCGGAAAACATACAAGCTGACCCAGTTTGCGCTTCCCATGGGTGCGGGCCTGCGGCTGCGGCTGTACGATAACATCACCCTCTCTTACGAGCTGGGCCTCCGCAAGCTGTTTACCGACTACCTCGATGATGTCAGCAGCACCTATGCGGACCAAACGCAACTCGCCGCTGCCAGCGGCTCAACAGCGGTTGCTATGGCGTACCGGGGCGGCGAGCTGAAAGGGGGAAGCACCTATCCTGCTGAAGGGGCCATCCGGGGCAATCCCAAACTCAAAGACTGGTACTATATGCATGGTATTACGATCGGCATCGGATTGAACTGGGGTAAGAACAAAGGGGCACGGTATGATTGTCCGGAGAACGTTAAATAAGGCGGGGCGCTGAAGCCGGCACTGTTTTCGCATGTACCTTCGCAGACGTAAAAGCGCCCGGTACAGGGCGCAAAGCAGTTAATCCGGTTATGAGACAACTAGTATTTTTATCTGTTTTGTTGATTCCCTTTGTGTCCGGTGCCCAGGAACGGCTCCAGCTAAACTTGTTTGGCGGATTTTCCAATTACCAGGGCGATCTGCAGGGAAAGCCTTTTACGCTTGAACAATCCAACGGTGCTTTTGGTGTCGGCCTGTCATATTACCTGACCCCGCATTTTTTAGTCAGGGCCGGATTGGTAACAGGCAAGGTAAAAGCAAGCGACAAGCTCAACAAACCCAGCCTGCAGCTTAGAAACCTTGATTTTCAAACCCGGATTTCTGAAGGCCATGCAATGCTGGAATATGACCTGTTTGACCTGAGCGAAAAGAAACTGACGCCCTATGTTTTTGCAGGATTGGCTGTTTACCACTTCAATCCTTACACATTCGACTCAACAGGCGCAAAGGTGATGCTCCGGCCACTCAGCACCGAAGGACAGGGACTTTCCCAGTACCCCAACCGCAAGCCTTACAGGCTCACCCAACTGGCCATTCCTGTCGGGGGCGGACTCAAGCTCCGGCTCAGCGACAATGTCGCGATCGCCTATGAAATAGGCTTGCGCAAATTATCGACCGATTACCTGGATGATGTAAGCTCCAGCTACGTGGACAAAACAGCCCTGTTTGCTGCAAAAGGCTCCAAAGCAGTAGAGCTGGCTTACAGAGGTGATGAAGTTAAAAATGGTATGGCTGATTACCCGGTAGACGGCACGCGCCGGGGCAGTCCCACCATGAAAGACTGGTATTACTTTCATGGTATTACCCTGAGCATCGGACTAAACGCAAAAGGCGGCGGAAGAGGTTCCCGTTATGGCTGTCCCGCCGGCGTGTTGTAAGCTTTCTGATATTTGTTACGTGGTGGTGTAATCAACTTCTTTCACCAATTCTTTTTCTTCCTTGAAGGCCTGGCGGGGTTTTAACCCAAGCAGCTGGAACATGGCATTGTCTTCAGCAAAGCTGGGATTGGGTGTGGTGAGAAGTTTATCACCGGCAAAGATGGAATTCGCGCCGGCCATAAAACAAAGCGCTTGTTCCGCAATACTCATTTCTGCGCGGCCTGCACTCAGGCGGACCATGGTCTTCGGCATGATGATCCGGGCTGTGGCAATCATTCTTACCATGTCCCATACATCTACCTTTGCATTGTCCTGCAAGGGAGTTCCTTTTACCCTTACCAGTGCGTTGATGGGCACACTTTCCGGATGGGCCGGCAGGGTACACAAGGTATGCAACATGCCGATCCGGTCTTCATGCGTTTCCCCCAGACCAATAATACCGCCGCTGCATACGCTGATGCCTGCTTTGCGCACATTGCCCAGTGTTCTCAGCCGGTCGTTGTAAGTGCGGGTTGAAATGATGTCGCTGTAATAGTCAGATGAGGTATCTACATTGTGGTTGTATGCATACAGGCCTGCTTCTTGAAGGCGTTCGGCTTGTTCTTCGGTGAGCATGCCCATCGTGCAACATACTTCCATGCCCAGCTCGTTCACGCCTTTTACCATATCAAGCACGCGGTCGAAATCCCTGTTGTTCCTGACCTCGCGCCAGGCCGCGCCCATACAGAAACGGGTAGATCCGGCGGTCTTTGCTTTCTGCGCATACTTCAACACTTCTTCTTTGTCCATCAGGGCTTGTACGTTCACCCCTGTACTGTAACGGGCTGCCTGCGGACAGTAAGCACAATCCTCCGGGCACCCGCCGGTCTTTATCGACAACAGGGTGCACACCTGTACTTCAGCCGTGTCCTGGTAGATGCGGTGAATGCTTGCAGCTTCATAAATTAATTCTAAAAGAGGTCTGTTGTATATCCCGGCAATTTCTTCTTTTGTCCAGTTGTTGCGTATAGGAGCGCTCATGGTATAATGGTTTAAAAAAGCAGGTCAATGCTGCCTGATCAGGGCCAAAAATATTTAAATTAAATTTAAAACAGGCGGGCGTTTTTTCAGCTTTATTTTTTTCTCCACAAATACAAAATCCGCAGTCCATCGCTCAAGGCCTGGCTGGTAATCAGCTCAAAACGGGTGGCAAAACCCCTTTCAAATGCTGTTTTGTTATAGTTCGCATAATCCAGTTCTTTTCTTTGCAGCAGGATCTTTACTTTCTCATCCTCCCGCTCCACCCATTCAATGAGTAAGAATTTATTGCAGAGCGGGTACAACGTGTCTGCCAGCTGCTGCAGGGAAACATTTTTTCCGATGACCAGGTGATGGACCAGGGCCAGTGCCACTACCAGGTCGTATTGCTTTCGTTGAAGAAAGGCCGTTTTTTCCTGGTTGTCCCAGCCAATGGCCGGGGAAGGATTGCTGATATCTATAACTAGCGGAAGAATACGCTGGGGTTCCTTCTTCAGTTGAAGATAAAGCTGGTTGACGGCTGCGCCGTCGAAATCGCAGGCAACGACCTCGTAACCCTTTTCTGCCAGCAGCCGGGAAAAAGCACCCGCATTGGCGCCTAGGTCCAGGGCTGATTGTCCGGTGGTCTGTTCAAGCAAACGGGTGAAGAGAATCTTTTTTTCTTTCAGGTATTCCTGGCTTTTGATCGTGTTGTCGTAATAATCGCTCCAGGTTGTTTTATCACGCCTGTTTTGCAGCGATTGGATTCCTTTGGAAAGATGATCGAGTATGTTCAGCAGCTTTTGCCGGGAGAAGTTAGTCGTTTGTTTTCCGGCATGATCACCCGCTTTCACGCGGGCCTGGAGGTGGATGTGCAGAGAGCTCAGGAGGTTCCACTTGCTCTTGAACGGAAGCAGCCGCGCCGCCACTTCTACGGGAATGCCGTTGGGGTAAGCCAGCAGGAGGTTGTTGACCCAGGTACCTGTGTAATGGCCGATCAGCAGGGGCGCCAGAAACTCTTCACAGAACTGGCGGTATGCGATCCAGGGTTGTGCCGGGTTATAAAGCTGAAAGGAAAGCGTATCAACAAAGAGGGGATGGTTATGGATAAACTGGATATTCGAAGGTGTGGCATCCTTGAGGATCATTCCATAGCCGATGGCTTCGCGGCAGACCTGCAGGGTAAGAAGGGCCGCGTCTTTGAGCATGTCGAAACTCCATTCATACGCATAGCTGACAAAGGAAAGCTGCTCCGGCAGCAGGGTTTTGTAAAAGGATTCCTTTTTGCTGAGGTTTTCACCGAGCTCGGTATGCCTGATCAACCGGTTTTGTTGAACAAGCGCGGTATATAAACCGGAATCTATCAACTGCCTGTAAGAAGGCTCGTATATGGAGTTGATATGCCGGTAAAACTTGCCATCCAGCCAAAATACAAATCCTGCCGGGTCTTTGTAAGAAGCAGGATGGTTCGTCGGATCACTCATGCAGCTTGTCTTTTTCCGGCTTATCTTGTTTGCTCTTTGTAAAGAACGATTTAAAACGCCACCACAGGTTTTTAAAATAAAACAGCGCACCAACCACTGCAGCAATAATCATCTGGATCAGGTAACTCCCGCTGCCAGGATCTACGTATAAAAAGATATTGCTCATCAGAGATAATTTAAATTGGTTTCAGGACCTAAATGCAGCAGGGTCTCATACATCAGCCGGATCGTGCTTTCTATATCGCTCTTATGGATCATTTCCACCGGCGTATGCATGTAGCGCAGCGGAATAGAGATCAGCACCGACGGACAACCCTCATGCGCATACGCAAATGAATCTGTATCTGTGCCTGTGCTCCGGCTCAGTGTGCGCATCTGAACCGGTATGTTGTTGGTGACGGCCGTTGCTTCTACGATCCGGAGCAGTTTGTTGTGGATGGCCGGACCATAAGCCAGCGAAGGCCCTTTGCCACAGGCAATATCTCCTTCGATGATTTTGTTGACCATCGGCGTAGATGTATCATGCGTCACATCCGTTACAATAGCTATATTGGGTTTGATCCTCCGTGCCATCATTTCCGCCCCGCGCAATCCCACCTCTTCCTGTACGGCATTCACTACATACAAACTGTAGGGCAGCTGCTTTTGCTGTTCTTTCAACAACCGGGCAACTTCAGCAATCATAAAACCGCCGATCCGGTTATCCAGTGCCCGGCCGATATAATGATCATAACCGATTTCGTCAAAGCCATCCTGGTAGGTTGCTACTGCCCCTACATGCACACCCAGTTCTTCTGCTTCTGCTTTGCTGGTGGCGCCGCAGTCTAAAAATAAATTATCGAGCTTGGGTTGGGGTTCTTTGTTCTCCGTATTGCTCAAGCGGGTATGAATGGCCGGCCAGCCAAACACGGCTTTAACCGGGCCCTTTTTGCCATGCACAAACACGCGCTGACCGGGTGCGACCTGGTGATCCACGCCTCCATTGCGTTTGAGATAAAGAAGTCCTTCCGCATTGATATAATTTACAAACCAGCTGATCTCATCTGCATGCGCTTCCAGCACGACCTTAAAGGGATGATCCGGATTGATGATGGCCGCTGCCGACCCATATGGATCGACAAAGTGGGTATCTGTATAAGGTTTGATATAGTCGAGCCACAATCTTTGCCCGCTGCTTTCAAAGCCAACCGGAGAAGGATTGTTGATATAATTTCTTAAAAACTGAAGCGATTCATTCGTTAAAATAGAAGCCCCATTGTCTGCATATTCCTTTTTCGCCATAATACTAATACGTTCTTTTTTCAAATGTAACCAATTGGAATGAATAGCCCGAACAAAGCTGATGCCATCATCAGCCCGTCCAGCACAAAGTAGTACAGGTAATCGGATGTTTTGTGTTTGGTATAATTGTATAAAAAGGCAAGTATAATGCCCGGAACAAGCAGCGCGGTTAAAACAGGCAGGGAAAAGCCAGTGTAATACAAAGCCAGCGTAGTAACTGCAAACAGGCCCATCGAAATCCAGAACAGCCTGTCGATCCCTTTTTCACTAAAGAGGGTGATCATGCTGCGGATGCCTTCCTGCTTGTCGGAGATCCGGTCGCGGTAATCAAATACGATGCATATCGCATAGATAAAAAAGAAGCGGTTCAGACAAAACAGGGTGGCAGCAAGCGTCCAGGGCCTGTTTGAAAAAATCGCGGGCAGAAAGGCCGTAACATAGGTCCAAACGGCTGCCAGAAAAATGGTTTTACCCACCGCAATCTTTCTGAGCAGGGTAAAGGGATAAAACGGGATCTTTGGTGCAGAGTATAAGAAGGTGAGCACTACGGCTACGCCCAGCCAAAACCAATGTCCGATAAAATGCCAGGCATACACACCTGCACCAATCAATCCCACAATATAAAACACCACATGCAATCCTTTGTGCCGCTGCGTCCACCGGATGCGGATTTCTTCTGCAGGTGTGTCAGGCGTAAAATACCAATGAAAATTATAGCTGCAGATGGTGCTGAAGAATACAAACAAATAACAGGGAAGATAATCATACCGGAGGTGAAGCAACCGGTCTGTTTGATATACCATCAGCACGGCACAGCCTGCAATGTAGAGGCTGGAGAATATAAAAAAATGAAAAAGTTTTTTAAGCATTCTACAGGTACTCACTGCTTTAACTGCATGTTCGTAGAGTTGGTCACACGCAGGGGCTGACCGTCAGCAGACTGGATAAGGACATGGGTAAATTTCCAGCCGTCTGCAAAGGCAACATCGCCTGCTGCTGCGCCGTTGATCAGCACATTGTTGAAAGAAAAGTTTTTGAGATAAGAATCTTTCAGGCCGGCAGCATTGATGACTTTTTTAACACCTGTGGCATGGATGTTTGAAACGGTTACGCCCTGAAAATGAGGGATGCCCTTTTCTGCCGGCTCTACCGGGTGCAGCATGGTTTTCCAGTGGGCGGGAACTGTTTTTTCGTCGTAACCTGCTGGCAGGGTTGAGTAGCTGTAAGAAGGATTCCAGTTCATGGTAAACTGAAATGCCGTGCCTACGCTGTCGAGCCGGATATTGTCGAAACGGATGTCATCGATCAATCCGCCGCGGGTTGTAGCTGATTTGATGTGCAGCCCGTTGCCTGTACCCATGCCTACAAGCCCGGTCGCCACTACGTGCCGGATACCGCCCGAGGTTTCACTGCCCAGCGTTAACAAGCCGCCGCCCTTTCTTGCAATGCATTTTCTGATCACCACCCATTCCGTCGGCCGGTTCACGCGCAGGCCGTCCCAGTCGCGGCCTGCCTTTAAACAAAAATCATCATCGTTGCAATCTATGTCGCAGTTCTGCACCAGGATCCAGCTGGAAGAGTCAATGTCGATGCCATCGGTACTGGGACCTTTTCCATCTCCATTGTTGCGGACAATCAATCCGTCAGCCGTCACATGATCGGAGTAAAGGATCTGAACGGTCCAGAAGCCGGCGTTCTTGAAAGTGACTCCTTTGAGCGTTACGTCAGAAGAAGATTGTACCAGGAGGGTGCGTACGCGCTTGGCGTCGTAGTCTACGATCCAGCGCAGGCCTTTGGCTTCATAGTCTTTGCGCATGGCCCAGTATTTATCCCAGCAGAATTTTCCCCTTGCGTTCACCGTGCCTTCACCGGTAACTGATACCTTTTTCTGGTTGATGACATTGATGAGGGCAGCCGGCCATTTCATTTCAATGCCAGCTATGCGGGTATCGATCTCAGGATAATCATCAAAGTTCTGGCTGCCAAGCAGCACCACGCCTTTGTCGATGCGGAGCTGCACGCCCTCTTTTACAAACAAACTTCCTGTAACATAAGAACCCGTATCAAAGCTGACGATGCCGCCACCTGCCTTGCTGCAGGCATCTATTGCTTTTTGAATGGCTGCTGTGCACAAGGTTGCTCCATCGTTTACAGCACCATACTGATTTACCTTATACACTTTCGTAAGTGTGGGAACGGAGCGGCTGCCTGTTTTATTTACCCAATCCGGCAGTCCATTTTGTGCCCATGCCTGTTGGAGGTTTACAAACAAGCTGAAACATACAAGAAGCGATATGTTGTATCTTATTTTATTTTGAATTGGGGTGTTCACTTGCATTCCTGTTTAAGCGGTTGATCAAATCTTCATATTCCTGGGGAGATACAGTAAACACCGTACCATGCCGCAGCCCTTTGGGAAAGCTGACCTTGTCAGAAATATCTGTCCAGGTTTTTAAGTCTGTCGAGCTGACCGCGCCATACAGGTGCTGGGTATATTTATCAAAATAAACGATCCACTGCCCGCCCTTGCGGATGGCTGTAGGACCTTCCGCCCAATAATTGCCCGTAATAGGAGGGGAGACCTGGCCCCAACCTCCATCCAGGCGCTTGCTAAAAGCTACATGCAGGTTTTTCTGAACAGGCTTTTTGGTCTCGTCTTTTAAGAACATAACATACTGATCGTCCGATTGCTGGATCGTAGCATCGATGACGTTGAAGCCGGGATCGATCAGGAGTTTGGCAGGACTGTAGGTCTTGAAATCCTTTGTTCTTATACAATAGATCCGGTGGTTGTTATCGCCGCCGGAATCGGTTTGCGGGAAACGGCCTGGGATGGTGGTGGCCCAGTAGATCATGTAATCTTTTTGCTTGCGGTCATAAAAGATCTCCGGCGCCCAGCAGTTCTTGGCTTCCGGCTCATGGGCCATTACCGGCACATTCTGTTGCGGAGACCAGTGAACCAGATCGGCTGAACTCGCATAGCCAATGCTGCGTTCTTTCCAGCTTACCGTCCATACCATATGAAACAGTCCGTCGCCACCCCGGATGATGCAGGGATCGCGCATCAGCTTGTCGATGCCGGCTGTAGGTTTGAGGATAGAACTGTCGCCGTGGAGAGCGGTCCATGTAAGTCCATCCTGGCTGCTGGCCAGGTGCAATCCGTCTTCTCCGTTGTTTTTAAAATAGCAGAACAGGTAAACCGGTTTGGGCCGCTTGTGAGGCGCTCGGGATTGAGCGCGCGTGTTCATTGCGGTGCCAAGGGATAAAAGGAGCAAAGCAGCTCTCAAGCAGAAAGAAAATCTAGAATAACTCATCTTTAATAGGCGCTGTATATTGTTGGGGTGATGCATTCGACTTGGGCAAACCAAAGTAAAAATACACTGTCCGTTTAACAGTTCCGCTCATCTTATTCCATTCGCCTGCCGGACCCAGTTTAGGCGTGTTGGTATCTACGTTCAGCGCGAGCTTGGTTCCGATGGGAGGAATCCGGTCCAGCAGGGAAAAATTGCCTGGTGGCAGATTGGGAAAGGGTCTTACCCCGGAGATGCCATAAAAATCAAACAGGCGGACAAACAAATTGCTGTCTGCACTGGCGACCAAAAATTTTCCCTCTACGGTATTCATTTCCATCCAGCTGATGTCTGCATAGTAGCCTTTGAATTCGGGGTAGGTCCAGGGTGCACTGCCGGTTTGCGTGTTGTTATAGGCATTCTGCCAAACGTTCTCTGTAACGCCTTGCATCCGGTTCTTCCAAACGCGGTACGGGCCTTTGCCCAGCCATTTGGCGCCCAATACAAAATTTTCAGGATAAGTAAAGCTGAGGCCGGTAAAAGGATAGGAGCCGTTCAACACATATTCGTAGCTAAGGCCCAGCCATCCTGAGTTGTACATCTTCCAGCGTACGGAGTGCAGATCACCATCATACAGGACTTCATTCACCATGCCATCCGGTTCGCGGTAGTGCCGGCTGCTTTTAAAGGCCGCCAGGCCACTCACCATCACCGGCCCGTTGCCAAAACTCATCTTATCACCATGATTGCCGATCACCTGGATTAATTTTCCCTGCTTGTCAAAGCCGATTGTAATACCACCGGCTTTTAGTTGAAGGGTTGAATCTGTTTCAGTAGCTACGGTGCTGTCTTTATCGGTCAGTGTAAGAATGCCGGTGAGCAGTTGCTGAGGAGATTTGACCGTCCAGCTCCATTTGTAAAGCAGGTTTTTGGCTGGATCGTATGCAGAAAGAGTTAGCCCGTCATAGCTTTTCCAATCCGTGGGCAGGGCAATCGTGACCGTACCTGTTGCACCCGGTGCGATAGAGGACGCCAGGGCAGTGCCGTTTTTCATGACGCTGTAACCGGTTGCCAGCTCGCCGGGTTTTTTGAAGTTGATCAGCTGCCATGTAAAACTGCAGGCTGAGAGATTGGTAAAGTGGTAGCGGTTCTCAACTGGTATGGAGCCGGAAAAATCAGCGGGTAAATCCTTCAGAGAGATCTTAACAGGGGAGTAGATTTCCCGGATCGCATAAAAGCTGCCTTCCTTTTCGCGGTGCGGGCCCATTACACCGTCAGGTGCATTTACCCCGTTTACATCGATGATCCCGTTCAGGTCGGTGCGCACCACGCCTTCGTCCAGCATGGCCCAGATAAAGCCGCCGCCTGATCTTTTTGCATGCCAGTGCAGTTCCCAGAATTCGGCCAGGCTGCTGGCGGCGCCTCCGTCATCCTGGCTGTGCAGGAATTCAGTGGGCATATAGATCAGCGAATCGGCCAGGATCTTCTGGGTGCTGTAATAATCTTCGTAATGGTTGCAGTCGATCCCGCTGAACGCATTGCCGGGACGGTGATGGGGGTGGATGACCGGCCGTTTGGAAAAATCATAAAGGAGAAAATCATCATCCAGTTCCTTGTTGGTACCGCCTTCGTTGCCATTGTCCCAGAAGATGATAGAAGGGTGATTTACATCTTTGATCACCATTTCTTTCACCAGCTTTTCACCCACGGGCGTGCCATACGCTTTTTGCCAGCCCGCCAGTTCGTCCAGCACATACAATCCCAGCGAATCGCAGAGTTCCAGGAATTTTGTATCAGGCGGGTAGTGGGAGCAGCGCACTGCGTTCATGTTCATTTCCTTGAGCAGCTTGAAATCCAACAGCTGGATGCTGTCGTTCAGGGTTCTGCCGGTCTCCGGCCAGATGCAATGGCGGTTGATGCCTTTCATTTTTATCTGGACCCCGTTCAGGTAAATGCCATCACCCCGTCTCACCTCAATGGTTCTGAAGCCGAACTTTTCTGCCGTCCGGTATACGGCCGCTGTGCCTGATTTAAGTGTTATATTGACACGGTACAGATGCGGTGCTTCGGCTGTCCATTGCCGTGGATTGCTGAGCTGCACGCGGACCGTTGCCAGGGAATCAGCAGCACTTACCGGTACAGTGGCCGTTGCCACCTTGCTGCCCGTTGCATCAACAAGATCAGCCACTACGCTGCCTGCCTGCTTCAGGCCCTTTAAAAACACCTGCATGGCAAAAGAGCCATCGGCTTTTGCATCAATGGCGGTATAGCTGATGTATTGTGTGGGCACCGCTTCCAGGTAAACCGGCCGGAAGATGCCGCCAAAGATCCAATAGTCTGCCAGCCGTTCTGCATTGTTCACCGTTTGATCGGCAGACATCTTGCTCACCGAAACCGCCAGCTGGTTGGGTTTGTCATACATGAGTTTGTCTGAAATATCATAGGAGAACCGGTAAAAAGCGCCCTGGTGAACAGGACCAGCCAGCTGTCCATTGATCTTGACTTCCGTATCGGTCATGGAGCCTTCAAATACAATAGATACCCGCTTGTTCTTCCAGGCAGCCGGCACTGTGAAGTTGTACTTGTACATCCCTTTCTCATCAGCAAACCGGAAATTCCTCCCATAGGTCTTGTAATCACGCCCGTAGTTGTAGGCCCCAAACCCCTGCAGCTCCCAGCAGGAGGGCACAGGAATTTTTGTCCAGTACCCGCTATTGCGCCCACCCGTACAAAAAAAATCCCACTGGACATTCCCCCGGTTATCAGTACCAGAGAGGTACCTGATTTCCTTGGCAGGAACAGATTGGGCAAAGGGAACCGCAAACAGAAGGCAACCGAGAGAGAACAAAAAAAGATGTTTCATGTGTCTGTTTTGAACCTTGATTGTAGGGATTGTGGGATGAATAGGATCGGGTGCGGATGAGTTAGCATGCGTTGGATGACGCGTCTCTGCTTGTTGAAGAAATTGTCTGAACCTTGATCTACAGGATTGGAAGGATTCACAGGATTAGATGTTGGTGTGGGAAGAGCTCGCTGGTAGCGGATTTCCTGCGTCTCATATCTTGAACCCACCCCTGCCCCTGCCGGGAGGGGATACGTCTTTGGCCCCTGCATTCGATGGCTCTGCCTGTATTCTCCATACCCTCTTTCCGGTCATCTTTTTGTCTTGAACCAGGATTACACGGATGAGGGGATTACAGGATTTTTAGGTACAAGTGGATCAGCCTACTCTTTCCCTTGTCACTCTTTTCTCTTCGTCATTCCGCCGGGGCGCTTCTTGGTGTTGCGCCTGCGGTGGTCTGACGCGCCCCGTGCGGAATCCCTGCGGGGCAGGGGGCTGCGATGATCTGCCAGTGTCTTACTGAAAAGAAACTTTCCGCTCCGCAGAGATCCTGTAAGGGCGCGGCATCAGCCTGCAAGTGCAGCCTTCACTGCGCCCTTACAGGATGACAAGAAATAGGGGTGTCCTTGCTGGATAACAAAGAATGGAGGAGACCCTTACAGGATGACAAAAAGGGGAGAATATTCCTTCTCTCTTTCTTCTGCCTTCCCTCTCACCTCTGTTCCTCCCCCCTCTCATCTCCTCTCTCATCTCTTCTTCTCCCCATCTAATCCTGCGCATCCCCCCAATCCTGTAAACCAAGGTTCAGACGTTCTCCCCCCCCCCGGCCTTTTGAAAGGGGCGTTAAGAAATTTACGGAACGAAGCGTTCAGCAACGAACACGCCTGGTATTGTTCCTCTGCCATATTCATGCAACGGCTGAAAGAAGAACAACCTTCCAGATCTAGCTTGTTCGTTGTAGCGTAGTGCAGTAAATTTTAGCCCCTTTCAAACAGCCTTGA
>JADCRZ010000150.1 GCA_015069695.1 Williamsia sp.
CCATATGGTACCGATTTATGCCCGACTGGCATCTTATCTTCTTACCGTTTTTTATCGTACTGGCAGTTTTGGCCGCTTTTGCCTTCGGCTTGTTTTTTGCCGTTGTCAATGTGCGTTTTCGCGATGTAGGCCAATTAATTCCATTTCTGGTGCAGGTCGGTTTTTATGCCTGCCCCATTGCCTATACCAGCCGGATTGTTGCCGACAGGTCCTGGTACTCGTTCTATATACTTAACCCACTGGTCGGTATTATTGATGGCTTTCGCTGGTCTTTGCTCGGCGGTAAGGCTTATTTTAATCCGCAGAGTTTAGTAACGGCTGTTAGTATTGTAGCCGTTTGCCTGGGATTATCGCTTTACTTTTTCCGGAAACGGGAAAGTACCTTTGTTGATGATATTTAACCTAGTTATTCCGCAGTCGTCGGCAGCCGCTGCAGTACTTGTGCTGAGCGCCACTGACGGCTGCGTACTGACTGACGACTTTTATCATGTCTGTCATTACCGTTGAAAATATAAGTAAGCAGTACATTATTGACCACCAGAAAGGAAAAGGTGGCACTACACTCCGTGACGTCATTACCGAAAATTTCCGGTCACTTTTTGGCAGTAAAAAGGACTAGAACGGTATTACGCACGAAGAATTCTGGGCCTTGCGCGACGTTAGTTTTTCGATTGAACAGGGCGACCGGGTAGGTATCGTTGGGCACAACGGAGCGGGTAAATCCACGATGCTTAAAATTCTAAGCAAAATCATTGAACCCACCACCGGTACCGTACGCATTCGGGGGCGCGTGGCCAGCCTACTGGAAGTAGGAACGGGCTTCCATCCGGAACTTACAGGCCGCGAAAATATCTACCTGAATGGCTCACTGCTGGGCATGACTCGCAGCGAAATTCGGAAACAGTTCGATGCCATTGTCGATTTTGCCGGTGTCGAGAAATTTCTGGATACCCCTGTTAAACGCTACTCCTCGGGTATGTACGTGCGCTTGGGTTTTGCCATCTCAGCCCACCTCGATCCGGAAATCATGATCGTAGACGAAGTACTGGCTGTGGGCGATGCTGAGTTTCAGAAAAAAAGTCTCGGCAAGATGCGCGATAACTCAGCCAGCGGCCGGACCATTATTTTTGTCAGTCATAACCTAACGGCCGTGCAGGCGCTGTGTAACAAAACGTTATACTTTGAAAAAGGGCGGCTCGTTGAACAGGGCGAAACAAACCAGGTGATTGCTTCGTATCTGAGTAAAGTATCGAAAACACGTCTGGTTCGTCACTGGGACACCCCCGAAGAAGCGCCGGGCAACGATTTAGTACGCGTTCACCATTTTGAACTGATACCCGAATACCAGCCTGAACAGACGCACATTGACGTTCGAACGCCCCTGAAACTGCGATTCGAGTTTTGGAACCTGATGGAACGCGCCAATCTGAATCTTAGCCTGCACCTTAATTCGCTCACGGGCGAATGTATTTTCAACATTGGTACGCAGTCGCAACCCTACGGCAAAGGATTAATAACGGGCGAATGCACCATTCCGGGGTATTTTCTAAATGATGGTTCTTATACGATCTCAGTAATGATTGTAAAGGATACGGTTACTCCGCTGTACGTTATGGAAGAAGGCATTACCTTTGATGTTGAAGATTACCGTGAAGGAATTGCCTGGTACGGGAAATGGCCGGGCTTTGTGCGTCCGCAGTTTCCGTTTCATATGCAGACGGCTGCTAACTGATAACTACTTACGTATCCATGATTAACGTCACTAAATCATACCTACCCGACCTTGACGAATACACGAACCTCCTGAAAGGAGTTTGGGAGCGCGTTCATTTAACTAATGATGGGCCTCTGCTGCGTGATCTGGAAGCGCAGATGAAAGAGTTTCTGGGGGTGAAACACCTGAAATTCTGCACAAATGGCACTATCGTACTCCAGATGGCGCTCAAAGCGTTGAACATCACCAAAGAAGTTATTACAACGCCCTTCTCTTACGTGGCGACCACGAACGCATTGCTTTGGGAAGGCTGCACACCCATTTTTGCCGACATCCGTCCGGATGATTTTAACATTGATCCGGATAAAATCGAG
>JADCRZ010000151.1 GCA_015069695.1 Williamsia sp.
GCATCTGGGTAACGGATGGAACGCCGGGCGGCACCCGCACCCTTCACGATTTCGAGTCGACGGCTATGCCTTCCGGTTTTACCACCCCGGTGCTGTTTAAAGGTCTCCTGTACTTTGCCTACAACGACAGCACCACCTCTGCCCTGTGGACCACGGATGGCACGCCTGCCAACACCCGTCTCCTGAAGAACCTGGACGTAAACCCCGATAATGCCGGCTTTGGCGGTTTTGGGCTGCTATCGTCAGTAGTCATCAACAGCAAGTTGTTCTTTTCTGCCTACAGCCGGGCAGCCGGCAACGAGATGTGGAGCACCGACGGCACGGCTGCGGGCACTGCGCTCTTTAAAGACATCAACCCCGGTCCTGAGGGCTCGGACGCTTTCTTCGTGTTTAACACGGGCGCTTATGCCGGTACCGGCTTTACCGGAAACGGGAACTTTAGCTACCAGCAGTTTTACACCCCATACAAGGGCAAATACTATTTCACCGCCAATGATGGTGCGCATGGCGCCGAGCTGTGGGCAACGGACGGCACGGCTGCCAATACAACCCTGGTAAAAGATATAAACCCAGGCAGCGAAAGTGGATTGAGCGATGGATTTGCCAGTGGTTACTATACAAGCACCGGCATCTTCTTCGCGGCTGACGACGGCGCCCTGGGCGAGGAGCCCTGGGTAACCGACGGCACCGATGCGAGCACCAAACTGGTTGCCGACATTAACAAGAACAATCCGGATGGTTCTGACTTTACCTACCTGTTTATCTACAATAACCAATTGTACCTGGATGCAAGCAGCGGCGGGCAAAACAGCAGCCTGTATAAAATAAACGGAGCCACCGGTACCTTGCCGCTTCGCCTGCTGAGCTTCAGCGCGCAAAAGCAGCCGCAGTCGGTGTTGCTCAACTGGGTAACCACAAATGAAGTGAATGTGGGCAGCTTTTCCATAGAGCGCAGTATAGAAGGTTCTCATTTCAGCGGGATCGGCACCCAATTGGCCATCCCTGTTAATGAAGCGAGTAAGAACTACCAGTACAACGACATCAGCGCTTTGCAAGCCGGCTCTTCCACGCTGTATTATCGCCTGAAGATAACAGACAAAGACGGCAAGTCTATATATTCCCCCGTACTGATGGTGCAGCTGGAGAATGGTGTGTTTACGGTAAAGCTGTCGCCCAACCCGGTGCGCGACCAGCTAACGGTGTCATTCTCGGCGGGCGCTTCAGCACGGGCTACGCTGCGGGTTATCGACGTAAACGGCAGGCAGTTGTTTCAGCAGGTGTATGCCGGTGCGCCCTCAGCCGCCATGCAGCAGAACATAGATGTGAGCCGGTATGCCAAAGGGATTTATTTCGTGCAGCTGGTAACCGGCAGCGGAACAAAAAGCCTGCAGTTTGTGAAGGAATAGCTTTGGTTCTTTGATACATTTTTCATAGTAAAACATCCTGCCCGGCAGTAAGGCGCAGGATGTTTTGCTTTTGATATCTTACATAAAACAGGTGCCTTTAAAACGACAAAATAAAAATGCCTTGCCACACACCAGCAAAGCATTTCTCTACACTTACATTCATCAATTATTTTCTTTCGTCTGGCAGCCTCTTAAGAACTATACAATCGGAACCCTGACTCCGGGGTAACTTCCAGAGAACTTTTACCCTAAGCCTATGCTAAGCCTGCGGTTACCGGTTTGAAAGTCTTCTTTAATATATTCTCATTAACTGCAATTGATTTATTGCGATGAATCCGCAAAGCAACAGGAATATATCACACTAACCGCCTGAAACAATAATTCGGATTCTCAGGACTATATAATAAGCCCTACAATAATGGCATGGCTTGTTGTATATAGCTATTTACTCAATCTTTCTCACATATCTTTCCTAGTGGCTGGTGTCCCCACCAACCACCTCTCCCGGATAAAATAAATCTACCTAAACTCAGCAGAGTCCCACCCGCACAACCCAAAAAAATCCCTCTCACTTTCGAAATTCCCCATCTCATTCTTACCCTTCTCAGCTACGCATATCCCACATCTCAGCTACGCATATCCCACAAAAACCCGTCGAATCTTCAACCTCGCCACC
>JADCRZ010000152.1 GCA_015069695.1 Williamsia sp.
AGGATGCCATCAGCGATACTGCTGCTGCTGTCTTCGTTGAAGAGCTTTAAGTTTACTTCTAAAGATGTGTCGTTTGTAAGACCAGCGATTCTGTCGCTGCTGATGGTGCTGCTGGTAAAATCTTTGTCATCTTCATCCAAAGCCAGTGAACCGTCTGTTGTACCGTTTGCGCTTTCGATAACAAAACCCTGACCTGCCTGCAACACCGATGTTACATAAGAAGAAGGCGGTGTGCTGCGGTAGGTACCGGTTGTGCCGTCAATGATTACCCAGCCACCTACACCTTTGTCACCGGCAAGTGTCGGGTCCCATACACGGATACGCTTCTTGATATTTGTACTGCGGCTGATTACTTTGGCAAAATTGATCGGGCTTGCATATGGGTTGATTACAGTTGTATAACCCTTAGCGGTAACGGCTTTAGCAGCCAAGCTACCCTGGTAAACGTTTCCTTTTACACGCAATACGGTTGTTGTCGGCGTAGTGTAGTTGGTTGTAGTTGTGATGTTGTAAGAACGGTTCCCGCGTACAAACAGCATGTAAGCCGGGTATTGCGTTACGGGTGTTTTGTTGGTATTGGACAATGTAGTCCATACGCCTGTGCTGCTCAGGTATTTTAAGCTTGCATTATTGGTTGGGCTCAGGTCAAAGCCGTTGGCTTCTGTGCCGCCGGTAATGTGTGTGCCGTAGCCTGGGTTTGGATTGGCTTTTGAGCTGGTAGCACCTTCCTGCCAGGCAGCATTAATGGTAGGAGCATTCACATCAGAGATGGGAGCGCCGATCAATCTCCAGGCGCGGCGGGCATGTGTCCATTTCTCAATGGTTACTTTACCCACGATGGTGCCGGCAGATTTTGCGATACCAGCTGTACCCAGCGAATCGCTTTTCAGGGTCAGCAGGTCAGATGTATTAAAAGTGCCGTAAGGAACCTGCAATACGCCATAGTTTTTACCGGAGGTAATATTTAAAGCGGTATGCAGAACCACATTTTTTGCATTGATGGTCAGGTTTTTCAGGGTGTTGTTAGCCGCATCAAAATAAAGGTCAGACTGATCGGTAGAGCTGCTGCCGTTTCCGACAATCAGGCTGGCAGTTGAAGAAGCTACAATTGAACCAACAGATAAGCTTCTGGTGACTTTATTCGCCTGCAAAGTTGTGTTCGGGCTGATGCTCATTTTTACATTGGCAACATCCAGTGTGCCGGCAATGTTGAGGTCGGCACCAGTTTCAGCTTCCGAACGGTTGGCAATGATGAACGTATGCTCGCCTCTTGTGAAATCGAGTGGTGAGCTGCCGCTGCCGTCAAGGCTTACACCCCAGGCACCTGGCTGATTTAATTTGCCAGTAGATTTTGAATACAAAACGATAGAGGTTTTTAAAGTAGCTACATCGCTCAGGCAGGTGCCACCGCTGTAAGTAACCAAGGCACTGTATTTTCCTGAATCTGCATAGTTAACAACCGGGATGCTGTAAGATGAAGCCGTTGCACCAGAGATAGGTGAACCATTCTTCTGCCATTGCATGCCCAGGATATTTGATACTTTAAGACCGCTGAAAGAATAGCTGTTGCCGGTAGCAATGGTTTGGGTAGCGGTAGACGGTTGAGAAATGATGATATATTTTACAGAAACAGCCGTGCTGATAACAGAACCTAACAGATTGGTCAGTTTTACTGTGTACTTGTTTGCCGTATCAGCCAAGGTTAAACCCGTTGCCGTATAGGAAGCAGAGGTAGCGCCTGTGATAGCTGCATCATTTTTATACCATTGAAACAAGGGTAGGTTCAGACTTGAAGCGATTACGCTGAAGGTAGCTGATGTAGACGAAGGGCTGCAAAGGAATTGTGTAAGAGGCTGTGTTGTTATTGAGGGAAGAGATACATCAGCGCAAGGCGAGAATGAAGTAGACGTGTTAGGAGAAATTTTGTTTTTTGTCGTATTCACCGGGGCTGCATTCTGAACATCGAAGTATTTATTGTTCCCGTTGTTCAGGGTAGCATCGTAAAAATTGATGCCTTTATCACCACCCGTAAA
>JADCRZ010000153.1 GCA_015069695.1 Williamsia sp.
GATGGCGGAATTGGTAGACGCGCCAGACTCAAAATCTGGTTTTCGCAAGAGAGTGCAGGTTCGATTCCTGTTCTGGGCACAAAGCCTGAAACGAAAATGTTTCAGGCTTTTTTATTTGTAGTAAAATCATCTTACAGGCATGTTGAAATCTATAAATTTTAGACAAATCTTCTTGCATAACATAACTTACTCCGCTTCATCAGCCAGCGCATCGTCGGGATTAATAACAACCTTTTGACCCTTTTGCAAAGCGCCATATACTTCAATCTCTTCAGCGGATTGGTTGCCGGTTGAAACATTAATTTTCCTGAAATTATGATTGCCTGAATCAACAAAAACATAACGTCCTTCTGTTGTGGTAAGCACCGCAGATTTTGGAACTGCAAACCCCGTGGCACTACCTTTCGTTGCCATTAATACATTGGCATACATACCCGGCGAAAGTTTCATGTCTGCATTATTCACATCTATCTCAATACGCTCGGTGCGCAACCTCGATTCAATGTCCATCGACTTCCGGCTAACCACTCCTTTCATTACAACGCCTGGTAAAGCACTTGTGGTAAATGAAATACTGTCTTTGTTGTCCAAGCCAGCCGACACAGTTTCAGGTACATCTACCTGCAACCGTAGGTGAGAAATATTCTTCAGCTCCAGCATGGGTGTACCTTTTTCAGCAGCACTTACCAGCGCACCGGGATGCACATTACGCTGGGTAATCACGCCATTGAAAGGCGCTGTTACCTGCAGATATCCTTGCGTGGTTTGCTGCATTTGCCAGGCTGTTTTTTCAGCGTTGGTCAAGGCGCTGTCGGCTTCCATTTTTGCTTTGGCAGAAGAGACATCAAACGGAGACACTGCGCCCGCTGTTTGCGCGGCTACCAACAGCCTCCGGTAACGCTCTTTCGATACTGCATAGTTGGCTGAAGTCTCCATGTATTTTTCTTTTGCCTGCATGGTTGATTGCTCCATTTCCGGAGCTTCGAGAGTCATTAATAATTGTCCTTTCGAAACATGGCTTCCAATGTCAACTGATACTGTTTTTACGTAGCCGTTCACCTTTGGAAAAATACTTACTTCCTCATAAGCTGCCAGTTGCGCCGGTAATGTAACTGAGCTGTTTACACCTGCTTCCTGTACGCTGGTTGTTTGATAAGTTTCAGTGGAAGCTGCCTTCATTGCAGACTTCTTTTCTTGTTCTTTGTTTGATGAGCAGGATGCCATCAAAGCGATGAGTGTGATGAGAAAAAGATAACGAGACATAGTTTGTTATTTAGTTTACAGATGTGTTTACATGGCTTGCAGTTGCAATTCTTCCGGCAATAAGGAAACCGATTTGTATCCTTTCTTTTGTTGTATCCAGCCATACACCAAAGGCACGATGAACAGGGCAGCCAGCGTTGAAGCTGCCAGCCCTCCGATAACCGCGCGACCTAGTGGCGCTGATTGGTCACCAGCGTCGCCTAAGCCACTTGCCATGGGTATCATGCCTGCAATCATGGCAAGCGATGTCATCAAAATGGGACGCAAACGGATGCTGGCGCTTACGATAGCGGCTTTGAAAGGATTGCGGTATTCCATACGCAGGGCTTCTGCATTCGTGACAATCAAAATGGCATTGGCAACCGATACGCCGGTAGACATGATGATGCCCATATATGATTGCAGGTTCAATGTGGAGCCTGTTGCGAATAACAAGAGCATAGCACCCAACAATACCGCAGGCACTGTCGCTAATACCGATATTGCCAGGCCGAATGACTGATAATTAGCAGCCAGCAACAGGAGTATTACCACGATGGCAGCCAGTAATCCCGTTTGTAATGAACTCAATGTATCATCCAGCAAAGACGACATTCCCTGCACACTTGCGATAAGTCCTTTTGGTGGTGTACCAATGTCTGCCATGGCTTTCTTTACAGCATCCGTAGCAGAACCTAAATCTTTATTGTAGATGTTCGCGCTTACCGTAAGAAAACGGCGTGGTCCCTGCCGGTCATATTCGCCGGGAACCTGTGTGTTTGTTAGC
>JADCRZ010000154.1 GCA_015069695.1 Williamsia sp.
CCTACCGCAAGCCCGCCGACATTGATAACAGAATAAGCTTTGTTCTTTACCAGATTGCGCCAGGCGATTTTGAAATCATTTGTAAACATAAAACGACTTTTAAAGCAGAACTGAATACGGAGAAGATGGTTATAACACCATTGTTTTCCCAACGGTTATGCCAGCGCTGGAAGGCTTTATCAATCTATGTTTCAGGATGAACGGCAACAGGAAGTGTACGGTAACGGACGGTTGTTGTGCGATAGTGATAACTCTCATTTCCGGCTTGGCACATTACGGTGTTGCCCATTCGCACCAGATGCCTTTACGTCTTTACATCACAGCCGGAAACTACGAAGAATCGAACAAGTTGCACCGATAAAGCAGACTGCTTCCCTCCTTTTCCCTCACAACAACGTTGCGAAGCCTTTACTTTTGAAGAACCTGCCATGGGCAAAAACCACCGAATGATGAATAGAAAAAAACTTGTCTTCCGTTGTCGGCTCATAGTCTTATTCTTTCCCTTGCTATGCCTCCATTCCGGCTGCAAAAGCCCGGCGAAGAATGAAGCATCAAAACCCAACGTGGTCATCATTCTTACTGATGATATGGGCTATAGCGATATCAGCGCCTTTGGCGGTACGCTCGTTTCCACGCCGCATATCGATAGCATGGCGGCACGGGGCATGCGCTTTACCCAGTATTACAGCGCCGCGCCCATTTGTTCACCTTCGCGTTGCGGGCTGCTTACAGGCATGTATCCTGCCCGCTGGAATTTCTCCACTTATCTCGACAATAAAAAGCACAACCTGAATGCCGAACAAGCAGACTATCTCGACCCCGCAGCGCCTTCCATGGCGCGCTTCTTTAAGAACGCAGGTTATGCTACGGGGCATTTTGGCAAATGGCATCTTGGTGGTGGCCGCGACGTAACCAACGCGCCCGGCTTTGAGCAGTATGGTTTCGACGAACACGTTAGCACCTACGAAAGTCCCGACCCCGACCCGCTGATAACTGCTACCAACTGGATATGGTCGTTCAAAGACAGCATCAAGCGGTGGGAGCGTACAAAATACTTTGCCGACAAAGCGCTTGACTTCCTCAGGCGTCATAAAGACCAGCCTTGTTTCATCAACCTTTGGCCGGATGATATGCATACGCCCTGGGTGCCCTCCCGCGATACGCTGAACCAGGAAGGCATGGAAGCTTACAAGCTCGTGCTGAAAGAATATGACGTGCAGATAGGCAGGTTTCTGCAGGGCTTGCACGATATGGGTCTGGACAACAATACCATCGTCATTTTTACCAGCGATAACGGACCTCTGCCCAGTTTCAGCGGTCGACGCGACATAGGCTTGCGCGGCTCCAAGCTATCGTGCTATGAAGGTGGCACCCATATGCCTTTTATCATCACCTGGGCAGGGCATGTACCTGCCGGCAGGCAGGATACCACTTCAGTTATCGACGGCATTGACCTGCTGCCTTCGTTGTGCCGGATGGCAAACATTCCCCTCCCCGATTCCTATAAAGGAGATGGCGAGGACCGTAGTGCGGCGCTTACAGGTACACCGTCTAAACGCAACAAAGACATGTATTGGGAGTATGGCAGAAACAATATTGCCTTCCGCTACCCCGAAGGGAGGGACAAAAGCCCGCAAATGGCTGTGCGCTCCGGCAACTGGAAGCTGCTGATGAATGCTGACGGCACCGGTGTGGAGCTCTACAATATCGGCAGCGACCGTGGCGAAAAAACCAACGTTGCCCTCAGCCATCCCGAAATAGCCGACGAGCTGAAAGGAAAGCTAAGCACGTGGTGGCAGGGGCTGCCAAAACTGAAGTAGAACTGACGCAGCGAAGCATATTGCATAAAAGCCTAAGCAAATGATTATCGTTTTGCTGTCTTTTTTCCCTTCTCAACACTATTCCTACTCCGGGTATGGCAATAAACAAAGGTGCTTTTGCTAAAAAGATTTTTAGTAAAAGCAATTTCTCCTACACCAAAATTTGCAGGATTTGCAACAACCACA
>JADCRZ010000155.1 GCA_015069695.1 Williamsia sp.
GTGCCACTCTAAACCGCCAAGTTCGCCCCAGACGTAAATTTTAAGGGAGTTTTCTTCCCCATTCGCAATCTGACTGGCTTGCAAAATTCCTTTAGCCCCCCCTTCAAAACGGAGCAGAACATTGCCGTCATCATCCAGTTGACGACCAGGAACGAACGTACTCAGATCGGCGCAGAGTTCACTGATTTTTAGACCAGTAATGTACTCCGCCAGGTTTTCGGCGTGCGTACCGATATCCCCCATGCAGCCGGCAGCACCTGATTTCGATGGGTCCGTTCGCCAGATGGCCTGTTTATAATTGTTATCTTCTTCTTTTTTCGACAACCAGCCCTGCGGGTACTCAACCACCACTTTTCGGAGGGTGCCCAGTTTGCCATTCCGCACCATGTCGCGGGCTTCTTTCACCATCGGGTAGCCAGTGTAATTGTGCGTCAGTCCAAATACTAAACCGGATGCTTCAACAAGCCGGGCCAGTTCTTTCGCTTCTTCCAGATTCAGCGTCATGGGTTTGTCGCAGATCACGTGGAAACCATTTTCGAGGGCCATTTTGGCGGGCGGGAAGTGCATATGATTAGGCGTCACAATCGACACAAAATCCATTCGTTCGCCTTCAGGCAGTTTTTTCTCTTGCTCGATCATCTCCTCAAACGAGGCATACACCCGACTTTCGGGTAAATACAACGCCTGACCGGTCGCTTTTGATTTTTCGGGCGATGAGCTAAAAACACCACACACCAGTTCGATTTCGTTATCGAAACTGGCAGCCCGGCGGTGAACAGCGCCGATGAACGCGTCGAGTCCTCCGCCAACCATACCCATTCGCAATTTTCTGTGCATTGTAATGAAGTTGAGTGTAAACAGGGTAGAAAAGAGGGTTACGAGGTTGGTTTACTGTATTTAGTTTAAATCCGACAGCCAGTGAATTTGCCGTTTAATGGCTATCGATAGCTGATAAACAGATTCTTACTTCACCTAACAGCAACCTTTCCTTTATAAAGGACCTACTGACCCTTGTATTCCTTGCTTTTTGCGGCCGGAAATTAGTGGTTTTCTCTTATTTTTCGGAAAATTTGCACAAAAACGGCCATGAAACGGGGAGTTTATACCGCTCATTGCCTTATAGTAATCGAAGGAGTCAAACACACTAAATCCCCTCTTACAGAAAATGAATCAAACCGTTAATCCGTCACGGCTGTTTTTGGCCAGTTGCCTGGCCATTATCACAACGGCCTTTTCGTTCAGTATCCGGGCGGGTATCCTGCCTCAGTTAGGCACTGAATTTGGCCTGACTGCCGAACAGTTAGGGTTTATCAATTCAATGTTCTTTTTTGGCTTTCCCATTTCAATGGTCATCGGTGGTATCGTTTACCACTCAGTAGGCCCTAAATTGATCATGCAGGTGGCCGTTATTGCGCACACACTCGGCATTCTGCTTACCATTTATGCGGGTGGCTATGTAGGCCTATTGTTCTCAACGTTTTTTATTGGCTTCGGTAATGGCTGTACGGAGGCTGCCTGTAACCCGATGATTGCCGATATGTATTCCAGCAGTAAGCTGAACAAAATGTTAGGCCGGTTCCATATGTGGTTTCCCGGAGGCATTGTCATTGGCAGTTTAATATCTAAATTCATGACAGAGGCTGGCTTCTCCTGGCAGGCCCAAATTTGGGTGCTTATGCTCCCAACGGTGGTTTATGCGTTTCTGTTTTTTGGTCAGGCTTTCCCAAGACCACACGTAGAAGGTGTAACCTCGCTGGCGAAAAACTTCCAGGCGATGCTAACGCCTTTATACATTGCCCTATTCTGCTGCATGGCGCTGACTGCCATTACCGAGTTTGGCCCGAATCAATGGGTAGCGGTTGTCTTAAGCAGCAGCGGAGCCGATGCTATGCTGGTGTTGGCATTAACGTTTGGTGTCATGACAATAGGCCGGCTCTTCACGGGTCCGGTTGTGAGCGTTTTAGGGCAAACGGGCGTTTTACTTGGTGGAGCAATTCTAGCCGCCA
>JADCRZ010000156.1 GCA_015069695.1 Williamsia sp.
AAATACCCGGAAAATCTGCGCTCACCTGTGCATCGCCTCTGCCGGTTGGATACGTAGCATAAAAGGTGGGCATCCCGTTGTTGCTCACACCGGCATTGCTTTGTGCCGTTTGCTGAATGCCCCAGATATCTTCCGTTGAATTGCCAACATTATTAAACGCCTGGTTGTAAGTAGAAACCAGGTTGTAATAGCCGGAGTTGATCACATCATTGGCTGCGTTGGCTGCATTTTCATAATCCCGCATCATCATGTACACGCGGGAGAGAATGGCTTCTGCCGTATATTTCGTTACACGCGCATTATCATTTGCTTCGGGCAGTTTATTGGCTGCATCCTGCAGATCGCTCAGCACTTGCGTATACACCTGCTGCACCGTAGAGCGTGGCAACAAAGCGGAAGTAGAATCATAAATATACTGTGGCGCTGTCAACGAAATAGGAACACCGGGATTTTGTGCAGCATCTCCATCGGTGTATGTTTTGGCAAACAGGTTCACCATTTCAAAAAGAATGGTGCCGCGCATAAACTCGGCTTCACCGGTAATGGCATCTCTTTCACTTTCATCAATCAGATCAATTTTGCTAAGTACCGTATTAGTTAGGTTGATGATGCGATATCCGTTTGACCAGATGCCCGACGCAATGCTATTAGAAACGACTTGCTGCTTGTTGTAAACATCTTTATAATTGGTAAACGTACCCACAAAATCAAGCTGACCTTGTGAGGCCAATAAATCAGGAACAAACTTCAGCCGTTCGCCGTATCCGTTAAAGCTTTGATACAGGGAATACTCACCAAACAACAGCGCTTTCACATCAGATGCAGTTGTGATTTGCTCCGGCGTAATGTTCTGCTGTGGCGTCACGTCTAATTTTTTATCGCAGGCAGTGATGCATAAAGCCGCTGCGATAAAGAAGGAATATGTAAGTTTCTTCATAGTTTTCATTTTAAATCATGGTTCTTTTCGGGTGAATTAAAATTTAGCACTGATGCCAACGGTAATGGTTTTTGCCTGCGGGATGGTATAAAAATCCTGTCCGCCACCGATGTTGCCCAAGGTCTGCGTATTCACTTCGGAGTCGCCGGGATACTTGGTTACGGTAAGCAGGTTCACACCGGTTATGTAAAAGCGGAAAGAATTCAACTTCAGGCTTTGCACAACTGTTTTCGGAAGATTATATCCAAGCGTCAGGTTGCGCAAACGCAGGTAAGAACCATCATACAACCAGCGCGAAGAAGTCTGGTATCCCGATGCATAGTAATAACCAATGCGCGGCACATTGGTAATATCGCCGGGCTTTTGCCAGGCATTCAGCATATCCGTGGTCTGGTTGTCAAAGCCATTATAAAAGCCATCGGTTTGATACTTGCCACCAGCATTATATACCTTATTTCCGGTTACAAAATTGAAGAACACACTCAGGTCAACACCTTTGTAAGAGAAGGTATTGGTAAAACCGCCGGTCCAGTCAGGGTTCGATTTACCCAACACCACACGGGCTGCCTGGTTGTAATCGGTAGTAGGCTTTCCTTCTTCATCTGCATATTGCGCATCGCCGGTTGCCGGGTCTACGCCCAAAAATTTCTGACCATAAAACACACCAATCGGTTGCCCTTCTACTGCGCGCTGTGTCAGGTCAAATCCGGCTTCAATAATCTGCCCTTCAATGTTCAGAACCTTGTTCTTGTTGTAAGCCGCATTGATAGAAGTCACCCAGCGAAATTTACCATCAATATTTACAGTGTTTAAAGTGGCTTCAATACCCTGGTTGTTCATCGTACCGAGGTTCTTAAGAAAGCTGCTGTAGCCGGTGGAAGATGGCACATTTACACTCAGCAACAAATCGGTGGTATGCTTGCGATACACATCCACTTCGCCATAGATGCGGTTGTTCCGGAAGAAGCCGAACTCAAGACCGATATCTGCCTGCTGTGTTTTTTCCCATCTCAAATCGGGGTTGGCAAGAGATACCGGTGTATAGCCCGGCAGGTTG
>JADCRZ010000157.1 GCA_015069695.1 Williamsia sp.
CCCGATTACTACGTAGCAAATTCGGTCGTTTACATGACCGATAAAATGAAAGACAACGGCCAAAAAATCATTATTGATTGCGGTGTCGATGATTTCCTGATCGAGCCCAACCGGGAACTTCACCGTCGATTGGTTTACAGTAGAGTTGAGCACGATTACACCGAACATCCCGGCGGCCATACGTGGGAATACTGGCAAAACTCATTGCCTTTTCACGTGCTATTTTTCCAGAAGGTATTGAAAGCCAATGGTTCAGTGGCTCAATAAAATGCAACGTAATGTGATGATCAGAACATTCTTTTTCGGCTTTAGCGTTTTACTAACGCTTACTTCATGGGCGGCCAAAGTCGATTCGCTGGATGTTCCGAGTGCGGTCATGCAAAAGACCATGCGGGCGGTTATTGTATTGCCCGAAAGCTATGCGAAAAGTAAGGCGAACTTTCCGGTACTCTATCTCCTGCATGGCGGGTATGGACATTTCAATGACTGGATCACCAAAACACCCGATAAGCAGCTAATTCAGCGATTAGCCGATCAGTATAACCTGATCATCGCAATGCCGGAAGGGGAACTATTCAGTTATTACCTGGATAGCCCGGTCAGAAAAGACAGCCAGTTCGAAACGTACCTCACGAAAGAAGTCATCGCTAAACTAGACAATACGTATCGGACCATTCGCGACCGTAAAGGTCGTGTCATTACAGGTCTATCGATGGGCGGCTACGGATCGCTTTTACTGGCCGCCCGTCATCCTGACCTGTATTGTGCCGCCGGTAGCATGAGTGGAGCACTCAACCCCGACATGCAAAGCTGGAAATTACCCCCCGATGCGGCTAAGAATATCAAACTGGAATTTGAGAAAATTCTCGGGCCCATTGAGCAGGTACCGGATACATACGCGACTTTCTCAGTAATTAACCTGGCCGATAAACTAAAGGCAAACGGGCAAAAACTGATTTTTGACTGTGGCGTCGATGATTTTTTGATCGAACCCAATCGCGAATTGCACCGTCGGCTAGTGTTCAATCAAACGCCACACGATTATAGCGAGCGTCCCGGCGGCCACAGTTGGGAATACTGGCAGAATTCATTACCGAATCATGTACTGTTTTTCAGCAACACGCTGAAAGCCAACGGGTCAATTGCTCAATAAGCTTACTGTAACCATGTACACCAAAATTCTTATCAGCGCGCTTAGTTGCCTCCTGTCATTATCAGTCATGGCTGCTAGAGTCGATACGCTGGATGTGCCAAGCACAAGTATGAATCGGACACTCCGGGCAGCGGTCGTTTTGCCCGAACGGTACGTAAACACAAAAAAACGAGATACGACGCCTTTTCCAGTGCTTTATCTGCTTCATGGTGGCACGGGCAGTTTCCGTGACTGGCTCACCAAATTGGCCGACAAAACCTTGTTACATCGACTGGCCGACCAGTACAATCTGATTATTGTTACGCCCGATGGTGACCCAACAAGCTATTATTACGACAGCCCACTTGTCAAAACCAGCCAGTTTGAGACGTTTATTTCGAAAGAGCTGATCGATAAGATAGATAATACGTACCGTACCATCCGCGACCGTAAAGGCCGGGTAATTGCCGGGTTGAGTATGGGCGGGCACGGAGCTATGTTCATCTCGAGCCGTCATCCTGATCTGTATTCGGCAGCCGGCAGCATGAGCGGTGTCATGAACATCAATACAGCTACCTGGAAAGTACCTGCCGATTTTGCCAAATCACGCTCGGAGAATTTTGCGAAGCTACTTGGGCCACCCAAAGAGGGTGATACGCCCTATCCAGGCTATACGATGGTTACACTGGCCGATCAGCTCAAAAAGAATAACTTACCGCTGATTTTCGACATCGGTGTGGATGATTTTCTGATTGTTGGCAACCGGGATTTGCACCAGCAACTCATGGCCAACAAAACGCCACACGACTATACCGAACGGCCCGGCGCTCACACCTGGGAATACTGGGAAAATGCGCTGCC
>JADCRZ010000158.1 GCA_015069695.1 Williamsia sp.
ATCAGGAAGAGATTAATGCTTATAAAGGTCCCAACGGCCAACTGATTCAGCCCAATGCGAAGCCCGGCGACATTCGGTATGTGGATACCAACGGTGATGGGCAAATTACACAGAACGACGACCGCCAGTTCGTGTCGTCACCCTGGCCCAAGCTACAGGCGGGTGCGCAGTTTAATGCGTCCTACAATCAGTTTACGCTGAATGTGCAACTGGTTGGCGTATTTGGCTATACGGTCTATAACGATGTCCGGCGTGGACTGGACAGTTACCAGCTGACAAACTTCCGCCGGGCGATCAGTCCCTGGTCACCGACCAATATGTATACTACCGATCCACGTCTTGGTCTCGAAGCGGGCGATCAGGGTATCATCTCCAATAACTTCGCTTATACGGACCGCTGGTTGGAAAATGCCTCTTACGGGCGGGTGCGTAACGTAGAAGTTGGCTATACACTGCCTAAAACGCTGCTTAATCAACTCAAAATGCGCAATGTCCGTGTATATATCAGCGGTCAGAACCTGTTTACGGTTACTAAATATTCAGGTCTTGATCCTGACGTAACGGGAGCCAATATTCAGGAACGGGGTGTTGATAATGGGCACTGGCCATCCCCGCGTGTTGTATCGGTTGGTATAAACGGTGAGTTCTAATTCCACTTCTTTCCCTGACAATTGATCATGAAAAATAGATTCATTTCACTCATTACCCTAGCCGTTCTGGCAATGGCCGGTTGCAGCCGAAGCCTGGACATCGTTAATCCAAATCAGGTAACGACCGAATCATTCTGGAAAACCGCCGACGATGCCCTGGCCGGGGTGAATGCGGTATACAGCACGATGCACCGGGGTGGGATTTCCCGCTGGATGCTGTTTTATTACATTATCCGATCTGATGAAGGACGTAGCCAAAGCCCGGCGACCGATATTGTCAATAACATGGATCAGTTTCTGGTAACGGATTATAACTATGGCAACGCCTACGCGGTCTGGAACGATAATTATATCGGTATTAACCGCGCCAATCAGGTTATCGACAATGTTCCGGCTATTGAGATGGACGCGACACTGCGGAACCGCTACCTGGGCGAAGCCAAATTTCTGCGGGCTATGTATTACTACCATCTGGTTACGCTTTGGGGTAATGTGCCACTCGTGCTGCAAACGTCGATTGTAGGCGATAAACCTAACTCGGCTACGATTGCTCAGGTGTGGGCGCAGATCGAGAAAGACCTGACCGAAGCAGCTGCCGTTCTTCCTAATACCTACGGTTCGGCTGATTTGGGGCGGGCTACAAAAGGCGCTGCGTACGCTCTGCTGGCGCGGGCGCAGATGCAACAGCATAAATACACCGAAGCGCTCACTCCGTTGCAGTGGCTGGTGGAAGGCGACGGGAAAAGCGTTTATGCGCTAATGCCCAACTACCGCGATAACTTTCTGATTACGACCGAAAATAATAAAGAGTCGGTATTTGAGTGGCAATTTCAGATCAACACGGCCGAGTATACGGACGATGATACCGAAACGCCAAACCAGAACTATGGGACCTCAATTGCGCAGTTCTTTGCCCCAAGCGGTATTGGCTGGTCAGACGGCGAAGCCCAGCGCTGGCCTACTCGTGAGTTCTACGAAAAAACAACCACGGGTGCCCGCGACCCCCGACTGGAAGCGTCGTTTCTGTTTGATTCAACCAATGTGAAAGGCCCGGATTCAACCCTGATTTACGGGCAGACGTTTACCCAACGTTACGGTCGGGACAACAAACGGGTATGGTTTCGTAAGTTTCTGAATGATCACTGGAAGAATGAGGAAGGATACCGCTCGCCTAATAACTGGCGCTACATTCGCTACGCTGATGTGCTGCTGCTCTACGCTGAAGCCCTGAACGCGACTGGTAAAACCACCCAGGCCTATACCTATGTGGATCAGGTGCGTCGACGCGCCGGATTGCCTACCCTCACAACTGCCAGACCC
>JADCRZ010000159.1 GCA_015069695.1 Williamsia sp.
AATCCGGCGGTAGCTGCCGTTGCCGCTTTACGTACGGCTGTGGCTCAGTTGAACCTGCCTCTGCAGCAGGCTCTGGTGGCACAAAGCATCTCTGCCGATAAGCATCAGCTTGTGTTTGATGGCGCAGGCATTTCTTACAATAATATCTATGTAGATTTATTGTGGTTGCCAGCAGAGAATGATACGAAGTACACACTTGCCTGGCAGGTAAACATTCAGTTGGCTAAGAACAACGAAAACTGGATGATCCACATCGATGCACAAAATGGCAGTCTGTTAAAGAAAGAAAACCTTTCTAAAAACGACCTCGAGAATGTGCATATCGATGCTTCTAAGCAATATGATACCAAAGTAGTAAAAGCAGACGGTGTTGAATCTGTAGAAGCGGTGTCTTCCTCTTCTTACAAAGTCATTCCTTATCCTGCAGAAGATCCGAACCATGCGGCTCCAACAGTGGTTTCCAATCCCTGGGAAGCTTTTGGTACCGGCAACCTGGCTACTTCTTTAAAATGGAATAGCGACGGTTCGAAAGACTATGACAGTACTAAGGGTAATAACGTGTATGCCCAGCCTGACCTCGATGGTAAGCAGGCAACATACAGTGGCGCGGCCCGTTCTTCTACCGCATTGCCAAACCTGACGTTCAACTTCACACCAAACTTTGATGTGGATCCTTTAAAGAGCAGCAGCAACATCAACTTTGCAGTTACCAACCTGTTCTACTGGAACAACCTGATGCACGATGCGAGCTACCAATACGGCTTTACAGAAGCTGCCGGTAACTTCCAGACCAATAACATAAATCGGGGTGGTAAAGCAGCCGATGCTGTAATTGCTGATGCTATGGACGCCAGCGGCACTAACAATGCAAACTTCTCTACGCCTGTAGATGGCAGTAAGCCAAGAATGCAGATGTACCTCTGGTCACCATCTTCTTCAAAAGTAAGAGTGCTGAAGATTAATTCACCATCTTCTTATGCCGGTTTCAAAACCAGCACAGAAGGCGCTGTAAGCACCAAGAACAAACTGAAAACCGTAGGACCTGTTACCGCTAACGTGGTTCTGTTTAAAGATAAAGGTAACCTCACTTCTTATTCAGCCTGCGTAGCTTCCGGCAATGCGGCTGCCCTGAAAGGAAAGATCGCTTATATCGACAGGGGTGATTGCGCTTTCACAGATAAAATTATGAAAGCTCAAACGGCTGGTGCTGTTGGTGTTATCCTTGGTGACAACGTGATTGCCGACGCTCCGATTGCTATGGGTGGCACGAACAACAAAATCACCATTCCTGCCGTAAGCATCCGTAAAATAGATGCCGACAGCCTGAAATCATTCCTTATAGCCGGCACTGTGGTGAATGCCACCTTACAGGCAGATACAACGGCTCCGCAGCTGGATGGTGATGTTGACAACGGCATCATTGCTCACGAATACACGCATGGTATTTCCGGACGTTTAACGGGTGGTCCAAGCAAGACTTGTCTGCAGAATAAAGAGCAGATGGGCGAAGGCTGGAGCGATTATATGGCGCTGATGATGACAACCGATTGGGCAACCGCTTCTGTAACTGATGGTGCTTTGGCTCGCCCGATTGGCAACTATGCATTTGGTTTGCCAACAACCGGTGGCGGTATCCGCAATTATCCTTACTCAACCGATAAGAGCATCAATCCATGGACATACGATAGCCTTTCAAACAGCAGTGTAATGGCTTCTGCTGAAGTGCACAATATCGGCGAGCCATGGTGCGAAATGCTGTGGGACATGACATGGAAACTGATTGGTTCTAATGGCATAAACCGCAACTTCTTCAATGGCAGCGGCGCCGGCGGCAACTCTATCGCTTTGAAACTGATGATTCAGGGCTTGAAACTGCAGCCATGCGTAGTAGGTTATGTAACCGGCAGAGATGCCATCCTGAAGGCTGATACACTGCTCTATGGTGGTCAGTACAGCGCTGATATCTGGC
>JADCRZ010000016.1 GCA_015069695.1 Williamsia sp.
AGGTTCTGCGTCAATTTTGGTGGTAGATATTTAACTTTTTTGACTGCTAGAATATTTGTTATACAGTAAACAAATTAATGATTTCAAGAGAGCTTGTCTTTGGCTCATCAGATCAGTTTGAAGTTCTGGCAGTCCTGCAAACAGGAGATCATATGGTTTTATCGGTACAAAGCCGCAGTGAAGGTTGTGCCTGTCCCCTATGCAATATGTTCAGCACTAAATTGCACAGTTATTACTTCCGCAAGCCGAAAGATCTACCCGCTTTTGACAATAAGGTCTCCCTGCGCCTAAGGGCAAAAAAATGGTACTGCCTTAACACACAATGCATCAGAAAAATATTCACCGAAAGATTCCATCACTTTTTCAGGCCTTATCAACGAACCACGGATCGATTAAGAGAAAAGTTGTTGAACATCGCCGTACTTATGGGTGGAAGACCGGGAGAAAAGCTTTGCAGAACACTGCATATTTCCGCCAGCAGTTCCAGCCTGATCCGCATTGTTCACCAGCAAGTGGTAAGCAACCCTTCATCTGTAGATGCTATAGGCATAGATGACTCTCGCATTCAGGAAAGGCGTTAACTATGGTACCGCCATTGTTGATCTGCATCTGCACAAAGTAGTGGATATGCTACCTGACAGAGAAGCAGCTACGCTAGCGAGCTGGTTAAAGGACCATCCTGAAATAAAAATTGTTACCCGCGACCGGTTCAGCAGATATGCCCTAGCCGTATCGAAGAGTTTACCAGACGCCACCCAAGTGGCTGACCGATGGCACTTGCTGAAGAACATGGGTGAGGCTGTGAAGAAGCTGCTGGAGCGTAAACGTCAGCATATCATAGCATTGCAGTCTCAGCAAGCTATCAGAGAACTTGAAATTGAACAGGAAAATGTTTCGGACCAAAAGCAGGAAGTAAAGCTTTCGCCCAGGCACCAATTACTACAACAGGTCAAGAAATTGTATGGTGAAGGCAAAAGTATCCGAATGATCTCTCGAACACTGGGCATTAGTAGAAACACGGTCAAAAAATATATCAGCCTGCACGAGCCTCCTCAGAAGAAAGGCTTCAAAACGACCAACCTGATCAGCTTCAGTGAATACCTGCAGGCAAGAATTGAGGAGAACCCTGCAGTGGAAACACTTCAGCTCTACGCGGAAATTAAGGCAATGGGCTACAACGGTAAGCGCACCATCCTGTACAACTACCTGAGCAAGTATGGCCAACAGCGTAACAGAACCAGGCTGGCAAAATTACCAGCAGTGAGTTGGACAACGGCAAAGGTGAAAATACTGCTGTGCAAAAAAGAAGAAACGATGGAACAAAAGGACCGGGAACTGATCAGAGACATATGTGAGAAATCACCTGATATTGGCAGGGTACGGCAACTGGCAGTCAGGTTCAGAGAGATCATGGAAAACAAACAGGGAAATATGTTAAGTGATTGGATAGCCGAAGTAGAGCAATCGAACCTTGGGGAGATAAAAGGATTTGCCAGAGGGCTGCTGAGTGATCATCAGGCAGTGGTGAATGCGTTGTCATTACCCTGGAGCAACGGTCAGGTAGTAGGGCAGATCAACAAATTAAAAACGATCAAACGGCAGATGTATGGACGGGCCGGATTTGAGTTGTTGAGGAAACGGGTGATACTGCATTCCGCATACTACCACCAAAATTGACGCAGAACCTGATTCCAACGGAACCCCCTGATCTAGTTACACCGAATCTCCAGACCAACTTATCGTTGGTGCTCCCCGCCCGAAGAATCCTTGGTTGTTGTGCGAAGACTCATTTACCTGACCTTAGCTTTTTTATCTGGGTATCTGCATTTTTGTTTTTCGGATCGAATTTGAGTGACTGTTCATAGTGCTTGACCGCTTGTTCCATATTGCCGAGTTCGGCATAAATTTCTCCCAGGCTATCAAAGGCATTTGAGCTGGTGGGATATAAATACGTATTCAGCTTAAAGACTTCCAGGGCATCCTGCAGTCTTTTTTGTGACATCAGCTTATATCCCCAACCATTTATTTCTTTTTCGTTCAATGTAAACGCCTTATTTGTTTTTGTAAGGATTTTTACTTCGTCAATTGCCTTCTTATATCCCACCTTATCTAACCTCATCTTTACCAGTTTCAGGGATGCGGAGAGCCCAAAACCGTTTGCCTCTTTCATATCCGGGATAAATAATCCTGCCAGTTCATCAATGAATACATCCGGCGTTCCTCCGGAAAGATTGGTAAGTACAACAATAGAAAGATCATCGTTGGGATAAACAAATAATGCCGACCGACCCCCACCAACAGGTGCCAAAGCCGGGTGCTCTGCTCTTTTTATAACGGGCCAGCCAGCAGCATACCCATTTAATAAGCTGCTAAACCCACCGATTTCTCCGTTATTCAGTACGGCCGGCTTCCATAGTGCCGCCAGGCTTGAGGGTTGTTTTAGCAATTGCAGGTGTTGCAAGGCAATAATCCAGTCGGCCATTTCCTTAGCCGTAGAGCTCATGCCGGCAGCCGTTTGTAGAAAAGGAGGTTCGTAAAAGAACATATTCTGGAGCTTTCCTTTCCGAAACTGGTAACTGCAGGCAGCATTGGCTACAATGGCTTTTGTAGCCCCAAAACCCGACTGTACTGTCTTTGGCATACCCACCCTTTCCAGTTGCTCTTTGGTAATGAATTCCTGGAACGAAATTCCACTTAGCTTATCAATGATTTTGCCGAGCAGCAAATAATTCGTTTGATTGTAACTGAACTTTTCACCAGCCTTGAAATCATTCGGCATTTTCAGAACCATGTTCCAGGCTATTTCCGGATCGTCAGCAATCATAACCGTCTCCTCTTCATCATCAATGTCGGGAATTCCGGATATATGCGAGAGCAATTGCTGCACCGTTACCTGTCTCCATGCCTGGGGTAAATCGGTAAGATATTCAGAAACAGGTGCATCCAATTTTAATTTCCCGGCTTCCATTAATTGCACAACAGCCACGCCAGTAAAGGCTTTGGTAATGGAGTTAATAGTAAAAACAGATTTGTCACTAACAGGAATCGAGTCTTGCAGATTTGCCAGTCCGTAATTGCCCAATTTTACAATGTTGCCATGCCTTACAATCGCCAATTGCAAACCGGGTATTTTACGGCTTTGCATTTGGCTCTGTATAAAAACATCAATACTGTCCCCCTGACCAAACACAGTGTAGCTACAGCATAAGATGAGCAATACCAAAAGCCCTTTTTGCAAACATTTCTTCATATAATATCAATGGCGGCAAAGAACGTAGTTATTACCTTACCGTTCGGCATCCTGTAGTAATTTTAATTCATTTAAATCAAAATGAGCCGTCCGTGTACTTGTAGCACATCCACATAGGCTGAATTTATGCTATATTCAATACAACAAAACACTTATTTATGAAACCAGTTTTTGTTGAATTCAGGGGTTTGAATAATCCCGTTTGGATAAACGTCTTGCGAGTAGAAAGCATTGAACTTGGCATTAAAGAAATTGGCAACCAAAAAGTTCAAGGTACTATCATCGCAATGAATAGTGGAGAACAACATTTTGTGAGAGACTTTACCGTAAATGTCAAAAGCGTTATCGACGCCCAAATAGCGAAAGTCAACTAATTTATTGCGCTTCATTAACTATAGGCGCTCCGAAGAGAATGTTCCATAGCAAGAACAAGACAGAGCCGCACCAATGATAAGGGCTGACATCTCTGTGGCTTGTAGGAATTCACTGGATTATTCATCTTTTTTTCGTTACTTCTTTAATGAATAAAAGGTTGGACTGAGACAATGCTGCCATCTGTTGTTTTCATGCCTCTATCGTAAGCCTCATTGCTCCCTTGAAAGGATCTGAGCGAAGAACTGACCAGATAGAAGAACTCTCTGTATTGACAAGAGGGGAAAAGTGAAAATCCTGTATACTTCAACATACAAAAGATCGCTTGCTTATGCAATTGTAAAACAAATCGCATCTGGGTATAGTATACCCATACTGGTTGACAAGCCAATAAAAACGATCTAAACATATGTCCGGAATCATCCCTTCTGTAAAAAATATTTTACTCTTGCTTCTTACTATAGGGCCAGTCGCATGTGCACAGCAATCCAAGCAGCAAAATGACATCAAAGATGCGCTGATGGTTACGCCTGGCGTCCAACAACTTATACAAACACTGGAAGTTGCCGAAAAACAACAAGATTCATCCGGCTTTAATGACTTTTTTGCCGCCTGGAATAAGATTTCCAAGCCTAACACACATGCTTTCATCAACCAAAATGATACAACAAAAGCAGTATTCAATATTTTTAAGACCTTTTACCAGCCTCTGGACCTCCTGAAGATCGGCGATTGGGAATGGGGAAACAATTTGAATGCTCACTGCAAGTATATCGTGGTTAATAACAAGATCTATTACTCCGTGCTGGCAACCGATAGCTTGAAAGACTACAATTGGCAGACATCTAAAAAAGATTCTGTGGAGGACTTCAGGCCTCCTGTTAACATGAAGAGCAGTATCGTTCTTTATCTGACAAAAGAATACTTTGAAGCCATCAATCACTTTCTCGGAACTGAATCAACAGCACGCGGTGAAGGAAACATTATGAATCCTGCCATGGCCGCAGGAAAAAGTGAACAACGTTACAAGATGCTCCGGCCTTATATCCCCATACTTCATGGACATTGGGGTGGCTACTGGCACCTCTCAACGCATCCCGATGTATTTAATATCATTCTCAACAAGGGTATGAACAAAGCAAGCATTGACTTTCGGGTGGGCTACCAGGGAGGAGAAGCTGTGCTGGAGCGAAGCGGAGAAAACTGGGTTGTAAGAGAAAGTAAAGCAACCTGGATAGAATAGTTTGCATTCCAGCGGGCTGCTGACTTATTTCTGTATCCAACTCCTCACCTACTTGCCCTCCAAAGCCTTCATCAAAAAAGTACCCACCTCCGGTGTACGGTGCTCCGCTTTCATGATCTGCTCCACTTTCCTGACAATGTCCGGGTTCTTCTCTGCCACATCATGCAGTTCCTGTACATCGTTCACCAGATCAAACAGCTGGATCTTTAAATTGCCGCTATGTATATTTTGCCGGATGCCCTTCCACGGGCCTACTCGCACGGCTTGCTGGCCTCCTGACTCGGGGAATTCCCAATATAGATAGTCGTGCTTTTTCTGCTGCGCATCGTTGCCCAATAAGGTAGGCAAATAACTGATGCCATCAATCCCCTTTGGTGCGCCTGCACCTACCAATTGGCACAAGGTGGGCATGAAATCCCATGTTGCAGCAACATGTTCATTCCGGGCGCCTTTTTTTACCCTGCCCGGCCACTGCACGATAAAGGGCAGGCGAATACCACCCTCATGTACAAACCCCTTTCCCCAACCAGCTTCACTCTTGAAAAGACCGCCGCTGTTGAACCAGGGCGCATCTACGCCTGCATTGGCGGCCGGACCGTTGTCGCTGGTAAATACGATGATGGTGTTGTCATACACCTTGAGTTCCTTTAATTTCTTGATGATCTTTCCTACTTCTTCATCCAAGGTAGAAATCATGGCTGCATAGGTTGCCCGCGGATACCGGCAGGGAAAATAGCTGCCTCCCAGAAAAGGCTTTTCATCCCCGAACTTTGCATGGTAATAGTCGACCCACCGCGGGGGTGCCTGCAAGGAAAGATGCGGCAAAGGACTGGCATAGTACAAAAAGAACTGCTTCGATTTATTGTTGTCGAGAAAACGCAGGGCGGCACTGATTAAAAAATCACTTGCATAATCACTTTGCTGGTAGCGGGTATAGTTGGCCGGATCAAGCGAATCCAGGCCGGCCGGGAACCGGACATTCGGATTCTCCACCTTGTTGTTCAGCGGTATGCGTGTCTCATTCTCCCACAAATGCCCCGGGTAATAAGTGTGGTCTTCACGCTGGCAGAGAAAGCCATAAAAATAATCAAAGCCCTGCCTGTTGGGAAGGCCTTGTGTCATCGGGCCACCCAGGCCCCATTTGCCGACCAGGGCTGTTGAATAACCGGATTTTTTTAATACTTCTGCAATGGTAATGGTTGAGTCAGGAATCGGGCGTTGCCCTTCCAGGGCAGGATTTGATTCCATGGCCTGGAAGTCCCATACAGGGCCCCGTTGATCCCATTCATCGTTGCCCCGGATATAAGCATGGCCGGAATGTTTGCCCGTCATCAAAGAGTAACGGGAAGGGGCGCACACCGGCGCAGCATAATACTGGGTAAACAACATGCCGTTCCTTGCGATCTCATCGATATGGGGTGTCTCTATTTTTGTTTGCCCCAAAACACCCAGGTCACCATAGCCAAGATCGTCGGCCAGGATATAAACAATATTGGGCTTCTTTTGTGCAATCACTGCATCAAAGGACAACAAGAGCAAGAGCACCATCCAGGCCCTCCCCTTCTGCATTTTTTTCATGGCTGTTCCTGGCTTTTAATTTTCCTTGTAACCGGTAAAGGCATCAAACAACGCTTTCAACGCTTTTGCCTTTTCGGGATAGTCTTCAATCACATTGGTCCGCTCGCCGGGATCATAGCTCAGGTTAAACAATTCCCTGGCAGCTGCTTGCTGGTTGGTCGAAATGCTATTGACCCCTTCTGGCACTTCCCGGTACTTCCAGCTGCCATCACGAACGGCTTCCAACTTGCCATTGTTGACGATGTAGATCGGCCGGTGCAAATAATTTTTGCTGCTTGCCTTGCCCGTCAGCAAATCACCGATATCCTGTCCGTCCAGTGTACGTCCTTGCGGCAGGGGCGCATTCACCCACTTTGCCAGGGTGGGTAAGATATCCAGATTGCTGATAGGATTTGTGAGGGTGAGCCCTGCCGGCACATGCCCCTTCCAGTAAAACAGGAATGGCTCGCGAATGCCGCCTTCATAAGACTGCCCCTTTGATCCCCTGAAAATGCCGGCTGTACCCGCGTGCCATCTTTTGGTAACACCGTCCTGCGACATGCGCGCAGGGAACTCGATCCACGGGCCGTTGTCACTGGAGAAAATAAAGATGGTGTTGTCCAGCAATTTCTTACTCGCCAATTTTTTCCAGATCACCGAAAGACTGGAATCCAGCTCTTCTACAACGGCCCCTAAAGGACCGCCTTCTTGCTTACCCGCCAGGTAACTGGCCGCTGCAGCATAAGCAACAGGCAGGTGCGGCAGGTTGTAAGCAAGATACAGGAAGAAAGGCTTGTCACCTCTTTGCTTGTCAATGATAGAAACCGCCTCTTTTGTATACAGGTGCGTCAGCGTTGAATCTTCCGGCTTGCTTACTTCGGGTGTGCGGCCCCGGTAGATCTTTATCGTGGTATCTGTTTGTACATAAGGAGCGCGATAATCATGGCTGTACAAAAGGCCATAATAAGAATCAAACCCCTGCGCTGTTGGATAGTTATAATCGTGCTGATCACCCAGGTGCCATTTCCCGATCATGGCTGTGGAATAACCTGCTTTTTTCAGGACTTCAGCGATGGTTACTTCTGCGTCGGGCAAGCCCAGCGGCGAACCAGGTGAAAGTGGCGAGGGCAAATTGTAGCGCGAGGCATACCGCCCAGTCAGCAGGGAAGCCCGGGAGGGCGTGCAAGAGGGACTGGTCACCACATAATTTGTTGCCTTTATTCCCTGCGCAGCAACTGAATCCAGGAAGGGAGTCCGGATAACAGGGTTGCCGTAGGTGCTCAGATCAGAATACCCCATATCATCTGTAAGCACAAAAATAATGTTGGGGCGTTGTTGTGCAGACAGCAGCAAGCCCGAGAAAACAGCTGCCGTGAGCAAGCAAAAGCATTTTACCATTTTCATTCTTCTGAAATTACAATTCATCGTTACCAACCGGGATTCAGTTCAAGGTTCGGGTTCTGGTCTCTTTCTGTTTGCGGCACGGGCCACAGGTAGTGCTTGGGCGCCGTGAATGCCCTGTTTACAGCCACCTGTACCACTTTCACCGTACCATTGTCGGTATAGGTTATGCCGTACACAGCACCGGGCACCAGGGCTTCCGCCGTTTTCCAGCGCCGGACATCCTGCAAATGCAAGCCTTCGAATGCCAGTTCTGCCACCCTTTCTTTTCGCACGATGGCGCGCAGCTGGCTTTGCGACAATCCGCTGGCAATGGAGGGCAGTTTTACATCTGTTCTCCCGTTGCGCACGGCATTGATCGCATCATACACGCTTTGGTCGATCGTGTTGGCTTCGATCTTTGCTTCCGCATACGTCAGCAGGACCTCTGCATACCGGATCAGGATGATATTGATCCCGTTGTTGGACGGGTTGGCATAATCTTCCGCATTTACATACTTCTTGATGTTGAAGCCGGTCGTGGAGGCAATATAGGTATTACCCACCGCATCCGGCGTGCCGCTGTTGGGGGCAGGATGAAAAACAGCTCCGCTGGGTAAGGCATCGCCATCCAGGAAAACAGAAAAACGAAGACGCGGATCGCGATTGACATACGGTTTATTTGGATCATACCCGCTTAACGGATCGGAAATATCCAGTCCGTTAGCGGTCTGGTATTGATCAACCCCTTTTTTCGTGGGCACATATGTACTCTGGGCGCTCTTCTGGCTATAGGGTGCCAACAGATTGAACACACTGTTGGAGTAAACAGAGGCAATAAACTGTTTGTCCAGGATCACTTCGCTGTTATTTTCGGCCTTGTAGGAAAACAGGTTCTGGTATTGCGGATACAAGCTGTATACGCGCAGATCCATCACACTTTTCGCGGCATCAGCAGCAGCGGCATAACGCCCGGCGTATAGATCTGCCCTTGCCTTCAGCGCCAGGGCTGCGCCTTTTGTAATGCGGCCTACGTTTGCGCCCGTATACGAGAGCGGCAATCCGGCAGCAGCAGCCGTCAGCTCCGCATCAACAAAATCATAGATCTCTGCCAGCGATGCGCGCTTCAGCTGCCTGGCATCGCTGATAGACAAGGTGGTCGTAACCAGGGGCACCGGGCCATACAAGCTGGTCAGCTTTACATATTGATAGGCTCTTAAAACCCGGGCTTCAGCCTTGTATCTTTTAAAAGCCACACTATCGGTAACGGTTTGAATCCTGTCTACATTGCCCAGGAAATTGTTGGTAGCTGTAATGCCGGTATACGCATTGCTCCATTCACTGAGCACGCGCGAACTGGTTGCATCATACGTGCCCAGTTCAATAAATGCATCCACGGCAAAAGGCTGGTTTACATGGGCTATATCGGTAAAGGCATCCCAGGCGAGTATGTTCTGTCCATCCAGGTCGCGGTAGAGGGAGTTGACAGCCACTTCTGCGTCAGACTGGGTTTTCCAGAACACGTTTTCTGAAAGCCGGTCGTTCGGAACAGTATCCAGCAGGTCTTTTGAGCAGGATGATAACATGCCTGCAGCGATCAACAAGAGGAGATAGATAACAACACTATTTTTCATACAAAATCTTATTTTGTTTTACGTGCACGGAATAAAATCAGAACTGCAGGTTAACACCAAATGTATACAAAGCTGTTTGCGGGTAGTACACAGCTCTTCCTGATGGTGTTTCCGGATCCAGGTTCCATTCATTTAACCTGGAAAGGGTGAGAACATTGGTTGCTGCCACGTAAAAACGCAGCCGCTGAATGCGTGTCCGTTGCAGGAAGGCAGCCGGAATGGTGTAGGCCAGCTGTATATTTTTTAACCGCAGGTAATCCCCGCGGTACACCAGCCGGTCTGATGTAGCCACGTTTCGCAGATCGTATTTTACAGGGCGGGGAAAACGGGCGCCGGTGTTCGTAGGGGTCCAGTAATTGCCGGCATATATTTCATGTGTAAATCCTTCCTGGTCGCCCATTTCAGCCAGGGCGCCGGACAAGCGGGTATCTACTTTGGCCGCACCCTGGAAAAGAATGCCGAGGTCAAAATGCCCGTACGATAAAGTGGTATTCAGGCCGTAGGTATACTTCGGGAACGAGTTGCCGATCACCGTCATGTCGTTCGCATCAATCTTACCGTCCTTGTTGCGGTCAACGTATTTCACATCCCCAGGTTTTGTGTTGGATGCATAGGTTGCCTTATAGCTGTCGATTTCCTGCTGGCTCTGGAAAAGACCATCTGTCTGATATCCCCATAATGCGTTGATCGGAAGTCCCTTTGCAATGATGTAACGGGGGTCTATGTCTGAACCGGTTATGTACGGGCCCGTGCCTTTCAGGTCCAGCACTTTGTTGCTGTTGATGGCCAGGTTAGCCCCTATGGAATAGTGGAATCCGCCTTCCGTGCGGGGACTGTTGTAATTGGCGCTGAACTCCCATCCCTTGTTTTCTACAGAGCCTGCATTTTGAAACGGGGCAATCAGGCCCACGGTGGCAGGAATGTTCAGGTTCAGCAGGATATCGTTGGTGACTTTCCGGTAATAATCCACCGTCAGGTTCAAGCGCCTGTTCAGGGCTGTTGCATCCAGGCCAATATCCAGCTGGTTGGTTGATTCCCAGCCCAGTTCCTTGTTGGCCAGCGTCGTTTGCCGGTAACCGTTTACAGACTGTCCGCCAAAGTCGTACCCGGCAAGGGTTAAGGAAGCATAATAGCTGTACAGGTCAACCGACTGGTTGCCAGTAATACCATATGAACCCCTTAACTTGAAATCAGGCACGCTTTCCTTCAGCCTGTCCCAAAACGGTTCTTCCGATACCACCCATCCGGCAGAAAAAGAGGGAAAGAAACCATACTGTTTGGAACCGGTGAACTTGGAAGAGCCATCATAGCGGCCATTGACTTCCAGTAAGTATTTTCCGGCATAATCATAATTGATCCTTCCGAAGTAGGAGCGCAAGGCGTATTCGGCATCATACCCGCCGTTGCTCTTTGTTGCGTCGTTGGTTCCCTGGCTTATCGACTGGATGTCGTTGCTGTAAAAGCGTTCCCGGTAAGCAGACAGGAACGTTTGCACATTGTGGATCTGCGAGTACCCTGCAAGCACATTTACATGGTGCTGTCCGAATGTGTTCTGGTAGGTCAGTAAATTATTCCAGGTGTATTCACGCAGGTTGTTCCGGGTTTCTGTCAGTGTATTGTTGGCCACTGTTTTTACAATACCGGTTACGGAATCAACATTGGTATAGGCATTGGCAAATGCTTTGCCCTGGGTGTAGTAAATCCGTCCGGAGAAAAAAGAAGAAAAACGGAGCCCCTTAACGATGGTCCAGTTGCCTTGTACAGAACCTGTGAAATAATCACTGCGGTTCACTGTTTGTCCGCCTTTTTCAACAAACATCAACGGATTGTTGCCCTGTGTACTTAACCCGTACGTACCATTGGGATATTTGGGCACGGCCCACATGGAACCGTGGAAAAAATTATTGATCGGGTCAACGGTGGGCTGGTTGATATAATTAAAGCGGTAATCAATGTTTGCGTTGAAGGACAGATTTTTAGCCGCGTTGTAATCTGTGTTCAGCCTGATTTCAGCGATCTTATTACCATAGTTTTTGATGATACCATCCTGGTCCTGGTAACGCACGCTGAGGCGGGAACGGATCACGTCACTGCCGCCGCTTACAGAAACAGAATGGCTTGTTTGCGGCGCCGTGCGAAGCAGGGTGGCAAACCAGGTATTGGGCAGCGGGTATTTGTAACGGTCGGTCGCATTCACCCAAACAGCGATGCTCGAATCAGAAAATTTTGCAGGTACCGGCAGTCCTGCATTGGCATAAGCAGCTTTTTGCTCGTACATGTAATCTTGCATGCCCATCTGCACCGGCTTGTTGATCGCTTGCTGCAATGCAACATAGCCGTCGTATGAAACCTGTGCCTGTCCTGCTTTGGCTGATTTGGTGGTCACCAGGATAACCCCGTTGGTCGCTCTTGAACCATAGATGGCTGTGGATGCGGCATCTTTTAAAACGGTAATTGTTTCGATATCATTGGGGTTCAGATCTGTGAGCCGTTGCTCCGAACCATCTACAATGACCAGGGCATCATTTTTACTCAGGTCGAACCCGAGTGTGCCGCTGGTGCCGTTGGTATTGAAGGTGGTGATCCCCCGCACGCGGATCGTGGCGGCTGAGTTGCCCGGAGAGCCTCCCTGGTCCAGTACAGTAACACCGGGCAGCTGCCCTTGCAGGGCCTGCTGGACATTCGAGACAGGTCTTTTCGTCAATTCAGCGCCGCTTATCTGCGAAACTGAATTGGTAAGCGTAATCTTTTTTTGTGTACCATAAGCCACTACCACAACATCGGAAAGGCTTTGTTCTGCAGGTGCCAGCTCCACCGACAGGGAAGGACCGGACGCCTGCCGCTCTGCAGGTGTGTATCCCACATGGCTCACCAGGAGCGTAAACGGAAACTTTTGTTCGGTTCTCAAACTAAACTGCCCCTTGCCGTCGGTTACCGTTGAACTATTCGTGCCTTTGATGGCAACGGTGGCGCCTTGAAGCGGCTCTTTTGTTTTGCTGTCTGTAATTGTTCCTTGCAGGACCGAACCAGCAGCAGGTGCATTCTGTGCCTGAAGGGTCAAAGACAGCATAAAGAGAAAAAACCCGGTTAGTAAACCTTTCGATTTCATGAATAGATAAATTAAAAGATAAAATACGGCTACAGCATTCGCCAGGGAACATAGGAAGCAGTCCTGCCAAACGGCAGTGGTCGTAAAAAGAGGATCAGGAAGGCGCTATTCCATTGCAAACACAGCTACATGATTGAAAGTACCCGTCCAGCCTGTCTTTTCCTATCAGTTGGAATCAGGGTGATGAGAAATAAAAGCGGTATAAAACCTGTCAGTGATGCATAACCATGCTAGTAACAACCATGCCCTGTACATCGCATGTCATCGACCTGAACAATCAAAGGATGGCATTGGATCAATGCAGAACAACTCAACTTTTTCATCTTATGTCTACCGTTTTGATGGACAAATATATCAAAAGGCTGTCCGAACCAGCAATTTTTTTTGCCATTACCAGCATTTTGCTTTTCTACAGAAGCATTCAGGCTTATTATTTTTCCCGGTTGTATGCTACGGCAGGCTGATCGGGTTTGCTGTAGCTGGCAAACATTCCGTTATTTCTGCGCCGGCGCTGCAGCAGTGTCATTCCACCAAAAAACACTGCGGGCAATAGCATCTCAATTGTCAGCCAACTGCTTTTATAACTGGCATGTTGAACCTGCAATCAAAAGCTGCTGCACCAATTATTGATCAGCCAGCTTTACGCCTTTGAGGTATTTGCCTTTTGTATCTTCCGCATCGGCCTCCCCGTAACCATGGTCATAAACTTTAAACGTTGCAGGGTCGGCGCCTTTTACAATCCTGGATTTATGATATACATCCCTGCCATCTGTAGCGTAATCCAACTTCAACGGAGCGAATGCAGCGACATCGGCTACAGGAAAGCCTTTATCTTTCCAGTATACATGGTATTTATCTTTTGAATAATTCATATCATCCGCCGTGCCATCATGCGGCGGAATCATGAATGTTGCCGCATCCGCACCCGCAAGAACGTTTGCTCCGGAATAAACGTGATCCTTATCCCTGGAGAAGTTGTTACCTATTATGGAAAAGCTGGCAGCATCTGCATTCTTTATCCTTGTATACAGGTAAAACACCGCATTGGCATCTTTGGAGTACGGATAATCGAGTATGGTAAAGGAAGCAGCCTGGCAAGGGATCTCATGAATTCCTTTATAAAGGTCACCGGGGTGTCCGAAATAATAGATACGGTCAGTGTCCCTGGCATAACAATCGTTCAGCACCCTGAAACTGCCCGCGTCTGCACCTTTTACAAGAGACTGGTCAAAATAAACCTGGTATTTATCTTTTACAAACCGTGCGCTTATGACAGATAGCGTAGCCACATCTTTTACCTCAAAACCTTTGCCTTTAAAATAGGCCTGCTTCCCGTCTTTTGCGTAACCCTCGTATCCTTCATCCATAACGGAGAAGGTAGCAGGCTCTGCCCCTTTTACCCGGTTTATTACATTGTGCTTTGTTAAATAATAGTTCTGTCCTTCGCGTTCTTCATCACAGTAGTAAACCACAAACTTGTCCTTTGCATAATGCTTGTCCAAGCCGGTAAAGGTTGCTATATCGGCATCAGGAATAATAGACCGTTTGTAATAAGCATTGGTATCAGTTTTGCCGAAAACATCGTTCAGCACAACAAAACTTTTATCCGCAATTTCTTCGCCGTTGAATGTTACTTTACCCCCCTTTTCCTTGTAGCCGGAACCGCACCTGGCCAGCGGCAGGATACCGGTAATTAACAGCACCATTCTTACGCACCATTTCGTGATCCTGAATAAGATTGCCAGGCTGTTTGTTTTCATGAGCTTGTGCTTTTGTGTGAGAACGGGTAGATATTTTCAGAAGATCTTGGAAACGGTTGTTTATTTTCCCGTAGGGTCTGTGTCTATATGGTGTTGTTCAAGCCATTTAACAACCCGCAGAAAATCGGGAGGCATGGCGATCTTATTCGCAGTTGCATCCTGTCTTATATTACGGATGATGTTTTGCAGATTGCTCCCATCCTTGGTTGTGTAAGTATAATCAGCGTTTGCCTCTGCCAGTAGAAAATGCACAACCCTCCATGCATCGCTCCAGCTTTCACTTGTTTGTGCCCTGGAAGCCGCATACATCACCGGGGTAAAGCCACTGCTGTTCTTTGCATTTACATCCGCCCCTTTTTGCACCAGTAAAATAGCTTTGTCGTTTTGTGCGCCGGAAGCATCGATGGTTCCGAAAAGGAGCGGTTCGCCATCATAATAACTTTTGATATTTGGATCGGCTCCTTTATCCAGCAGCAAGGAAAGGGTTTTGGCCGGGAGGTACTTAACGCCTTCCACCAGTGCAGGAGAGGTTGCAGATCCGTTTTCTATCAAAATCCGGATTGCAGCTGTATTGGCTTGTTCATCAAAGGGAAAACTGACCGGGTTGCTGCGCAGGCGGATCGCAAACTGAAGATAATTCAGGCCATCCCAGTCCCACACCCGGTTTCCCTGTATATTCAGATCCTGTCCTTTGATCAACTCTTTGAGCCGGGTGGTATCATTTTGTTCGATGGCTGCTGCAATGCTTCTTTGCGTCTTGTCTTTGTAATAGGTAGCGGCAAAACTTTCTTTCTCTTTGAGAGCAGGAAGTTTGTTGGATAGAGCCAGGCCTATTGAAACCGCTGCCGGAAGCACAGCAAAAAATCCGGCGAATGCAACAGCAAAACCTGACTGGCTAAAACGCAATGGCACTGCCGCCAGCAGAATAACCAGCAATCCCAGACAGGCGATAAGCATTGTCCAGCCCTTTTCCATGGAATCCGGGTTCCTGCCGCCGGCCGAGACCAGATAGGCTCCTATAAAACCGAGCCATGCAAGGGTATTGATGCAGACAAGTACCCAGATAATTTTTATTGTCATTGAACAAGCAGATGTTTAAGGAATAAGATCAGCAGGTGGGTTTTTCAGTAAAGCGGTGCTGGCTATACGCTTCTAAAAAACTGGTTTATAAATTGGTATCTATTTGAAAGATTTGTTTCAACCGCTCAACCGCCCCTTTTTGTATCATTCAAAGCAGTTGCAAAAGCCCGCTGTCTTACCGGACTTGGATCTTCCAGCCCGGACAAGAGCAAAGCATTGAGTCCATCATACGCGTGGAACCGCAGGTTTTCTATCGCATTGCTCAATTCAATACTATCTTCACTAGAATCAATCTTAGTCAAAGCAGCAGCAATGACTTCCAGGGCCCATTCCGCTTCTTCCGCCTCCGTTGCATGATACGTATCACCAAAGCCGTCTTTGTATATGTAAAGCTTGTTTCCTCCGTTCATGAGGTATAACTGCCTGGAATTAAAGGGATGCATCGTTTATGGGTTTAGCTTGTTTCCTCGTGGAAGTTTATTTGTAGATGTTGATCGTGGGGTTGCCTTCCTTCAATTCCTTCCTGCTCCTGTGGTAAGTCGTGTAAATATAAACTCTTTACTTTATATCACATACGATCCTTCCGGGCAAAATTTCACTTTTACTTGCGAAACTGCTATGTGTTTACAGCCGCAAGCAGCATAACTTTTATGCGAGCAACAAAAAACTCTTTTATAACCAGGATGCACAGTGGAATACGCAACAAGCTGTAACCCGCTGCTGGCAAAGACTTTAAGCGATTGGATCATTTCATTCTGCATGAAAAAAATCCATGAGCAGAAAAAAAACAGAAACAAAAATCAAAATAAATTTGGCGCATTCGAAAAATTATTTTCAACTTTGCACCAGCAAAAGACAAAACACATGTTCCCCATACAGCTACATAAAACGGCAAAAAGTTGGTTGAATCCCGGGGTGGATTGCACCAGTTGCAGGACATGTAAAGCTGTCGGTTAAGTTGACAAAACTAATTCCACATACTTACAAAAGCCCTGCTCAAAAGCGGGGCTTTTTCGTTGATCCATATGCTGAAAATTCAATCATGACCGGTTCAAAATTTTTATCATCACAAACCAATATCGTGCAACGAACGCATTCACCTATAGAGAATAAACTGAATATTTTGTCCATACCCAAAAGTAAACCCTGTGATTTCAGTTACGGGATAACAGGCTTGTATAAACGACCGGAAATCATTCGAACGCAGAAGCAGTAAGTGCTTCAGCACGCAGAAGAAAGCCCGGTCACCCAGTGCAACCGGGCTTTTTTGTTACCTTGACGGGATGAATGGATCAAGAAACTGGCTGGTAAAAAAACAACAAGATGAAATTCAATTTCAACAAGCAGATCAGCACTACAAACCATGAAGGCGCCAAGGCTTATCTGTTAACCCCACAGCTGGACCTGTACGCAGCCGTTGTTACCGCATCGCTCAGCAACAAGTATTATGAAACAGCTGACACGCGCCTTGAAAGAATAAAAGACCTGATAGCACGGAATGATGCCCGGTTTGTAGCCAAACTGGCTGTATATGCGCGTGAGCAGATGAACTTGCGGAGTGTGCCACTGGTATTAACTGTTGAGCTGGCAAGGCAACACCGGGGTGATGGTTTGATAGCAGTTTTAACTGATCGCGTGGTTCAGCGGGCAGATGAAATTACGGAATTGCTGAGCTACTACGCCCTGGCCAATGAGCGCAAGCAAGTTAAACAGCTGAACAGGCTCAGCAAGCAATTGCAAAAAGGTTTGGCCGCAGCTTTCAACAAGTTTGATGAATACCAGTTTGCCAAGTATAACCGCCAGGCCAATGTAAAGCTGAAAGATGCCTTGTTCCTGGCTCACCCAAAAGCAAAGGATGAAACACAGCAGGCGCTGTTTGACAAGATCGCAAAGGATGAACTGGAAGCTCCCTATACCTGGGAAGTTGAGCTGAGTGCGTTGGGTCAGGAAAAATTTGCACATGACGCTGCAAAACAAGCTGCATTCCGGGCAAAATGGGAAGAGCTGATCATGAGCAACAAGCTGGGCTACATGGCCCTGCTGCGCAACCTGCGGAACATCCTGCAGGCAGAAGTAAGCAACAGTGCGCTGGACAAGGCTTGCAGCTATATCGGCTATGAACATGCGGTTGCAAAAAGCCGCCAGTTGCCATTCAGGTTCTTGTCTGCTTACCGTGAGCTGAAGGAGCTAAAAGACGGCCGGGTGCACAAAGTACTGGAAGCACTGGAGCAGGCCGTTTTATTCAGCGCAGCCAACATCAAAGGTTTTGACGAAAACACCCGCGTGGTGATTGCAGCCGATGTGAGCGGAAGCATGCAGACACCTGTCAGCGCGCGGAGCAGCGTCAAGAATTACGACATCGGACTGATCCTGGCGATGCTGCTGCAAAGCCGTTGCAGCAATGTGATCTCCGGCATGTTCGGCGACACCTGGAAAGTGATCAACATGCCGCGCAGCAACATCCTCGGCAACGTGCAGGAGTTCTACAAACGCGAAGGTGAAGTAGGCTACAGCACCAATGGCTACCTGGTGATTGAAGACCTGCTGCAGCGCAAAGCGATCGTGGACAAGATCATGGTCTTCACCGATTGCCAGCTCTGGAACAGCCATGCCCAGAACCAGCAGACCGCGACAAGCACCGGCAGCGTATGGGCGCGGTACAAACAAATGGCACCCGATGCCAAACTGTACTTGTTCGACCTGAACGGCTATGGAAACACGCCATTGAACGTTCAGTCCAACGACGTATACCTGATCGCCGGCTGGAGCGACAAAGTTTTCGATGTACTGCAGGCGCTTGAAAGCGGAGCCGGTGCACTGGATATGATCAACAACATGGAGCTGTAGAACAGGATGACAGCAGCGGAACGACTTTGTTCCGCTGCCTAATCTTGTAAGCCTCTTAAAAGATAATGTATAAAAATCCTGCAGCACCTAAATGAGCGCTGCAGAAATTAAAGCAGGGATGTCGTAGAGATGAGATACTTCGCGCCATCTAAGGGAGGAAGCAGGGAAGAAATTCACTGCTCCGGTTCGACTCCGGCATGCAAAGCCCTGATACCTCAACTCGCTTTTTACTCCTTGCTTCTATTGAATGATGCCGTTGAGCAGCGTTGCTTCGGTCAGCGCAGTGCGTGAAAACGCAAAGGTCGCAGGTTCAACTCCTGCCGTTCCGGCGGCAACTTTGGAATCGTGGCGCAGGTAAACAGTCGCTTCTCGCCTTGTTGCTCATTCATCTTTTAAGTCTGTTCGGCTACTGACGAGGACACCAGGTTTCTACCCTGGCGGCAAGGATTCAAGCTCCTTACAGACTACAAAGCGTGTCGTAAGCAAGTGATACTTCGATCAACCGCTGTTGGCCTCCACTTGCTGCTGATTACCGCTTTCATGGTTCGTTGGTGTAGTGGCTAACATACCGGATTGTCGATCCGGCGCAACGGGTTCGATTCCCGTACGAACCGCAACAACATATAGGAGTATTTCAATTGGCAGAATGTATGATCTGGGATCATGCGGTTGCTGGTTCGAGTCCAGCCTCCTATACACCAGGTGCCGTAGAACAGGGTTACTTCGACTGAAGATCAGTGGGTCGCAGGTTCAATTCCTGCCTTATACAGATTAGATCCAATCATGTACAGGTAGCTCAGTTGGCAGAGCAACTATGTACTTTGTTCGTCCGTTGCCCTGGCTTTTTCTGGTTCGTAGCTCAATGGTGAGAGCACTGGTCTTTTAAACCAGGGGTTGTGAGTTCGAGCCTCACCGGACCAACAAACAGGTGTCGTAGATAAGAGATACTTCGACTGGATGTGGCAGTTACAGGTTCAAGTCCTGCCCGGTCTGAAACCTCAGGCCGGTAGCTCAATTGGTTAGAGCTCCATACGAACTCTTACCGGATTGTTACCCTGTTTACTGGATGAATAGCTCAATGGCAGAGCGTTCCGTTGTTAACGGAAGGGTTGAAAGTTCGAGCCTTTCTTCATCCGCATTGCATCGATGCCACAAGTTGTTTAAACCCCTAAACCCAACCCTATCCGATCTAATTTAACCAGCCGTGTAAAACATGAACAATGGAACAGCAAAAGCAATGGAGAAAGTTGAATGGTCAACGCATTCCCATTCCGATTGAAGAGGAAGTAAGAGACGCATTGATGCGCGAAAAAGCAGCAGGCTACAACATGCGTGTATGCATTGGTACAGACAGCCAGGTAAAAGGAGCAGAAACCGAATTTGCCACCGTGATCGTATTTGTCAGAAAGGGCAAAGGTGCTTTTATGTATATCAACAACGAGGTCACCACACGCAAGCTTGCGATCAAACAACGCATGTTGGAAGAAGTGGCAAAAAGCATCGACATCGCATTTGCCTTGTGTCATTTGTTTACCGCTTTCAACGTAGAGATGGAAGTGCATGCCGACATCAACACCAATCCTAACTTTAAAAGCAATGATGCATTAAGGGATGCCATGGGTTATATCATGGGCATGGGTTTTGTATTCAAAGCAAAACCCCACGCTTTTGCCAGCTCAAGCTGTGCGAATAAAGTAGTGCAGTAAGAAATGATAAGTCAGCAGCTGAGCCCCTATTTTCCTTCGCTGCATCTGTGCAAACCAGGTATCGTGCCCGGTCGATCAATCAGAGACATGGGGCACGATACCAACTAATAACGATCAACTGCCTCCGCTCCCATCTGTAAAACCAGCTTGCCGCCTTTCATGACCTCCTCAAACCGGACAAAGGGAGCAGTGAGTTTTTTACCATTGAGATTGATCGTTTTTATGAATCCATGTTCCGGACTGTTGTCTTTTGTTTCGATGACAAACTTTTTCCCGGAATGGTATTTCGAACTGGTTTGGATGGTGATGCGGTCAAAGAGGGGACTGCCCAGACCGAATGCGGAACGGGGGTCTGTTAAACCCTTTACATCAAACAAACCCATGCTGGCCATTACATACCAGGCGCCCAGCTGGCCCTGGTCCTCGTCCTGGCCAAAGCCATAGCCGTGGATGCCTTCGGTACCGTAGAACTGGTTGCAGATAGCCCTGACCCATTTTTGGGTAAGAGAGGGTTTGCCCGAGAAATTGAAGAGCCATGACACATGCAGGTTGGGCTGGTTGCCGTGGTTGTAGATGCCGCCGATGCCGGCAAATGCATCAATGGTAGCGCCGCCGCCAAAAAGGGCTTTTTGGGAAAGCGTGAAGGTACTGTCCAGCCGGTTGTTGAAAGTTTGCTGGCCTACCTTTTTGATCAATGCCGGCGGATCATGCGGGACAAAATAGGTGTACTGCCAGGCATTGCCTTCCTGAAAACCGCGCCAGGGTTGTGAAGGATCAAAGGGATCGATGAAATTGCCTTCCGCTGTTTTGGGTCTTACCAATTTGAGCTGCGCATCAAACAGGGGCTCCCATGCTTTTGACAGCCGCATCAGTTCCCCATAATCAGCTTGCTTTCCTAACAGCTTGGCCCATTGTGCCACGGCAAAGGCACTGAACGCGTATTCAAGTGTATGCGATGCCGAGAAGCGCCAGGTCTCATCCCAGTCGTTGCCCTTGTCGAGATGGTTTACATAGCCGTATTTGCGGAAGCGGTCTACATCCAGCTTACCGGCACCGCGCGGACGGTCTTTCCATTCCAGCTCATTCTTGCGGGCCGCTTCATACGCGAGGTTGACATCAAAATCACGGATGCCCGTCATGTAGGCGCTGGCAAGCACCAGGCCTACAAAGTTGGTACCTACACCCGATACGTACTTGCTGTTGGCAATGCCATCACCCAGCCAGCCGGCATCTTTGTATACCAGCAGCTGGCTCCGCACAAAATCAGAATAGTACTCCGGGTAAGCCAGGGCCCAGAGCTGCGTCAGGTTCCAGTAAGCGCCCCAGACCGCATCCGTATTGTAGTGGTTGTACAGGGGCTTTCCTGTTTTATCAAGCGGTATTTGTCCGACAGTACCCTTGTGCGTAGGATAAGCGCCATTTACGTCACTGGCCAGGCCCCTGCCCAGCAGCGCATGATACAGGCCGGTATAAAACTTCGTTTGATCGTCTTTGTTAGTCCCTTCTACATCGATCCTTCCCAGGTACTCATTCCAGGCGGTGGCTGATCTTTTTCTTGCCTGGTCGAACGTAAGATCCGCTGCTTCCTGCTGCAGGTTGAGGCGGGCGTTTCTGATAGAAGTATATGACAAGCCTGCCTTGATCGTAATGCTTTCCTGCGCCTGCGGAGAAAAGGTAAGATAGACACCGGCGCCCTTGCCTGCAATTTCTTTTTGTCCGGCGTTGGTTTCTTTTCCCCTGAATGTACCCCATGCCAGCGGCTTTTTGTCCAGCACGGCTGCAAAATACATGGTCACTTCAGCACCCGGCTGGTATTTTTGTACATATACCGGCAGGGTGGTCACAAATCCTTCAATGCTTCCATCGGGCATGATGGTAACGCCGGCATCTTTTACCGGACCGCTCTCGCCCTGTTGATTGCCTACATCAAAGAGGATATGCGCCTCGCTGCCACCAGGAAAAGTATAGCGGTGAAAGGCAACCCGTTTTGTAGCCGTGAGTTCGGCGCGGATATCATAATCCTGCAGCAACACGGAATAATAGCCGGCTGTAGCTGTTTCATCTTTTCGTTCAAACCGGGAGCGGTAGCCCTCATCCGGGTTTTCCAGCTTCCCGGGTACGGTTTGCAGCTTTCCGGTAATGGGCGCAAACACGATGCCGCCTACCTGGAATTCGTGAAAATTCGGAAACCCTTCGATAGAAGTATGCCGGTAATCATAACCCGTCGCATCCCAGCCGTGCACATTGCCGTAGCTGCCGTTGGTAGCGGGTGCAGGTTTGGCCATTCCAAACGGAAAAGCGCCCGGCGTATAGTGAAACCACCGGCAATGCGCGGTACCAATCTCAGGATCCACCCATTTGATAAAATCCTTTACCTGTGCGTGGGTAGCTATAGGAAAGCAGAACAGGACGAACAAGGTAGCGCTGAGTTGATATAGCAAGTTCTTTTTCATGTTGCTGAATGTTGTATTTCCTTCTGACATTCCAGGGGAGTTTGTCTGAACCAGGATTACACGGATCCACGGATTACAGGATTGCAGCTTGAAGGTGGATCATTCTGAAGTTGTTCGATACTCATCTTTAAAGATCGATCCTTAAACATTGGCCTCGACCATTTTCAGGAAGATACACCTTCAAGCTGCAATCCTGTAATCCGTGGATCCGTGTAATCCTGGTTCAGACAAATTCCCACAAACTGGCAGCACCCAAAATAGCAGCCGTTTCACCCAGCTCGGCTTTTCTGATGTGGACGTGGTGGTGTTCTTCCTTTGTATGCTGAATAGCCTTTTCAAAAAGCGCATAGGCATGAGCGATATTACCGCCGATGACCAGCACCTGGGGTGTCTCATCCTGGATAATTGTCTGTAAGAAGTGTTGCAGGTTTATGATAAACTCATCAAACACTTGCTTGACCGCCGGCTCGTGTTCGGCCAGGGCAACCAGTTCCTTTACGCCGCGCACTTCCTTCCCCGTTAGTTGAACATAGCGGTTCACAAACCAGCGGGTTGATATATAGTCTTCTGCTATGGTGTCCTTGAAAGGGGCGTTCCAGAGATCCAGGCTTTCTGCGCGGCCATGGCGGCAGCGCGCGCTGCCCAGGCCTGTACCCAGCGTAAGACCGATGCTGCGGTCAAACCCATTGGCTGCCCCTGCGAATGCTTCGCCCTGTAAAAAACAGGCTGCATCGTTTTCCAGCCGGATGTCGCCTGAAGAAATTGACAGGGCCTGCGCCAGCAGCTGCTTTACGTTCACCCCATACAAAGCGTCGTATTTGTTTTGATTCCGGATGAGAGAGATGCCCACCGCATAATCAAACGGACCGGGCATGGCAATGCCTACCTTCTTTACAGGCTCTCCCCCCTGTGCCTCCCTGATCGCTTTGCTCCACACCGCGATGATCTCCTCAGCGCTGCCATGCGGATCAAGCTTCTGCCTGGCGAGGGTGCCGGGTACAATCACTCTGTGCTCCAGGTCTATCAGGGCTGCTGTAATGTGCGAGCCGCCAATGTCGACGCCCACTGCGTGGGAGAAATGGTTTTGCATGATATGGATAGCTGTAATAGAAAGATTTTAATGCTGCCAGGTATGTTCAATTTGTTCCAGCGATTTGCCTTTTGTTTCCGGCAGCAGTTTCCAGACTACGCCGAAAGCTACCAGGCAACAGCCGGCAAAAAACCAAAAGGTAGCGCCAGTGCCGATCTGCTTGAGCAGGATGGGCGTCAGCTGTCCTACAATGGTATCGGCCACCCACATCGTCATGATGCTGATGGCCATGGCGCGGCCCCGTATCCTGCCCGGGAATATTTCTCCTGCCACCACAAATTTGAGGGGACCAATCGAAAAAGCAAAACAGGCCAGGAACATCATCACACATACCAGCACGACCATGCCGGTAGTGGCACCGGTATAAAAACAGATCCCGGTTAGAAACAGGGCAATGGTAGCGCCGGCAGTACCGATGAGGTACAAGGTCCGCCTGCCGAGACTGTCTACCTTCCAGATCGCGATCAGGGTAAACAACATATTGGCCACGCCAAAGATCACCTGGCTGATAAGTGAATTGCTTAAGGAGGCACCGGCATTGCTGAGGATCGTAGGACCGTAATAAATAATGGCATTGATGCCGCTGAACTGGGAGAACAGGGGCAACAGAATTCCGATCAGCAAGGCCTTGCGCATGCCCGGAGAAAACAGTTCTTTGTAGAATGACCCTTCCGGTGCAGCTCCTGCTTGTACAGGTGTAGCTGTATGCTGAATTGCTTCCTGCCGTGTGTTCAGGCGGGCCAGAATAGCATCCCCCTCCACGCCCCTGCCCTGCTGGATAAGCCAGCGCGGACTCTCAGGCACCAGGAACAGCCCGATCAGAAACAACAGGGCGGGAATGACGCCAACTGCAAACATGCTTCTCCATACTTCACTTGTAAGAAAAACAGGCAAAAAAGAAGCACCTGTGCCCTGGTATTTCAGTGAGTAGTGCAGCAGCATGGCATTGGTCAAATAGGCTATAAGAATACCAAAGGTTAAAGCCAGTTGGTAGTAAGTCACCAACCTTCCCCGGTGGCGCGCAGGGGCGATCTCGGAGATATAAAGCGGCACTACATTGGAAGCGACCCCGATGCCCACACCGCCCATAAAACGGGCTGCAATGATCCAGGAAAGGGAAGGCAGCACGGCACAGCCGAGGGCTGATAACAAAAAGAGTATGGCCGACAAATACAGCATTTTTTTTCGGCCGTGGCGGTCGGCCAGCTCTCCTGAAAAAGCAACGCCTGCCATACAGCCCAGCAAGGCTGAAGACACAAACCAGCCTTCCTGCGCGGCCGTGAGCGCAAACTGTTTCTGCACCAGCGGCAGCACGCCGGATATAACGGCCATATCAAAACCAAACAAAAAGCCACCCAGCGATGCCACCAGGGTGATCAGGGTCAGGTACCGGAAGCTCTTGTTAACCGGGACTTCCTGTTCGGGAATAACGGCTGAGTAACTCATTTTTTGCTGGCAAAAGATTTTGGTTGGGTAGATTCAGAAAGGGACGGAGGCGCATCCTGTAAACCACTTCCCCATTTTTCATTGGGCCTGGGGCCCATCTGCAACACCAGGCTTCCTCCGTTCACCAAATCGGAATGATAAAACCAGGGCTTGTTCAGCGGCTTGCCATCCAGCGTGGCCGATTGTACATAGCGGTTGATGTCTGAACTGTTCCTGGCTTCGATGGTAAATGTTTTTCCGGAATAATATTTTCCATTCAGCTGGATGGTGATCTTTGTAAAAATAGGACTGCCGATTTCATACACCGGCTTGACAGAAGTTCCCCCGTCTGTTTCAAACAAACCCATTGCTGCCATTACGAACCAGGCACCCATCTGGCCTTCGTCTTCATCGCCCAGCCAGCCATGCAGCGGCGTAGAGCCATAATAGCGGTTCATGATTTCGCGGGTCCATTTCTGCGTAAGCCAGGGTTTGCCGGAGTAGTTAAACAGCCAGGCTGCCTGCATATTGGGCTGGTTGCCGTGGTTGATCGGAACCCTGTCGTAGAGATCGCCTTCTGCATTGAAATTGTATTTGACTGATTTCTCGAATCCGTCGTTCAGGCGTTTGTTGAATTCATCCCTTCCCATCAGGTTTAAGATGCCCTGCACATCGTGCGGATTGAAAAAACTGTACTGCCAGGCATTGCCTTCCAGGTAACCGGGTCCGCTGAAAGAGGTGCAGCAATACGGGTTCCAGTCCTTTACCCAACTGCCATCGCGGTTTTTCATGCGGATATAATGCGTAGCTGTATCAAACACATTTTTATAATTGCGCGCGCGTTTGATAAACTGTTCGTATTCCGCATCCTTACCAAGGGCTTTGGCCATCTGCGCCACACACCAGTCGTCGTACGCATACTCGAGGGTGTTAGAGACCTGTCCTTCTTCGTTGGGCACATAGCCCAGCTTCATATACGATTCAAAAAATTTGTTGCCCGCATAGCCTCCTTCCGGTGTTACAATGCCGGGTGTGGTTTGCTGGTGTACCATGGCCTGGAAGGCTGCAGGCACATCAAAATCGCGGATCCCTTTTTGATAAGCCCCGGCGATCAGCGCAATTTCATGCGAGGCTTCCATGATGCCGGAGTACTCGATCCCTGCTGGCCCTTTGGGCAGCCAGCCGCCCGTTTTATAGATCTCGATAAACGAACGGACCCATTTGCTGGTCAGATCGGGATTGACCAGGGCCCAGAGCTGGTTTAAGTTCCAGAACGTGTTCCATAGCGCATCGGAGCCATAGATGGGTGAATCAGGACCGGTTTGCTGCACCTTTTCATTCACATCTACATACTTGCCATTGACATCGCTCCAGGTGGTGCGGGCCACATAGGAGCGGTACATGTTGGTATAGAATTTCTTCTTATTCTCTTCGGTACCGCCTTCCACTTTTATTTTGTTGAGCATGCCGTTCCATACCGTGCGTGCGTTGTTTCTCACACCTTCAAAACTCCAGTTAAACGGGTTCATCTCTGTTTCAAGATTCAGCCTGGCCTGGTCTACGCTCACCAGCGAAATGGCGGTCTGCACCTGGATTTTATCACCCTTTTTTGTTTTGAAATCTGCATAAGCACCCATGTGTCCTTTGCCGGCCACTTCTTTGCCTTCCTTTGCCTGCTGGTTGCCAACCCAGCCACCAAAATGCTCAATAGGCCGGTCGAAGCGGATCACAAAATGGACCGTGTATTCGTTCCAGCTCCATTTTTGTTTTGAATACCCTTCAATTTGCTTGTCGCTCACCTGCGTAAACTTGGCATCGAGGATGTCAGCGGTGTTTTCAAAAGGAATGTCCAGGTCGAAGAGGATGTGTGCGTCTTCCTCTTCGGGGTATGAAAAGCGGAAAAAACCGGCACGCGTTGTACTGGTAAGCTCGGTGTGGATATTGCCGTTCAGGAGCGTGACCGCATAATAACCCGGACTGGCTTTTTCGGAAGCTTTGTCGATGCGGGAGCGGTAACCGGTCGTCCAGCCGGTGGTGGGCCCGTCGGCCGGCCCCCTGCGGGTATTGAGCGCACCCACGGTTGGCATCACCGACAGGCCCGCCATGGTCCAGGAATGGATATGGCTAAAACCGCCGATGTTGTTGAGGGTATACTCATATCCGGATTTCCAGACACCGCCCTGGTTGTCCGGACTTAACTGCACCATGCCAAAAGGCATGGTAGCCCCCGGGTTCAGCATCCAGCGCGACTCTGATGTACCAAGCAGGGGATCCGCATAATCCACCGGCTCTTTTTGCGCATATGCGGGGTTGCACGCCAGATACAATACAGCGAACAGGAAAAGTTTGGAAATGATTGTTCTCATGAAAGTTTTTACTGCTTTTTTTTCAACCTTGATTCACAGGAATTTTTTGTCTTGAACCGGGATCACACGAATCCACGGATTATAGGATTGCAGCTTGAGGGTGGATCATCTTGTCGATGATCGATACTCATGTTTAAAGTTCGATCCTCAGACTGCAATCCCATAATCCGTGGATCCGTGTGATCCCGGTTCAAGACAAATTCTTACCAATAAATCTTCACCTGCGTGCCCTCAGGACTATTCTCAAATCCCAGATAAAAAGTATGGGATGGGGCGTCCCAGGATGATTTTATGTCGGCCAGTTTTTCGCCCTTGCTGTCAGTCAGGACAAAGGTTTTGGGTTCGGCAGGCAGCAACACGCGCATGCTGTTGGTTGTGTTGACAGGGCTTTTTGATACGAATGAATAACTGTTCGCGGTAGCCACTTCATCGTACACCCTTGAAGCGGATGCTACCACCTGCGGTTGTTTTTTGTTGGCTACCCGGCTGATGTTATACAACAGGGCCTGCTGTCCCGGTTCGATTGTTTTTTTTGCCAGCGCCGGCAGTTGGGGATCAAACAGATCGATCACCGGACCGTCTATCGTGTAAGGATCACTGTTAATACTTTCATCCATTACAGAAATAACATCATATGGGCCTCTTTGTACGTAGAAAGAATTTTTATAGACCAGTTTGCCGGCTTTGGCATCCTGTTCATACGCCTGCTTTACCATGTCAACAAAGTGCCCGCTGGCATTTTTTTCCATCACAAATTCCTTCGGGTTGTTTCTGATAACATAGACGGTGCCCTGCCCTACTTTAAATCTTTCTCCCGAACCAGGCGTTATGTTTAACAGCTTAAACAAGTGTTCCGAGGGCGCCCCGAAATGATTTTCTTTGGTATTCCACCATTCCATCACAGATTGATATGGATCATCATCCTTGCCGCAGTAAACCAGCACACCGCCCTTCTTTACCCAATCAGCCAATTGCTGATGGACCAGTGCGGTCATAGGTTTCATATTGGAGTAGCTAACGATCAGTACTTTTATGTCCTTCAGGGTAGGCGCATAACCAAGATTTTCCATGTGAACTGTTTCCACCGGCACACCCAGTTTCAGCAGCGGAAAGGTTTGTCCGTAGAAATTGGAAAACTGCGGATCTTCAAATCCGTTGTGGGTCGGAAAGCGCTGGAACATCAGGGAATTGCCCATCAGGACACCAATGCCTTTGGAGCCGGAAATCCTGTTTGCAGAAACGGGCATTTTGTTCAGGGCATTTACCATTACCTGCATCTGCGTAGAGTAATATCTTGGGATCAGGACCCGTTCCTCGCTGTTCGCCAGTTTGTAGGGTCTTGTGTAAATGCGCTCGGGCCATGGCATCACTTCATAATCTGCCACCATCGGGTACAGAAGCTTGGCCGTGAAAGTGGCCTGGTAGTTTAATTTATAATCCAGCCAATCCTTTTGGCGGTCCTCGATAGGATCGGTCAGAAAATACATTTTTCTTTTAGTAGGAGCCGTCATGGAAACCATGGAACCATATTCCAGAAAAGCATTTTCAAATACGCGTTCTTTCTGTAAGCCGTTGTAGTAGGTCGGTTCCCTGGATGTGCCTGTCCATACCTGCGCGATATATCCATCGATGCCCGGCAGGGAGGCCAGGCTGGCTTCCGGACTTACAATTTTCCAGGATGAATAGTTAACAAGTGAGTGGGTGGGAATAAATACCTTCACCGCCAGGCCTTTGCTTTTTCCATACTCCTTTGCATAAGAGCTGACTTCCTTGATGGCGTTGTAATACAGCTGGTATTTCAGCTTGTTCGACAAATAAGTATTCTCCGGCGATTCGTGCTGGGGCCTCCAGGGAAAACCATAATATTTTTGCCACTCTTCTTTAAAAGGCTCCGCATATCCTCCGCGTGCCCAGAATTCCGGTTCTTCTAAAAAGATGGTGGTAATACCTGCATCAATCACTTTTTTTACAACGCCTCTTTTCATGTAGTCAATAAACGAAGCGACCGGTACTACATAAGGTATGTTTTTACCGTGCCAGATGGTATCTCCGTTCTGGGTTACCTGCCCGTCGCCCAGATGATTTTTCCCGTCCCATTTTCCCAGGAAATAATCATCGTAAGATCCCCAGGCAATACCGGTCATGAACTGGGTGATATAGCCCCGGTCGCGCCAGGATTTGACCCTTTGTTCAAAGGTCATGTTTGCCCGGTCGCCTGCGCCGTAAACGATGGCAATATCGGAACGCACATCGATCTCGGGTCTCCACGGACTGCTGGTTTGAAAGGCTGTTTTTTCCCGTGTGCCGGCACCATCCGTTGCAGGCGCCTGCTGTGCTTTGCCATCACGCGTGGAAGCAAGGAGTGCAATAGAATAGACAATGATTTTTCTAAGCATGGTGATAGTTTGTACAGAAGATCTTTCTATCTGATACTGATTATGATTGACAGATTACGGTCCGGGTCGGTAAAAATTTTGACAGGCCCTTTCTTAAGGCACATCTACCCGCATCGCTACGTTGTAGTTGTGGCGTTTGATGTTTTCTGTGGCATAATTGATCCTGGCTGCGCCCCGGATAAAGACCGTTCTGCCGGAAGGGATTGTACCGCTTGTAGTGATCGTAATAGGCTGCCCCAGCTGTGCTTCAAATGCATTGCCAGTGTAGTTGACTTGTGTGGAGTACCTGTTGTCCCATTCACGGAATCCTACATACGGCACCTGGCTTACAAACAAGCGGACATCTGTTACATTCAGCATGTCGTCGCTGTAACCGCCCATGGGCTGAATCTTTGTTTTGAAATCAGCGGGAGTAACGGCCCTGGTCACTTTTATGACAGCCGTTATTTTGCCGTTGCTGACCGTTGGCTTGCCTACCCATTCAATTTTAAGAAAGGGCTGCACCTTGAACTGTACTTCGGTCACCCCTTCTATGTTGACCACCTTTGTTTCATTGGCAAGGGTATCACCGGTTGCGTTTAACCGCACAAGAGGAATAAATGCACCGTCTACCCGCACGTTATAGCGGCCCTTGAATACTTTGGTGTTTTGAAAGTTGCCTTCTTTCATGGAAAAGAAATCGAAATTGGTGGCGACCCTGGTTCTGGGCCAGCTTAGCTCGTTCATGCGGACACGGGTCCCTTCAGAGCCCTGATCGGTCAAAACCAGCTCTCCTGTAACCGCATCTACCACCGTTCCCTTGATGGTTTCATGCGGCTCATCATAATTATCAAGCTTGGTGCAGGCGTTGAAAAAAACAACAGCCAGGCAGCATAGTATACTTTGAGAAAGATATTTCATACGGTCTCTTTTTAGAATTCGACTATACAGTTTTATGTGCATCAACGACCCGGTTGCTGGTCAATCTTTGGGCTTTTGCTTACCTCATCCGTTGGAATGGCAAAATAATATTCCTGTTCGGTCATGCGGAAACGCCTTCTGCCTTCTTCCAGTCCTGCATCAAAAAAGTATTTACCGGTCGTGGTTGAGTAGAAAGGATACAATCCTTTGTAATAAGCGCCATCTGATTGGGTAAATCCGTTCAGTACATCGGAGTGCTGGGTTCTCCAGCGCCTGATGTCCCACAGGATCTTGTTCTCAAAAGCCAGTTCTTTCCGGCGTTCCTTGCGGATGAGTTGCAAACCACTGGCGCCCGCAAGGTCAGACATGCCTGCCAGCGGGTCGGCACCGGCCCGTTCGCGGATGTCTCTGATAGAGGTATACGCAATTTGCAACAGGTTGTCGCCGCCACCGGTCGGATCTGTCTGACCGGCCAGCAGGAGTTCGGAAGCCGCTTCAGCAGCGTTCAGCAACACTTCACCATAGCGCATCAGAACAAAGGGTTGTTCAGAACGGGCTTCCAGCACCAGTGATTGCGGCATATTCGGATTCAGCCATTTGCGGATCGTAAATCCGGTGATGGCTGCTGTAGCATCTGATGTAAAAGGACCACTCTTTCCGCTTGCATTCATGCTTGTTCCGTCGGGCAGTGTCACTACTTCGTGGGTGGTACCGTTCTGCGACAGGAAAAGGGATTTTTTACCTGCGAATGCACCTTTGGCCGTGTAAGCATCTACCTGATTGTAGTTAGAAGGACCGGAAACAGTGTAGTCCGGCGCACCGCTGTTCACCACTCTCAGCGGATTGATACCGCCTGAGGCATCACCAGTGTAAACCCCGCGGCGGATCTCGATCACCTCACCCTTGAATGCTTCGCCGGGCAAAATGACGTAGGCACGTAAACGGGGCTCGGCTTTGGCAAATAAGTCAGTGATCTTATCATACATCAGGTATTTGCCTTTGGCATCAAACACCTGGATGGTACCATCCGGATTTTTAGGGAATCCATCAAACATCTCTACAAAGTCCAGCGTAGGACAGTTTTCTGCGGAATACCCGTTCCCCCCCATCAGCTGGCGGGGAATGTTGTAGGAATCATATCCATGCGCCAGGTCAGGATATTTGTATTCTTTGATGTAGATGTTCTCCGAACTTGTTATATCAGAAAACATGTCCACCATGTTTTGGTACTGACCTTCCTTATCGGTTGCAGACCATTTCTTTTTGTACAGGGAATACTTGTTGGATTTCATGATAGCCCTTGCAGCCTTGTAAGCTTCCTGAAAATATTTTACAGAAGCAGCCGCCGCTTTGCTCGGATCAAAACCAATGACCCGAACACCTGTTTTTTGTCCGAACCCGGTTATTTTGTTGTATTTGGCCACAGAGCCTGCAAACAACATAGCTTCAGATTTAAAACCGTATGCCACATACTTATTGGCATATCCTCTTTTCAGACTGGTTTCGGAAAGATTGGCAGCAGCCGAATCAAAATCAGCCAGCACCTGGTTCCAGGTTTCTTCTTCGGTAGCACGGGGCATGTCGAGCTGCGCTGCGGGCACATCCGGATACTTCAGCAGGGAAGTAACCAGGGGAACGCCGCCGTATCTTTTGGCGAGCTCGTAGAAAACCATGGCCCGGGCAAAATAAGCTTCGCCGATATAGTGTTTGTATTCTGCATCGCTGAAGTTTGCTCTGTACTCCGGCAGTGTTTCGCGCAAGCGGTTTGCATCCCGGAGCAAACTGAATGCAGCATTGGAGGCCGAAGAGCCTGTTCCCCAAAAAGCCCTTTGCAGGCGGCCGTAGCCTTCTACGGTCATGGCGGTACCGGCGTCACGGCTGATAGAGGAGCCTTCGTTTGCACCCGGCGCTACCAGCCAGTCGTCGTAAAACTGACGGGCCGGAGAGTATTTAAAATCTTCAAACGGCATCTGGCTGTACAGGCGGGCCATGTAGATAGACATGCCCCCGCTACTGGAGAAAAGATCTTTGTCCTGTACCACGTTCATCGGAGGAATATCCAGGGTACGCTTACACGACGCGATGATGCTGCCAAAAGCCAGTACTATAAAAATGGATGATTTAAATTTCACGGCTAGATCATTTAAAAGTTAGATTAATACCAGCAGAAACGGTTTTGTTCAGGGGATACAAATACCCGAACGTGTCATAAGGATGTTCCGGGTCAACCCATTTAACCTTGGTAATCGTAAACAGGTTGTATGCGTTTGCATACACACGGAAATTTTTGATGCCAACCCTGTCGAGCCATCTGCCAGGAAGCGTGTAGCCCAGCTCAATGCTCTTTAAACGCAGGTAAGCGCCGTTTTCATCATTGAAGGTAGAGTTCTCATCAGGCAGGGTTCCTGTGTAGGCAAAATGACCAGGCACCCATACGGTAGAAGGACTGTATGGATCTGCCTTGGGGTCAGCCGGATGCCAGCGGTCCATAAATTGTTCCATCGCACCGGATTCTCCGTTGCCCCACAGTGGCTGGCGAAGCTGTTCGCCGTAGATCAGCGAACTTTTTGCAGAGCCCTGGAGCAGGAAGTTTAGATCAAACCCTTTGTACGAACCATCGAAAAGAAAACTGAAGTTCATCCATGGGTTCTGGTTGAACCGGTTGGGATGGTTGTCGTTGCCATTGATTTCTCCATCACCATTCCAGTCTTCATACCGGTAATCACCCGGAAGGGTTCCGCGGCCAATGTAATAAGGACTGTTGTAGATTTCATCCCATGACTGGAACTGTCCATTCCCTGTAAGACCAAAGTGAACACCCTGCAGGCGATCATTCTGGTTGCCTGTCCAGTTAAGCCAGGAATTGCCGTAGGGGCTGCCTTCCACATACAAGCGTTTAACACGCGTTAAAGTGAAGATGCCCTTTGTATTGTACCGGAAGTTTCCGATCTGGTTTCTATGCGTAAGCTCGAGGTCGAAGCCGTAGGTAAGATCACTGTTTAAATTTTCCTGAGGCAGACCTGCACCTACTACAGTGGGGATGCCACCCGCTCTTTGTGCGAGCAGGCCCTCTCTGCGGCGGCTGAAGATGTCGCCAGTAAAGCCCAGCTGACCTTTCCACAGATCAACATCCACACCCGCATCAAAAGCCTTGGCAGTATACCAGGTGATGTTTGGATTGGGGATGCCTTTGTTATCAGCGCTGGCAGTGAAGCTTCCATCAAACACATAGCCGCCGGTAAAGTTTCTGCTGCTGGTGCTTGTAGGATAGTTATAGCCTGAGATAAACTGATAAGTAGAAGCGCCGTCATCACCGGTCTTGCCGTAGGAAGCGCGGAATTTCAGGTTGCTGACAAATGAGAGCGCTTCTATATTTCTGAAAAACGGTTCTTCAGAAACACGCCAGCCCACAGACCCTGCCGGGAAGAAGCCCCATTGATGCCCGGGGGCGAACTTCGACGAGCCATCGTAGCGGAATAAGAATTCAGCCAGGTATCTGCTCTTGAATGCATAATTGTATTTTCCAACCAGGGCTTCGTTTGCATTGTCGTACAGTCCATCCGCAGCTGCATTCATGGTAGCCTGCTGCTGGTCAGACACACCGGCAAAGATATAAGGCAGGGGAAGCACCAGGTTTCTTTGCGCAAAGAAGTTATCGCCTGTTCTTTTTTGTATTTCCCCGAGCAGGAGTCCGCTCACAGCATGGTCGCCGAATGTCCGGTCGTAATTTGCGGAAACCTGGCCAAGGATCTGTGTTTTGAAATAAGATTCCCGTCTGATAAAGCTGGGCGACTGCCGCGTGTACTTTGTATAGGTTTTAGACGCGTCGTCATACCTGTACTCATTGTACTCTTTTTGAAACAGGTTGGCACTCGACACATAATAGTCGTAGTTAAACAATCCCTTTACAAACAAGCCTTTTACGCCGGGAACTTCATAGCGCAGGCTGGCCGCCGATTGAAACCATTTTTTGCCATACTTTTTGTAGCCGTCCACATCGGCATTCATAAATGCCAGCGGATTGTCACCTTCGATCAATCCGTAATAAAGTTTTGTCGGATCATTGTTTGCGTAGGCCGGAATCTGTGGCCCCTGCCGCCAGAAACCACGGACGATCCACCAGGAATCCTGGTAAGGCCGGTTCTGCTGATCCACCGTTCCATTCAGGTTCAGGTCGAAGGTAAGCCTGTTGGAAATTTTTGCCGTGATATTGGCCCGGAGGTTATACTTGTTGTAATTCAGGTCGCTTGATTTAAAGAAACCTTCCTGGTATAACTGTCCCAAGCCGGCGTAAAATGTAACGCGGTCGTTTCCTCCGGTTGCGCTTAAGTTGTGCATGGTTTGCGGCGCATATTTGGAGAATACCAGGGGATACCAGTCTGTACTTTGCTTTTTACCGGTTCTGTAATCTTCAAACTGCTGGTCGTTGAACAAGGGACTGCCACCATTTACATTGTGCATGGCAGCTTCATTGCGAAGCGTCATGTATTGAATGGCATCTACGGTTGACGGAAGACCGGAGGGAATCTGCCAGGAGTAAGACCCGGAGTAATTTAATTCAAGTCTGTTGCTGGATCCTCTCTTTGTAGTCACCAGTACAACACCGTTGGCCGCGCGTACACCATATATAGCTGCAGAAGCATCTTTCAGCACAGACAGGTTATCGATGTCGTTCGGGTTTAACCGCTGCAGGTCATCAACGGTACGGGGAATACCATCAATCACGACCAGGGGTGTACCCATACCGCGGATGTCCAGGACGCTGTTGAATGCGCCGGGTTCCGCCGTGGTTTGGGTTACGCGTACACCCGCCACTTTGCCCGTCAGCATATTCTGAACGTTTTCGTTTTTCGTGGTTACGATGTCTTCCCCCTTGATAGAGGAGACCGCACCAGTTAGCGTGGCTTTCTTTTGCGTTCCATAACCTACGACCACTACATCCTGCATGGAGTTCGCGCTGGAGACCATCTGGATGTTGAGTGTGTTCTGCGTGCCCAGCCGCAGCTCCTGTGTATTCAGGCCTATATAGGTTACTACCAGCGTACCGCCCCTTTCAGGTACGTTGAGCTGGAATTTGCCGGAGGGATCAGTGGTAGTTCCCCCCGGGCTGCCCTTGATCACGACGCTGGCCCCCTGAACAGGTTCGTTTTTTTCATTGACGACCGTTCCGCGGACAACGCGCTGCGCCTGGGCCCAAACAGATGCAGAAACAAATAAAAAGACCAGCGAGAAGAGTCTCAATAAATAGGGAAAGCGATTGCGTGTTGACAAATAATTGAGATGGGGTTCTCTACCAGCAGTTGCGGAGATTTTTCTCATAAAAGCAAGTTTTATTTATAATGGCTGTGTAGTGTTTGCAAATCAATCGGCACGATGACCAGAAAGCAAAAAAGAGGCGGCAAATTTTCTCTGGAAGAAAAAGTAAATTTTTTTCATAAACAATCGTTTTAGTCGGTTTTAGCAGACAGGCAAAATGCTTGAGCAAGCCACTGCTAAATTTATAAAGGTTCGTTGACAACACAAAATTATTATAATCTGCGATTCGGTATGTTAAGCAATTTTTACCAGCTTCCCGGCAGCCTGTTTTTATCAGCATTCCACTGCCTTCAAAAAGGGTTCAAACCCTGTTCTTTTATAAATGCTTTTACGACTTTGGCCGTGCTGCCGCCTTCATTGATCAGCGTGTAACGATCTGCCGCGGCAGGCACTGAAAAAGTTTCCGCATAATGATACCTGACAAACGGGCCCTTTGCTGTTTTCACTTGTATGGAGCTACCTTCTACCAGCATCAGCACATGACAACTGCCGTTCGTTTCCACCTGTACCTCTCCATCAAATTCAAGGCGGTGCACATCATAAAAATGCTCCGGGTGTGTAGGCAGGTACACCAATTTCCAATCTGCGCCTTCTTCGGCTATGGTTGGCCGTGAGATCAGCTCCTGCCCTACCCGCTCTCCCTTGCGCTCAAACCGGAGGTTGTTGAACGCATGTTCGATATTGATAGCCCGGGGCTTACCATTGAGATCCAAACGCAGCCAGTCGTACATCTTGAATGTAAAGATGTAAGGCGTGGCGCTGATCTCCAGCACCAGGTTGTTGGCCCCTGCACTGTGAACCGTTCCGTTCGGGATCAGGAACAAATCGTGCTTGTGGGCAGGGTGCGCCTGAACCCACCGCCCGATCTCTACTTCGCTGCCTTTGTCCCTGCTTTCTTCCAGTACTGCCCGGAATTCTTCGGGGTGGACAGTTTCCTGAAACCCCAGGTATACCTGCGCCCCTTCCTTGCAGTCGAGGATATAATAAGTTTCATCCTGGGTGATGTGCTCGCCAAATTCCTTTTGAATATAGGAAAGCGAAGGGTGGCACTGGATAGACAAATTGCCCCCATCCCAGGTATCCAGAAAATCAAACCGGATAGGAAATTCGTCCCCGAAAAGGGCTGCATGTTTGCCCAGCACAGAAGCACCTTCGGCAAACATGAGAAAGTCGAAGGACACTTCCAGCAGGCAACCGTTGCTTTCAAAAACAAGCCCGTTCTCTGGTACAATCATTTCAAACGACCACGCATAGTTGACCTCTTTGCGGCCCAGGCCATCCAGGTGTTCTTTCATCCACTGGCCGCCCCAGGCGCCCGGTTCAAACCAGGGTCTTACCCGGAACGCGCTGCGGCTCATGGCATGCAACCCGCTCATGAGCGTTTCGCCAAACATCCAGTTTATTGATTTATTCCATTGTGCGTCTGCTACAACGGAGATCTTATCCAGTATCTTTTTCTTGTGTGCATTGAGCAGCACCCAGTCTACAAAATAAAAACGCTTGTACGCTTCTGCCGGATCAAGCGCTTCTTCGCATCCCAGGTTCTGGATGCTGCCGGCCCGCATGCGGTACTGGATCTCGTTCTTGGGCAAGTCCAGGTAAACCAGGGGAGCGTTCCAGTTTACCAGGGCTGCGCCTGTACCATATACGATTGTGAGGTCATGGTGAGCTTCCGGCTTTAGTTCGCTGATGGCATCCAGGGAGAACAGGTCATCCAGCCTGCGGGTGCACCTGGTGCCCCATAGTGAGTTGGGCACACCCAGGAATGGCGCTACCATCGCCTGAATTTCTGCTGCAGGCTTCAGGTAGCCGTCTATGTTGATCCAGTTTGCTTCGATCTCTTTTTCTCTAAAAACTTCCTGCAGGTAATGCCTTACTTCTTTCCACAATACCCCACCGTATCCATCGAGTACAACCTGTTGATGCGTGGCCATCCAGACAGCCAGGGAAGCATAGCCGCTAAAGATTTTTCCTCCTTCGAGGGAATGATAAGGATAGATCTGGTACCCCCTTCCTGTTTCATCCATGCTGATGTGCTGGGGTAACAAAGGCTGGGAACTTGATCTGTAGGCAGTTTCCAACAAATCTGTTTTGGTACGTGTATGCGAACTTGCTTCAAACATGCTATTTTGCAATCGATGCCCGGAAATAAAGTATATGTACAAACATAGTAACATAACCGATATGCACCAATTTTTTATTTTTGCCCCCATCCCCTCTCCGCATGAAACTGACTATCGACCATAAAAGTCCTGTGCCGCTTCACATCCAGGCAGAAGAATTGCTGCGCGGCATTATTGCCGATCCGCAGTATGCCAATGGCAAATTGTTGCCCAACGAGGTAGACCTGGCCAAGCAGCTGGCCATCTCACGCACCACCATCCGGCAGGCCCTGAACAAGCTGGTGTATGAAGGACTGCTGATCCGCAAAAAAGGGATCGGCACCAAAGTGTCGGGCACGTCGGTAAGCTCCAAATCAAACAACTGGCTTTCTTTCTCGCAGGAGATGAAGGCCCGGGGCATTCCGATCAAAAATTTTGAGCTGCACATCAGCTGGGTGCTGCCCGATGAAACTGTTACCAATTTCTTTGAGATCAGCAAAGACAAAAAAATCCTCAAGCTCGAGCGGCTCCGGGGCAAACCGGAAGGCCCCTTTGTTTATTTTGTTTCTTATTTCCATCCACGGGTAGGGTTAACCGGAGAAGAAGATTTTAAACGCCCCTTGTACGAGATCCTGGAAAAAGACCACCTGGTCATTGCCAACCTTTCACAGGAAGAGATCAGCGCCAAAGCGGCAGACAAGTTTATCGCGGCCAAGCTGGAGGTAGAACAAGGCAGTCCGATCTTATTCCGCAAACGGTTTGTGTTCGACCAGGGCGAACGGCCCATCGAGTACAACCTGGGTTTTTACAGAGCCGACAGCTTTGTGTATACGGTAGAAAGCAGGCGGGAGTAGGCTGAACCATTGTCTTGAACCCGGATTACACGGATCCACAGCCACCAATCCTGTAATCCGTGGATCCGTGTAATCCGGGTTCAAGACAAAAACACTTTACCTTTTCACATCATCCCCATACTTCTTTTGCAGGTCGATCAATCTTTTCTTTAATTCCTCCACTGTTTTCGCATAGGCCTGTACTCCGTAAACATTGTGCATTTCGTCCGGGTCTTTTTGCAGGTCGTATAATTCCCAGGCATCAACGGGGTCATAAAAATGCATCAGTTTGTAGCGGGCGGTTCTGATGCCGTAATGCGCTGTGAGCCCGAAAGATCTTTCATAATAGTGGTAATACACTTCCTTGCGCCAGCCTTTTGCTTTGTTGCCAGTGAGCAGAGGCTTCATAGATTCTCCCTGCATATCGGCAGGGATGGAGATGCCGGCAAAATCCAGCAGGGTAGGCGCAATGTCCAGGTTCAGGGTATACTGACTGAGCCGCTGGTTGGCTGCAATGGCCCGCGGGTAGCGGATCAGAAAGGGTGTGCGGAAAGATTCGCGGTACATAAACCGCTTGTCGTACAGTCCATGCTCTCCCAGGTAAAAGCCCTGGTCTGATGTATAAATTACGATGGTATTGTGAGCCAGTCCTTTCTCATCGAGATAGCGGAGCACCCTTCCTACATTGTCATCAACTGATTGCACGCAACGCAGGTAATCTTCCATATAGCGTTGAAACTGCCAGCGCACCATTTCGTCCTTGGTCCGCAGCTTCTTAAAATCCCGGAACTCCTCCGCATAGGCGCTGTCCCATACCCTTCTTTCCGGTGGTGTCAGTCTTTCTATTTCCCTTGCAAATTCAGCCGGGGCCCAGTCGTTGATCTTTTGTACCGGACAGGAATCACAGGGCATCTTGCTGTCGTAGCGGATGTCCAGGTCTTCTTTTACCATGATCTGCTGCCGCTGCAGGGCAGGCTTGTTTTCGTAGGTGTCGTAAAATGTTCGGGGGAGCGGGAATGTTTTGTCGTTAAAAAGATGGAGGTACTTCAGCGGTGGCATCCAGTTGCGGTGGGGCGCTTTGTGCTGGAGCAGCAGGCAGAAAGGACCGTCCTTGTTTTTTTCCATCCACGAAAGGGACAGATCGGTGATCAGGTCGGTTACATATCCTGTGTAGCTGGTGTCCTTTCCCATTTTGATAAACTCCGGATTGTAATAATGCCCCTGGGCCGGTAAAACATTCCAATAATCAAAGCCGGTTGGCGTGCTCCATAGATGCCATTTCCCGATCACCGCTGTTTTGTACCCTTGTTGCTGCAAAATCTTGGGCAGGGTTTGCTGCGAGCTGTCGAAGAAGGTGCCGTTGTCCCTCAATCCATTCATGTGCGAGTACTTGCCGGTAAGCATAACCGCCCGGCTCGGACTGCAAACAGAATTGGTAACTGCCGCTTCCAGCATCAGGGCCCCTTCCCGCCCGATCCTGTCTATATTCGGCGTCCGGATCAGCTTACTGCTGTAAGCGCTCACTGCCTGGTAAGCATGATCGTCGGACATGATAAAGATGATATTGGGCTTTCCGGATGGTGTATTTTTTGCAGGATCACGTTGTTGTGAATAGAGGTATGGGGAAATGATCAACAACATGAGCAGCAGAAAGTACCTGCTTGATAAAGACGGACACACCATGGCCAGACAGTTTGTGCCCGCAAAAATAAGGGAATAGACTATGTATGTACATAGTCCTTTAAATACCTTCCTGCTTTAAACATTGTATAATACCGGTTTGAATCTGGTGGTGTGCAGTGGTGAGAAGGGATAAATGAAATGCATACGTAAAACACATGACGGCAGGGGTGGGTCTAAGATGTATACCATACCAGCTAATTCAATCAGGTATAAGGTTGCACATTCAGGCCGGTTTCTGTGGGGGATTGGTGCGCGCGTTGCTTACTCTGTTCTTAAACTCTTTACCGGGTTGGCAATGGCAGCTTTGATGGATTGAAAACTGACAGTAGCAAATGCAATAAAGATCATCAGGAAAAACGGCATAACAACGTATAGCCAGTTTACACTGATCCGGAATGCATACCCTTGCAGCCATTCTGAGGAAGCCAGCCAGGCCAGCGGAGCGGCGATGAAAAAGGCAATCACGATCAAGAAGGCAAATTCTTTGTACAACAAGTGCAGGATAGAATTGATGGAGGCGCCCAGCACTTTGCGGATACCAATTTCTTTGGTGCGTTGCAAGGTGGTGAAAGAGGCCAGTCCAAACAAACCCATACAGGCGACCAGGATAGCCAAACAGGTGAACAAACTGAATACAGAACCAAAGCGCTGGTCGGCTTTGTATTGATCGTTGAAATGGTCGTCCAGGAAAAAGTATTCAAATGTATTGCCGGGGAAAAACTTGTTCCATTCTGCTTTTACGGCCGCAATCAGGTTGCTTGCATCTGCCGTTCTCATCTTTATCGAAACAGGCCCCTTCCCTGCCGGCATACAACGAAGTATCAGAGGTTCATAATCCAGCCGCAGCGATTCCTGGTGAAAATTCTTGGCTACCCCTATGATGGTATAGGTTCCGCCCCAAAAGAAAATCTGCTTGTTCAACGCTTCCTCGGGTTTGTTGAAACCGATCAGGTCAAGTGCCTTTTCGTTGAATATAACACTGCTGTCGTCTGAGCCGAAATCTCTTGAGAAGGGCCGGCCCGCGGCCATTTGCAGGTCGTAGGTTTTTATATAATCATAATCAACACCAATGATCCTGTACTGCTTTTGTTTTGAATCGTCCTGTCCGATCAGCTTGATGCCGCCCGCATTCCAGCCTACCGGTTCACCGGGGATGCTGGAAGAAACAGATATCGATCTCACATCAGATTGCCGGCTTACTTCTTCCTTGAAGGCCGTTATTTTTTCTAGAAAGCTGGAATCAATGCCTACAGTTGGCCTGCTGACAATGAGCGTTTGGTCGATGTTGAGGCCCAGCGATTGTTTGCGCATAAACTGGATCTGCTGGTACACGGTCACAGTGCCTATGAGCAGGAACAGCGAAGCGGCAAATTGAAATACAACCAGCGATTTCCTGAGCATGGAATTTTGTTTGGTGCCGCTCATTTTTCCTTTCAATACTTCCACAGGCCTGAAGCCAGACAACACAAAAGCCGGATACAAACCGGAAAAGAAAACCCCGGTTACAAACAGGGCTGTCAGTCCAAGCCAGAAATCGCTTTGCGTAAATAAAGTAAAAGAAAGTTGCTGGCCTGATAATGCATTAAAGCCCGGGATAGCGGCCATCACCAACAAGATAGCCAGCAGCAAAGCGATTCCGTTCAGCACGGCCGATTCGGAAAGGAACTGCGTGATCAATTGTCTTCTTTGTGAACCAATGGCTTTGCGAACCCCTACTTCCCTGGCGCGTGTAATAGCTCTTGCGGTAGCGAGATTGATATAATTCACCCAGGCAATCACAACAATAAAAACAGCAATGCCCAGCAACAAGTAAACGGTTTTGCCATCGCCTGTTTCACCCGGCTCCATCATATAATGCGAGTACAGGTGAATATCCTTTAATGGCTGAAGGTTGTAGGTAACAGAGGCATTGTATTTCTTCATGTCTGCACCCACAAACTTGTCGGCAATGGGTACAAACATGGCTTCTACCTTTTTTGGGCTTGCGTCTTTGCGCAACAATACGTACGTGAGACAGCCATCACTTGTCCAGGCTGTTTCCGGATCATAATCTGCCCCTCTGCTGAACTTCAAAAACGATTCATAAGAGAGCAGCAGGTCGGGGCGGATCTGGGTGTTAACGGGCGCATCTTTGAATACGGCCGTGATGAGATAAGTGTTTTTGCGGTTTAGTTCCAGTTGTTTGCCGACAACATCGGTGGTGCCAAAAATCTTCTTGGCTGTGGTTTCGGAAAGTGCTGCTGTAAGCACATTTTTTAACGCGGTGTTTTTATCTCCTGCAATCAGGGGATAAGTAAAGATGTTAAAGAAAGAAGCGCTGGCATAAAATGCCTTTTCAATTTTTATCGGCTGGTTCTGCACATTTGTGAGAATGTTGCCCGGTCTTACAAGCTTTACATAATCTTCAATGTCTGGTATACCGTCTTTAAATGCATTGCCAACGCCAAATGCACCTGCTGCCCATTGGGTACTTAGCTTTCCATTGTCATAGCGGTCCTGCTGGATGCGGTAAATCCTTTCCTTGTTGGCCTGAAAATCTTCGTAGCTCAATTCAAACGAAACATATTGCAGGATCAGCAAGCAAGCAGCAATACCAATGGCCAGTCCGGCGATGTTGATACCTGAATAAGCTTTGTAGCGTTTGATATTGCGCCAGGCAAGTTTAAAGTAGTTTGTAAACATCTCGATATTTTGCTTGCATGTATGTACGAAAAAAAGAGCCAAATTCTTGTTGATTGATAATCAATTACAAAATCCAGCCCTATCGTACGAAACTGTTCGTTTTTGATACGGAATTGTCCGGTTTATGATAGATCCAAATTGCTTCATCAGCGGGAGATGGAATTAAAAAGATTGCCGGCGGACACCTAAAAATCTTCCCTGTTTGTACCCGGAAGCAACATTTCGATGGCCTGTCTTGTCCCATATGGAAACCACCTTGTATGAAAAAGCTGATCCTGTTTACGGCTATCCTTGGTTTGACACAAATGGCCTGCAGAAAACCACAGGCACCATCATCATTCAGCGGCAGATGGGTCATGGTCGAGGTGAAGGACAACAGATCGGGTTTAACAACAACAAAGCCCTTCTCTGTTCAACATGATGTTGTTGTTACATTTACTTCCCTCAATTCCACTTCCGGCACCTTTACAGGATATACGCCTACCAACGAAATAGGAAAGAATGCTTATTCAACCGGTCCCAACCAAACCATCTCGATTCCGGTTTTAGGCATGACGAAAGCTGCTGAAACACCCTGGGGCACCCTCTTCGTGGATAATATCTGCGCGTCGCAGGAATATAGTTTTGAGGCCGGGGGCATGCTACATATCAAAACAACAAACAAAACCCTGCAGTTTCACAGGCAGTAATGGCGGATTGAATTGGTGGGTACAGATGCAACATCGTAGACCCATCCCTACCCATCCCGGGAGGGGATAATACAATTGTATCCGATGCGAACATAAGAATGATGTGCAACTTGCCTACAAGTGTATCGTATCCCCTCCCGGGATGGGTAGGGGTAGGTTAAGGACGGCACATGCTTGAGATCAGGATGCAATGATAAAATGCATCCTGATCACGAGGTCTAACCACCAGCATCATGCGCCGGGACTTGAAAGGCGGACTGTTTGCGGATCTCCGGTGCCGGGGAAGCAGCTGGCTTTTGCGTTGGTTTGGCGAATGTTTTCTGGTTCTATGGGGCGGGTATTATTTCCTGCTCTGCGGAACTCACATCCCTTGCGGGTTTTCTCTGTTTTCCAGCGGGTACTTATCTTTTCCTATTGCATCAGAACAACGGGACTTGCGAGCAGCAAGCTCACCAGGGATGGCTGGTTGCGGTTGCTTGGTTTGCCATGATCTGGCTCAATAAATTGAGTGATCAACAAGCTTTGCATGTGTTCTGCGCCGGGGCTTTTTACTTATTTCTGCTTTGCCTCTTGCATCCAGGTAATGATCATATACAAGCATATCACTTGTACGGGCCAGCTCGTTTCTAAGCTTTTGAAATGCCCTCTCCAGCTCCAGGGTCTCATTGATAATGTACGGGGGTTTCATAGTATGGGGTTGAACTGCGAAAGTAAGAAGGAATGACACCCGATCCAATAGATGTTTCTGTTTATACTTGCTGTTCAGCAGATGGAAAACGCATTTTTTAACGGCGGAAGATTCAATCCCCCTCTATCTTTCCATGGGTTTCTGCCCGTATTTATGCGCTTGTTCTTGCAACTCCTCCTGCCGCTGCATTTTACTCAGCGAAGCTTGGAATTCAGCAACTGCAATGTCAGCGTACCGTCTTCGTCCAGTGTAAAAGCAGTGATAGAAGAATTCTGTTGTACCAGCTGGCGGTAATTTTTCAACGGCATCCCCAGCTTGCTTGCCAGGTATAAACGGTTGACACCATTGTGTGCCACGACCATTACATTCCCATCACCAAATTCCTGTTTGAGGGAATTGAAAAATGCATCCATTCTTTCCACAATCTCTGCGCCTGTTTCTCCCGTACCACCAGCCCGATGGGTTGCAGGATCCTTCATCCAATCCAGCCACAGCGTTTCGTTTTCGCTGATGAACTCTTCCTTTGTCTTGGTTTCCCAGGCACCAAAGTGGGCTTCGATCAACCGTTCGTCCTTGACCACCTCCATGCCCGATGCAATACAGGCCGTGTTGTAAGCCCGCTGGAGCGGAGAAGAATAAACTTTCTCGAATTGAATGCCCTCCAGCTGTCTCCTTACTTCTTCCGCCTGCCCGATGCCTTTGGGAGTGAGGGCGATATCGGTGCGTCCGCAATAGCGGTTGTTGTCGGCGTTCCAGGCTGTTTCTCCATGCCGGAGAAGGTAAATTGTAAGCATGCTCATTGCAAGATATGCTTTGCGTGTAAAGTTTCCATAAACTGCTCATACTTGGATCTGTATGGCTCTATCAATGCTGCTTGCGGCTCAACTACCGCTTCGGGTAAAGCCATGGCTTTGGCCGCTTCCTGCAAGGAGGAATAAAATGTTTGGGAGGCCGCAAGTATAGCCGCCCCTGCAGCGCCGGATACCGTTTTCATCTTATACACCGGCCGGTTCAGCACGCTGCTTCTGATCTGCAGCCAGGTACTGCTGTTGCTGCCACCGCCTGCCGAAAAAATGAGTTCGATCTGCTCACCAGATAATTGAGAAATTTTTTCATATGCATACCGCTCGATAAACGCAACGCCTTCCATGCACGCTACAAACTTTTCTACCTTGTCTCCCCCAGGCCAGAATCCGCGGGCATGGGGCGCGAAAAAAGGAAACCGTTCTCCCGCCTGCAACAAGGGCCAGGCCAGTTGCATCGATGGCAGCTGCGCAGCGGCCAGCCTGTTTAACTCCTGCAAATCCCGTCCTGCAAAAAATTGGCTGACCCAGTCGGCCCCCGTATTGCTCGCCCCGCCCGGCATCCAGTATCCGGCAGGATGGCGATGGTTGTAGATAGCGCCTGTCGGATCAACAATTTCTTGCCTGGTCACTCCCTTTATTACCATTGTAGTGCCAAGGGTTGTATTCCACTGGCCCGGACTAACCGCTCCCGAAGCGACCTGTGAAGCGCAGCCATCCGTTATGCCGGTTGTTACAAGGATGCCTTGCGGCAAGCCCCATTCCCTCGCCAGCCCGGGCAGCAGCGTGCCGAGCGGCACACCTGAAGGTTTTACCTGCTGCAACCAATCTTTTTCAATGCCGATGTCCCTGGCAATGTAAGAAGGCCATTCGTATGTATGAAGATTGTATCCCGACTTCAACGCATTCGCATAATCGGTTGTACCGTACTCACCGCAAAGCCGGCCCGTCATAAAATCGGCGGCATGGATAAACTTGTATAGACGGTCAACAAGCCGGGGATATTGATGGAGAAACCAGCGCATTTTTGGCAACCCGCTGGATGAATTAAAACCCTTGTACCCTTCCCCTACCTGCTCCATCGCGATCGCTTTGCAGAAAAGCGCTTCCTCTGCCGAGCGTGGATCGCTGTACATGATAGCCGGGTAGAGCGGGTTGCAATCATGATCAAGCGGGATGATGGTACCCGATGTGGAGGTAACAGCCATGGCCATGATCCGGCTCAGGGAGATCTTATCCTTTGCTTCGCGGATCAACGAACCAAGCAACTGCTTGCAACATTCCCACCATGCTTGTGGCGACTGTTCTTCGCGGGAGTCTTTGCTCAACGGAAATCCTTCTTCGTGTGCGCCTACCTGTTGGCCAAGCTCATCCAGCAATACCACCCTTGCTCCCTGCGTGCCAATGTCAATACCAATAAAATAATTATGCATGCTTCTTAACTGATTGCCCGGAAGTTTTCCCGGGTTTCCTTCCATTGCCGGTAAAGAGCCTGATAGTTATCTGCCTGCTCCCTGTCCACCGGTGAATGTTCTATGTCAGTTTCCTGTTTGTCTACAGCCTTTTGCAGAGCTTCATTGCACAGCATTGCTGCGCCGACAGCTGTTGCCTGCTGAAAGCCCCTTCTCACGCAGACATCGTTCCCGGTAACTGCTGCAATCAAATTGCGCAAGGATGCGCTCTGCAACCCACCGCCGCAAGCCCAGATATAACCGGCATCATGGCCCGCTATCTCTGCAAGTACCTTATAATTTTCTGCAATTGAAAAAGCAATATCCAACAAGGTGGCCCATACGAAGCTGCTGCGGGAAAGCTCATGTGCCACGGGGGCAGGAAAAACAAAACCACCCCTTGTCACCGGCTTTTTATCTCCTGCCACCAGCGAACCCAGGGCAGCTATGCAGGGCTTGTTGCCATTCTGCATCAGCTCCCTTTCAATCACATCATACCCTTCGTTCGGATAAAAAATTTCTTTTAGCCGCTGGTAGTTCAAGCCTGTTACGCCAGCGTTTGCCTCGAATACAAACCTGCCGGGCATAATATCCCTGCTGGTCCAGGTTCTTTCTTCCTTATCTGTGATGTAAGCCCCTTCCAGCTTAACGACCGGCGTCGTTGTGCCTGAAACAATCACCACATCCCCCACAGCAGGCTGGGTGCTTTTGATCGCCATCTGCGTATCGCCCCCACCGGTCACGACCTGCAAAGCCGGGTGGAGTGCCCAGGAAGCTGCAATGCTTTGTTTGACAGGCCCCAGCACAGTGCCCGATTGAGAAAGGGCCGGCAACAGTTGTTGCGGTATGCCGAACAGATCGCACAATCCGCTATGCCAATCTCCTGCAGCCACATCGTACAACAAAGTTTCCGATGCCTGCGAATGTTCATACCTGGCCACCCCGCACAATTCCCAGGCAGCCCAGTCGCTGATGCTGAGAAAAAAGGAAAGACTATTCCAGCTGTCTGTCCGGCGCTCGCGGATACCGACCAGCTTAAAAGCCGAGAAAAGAGAGGTGGGATAGCGCCCCGATAAGGAGTAGATCCGGCTCTTATCCCCATCCTGATCTTCCCATTCCCGGCCCCGGTGATCAATGTTGGGCAGCCCCATGATTGCCTTGCCTGATTTATCTATCAGTACAATGCCTTCACGCTGGCTGGTGGTCGTTGCTGCTATAAGCGTTACCGGGCCCGCCTGCTCCAGGGCCTCGCCGGTGAGTATCCTTAGTTGATTCCAGAGCTCACCAGGCTTGAAATAAATAGATTCGGGATACAGCCCGTCGCGATAATAGCGGATGTCGGCCCGGGCCACGCCCAGCACGGTTCCTGGCGGACTTACTATGGCCGCGCGCGCATTGCCTGTACCGATGTCAAGCACCAGGTAAGCTTCCTGTTGTTTCATTGTATTCGGGTTTATGGCTAAATGGAAGAGGTGAGTATTTCCCGGTTGGCCAGCCTTTCAGCCCGGTGATGGCCTGCCGTAAACCATTCTGTCAGCACCTGGTTCAATATGCGCACATGATGATCTTCCACTTCGTGGGTGGCGCCGGCAATATGCGGCGTAGGCAGCACATTCGGCAGATCGATTATTTTATAGTCCAGCTCATCGGGTGGCTCGTTGTCAAAAACATCCAGGATAGCGCCCCTGATCCCCTGTTGCGACAGTACCTGGTACAAATCATTTCTGTTTACCACCACGGCTCTTGCGGTATTCACAAACAAGGCATGCGGCCGCATCAGCGAAAACAATTTGCGGTCTATCATTCCTTTGGTATCTCCTGTTACCGGCAAATGAACAGATACGATATCACTTGTTGAGAAAAGCTCTTCCAAACCCAGCTGCTGGTAAGAAGGAAAAGCAGCTGCATCGATATAAGGATCATAATAGGCGATCTGGCAAGGATAATTTTCTATCAGCTTTGCGATGAGCTGACCGATGGCACCAAACCCAACAATACCCACCCTTTTTCCGGCCAGTTCATTGCCTTTGAATTCCAGGTAAGACGTATGCGCTCCCTGATCCCATCTTCTTTGGCGGAGCCAGTTCACGGCAGGTATGGTGTGGCGCAGAAAAGAGATCACATTGGCGATAAACATTTCTGCCACGGCCTGCGCATTGCGGGCCGGTGTATAAAATACAGGAATGCCATGGCGGGTAGCAGCTGCCAGGGCAACATTGGAAGGCGTGCCCCTGCATACCCCAATAAAATGCAGGTGTGCATTGGCGTTGATCACTTTTTCCGTCACATGGTCGTGTTCCGTGATCAGGGCTTCGGCTTCGGTTTCATACATCAGCGCCAGCAGCTCGTCTTCATTGTAAGCACGCCCGTTTTCTTTCCACGACCGGTAGATCACTTCCCCGAATTCCTGCTTTATTTCAAACAAACCCTTTTCATGATATGGTGCGGTAATTAATACTCTCATATGTCTCGTTATGGTGAAAAAATGTTTTTACTGGGCTATGATAGTACGCCCGGTTCGCTTGCTTTATAAACAGGTTCCTGCTCTATGGCTGCTTTGGGCAATGTGATAAAACGGGTGAGTACAGCACTCACAAAGTATAAACCTGCCAGTATCCAAACCACGCCTTCAGCGCCTGCAAGGCCGATGAAAATGGCTACGATGGCCGGTCCAGCAAATACAGCAAGTCCCGCACCGAGGTTCAGGATGGCCATGGCAGCCCCTTTGTCTTTTTGCACCAGGGAAGGAACGAGGGCCGACAGGGGCACGTAACCAGCCAGGCAAGCTCCCCAGGCAATACCGGCTATCATCGTGAGCCAGTAGCTGCCTTCCGTGTATGCAGGAATATAGTAAAGCAAGAGAGTGGTCAATCCGCAACCAACGCCACCAAACCACATGATTGTCTGGCGCCAGCCCAAGCGGTCTCCAACAAACCCGAAAATTAAATTGAAGGCTATATTGCTGGTGAAGATGGTACCCCAGATATACAGCCACTGCGTTGTAGTAAACCCGTGTGCCGCCATGTAAGTAGGCAGGAACACCGGGAAAGCAAACTGGGCGGTTGTGTTGATCACCCGTACAATACCACCCAGGGCTACTTTGGGCGCTGTGCGAACAATCGTAAGCCCTTTCATTAACTCCTTCCATTTGTTTTGCCGTGCCTCGCTGTTGACTGTAAAAGAAGCCCTGTTCAACACCAGCGCAAACAAGGCACCCAGCAGTACCCAGAACACAGCGCTCCACAATGCGTTGATGTGTCCCAATGCCCGGATGGCCCAGCTGGAATAAAAGGCGCCTAATACATTCAGTCCGCCGGTAAAAACAAACCAGAACCAGCCGACTGCCCTTCCCAGCATGGCGGATGGCGTGCCGTAAGAAAGCCAGACCAAAAATGAATAAGCAAACAAGGGATAGCCAAAACCCCGCAGGGCATAGGTGATCAGCATCGCAGGAAAATCGAGCGTTCGCATGCCGATGCCAATAAAACCTATTGTGCCCGCGAGATAAATCAACAGTCCGAGCAGCATTGTTTTCCTGGGCGTAAATGACTCAGCCAGCACGCCGGAGAACCAGGAGGCAATGGCAATCGTAACACCGTATGCCGTAAACAAGGTAGCCGTTTGCTGTATGCGCATACCTCTTTCAATCAGGTACGGACTCAGCCATCCCTGCTCCATGCCATCCCCCATCATAAAAAGCAGGATACCCAGGTAGCCAAATTGGAAAGAGGGTGGAATTCCCCACTTATTGGTTGAAGCGTTTTCTGATCTCATATGCAGCAGTTGTTTCCTATTTAGCGTTCGTCGAAACTGATTTTATAATCGTTCCGGGCGTCCTTCTTCCAGGCAAATTGCCTGGTGGTAGGAGAAGCAGCAAACAGGGGTGAAAATGTTTTGACCCGCACCGTTTTCCCATCCGGGAAAAACTCCAGGATGCGCAACCAGCCATCTCCTCCGTTTCCATCCCGCTGGCCCCCACCCATGGATTGGGCATCAAAAAGGATCTGGTGTACGGATTTTCCCACTCCATTTTTATCGACCCTGTATCCTTCTCCTGAAATATGTCCGCACAGCACCATTTCAATGTTTGAAGAAGGGGCCACCAGCTTTTCCCATATTTGCTTTCCATTGTTTGAATGGGGCAATTTGATGCGGGGCGATTTCTGGATCTCGTTGTTGACATTATAAGGTTCCCAGTACAGCCAGGTTATTTCTTCGCTTGTACGTTCGTCCTTTGCATTCAGGAATTCATGCGTTGCCAGCACCACGCGGTGGTTCTTGTATTGTTCCAGCGCAGCAACTTTTTTGGCCCAGGTTAACACGGTGTCCCTTGGCCCATCTTCCACGGTCATAAACAGGTAATCCCTGCCGTTCAGTCCTTTTATTTCGTAGGCTGAATTTTCCAGTGTGGGGCGGCCCTGTTCGTTGCGCGTGTTTTGTACAAGAAGCTTCTGGTTCAGCCAGTTTTTATCAGCCGGGAAAAAATCATTGTAGTGCGAGGTCCGGTTCCCGGCCTTGTCAACGCTGTAATCATGGTTTCCGGTGGATGCGATGTAAGGAACTTTTCCGTCCAGTTTGCCAAAGGCCCTTGATACTGTCTGCCACTGGCTTTGCGTGGTTTGATCACCGTCATAATCTGTTGTGATCTTTTCATCGTTCTCCACCAGATCGCCCACGCCAATCACCATTTTAATGCCGAGCGTGTCGATGTTGTCTGCGATCCAGGCCATCATCAGATCCAGGATAGGCTGGTTTCTTCCCCACTTTACATAGTTCTGCACATCCGGCACCATGACCAGGGTCCAGGAACCTTTTTGCTCCCGCACAGGCTTCTGATAGGGCTGTTGGGAAAAAGAAAGATTTGACAGCAAGACAACAAAGAGCACGGAAATAAAAAATCGTTTGTTCATATGAGCTTTTATTCGATCACAAAATCTGCCTGCATAAAAAAATGATCACTGGGATATTTTCCATTGACCGCGTCCTTGATGATGGAAGCCTGCACCGGTTTTATGGCTCCCCTGTACCAGATATAATCGATCCTGCCCTTGGACGGACCTTTCTCGTAGCTGGTTCCCTGAAACTCATGACCGGTAAAGCCTGCTTCGCCGCCGCCATGGATGGTTTCATAGCTTTCTTTCCAGCCGCCGGTGCGCACGGAATTAAAAACAGGACTGTCGAATCTTGAATTAAAATCGCCTGTAAACACCTGGGTATACTCAGGCTGGTACTGGGCGCTTTCCTCCACCACCATCTTTGCCTGCTGCAGTTTGGCTTCGTTGGAAATATGATCCAGGTGCAGGTTCACGACCCTGAATTCCTTGCCGGTTTTTTTCTCCCGGATACGGACCCAGTTCGCATGCCGCGCCCGTGCGGTATCCCAGGACTTACTCCCTGCCACCAGCGGCGTTTCAGACAGCCAGTATGTACCGCCAGTCAGCAGCTCGTACCGGTCCCTGGAAAACAAGATCGGGTTTTTGGCGATCCCAAAATACCCTGTCGGATGCGGATCCATCTCAGGCCCGTCAAATCCGAACAGTTGATAAGAAGGGAAAGCCTTCCTCAAATCATCTGCCTGCACTTTCAGCACCTCCTGCAGGGAAACAATGTCGGGGTTTTTGCTTTTGATCACCTTCAGACAAATATCCTTTCTTACCGACCATCCTACCCCTGCTTTTTCATCCTCGTCCAGGGGCACACGGATATTGCAACAGAGAATGCGGTGATGGCCGCCTGCCTCCCGCTGCCCCGCTGCTTCCCTGCCAAAAGCAGGCAGCACGGGCAACAGGAAAGCAGCACCAAGACCTTTCACAAAACTTCTTCTGCGAACAGACATATATCGGGTGATTTAAAATCAGGATTGCGATACCAGTTCTTCTTTTGCCACACGCAGGTAAGCGCCCTTTTCAAGCAATTCCTGCTGGAGTTTCTTTACGTCTATATCTGCCGGTTGTATCCCTTCGCGGATAGCCATCTTTGCTGCACGGCCGGCGGCTTCGCCCATGGCCATGCAGGGTGCCATCACCCGGATCGCAGACATGGCTTCGTGCGTGGTAGAAATACAACGGCCTGCAACGATTAAATTTTTAACGCCCTGCGGGATCAGGGAACGGTAAGGAATATCATAACAATCGCCACACCATTCCAGCGTGCAGCCACCGCCCTGCGGATGATGGATATCCAGCGGATAGCTCGCGACTGCGATGGCATCCTCAAAATGACGGCAGCCCATAATGTCCTCACGCGTCATGGTATACTGGCCTTGTATGCGCCTGGTTTCCCGGATGCCCAGGAAGGGAGCTGTTTTTAAGAAGTAGGCATGCTCAAAACCAGGTACGTATTCGATGAGGTATTTCTGGATGTCGTGTATTTGATTTCTTCCGTCAATCTCACCATGCGTAAGGCTACCGGGATCTGTTCCATTCACGCCGTTTACCCGTGTCATATTGACCCATACTTCTCCCTTGCGCAAGCCGGTGATCAGGATCGTGCGTTCCGTGGTCAATCTGAGGCCATCTTCCTGCGCTCTTTTTATCAGGTTGCGCATACCTACCAGCACGAACTGGTTGTTCTGACCGAAATACTCGGCCGGGATAAAATCGGTGAGATAAGTTCTCGGCTCTTCGGCTATGCTTGTCCGTAATTTTTCCGTATCCACGCCGCCCAGGCAAAACATCAGGGTTGGAGGCTGCACACCGCCCTCCTCATTTCCGTATTCACATGGCACGCCGGCGCGGTAAGCAATATCGGCATCGCCGCTGCAGTCGATGATGGTTTTGGCCAGGATGGCTTCGCGGCCTGCCTTGCTTTCTACAAGCACGCCTTTCAGCTCATCGTCTTCCATGACTACACCCGCGCAGAAAGTGTAGAACAGGACTTCCACCCCGCTTTCCACCAGCATCTGCAGGGCCACGGTTTTTACGGCTTCGGGCTCTACCAGGGTCAGGCTCATATGCAGCGGGCAGGGGCGGTGCTCACTCGATGCCTGCACGGCTTTCAAGCGGTCAATCAATTTTTGCGGAAGCCCTTTGATGATCTGGTTTCCTTTCTGACCCAGGAACCCCAGTATCGGCAATCCGATCGTCATGTTACCGCCTACAAAGCTGCGGCTGTCAACCAGCATCACGTTCAATCCGTCTTCGGCAGCGGCCAGGGCAGCCATGATGCCGGAAGGTCCGCCACCGATCACCAGCACATCTGTTTCTTTGCGGACAGGCGTTTGCCTGGCAGGCTCGTTGATTGTTCTTGTTGTCTTTTTCATTTAGATTGTATTTGCATATTTACCTGAATGGATCGTTGGAGCAGGCGTGGCCTGCGGGGTTTCAACACGGGTCATTGTCCACAGAATAAGGACGGCCAGCGGATGTAAAAACGCCATCGCCATAAAAATTTTTTCGGCACCCAGGGTACCAATAAATTGTCCGACGAAATAGTTAAAGAGCACGGCTCCCAAAGCGCCAAAGCCGCCGGCTATACCCAGCACGCTGGCTACATTTTTTACGGGGAATGCTTCTGCCACCACAACACTGATCGTAAACAACCAGCTCAGGCAGGAGATAGCTACCAGACTAAACACCAGCAGGGTAGCGCCTGCACTGCCCAGGTAGGGCGTTAAGGCACAAAGCGGACTCAACACGGCCACGCCAGTCAGCATCAGTTTTCTTGCCCTCAAAGGGGTATATCCTTTTCTTACCAGCTTATCAGATAAGGCAGACATACCGATTGCGCCCAAATCAGCAAAAAGAAAGGGGATCCAGCCAAACATGCCTACCTGCGCGAGGCTCAGACCCGAGCGTTCCTGTAAATAGCCGGGCAACCAGAACAGGCAGAAATACCAGACCGGATCGCTTACAAAGCGGATCAGCAGGATGCCCCATAAGCTGCGCGTACCCCACAGCTGCTTCCACTTAAAAGCTTCGCCTGAAACAGGGATCGTTGCATCCACTGATTCCTGTAAAATATCGGATGGAGGATGCCGGTAGATCAACTTCCACAACACCGCGATCAGCAAGCCGATTGTGCCCATGGCGATAAAAGCAGCCTGCCAGTTGTATGTCAATGCCAGCCAGACAATCACAGGAGGCGCAATGATCGCTCCCACAGAACTGCCCGCTACGCAGAGGCTGTTGGCCGTAGCCCGCATCTTACCGGGAAACCAAACCGTGACCACTTTTAACTGGGCCGGAAAATTGGTGGGCTCCGCTGCTCCCAGCAAACCCCGGAAAAAACCAAACTGCCCAACCGACCGCGACAAGCCACCACCGATACAAGCCAGCGACCAGGCAATGATCCCTATGAACATAACCACCCTGGCCCCGAATCTATCCACCATCCATCCGGTAATGGGATACATGATGGCATAACAAACCGTGAAGACGTTTAAGATCATCGCATAACCGCCATCATCCAAACTAAACTGGCTCTTTAATACCGGCTTTAAGATAGACACAATTTGCCTGTCAACGTAGTTGAACACGATGGCGGCAAAAATGATGGCAACAATAAACCAGCGTCTTCTTTCGGGGCTAAGCAATCCGTTCATTCCGTGAATTAAATCAACTTATAAATGCAATGCAAGGCTTGTTGAATGGAGGCTAATAACCCGGGTTTTGAACCAGCTTGTTGTTGGCATCCATTTCCGATTTTGGCACCGGCCAGTACTCGTCCTTGTTATCGCGGTATACAACTTCCTGCGTGGTAAAATACTTGAGCGCTTCTGTCCGGTTGTAGATCGGCGTATAGCTATCGTCAAAACCGGTGAGCACGGCTTTTGTCCAGGCTTTTGCATCGCGGTTAAGATAAAGAAAACCGTTCATAACCGACTTGGCAATTCCCCAGCGGCGCAGGTCGTTCCAGCGCACGCCATCGTTGGCCAGCTCTACCTTGCGTTCATACCGAAGGGCCCTGCGCATCTGCGCCTGCGATAAACCGGTTGGCAGGTTGGGCATCTGAGCGCGGGTACGAACCCGGTTGATGGCAGTGTACACACTGGCGTCAATATCGTTGGCCTCGATCTTTGCCTCTGCATAGATCAACAAAAGTTCTGCAAAACGGAAGATGCCCACATCCAGGTCAGATACACCGCTCACCGAAGTAGAATTAAAATCGGCAATATCAACCGGCTTGCGCCAGAGATAGCCGCTGAATGACCTGAACGCATTGGTTGCATCGGCATTGGCTACGTTGGAAGCTGTAGTGCTTTGTCCGCTGAGCACCGGCCAGTAATTTTTCACCGTAGCAAAACTGGTGTTGGGCTCAAACTGGTAGCCCAGGTAACGCGCGTGCGGACGCACACAATACATATCCAATCTCGGGTCCCGGTTTTCAAATGGCTTTGTAGCATCGTACAGGGGTGATTCCGTGATCGGCAGGCCGTCCTTTGCCTGGAAGGTATTGATGAGGTCCTGTGTGGGGCCCCAGTAACAAACGCCTTTGCCTAAACGCGAACCGGAATAGTATTGCTGGTTATGGGTGTTTCCGGGAACGGTCAGGTTGTATTCCGCGATCCAGATCCATTCTTTGCTGCTTTTAAAACCGGCATGCCCGAAAATGTTTGCAATGTCCGGCTCACCAACGGTATGGTCCTTACCCACAAAACTGACGGAGCTGTTAAAGGGTGTCAGGTCATACACGCCGTTTGCAAGCGTAAGGGCCTTGTTGGCTGCTTCTGCTGCTGCCTGGTATTGTTTTGTATTCAGTGCAACCCTTGCTTTCAACATATAAGCAGCTACCCGCGACGCTCTGGCATTTCCAAATTGTGCCTGCGATACAGGAAGGTTGTCGGCAATGGCTGTTAATTCATCCAGGATAAATTTCTCCACTTCAGCCCTGGGTGTTCTGGGAACATTGGCATTGCTCAGGTCCACCGCAGCTTTCAGCAAGGGAACATCACCATATAGTTCCGCCAGCTGCGAATAACAGTAAGCACGGATAAACCTGAGTTCTGCGTCCAGTTGTTTGTAGGCCGCATCAGCCATGGAACCCTTTAACTTTTCCAGGTTGTCCAGCACCGTATGACAGCGGGCAATGGTGCGGTAATGGATCTGCCAGGGTTTGTTGGTGAGTGCATTGTCCGTTGTAATGGCACTTGTGATAGGCGAAGTATAATTGGTACCGGGACGGGCATAGCCGATGTCGGTGATGTTATCCATCACGTGCCACATGGGTGTGCTGGCAGCATCTAGCTGGGTATTGGATTGATAAGCACCGAACAAACCCATTTCAGCTTCTTTTGCATTGGCTGGGAATGAACCGGTTGAAGGACCGTTCAGCGATGAGCGGTCGATTTTACAGGAGAAGAGGGCCACAAGGGAAGCCAGGCCAACAAGGGAAATTTTATGGATATAGTTGAACGTTTTCATTTTCTTAGAATTTTATGTCAACACCAAATGTGAACACTTTAACCTGGGGATAATAGTTACCCCCACCCAGCGATACACCATCGGATACGGATGCATCGTAATTGATCTCGGGATCGTAACCCTGGTAGAATTTGGTGCGCGTAAATAAGTTCTGGCCGTTTACATAGATAAATGCGTTTTGCAGTCCGACCTGTCTGAGAAACCCTTTGGGCAGATCATAGCCCAGCTGAACATTCTTTAACCGGAGATAGGCCGCGTTTCTCATCCACAGCGTAGAGTTTTGCGTGTTGTTGGTAGAAGTGATGGAGACGCGTGGCAAGGAAGCGCCCTTGTTGTCTTCTCTCCAATAGTCCAGCTGCCAGGGCTTGATAGAGCTTGAGTTCACAGCCGGGATTACATAATGAGAGTTCAAATATCCGTCTACTTTTCCTACGCCCTGTATCAGCGTGGTCAAACGCAAACCTTTCCAGCCCAGGTCCAGGGTTCCGCCATACGTGTACCGCGGAATCGTGCTTCCGATGATGACCTTGTCGGCATCGGTGATCTTGCCGTCGGGCTTAACTTTTCCATCTGTGCCAACCGCGCCTGCAATGTCTACATATCTTACATCACCTGGCTTTAACGTACCGATCTGTACAGGGCCTGCAGCGATCTCTGCAGCCGACTGGTATAAGCCGTTGGCCATATACCCGTAAATAGAATTGATCGGGTATCCTTGTTGCTGACGAAGCAGATCACCGGATGATTGCCCCTTCATGTCAAGGATCTTGTTGCGTACATCCGATAAGTTCAGGCCTACGCCCAGGTTGAAATTGCCCCATTTGTTGTCATACCGGGCAGAAACTTCCCAGCCTTTGTTGCTGACCACGGCTGCATTCTGGTAAGGAGAAGCAAGACCGGTCAGCTGGGAAGTATTCAGCTTGAGCAGAATGCCATCCGTTCTTTTGTCATACAGGTCTACTGTCAGCGACAATTTGTTGAACAGGTTCGCATCAATGCCCACCCCTTTCATAACGGTTTCCTCCCAGCGAAGGTCGGGGTTGGAGAGGGTGGTTTGCGTGATCATCTGGTACACGTTGCCACCAAAGGAAGCACTGCCCAGCGACAAGGACTCAGCAAAGGGATAGTATGAGGTACCGATGTTCTGGTTACCCAGCTTGCCCCATGATCCCCTCACCTTCAGCATCTTGACCACGGGCCTGAGATTGTCCATAAAGGATTCAGCCGAAATGAGCCAGCCTGCGGAGAAGGAAGGAAATGCGGCCCATTGGTTGTTGCCGATAAAGCGGGACGTACCGTCATAGCGCATGTTGGCTTCAAAAAGGTACTTGCCTTTGTAATCATAATTAAACCGCCCGAAACCCGATACCAGCACCCACTGGTATTCGGCGCCGTTGTTGTCCTTGGTCGCATTGTCGGCACCGGCCGTCAACTGTTCGTAGGTGTTGTAAACAAAATCCCTTCTGTAGGCAGAGAGCATTTTTTCATCATAGGTTTCCCTGGAAGTACCGCCCATCAAACTGAAATTATGCCCGTTGAATCCTTTTTGCGCCGTTGCCTGAAACTGGTACGTGCCATAGAAATACCTGTAGGAAGATTCTGAAAGATCGGTGAATGTATTGCCTGCCCCTGCCTGCGAGCCGTCTTCATAATAGGTCATCACACTCTTGGTGAAAGCATGCGAGTTGCGTGTCAGGTAACGGGGAGCTACCATGCCGGTGAGCGACAACCAGTTTGTCGGCTTGTAGTTCAGGCTCAGGTTGCCGTAAAATTCCAGGTTGTTGGTCTTGCGGTTTCCGCCATCTGCGATATAGCCAACCGGGTTGATCTTTACCCATCCGTCAGACCACAGGTTGTTGTAGCGGATCGGGATATTGGTGGGCATTCTTCCCAAATAATTCCAGATCGTTCCCTCATCGGCGATCTGCTGGCGGTTCTTGTTGGTAACAGCCACATCGAACCGGATGTTGAACTTGGGGCTGGGTGTTATATCCAGGTTGTTGCGGAATACATAGCGCTTGAAATTGGTGTTCTTGATAATGCCTTCCTGTTCCACATAGCTCAGGGAAGGCGTTGCACGCACCACCCCGCTGTTGGCCATCACAGATATAAAATGGCTGTTTGTTAAACCGCTCCCCTGCAGGATGGCATCCTGCCAGTCATAATTACCGGGGTCTGCTGCGTATTTCTTTTTAAAATCTTCGATGTTCTGGTCGCTGTAAATTTTGATCCCGTTGTCGTTCATGCTGGCGTCGTTGAACACGCGCATGTAGGTCAGTCCGTCCGTTACTTTGGGAATGGCGGTGGGCGTTTGTTTTCCCACGTATCCCCTGTAGTTCACCGACATTTTATCCTTGGCCCTTTTGGTGGTGATCAGGATCACACCGTTGGCAGCCCTGGAGCCATAGATAGCGGAAGAGGCAGCATCTTTTAAGATAGAGACAGATTCAATCAGGTTCACATCGATGTCGTCAATAGAACCAGCCACCCCGTCGATGATCACCAGCGGGTTGCTGCTTGATCCCCCAAACGAGTTGATGCCGCGGATGCGGATCTGCGCAGCATCTCCACCAGGGGCGCCTGTTTGTGATGTAACGGTCACGCCGGGCGCCAGCCCCTGCAGTGCATTGGAGGTAGACACGTTTGGCCGCCTTTCGATCTGATCACTGCCGACAACAGAAACAGAGCCGGTCAGGTTGCCTTTTTTCTGTGTGCCGTAGCCTACCACCACGACGGTGTTCAGCCCGGCTACATCTTTTTCCAGCACAACGTTGAGCGTTGAACTGCCACCCAGGTCAACTTCCTTGGGCACATAGCCCACACTGGTAAAAACCAGGGTCTTGGTAGAATTGGGCACATTGAGGGAGTAAGCACCTCTGTCGCCGCTGACTGTTCCGGCGCCGGATATTTTCAGGCCTACCGTTACACCCTGGATGGGCTGGCCCGCTTCATCGGTGACCCTTCCGGCAATTGTTTTTTGCTGTGCAGCCGCAGAGAGGGCGGAAAAAAAGAAGAAGAGACAGAGCAGCCAATGGGCAGCCGAATTTCCCGGGCTGCTTTGCTGCCCAACAACAAGACAGTAAACTTTTTTCATAACAGCTTAGTTTTTTAAGAGACTTTCTAACTTTCAGTTCCCATCAATTCCTTTTTTATTTTATTTCAGATTACTTAAAAACAGGAATCAATTGTTTGCAAATAACCATGCGGTATGTAAACAAATTGTTACTAGTCTGTAAACAAATCATTAGGTAATGGGATACCAAAAGAGCAACCGTGATCATACTGATGCAGAAAGCCATATCAAAATAGCCACTTAAATCAGTAAATGAAACCAAATGTAAGTAAATTAAACCCAGATAAACAAAAATAAAACAAAAGGAAAGTTTTTATAAGTTTGAAGCAAAGAATCATCTGGGCTACTCCAACAACCTGAATATTCCTGTACTTATTGAAAACAAAAGAAATAATAACAAATTTGTAAACCAAAATGCAATGGCATGAAAACGATCACCGACAGGCACCAGTTTATTCTTCAGAAGCTGAACGAAAAAGGCAAGGTCAGCATTCCGCAACTCATCGATGAAATGCAGGTCAGCGGGGTGACCATCCGCAAAGACCTGAAACTGCTTGAAGAAAAAAAGCTGCTTTTCCGCACCCGGGGTGGCGGCTCCATCGACAACCCTTACGCCATTGAGCGCCCCATCGACGAAAAAGAGTTTATCAGGGCAGAAGAGAAAAAAAAGATCGCGCGGGCGGCCCTCGGACTGATCGGGCAAAACGATTCTATCATCATTGCTTCGGGAACCACGGTATTCGAGCTCGCGCGCCAGCTCCACCCGGAAAAAAGGATTATCGTAATTACCCCGGCCCTGAAAGTTGCCCTGGAGCTAAGCAACCGGCCCCACGTAGAAGTGCTGCAACTGGGCGGCCTGGTTCACCACAGCTCTTCCGCCACCGCCGGCTCCTTCGCCGAAAAAATCCTGGACGAGCTATACTGCGGCGTGCTTTTTTTGGGTGTGGATGGCATTGACCTGGAACATGGACTCACCATCACCAACATCGTGGAAACAAGCCTGAACCAAAAAATGATCGGACTGGCGCAGACCGTTGTGGTACTGGCAGACAGCTCCAAGTTCGACCGCCGCGGCCTGGGTAAAATCTGCAATCTTGATCAGATCGACTATATTATCACGGACGACAATGTAAGCATGGAAACTGTGACCAAGATCGAAAAGACAGGGATCAAGGTCATCATAGCGGCCTAACGTTGCCAGCAACAGAAGGGAAGACTGTTGCTCTTCGCGCTTCCTGCTTACCCACTGATGAACCGGCTGCTATTTATCCTCATTTCCGGCATCTCTTCTATATCCGAGTTCCTGTTCCCTTTTTAGCCAGACAGACTCCAATCTGTAGAGTTCCATCTTTTCAATCCTGCATTCGCCTGTTGAGGTAAGCCCCAGGCTCCTGTTTGATGGGTCCGGGTAAAACAACCGCGTACTGGTAACCTCGCCCTGGTTGGCATAGATCTCGACCGAATTCCTGTCTATGATAAACCGGAGCTTGATGCGGTTGTTAACAGGCTGCAGCGCCATCTTGTCTTCCATGAAGCGCAGCTCTTTCGCAGCAGTGTTGTACACCGCTTTCTCTCCCCTTATATCAAACACCAGTTCCTGTGCTTTCTCCAGGTCGATGTCGGCAATGATCTCAAACACATCTCCCTTGATTTTTTCCAACGGATTTACAGCTGGCTTTAAAACAATATCCGTCCAGTACTTCCCGTCGTACCTGAGCTGTTTGACAGCATCGATCGGATTGCGGCAGAGCTTGATCTCCCTGTTGATTGTTTTCAGGGTCAGCTCTACCGGAAATATCAGCTGCTGGCTCCAGGTACGGTTATGGGTAGGCGCTCCCTTGATCATCATAAAGGCCAGCTGGTAAAAAGGTCCGTCGCCTTCATACGATTGTTTCCATGCCTGCGTAGCATAAATATCCTTTGTATAGTAGTTGGCATGCCCGCCTGAATTATTCAGCAAGGTTTCAGGACCCAGGAACTGCTTTTTTGAAGCAGGCGTAAATTTCACACCATCAAAATCGCCGATGTAATAAGCGCCGTTGCCATCAATCAGCACCCATCTTTTGTTGTCCTCCTTTCCGTCCACAGGCATCTGCATAAAATCCGGGCACTCGAAAAAACCATCCATCTTACTGAGAAATTGCCAGTCGGTCAGGTTGGTCGATTTATAAAACGAAAATCCCGGTTGTTCGTAAATCACCATCCGCCAGGACTGATCCGGCTTGTACCAGAACACATTGGGATCACGGGTTCCCTCCCTGCCCGGCAACACAGGATTCTTCCGGTGCCTGATCCAGGTTTTGCCGGCATCGTTGCTGAAAGCAATACACACGCCCCGGCCATAATCGGTATAAAAGATCACCATGGTTTTTTCGACGCCCGTTCTCAAGCCCAGCGTATTGTTCCAGTCAACGATCCCGCTGCCGCTCCCCGGCCTGTTGTCAATGACCGAATTGGTAACAGGTGGCTGTTGTTCCCAAAAAATACAATCATCACTGGTGGCATGTCCCCAGCCCTTGTTGTCTCGGCGCTGCTTCGACCATTCGTCGAACATGTAGAACAGGTGGTACTTGCCCTTGTACCGGACAAGACCGGTAGCATCCGCGATCTGGCCTGAAACAGGCGTATAGTGCACCTGTGGCCGCAACGGCTGGTTGTAGTGCATGTTCTCATACACATCCTTGTAATCAAGCCTGTAGGGATCGGCGGGCTCTGCGGGTTTCTTGTCCTGTGTTGCAGCCCTTGGAACACTATCGGTTGCACGGCCGTTAGTACTTTGAGCGATCCCGTATAATTGAAAAAGCAGGAAAATACCCGGCAATAAATATTTCATGATGTTTAGTTGTTGTGGTGCATTCAATAACCAGGATTTTGCTTGTATAACCCTTCAACCAGGTCGATCTGGGGCTGGGGAACCGGCAGAAATTCATCCCGGCCTTTTGTAAAGTTTGCAGACTGCAGAAATGAATGCCGCAGCTTCTCCACGCCCAGGTAGGCGTTCAGGGTTTCGGCGGCAATGCCCCAGCGCACAAGGTCAAAAAAGCGCGGACTTTCCATGGCGAACTCCAGCCTTCTTTCCCACCGCAATGCCGTACGGGCGAAATCCTGCGTCCAGTTGCAATTTACCCCGTTCACATAATTATCGATCCTGTAATTGGAAGCATAAGTGCCGTTGGCGAGTTTCAACCGGCCGGTGCTGTTCCTGGCTCTTGTTCTGATCTGGTTGATCAACGGAAGGGCTTCGGGGTGCCGGCCCATTTCAATCAGGGCTTCGGCCTTCATCAGCAGCACGTCATCATACCGGATCACATCTGCATTTTTTGAACTGCCGAAATAAGCACCTACTTTTTGCAGGCAGGAGCAATCAGGCGGGGCAATTTCTTTCATGGTCGAGTAGTAGCCATACACCTCCGGAACGCGCGCCCAGGTTGGTTTGTAAACAAAGTCGCTTTTGTATTTGAAAGGATGGCCGATAATGCCGACCGTATGATCCAGCCTGGGATCAACACCATTGGCAAGAAAATCAGCCGGCTCTTTCATCTCGGAAGCATTGAAGCCGGTGAACATCGGAAGACCGGCCGCATCTGTTTTAAAACTATTGACCAGGTTCTGGGTAGGCACATGAAACCAGCAGCACCCGTACTCCGTTGCCATGTTGTAGTTCAGGTTGGTACCCATGTTCAGCCTGCCTACGCTTGTACCGTCGTTGATCGAGAACTGGATGGCGAAGATCGATTCCATGCCATTTTCATTTTCAACGAGGAAGTTTTTAGCGAAGTCATCAAACAGGCCATACTTGCCCGAACTGATCACATTGTCCAGCAGCGTTACAGCTTCGCCAAGCCTTTGCTGATTGATGCGCGCGACCTGGTGGTTGTCATCCTGTTCGTAGGCCTGGTAAAGGCGCAATTTTGCCAGGTAAGCGGAGGCAGCATATTTGTTCACCCGGCCGATCTCTGTTTGCGCTGCCGGCAGGTTATCTACGCCGTACTGAAAATCCTCTGCTATCTTGTTCCATAGCTGATCGTTTGTAAACTGCCTGTTTGATATAAATTTAAGGCTGTCGCTGGAAGTATTGTCGTCTGCGTAAGGGATGTTCTTGAATAGTTGGCGGGCTAAAAAATGGTAATGCCCCCGGAGAAAACGCATTTCCGCCTGTCTTTGTTTTTTGTTGGGATAATCGGCGTCAGAAAGGGCTTTTATTCCTTTGAGTGCGGCATTGGTCCTGGCAATGCCGGCGTAGAGGGTTGTCCACACCAGGTTGGAAGATGTGTTGGTAACGGTAACCAGGTTATATTGTTCGAGCTGGTTGTACTCCGTCCTGTTTGCAACACCCCCTCCGCCTTTGTAGGCATCGTCCGAGCGCATGCTTCCCCACACCCACATACTTGCAAGGGGCGCATCATTGTAGTCGTTTCCCAAAGAAGCATAGGCGGCCGTTACCAGCTTGTCCACTTCCTGCGGCGTTTGAAGCTGCGCAGCCGTCAGGGTTCCTTTGGGTTCATAATCAAGATACTTCTTACAGCCAGTGCCCAGGCTTATGAGAGACAGGGCAGCCAGGCAGACAATTGTATTGTTCATAACAGAAGTTGTATGGTTAAAAGGTCAGGTTAACACCCAGGGTGATCCTGGTTGGTCTCGGATAATAATTGGATGGATTTTCAGGATCGGGTGCGGTGAACTGGTTGGCGCCGCTCCTGTCCATGATGGTAAACAGGTTTTCTCCCAATACATATACACGAAAGTCCTGCATCCGCATGGACGGCAAGAGATTCCGCGGCAGATTGTAGCCCAGCTGAAGTGTTCTTAGTTTGAGGTAAGAGGCATTTTCAATAAAGTAATTGGAGGTCCGGGTTTCGTCATTGGCATTTACCAGCGAGACGGCCGGTATGGTTGAAGTGGGGTTTTGCGGGGTCCATGCATCCAGCGTCCGTTTGCCATAGTTCATGCCGGAAACTGTTCCTACAAAATCTGTTTGTGATTTCACACCGTTCGGCAGGTAAATACCCTGTACGCCACCCAGGAAAAAAGACAACAGAAAATTTTTGTATCCCAGATTTCCTCCCACCCCGTAGGAGAAGTCAGGCAGCTGGTTACCCAGCCAGTCCTGGTCAAGCGGATCTATCTTGCCGTCCCCGTTCAGGTCTTTGTAGCGCAGTCTTCCCACTCCCTTACCCGGTTGTGCAGCATGCTTGTCCACTTCCTGCTGGTTCCGGAAAATACCATCTGTGATGTATCCGAATACAGCTGTCTGCGAGTGCCCAAGAATGTTTTTTTCAACATTGCCCGGATATGATCTTACAACCGAAGCGGGCAGATAGGTGATCTTGTCTTTAAAGGAACCCAGGTTGGCGTTGATGCTGTAAGTAAAGTCGCCGGCCGCATCCTGGTAGCTGACCACAAACTCAAACCCCTTGTTGCTTTTGGTGGCACCGTTGAGGTATTTGTTTCTGCCCTCCCCCTCAATAGCGGCATAAGGCACCTGTATCAGGATGTCGCTGGTTCTACGGACAAAATAATCCAGCGAGCCTGTCAGCTTGTTGTCAAAAAAACCATAATCAAGACCCAGGTTAAGCTCGTTGGTAGACTCCCATTTCAGGTCTGGGTTCTCGGCCTGCACCAGAACATATCCCGAAGGCAGGGAACCCGTTCCTGCACCTGAAAGGTCATACGCGGTACCGGTATTCTGGTAGCTGTTTACGGTAGTGCCGTAGTTTGTGCGGTAGAGGCCAAACCGGGCATTGTCTCCGATATCCTGATTGCCTACCCGCCCGATGCCCGCTCTTAGTTTCAGGTCGGAAATAAATTGGAGCCGGTGCTCAAAAAACCCTTCCTTGTTTATTCTCCATCCCAGGGTTGCTGCAGGAAAATAAGCGTATTTGTTGTTGGCTCCGAAACGGGAAGAACCATCGCGGCGCAGTGTAAAAGAAGCCAGGTATCTGTCTGCCCAGGAGTAGTTGATCTTACCGAAATAAGAAAGCAGCCGGCTGCCTGTGCCGCTTCCGCTGTTGGTGCTCCTGCCTGTACCGGCATCCAGAAAATAATAGTCCACATCTTCTATGGCAAATCCTTCTCGGTAGGCACCGAAACTCAGGTAGTCTTCCTGGATGGCTTCTGTTCCCAGCAGCAGATTCAACCTGTGCTGACCGATATTCTGCTGGTAGTTGGCCGTGTTGGAAAACGTCAGGTTAAGCCTGTGTGCCTGGTCGTACCGCAAGCTGTTCACGGTCCTTGTAAGAAACCCTTCCTGGAATGCCTGTTCGATATTCTTGTTGAACCCGTCTGTATAGTCAACGCCGAATGCAGACCGGAACAGCAGGTTCTTAACCGGTCCTATTTCAACATAGATATTGCCGAATGTATTGAAGAGGTTGTTCCGGTCGTTCCGGTTGATGGCAAGCATGTGCAGGGGATTGTTCCTGTCTGAAAAGCCTGCCCCGATAGGGCCCGCATACGTTCCGGCTGTTGTGTATACCGGGATGATCGGCTGAAGGAATTTGGCAAGCTGCAGCACCGATTGGCCGCCCAGGTCATTTGGAACAGGCGTTTCCGAGGATTGTGACAACTGCAGGTTTTCGCCAATCTTTATCTTGCCGCCAAGAAAGCTGGTGGAGGAATTGATCAGGGCGGAGAAGCGCTTGTAGCCGGTGTACCGGACCATCCCCTCGTTGTTAAAATAACCCAGGTTCATGAGCAGGCTGCTCCTTTCGTTGCCCGCAGAAATGGTAATATCGTCGGACGTGATGATGCCTGTCCGGTATATTTCTCCCTGCCAGTCTGTATTGGCAGAGGGCGTTTTGGATGCAGGCCCGCCACCCAGCCAGGGTGCTGCTGTTACCTTGTCAAGAACAGGGACGCCCGCCGCATCCGTATGCGACTGGTAAGTATACAGCGCAGCGTGCGCAATAGGATCTGTTTTGTCGTTGACGGATGCCTGCCAGAGCACCCGGCCTCTTTCTTCGGTGTTCAGCACAGATAATTTGGTCATGTATTTTTCCGCCGTCAGGCCGGCATTGACCTGTACCTGCATCCTGCCTTTGGCGCCTTCCTTGGTAGTTACAATGATAACGCCGTTGGAAGCTCTTGAACCGTAAATAGAAGCGGCCGAAGCATCCTTCAGTACCTGGATAGATTTGATGGAGTTGGGATTGAGGCTTTGCAGGACCTCCGGCCTTTTTGTGGGAACGCCGTCTATTATGTACAGGGGGTTCGGGTTGCCCAGTGTGTTCAGTCCACGGATCAGGATGCGCCGGTTGGCGCCGCTGGGCGATCCATCAGATTCGATGTACAGGCCGGGCACCCGCCCTTGCAGCGACTGCATGGGATTGCCGGAAGGAATGTCCTTGACCTCCCGCATGCTTACAACAGAGACAGCGCCGGTCAGGTCTGCTTTCCGTTGGGTCTGGTAACCGGTCACCACCACCTCATCCAGGCGGGCGCCACTATCTTCCAGCTGAACAGACAGGAAGGAGGAACTGCCGGCCGCCAGCACAACCGGTTTCATGCCAACATAGCTGATCTGCAGCTGATCGCCGGCAGCCGCTTCTATGGTAAAAGCCCCGCTTGAATCTGTCAGGGTGGTTTTGTTTTTTGAACTGACAGTGACCCCGGCAAGCGGTGCCTGGGTCGTTTTGCCGGTAACCACACCACGGAAAACTTTTTGCTGGCTCAAGGCAGTTACTGCCGGCAGCAGCACAATCAGCATTGCGTACAACTGTTTCATATAGCGTTGATATAAGTTTTGGATTTTTGATTTCAACTACTCTCCGGCACATCCAACCTGCAGCTACAGGCGCAGCAGTTCATTCCAGATATCGGGATGAACCGGTATGCCTTCGGCCTGGTTCTTTTTGCGTGTTCTCAGGGTATGTTCACCGGGGTACAAAATCTCATCTTCCTGGCGAACACGCGCTGAAGACCGTGTATAGGCAAGGATTTCTTCTATCAATGCCGCTTCATACCGTGGCTGGTGCAGGCACAGAAAAAACTGCGACAGCCCGGTTTCATGACCGCTTTCGGCCCTTTCCTCCGTAAAAGACAGTCCAAGCAACACCCGTTTACATTCGCCTTTCAGTTCGTTGTATGGTATCCTCATTGTTTTTTATTAGAATCGGTTTCCATCACCTCCCTAACATGTATGCCTACGCGCTAATTAACTGATAGCTCCTCGATGAACCCTTTCTTTTTGCCGGCTTCCGCTTCCAGGAGGGGTTTGCGGTGCCAGTAAGATGCGAGTACCGATCCGGTGATGTTCATGAGTGGCCCGAAGATCGCCGGGGCCAAACCAACCGTTGCGATCTTGCCAAGCTCTTTCGCAAGGCCGGAAGCCAGGCTTCCGTTCTGCATGCCTACTTCAATGGCGATCGTCCGGCAATCACGCTCTTTCATTTTGAACAGGCGGCCGGTCCAGTAGCCCAGCGTATAGCCCGTCAGGTTATGGATCAGCACGAGCATAAACAAAGCGGGGCCTATCGCAAGCAAACTGTCTCTGCCTGCCGCCGTAATGATCAGGATTGTGCCGGTGATTCCCGCCATGGAAAGCAGCGGCATGACCCTGTCGAACCATCCCGCTTTTCCGCGCAGGAGCCTGTTGAACAACAAACCGGCACCAATTGGGAGGATAACCATTTTTACAATGCCTGCCATCATCTCAAGCACGTCAACCCGTATAAATTCGCCGGCCAGCAGTTTCATGAGCAGGGGAGTAACAATGGGTGAAAGCAGGGTTGATACAGCCGTGATCGTAATGGACAGGGCGAGATTGGCTTTGGCCAGGTAAGAGATTACGTTGGATGCCATTCCGTTTGGCGAACAGCCGATCAGGATGATGCCGGCAGCAATTTCGGCTGGGAAGCCGCTGAGGCTGGCCAGGATAAACCCGACAGCCGGCATGATCAAGAAATGGCTGAATACGCCCAGGACAACGCCTTTCGGCATCCGGATGACGCCGGCAAAATCTTTTATGCTCATGGATGTTCCCATGCCAAACATGATGAGCTGTAACAGGGGCGTGATCAAAGCAGTGAGCGCAAACCCGCGCACTGTCAGCAGATGGTGCGGGTAATAGAGGGCAAGGGCAACTGCCGCAAAGATCACGGCAGGATAGGAAAAAGGTTTCCAGGCCCGGTAACCGCGAAACCCGATCGCAAGCGCAATGAAAAAGCAAATCAGAAAAGGACCGGCCCTTCCGATGCTTCCGCCCACGATCAATACCAGTGCGGCGATCAGGCAACAGGCAGCTGCTGCAAGCATGAGTTTATATCCGGTCTTGCTGTTCATTATTTTTTCCATCTTGTTACAATTACGGTTCCTGTTGAGAATGCCTGCTGAAGTGTTTTCATCTTAGCGCAGCTGCCTGTTATGCCTGGTGCCAGAAATCCTTCTTTCTTTTGATCAAGCCTGCCTGTAAAAGGCAGAATCCGTACGCTATTTACACGTCCCAATACCCGTTCAATCCAGGCCCGCCGGCTGCTGTGGCTCCATTGCTCTTGCCTTCCAAACTTTTGCTGACCCAGAATGCATAAAGCCTGGCATGTGTGAGATAGAACTTGAACCGCACGGGCGTTCCCGCAAATTTGTCCAGGCTATTGCCTGCTTTCCACGACACGGCCTGCCTGGTATTGTCTGCACTTACAGGAATACAGTCCTGCCGGCTATAACCGGGCAGGGGTTTGCCGTCTTTTCCGCAAACCTCTGCGTATACCCTGCCCAGGGCTGCATCAAGGTTCAGGAACAGGTATTTGCCCGTGAACTTTACCGGACGGGTAAGCAGGATACCTTCTGCTTCTGTTTCCATGGAAGCAAAGCCATCACGCCTTAACACAGCCAGCCCCATGGAAGCATTTGCATACATGCCGTTGAAATGGGCAATTGGATTCTTATTGGCTTCATTGCCCTGGAATGCGGTGTAGTAGAAGTGCAGCCGATCGCCTACAATATTGCATACGCCGCCGATAGAGTGGATGTAGGCGCGCTCCCAGCTTTCCTTGTTGTGCGGATGCCCGCCTATAAAAGTCTCCCTGCAGCTCCGGTCCCAGTGAAATCCATCCCGGCTGAAAGCCAGCTGCAGTTCGGTGAGCTTGGGAAAGCCGCCCTTTGCACACAGCTCATTGGCAGGTCCGTAATGCGGCTGGATAAGACCCAGCATCAGGCTTTCATATCCAACCGCATCTACTTTGTAGATCTGCGGTTCCTCGCCGATGTCATAGCCTGGATGCAGGGCATCGTACCTGTCTGCGCCAAACCAGAATACAGCTTCTTTCCATTCGTTGCTGGCGGCATGGAAATCGGAATGTTCCCAGTATGAGCGTGCCCTGCCACCGGTTATCTTCACGGGGTCAGACCAGGGCTGGATGGGGCGTGGCTGCCTCCTGATCGTGAATACCCATTTTTTCCGGAAGGGATTGTAGAAGAACGTATTGTTGTCGCTGGTGTGCTCGATCTTTTCTTTTTTTTGCTGCCAGTGTATGCCGTCAGCGCTCGTGAACAAGAATGCGCCTACGTGTTCCAGCGGCCCTCCTATCTTGCCCCGGCGCGCATACAGGTACATCTTGAACCGTTCCTGCGGTGCGGCGTCGTGATCAAGCCATACGGAGGCGCCATCACGGCGCAGGTCATCTTTTGGCGCAAGCACGAGATTGGTTCCGGGCACTACATCGAGTTGCGGACGTTCCCAAACAAGGCCATCTTTGCTGGTGGCCAGGGCAGTACCATCAAACCAGCCGGCCATATACCAAAGCTTGAAAAGCTTGTCGTGCGGATCATAAAAGCAACCGTCTGAGAAAGGCGCCGCCATCGGACAAAAACCGGCATTCAGCTCTGTTTTTGTTTCCGGCTTCAGCAGCGGATTGCCGAGGTGCTTCACCGGCTGGTGAAACTTTCTCTGCAGGTTGGTATATTCTACCAGGAAATCATCTACAAAAAGCTGTCTTCCCACATCAATAGAAATGACCGCAGGACCGTTTGCCAGGTAAGGCAGCGGCATGGGCGCATAGGAATCAGGCTGCATGTAGCCGGGAGGCCATTGCGCTGGCAGTACGATGCCGTTGTAAAGAGTTTCTTCCTGCGCTCCGGCTGCTTCTGCAGCTTTTGTTCCACTTGCACCAGGTGCCTGCGCACCCAGGGCGGCATGGCCTGTCAGCGCTGCTCCGGCCAGCGCCGAGAGCATGGCGCCGCTTTGCAGAAATCTGCGCCTCGAGGGATCGTGTCCGGGTTTATCTGTCTGCTCTTTTTCTTCCATGTTGGAGTTGTAATTTTTTTTGCATCACATACTAAAGTCCTGCAAGAGTACCGCCCATCAGTAGCCGAAGTTCTGTTGGTAAAGTCCTTCGCTCAGGGTAATTTCCTGCTGGGGAACGGGCAGGTATTCATTCCGGTTCTTTTTAAAGTTGGCTGCCAGCATATACGGATGCCGGGTCTTTTCGATGCTGAAATATGCGTTCAGGGTTTCTGCGGCTATGCCCCACCGTACGAGGTCGAAAAAACGCGTGCCTTCCGTTGCAAATTCAAGCCTTCTCTCCCACTGCAGGGCCATGCGGGCAAACTCCTTCGACCAGGTGCAGTTCACGCCGTCCACGTAGGGCTGTATATTGTAGTTAGACAAGGCCGAACCGTTGCTCAGTTTCAATCTGCCCTTGCTGTTGCCGGCCCTTGTCCTGATCATGTTGATGATCGGCAAGGCTTCTGTCTGCCTGTTGAGTTCGATCAGCGCCTCTGCCCTCCAGAGCAGCACATCTGCGTACCGGATAATGTCCCAGTTCTTTGCGCTGCCCAGCCGCGAACCGTCGCGCTTCAGCGCAGGACTGTTGGGGGGCATGATCTCCTTCATGGCCGAATACACGCCGTATACTTCCGGCGCCCTTGCAAAAGAATTCTGGTACACAAAGGAAAGATCGTATTTGAATGTATGCCCCGGAATACCCACCGTATGATCAAGGCGGGGATCGAAAGAGTTGGTAAAGAAATCAGCCGGCTGCGATATCAGGGTATTGTTGAAGGTTGTGAACAGCGGCAACCCCGTACTGCTGGTTTTAAAAGCATTGACCAGGTTGTCGCTCGGCCGGTGAAATGAGCAGCACCCGTATGTTCCCGGCGCCATGTTGTAGTTCAGGTTGTGCGACCAGTCTTCACGGCCCAGCGGCGTACCGTCGTCTTTTGAGAACTGGATGGCAAAAACAGATTCAGGGCCGTTTTCATATTCAAACAAAAAGTTCTCCGCAAAATCGCTGCTTAACCGGTGCTTGCCGGTACCGGAGATGTAGTCTGTTTGCTTGACCACTTCATTCAGCTTTGCCGTGTTGATGGCGGTTACATTGTTGGATTCATCCTGGGTATAGGCCTGGAAAAGACGGGTCTTTGCCAGGTATGCTGCAGCGGCCACCTTGCTGGCCCTGCCTGGCTGTGTTTGTTTTTCAGGCAGGTTATCGATCCCGAACTGAAAGTCTTCCGCGATCTTGTCAAACAGCTGGTCCTGCGTAAGTGCCCTGTTGGAAACTTTTTTCTGTTGTGTTGCGTCCATTGTTTCGTCTATCCACGGAACATGCTTAAAGTTCTCTACCAGCCAGAAATAAAAATGCGATCGCAGGAACCTCATCTCGGCCTGGCGCTGGAGCTTGAGCGGGTACTGTGCCGGCGTAAGCTGGTTGATCACCTGCAATGCGGCATTTGCCCGGGCAATGCCTTCGAAATTCCATATCCATACGTTTTGGATAAAAGACTGGTCGGTGGTTATAAAGGAAAACTCTTCCAGCTTGTCTATCTCCGGCTGATCGCCCGTACTGGCACCGCCTTTATAAGCATCATCCGAGCGGACGCTTCCCCAGATCCAGTCGGAAACAGAAGAGTATTCATTGCCGTTTCCCAGCGAGGCATACGCGGCTGTTGCCAACAGTTCTGCCCCGCCGGCATCCTGCAGCAGATCGCTGCTCAAAGCGCCTTTTGGTTTGTTGTCGAGAAATTTTTTACAGGAAGAGAAAAAAATAGCGAGCAGGGCCGCCATCAGCGCTGTACGAAAAATCAGTTTTCTGCAATACCGGTCCATATACAGGATAGTTTTAAAGTTTATCAGAATGAAACATTGAAGCCCAGCGTAAAGCTTCTGGGTATAGGATAAAATGATCCCGGGTTTTCAGGATCGGGTGCAGAATACTTGTCTGACTTTATGGTCAGCAATTCGGAGCCGGATATATATACATCGGCACGCGTCATCCGCAGCTTTTGCTGGAGCCCTTTGGGCAGCGAGTATCCCAGTTGCACGTTTCGCAGCTTTAAGTAAGAGGCGTTCTCTATCTGAAAATCCGAGGTCCTGACCTCATTGTTGCGGTCGAAGTTTGATACGGCGGGAATGTTTGTATTTGGATGCTGCGGCGTCCAGGCATTCAGAACAAGCGTCGCATTGTTCTGTCCGGCAAATGCCCCCACAAAACTGGACTGGTTTTTTACGGAATTGTAGTATTTGATACCCTGCACGCCCTGGAAGAAAAATGAAAGATTGAAATTTTTATAGTTGAGCACGGTGTTCAACCCGTATGCAAAATCAGGAATTGAATTGCCCAGCCAGTCCTGGTCCAGCACATCTATCACGCCATCTCCGTTCAGGTCCCTGTACCGCAGCCTGCCTATTCCCTTGCCCGGCTGCGCAGCAGATTTATCCACCTCCTGCTGGTTCTGGAAGATGCCATCCGTAACCCATCCGAACATTGACGAAAGGGAATGGCCCACAATTGTTTTTTGTACATTGCCCGGATAGGCCCTTACAACCGATGCCGGCAGATAAACTATTTTGTCTCTGAAAGAGCTGATATTACCGGTGATGCGCAGATTGAGATCCCTCACCTGGGTGTTGTACCCTGCAACAAGTTCCCATCCCCGGTTGTTCATGGTAGCGCCGTTTTCCCACATAGAGCCGCCGGCGCCGAGCACGGCCAGGTAAGGAGGCTTGATCAGGATGTCATTTGTTCTGCGGCTGAAATAATCAAAGGAGCCGGTGATCTTTTGCTGCAGGAAGCCAAAGTCGGCGCCGATGTTCAATTCATCGGTGGATTCCCATTTCAGGGAAGGATTGGCTGTTTGTGTTGCAATCACACCGGAGGGCAGCGTACCCGAACCTGCCCCGTTCAGATCGTATGCAGAGCCCATATTTCGCCGCCCGGAGGTTAAACCGTACCCGGGAATAAAAAGACCAAACGTGGCATCGTTGGCGATTTTCTGGTTTCCCGTGCGTCCTATGCCCGACCGCAGCATAAGCTGCGAAACAAAACCAAGGTTGTCCTGCACAAAGCTTTCATCGCTGATCCGCCAGCCAACAGAAAGAGCGGGAAAAAATCCGTACCGGTTATTTTCGCCAAAGCGCGACGATCCGTCGGCCCTAAGCGTGAGCGATGCCAGGTACCTGGACTTAAACGAATAGTTGATCTTGGAGAAATACGACAGCAAGCTGTATCCTGTGGCGCTGCCGCTCAATGAAGTCAGACCGGTTCCTGCATTGATCTGGAAATAATCGGGCGTTTCAATCAGGAATCCTTCTTTATAACCGTACATGTAACTGGAGTCATTCTTAACGGCTTCCGTACCAACCAGGAAACTGGCATTGTGATCTTTTTTCTTCCACGTATAATTCAGTGTATTGAACCAGGTAAGATTGGCATTCTGCAGCAGGTTGTTGGAGTAATTGTTCACCTGCATGCTGAGGAAACCGGCCGAATATCTTGGATTGATCCTTACCTCCTGTGCAAGACCGTAATTGAATCCCAGCGATGACCTGAACGTCAGGTTTGCAATGGGTGTGAAGTCAAGGTAAACATTTCCATATACCCCCTTTGAACGGTTTTTCCAGTCCTTCGACAGTTCGGATACCTGCAGGGCGTTCATCCGGTTGGAGAATCCGGAACCGACGGGCCCGGCAAAGCTTCCGTTCTCCGCATATACGGGCATGATAGGCAGGTCAAGTATGGCGAGGTCGAGCGGCGTACCGCCCTGGCCTGACCCGATGGGGGTTTGGCCTGTTGTTGTCAGTTGCAGGTTTTCACCCACTTTCAATTTGCCTTTCAGGGCATTGAAGCTTGTATTAAGGCGCAAGCTGAGCTGCTCGTAGCCCGTATACTTTATAATGCCCTGGTTGGCAAGATGGCCAACCGACATAAACAGATTGTGTGTTTCACCAGCACTGCTAAGGGAGATATTGTTCCTGAGCAGGTAACCGGGCCGGGAAACTTCCTTGAACCAGTCGGTATTGCCGGCCCTGATACCGCCCTGGATGGTTTTATCGAGCCATTCGTTCACCGTCATCTTATCCAGGATGGCGGTTCCTTGCGCGTCCCGGTGCCAGACATAGGTGTATTGGGTATTGTCTCTATTGGGGTCTGTTCCGTCGTTGATGGAAGCCTGCCACAGGGCGCTGCCCCGCTGGTCGGTATTCAGCATCTGCAGGTGCGTCGCATAAGCCTGTGATGTAAAGCCGGTATTGACGTCGACCCTTAACCGGCCGCTTCTGCCTTTTTTGGTGGAAATGATAATTACGCCGTTAGAGGCCCGTGAGCCATAGATGGACGCTGAAGCAGCATCTTTGAGCACCTGCAGCGATTCAATGTCGTTGGGGTCCAGTGTTTCCATCACCCGGCTATCAACAGGTTGGCCGTCGATGATATAAAGAGGATCATTGTTTCCCAGGGTATTGATGCCTCTTATCAGCACCGACTTGGCACTTCCGCCAGGCGTACCGTCCCTGGTGATACTCATGCCCGGCACCCTGCCCTGCAAGGATTGCAGGGGACTTGCAGATGGAATGTTTTTCACATCCCCCATGTTCACGACGGAAATTGAACCGGTCAGGTCTTTTTTTCTTTCGGTAGTGTAACCCGTGATAACAACCGCATCCATTGCGGTTTCTGCAGGAACCAGTTCAACTGTGAGTTCTGTCGTGTTAGCAGTGATCCTGATTGCTTGCGGAACGTAGCCGACATGAGAAATATCAATGGTTTCGCCATCGGAAACAGCAAGTGAAAAACTGCCATTGCCGGCTGATGTCGTAGTAGTCGTCCGGCCTTTTACCGTAACACCTTCCAGCATCATCCGGGAGTTTTTATTTACAATGCTTCCGGTTATCCTTCTTTGCTGGGCCATCATAACCCACGGAAAGAGAAAAAAGACAGCTACTACCAGTAGTCTACTCATACAAACATTTTTAATGTGAACAGGGCAACAAACACGATTGAGCAATGCGATCCTTTTTATTTGTCCGGGCTGTAACTTGTATAAGGGCCTTTGCAGGCAGAAGTTGATGAGACCTGTACCAGGCGGAAGTAAACTTATTCATCATACGGCTCGCGACCAGGAGGGGAAAGTAAATTTTCCGGATGGGAATTGTTTTTGAAATAGTAGCTAATTAGTTAAAATTTGTATTTGCAGGATTTTGATAACAACCAATTAATAATCAGCCAATTAAATTTTAAGCACCAATCAAGCGAACGATTGCTTTTTTAATTTTATAACAGCGGTTTTAGGAATCATACCAATAAAGCGACCTTGCGCGGGCCTCGGATCCACGCAAATAATCGAAATCAACACAATTAAAACGAAATTAGAAGTCGTAGTGTGTAATTGTTGAACTTGCTGTTCTATAAACAAACTGCCAATGAAAAAACGATTTCATAAGCCATTCCGGCCAGAGGCCTTGTTTGTGATATTGATTTGCGTGGGTCTTTTGTTTTCATGCTCAGAAACAGAACCAGAAAAAAAATACAAGATCGGTTTCTCACAATGCACAGGAGCGGATATATGGAGAAAAGCGATGCTGGAAAGCATGCAACAGGAACTTTCTTTTCACCCCGGCACCGAACTGGTTTACAGGGATGCCCGGGATAACAGTGACCTGCAGGTCAGGCAAATCCAGGAACTGCTGGATGAAAACATTGACATCCTGATCGTGTCTCCCAATGAAGCGCAACCGCTGACACCGATCATCGAATATTCATTTAACAAAGGCATTCCGGTGGTTTTCATCGACAGGAAAACTGCTTCCAGCCTGTACACAAGTTTTGTAGGTGCCGATAACTTCGAAATAGGAAAAATGGCAGGCGATTACATTGCCAACCTGATCAAAGACAGCTGCAATGTAGTCGAGATCATTGGTCTGCCCGGCTCTACCCCTGCCATAGAAAGGGAAAGAGGGTTTGCAGAAGGCATCAAAAGCAAACCACATATAAAAATAAAAGCGCAGATATACGGGAACTGGCTGAAACAGCATGCGGTAGAAGAGCTGACAAAAATAAAAGACCAGCTAAGACCCAATGATCTTGTATTTGCACACAACGACCGGATGGCACTGGGCGCTTATGAAGTGTATAACAAACTGGGGATGGCAAAACAAGCCAGGTTTATCGGGGTAGATGGTTCTTTCGGCCCGGGAGGAGGCATCCAGTTTGTATCCGACAGCATCTTGTTCGCCACCATGCTGTATCCTACAGGCGGACAGGAAGCGATCCAAACCGCTTTCAAGATTTTATCAAGGGAACCATTTAACAAGGAAAACAGGCTGCAAACACTGGTGATCGACAGGAGCAATGTGCGGCTCATGAAATTACAAACAGACAAGATCACCAGCCAGCAAAAAGACATCGAAAAGCAACAAACTATACTGGCGGAGCAGAAACGCCTTTACAATGACCAGCGCCTGCTCTTATATATCGTGATAGGAGCCCTGTTGCTTGTAGTTGTGCTGGGCTCTATTGCCGTATATGCTTTCAGAAACAATGAGCGGAAGAACAAAACGCTGGCCCTGCAAAACCAGGAAATCCTGAAGCAAAAGAACCAGTTGATTGAAATGACAGCCGCTGCGAAGGAGGCAACGGATGCAAAATTCAATTTCTTCACAAAGATCTCTCACGAGTTCAAAACACCGCTTACACTGATTCTGGGCCCTCTGGAAGAAGCACTCACTTCGCCGAAACTGCATTTCACGGTGAAGAACAACCTGCATCTTGTTCAAAAGAATGTGATGCGGCTATTGCGCCTTATTAACCAGCTCATGGATTTCAGGAAGATCGAACACGGAAAAATAAAGCTGAGGGCTTCCGAAAACGACCTGGTTCATTTTGTATCAGAAATCGCAGAAGCCTTCAATGAAATAGCCGGCAAAAAACACATTTCCTTCAACGTAAATTCAAAATACAGGGAGATAAAAGCCTGGTTCGATACCAACATGCTGGACAAAGTCATCTTCAATTTATTGTCCAATGCGTTCAAGTTCACCAATGAACATGGATCTATCTATATCAACATTGACAAGAGCGCCGATGAAGTATGGGCCACCATTGAGGTGGAAGACTCCGGTGTAGGCATGTCGCCGGATGCGGTAGAACATGCTTTTGATCTCTTTTACCAGGGGCATGAAACAACCTTCAAAGGATCGGGGCTCGGATTAAACCTGTCGAAGGAGCTGATCGATATCCACAAGGGCATGATTACGCTCAAAAGCGAAAAATGGAAGGGCACAACATTCAAGATCTTTTTAAGGCTGGGCAACCTTCACATCGGCAAAGACGAGATGGCGGAAAATACCGCATCCCCCTCCACTTCTTACGCCGATCTCAAAATTTATTCGACCGATATTGAACTTCCTTCACCTGAAAAGGCCCTGTCTGAGGAAACAACACCCAAAGAACATTCTATCCTGCTGGTGGAAGACAATGCCGACCTGCGAAAATTTGTCAAATCCAGGCTCAGCAATCTATTCGAGATACTGGAAGCAGACAAGGGCACGACGGGGTTGAACCTGGCCTTTGAAACGGTTCCCGACCTGATCATCTGCGACATCGTACTGCCTTCCCCGCATGGACTGGAGATCACCGAAAAATTAAAGACCGATGTAAGGACTTCGCACATCCCCATCATCCTGCTAACGGCAAAGGGTGATATAGAACAGCAGATAGAAGGCATGAAATTGATGGCCGATGCCTTTATCGTTAAACCATTCAATCTGCAGTATCTGGAAGAAACGGTGAAAAGCCTGCTCCGCAACCGGTCATTGCTGCGGGAACATTATACCAGCGAATTACCTTCTGAAACAAAAGCCTTTTCCGCGAAAAAGATAGACCGCAAATTCATCAATGAATTTACGGCCCTGGTGGAAAACAATATCTCCAATGAAAACTTTTCCGTGGAAGATATCTGCCGGGAGATCGGCATCCCAAGAGTGCAGCTGTATAGAAAATTAAAAGCCCTGCTTGGGTACAATGTGAATGATTACATACTCAATGTGCGCTTGCAGAAAGCAAAGTATTTGCTGCTAAACGACAGCTGCACCATCTCGGAAATTGCCTTTAAAGTAGGGTTTTCATCCCAGGCTTATTTCTCCACCGTTTTCAAAGCCAAATGCGCAGTAACCCCTACAGAGTTCAAAGAAAAAGCAAAGAACAGGAATGGGGTGAAGTAGATCGGTGGTTATTTATTCACTGAACTAGCGACGCCGGACGGGCCGTTCCAGATAGATTTTAACTCATACACTTCCAGGCGTTTTAAAATCACTTTCCGGTCGCCTGCACGTCCTTTTATATAGGCTTCCACCTTGCCGTTCTTTTCTCCGTCGAACGGAAGCACGTAGTAAAGCTCTCCGTCGTTTACAAATACTTCCAGGATGTTTTTGTCGGCGATGGCTTCTATTTTAAGCGTTCCCAGTGCGGGCTTTGTGTAGCTGGTCGTATACCCGGGTGCTTTCTGCATGGCTGCAAACTCGCCCAGCAAATCATTGTAGGTTAGTTCGTAGCCGAGGACGTTGATGCCAAACTGGTTGGCATCTCCCTTTTCAAATTCTGCTATCACGTGAACGGCATCCCCATTTACCGATACGGCCTGGCCGGCGTTGGCTTTCAGGATCTTGTTCTCAAAAGTTTGTTTGTTGGTTTGCAGCGTGCTGATTTCTTTTACGGGGGTCGGACAAAGCAGGTAGTTGTTATAGCTTTTCCGGAGCTTTAATTCTGTAGGAAAAAGCATGGCCTGGTTAAAAGGCATGCCGGGTTGCACAATACCGCGCCCCCAACCTACCTGGATGCGTCTGTTGTCCGGCATGTTGTAGTAGGTTTGAGAGGCATAAAAGAATCCGGCACCCTGGTCGTACCTCGTTAAGGTTTGATCAATTGAAAAGTGCTTGCCGTTGAAATTGCCTACAGCATACCGCCCTGTGGCGTCGTACATCACCCACTTGGAAACACCCGGCTCTCCGATGACCGGCAGTTCAAAAAAATCAGGGCATTCAAAAAAACCAGGTATACCCGACTGAAACTCCCAGTTCTTTAAATCAGCAGATGTATAGATCATGTGTTGGTTGATGATAGCTTCCTGATCGAGCGAGAGCTTTTTTGTTTTGGTGAAATCGTATACAACCATCACCCAGTGGTTACCCGGCCCGTACCAGAAAACTTTTGGATCCCGGCCCTGGTGTTTCAGGATGGGATTGCCTTCGTAATCAGTGAACGTCCGTCCGTTATCGTAGCTGAGCTTTAAACATTCCCCGCGGCCCGTGCTGGTATAGATAGCGATCAACGGATCAATCCCATTTTTTCTGAAGCCGGCTGTGTTTTTCGGATCTACGATGGCAGAACCCGAAAAGGCTGCATCTCTTTCGCCAAACGGATAAATGGCCTCCGGCAATTGTTTCCAGTGGATCAGATCGGTGCTCACAGCATGGCCCCAATGCATATTTCCCCAGGCCCATCCGTAAGGATTGTGCTGGTTGTACAGGTGATATTCACCATTGTAATAAATAAGTCCGTTCGGGTCATTTATCCATCCTCTCTGCGAGGAGAAGTGAACCTGCGGCCGGTTTTTTTCCCTGTACAAACTGTCCTGGCCGGGAAATTTGGCATCTGCAAAAATCATGGCCAAACCCTTGCTCTTGTTGTCGTTTGGATCTGCCGCTCCATTGCGGTTATTCGCCTGCGTTATGTTGCTGAAGGCGCCGCCAGCCGCAACATCTGCGGTTGACATTTCTACTGCAATGGTTTTTCCCTGGTAAGGGGCAACGTCGAAGTACACCCAATAATCTGGTTTGTCGGTCGCCAGTTTGAGCGTAAACTGATCCAGCACTTTATCGCCCAGTTTGATGCGCGCCCTTGTTAGCTTGTTGGCCTCACTCACCGGGAAGTTCAAGTAAGTTTGCCCTTTTGCGATCTTGATCTGGCGGACTGTATCCTGTGCATGTACCTGCTGGAACAGCAGGCATGTAACTAAAAAACCAAGAAGAAGTTTCATATGTTAGCTTTTAAAAATTAGTTTGATCTGTTTCTTTTTTGCTTCTGTGCCCCGCTTGCTCACTCAACCGGTTTACTGTTTGGCATCTCCCTCATAAATACTTTTCATTTGCCAGGCATCCATTGATTTCAAGGTCGCATCTGCCCCTTGCGATCGCAGGGAAACGCCGATGCTGTCGTCTCTGCCCGGATAAACCCGGGCACCCAAACATTGCTTTCCGTTCACAAATACTTCTACTACGCTTTTATCAATAAAGATGCGCAACTTCAGGGGTTCTCCCGGCAGTAAAAATACAGGAGCCGTTTCAGGTGCCCGCGACCGCACATCAGGAAGTACAGAAGAGTACGAAGTTTCCAATGTAACCAGACTGCCCCGGGCCTGGGGAGCGCCTGGTCCGGCCGCATAGCTTCTGCCCTGGCTGAATCCGCGTTCCCTGAAAAATGCAATGCGGGTATACTCTTCCCGGCCCGGAGAACGCAATACATTCAGCTCGATCATGGGCGCACTGCCCGTATCTATTTCAGCAACGATTTCCATTGCGTTGCCCTGCATGCTTTTAAGCACAATTTCCTTGTTCGCCGGCAGCTTCATCGCATCCAAATGCTGGTGGTTGTACCTGAGCGATTCTATTTCGCCGGCCGGTTCTATCTGCAGCTCATCCTTTCCCGCCAGCGTCAGCCGCCTGGGCAGCGTCATGATCTGGTTCCAGCCTTTTGTAGGTTTGCCCGGATTCATGTTGAACAGGATGATCACCCCGCCTTTGCCGTCCGGCGTAGCGGATGGTGCATGTACGCCCGAAGGCGATGCCGCGCCGAAATTAAATTTTCCATGATTGCTTACGATAAACTGGTCTTTCTGCTTGTCGTAATCACCCAGCAGGTACTGGCCGCCGCTCATGTGGCTGAAGAAAGGAAGTATATAACGGTTACCAATAGGCCAGAAATAAGGACAGGCTCCGTCATCGCCCACCAACGTGAACCGGTCGTCTTTTACAAACTCGTGCAGGTATTGCCAGTTCGCCAGGTCTTTCGAGCGGAACAGGAAATTTGCCCGCACTTGTTTGCCGCCCGGTCCCTCTGCCACACGCCCTGCCGAAAGCGAGTAGTATACGCTGTCCTTTTTCCAGATGCAGGGATCAAATACACTGTAAGGCAGGGGCAGACCGGTCGCATCCGTTAACGGAATAACAGGCTTGCCGCTTACCTTCTCCCAATTCAGCAGGAGCGGATCGCTGGAGGTGGCTACCATATTGCCGGCCATCGGACCATGATACATGGCGATAACCCGGTTCTCTTCCACGAAGGTAGAGCCTGAAAAAACCGCCCTTTCAGGATTTGGATAGATGGCATAGGGCAGATCACGCCAATGGATCAGGTCAGGGCTCACGGCATGGCCCCAGTGCTGCCGGGGATCTTCGGGCGGGTAAGCCTGGTAAAACAAGTGCCAGCGCCCTTTCCAGTAACACAAGCCATTGGGATCGTTCAGGGTATTTTCCGGATTCACATAATGATAAATAGGCCTGTATTTGTCGCCGGCCAATTTCCTGCGCGACCCCGCAAAACGCACCAGGAGCGGATTGGTCTTTAGCTGTGCCTCCTGCTCTTCCAGGGTATTGGCAAAACTATATTTGGGCACCTTGGAAGTATAATCAACAGCACCCGCCTGCGAACCGGCCTGCTGGCCCCGGCAGACCCCGATGGTCATAAAAATCAATAAGATCAACCACCTCCCTGTTTTATTTCCTGCTAGCATGATCTGTTTGTTTGATGATAAATGGTTTTTACTTCTCAGCCGACACTTGTTGAAGCTCCTTGTTTTCCTCTGCTACACCCCGGCACTGATCGTTTATACGATTTTGATTTTTTCCACGACACCTAATACCCCGGATTTTGCTTATACAGATTTTGCGTCAGCGTGATCTGGTTCTGCGGTATAGGGAGATATTCGTCCCGGCCCGCTGTAAACTTGGCGGAGGCCAGGTTTACGATCTTCAGCTTTTCTTTTGCGAAATAGGCATTGATAAAATCAGCTGCGATGCCCCAGCGGACCAGGTCAAAGAAATGGATTCCTTCCATCGCAAATTCCAGTCTTCTTTCAAAACGCAAAGCCTTCCTGGCATTGGCCTGCGTCCACGCGATGTTTGTTCCATCCACATAGGGCTTGCAATTGTAATTGGCCACGGGCTGGCCGTTGGCATATTTGAGCATGCCGGTGCTGCTGGCGGCTCTTGCCCGCACCCCATTGATCAGCGGCAACGCCTCGTTCTGCCGGCCCAGTTCTATCAGGGCTTCTGCCTTCCAGAGCAGCACATCGTCGTATTTAAGAATCGCCCAGTTGGTAGCACTTCCGAAAAATGCACCTACTTTTTTAAAGGCCGGACTGGTATACTGTGCGATCTCCTTCATGGAAGTGTACTGCCCGTAGATTTCAGGAACGCGCTGCCAGTTGCGCTGAGAGATAAAGGTGGGCAGGTATTTGAACGGATGCTTGGGAACGCCCGCCGTATGATCCAGGCGCGGATCTACCCCGTTGGTCCAGAAATCGATGGAATCCTTCATGTCTACATCGTTGTAGGTATCCAGGAGCGGAAGCCCGTCTGCCCCTGTTTTAAAAGCATTGATCAAATTTTGGGACGGGGCGTGAAAAGAGCAGCAGCCGTATACCGATGCCATGTTGTAGTTGAGGCTGGATGACATGTTGAGCCGGCCGTTTGGACTGCCATCGTTGATTGAAAACTGTACGGCAAAAATAGATTCCGAATTGTTTTCAGAATAAGGATAAAGCCAGTTGTTTCCAAAATCGCTCACCATACTGTAGCTGCCGGAGCTGATGACCGCATCACAGGCCGCCAGGACCTTGCCGAGCGTGGTTGCGTTTACGGTGGTTACCTGGTGTGTTTCGTTTTGCTCATAGGCCTGGTAAAGCCTTACTTTGGCCAGGTAGGCATATGCCGCAATTTTATTGGCCCGGCCTACTTCCTGCTGCACCGCCGGCAGGTTATCTACACCGGCCTGGAAGTCTTCTGCAATCTTATCCCAGAGCTGGTTGCTGTTCAGCGTCGTATTTCCTGTTTTGGCCCGGTCGTCCTGGGCTGCGGCATCATCGCTGTAGGGAATGTTCTTAAACAGGATTTTGAGCAGGAAATGAAAATGCCCCCTGATAAACCGCATCTCGGCCAGTCTGGCGGCTTTGTTGGGGAACTCGGTCGCTGAAAGCTTGTTGAGTCTTTGCATCGCATCGTTGGCCCTTGCGATGCCTTCGTAGAGGGCACTCCAGATCGCATCGATGGAACCGGTGGTCGGAATCACCAGGTTGAACTTTTCCATCTGGTCAAACTGGCCCTGGTCGCCCACGCTGCCACCGCCCTTGTAGGCATCACCGCCCCGTACGCTGCCCCATGGCCACATATGTACAAAAGGAACCGTCCAGTCGTCGTTGCCCAGGGCAGCATAAGCCGCCGTACACATTTTGTCGATGTTTGCCGGCGTATTTAGTTGTTCATCGGTCACTTTCCCTGTAGGCGTATAATCCAGGAAACTTTTTTTGCAGGAGATCACTGCGGTAAGACTGATCACCAGCAGGCAGATCAAGATCCTTTTCATGCTATTTGATTTAAGATAGATGGAATTAAAGTGTAAGGTTCAATCCGAAGGTTACGCTCGTGGGTACCGGATAGGTACTTCCCGGCAGTGCGGGATCCATGGCCGTAAAAGAATCTTTCTCCCCTTTCCGGAAGATGGTAAACAAATTACCGCCAAGCACAAACACGCGGCAATGCTGGATCCGGGCCCGGTCTATCAACTTTTGGGGAACTGCATAACCCAGCTCGGCGGTGCGCAGCTTGAAATAATCACCACTCTCTACATAGTAGCTGGAGAACCGGGTTTCATTGTTGGAGTTGGCATTGGAAAGCATGGGGATGGTGGAAGTTTTGTTCTGCGGCGTCCATGCATCCAGCACCCGGCTGCCCATGTTCATACCACTCTGTAAAAAATCCGTGCTGCCTTTGATAACATTGTTCACCTTGCGTCCATAAATACCCTGGCCGAACAGGGCAAGATCAAACCCTTTGTAGCCAAGCTGGATGTTCAGGCCATACTCGGCTTTGGGCAGTTGATTGCCCAGCCAGTCCTGGTCCAGGGCATCGATCTTGCCATCACCGTTGAGGTCGGCATAGCGGATCCTTCCGATGCCCTTACCGGGCTGCGCAGCCGATTTGTCTACTTCCTCCTGTGTCTGGAACAGGCCCTGTACGATATAGCCAAACATCTCCTGCGGGGCATGTCCAAGGATGGTCTTCTCTACATTGCCGGGATAGCCGGCTACTACGCTGGCAGGAACATATACCACCTTGTTCCGGAACCCGCCTACATTCACGCCGATGTTATAGGTCAACCCGCCGGCTGTCCGGTCGCGGTATCCCAGCGACAGTTCAAAACCTTTGTTGTCTACCGTTGCGCCGTTCAGCACCTGGCTGGCACCTGCCCCAATGATGGCAGGATAAGGAGGCGTGATCAGGATATCGGTTGTCCTCCGCTTGAAGTAATCAAACGTACCAAACAGCTTATCCTGCATGAACCCGAAGTCCAGTCCTATGTTTACTTCCTCCGTGGTTTCCCATTTGAGGTTCAGGTTTTCTCTTCTTACCTGGGAGTAGCCGGAAGCAAGCGTACCGCCGTTTGATCCGGTAAGATCGTAAGCCGTGCCTATATTCCGCCTTCCGCCGGAGAGAGCGCCGTAGTTGGTAGCATAGCTGCCGAACCGCGATTCATCGCCGATTTCCTGGTTGCCTACACGGCCCCACCCGGCCCTGAGCTTCAGGTTGGAGATAGATTTCATGTTCTGCAAAAAAGATTCATTGCTGAGCCGCCATCCTGCTGCAACAGAAGGAAACACGCCATACTGGTTGTTCTCCCCGAACCTGGAAGAGCCGTCCTGGCGGATGGTTACGGCGAGCAGGTATTTGTCGCCATAGTTGTAATTCACTTTTCCAAAGTAAGAAAGCAGCTGGTTACCGGTGAGGCTTCCGCTGTTTGTCTGGTTGCCGGTTCCTGCGCCTAGCTGATAATAATTTAAGTCCTCAATTGCAAATCCTTCTTTGTAGGCACTGAGGGTCTGGTACCTGTTCTTGATCGCTTCCATTCCTGCCAGCAGGTTGATGTTGTGCGGCCCGAACTTGAGCAGGTAGTTGGCCGTATTCGTCCAGGTCCAGTTGGGCCGGTGAAACTGGTCAACAGTCATATAGTTGATGGTCCGCGACAGGAATCCTGTAACAAAGGCAGGATAAATAGCGGAGCTGTATCCTTCGGTATAATCCAGCCCGAAGACCGAGCGCAGGAGCAGGTTTTGAACCGGCCTGACCTCGGCATATATATTGCCAAACAGCCCGAGGGTTTTGTCAAAATTGTTCCGGTAGATATACAGCATGTGCAGGGGATTGTTCCGGTCAGAAAAACCGGCTCCGATCGGGCCGGCCCAATCGCCGTTTGTTTTGTATACAGGCAGCAGCGGCTGTTCAAAACGGGCGAGGTTGACCATATTGGAGCCGCCGAGGTCGAGCCTGTCCGGTGAATTGCGTGTATACGTAACCTGGAAGTTCTCTCCCACTTTTACCTTTCCGTCCAGGAAATTAAAAGCTGTATTGATTCTTGCGCCATACCGACGGAACTGCATGTACTGCATAATTCCCTGGTTGTCCAGGTAATTGAAGCCCATCAGTCCGCTGGCATTTTTGTTTCCGTAAGAGATGCTCAGGTCATCATCGGCAACGGTGCCTGTATGAAATACAACATCCTGCCAGTCGGTATTTGCACCCGGTGTTAACCCGGCCGGACTTCCGCCTACCCATTGCACCGGTGTTACTTTATCAAGTACGGCAACACCGTTTGCATCCCGGTGCCAATCGTAGCCGTATACGGCGGCATTCTGGGCCGGGTCGATCTTGTCGTTGATGGCAGCCTGCCAGAGCGCCCTGCCTCTTCCATAAACATCTAGCACGGGCACCTTGTCTGTAAAATAATTTTTTCCGTAGCTGCTGGAGAAGTTGACGCGCAGCTTGTCTTTTCCCTGTTTGGTGGTCACGATCACCACGCCATTGGAAGCCCTGGAGCCATAGATAGAAGCCGACGTAGCATCTTTAAGCACCTGAACCGATTCAATCAGGTTGGGATCTAAATTGCGGAAAGCGGTTTGGTCGAGTGTAGACACGCCATCAATAACAAACAGGGGGCTTGTATTGCCGAGCGTACTCACGCCGCGGATCAACAGGTTGTTCTGCCCGCCATTGGGCCGGCCATCGGCTTCGATAAACACACCGGGGATGCGTCCCTGCAGGGAAGTTACCAGATTGGAAGAAGGGATATTGGCCACATCGCTTACCCTGACGACAGATACGGCGCCGGTTAAGTCTACTTTGCGCTGGACCTGGTAGCCGGTCACAACTATTTCGCCCAGTTTGTCGGAGGTCTCTTCCATTTCTACAGACAAACGCTGGTCGCCGCTTCTGATCCGGACCGTTTGGGGCTGCATGCCTACGTACGAAAAGCCTATATCATCTCCGACAGCCGCTTCGATGGAAAATTTTCCGCTTGAATCGGTGGAGGCCATTTTGTTTTTGGCCGTTACAGTTACACCGGCAAGTGCCGTGTTGCTGGCTTTGTTTAAAACAACGCCGGTAATGGTTCTGGATTGGGTAAATGCTGTGATCGACAACAGGAGAATGGTAATAACCAAGAAGGTCTTTTTCATAACAAACAATTTATAGAACGGCTTAAATAGTGGTTGCCTGGTTGGTATGCATCAGGCGGATGATTTCATCGGGCCGGTAGTCCGGACAGGCGCCGGGATAGGAAGCCACCAGTGCACCCGCGGCACAAGCGTATTCCAGCGCACTCTCCGGCGGTGAGCGATCGATCAGTTTAGACAGAAAGCCCGCCAGAAAAGCATCGCTGCTGCCGGTAGCATCGGCCACTTCAATCCTGTACCCGTTGTGCCGGAAACAGGCAGCCCCCGTATTCAGCACAGCGCCTTTGCTCCCCTTGGTGACGATCACGGTTTCGATGCAAAAGCGATCCTGCAATAATTTTATCCTGTCTGTTTCGTCTGTAAAATGGCTGAACCAGCCGGTGATCAGTTCCAGCTCGGCCAGGTTGAGCTTGAGTATATTTATCTTACCAAATAATTCCTCTACGATCCGCCGGTTAAAATAAGGAGCGTGCAAATTGATGTCGAGAACTTTGACGCGGGCGGTCTCTATCAATCTGTACAAGGTTTCCCTTGATTGCTGGCAGCGCGTAATAAGAGAGCCAAATACAAAGAATTCAGCGCAGCTTACAAGACGGGCAAATGCATCTTCCCAGTGAATAAAATCCCAGGCAGAAGGAAAAGCAATGTCAAACAAGGCTTCATCATACTCGTTCGTCTGCGTATGCAGCTTTCCGGTAGGATGGTCGCAGTCTGCCTGAAAATAATCTGTCGTCAGTCCGTGTGCTGCCAGCAGGTTAACCAGTTCCTTGCCCGCTTTGTCCATGCCGATTTTTGTTATCAGCGCCGGGTTGATGCCCAGTTTCTTCAGATGAAAGGCCCCGTTTACGGAGGCACCGCCGGATATAAATTTATCAGGCAACACTTCCCAAAGCACTTCACCAAAGCAAACAACAGGATAGGTGGAAGACATGGCTTTTATTTTTAACGCAGCAGGGCTTGCTCAAGCTGTTCCAATGATTTTCCTTTTGTTTCCGGCACTTTCGTCAGTACCCAAACCAGTTGCAGCAACATCATAAAAGCGAAGAAAGCAAAGATGGGCCAGGGGTTGTCCTTGAAAATACCGTTCTGCCCGTCTAAGAACACCGGCGTCAAAAAAGTAATCAGCGCAGCAAAAATCCAGTGCGTGCTTGCTCCGAATGACTGTCCGGAAGCCCTTACCTTATTCGGAAAGATCTCTGAAATAAATACCCAGATAACCGCGCCTTGCCCGATGGCATGCGCTGCAATAAAGAGCAGCAGGAACACCATCAGAAAACCTGCACCGGCATGCGCATAAAAAGCCCAGGCTACCATACCAAGACTGATAACATAACCCAGCGAGCCAATGAGGAGCAAGGTGCGGCGCCCCAGCCGGTCGATCAGGTACAAACCGACAAACGTGAAAACCAGGTTGATCCCGCCGATCAGGATAGCGTTAAACAACGACTCTTTGGAAGCCAGTCCGGCCCGTTCTAAAATTTCCGGTGCGTAGTACAAAATAAAATTGATTCCGGACAATTGGTTGAAAAGCGCCACCATAAAGGCCAGCCAAAGAATGGTTTTGTACCGGGAACTAAAAAACGGGGTTTTCTGTCCCAGCGGGGTTTCATGATGGAAAGAAGAAAGGATGGAAGTGGTTTCTGTTTCCGGGTCGGCAACACCCAGCTTTGATAAAACCGCTTTGGCTGTTTCCGGGTCGTTCTTTTTTGTGATCAGCCAACGCGGACTTTCCGGAACACCGGTTACCAGGGCAGCGTAAACAACGGATGGTATGATGAGCACGCCCAGCATCCAGCGCCAGTCGTTTGTTCCGCCAACACCTTGCAGAAAATAGTTGGATAGAAAGGCGATCAGGATGCCGAACACAATATTGAACTGGTACAGCGCGCCCAAACGTCCACGGGTAGCCGGGGTAGAAATTTCAGAGATATAGGTTGGGGCGGCCACAGATGATACGCCGATACCCAGTCCTCCAATAAAACGGAAAAAAGAAAACGTATACGGGTCGGGTGCCAGGGCTGTACCCAACGCAGAAAGGCCAAAAAGAATTCCGATGGCTATCAATACTTTTTTACGGCCCCATCGCTGTGTGGGCATTCCACCGAACAAAGCGCCCACTACGGTGCCCCACAGGGCCATGGACATGATAAAGAAGCCGTGAAACCAGGGAGAAGTATGCCACAACTGCTTGATTGGCAGGTTGGCGCCGGAAATTACGACGGTGTCAAACCCGAAAATAAAACCGGCCAGCGCGGCCGTTAATGAAATCCTGACAAGGTATGCGGATGCTACTTTATTGAAGCTGGTCAGGGGCTGGGTTAGCTGGTTATCTTGTAAGATCTGCATGTGGGTGTATTATGGCAAACAAGCGATGGATGCAGTGAACGGCCCCCAATCTACCGAGGAAAGCAGGACAGTCATTTCTAAATTCAGATCAAAATCGTATAAAATTGTAATTTGTTCAACCTGTTGATTGTCAATCAAAAAATCATTTATTTTAAAAATGCCGTCTGCTTTTTTTTAAAATTGTATCCTTTCTTTTCAAACCTGTTTCATGCAAAATTGTATTGTGTATGCAGCGGAGATTTTGGAAGACGTGTCCAAACGCAGACAAATAGAATTGTAAACCCAAATTTGTATTATTGTACGGCAAAGCTGCCAGGTACCCGTGGGTAACGTTTGTAATGCTAAAAGGAACAGCGATTGAATGTCTAAGTCTGCAGATATACCATCCTCCAACCCCGAATTCAGCAATGCATCTTATGAGGCCTTATTCAGGGCGTCCTTTGTTCCCCTCTGTGCTTTTTACAAATTTAAGTTTGGGTTTTCGAGCGATACGGCCAAAGAGCTTGTACACATCGGTTTTATAAAGCTGTGGGAAAACCGCGACAAAATTTCTGCGGCATCCGCCAAAGCTTACCTGCAGAAAACAATCACCAATGCAAGCCTGGACCTAATCAAGCACGAGAAGGTAAAACAAAGACACATACAGCATGTGCTGGCCTCCGGGGCAGCGGAACAAATGGAAGGGGAATCGGACAACATAGACTACAAGCAACTTTCGGCTGATATACAGCAGGCCATTGCCCGCCTGCCCCAGCAGATGCGCCGCATTTTTGAGCTGAGCCGGAACGAAGGGCTGAAATACGCCGAGATCGCAGCGCAACTGCAAATTTCCGTGAAAACAGTTGATACCCAAATGAGCAGGGCACTGGCCAAGCTCAGGAACGAGCTTTCCCGCTATCTTATCCTCTTGCTGCTGGCCCTGCTCTTCCGGTATAAATAAATTTTTACGGCCCCTTGTAGGGGTAAGTTTCCGGCCGGTCGTTATCTTGCTCCAGGACGATACAACAAGTGCATGGAAGCTCAAGACAACATGGATGAATTATTGACCCGCTATCTTTTCAATGAATCGGAGCCGGACGAAAGGCTGGTTGTTACCAATTGGATCAACAAGAGCGAGGAAAATTACCAGTACTTTGAAGGACTGAAAAAGACCGTGGAGCTTCTTACCGAGCACAACAGCATCAGCAAAATCAATGTAGAAGAAGAGTGGAACTATTTACAACGGGCGCTGGCTGCAGGCGCATCCCATCCGCTCCGGTCCGGCGATGAACATGCAGCCCCGGCCGGGACGAACAGGCTCGAGACACACCATCCGGCAAGAAGAAAGCTGTACCGGCTGATCATACCTGTTGCAGTGGCCGCCTCTGTGATTGTTTTTGTGCTGATGCACTATATCAATCCCAACAGCCGCGTGTTGCCTGGTTCACCCGTTGAATCAGTTGCAGCTGACAAGCCCGACAATGCAGTGATGCACCATGAGATAAATACATCCGGCAGCACAAAATCTTTCAGCCTGCCTGATGGCTCAAGGATCATGCTCTCTGACCGGAGTGAACTGACGTACATTGAAGCGGCCGGCAACCCGCAGCGAACGGTATCTCTGAGGGGTGAAGCAGATTTCAGCGTGGCCAAAGACAAAACCAGGCCATTTATCGTCAACAGCGGTGCTGTTTCCACAACAGCAGTGGGAACTCGGTTTACAGTAACCGCTTTTGAAGACGATCCCTCCATACAGGTAAAACTGACTGAGGGAAAGGTGCTGGTAAAGGCCGAAAAAGCAGCCGGCGATCAACAGAAAGAAGATTTTTATCTGGTACCGGGACAGAGACTGATCTACGATAAAAACAGAAAAACAGTCAGGATAAAATCATTCCGGAAAGAGAAGGGAATGAAAGAGAACCCGGGTAGCAGAGAAAAGACCCTCAACGACAATCCCCTGCTTCCGGAATACAATAAGAAATCCTGGTTTATGTTCAACAACCAGTCGCTGGATGAGATCTTTCATGCACTGGAATTTATGTATGATGTAAAAATTGCGTATACAAAAAAGGATGTTGAGCAGCGGTACTTTGTGGGAACCTTTAGCAAATCTGATTCTGTTGAGAGTATTCTGAACCAGATTGCCGGCCTCAACAAACTGACTGTAACAAGAAAGGACAATACCTATACGATTGAAAAAAAGAAATGATTGCCGGATTTGTAGCATAATAACACCAGCGTTTTAAATACTTGGTAAAAAAGCGAACTATTTCTTTATCATAAACTTGCTGCTATATGAAATTCAGTCCCCTCCGACCAGGCACCGTGCGTGCCCTTATCATCGCATTCTTATCTCTGCTGGCACGCCAGCCCCTCTCAGCCCAGCAGGCGCAGGTTTCAGTAAACGGCCTGGTGCAAACCAGCACCGACAATGAGCCGGTTGCCGGTGTATCTGTTGTAGCCAGGAATACCAAAACCAATTTCACCCTGGGTACCACTACAGACAGCATGGGGATTTTTAATTTTGCCAGAATGCCGGCAGGTGGCCCCTACAGTTTTACCTTTTCGGCTGTTGGGTATGAAACGCAAACGCTGGGTGGCTACAACATAAAAGAGAATGCATCCCTGTCGCTGGCCGTTAAAATAAAGCAAAGCAGCGCCACCACCATGGACCAGGTTGTTGTGGTGGGATATGGCTCGCTGAAAAGAAAAGACCTGACCGGGGCCGTTGGTTCAATCGGCACGAAGGACATCAAGGACATGGCAGTGATCAGGGTAGACCAGGCAATCATTGGAAAAGTAGCAGGCGTACAGGTAAAGCCTGTTACAGGGCAGCCCGGTGCAGCAACCCAGATCAGGATACGGGGCATCGGCAGTATTTCAGCCAGCTCGGCCCCGCTGTATGTAGTGGATGGCTTTCCGGTGAATGATATTTCCACCATCAACCCCAACGACATTGAAACCCTCGACATCCTGAAAGATGCATCGGCTACCGCAATCTATGGATCGCGCGGCTCCAATGGTGTGATCCTGATCACCACCAGGAGAGGCAGGGAAGGCAAACCGGTGATCTCGTTCGACACGTATTACGGATTGCAGCAGGTATCAATGAAACCCAAGATGATGAATGCAAAACAAGAGGCGCAATATTTTTACGATGGCGTACGCAACAGAAACCTGGATGCGGGCAATGATGTAACCGGTCCGCCCGACAAGTGGACCCTGGCCGTACCTGCCATCATCCTCGATGTGCTTGCCGGCCGCAATACAACAGATGTAGATTGGTTAAGCCAGATCATGCACACCGCTCCGCAAATGCAGCACCAGCTAACCGTGAGAGGCGGGGACAGAAACATCCGGTACGCGCTCAGCGGTGAATACCTCGACCAGCAAGGCATTATCAGGGGCACGGATTTCAAACGGTATTCCGTGCGGGCCAACATCGATGCGCAGCTGACAAAAAGGATGTCGTTGAAAGTAAACCTGAACCCTTCTTACACAACGGAAAACATTGTGCAGGCAAACGGTTTAACAAGCGGCCCGAACGAAAACGTGATCGGCAGCGCGATGGCAGTAACGCCATTTTATCCTATTTACGACAGCACCGGTAATTATTACTCTTACAACGGACTGGCAGCATCGGGCAATTTTTATCATCCTCTTGCGCTGGTGAACGAGATCTTACATACAAGAAAAAGCCAGCGCGTGATTGGAAACATAAACCTGGGATACAATGTCCTTCCCGGACTATCGCTCAATGTGCTAACAGGCATCGATATGCGCAGCATCAATGAAGAAAAATTCAGGCCCAAGCTGGCTGCCTTCCTGAACGATGTGGCATACGGAAGCGATTCGGCCTCCAACAACCTGAACTGGCTGATGGAGCTGACTGCCAATTACTCCAAGAGCTTCAACAAACACAACTTCACTGCACTGGCCGGCTACACCGCCCAGAAAGAAAGCTACCGAGGCGCCTATATTTACAGCGATAAGTATTCCAACAACCTGGTGCCTACCCTGAGTGCAGTGAGCGGCGTCATCACCAATGGTACTACTACGGTAAGCGAATGGTCCATGGTGTCTTACCTGGCCAGGTTGAACTACAATTACAACAGCAAGTATTACCTCACAGCTTCCATCCGCACAGATGGATCTTCGCGTTTTGGCAGCGACAGGAAATACGGACTGTTTCCCTCTGCGGCTGCGGCCTGGCGTGTGTCGGACGAAAACTTTCTGCGCAATATAAAACAGCTCAGCGAGCTGAAGCTGAGGGCCAGCTATGGTGTTACCGGTAACAACAACATCGGCAATTACGATCACCTGGCTACCATCCTTTATGAAAACTATGCACTCGGGGGCGTTGCTGCGGGCGGATATGCCCCGGCCCGGCTTGCCAACAGCTTACTGACCTGGGAAACGCAGGAACAGTTCAATGGAGGCGTAGACATGAGCTTTTTTAACAGGAGGCTGACCCTGTCTATCGACAAGTTCAGATCCAGGAACACCAACCTGCTGCTGAATGTAAATGTGCCTGATATTTCCGGTTTTAATACGGCCCTGAAAAACATTGGTGAAGTGCAGAACACCGGATGGGAATTTGCCGTTAACACCGTGAACATAAAAAGCAACCGGTTTGAATGGTCAACAGATTTTAATATTTCGTCCTTCCGCAACAAAGTGATCAAATTAGGCCCTTCAGGCGATCCCATCATTTCCACCGGCGGCAATATCACCATGATCGGGCAGCCCATCGGTATGTTCTACGGATGGCTCACGAACGGGATTTTTAAAAACCAGCAGGAACTGGCTGCAGGCCCCATCTTTGCGCCCGGAACAGCCAGTGCCTCACATGTTGGCGATACGCGCTTTGTAGACGTAAGCGGTCCCAACGGCAAACCGGATGGCATCATCAACAGCTTTGACAAAACCATTATGGGCAGTCCTTATCCTGATTTTTATTACGGGATGTCCAACCGGGTTGCTTACAAAAACTTAGCCCTGACCGTTAGTCTGCAGGGAACAAAAGGGGCCCAGATCATCAACGAAACAAGATTGGGCGCCAACATGTCTACCAGGGCGCGCACCAACCAGCTGGCGCTTTCCAACAATTACTGGAAATCGCCCACCGATCCGGGTGATGGCAATACACCCCGGCCCAACGATGCGCCTACAGGCAATATCAGGGGAGAAAGCCAGCAAAAACAGCTGGACAATGGAACATACCTGCGGATCAACAATATAAACCTCAGCTACCAGCTGGGCGAAGAAGCTATCAGGAAACTGCGCCTAAGCGGTGTGCGGATTTATCTGAATGCCAACAATCCATTTATCTTCACGAAATATACTTCGTTCAATCCCGACTCAAGCACATCGGACAATTCGCTTACGCCGGGCCGCGACCTGAACGACTATCCCCTGCCCAAAAGTTTGTCCCTTGGTTTAAACGTAACATTTTAATGCACCGCTAAAAATGCCTGTATGAAAAAAGTCATGATATTAATTGTTGTATCGTCATGCATAATGGCCTGCAGCAAAAACTTTATAGAGATCGCTCCTGTTTCCACGGTCAGTGTTGACCTGGTATACAAAACAGACAAGGATTTTGCCGATGCGGTTACCGCGGTGTATGCCGTGTACCAGTCTGAGTACGCCAACTTCTGGCAATATGGTGATGTACGGGGTGATGATGCAAGAAGCGGGCTGGTGAGCAATCTCTCCGTATCCGACATGGATAAATTTATCCTCAACAACGATGCGGATATACTTACCAGCAGCTGGAGGAATTATTACAAGATCATTGACCGGGCAAACAATGTGCTCACAAAAATCAACAATGCCGATGCGAACGTTGTGAAGAACAAAGGCCGCTACATTGGTGAAGCAAAATTTTTAAGAGCACTTGCTTATTTCAACCTGGTACGCATATTCGGCGATGTGCCCCTCACCACAACGCCCCTGACGGTTGATGCCACGTATAAAACAGTCCGCAAAAAAGTAGACACCATCTACAGTTCACTCATCATTCCTGATCTGCAGGATGCAGAAACAAAACTGCCCAATACATACACCGGAACAGATATAGGGCGGGCCACAAAAGGAGCAGCCAAGTCTTTGCTGGGAAAAGTGTATCTAACCGTGCATGATTTTCCGAAAGCCGAAGCCAAGCTGCAGGAAGTCACTACCCTGGGGTATAACCTGCTTCCCAAATACAATGACCTGTTTGATTACACCAAGAATGAACACCATGCAGAATACATTTTTGACATTGAATACGAAGAAGGCATCAATGAAGGAAGCATTTTCACCACGCAATTCTCTTTGAGCTTCCAGGGTGGCGGTACGCTTGCTACCATCATGGCCAGCTATTACGGATTGCCCGCTGCGGGTGGGGGCGACCAGGGCTGCCCGACAGACCAGCTGTTTGCTGCTTTTACCGCCGGTGACCTGCGCAAAGACGTCAGCGCCGCAAAAGGACTTACTGTAAACGGCGTTTACACACCTATTTCCACCACAGGCATCGGATCGTTTACGCTGAAGTACATGACACCCATGCTGAAAGCCAACGACAGCCGGGCCAACTGGAAAGTGATCCGCTATGCGGATGTTATTCTGATGTATGCAGAAGCCCTGAACGAGAACGGCAAAACCGCCGAAGCGCTCACCTGGTTAAACAAGGTAAGGGCAAGGGCGGGCGTTGCCGCTTACTCCGGCCTCAGCCAGGATGATGCGCGGGAAAAGATTTACCTGGAGCGCAGGCTGGAATTATCGATGGAAGGGCATCGCTGGTTTGACCTGGTAAGAACCGGCCGTGCTTACACGACCATGGCGCCGCTGGGCATGAAACCTTACATGACCGTTTTTCCTGTTCCGCAAGCCCAGGTGGAAATTATACATGATGCTACTATATTTCCACAGAACCCAGGATATAACTAATCAATCAAAGACCGTTTACCAGTCAAAAAAATAATTGTGTATGGAGGAGAATCAAGTACCGAACGATCAAAATCTTTTTTCTAAAAATCCAAGCAGGAGAGCGTTTTTAAAACTGACCACCCTTGCAGGATTGGGCATCCCCTTTGTGTCATTGGGAGGTTTTACCGCTACCGCTGTTTCGATCGTGATAGACCCGGTTGATGCGGTTGGCTCGTCGGCACCTGTCCAATGGGCAGCGGCACAGCTTCAACAAACACTTACGGAACAAGGCGTGAGCGTAAAAAGACATCCAACGATTACACAAGCAAGTGCTGGTGACCTGGTTATTCTTGCTACAGGCGCAGCTGCTGCTACCGCAAAAACGCTGTCTGATACAGCGCACGTACAATTGCCCACCGCAGCAGAAAGCCTCGCCCTGATCCCTGTAAAATCAAACGGCAAACAAATCATCCTGACCACCGGCGCAGACCAGCGCGGATTGGTATATGCCCTGCTGGAACTGGCAGACCGGGTGCGGTATGCACAACAGGCCCAGGCTGTCCCATCTATTACCATCCAGCAACCCCTTATCGAACAACCCGCCAATCCCATCCGGAGCCTCACGCGGTTGTTTACCAGCGATGTGGAAGACAAACCCTGGTACAACGACCGGGCCATGTGGCCTGAGTACCTGACCATGGTCGCCACCCAACGCTTTAACCGCTTTAACTTGTGTTTTGGCATTGGCTACGATTTTCTGCAAAAAGTAACTGACGCTTATTTCCTCTTCGCTTATCCATTCCTGTTTTCCCTGCCTGGCTACCAGGTCCGTGTTCCGCAGCTGCCCGACAGTGAGCGCGATGCCAACCTGGCGATGCTGAAATGGATCAGCGAGCAAACAGTGGCGAGGGGCCTCCAATTCCAGCTGGGCTTGTGGATGCACGGTTACGAGTGGTTAAATACCACCAACGCCAACTACACGATCGAAGGGCTTAACAAAGACAACCACGCCGCTTATTGCCGCGATGCCGTCCGTTATCTATTGCAGCAATGTCCGGCTATCAGCGGCATTACTTTCCGCGTGCATGGAGAAAGCGGCGTAAACGAAGGCAGCTATGATTTCTGGAAAACCATCTTCGACGGCGTAAAAACATGCGGACGTACCGTAGAGATCGATATGCATGCCAAGGGCATGGACCAGACCATGATCGACAATGCAGTGAACACCGGACAGCCGGTTGTGATCTCACCCAAATACTGGGCCGAGCACATGGGCATGCCCTATCACCAGGCAGACATCCGCGCCCTGGAGATCCCCGATGAAACACACAAAGCATCTGAACTGATGAAGCTAAGCGCCGGATCAAGAAGCTTTTTGCGGTATGGTTACGGAGACCTGCTGAAAGAAAACAGGCCTTATAAGGTGATCCACCGCATATGGCCAGGAACACAGCGCCTGCTGTTGTGGGGTGATCCGGTGACCGCAGCGGCGCATGCCAATGCCTTCAGCTTTTGCGGCAGCAACGGGGTGGAACTGATGGAGCCGTTGTCGTTCAAAGGGAGGCGCGGCTCCGGGATAGCTGGCGACAGGTGCGGATACCTGGATGCTTCCTTAAAACCCAGGTGGGATTGGGAGAAATACTTGTACACCCTGCGCATCTTTGGCCGCATGATGTACAATCCCGCTACGCAGCCGGAAACATGGCAGCGCTATCTCCGGAAAAATTTCGGGCCGGGAGGAACTGAAGTTGAAACGGCGCTGTCCAATGTAAGCCGCATCCTCCCCATCGTACTTACAACACACGGCGCTTCCGCGGGCAACAACATGTACTGGCCCGAGATCTACACCAACCAGCCCATCACCGATCCATCCATAAAGAATACCTATACAGATACACCGGCTCCCAAAACATTCGGCAATGTTTCCCCGCTTGATCCGCAGCTTTTTCTCAGCATCAACCAGTACGTAAAAGATGCGCTGGCCGGTGAAAACAGCGGCAAATACAATGCAGTAGAAGTAGCGCAGTGGCTGGAAGATTACAGTAAAAAAGGGGAAGAAGCCCTCGCACAGGCAGAAGCCGTTTCTCCGGGCCAGGACAAACCCGAATTCCGGCGCATGGCGATCGATGTCCGCCTCCAGATTGGACTGGGCCGGTTCTTTGCGTCCAAATTCCGCGCCGGCGTGCTATACGCCATCTATGAACAAACAGGCGACAAGGCTGCGCTCGAAAAAGCGGTTAGCTATTACCGGAAGGCAAGGGAAAACTGGTCGGTACTGTCCATGCAGGCAAAGAAGGTTTACAAACCGGATATCACCGTAGGGGAGAACCCCTGGTTGCGCGGCCATTGGAGCGACCGACTGCCCGCCATCGACGAAGATGTGGCTAACATGACTAAAAAGCTGACCGACTACAAAGGAACGACAACAGGAGATGTGGGCCGGGTGAACAAGCTGGTTCAATACGCTACCGGAAGACCTGTGAGGCAGAAACTGGCCTGTGAGCACAAGCAACCTGCAGGCTTTAAAGGCGGCTCGCCTCTGGAGCTCCAGTTTACGTTCACCAAAAAACCGCAAACAGCGACCCTGTATTACCGGCACGTAACGCAGGCAGAGCGGTACCAGCAGGCAGAGTTAAACTGGACAGGAAACAAGGGAACGGCAAGTATCCCGGCCGCCTACAGCAATTCCCCTTATCCGCTCGAATACTATTTGGCAGTAAAGAATGAAGTAGGAGAGGCATCGCTATACCCCGGCTTTAATACCGAACAGGCAGGACAGCCTTATTTTACTGTGCGGAAGGCATGAAAGAACGTTGAAAATCATAAAATCATCTTGAACACAGGAGTGCTTGGCGGGGTGATGAGCATGCATTTTTGATTTTTGTCATTCCGCCGGGGCGCTTCTTGCTGTGGCACACGCGTTGTGCTTGGGCGTCTCGTGCTGAATCTCTGCGGGGCAGGATGGTGGGATGATTTGCCAGCATCTTACTGAATGGAAAATGACCGTCCCACAGAGATCCTGTAAGGGCGCGGGATCATCCTGTAAGTGCAAAGGGAACTGCGCCCTTACAGGATGACAAAAAAGGAAGGATGAAGAAAGAGTGTGATAAAGAAAAGGGTATAAACCCGCTGAACAGAAAAGGAAATATGGCACCCACAAAGTATAACAAAACCACATGCTGAAAAACACGACGCGCCTGGCTATTACATCCATGTTGATTTTAGCAACGGCGCTGCTCTTTGCAGTCATACCCGGCCGCGCCTTGGCCCAACAGATGCAGGTAACCCTTGTGACTGATCAGAAGCCGGGAGGGCCGGTAGTACATGGGCTGGACAAAATAACCGCAGCACTGCAAGCCTTGCATATAGTTGTAAAAAAAGCATCCAGCATGGATGAGGCAGGAACCGGCACCGTGATCGTGGCGGGTTTGTCTGAAGGCAGCGGGCCAGCAGCACAGTTGTTGAGATCGGGGCATCACACCGTGCCTCATACCGCAGAAGCCTTATCTGTCTGGAAAGCAAACGCAGGTGGCAAACCCATGTGGGTTTTCAGTGGCTATGACGACCGTGGACTGATGTATGCCTTGCTGGATGCCGCTAACCGGATCAGCTGGAGCAAAAACTCCCGGCAGCCACTGGCCCGGCTGGAGGAGATCACGGAAAAGCCGGCGGTAAAAGACCGGGCCATTTCCCTCTACACCATGAACAGGGCCTATTGGGAAAGCCGGATGTACAACAAAGACTACTGGGCAAAGTACCTGGATATGATGGCAGAGAACAGGTTGAACACGCTGGTCGTTATTTTCGGGTATGAAAACGGCGGCTTTCTGGCGCCCTGTTATCCGTACTTTTTCGATACGGAAGGCTACCCGGACGTAAAGATGACCGGTCTCACAGCAGCACAGCAACAAAAAAACCTAGATGCATTCAACGGGCTGATCAGCATGGCACACGCACGCGGCATCAACTTCACCGTAGGCATCTGGGATCATGTATACCGGGGTGGCGTACAGGGGGGCGGACTGGCCAATACAAAGAACGCGCCGGACCAGCCGGTACCCGGACTGGTATGGGGTATTACGGAAGCCAATCTTGTCAGCTATACAAAAGCTGCCCTGGAAAAATTTATCAAGCTGGTACCCGGATTGGATGCGATCCAGTTCAGGCTGCATGATGAATCAGGGTTGAAAAAAGAAGAACAGGTTGGCTTCTGGCTTGATGTATTCAAGATGATCAAAAAAGATTACCCTGCCATGCGGCTCGACCTGCGCGCCAAAGAATTGCCCGATGCTGTGATCAAAGGTGCGCTTGACATTGGCGTAAATTTCCGGGTCAATACCAAGTACTGGATGGAACAAATGGGCCTCCCCTACCATCCTACCCAGATCAACCCCGAAAAAAGTCCGCGCCGCCACAGCTATTCAGACTTGCTGCGGTATCCGCAACAGTACAACATGTACTGGCAGCTCTGGAGCGGCGGCACAACAAGGATTCTGTTGTGGGGCAGTCCTGATTATGTAAAACGTTTTGCAGCAACAACGCATTTGTACGGGGGAGAGGGATTTGAGGTGAATGAACCGCTTGCTACAAAAATGGAAGCCCAGCCACATGATACGGTCCCGTTTGGCCTGCTGAATCCTGCTTACCGGTACTACGACTATGAGTTTGAACGCTACTGGCATTTTTTTCAATCGTTTGGCCGCATTGCCTACAATCCCAATGTAAACCCTGCTATCTGGAAAGAGGAATTTGCAAAAAGATTTGGCCCGGCCGGTCCTTCCATCCAGAACGCGCTGCAGGAAGCCAGCTGGATCCTGCCACGGATCATTTCTTCCTGTTATCCATACACGCAGTTTCCTACAACCCGGGGCTGGGCCGAAAAACAACACATGGGCACCCTGGCCGCGTATGCCAAGGCAGACCCGACCGATCTGCGGCAGTTCACCACATTTGACGAAGAAGCCAGGCTGATAACAGAAAAGGGCGAAACGCCCAAAATGCTTCAATCAGCCAACAGCCGCTGGTTTTTCAACAAGGCTGCCAGCATCAGCCGGCAGATAACCCAGGCAGAAAACGCAGCCGGGAATGGAGACAACAAAGAACTCTTTTCAACCCTCACCGATCTCAAGATCCTGAAGGGGCTGGCCCTGTATTATGCCAACCGGATACCGGCTGCTGTTTACTACAGGCTATATGACCATACCAAAAATGCCACTACCCTTGATTCTGCCATCCGGTACGAAACAGATGCAGTGGCTGCCTGGAAACAGCTCGTACAGGATGCCGGAGACGTGTATACCAGCGACATCAGCATGGGCCTGCGCGAAGCAGACTTGTGCGGGCATTGGAAAGACGGATTAACAGCCCTGGAAAAAGACCTGGACAACCTGCGCACGGAAAAGAGCGGCTTACAGAACAACAACCCAACAGGACCTGCTGTGCCTGTTGCCATTGCCTACAGGCAGCCCAGCTTCACCGTAGTCCACCAGCCACTTACCAGTATCACACCGGGAAAGCCGGTCGTGATCACGGCAAAAGTGCAGGCACCCGCAGGTGTAAAATGGGTGAGACTCAAATACAGGAGCGTAAACCAGGAAGAAGAATACAAAACCCTTCCCATGACCGCTACCGCAGAAAAAGGCGTCTACCGGGCAAGCCTGCCCGCAGATGCCGTCGAGCCATCATGGGATTTCATGTACTTCATCGAAATGATGGACAACAACCAGGCAGGCAGCATCTACCCGGACCTGAACATACAAACGCCCTACTACATGGTAAAAGTGACAAGACCCTGATAATTCATTTACGCGGAGCAGCGTGCATTAATACGCATACAGGTTTGAACTTGATTGCATGTATCGAGTGAGACATTACACTTGGTGTGGATGCATCAACTTCTCATGCCCTGTACCATCCGCTGAATTCAATTTTGTATAAGGCACAAACACACATATCACCCTGATAGATATTGCCGAATCTAAAAAGCATCACCCCTCATCCCCCTTATTCTTCAGCACCATCAGCACACTATAAGCCCCCCGGGTAACAATGTAGCCCCCGGGCAGTTCAGACTTGATCTCTGTGTAGTTGCCGGTTGATGAGCCGGTTTGTACGGGTACCATCTTAAAGCGATTTTTTGCTACCTGCTGAAATACATAGGGCTTTTCCTGCCATTTCACGATGGCTTCATCAGGCAGGGCAGTAACCAGGTTATTGTCCAACTGCACCTGTGCGTTCATGAACATGCCCGGCCGCAGGTTTGGATAGTTGCGGTTAAAATCACAATGCACTTCACCGGCGCGGTCTTCACCAATGCTGGTTGATACAAAATGGATGGTAGCTTCATAGGTTTCCGGACTGCTGTTGGTAACAGCCACCACTTTCTGACCGGGTGCAAGTTTCAGCAGGTCTTTTTCAAATATGGTCAAACTGAGATGCAGGTCGGCCGGATCAATCAGTTCAAACAGGACATCTGTCGGGTTTACATAGCGGCCCTTGTTCACGTTTACTTTGGTAACAAAGCTGGTGGCCGGCGCATAGATGCGGGTGGTGCGGGAGATGCGGCCTTCTGTCAGCCCATCGGCATCGATGTTGATCAGCGCCAGCTTTTCGCGGAGGGAATGCACCAGGATCTGCTGGCTTTCCCAATTGGTTCTGGCTTCCTGGAATACTTTGTCGCTGCTGACCTTGGTCGCATTGAGCTCACGCTGGCGCTGGTAATCGGCTTCCAGAAAAGAAAGCCTGGAGCGGGCCATCAGGTAATCCTGCTGCAATTGGATGTATTGCGGATCTTCCAGTACAGCCAGCACCTCTCCCTTGTGCACCTGCATGCCCGGCAGCAGGTTCATGGTCTTTAAGTAGCCACCCAGCGGGAAAGTAATCGATACAACATTCTGTGGCGGCACATCTACCACCCCGTTTACCTGCAGCACCGGATGCACCCCCTTTCGCGCCGGCGTGTCTACTGCAATAGATGCATTCTGCATTTGCTCGGGGGTCAGCACCACTTCATCTTCCGCAGCAGCAGGCTCTCCGGCAGCGATCTTTGTTACCGGCTTGTCTCCGCACGATAAAATAAATATCAAAAAGCTGCAGAGCAGCAAAGTATTTTTCATGTTCATCTGGTTTAGTTTGTTGCGCTGAATTTTTCTACCTGTATGGCAGCTTCGTTGGTTTGTTGAATAAGATCGAGATAGCTGGCCCTCACCTGGAATGCCTGGTTCAGCAGCACAACCCATTCCAGGTAGCTGATGGCCCCGCTGTTGAGGCGCTGGGTGATGGCGTTGATGGTGGCCATGGCATTGGGCAGCAGCACCGACCGGTACGTGGCGCCGTTCTCCCGGTAACGCGTGTACGAACGAATGGCATTGACCAGTTCTGCAGAAGCCTGCCGGCGGGCAGCCAGCAGCTCAAAAGACCGCTGGCGGATCAGCAGTCCTGCCGCTTTGATGCGGGCCCGCTGTGCCGTTCTGAAAATGGGCAGGGCCAATCCGCCGCTTACCGAAGAGAACCGCTTGCTGCCATCAAAGTATTTCTCGTCTGTTCCGATCCGCTGGTAGCCGATGATAGAGCTGTTGCTGTAGCCTATACTGACCAGCGGAAGCAGCTTGCTGCGCTCCAGCTTTTGCTGCTCCCGGCTCAGGCCCAGTTGCTGCTGCTGCAACTGGATCGCGGGCGTCTGCTCCAGCAGCGATGTGTCCGGTACCGTTGTAAGGTTATAAGAAGGCTCTGCCGGCACAGGCTCATAACGGCCACTTCCGTTGAGCAGGAAATAAAAGCGGGTAAGCGCATTCGCATAAGCCGTTTTTACATCGCTCAGCTGCACGCTGATCTGCGTACGCTGGCTCTCTGCGGTGGCTTTTTCCACCAGGTCTGCATCACCGGCTTTGAAGCGCAGTTCTGTTTTTTGCAGAAAGGCACTGTAGATGCTGTCAGCCTGCTCCAGCAATATTTGCCGCTGTTGCAGGACAAGCAGTTCGTAATAAACCGATTTTACTGCTGCCTTTAGCTGGATCGCATTGAGCCGGGTGGTGGTGCGGCTGATGTCGTAGCCGAGATGGGAGATGCTGCGCTGGGCCCGGTAAACAGCAGGGAATGAAATTGCCTGTGTAACAAGAAAACGGTTGTCGTTCGCGTTGCTGTTGAACTTGCCGTATTCAGCATTGATACTGGTGGACGGTATGTCGAGAAAAGCGCCCTGCAGCACTGCATAGTACTGTTCGCTGGTTTGATAAGCCCGGATCGATCCGCTGTTTTTCAGTGCGGTGTCGATGGCCGCAGGCAGGGTAATTTGCTGGGCCTGCATGGCAATGGGTGCAAAGAGCACCAGCGTAGTAACGGTCGCAACCCGCTTTGTCTTCTTAAGGGAACGTCCCTTTGTTTTTTCAAACATCACATAGAGCACCGGCAGTACATACAGGGTGAGCAGGGTGGCGGAGATCAGCCCGCCGATCACGACGGTGGCAAGCGGGCGCTGTACTTCAGCACCGGCCCCGTTGCTGAGGGCCATCGGCAAAAAGCCGAGCGATGCCACAGAAGCCGTCATCAGCACCGGCCGCAAGCGGTTGCGGCCACCAGCCACTACCAGCTCCAGGATGCTGACAGGTCCCTTGTTCTTCAGCCGGTTAAATTCAGAAATCAATACAATGCCGTTGAGCACAGCCACGCCAAACAGGGCGATAAAACCGACTCCTGCGGATATGCTGAACGGCATGCCGCGAAGCCAGAGGGCAAATACCCCGCCGATCGCCGAAAGCGGAATGGCGGAATAAATCAGCACGCCCTCCTTCACAGACCGGAACGCGAAGTACAGCATCACAAAGATCAGGATAAGCGAAACAGGAACGGCAATGCTTAAGCGCTCTTTTGCCTGCTGCAGATTTTCAAAAGCGCCTCCGTACGTTACATAATAGCCGGGCGGGAAGCGGATGCCCGCCTCTACTTTCTTTTGCATCTCCTGCACCACAGATTGTACATCGCGGCCCCGCACATTGAAGCCGACAATGATACGCCGCTGTGCATTCTCCCGCTGGATCTGGTTCGGCCCTTCAATTTCGCGGATAGTGGCAACCTGTTCCAGCGGTATCTGCTGACCGGAAGGCGTGGAGACAAGCAGGTTTTGCACATCGCCAACACCCGTCCGCCCCTCGCTGCCAACCCTTACCACCAAGTCGAACCGCTTCTCTCCTTCGTAAACCTGTCCCGCTGTTGCGCCCGCAAACGCGGCGTTGATCGTCCGGTTCACATCGTCAATATTCAATCCCCATTTCGCGATCTCGCCCCTGTTATAGCTCACCACGATCTGCGGCATACCGATCACCGTTTCGGCATACAGGTCCGCCGCGCCGGGGATGGTAGCGCTGATGGATTTGAGGCGGGCTGCATAAGCGGCGAGCGTATCCAGGTTGTCTCCAAATATCTTACAGATCACATCCTGCTTGGCCCCTGTCATCATTTCATTGAACCGCATCTGTACGGGATATTGAAAACCCGTAGTAACCCCCGGCACCGCCTGTACTTTGGCAGCCATCTTATCGGCGATCTCCGGGAACGAACGGGCCGATACCCATTCTTTCTTATCTTTTAAAATAATCACCACATCCCCGCCTTCCAGGGGCATGGGATCAGTGGGAATTTCGGCTGTGCCTACCCGTGTGACCACCTTTTGCACTTCCGGAAAGCTGTCGAGCAGGATCTTTGAGATCTGCTGCGTGGCTTTGATGGTCGTATGCAGGTTGCTGCCGGTCAGCAGCCGGGTCTCTACCGCAAAATCTCCTTCTTCCAGCTGCGGAATAAACTCGCCTCCCATCCGGGAAAAAAGAAACAGGGCCAGTATAAACAAGGCAACGCCGGTGGCCAGCACCGTTTTGCGCATCCGCAGCACGCCTTTCAGCGAGCGGGCATAAACCTGTTCCAGCTTTGCCATGATCCTATCAGACAAGTTTGGTTGATGGGAGATCTTTTTGCTGATGAACAGCGCACTCATCAAAGGCACATAGGTGAGCGAAAGCAGGAAGGCGCCCAGGATGGCAAATGCCACCGTTTGCGCCATCGGCTTGAACATCTTGCCTTCTATGCCCTGCAGGGAAAGGATCGGCAGGTATACGATCAGGATAATGATCTGTCCGAACACGGCCGCGTTCATCATCCGCGAGGCAGACGATCCTACTTCAGCATCCATGTCCCCCTGGGATATCCGGTTAAGCCCGGCATACTGCTTTGATGCAGACAGATGGTGCAGCACGGCTTCCACGATGATCACCGCGCCATCCACGATCAATCCAAAGTCGAGGGCACCCAGGCTCATCAGGTTGCCGCTTACGCCAAAAAGGTTCATCATGATAATGGCAAAGAGCATCGACAGCGGGATCATAGACGCCACGATAAATCCGGCGCGCAGGTTGCCCAGGAACAACACCAGCACAAACACCACGATAAGGGCGCCTTCAACCAGGTTGCGCTCCACTGTTCCGATGGCGTTGTTCACCATCTTGGTCCGGTCCAGGAACGGCTCGATGCGGATGCCTTCGGGCAGGGTTTTCTGGATGGCGGCAATCTTTTCCTTTACGCGTTTAATGACCTCGGAGGAGTTCTCGCCTTTCAGCATCATCACAATGGCACCAGCCACCTCTCCTTCTGCATTGTAGGTGAGCGCGCCATACCGCACGGCGGCGCCTTCCCGCACTTCCCCGATGTCGCGGACCAGCACCGGCATCTGATCGGCCGTGCTCTGCACCACGATGTTCTGGATGTCTGCTATGTTCTGCACCAGGCCTTCACTGCGGATAAAAAGTACGGTCGGGCCTTTTTCAATATAGGCTCCTCCGGTGTTGCTGTTGTTGGTTTGCAGGGCATTGAAAACATCGCTGATGGTAAGCCGGAATGACTTGAGTTTTTCAGGGTTCACGGCCACCTCATACTGCTTCAGCTCGCCCCCGAACGATGACACATCGGCCACGCCCCGGGTACCCAGCAGCTGCCGGCGGATGATCCAGTCCTGGATCGTGCGCAGGTCAGCCAGGGAGTACCTGTTCTCATACCCCTTTTCCGGCCGCACCACGTACTGGTAAATTTCTCCGAGCCCGGTTGTTACAGGCGCCAGCTGCGGCGTACCGGCATTGTCGGGAATGTCGACCGACTGCAGGCGTTCACTCACCTGCTGCCGCGTCCAGTACACGTCGGCATCGTCGTCAAATACAATGGTAACCAGGGAAAGACCAAAACGCGACAGGCTCCGGATTTCTTTTAATCCGGGAATATTGCTGTTGGCCTGTTCGATGGGAAAGGTAATCAGGCGTTCCACATCGGGGGCGCCAAGGGAGGGAGCGGTTGTAATGATTTGCACCTGGGTGTTGGTAATATCCGGCACGGCGTCAATGGGTAAGCGGGTTACTTCATAACCGCCCCAGGCAATCAATGCCAGGATAAATAATCCGATAATAAGCTTGTTCCGGATGGAAAAGCTGATGATCCTGTTGAGCATAAGTCTGCAGGTGATAAGTTCAGGAAATAGCAACAGGCATACACAGAGAAGCCCGTTACGTGTAAAAAAGACAAGAATAACAGACTATACCCGGGGAGGACGGAAAAGGGCTTTCAGCGTGGGATTGGGCCAATTGGAATAATAGGCAGGCAGGTACACGGATTTTTCAGGGGCGTAGACTTGTTTTACGATGGGCTCCCTGACAGTGGGAAAGAACAGGGCCTGCATGTTGTTGAAATCGATTTTGCGGAAGGGCAGCTGCATGTCGCGGTCGTTGTCGTTGTCGTTGTCATCCTCTCCCCAGTAATGCATGGAGATAAACTGGACAAACGTAAGACCGGAGCGGGTTTGCTGGTGTTCAATAAAATGAGAGACAAGGATGGGAAGTTTGACCAGCTGGTTGAGCGAGGTGGTATCCAACCACACAACTAAGAAAACAACATATGTTAGAAACCTCCGCACGCCGCAAATATATTTTAAGATGACAATATAAGGGGCAAGTTTTTTCAGTTCCCGTTCAGTTTAGTAGAAAAAATACCTGCACCTTTACCGACTAAACCGGAAGAAATGCCAGCAAAAAAAGCAGCCATTGGATTTATTTTTGTAACCCTCCTTATCGACGTCATGGGCTTTGGCCTGATCATTCCGGTAATGGCTGACCTGATCGCCCAACTGAAGGGCATTCCGGTAAACGAAGCCAGTACTTACGGTGCCCTGCTGCTTTCTGTTTTTGCCGTCATGCAGTTTTTGTTTGCGCCGGTGATGGGCAACCTCAGCGACCAGTACGGACGCAGACCGGTTTTGCTGTTTTCCTTGCTGGGCTTTGGAATCGATTATATCATTCTTGCCCTTGCGCCGGCCTATGGCTGGCTTTTTATCGGCCGCGTGATTGCCGGTATTACCGGGGCTAGTTTTACCACGGCAAGCGCCTATATTGCGGATGTAAGCACAGACGAAACCAGCAAGGCAAAAAACTTTGGCATGATCGGGGCCGCTTTCGGACTGGGCTTTGTACTGGGCCCGGCCCTGGGTGCTTTTCTTTCCACCTGGGGCATCAGAGCGCCGTTCTACGCTGCGGCTGGTCTTTGCCTGCTCAATTGCCTCTACGGTTACTTCCTGTTGCCTGAATCATTGCCCAAGGAAAACCGCCGCCGTTTTGAATGGAAGAAGGCCAATCCTTTTGGCTCTTTGAAATTCCTTTTTCAACATCCAGAGCTGGGCGGACTGGCAGCCAGTTTTTTCCTGATCTACCTGGGTGCGCAGGGCGTACAGGGCAACTGGAATTTCTTTACCATTTACCGTTTTCACTGGACGGAAAAAATGGTGGGCATCTCCCTGGCGATCGTCGGCATCCTGGTAGGCAGCGTACAGGCCGGCCTTACCCGGGTCGTCAATCCCAAGATCGGCAACGAAAGGAGTATTTACCTGGGTCTCAGCCTCTATACGCTGGGCCTCCTGTTGTTTGCTTTTGCCACACAGAGCTGGATGATGTTTGTATTCTTGATCCCGTATTGCCTGGGTGGCATTTCCAATCCTTCCCTGCAATCGGTTATATCCGGCCAGGTTCCTGCCAACCAGCAGGGCGCACTGCAGGGTGCACTGACCAGTTTGATGAGCCTTACAACGATCCTGGGCCCCTTGATCATGAACACCAGCTTTACGTACTTTACCACTGACAAAGCCCCTTTTTATTTCCCGGGCATCCATTTTTTGATCGGCGCTGTATGTATGCTGATGAGCATTGTACTTGTTTACCGCGTCCTGAGCCGCAACAGAACCAGCGAATCCAAAGCTGCAGCTGTTGCACATGAAACCGAGCGCCCGGCAAACGTGGCTGCCCGGCAGTAGTGGGGGCAGGATGCAGGAAACTCGATCAGTCAAGGCTTAAAGTTTTCCCTTAAGGTGCTATGCCCATTCGATCTGTAGGTATAGTATAGTTTTTGTCAAGCCCTAAGATATTTGTCTGTGTTCCGGCAAGCGCAGCTTGTTGGTGGTAACCAGCCGCTGTGATCATGGTGTTCCTGTCGCAATATCTCCCAGGTAAAGGCCAGCTTCTCTGTGTTCCATCGGAACATAGTATACCATACTACTAAATTCTATTTGCCATAAATCATCTTACCCAGTGCATGATCTTTTAAGCAATTGCACCCTGTTTAAATGATTTTTACGAATTTGTACGCTATATGAAAAGACACAGGCTTTTTTTCCTTGTGGTGATTTTGGTGGGGATCACAGGAACGGGCATGGCTCCTGGTGCAAAGGCGCAGGCAGTCAATATCAGGAATGATCAGTTCTGGAACACCAAAGACGGCCAGCCTGTTTACAGCCAGGGCGGTGGCATATTCAGGTTTGCAGACCCGGCAACCGGCACCAAAAAATATTACTGGTATGGCGTTCATTATAAACAGGCCGATGCCTACCGGGCAGATCCATCGCGCACACAACAGGGCAGCACATTTGAATCTGTAACCTGTTACAGTTCCACTGACCTGGTCAACTGGTCTTTTGAGCGGGATGTGCTCACCCGGAATGAACTCATGAAACACGAGGACCGGCCTACCTGGGTGGGCCGCCTGGGTGTGGCGTATGTAAAGGAGCTGAACAAATACGCCCTGGTGGTGCAGCATGGCAGCCAGGTGCTGATCGTTACAAGCGATACGCCAGCAGGTGAATTTACCTGGCACCGGCAAATCAGCATGATGGACCGGATCGGCACAACAAACACCGGCGACCAGACGGTATTTACAGATGAGGATACGGGCAAGTCGTACCTGGTCTACTCTTATGGCAGGGGCAGAAACAAGATCTATGTTTCTGAAATCGGTGTGAAGGATGGCATGGTAGACCTGCTGGATTGCGTAACCGTTTTTCAGGGTGAAGGCCGTGAAGGAAACTGCCTGTTCAAATACAAAAGCAAGTATTACATGTGCGCCTCCGATTTATATGGATGGGATGCATCTCATGCTTATTATCTGGTTGCGGATGACATCAGGGGTCCTTATACCCCTAAAAACCAGATGCTGGTGATGAAAGGCTGTGAAGATGATTATGCGCATACAACGCAAACAGGATTTTTTTATACGGTGAAAGGCACGAAACAGGAAACCGTGATTTTTTGCGGCGACCGCTGGGCCGATTTTGCCGGAAACGGATTGGGATACAACCAGTGGTGCCCGCTTTCTTTTGAAGACAACACGCCTTATTTCAATTCACTCAGCTCCTGGAATTTGGATGTGCGGACCGGAGAATGGAATGCAGGCAACGACAATGACTATGCGAAGAACGGCAGCTTTGAAGCAGATAGAAAAAAGATCCCCAGCAATATAAAGCCTGTACAAACGCAACTGCTGGGTTGGGTTTCTGCTGTTGTACAAGGCAACCCTATAGGACTTGATTCCACTTCCCCGGCCCTGAACCATGAAAACAGTGAAGCAGACAGGAAAACAGTGGTTGGAGAAAGAAGCCTCAACCTCAGCGACAAGGTCGACTTTAAAAGAAAGGTATTTCAGACCATCAGCTCTTCCCCCTACGTGAAATTAGAAGATGGCGATTACACGCTGACAGCAAAGACGAGGAGCAGCGCCGGTTTCAGCAAACTGGTCATGTATGCAAAGGCCAATGGCAAAACGCTTACGTACAACATGAAGGAAGAAGGGGAATGGAAAATCATCAGGCTGGAGAAGGTACCCGTAAAAGGGGGCCAGGTAGAAATCGGATTTTTGGCAGAGGGCACGGCAAATGCATTTTGCTACGTGGATGATGTATCGCTGCGCAGGGTTCAGCGAGGTAAATAGTTGCTCTTGTAATGGAAACATTTGCAAACCGAAGGGACAAAGAACAAATCAGGAAACTTTTAAATTGTTTGAATGGATAAAACAAGCATTGAGGCAGGTACTCCTACATCCCATGAGAAAGAACCTGCGCATGATCATAAGCATGCGGAGCACGACCATGATCATGCAGGACATGACCACGCCCACTCCCATGGCGGCCCCTTTGGCGAAAAAACTGAACTCATTTTTGCCATCATCTGCGGTGCCTTGCTGGCCCTTGGCTTTGGTTTATCATTCATCAAAAACATCTCTCCCTTTGTTCCGACCGGCTTTTACATCGGTGCTTATTTTTTTGGCGGCTTCTATACCACCAAAGAAGCTGTAGAAGGCATCAGCAAGGGAGAATTTGAAATTGACTTTCTGATGCTGGTAGCCGCCATCGGCGCGGCTGTACTGGGCGAATGGGCAGAGGGCGCCCTTTTGCTGTTCCTGTTCAGCTTGGGCCATTCGCTGGAACATTATGCCATGGAAAAAGCCCGTAAATCTATTGCAGCCCTGGCAGGCCTTGCACCCAAAACTGCCCTGCTTAAAACAGGCGAACAGGTAAAAGAAGTGGGTATAGACCAGCTGAAACCAGGCGATGTGGTTGTAGTAAAGCCCAATTCAAAAATTGCCGCAGACGGGTTTGTTGTTGCAGGCAACAGCAGTGTGAACCAGTCTCCTATTACCGGAGAAAGCATGCCGGTTGATAAGCTGCCTGTGGAAAATGCAAACATGGATATGGCGGGTGCAGACAAGCTGGAAGCGAAATACAAGGTGTTTGCAGGTTCTATCAATGGCGGCGGGAACCTGGAAGTAAAAGTAACCAGGATCGCAGCCGACTCCACCATCGCGCGGCTGGTAAAACTGGTGAATGAAGCACAGACCCAAAAATCACCTACCCAAAACTTTACAGACAAACTGCAAAAATACTATGTACCGGCTGTCCTTATCCTGGTAGTGCTGCTGTTGTTTGCATTCCTGGTCATTGACGAGCCGTTCAGCAAAAGTTTTTACCGGGCCATGGCTGTGCTGGTGGCTGCCAGTCCTTGTGCGCTGGCCATCTCCACTCCCAGCGCCGTGCTCAGCGGGGTGGCCCGGGCTGCAAGAGCAGGTGTACTGGTAAAAGGCGGCAAGCCCCTGGAAGAACTGGGTTCATTAACCGCCATTGCCTTTGACAAAACCGGCACGCTCACGGAAGGCAAACCCAAACTCACGGGAGTATACCCACTGAATGGCGCTTCAGAAGAACAGGTATTGGAGATCGCGGTTGCTGTGGAAAAACTAAGCGATCATCCCCTGGCGGCGGCCATTGTAAAAGGCGGTACAGAAAAGCTGAAAAGGGATATTGCTCCTGCATCCGGCGTGGAAACCATCACCGGGAGAGGGATTAGATCTCAATTCAACGGCACAACCATCCTGATTGGAAACAAAGAGCTGTTCAGTGAGAATGGGAACACCCTCCCCGATGAGATCAGGCAAAAAGCACAGGAACTAGAACAGCAGGGCAACACCACGATGCTGATCCGCCAAAACGATCAGTATGTCGGCATCGTTACCCTGATGGATACACCCAGAACGGATGCCAAGGAAGCACTCACAGAACTGGGTGCAGGGGGTATAAGAAAGATGGTGATGCTAACCGGCGACAACCAGCAAGTGGCTGAAGCGGTTGCCAAACAAATCGGCATCACCGAGGCGCTGGGCAACCTGCTTCCGGAGCAAAAAATCGAAGCGATCGAAAAGCTGAAAACCACCGAGCGCAAAGTTGCCATGGTTGGTGATGGCGTGAACGACGCCCCGGCCATGGCCAAAAGCACCGTGGGCATTGCCATGGGCGCGGCCGGCAGCGATGTAGCCCTGGAAACAGCCGACATTGCCCTGATGGCCGACAAGCTGACCAACCTTTCATTTGCCATCGGCTTAAGCAGAAAAGCACACAGCATCATCCGGCAGAATTTAATCATCAGCCTCGGCATGGTAGCCATCTTAATTCCCCTCACCTTACTCGGGATTGCCCATATGGGTCCTGCCGTAATCGGGCACGAAGGTTCCACTGTTGTAGTTGTGTTTAATGCGTTGAGATTGCTTGCCTACAAACGGTGACTTATTAAACCTGTAAGTTGAAAGCAGTATTATACTGACTGGATTTTATTCACTGCATGGGTGTGGTGCATCGCTGCTGTAGCGATATCTCGAGCATTTCGAGTCTTTAACCGACCCCTGCCCCTCCCAGGAGGGGATACGATACAATTGCAGGAGGCTGCACCTGCTTCTTATCCGCTCCTGGGGGGCAGGGGTCGGTTCCGGCATCACGGGTTTGGATGTCGGCATATGTCCAGCCTATCTCACAGGCCTGATCCAGTAGCTGTATTGATGATCGCTGTAGGGGATGCGGTAGGTTTCTACGGGCCAGGCGCCCCAGCTGTCGATGCCGCCGACGCCGGTTTGCTGCAGATCCATGTGCAGGTATATCCGGTCCCGTTCTACCAGCTCGCCGGAGTGGTATTGCTTTTTGTTGGGGCCCGGGTCAAGGTCGTCCAGGCTGTAGGGCAGGGCAGCAAAAGAAAGCAGGCTGTCGGCCATCTGAAACCGGAGACCCTTGCCTTTTGCATCCGTAAAGCTCGCCCAGCGTACATCGGTTTTGTTGCCGCTTTCCTGCGGACGGGCATAGGGATAATACTGGGAAGACAGTGCTTGCTTGTAAAAGCCTACCAGGGAAGCGGCTTTCCGGTCCTGGTAATTTTCCCAGGGCCCGCGGCCATAGTATTGGATCTGGCCAAGCTGCTTGTTTAGCTCGAGGTCGTTTCCGATGCGCATCAGCATGGGATATTTTCCTTTTACCGCATAAAAATGATTGTTCACTTTTACACTGCCATCGGCATACACGGAAAACGTTTGTTCACTGAGCGCATCGCCATTGACCAGCGATTTTTTAAAGACCACTTCATAGAGCTGGTCATTGATCTTGCTTGCTTTGGCCTGCGTGACCACACCCTGCTCATACGCATTGCGCCACATGCGCAATGACCTGTTGATGCCGGCTCCAATATCATTGTCGTTGGGAGCCCGCCAGAAAGCAGGCTGGGGGCCCGATTGCAGCAGCAAGACCTTATCCAGCGTATACCCGGTCAGCATGGCCCGGGCCGTATCAAATTCAATCTTAAAACCTTTCCCGCTCACAACCCATCTGCTACCTGATTGAGAAAACTGTAAACTGCCTTTTGCAGGGAGGGGCTGTTCAGCTGGCGGCTTTGCGTTTAATAAGAATTGATCGGAGGCTATCTCATACCCGGCAGGTAAAAAAGGCTCCTCCTCTTTTAAAGAATATGACACGTTCACAAAATACTCCCCATCTGTTTTCCCCAACATTGAAGGAGGCAATTTGAAGGTGGTACTTTGCTGCGGACCAAGCCGGACTACACCGATGGTTCCATTCCCAGCCCGCATTCCATCTTTTAAAACCTGCCATGTCAATTTGAGATTGTCTGTATTTTTGAAGAAATAGCCATTCGTGATCTGGAACAGGTTCCCCCCCTTCCATTCTGTCTTTATGTGCTGATAAACTTTCTTGACCTCGATGGCCATCGGTGTTAATTCCCGGTAAGCGGTCACCACCCCTTTTACGCAAAAATTGTTGTCGCTTAAGTTTTCATTCACCGGACCTTCCAGCGGGAAATCACCGCCGTATGCTTTGATCCTTTTGCCGTTCTTGACCGTATCGATCGACTGGTCGATCCATTCCCAGATAAACCCGCCTTGCAGGTAAGGATGGTTCTCAATCGCATCCCAGTAGTCTTTGAAATTGCCCAGGCTGTTGCCCATGATATGCGCATACTCACTCATGATCATGAGCCGGCCAGGATTGCCCTGTGAAAAACGGATCAGTGATTGCGGGCTGGGATACTGCGGCACATTCATGTCTGTATTGTAATCGCCCTCCGCCCTTTCGTATTGCACCGGGCGGCCGTCATGCGCCTTCAGCCATTCATAGCCCTCATAGAAATTCACGCCGTTCCCGGCTTCGTTGCCCAGCGACCAGGTAATGACGCAGGTCCGGTTCTTATCACGCTCGTACATGCGTGTAATGCGCGCCAGATGGGCATTCTGCCATTTTGCATCATTGCCCAGCGTATATCGCAGCTCATACCCACGCCCGTGCGATTCGATGTTGGCCTCTTCCACCACATACATGCCGTACTCGTTGCACAGGTCCAGCCAGTAAGGATCAGGTGGGTAGTGAGAGGTGCGCACGGCATTGATGTTGAGCTTCTTCATCATTTCCATGTCTTTTCGCATATCCTCGTGCGTGAGTGTATGGCCCTGCGTAGGATTGTGCTCGTGGCGGTTCACCCCTTTCAGAAAGATCCGTTTTCCGTTTACCAGCAGGTTCCTGTCTTTCAGCTCCACAGACCTGAACCCGATGCGCTGGGGAACCACTTCCAGGATCTTTCCCTGTGTATCTTTCAAGGTAAGATAGAGGGTATACAGGTTAGGAATTTCAGCCGACCAGGTTTTTACAGCGGGGATCTTTGTAGCAAAAGAAAGGGCTGCTTTGTAGTTGCCCAACACTTTCTGCACGCCGGATTGTTCTGTCCAGACAATTTTTCCATCGGCCCCTTCCAGGGCTATTTCAAGCTGGCACTCATCCGGCCTGCTGTGGTTTCCCCGCTCGTCCGATTTGTAGTTGCTGATGGATGCCTGCACCTGCAAGCTGCCATTTGTATATGTGTCATCCAAACCGGTTATGATCTTACAATCGCGCAGATCAAGCCGGGGTGTTGCATACAGATAAACGTCTCTTTCTATGCCGGAGATGCGCCACATGTCCTGACACTCCAGGTAGCTGGCATCACTCCAGCGGTACACCTGCAAAGCAATTAAGTTTTCTCCCGGCTTTACCCATCTGGTGATATCAAATTCTGCAGCCAGCTTGCTGTCTTCACTATAGCCGACCTTTTCTCCGTTTACCCAGATAAAGAAAGCAGATTTTACTGCACCCAAATGGATAAAGACCTGCCGCCCGTTCCAACTTTGCGGAACCGTTATTTTTTTGCGGTAAGAGCCAACAGGATTGTTGTCGGCGGGGATGTCGTATGGTGGGTTGAGCTGTCCGCCCCGTTTTGCATGCCCGGCGAATTCATACGGCTGGTTTACATAAATGGGAAGGCCATAACCATGCAGTTCCCAGTTGGCCGGAACAGGAAAATCCTTCCAGGCCGCATCATCAAAATCTGTTTTGTAAAAAGCTGCAGGCCGCTTGCGGGGGTCCTGTACCCAATTAAATTTCCACCGGCCATTCAACGACAGGAAATACTGCGAACCTTCCTTTTCTCTTTGCCTGGCCAGTTCCCTGCTTTCAAACGCAAAAGCTTCCGCCCGCATCGGCATCCGGTTTACCGACACCAGTTCAGGCGTTTGCAACTCTACCGGCAGCTCCTGTGCAGCGCCGTAAAAACCTAGTCCCATAAAAAATAACCCTGCTGCGAATCTTTTCATGCAAATGCTTTAAGAAGTAAATATCACCGGGCCTGCTTGTACAATCCCATTTCAGCGAGTGTGGGGTTTAACCTGGATGCAGTGATCCTGAGCCGCACAGTGCTGGCCGTAACAGGTGGAAACCGCAACAACCGTTTACAGCCCACGGTTGTTCCCTCCGCAATTTTCTTCCATTCCCCTCCGTCTTGATACTCCAGTACAAACTGCTCAATCCTTTGCCCCATTCGGATGTTCTCCTGCAACAATAACACATCAAACGTCTTTACGCTATTCCACTTGAATTCAATCGTGGCAGCCGTGTCTGTTCCGTCGGTCGTCCAATAGGTGGTGGACTTGTTATCCAGCAAGGCTTGGGGGTTCTTACCTCCCCCGTTTGCCAGCTTTGCCTCTTTTAATAAGTTTTGTGCAAACGTCTGATCGATCAACCGTTTCCATTCCTGCAGGTTTTTGCTGTCTGCTGCATTGATCAATCCCTTTGTGTCGGGCGGTATGTTTAGCAGCAGCACGCCATTTCTTCCCACAGAGCTGTAATAAATATCGAGCAGCCTGTCCGGTGATTTGACGCGGCCGTCTTCAGCCGGATGGTAGAACCAGCCCGGGCGGATGGAAACCATACGTTTCTTTTACCAGCCCGCATTTTGCGCGAGATTTTTGTTCAGTGTCAGTTCCTGGGAAGGAAGCGGATAGTAATACATCTTATCGTTCCAGGTTCTGTTTGTCAGGTTTGTGTAGATGCGGATATAATTGTTGGCGTCTACCACGATGTTCCTGACCTGGGTTGCCGGGTATTGGGCTTTTACATTGGGATGAAGTTTCATGCCCAGGATGGTTTCAGGATTTTCGATCTGCTTGCCGGCCTTCCAGCGCAGCAGGTCATCAAAGCGCAATCCTTCCAGGGCCAGCTCAACCCTTCTTTCCCGGCGGATCTCATCAAGGAGCACCGGCAGCGCCGGAAAATCTGACTGAGGATCTTTTTTCAGCGTTGCAATGGTCATATTGGCCATGCCTACCCGGTCGCGCAGGAGCTTGATAGATTTATCGATCACGGCCTGCGTAGCTTCTCCCAGCTCAGCTTTTGCTTCTGCATAAACCAGCAGCACTTCGGCGTAGCGGAAGATAAACATATCAAGGGTCGACTGGTTGGCATTGAACTGCGCGTAATCAGAAGAGCGGAACTTGGCCATCTGGTAACCGGTAGTGGTAGCAGACGTACCGATGCGCGGCAGGGAGATGGTATCCCTTGAGCCATCCGGGTTCACCAGGAACGTAAATCCTCTGGTAGCAATGGTTTGCGGAAAGCGGGGATCCCGGTTGGCCACTTCTGCATCCAGCGAATCATCGCCCCTGTAAGTTGAACTCAAAGCAGCAGGGATACCGTCTTTCATCAGGTAAGAGCGCACAAAGTTTTTGCTGAAACCATTGTTGTTCTGCCCGATGGTGCGGGTGGTATTGTGCATCAGGATATCTTTCTGGTAAGATTTGTACAGGATGGCTTCCTTGTTGGTGCTCAGGTCTTCCTGGATAAACAGGTTGTAATAGTTGGTGTTTGTATTGCCAGGCCTGTAAATATCATACAAGCCGGAATTGATGATGGCTTCCGAAGCATCGGCTGCTGCCCGGATGAATTTTACATCATCACCCAGGCCCTGGTAGCGGCGGAACGTGCCTTCCCACAAACAGATCCTGGCTTTCAGGGCCTGCGCTGCATAGGTATGCAAACGCCCCCGGTCTGCGGCAGCGATATTGGTCGGCAGGGGCAGGTTGGCAACAGCAAAGTCCAGGTCGCTCAAAACAGAATCCATGACTGCTTTCCTGGGGGTTTTGGGCGCATACAGTTGTGCCGCGGAAGTATCTGTAAAATCAGTGTTGTAATAAGGCACATCGCCAAACTGCTTTATCTTCTGCCAGTAAAAATAAGCCCTGAACAAACGCACTTCGGCTGCGTACTTGTTCTTGATGTCCTGCGACACGTCTGCTTTTTGATACCGTTGCAGAAAGTAGTTGGTGGCTCTTATGTCGGTCCAGGTCCAGCCGCCGCCTGTTACAGGCACGGTATAGGTTCCTGCCAGAAAGGTATTGCGGGTTGCCGGCACGGTATTGTCTGAATTGTCATCTCCGGTGCCGTTTAGAAAGACCGGCAGGGAAGTGTAGAACCGGTTGGCATAGAGCTTCAGGTCGTTTTCATTTTTAAAATAAGTGGGCTCGCTGATGGCATCCTTGGGATAAAGATCCAGGTAGCTTTCCCGTTTGCAGGAAGCCAGCGCAACGCCTGCCGTGAGCAATATGATACAAAGCTTTTTCATCGTGGTAATATTTTGTCAGCAGTTGATAGATTTGGTTATAGCCCCAGTTGCAATCCGAAAGACACAGCCCTGTTGAGCGGATAACTTTGTGCCCCCAGCAGTTCCGGATCAAAGCCAGACCGGACGCTGGTGATTTCGAAGAGGTTCTCACCACTTACGTATACCCTTGCCCGTTGGAATTTTGCTTTACTGATCAGCTTTGCCGGAAGGGAATAACCCAGCGCAATATTCTTCATGCGCATGTAAGCGGCATTCTGCAGGTACTTGGTTTGTACGCGGTAGTTGCCGCCCCCGCCAAAGCGAAGCCGTGCATAGTAGGCTTCTGTGTTCTGCGGTGTCCAGTAATCCCGTTCATAACTTAAAGGAACATCCCATTCGTCGTTGGCAAAGGGGAACATATAGGTGCCGCCCAGCCAGAAATCACGCTTGGCAACGCCTTGTATGAAAGCAGAGAAATCAAACCCCGCGTAAGAAAGGCTCAGATCAGCACCAAACTGGTAGCGCGGTGTGTTGTTGCCAATTACTTTCTGATCACCCGGGTCGCCCACGGTATTGGCACCCACGGTAATTTTGTTGTCTTTGTTCAGATCGCGGTATTTGATGTCACCTGCCAGCCAGGTACCACCCCAGATGTTTTTCTGGTCGGTGGCGGTGGCGTCAGCATCTGTCTTGAAGTATCCGTCAGTTACAAAGCCCCAGATCTCTCCTACATTCTGTCCCTGGTAGATGGTGCTGAGCACTTTGGTAAGGTTGCCGTTGTATGCCGTGATCTTTGATCTGTAATCAGACACATTGAGGGTGAGTCCGTAGAACAGGCCACCACTTGTTTTATTTTTCCATCCTACAGTTAATTCCCATCCTTTTGTTTGCAGAGAAGCCGCATTTACCTGGGGTACACCGGTGCCCAGCACAGCCGGCAGGGTAGCGCCGGCGGCCAGGATGTCTTTTGTATCGCGGATGTATGAATCAAACGTAATGGTAAGCCGGTTGCGCAACAGGGATGCATCTAACCCGATGTCTTTGGAAGTCACTTTTTCCCAGGTGAAATTGGGATTGATGATACCTGCCGGGTTTACTGCAACGCCCAGTGTATTGCCGAAAATATAATTTGCCGACCCGGATGTGAGGGTTGGCAGGTAAGGATAATTGCTTAATGTCAGCGGATTTCCAACGCCTGCATTTGAAACGGCCCCCAGCGTGGTATTTGAAAGCACACCCTGGTTTCCGAGCGTACCGTAGGAGGCCCTTATCTTCAGGTCGTTGACGACAGCTTTGAGCGGTTCAAAGAATTTCTCTTCGGAGATGCGCCAGCCGGCTGAGGCGGAGGGAAGAAAAGTATACCGGTTGCCTCTCTGGTAGCGCGAGGTTCCATCATAGCGTCCATTGATTTCCAGCAAATACTTCTGATCAAAAATATAGTTCAAGCGGAAGAAAGTGCCTGTAAGGGCCCAGTCGCTGTTGCCGCCTACTACAACCGGCGCCGGATCGTTGTTGAGGTTGATGGCAGGCATTTCCTGGTCTATCAGGTTTTTCACCGTAGTACCGTAATACTTGCTGTGGTTGTATTCCTGGTTGTAACCCACGGTCAGCTTCACATAATGCTTTGCAGCAAACGTATTTTCATAGTTGGCAAACACGTTGGCCGAGTAGTAATACCGGTTCAAGGTAGCTTCTGATAATTTGCTGGGTGTTGACCAGGGGAATGTTCCGATCAGGATGCCATTCACTCCATATTCCTTGTATTCCCTGTAGTGCTGCTGCCAGAAATCGGATGCGCTGTTCCAGGTGTAGTTGGCCACCACCTGTACATTTTTTACCGGCTTCAGCGTGATACCGCCTGTTAAAAACAGATCATTGATCTGCTCTTTGGTGCGGCCATTCAGGGTAGCCAGCGCGACCATGTTGGTAAAATTACCCTGGCCGGAGTAGTGTCCGTCCGGATGATAGATAGGCATGGTCGGACGGAGATCGGTGGGTATCCATCCGCTGGAAAGTCCGCCATGGCTGGCGGGTGTGGGCTTATCGCCTTCGCTCCGGTTGAGGGTCACTTTAAAATCAAGATCCAGCCATTTGGTGGCTTCTGTTCTCAGCTTTAAGCTGGGATTGAAGCGTTCGTAGGTATCATGCGCCACTTTAAACAAACCGCGTTGGCCGAAATAACCCATGGATGCCACAAAGGAGGTTTTACCCTGTCCGCCCGAAGCGGAAATGGTTTGCTGGGTCATGGGCGCCCATCCGGGATACAGGACATCGATCCAGTTTGTATTGCCTACATAGCGGTATTTGTTGGCGCCGGTAGGTTGTGTCGCATCCACATACACAGAAGGATTGTGGAGCGGATCTTTCAAGAAAGCAGCCGCCATCGTAGAATCCATGGCGGTGTATTTTTCAGAGGCTGATCCGCTGCCGGTATAAGACATCCTGTCTGCTTCGCGGTGTGCGGTGATGTAATCAAGCGAGTTCATGTAATCCGGCATCCGGGTAGGCCTGCTAACTGTGTAGGAGCCTGAGTAGCTGATCCGGACCGGTGCGTTCTTTTTGGGATTTTTTGTTGTGATGAGGATCACCCCATTGGCGGCCCTGACCCCGTAAATAGCTGCAGATGCAGCATCTTTTAAAACGGTCACGCTTTCTACATCATCCGGGTTCACCAGGTTGGGATCCATTTGAACGCCATCTACCAGGATAAGCGGGGTTACCGAGGTGTTGTTCAGGGTAGCTGCGCCTCTTACGCTGAACGCAGCGGCAGAACCAGGCGATCCATTGCCCCGGTTGATAGTAAGGCCGGGCAGCTGGCCTTGCAGACCGGCAGCCAGGTTGGTAATGGGCCTGCTCTCCAGCTGCTCACTGGTAATAGAAGCAATCGCGCCGGTCAGGTTTTCCTTGCGCTGGGTGCCATAACCCACTACAACCACATCACTCAAGGTGCTTGTAGAATGGGTAAGTGTTAAGGTGAGGGCAGATACGGAAGCAGTAACCGGCACTTCCAGCAGGTCGTAGCCAACCGAGCTCACCAGGAGGGTTTGACCAGGCTTTACATCAATGGCAAAGCGGCCACCGTTGTCGGTCCGTGTTCCGGCAGAAGTTCCTTTGATACTGACAGAAGCACCTGCCAGCGGGGCTTGCGCAGAGTCCGTGACAGTACCGGATACGCTTTTCTGTGCGGAAACAACGAGTGGCATGTAAAACAGCAAGCCAAAAAACAGCAGTCTGACAGCTTTGTAGATATATTTCATAGTGACCAGCTTTGGTGAATTATACAGGTGTAAAAAAGCAGTTCTATACAATCATTCTTAAGGAGGGCCAAATGTATCGGAACGCTGCAAAAATTTTTAAAAAGTACAAAAACAAAGAAGATTAGGTTAATATCCGGCCATAGCTCAGCATTCTTGTTGCAACGGCACAAGCCGGTTTTTTCACCCTTTCTTTTTACAAGCAGAAAAAAATTTCGCACTCTACGAATAATTCGTAGATTTACGAAACAATCGTAGAATTTATGAAAAAGCTGACACCGCGTGAAGAGCAGGCCATGCAGGCCATCTGGAAAACAGGGGAAGGGATTGTAAAGTCCTTCCTGGAAAACATGGAAGAGCCGCTCCCGCCTTATACAACCCTGGCTTCTACCGTCAAGAACCTGGAAAAAAAAGGTTATATCAGCAGCCGGCTGGTAGGCAATGCTTATTTGTACAAACCGCTCATCTCGGAAGAAACGTACAAGAACAAATTTATGAGCGGGATGGTGAAAAGCTATTTTTCCAATTCTTACAAAGAGATGGTCAGTTTTTTCATCAAGCAGAAAAAGCTCACGGCAAGTGAGCTGCAGGAAATCCTGGACATGATCGAAAAACAAAAATAATATCAAAACCTCCGTTATGCCTGTCTTATTTATTTATCTGCTCAAGCTATCTATTTGCCTGGCGGCCATGTATCTGTTTTACAGATTGCTGCTTCACCGCCTAACCTTCTACAACCTGAACCGCTGGTACCTGCTGGGCTATTCCCTTCTTTCATTTTTGATCCCGCTGATCAACGTATCACCGGTTCTCGAAAAGGAAAAGCTGTCTACGATCAGCGTGGTGCAGGCAATTCCTGTGCTCAATGACCTGAATGCTCCTTTCAGCAATAACCAGCTTCCGCCTCTGCTCCCTTACTGGGATGGCTGGAATGTCCTGCTGCTTGTTTTGATAACAGGCACACTGGTGATGCTTGCCCGGTTTGCCGTACAATGGATCAGCTATCTGAAGATCAAACGCCATGCACAGCCTCTTTCAACCAACAACAACATGCAGGTATATGGCATAGATAAAAACATAATCCCATTTTCGTTTGGGCGTGCCGTCTTTATCAATCCTGCCTTACACAGTGCTGATGAGGTAGAGGAAATCCTGCGGCATGAACAGGTGCATGTGCAGCAGCACCATACCATCGACATTATCTGGACAGAACTTCTTTGCCTCTTTAACTGGTACAATCCGTTTGCCTGGCTGATCAGGCACAGTATCCGTCAAAACCTGGAGTTTATTGCCGACAGCAAGGTTGTGGCAGATGGCATGGAGAAAAAACAATATCAGTACCTGCTGTTAAAAGTACTGGGCGTATCACCTCTTCCGATTGCAGCATCGTTCAACTTTTCCTCCCTTAAAAAAAGAATCCATATGATGAACAAAGTAGAGAGTGCACAACTGCACCTGGTTAAGTTTTTATTCCTGTTGCCGCTGCTGGCAGTTTTGTTGCTTGCCTTCCGGATCACATCCAACAGCAAAGACGGACGCTCGCAAGCGCAACGCTTTACTCTTTCCGGCATAGTCGTAGAGACAAGCAATTACAAGGCTTTGGGCAACGTACATGTGAAAGAAGTTTACTCGCAGGTAGAGGGAAGTACAGATGAAAGAGGTTATTTCACGATTACGTTCCCTGCTCCTGCACTTCCGCGTAAAATCAAGATCGTGTACTCAAAAGAAGGCTATGAGAATACTGAATCAAATTCTGAAATCAACAGAAGACAATGCGCCGAGATCGTAGGGATGGTTCGGGACCATGCTGCAGACAACGCGAGCAGTTCTTTTGTAACTAGTGTAGCAATGCCCAGCAAACCGGGCCCGCAGTCAAATTATACACTTGTGGCCAAAGCCTTTGAAAACGCGAAACAGTTCCGGGAAGAAGTGGCGTTGATCCGGAAGCAAGGTGAACATTCAGGCAAACCGTACTGGGTTATCAACGGCCATACCTACCTGCTTACATCCGGCGGAGGGGTTGCCTCTGTTGAATCGGTCACAGATGTGGTAATGGTCGATGGAAAAAGAATGACGGGAAAAGAAGTCAACGAAAAGTACAATCGCAGCACGATCCTGGTTGGAGGCGCGATGAACAAAGAGGCGGCACAGAAGAAGTACGGGATCAACCGGGACGTCATGGAAATTTCTACAATCCCCCAATCAAACCCGGATACCGTTTTTAGGAAACCTGCTTTATAAAAGCTTGACCCGATGGTCGTCCGCCATCCCCTTCTTCCTGATCTTGCTGTAGACATCAACCCACAAAGAGACTGTCTTAAAAGGGCAGTCTCTTTGGGTCGGCATACGTGAAAAAAGGCCCTACCGTTTCAAAGCCTGCTCCTTGTCTTTATTGGTGATTTTTATGGAGCTGCTATCATTTTGCACGTTGATCAACACACCTTTGTCTGACTCATCAATGAGCGTTAGTCCGGAGCCATTCTCTGCTCCGCCAATTTTTACCATGGGCTTGCCGTTGGAGGCAATCAACCGCAGCAGCACGGTTTGTGTGTATTTCATGCCATTCACTTCTACAGGGGGCTGAATGGTAATACTGGCCCGTATTCTTCCGAGGCTGTCTACAATTTCAAGTCCGCGCCCGCGCAAGACCGGAGCTGCACTCTGCACTGGCTTTGGGCCCTGGGCGATGGCGGGCTTGAGTTGGGCAAGGAGAAAAACCAGCAGCAGACTGTTGATAACCGTTAAGGCAACAGCAATAGGGTATATTTTCATGATATGGTTTTTTGCAATTGGGCATGGTTTCAAATTTCTGCTTTCTTCCCCTCCCCTGGTCACCAATTTGACGAACAACCCCAAATGCTTGACCACTTGCAGGCAAAGCATCTCCGCACCGAAAATTTCTCCTGGAACGCCTATCTTCCCTGAAAAATCACGGATGAAAGTTTTTCTCTCGACGGCTTGCTTATGCCTTGCCCTTTGCTGTTCTGCCCAGCATACCTACCACTCCCTTGATCCGCGGCAGCCTATTCAGTTTTTTGGCAACAGGATCCTTTTTAAAGAAGATACGATTACCCTTGGCCCCAAAGCCTTTTTTATTGATGGCGCCCTGCCTGATTCGCTTGTAGCAAGCCATCCGTATGTTTTTAATTCTGTGAACAAAGCAGCCGCACACCTCACCCAGGGTACAGAAGCGGCTCCCATGGTATTATACCTGGCACCCTGGGTGTACTGGATCGATGATCCGGACGATCCTGCCATCCGCACGCCCAAAGAAGGCGCTACCCCGTACGGACTGGTGATCAACTGCGAGTGGCTCCGGTTTCAGGGACTTACAAACAACCCGGAGAACGTGGTGCTGGCCTGTAACCGCGGACAAACGATCGGTGCCCAGGGGAATTTTACCATGTTCCGTTTTATCGGGCAAGGCACGCGCGCAGAGAACTTAACCTTTGGGAACTATTGCAATGTAGACCTGGCATATCCGCTCAAACCTGCGCTGGGCCGGCCCAAGCGGGCATCAGCCATTGTGCAGGCCCAGCTGATCCACTGCAACGGCGACAAGATCGTAGCGCGGAACACGCGTTTTATCAGCCGCCTGAACCTTTGTCCCTTTGTCGGCGGCAAGCGTGTCCTGTTTGACCGCTGCCATTTTGAATCGACCGATGACGCGCTCTGCGGCACAGGCGTATACCTGCATTCGACCCTGGACTTTTATGCTTCCAAGCCCTTCTACAACACCACAGGCACCGGTGCGGTGCTGCTGGATTGCGACATCCGGTCCTTCGCGGGCAACCAACAGTATTTTACCAAAGCAAAGGGACAGGTTACCGCAGTAGATTGCCGCTTTACAGCTGGGGCCAATACCTACTGGGGCTGGCAGGATGTAGTGCCGCGGGAAACCAGGAACTACCAATCCAATATAACCCTGAACGGACAGCCACTCCTGATCGGCCGGAACGACCCGGCTTCTACAGTGAACCTGCAGAACAAGCCCCTGCTGAATGCCTATCGTTTTGTGCTGAACGGAAAACCCGTATACAATACATATAATCTGCTGCGCGGCAGCGATGACTGGGATCCTATGGGCATAAAGCCGCTTGTAGCGGAAGCGGAAAGATCTTCGCATGCCACTTACACAAGCATCCCGGTGCAACTGCAGCTCACGCCTACAGGCGTGTCCGTCGAAACAGGAAAGGGAACGCTGCAGCTGAAAGCCAACCTCCTCTGCTTTGGCAATTACCCCGCCAGCAAAGAAAAGCTGCAGTGGACGTTGGCACCCCAGGATAGATCGCTGGTAAAGCTGCAGGTAGCCGATGACGGCATGACCTGTACCCTTGTACCCGCCAACAACCAGGACGAGGCCAGGCAGGTAGTGGTGAGCGTTTCTACGCCATCCGGATTGGAAGCGGCAAGCGTGATCAGGGTTAGCCCTTCCATCCTGGAAGCGCCCGCCTTCACCTCCACACCCACGATCACAGCAGGTGGTAACGGCAGCCTGCGCGTACAATATGCCCTGAACACAAAATACAGCGACCACTCAGCCATCACCTGGTACCGCTGCCGCGATGCGGCCGGCTCAGATCCGATTGAAGTAGCAGTAACGCGCAATGATCAACCCCTGCGTGCCTATCCGCTTTCTGCAGGAGACATTGGTTATTACCTGATGGTTTCAGTTGCACCCAAACACATCCGCTCAAAGGAAGGCGAGGCAGTGCGGTTTATTATGCGCAAGCCCGTTCAACGCACTGATGTAAAAGAGGATGCCCATGTGCTCACGACCGACTTCCGGAATGTATCTACCCGCAACCAGCCGCAGGTGATGCCCGGTTTCTGGACCTGGGATAACCTGGCAGGATCAGGCGGCAGCCAGAATGCTAACAACGCCGGGGCAGACCGGGATGCCTGGTATTATGGTGAAGGCAGCGATGGCGCAGCAGATCTTCAGGGACTTTTACAGGGCCGCAGTGGCAGCATGTGTTACACACCAGTAAAGGAACAGGCTGGCGACATGAAGCTAACCCTTCAGGCAGCGCCCTTTAAAACAGCAGGACAGGGTTTTAGCGTAGCTCATCTGTACATAGACATCCTGATCAAAGCCGATACAAAAAGCAAATCCGGTTATGCACTCCGGCTGATCCGCACCACCAAATACCACGATGCGGTAGATTGCCTCCTGATGAAATACGAGAACGGCAAAGCAACCCCCGTCAGCGAACCGGTCAGCACCACCGCCTTCCGGTCTCCCTGCACGATCACCGTGGAAGTAAAAGACAACAAGCTGCTGGCGCAGGTCTCCACCAAAGCGCCCGATGCAGGAACGGAAAAAGCCGGTGTTGTTAAAGAAGTAAAACTGGAAACCCCGGCATCACCCCTCAGCTCCAGCGGCTTCGGCATCGAATACAACGGCGGCTCTCCTACGCTGATACAGAATTTAAAGGTGGTTTGGAAGGGATGACATCAACAGGAGCTGAGTGCATGGGATGATATACCGTACACGGTTATGCGCTTTATACACCTCTTGGCTTGAACCCACCCCTGCCCCTCCAGGGAGGGGATACGATGTTATTGCAGGAGGGCTGCACTTTCTTCTCACCCTCTATGAAAGGGTACACTTGTATTATCCCTTCCCGGGAGGGGTAGGTCTACGATGTTTACTATATCGACAAATTAAAACCGTGAAAAGCCCCTGATAACAGCGTAATGATAAAAATGGGCAACCATGTAAAAAACATAGCTGCCCATTTTCTTATCTCTTACTATTTATTGTCCCATCTGCATCGCGTCCTGCGTAGCGGTGCTCTTGGTATTTTGCCTTTTGAAAAGCGATACATCGAGCTTGCCGAAACGGTAAACAAAATTCAGTCTGACCATTTGCGGGTTGTTCAGGCGGTAGTAATCCTGGTAGAAGAATGAACTCAGCGAGACCTGCTCATTGTAGCGGGTGCGGAAAATATCATTCACACTCAGGGTCAGGGAAGCCGCATTGTCTTTCAGGAAGCTTTTCTTCACCGCCAGGTCAATGCCCCAGAACGGTTTGATATACCCCTGTGAAGAGCTTTGTGCCTGCATACCGGGAGGGCCCATCTGCTGTTGTCCGCTGGTTACGGGCAAACTGGTCTTGCTCTGGTAATCAGCCGACAACTGAACCGTAAAACTTTTCGGCAGCTTGAAGTTGTTGTTGAGCTTTCCGAACCAGCTCAGCAGTGCATCCTGTGATACTTTCTGCAGGTTGCTGGTATTGATCTTTGAGCGGTACAGGTTTAAATTGGTTGTTACATCCCACCATTTTTTGATGTTGTTCACTGACGTCAGCTCTGCCCCGTAATTATAGCTTGAATTCGCATTTACAAAGGTGTTGATGAGATAAAGCCTGCCTTCCGGATTGTAAGAAGAATCCAGGTAGCGTGTGATCAGGTGGTTGGTGTGTTTGTAGTAGACTGAAAACAGGATGGAGTTGTTGCCCTTCAACGTTTTTGAGTAAGAAAACTCCAGCGAGTTGGTAAACTCAGGCACCAGGCCCGGATTACCGCGCGTGATGTTTGTCAGGTCAGCCGAGTCGGTGTAAGGAATGAGCTGGAAAAAGTTGGGACGGTTGATGCGTCTTGAATAGTTCAGCTGCAGCTCCTGGTTTTTTTGGAGTTTCTGGCTCAGGAACACAGAAGGGAACAGACTGATCGGGTAATTGTTTTTAAACTGCTGCCCCTTGTTGGTTACATCGCCTTTGTAGTTGCTGCTTTCTGCACGCAGGCCCAGCTGGTAGCCAAATGTTTTGATGGAACTGGTAACGGTAGCATACGCTGCGTACACGTTATCATTGTTCTTGTAATTGTTGGTAGCATTCAGATTCTTGGCCAGGTTTCCGTTCGGGCCCTGGTTATAGTTATCGGTATTGCTGGTGGTTTTACGGGCTTGTGCGCGCAAACCGGCTTCCAGCTTGGTTTTGGCGGTGATCGGGTTTACATAATCCGTTTGTACGGTCAGGAACTGGTTGGTGCCGTTGGAAAGCTGTTGCTGCAAGGCGGTGTTCAGGTAATTGCCGGTGCTGTTATAGTACTTTGTGGTGTACATGGAATTGCCGTCATTCGTAGCTGAGAAATAATTTGCATCGGCTGTCAGCTGCATGCCTTCTTTCTTGAAATTGTGTACCATGCCCAATTGGAGTCCGCTGGCGTCAAATGACCGCGAACCGTTTGTATTGCGGGTATTGAAGTTCATCAGCTGATTGCTGGTGTTCAGGCTATCGCTGGTGATCAGGGAATTGGGTTTGAATGCACCGTGTACGCGCACCCCCGCAGCAGAGATGGTCGTGCGGTTGGTAATGTAGTAATCAAGTCCAACCCGGCCAAAAGTAAACGCACCCTTGGTTTTATCGATGTTGTCCTGGTATACATGCGTCTGTTTGGTGCCGAAGGTTTGGCGGTCGGTATACCCGGTAGCCCGGTTGCGCATGCCGTTGGTCATGGCAGAAGCAGTCAGGTTTATTTTACCCTGGCGCACGCTGAAATTGCCGCCGCCATTGTAACCACCCCGGCGGTCAACACCGGCCATTACGGTTCCGTTGTAACCGGTTTTTTTGTTCTTTTTCAATACAATGTTCAGGATGCCTGCGTTTCCGCCGCTGGCATCAAATTTAGCCGAAGGGTTGGTGATCACTTCCACGCTCTGGATCGCATCGGCAGGGATCTGGTCGAGCGTCAGGGTTGTAGGGCGGCCGTCTATGTAGATCTGGGGACTTGCATTGCGCAGCTTTACGTTGCCATCAATATCAACCTGCAGTGAAGGCACGTTGCGCATCACATCCACAGCAGTACCGCCTGCTGTTACAATGTTCTTGTCAACATTGAATGTTTTTTTGTCGATGTCCATTTTCAATCCGGGTGCAGAAGCAGTGACCGTTACAGATTGAAGCTGGGTAAGATCTGTAGTCAGCCTGATATTGCCCAGGTCTTTATCAAACGCGCCCACCATGCTGCTCATGGCAGCCATGGGGTTGCTGTTCTTGGGGCCGGCTGCTGGAGCGGCAGGCATTTTTAGCTGGAACTGAACAGCCTGCTCATAGTTTTTATAACCTACGGCCGACACTTTCAGGCGGAGCGCGCCCATGATGGGCAGGTCCTCAAAGCTGAAATCACCGTTAGACGCAGCTGTAATGGCTTTTAGCAGCACTTCTTTGCGCTTCTTGGCAGCAGTATCAAATTTTGTTTGCAGCAATACCACGGAGGCTGCAGCAACGGGTTTGTCGAGGCTGTCGACAATCTTACCGTATATATGCCCGATAGAAGGGGGCGCGGCCTGGCCGGTTCTTGGCCCCTGCATGCCCGCAGGCGGCTGGGCAAAGCCGGTAAAAAGGAGAAGGGTAAATAGAGAAGTAAATAAAGATCTCATATCAAATAAAGTTTGTTCTAAGATTTAGTGCCGCAAAACTAATCCCTGATCTCCAGCCGGGGGTTTGTATGAGATGAAAGTAAAAAAGACGGCGACAAAATGCCGCAGTTCTACCGGCACTATACAGGAATGGAAGAGGAAAATTCAATTGCGGGAAACCGCCAGGTTTACTGAGATGGCTTGCATCTGGCTTTGTGCATCAGGTGGTGCACTGAATGTGTATGCTTGTTCTAAACACATACATCGTAGACCCACCTCAGCAACCTGAAAACAACGGGTAACAAAGCAAGCAATCACTCCAACTGCTTGCCCAGGAAGATGGAAACCTGGTCCTTATAGTTCTCCCCTACCGGCAGTTCCTTGTTTCCGATGAATACGCTGTTTTTGCGGATGGCCGTGATGGCGCCTTTGGCAACAATGTATGATTTCTGAATGCGCATAAACAAGGAAGGAGGAAGCTGCTCTTCCATGCTCTTCATGCTCATGCGCGCCACCAGCGGACGGGATGTACTTTTCAGGTGGATCCTGATATAATCTTTCAACCCCTCTATCCATACTATGTCGCTGAAATTGATCCGCGTATGGCTGTAGTCTACATATACAAACAAATAGTCGGGCTGGTCTTCTTCCTTCGGGTTGCGGCTCCTGAGCTGGTGCAGCTCTTTTGCCTTGTTGCAGGCTTTTAAAAAACGGTCGAACGGAACAGGCTTCACCAGATAATCTACCACGTTCAGGTTAAAACCTTCCAGCGCATATTGCTCATACGCGGTCACCAGGATAAAAAGAGGCTTTTCTTCCAGGCTTTGTATGAACTGGAGACCGGTCAGACCGGGCATCTGGATATCAACAAATACCAGGTCGATCTGCTGTTCCTGCAAAATACTCACTGCATCGATGGCATTGTCGAATAGGGCAACCAGTTCCAGATAGCCGATCTTTCCGATATAATCTTCCAGCAGCTCCAGCGCGAGATCTTCGTCATCTATGGCTATACATCTCAGCATGGTGTAAATTTAGGGTAAGTACAACACAAAACCGGCTGTCCGCGTCCCTGATCCGGAGTGTATGGCGGGGCCCATAAAGGAGGTCCAGCCTTCGTTTCACGTTCTGCAGCCCAATGCCCGAAGTGTTGTCCTTTACTTGTTGCAGGGAAGGATCGTAATAATTATCTACTTTAAACTCCAGCACACCGTGCTGTGCGCGCAGTGAAATAGAGATGTCGCCTTTTTGCCTGAACCCGGTACCATGCTTGAATGCATTCTCTACAAAGGGGATCAGCAGCATAGGCTCAATCATGTACGACTCATCAAACGGTTCTACGTGCACGTGCACGGCCACTTTTCTGCTGAACCGCTGCAGCTGCAGATCGATATAACTTTGCAGGTATTCTACCTCGCGGTCGAGCAGGACTTTTTTCTCATCGGTTTCATAAAGCATGTACCGCATCAGGGTGGAGAGCTTGAACAGGGAAGGCTCGAGTGATTCGGAGCCTTTGCGGGCCAGCATTACCATGTTGTTGAGCACGTTGAACATAAAATGCGGACTCACCTGTGAACGCAGAAAAGCCAGTTCGGTTTTCAGGTTCTCAGTCTCGCGCTGCTGCGACAATTGATCTGACTGCAGCCTGCTGCGGAACATGGTGATAGCAGTACTGGAAGAAAGAAAAAAGATGCAGGGCAGGAAAAAAAATGCAATAAACCCGGGTAAATTGTACGGGGAAGGGTGCAGCAGAAAGGAAGACAACCAGTTGACGAGGAACAGGACAAGGAACACCGGTATCAGGGAAAGAAAATAGGTAAGATAACGCCTGTTGTAGATCAGGCGGGGAATCAGAAAATTGGCATTGAAATAATACAGCGCGATCCAGCAAAGAAAATTACAGAGGTACTGCCGGAAGTAGGCTTCTTCCACGGCAGTATTTCTTCTCGCGACACGGTCCTGTCCGGGATGCAGCAGGAAAGGAAGAAAAAACAGCAACAACCAGCTGGCAATATGAACCAGGATGGTAATGCGTTTTTTTATCAGCAAAGGCAGTTTCATACAGCAAAATAATCAGCCGAAGGCTCATTTACCAGGGATTTGCCTTAAATGAGACGAAAAGGCAATCAGTTCGGATAAAACCGGATAGATCGGATTCCTTCATGCGTCGGTACAACTGTTTTCAGGGTGCCATCTGCATTGAATTCAAGCCGGTCGATGCATACTTCCCGGTTGTAGCCGGCCTCCCGGGCCATATTGATTCCGCGCGGATAGTTGAAGCGGTGGTACACCAGGTACCATTCATCCTTACCTGGCACCTGGATGGTGGAATTGTGCCCGGTTCCCCAGATCCCGGCTGTCGAGTCTTTTACAATGACCAGGTTGTTTTCCGGAACCGTGATCTTCCCAAGGGGAGAATGGGCTGTTCCATACCGGACCTGGTAGTTCGGATCACGGGTATCATTTTGAGACCACAAAAAATAATAAGTGCCGTTGCGGTAAAAAACATGGGTTCCTTCATTGTAGCTTCTGTTGGGTGTTAGCTCCCTGATTGTTTCGGGCTTAATCGAAACCATATCATCGTTTAATTCTGCCCCTGCCATATAGCCATTGCCCCAGTAGAGAAAATACTTGCCGCTTTGCGGGTCATGAAAAACATCAGGATCTATCACCTGTCCGTTTCTTGAGAAACCCTCCGGCCTTTTGTCAATGAGCGGTTTACCCAGGTCAACAAAAGGCCCTGTAGGATTGTCGCTCACGGCTACGCCAATCTTTTGTTCCGCACAGAAATAAAAAAAGTATTTGAACTGGCCATTGATCTTTTTCTCCATGATGCAGGGGGCCCAGGCCCTGGTTTTCGCCCAGCTTACATCCTTGCCCAGCTCCAGTATCCTGCCCTCATCTTTCCAGTTCACCAGATCGGTGGAAGAAAATGTTTTGAAATACGTTCCCATCCAGTTGGTAAACCCATCTGATGTAGGATAGATATAAAACTTCTTTGTCTTCTCAGCGTACGTAATATCCGGATCTGCATACAGCCCGGTCAAAGCAGGATTGTGGTACTCCTTTGCAGATACCTGAAAAGTCTGCGATCCTCTGCCGGCAATATCAACTGTATATTGAACAGGTCCCTTGGCAAAGTTCTGCAATGCAGGCCTGACAGATACACCCCGGAAGGTTCCAAAACCGGGATTGAATGCCTGTAAGTTTGTGCCTGGTTTCACCGGAAGAAGGACAGTTTTAGCAGCTGTGTCAAAAACCAGGTTGATCTTTTTTATTTGGGGAGAAGAAACATCGGTGATCACATCATCAAACTGGAGCCATAGCTTGATCAGTCTTTCTTCTTCAGCGCCGGTAACAGGCATCACGGTTCCATGCCGGGGATGGAAGTTCATGTTGACGTCTTCATCCACTACCTTGAAATTTTTAAAGTCGGTTGTTTTGGTAAACTGATAACGGCCACTGGTGTACATGTCATACATCAGGATATAGCCGCTACTCCCGTTTAGCTTGAAGACGCCTGCGCCTTCCACCGGGTTTTTGGTTTGCTGCACATACTCGTTGCTTTGCATGGTATAGCCGCCTGTTAGGTGGTTCGACACGGCTATCTTGATCCCCGGAAGCCGGTCCTCCGTTTTAAAGAACAGGTAATAGGTCCGGTCTTTTTTTACAATATCGCCGTCGATGCAGGCAGCATTGTCCGGACTGAAAAAGAGTTGCCTGGGTTCGGTTTCCAGGTCGGTGAAATCGGGGTTGGCATAAGCATAATAAATTTTATCAGGGTCTTTGCCGTGCTTCAGGGAAAAATAAACCATGTACTTTTTTGCTGAATCGTCATAGATGGTTTGCGGTGCCCATACACGGAGCAGGCTGTCGTTACCGGAAAACCGCTTTTGGATATTGACAACATGGGAGGTCCAGTTGATGAGGTCGGTTGATTTCAGCAGCACCATGGCCCGGTTTGAATTCCAGCCCAGCGCCGATACCATGTCTGTGGCCACCATATAAAATGTTTTTCCATCTGCCCCCCGCAAAATATGCGGATCGCGCACACCGCCTGTGGAGCTGATTTGCGCGGATGAAAGCACGGGCTTATTTCCGTTAAGTGCCCGGAAATTATAGCCATCCCTGCTGATGGCAAAGCGGATAGACTCTTCGGCTTTGCTGTTGCCGGTAAAGTAGGCAAAGAGATAGGCTTGATAGGCACCTGCGGAAGGTTTGGCACCGGGCGTTTTTGGAACGCCTTTTTGTGCAACGGGTACAAAGGGAGTCAACACCAACAGCAGGAAAAAGAATCTGCGCTTCATTGTAAATTTTGTTATAGGGGGATTGTGTTATCAGTAGCTGGATTTCCTTTACAATGATAATTGATTTAGGCAGATTTATTTTCAACTTCAATCCCATGCGTTACCCGGCCGTAAATACCGGAGCCCGGGAGTGAGTCAGCAGATGCTGTACTCACTCCCGGGCTCCGGTAT
>JADCRZ010000160.1 GCA_015069695.1 Williamsia sp.
CGCGACGATGAAGGGTATCTGCTCCAGATTTTCACAAAGCCGATTTGCCCCCGCCCGACTTTATTTTTTGAGATCATCCAGCGGAAAGGTGCCCGTTCCTTTGGAAAGGGAAATTTCAAAGCTCTTTTTGAAGCCATCGAGCGCGAACAGGCCTTGCGGGGAACGTTATAATTAAATTTTGAATGAGTGATTGATCGAATGACTAAATAAGGCATGCGCCAGCTATTCAATTATTCGATCAATCACTTGTTCAATCATTATACAATGAACCAGACTTATTCAAAATATACCCCCGATGATCAGGCCGTGTGGCGGTTACTGTTCGAGCGACAGATGGCTCAGTTACCCGGAAAAGCGAGTCAGGCTTATCTTGACGGCATTACGGCAACAGGCTTTCGGGCTGATCGTATTCCTGATTTTGAGCAGGACTTAAACCCCCGGTTAAAGGAGCTGACGGGCTGGCAGGTGTATGCCGTTGAGGGACTGATCCCAAACCGGGCGTTTTTTGAGTTAATGGCAAACCGACAGTTTCCGGCGACTACCTGGCTACGTCGGCGCGACCAACTTGATTATCTGCCCGAACCCGACATGTTTCACGACACGTTTGGTCACGTACCTATGCTGTCGAATCGGGCTTTCTGCGATTTTCTGGCCGCGCTGAGCCAGATTGCCCTGCATCATATCGAGAACGAAGAAGCCATTGCGATGATTTCACGCCTGTACTGGTACACTGTTGAGTTCGGTCTGATTCAGGAAAATCACGAACTGCGCATTTATGGCGGAGGGATTTTATCGTCGGTCGGCGAAACAACGTATAGCCTGTATAGTCCTGAGCCCAGCCGCGTTCCCTACGCTGTAGAAACGCTGCTCAAAACGCCGTATGTCATTGACCATTTTCAGGAGCGGTATTTTGTTATTGACTCGTATGAGCAATTGTATCAGTCGGTGCCACAGATCGAAGATGCATTGGAAGGATTATTGGTGAGTTAGCCTAATTGTCATTAGCTTCGCATCGTTAAACTGCTATTCATCAGAATTCAGTAGATCGGGTTCATCAACAACTAGCCTTCAACTGTTCGTAAGCCAATGACTTCTCCCAATGACCCATCCGTCTGATACGCGTGCTTATTTTTTTAAGATTGATACGACAATAAAAAAAATCCGGAACGCGCTCCAAAAACAATTTAACGACGCAGGGTTCGATCTAACTGTCGATCAATGGGTTGTCATAGATCACCTGTACCGTAATCCAGGCATTAGCCAGAACTCGATTGCCGAGATGACCACCAAAGATGCCCCGACGGTTACGCGTATTATTGATTTACTCTCGCAAAAAGGGCTGACTGAACGGCGCATGACCGATACGGACCGACGTAAATTTCTGGTTTATCTGACCGAAGCCGGTGAAGCTAAATATCAGGAAGTACTACCCATCGTATCGGCTATGCGTCGGAAAGGCTGGGGTAATTTAAGCGATGAAGATTACCAGCATTTTGTCCGGATTATGGATTCGATCTACAGTAATATCAGCGAATAAAAAGGTGCTTTTACGGTTTTCTTATGTATGGTATCTTCAGCTATGGCATTGCACCACCCCGCCTTGGATGGAAACAGCACCAGGAGCTGATTCTTGATCTTGAAGTTGTTGCGTTGCTGGGCTATTTCAATGATTTAGGTATTGATCCTACCGTTTTTGCCCAACCGACTTTAAATCAATTTATCGCGCTCGGCAAGCCAACGCATCAGGCAATCCGTCAGCGAATCGCCGGGTTAATAGCCGACAAGGGCCGGGCGTTAGCCGACATTCACGACCAGGTTTTCATTCATGAGTCGCGGGCACAAATGCACCTGCCCGTGTATATTGGCGACTACACCGATTTTTATGCGGGCATTCACCATGCGGAACATGTAGGGCGTATGTTCCGTCCGGATGGCGATCCGCTCCTAGCAAACTACCGACATATGCCG
>JADCRZ010000161.1 GCA_015069695.1 Williamsia sp.
CCATGTGTTCAGGTCCGTTTCGTCCAGCAAGACTACCTGTGATTTAACTTTTCGAGTACGAATAAACGGGATAGCCTTGGTTGCCAGTGTTTTCCTGGCGTCCATGCTGACCAGCATTACTTTTATTTTTCTATCTGCACGCGCCCGGTTGAGTGCTTCAAACTGGGGGAGCTCTTTAACGCAGGGAGCGCACCAGGTAGCCCAGAAATTAACGACGTATAAGGTATCAGTTGAGCGGCTAACCAGTTGCTCCAACTGATCGAATTTTATAACCGGAACAGACTGGCTTCGTACAGATACAGGACTTAGCAGCAGCAGAATTAGAAAGAAACCGGTCGTAACTTTTAGCAACATGATCCGCGTTCTGGTTGAATGCTTAAAACAACTACTAAACGAAAACAACCGGATTTTTATGCTCTTATTCCAGGAAACAACAGCCCTGGTTTAGCCAACAGGAATACGGCAATTGATACTAGTGTACCTTAAAAGGTAGTTTGTCAGGTGTTTTACCTTTCAGGTCTATACTCCTTATCGCCATGATTAAATACCGATTCAAACTCCTGCCTACTGAGCGGCTTGACCTATTGGCTAAGGTACAGAAAGGCAAAGCTTCAGCCAAAATCATCCAAAAAGCCCAAGTGCTTTTAGCCAGTGACGACGCCCCTGAACGCCAAAGTGAGACGACCATTGCCGCTACTTATCACCTCTCTACCCGCAGCGTGGAGCGGATTCGTAAGGATTTTTGTGAGCAGGGCATGGCACTTTTTGACGCCAAAGTCCGCCAACCCCGTTCAGACAAAAAACTTACTGGCGAAGTAGAAGCGCACATCATTGCCGTGGCTTGTAGTGAGCCACCAGCGGGGGAAAGTCGGTGGAAGTTACAGGCTATCGCCGACCGGTTAGTCGAATTGCAAGTGGTCGAATCGCTTTCCCATACGAGTGTGGCGACTGTTTTAAAAAAACGAGCTTAAGCCTTGGCGGGTCAAATCGTGGGTGATTCCGCCCAAACAAAGTGCTGATTTTGTGTATCATATGGAACAGGTTCTTTCGGTTTACCAACGGCCTTACGATGAGCAGTTTCCTCTGGTTTGTATTGATGAATCGCCCAAGCAACTCATCGAAATCAAGTCCTATCGTTCATCGGATGGAACCCGTATGGAAGATTCGGACTATATCCGCCATGGCGTTGGGGAGATTTACATGGTCTTTGAACCGCTGGCGGGTCGGCGATTGGTAGAAGTCAGGGACGACCATAAAGCTGTTACGTGGGTGGGCATCATTGCCGATTTACTAGATGGCCCCTATGCCAATTCGACCAAAATGACGGTTGTGGGGGATAACCTGACGGCTCACAAGCCCAGTGCGTTTTACACCGTCTTCGGGGCTGAAAGGGCCAGAAGTTATCTGGATCGGCTGGAATTTGTGTATACGCCTAAGCATGGGAGCTGGCTGGATATGGCTGAGATTGAGTTGTCGATCCTGCACCGGGACTGTCTGAATCGGCATATTGCGACGAAAGAAGCATTGGTAGCTGAAATCAACGCTTGGCAGACCAAACGGAATGCCAAGAAAGCCAAAGCCAACTGGCAGTTTACCACCAAAGACGCTCGTATCAAACTACACAAACTTTACCCAACAGTTTAACCTTTAAGTAACACTAGTATTCATTCATAAACAATGACGTTGGCTGTTAAAACCTTGAAAGACTACAACCTCCGCCATACAAATGGCCGGGAGGAAGTGCTGGATTTGTTTCTTAATGCCGGTCATGCACTGGCGCACCACGACATCGAAAACGGTCTTGGGCCTGATCACGATCGTGTAACAATCTACCGAACGCTGCGTACATTTTTGGATAAGGGTTTGATTCATAAGGTGCTTGACGACGAAGGGGGAACGAAATACGCCCTCTGCCGGGAAAACTGTACCGATGGGCACCATAATCACGATCATGTTCATTTTAAG
>JADCRZ010000162.1 GCA_015069695.1 Williamsia sp.
CCTGTGGAATGCCTGCTGTAGCAACACCCGCAATGACTTCTGCCTTTGGGAACTGCTGCCGGATGGCGTCGGCCAGTGCGTTTTTGATAAAGCTACGTACGTCAGGATAGGCCAGCGTAACGCGGTTATCGCAATAAATGGGTGACTTCCAGCCCGAACTCCACGTAAAAGGCTGATTAGGCTGAAGCCGAACGGCCTGCACCGTAAGCAAATGTCGGGCAACCGTTTGTTGAACAGATGATGAATCCACGGAGAAATGACTAGTGATGGACTCAAAAATAAGCAGTCTGTTTCTACTTCGCCGAAAATTTATAAACGGTTGTGCTCTTAAACGTATCCCCAGGCCGAAGAACGGTACTGGGAAAGCTCGGCTGGTTGGGTGAATCGGGGAAATGTTGTGTTTCCAGGCAGAGACCGAAACGGCGTGTGTAGGCTACGCCACCAATACCGGTCAGTTTTCCGTTCAGGTGATTGGCAGTGTAAAGCTGTACGGCGGGTTCCGTTGTATACATTTCCATAAACCGACCGCTGACGGGTTCATAAACCGTAGCGCCCAGCTTCAGCGATTTAGACTTATCCGTAAAGATCCAGCAATGGTCATACCCGTGGCCATACTGGATTTGTGTGTTGGTCGTGTCATTAATGCGGGCACCCACCGTTGTCGGTTTCGTAAAATCGAAAGGTGTTCCAGCAACGGGCTGTCGTTCACCCGTCGGAATTTGGTTGTTGGTGGTTGGCAGGTATTGGTCGGCCTTAATCATCAGTTCGTTGTTTAGAACATCTCGCTTCAGGCCGCTTAAATTGAAATACGCGTGGTTGGTTAGATTAATAACCGTTGCTTTATCGGTCGTAGCTTTGTAATCGATGCGCAGAGCATTGTCTTTTTGGAGCGTGTAACGTACCTCAACCGCTAAATTGCCGGGATAGCCTTCTTCGCCATCCTTCGACAGATACGTTAAGATCAACGCCGGTTCTTTGCCATCAATTGGCGTTGCTTTCCAGAGTCGTTTGTCGAAACCTGTAGGACCGCCGTGTATATGATTCCCGTTATTGTTGGGAGCCAGCGTATATTCTTTCCCGTCGAGCGTAAACCGGGCGTTCGCAATTCGGTTGCCATACCGCCCGATAATAGGCCCCAGGCTGGGCGTACCTTTCAGGTAATCGCCAAAAGAGGTCATACCAAGGGTAACATCCTCCAGCTTACCGTTTTTGTCAGGAGCCGTCAGTGAAACGATGTAACCGCCATAATTCGTAATTTTTGCCGACATACCCGCACTGTTGTGCAACGTAAACAGATCGGCTTCGCGCCCATCCGGAAACATGCCGAAGAGCGTTTTTGAAATCCCTGCTTTAGGGACTGCTGTACTCAGGTCAGGCTCAGACATACTGATGAAGTTACTCAGGAACAACAGCGTGAGTAGGGTAATTTTCATAAAAATCAGTCAGTAAACAAGTACGTTTATTCCCTGTTGAGATGCACTCTCACCGTATCGATCCGCGTCCCATCCATCGAAACAATTGTAAACGTAAAGGGAGAAAACTCAATAATCTCACCAACCTGTGGAACATCTTCGTTGGTGGCAAGAATTAAACCGCCGAGTGTATCGTAACTTCCTTCGGGAATCGTCCACCCATACGTTTTGTTCAGATCGTCAATTTCGTGACGGGCGCTCAGCAGCCAGGTGCGTTCGTCAAGCTGCTGTTCAACCCAGTCTTCATTGGTATCGTATTCATCCTGAATTTCCCCAAAAATCTGCTCGACCATGTCTTCTACAGTGGCAATACCTGCTGTTCCGCCAAACTCGTCCACGATTAAAGCCAGACTCTTGCGTTCCGACAAAAACCGAAGAAGTAAGTCCTGGGCGGGCATGGTTTCCGGCACGATAATAACCGGCGTAACGATTTCCTCTACCGTAGCTGGCTTTTTAAACAAAGCCAGTGCGTGGCAGTAGCCAATCACATC
>JADCRZ010000163.1 GCA_015069695.1 Williamsia sp.
ATGCGGAAGCGGGTGCTTTTCCATGAGCCGCTATCGCTCTTCACATCAAAGCCAACTGTAGTCACGCCACCGGAAAGGTCAATTTCCTGCTTCGTACCGAGGTAGCTGTCTTCCAGCCAAGCCTTCACGCCCGGTGTATTGGTAAAGTTATCACCCTTGATCTGGAACTCATAATTGCGCAGCGATACATTCCACATCCGCAGCTGCAGTGTGTCAGAGGTCTTCACATCGTCGTGCGCCTCTACAATATGCGTAATACCGTTTCTCAACAAGCCAAGGTTTTCGTTGAAGTTGGTTGGCTTCACAGCACTGTTATCTTCTTCGTTGCCTTCGTAATCGGCAGAAAACTTCGCACGGAAACCATCTGCCAGGATAGATGTGCTGTCGCTGTTCTTCTGGTTTAGATTCACCATCAGGTTGCGCACATTGGCAGCATTTGTAATTACCCTGAACGGATTTACCGGCGGATTGCTTGCTGAAGCTTTATCAGCTTCACGGATGGTAAGTGTTGTTGAGGATGCATTTGCGGCAGGTATGGCGAAGAAGCCTGAACCACTTGGAATGTAACGATAAGCATCATTATTTTGAGCAGGAACACCTGTAATCTGTGCCGGTGTTGCATTGTAGCCGCCATTGGCGCCATCATGCGTTACCAGTACATACGCTCCATACGTGCCCAGCTTGCTGTTCCAGAGATAGAACTGATCCTTAATGGCAGCGCTGTTATTCTGGTAGATAGAACTGAAGTCGATGGACGATGCATAAGGATTACCTACAACTGTATAAGCCGTATTGCCCATAGTTACTGTTTGGCTGCCCTGGCGAAGCGTACCGTTCGCACGTATATTAGCCAATCCTGAAGTGGTAGCGCCTACTGTGCGGTTGCCTCTTACAAATAGCATATAAGCCTGCTGCGAGTTAAGTGGTATTTGTGTGCCCGTTGTCAGGTTGGTAGAAAGCGGCACCCAGGCTCCGTTTGTATATTCTTTAATCGAAGTATGGTTGCCTGCACCGATATAATCGAAACCTGTAGAAGTTGCCTGTGAGGAAGTCAGTGTCTCTCCTGTAATCAATGTACCAAAGCCTGTATTGGTAGCACCACCTTCCTGCCATGCATTGCGGATGGTTTGACCCGTAATCGGCGAGGTCATGAGGCGCCACGCGCGTCTGCCGGTTGTGGCATTGCCTCCGTCTGTATATCTCTCAACGGTTACATTGCTTGCATTGGCAATTGCAGAAGCTACCTGACCGATAGAACCTGTTCCGTTAGCATCGCTTTTTACTGTCACCAGTTTATTGGCAAAATCAACGGTTCCCAAAGAGCTGAATGACTTGCCTGAGGCAACGGTCATCGTACCACCAGTAATGAGTGAGAAGTTAACACCTGACCGTACCTGGAAATCCTGGTTGAGGTTTAAAGCATGCTGTACACGGATGCTTGTATAGTTATTGCCTGCAGGAACCGGAACCGAAGTCGCGAATGTGTTATCATCTCGGTCTATCTGCCAGGTGGCTGCGCTTGAGAAATCACCGGCTGCTTTGGTGATATAGTCAGGATTATATACACGTACCACTTGTGTCGTGCTGTTCTTACACTGGAGTGATGTATTGTCAGTAACCGTGTACGTAATGGTAGGTGTACCTTCTCCGGTACCGGTTACCAATCCTGTATTATTCACCGTTGCAGTTGCAGCATTATTGGTTGACCAGGCACCTGTAGCATTGGCAGGTGGCGCATCGCTCAACTGGAGTGTGTTGCCAGTTTGTGCATAGGCTCCGCCACTCGGTACTGCGATGGTAGATACCGTTGGTAACTGCTGTATAGATATAAGCGTTGAAAGACCACCGGGAGAAGTATTATCACAGTAATTGTTGTTAAGAGCGGTGATGCCTGTAATAGCATATGTTGTATTGCTTGTCAGGATGCCTGATGGAACACCGGTTATTACATTGCC
>JADCRZ010000164.1 GCA_015069695.1 Williamsia sp.
AGGATCAGCATGATCAGGCCAACGCCTTTCTGACCGTCGTTGCTGCCGTGGAAGAAACTCACTAGCGAACACGTAGCGATCAAAATGGTCCGAATCCAGGTTGGTGGTTCACTGTTTTTCTTAGGCTCTTTGAAAAGCTGTGCCTTCACATCCTCAGCCACCAGGCGACGCAGGATAAACATCAGTACGATCGCCAGACTAAAACCCAATAAGGGCGACAAGAGTAATGCCTCGCCGGTTTCGATGGCCTTGTCCCAGTTAACGGCGGCTCCGGTTTTGTTTTCAGGCAGGGTTGAGAATGCCAGACCTACCCCTAAAATTGAGCCGATAAGTGTGTGTGAACTTGAGCTGGGAATACCAAAATACCACGTACCCAGATTCCAGATGATGGCACTTAACAATAAAGCCAGCACCATCGCTACGCTGTGGTATACGTTTTGGTCGACTAATAATTCAACGGGTAACAGGTTCACAATCCCCATCGCTACACCAATGCCCCCCAATAAAACACCGGTGAAATTGCAGATTCCTGACCAGACAACCGCAACGGTCGGCTTCAGGGAGTTGGTGTAAATTACCGTAGCAACGGCATTGGCTGTATCGTGGAAACCATTAACAAATTCAAAGGCACAGGCAGCGAAGAGGCTGATAAAGAGAAGGATAAAAACATCCGTTTCTAATCCAAACATAAGTGAAGTATCTTCTGTGGGTAGGCAGACAGCAGGTCCGTAAGCCAATGATTGCCACAAAAGTAAGGCAAACTGAGCATAGCAATGTTATCAAATTGTTAAGTAGAGACGCAAGTTGTTGCGTCGCAGGTGCGCCAGCTAATCCATCCGGATATGAGATGCGAAGGCCGGGCCGCCGGTGCGGTCGCGTCTCTACTTTTTCCCCGCTAACTGTCCACAGGCCGCATCAATATCTTTTCCCCGGCTTCGGCGAACGTTTACCGTTACGCCTTTACTATCCAGAAATCCGGCAAATTTATCCAGCGTTTGTGGATCAGTATTTTTGAAACTAGCCTCGGCAATTGGATTGTATTCAATGATATTAATCTTTGCCGGTACGCGTTTTGTGAATTTCCAAAGCTCCTGCGCGTCCTGCAACGTATCGTTGAAATTGTAGAAGAGAATATATTCGAACGTAATGCGCGTACCTGTTTTTTTATAGAAATACCCCAGTGCATCGCCCAAAGCCGCGAGCGTATTGCTTTCGTTGATCGGCATGATCTGGTCACGCTTCAGATCGTTGGCCGCGTGGAGCGATAAAGCCAGGTTAAATTTCACCGCGTCGTCGCCGAGTTGACGTATCATTTTGGCAATGCCCGCTGTCGAAACTGTAATCCGCTTCGGCGACATGCCCAACCCATCGGGCGACGTAATGCGATCTACGGATTCCAGTACGTTTTTATAATTCAATAACGGTTCGCCCATACCCATATACACGATATTCGAGAGGGGGACGTCGTAGTTTTCTTTTGCCTGCCGGTCGATAGCCACGACCTGGTCATAGATTTCGGCCGCGTCGAGATTCCGTTTGCGGTCCATATAACCCGTTGCGCAGAACTTACACGTCAGCGAACAACCCACCTGACTCGATACGCAGGCCGTCATTCTGTCCGTGTCGTCATTCCGTAACGCCGGAATTAAAACGCCTTCAACCAGATTGCCGTCAAACAGTCGAAACGACGATTTAATCGTACCATCGCTGCTACGTTGCTCCTGATTGACGGATAAAGGACGAATCTCGAAATGCGCCGATAACAACTCCCGCGTCGGTAACGACAGGTTGGTCATCTGATCGAACGATAGCGCCGATTTTTTCCAAAGCCATTCCTGAATCTGCTTCGCCCGGAACCCTTGTTCGCCATGCTGCGTAAGCCAGTCCTTAAGTTGAGAAGTCGTTAGTTTGCGGATATCCTGCTTTTCCATTGTAGGTGAGTGAATGAACAGAA
>JADCRZ010000165.1 GCA_015069695.1 Williamsia sp.
AGCAAACACCTCTGATAGCGCTCCTTTTCTGGTTCACTGCCAAGCGGCACAACGAAGTGTATTGTCCAAGATCAAGGATTACAACCATGAGCTTATGGTTTATCATACGGCGCCTGTTCTTCCTGCTGGTAGTGATCTGGGCCGCCGCCACTATTACCTTTTTCATTCCACGCATTTCTCCAAAAAATCCCATTCGCGAACGTTTTGCAGCGTTGGCCCGCACTGGTGGCTTTTCGCCGGGCGATCTGGAAAAAATTATTAGCTCCATGAGCGAGAAGTTTGGCTTGGACAAGCCATTGTGGGAGCAGTATACCGATTACATGGGCAGCCTCGCGCGGGGCGATCTGGGCGTGTCGCTCAACCTGTACCCTAAAACGGTGTGGGATCTGATCGCGGAAGCGCTGCCGTGGACGATCACACTGCTGCTCACAACTACGATTTTGTCGTTTGTGCTCGGCAATCTTCTTGGAGCGGTGGCCGCGTGGCCGCGCGCGCCACAGTGGTTTCGCTCATTTGCCACGCCATTTGTGTTGCTGCAAGGTGTGCCACCGGTGCTGCTTGGCGTGTTGTTGTTATTTTTCATTGGCTTTCGTTTGAAGCTATTGCCATTGGGCAGCGCCTATTCAATTGGCAAAATACCCAATTTTTCGCTCGATTTTATTCTTGATTTGGCTAAGCATCAAATTCTGCCAGCTGTTTCCTTGATCTTCGGCTCGGTTGGTGGTTGGGTCTTGTCCATGCGCGGCATGGGTGTCACGATCCAAGGCGAAGATTACGTGAATTTTGCCGAACATAAAGGCTTGAACGGCAGAACGATTTTTCGAAATTATTATCTGCGCAACGCCATGCTGCCGCAGGTGACTGGCCTCGCGCTGGCATTGGGAAATGTGGTGACAGCAGGCATTATCGTGGAACAGTTGTATGGCTTGCCTGGCCTTGGCTCGGTATTGAGTGCGGCCATTACCTCAAACGATTTCCTTGTCATCTACGGCATCACATTATTCATCACGATCTCGGTTGCAACGCTGATGATGTTGGTAGAGTTGCTGTACCCGCTGCTTGATCCGCGCATTCGCCACACATAAAGGAAAGCCATGACAACAATTGCTATCCCCCAGCCGCAGGTGCGGCATCGCAGTTGGCTCACGCAGTTTCTTAACTATCTGCGCCGAAACAAGAGTTTGGCCGTGGGCTTGTTCATCTTGTTTCTGCTGATTGCTTTCACCGTGATTGGCCTGCTTACCGTTAAAACCAAGAATGCGTACCCGCTTTCTGTTCGCAGCAAGCAGCCGCCGAGCGCGCAATACCCGCTTGGTACTGACTTTTTTGGCCGCGATCTGCTGCCCGCAATGGTGGTGGGCATGTGGCAGACAGCATTGATCGGCGTGATCGCTGGCGGTCTTGGTACGCTAATCGGCGTGGTATTAGGCTTCATTTCAGCGTATTTTGGCGGCGCTCCTGATGCGATCATCAAGGGGATTTGCCAAATTCTCACGCCGATACCCGCCTTTTTGATCCAGGTGGTTATCGCTGGATCGATCGATAAACGGTCGGTCACGATCTTCACCATGGCGTTTGTGGTGGTGCTGCTGGCGTGGATGGGTCCAACGCTGGTCATCCGCTCACAAGTGCTGACCATGAAAGAGCGCCAATTCGTATCGGTGGCGAAGCTTTCTGGCGTGGGCGATATGGGTATCATCTTCGGTGAGATCCTGCCCAACCTGCTGCCGTTCATTGTTGCGGCATTCGTCACGCAGGTGTTTTCAGCGGTGTTTGCCGCGTTCTACCTGGCGGTGCTTGGCCTCGGCCCGCTCCGCGAACCATTGCTTGGCAACATCGTGTGGGCAGCACAAGGGCAGGGCGCGTTCTTCAATGGCTGGTGGTGGTGGCCAACATGGCCGGCCCTGGCGATGGTGCTCATCCTTGGCGCGCTG
>JADCRZ010000166.1 GCA_015069695.1 Williamsia sp.
TCAAACAGCCTTGATTTTTTTGCTACTTTTTTTTATCAAGAAAAAAAGTAGACGGAGTCCATGTTTCAAACAGCCTTGACTTTTTTGGTTCTTTTTGCGTCAAGGCAAAAAGAACACAGCGTCTACCAATCCTTCTCCTGCCTCCCCGAGCCGCTGGCGTTTTTTTGTTGCATTTTTTGTTGCACTTCGTTTTCTTTTTGGGCCAGCGCTTTCAGCAGCTGCTCTACCTGCTTTTTGTTCAGCTTGCTTTGCTGCTGCTGGGGTTGCTGTTGTTCTTTTTGTTTGTCCTGTTCCTTTTTATCCTGCTTGTTGTCTTTTTTCTCGTCGTTCTTTTTGTCGTTCTGCTTTTGCTGCTGTTGTTGTTTTTTTTGCTCCATCAGGGCTTTTTGCAGATTCTCCCGCGCCTGCTGGTCGGCAGGATCTATTTTCAGGGCATTTTTCCAGGCATCGATGCTTTCTGCCAGTTTTTGTTGTTTGCTGTAAGCAACACCCTTGTTGTAATAAGCTCTTTCCACGACCGGCTTTTTGCTTTCTGTATTCTTCACCGTATTGTCGTACGAGCTTACCGCCTCGTCCAGTTCGTTGTTGCGAAACTGGGCGTTGCCCAGGTTGTAATTTGCCAGCGGATGGCTGGGAGCGGCTGCAATGGCTTTTTTATATTCCTGTTCCGAGCCGGCAAAATTGTTTTGTTTGTACAGTTTGTTGCCGCTGCGGATATAAGAGCCGGTTTGCTGTCCGAAAGAAGCCGCAGCAACCAGAAAGAAACTTATTATCAGAAAAAGCTGTTTCAAGTCCGTCGTGGTTTTCGTTCTGAAATAAAAATTTCCAGCAGCAACAGCAGCAGGCCTGCTGCCAGAAACCATTGGAAATAGCTTTGGTAGTGGAGAAAAGTATCATCGCTGAAGGCCTTTTGCTCGATGGTATCGAGCTGGGCTTTTAACGCGTTGGCAGCACTTTCTGTATCATCGAGGTGGATATAGATGCCCCTGGTTTCCTTTGCCAGTTGCTGCAGCTCTCCTTCATTGAGCTTGGTGATCACCGCATTGCCTTCTGCATCTTTTTTGACTTCATTGCTGGTCCGGTCTATCAGCGGAACACCTTCGGGTGAGCCGATACCGATGGTATTGACCATCACCCCGTCGGCAGCAAGTGATTTGGTAAGCTGCAGGGCCTGGGGGTCGTGGTCTTCGCCATCCGAGATCAGGATGATAGATTTGAATTTGCGTTCCTTGCTGTTGAATGCAGTGTTGGAAATGCGCAGCGCTTCCCCGATCACGGTACCCTGAGTGGGAACTGCATCCGGATCGGCATTTTGCAGGTACATTTTTGCCGCTCCATGGTCAGTTGTAAGCGGCATCTGAACATAGGCCCGCCCGGCAAACAAGACAATGCCGATGCGGTCGTTCTCCATTTTTTCCATCAGTCTGCTCACCAGTTGCCGGGCGCGTTGCAGGCGGCTGGGTTTCATGTCTTCTGCCAGCATGCTTTTGCTTACGTCCAGCGCAATCATGACGTCCACACCCTTGCGGTTTATATTTTCCCGTTCACCCGGTTTCTGCAGGTTGCAGATGGCCAGGATAACAGCCGCGATACCTGCCAGGGTCAGGAAAAATTTTACGGCAAATTTTGCGGGAGAGTATCTTTTGATCAGCTGTTTCACCAGCTGCGGATCACCGATCTTCTGAATCCGGGTCTTTTTCCAGCGCAGCACCAGCAAAAACAGGACCAGCAGCAACGGGATCAGTCCCAGTAACACCAACAGTTCAATATGCTGAAATCGGTACATAACCGGCAAATTACACGATCTAAGTTTTATTGTTCAATGAGTGAGTGTTAATTTGTTGAGGCCTTTTGAAAGGGGCGTGAAGAAATTTACGGAACGAAGCGTTCAGCAACGAACACGCCCGGGACTATTCCAAAGCCCCA
>JADCRZ010000167.1 GCA_015069695.1 Williamsia sp.
CTAAATCTGTATCATTGTGAACAACTGTAAAGCCATACCAGTAGTAACCTCCCTAACTGTAAAGTTTTTTTAGTACAAGACACCCGGCTATTACATTCCCGACATTATACTGACCTTATAGAGACCTTATACCGACCTTATACTGACCTTTCGCCGTACTAAAGTCGGGTTTAATCCGTACCAAATATACCCTTAGCTTATCCGGAAGCTACAACAACCTCCACCGAAAACAGGTGTCAACAGCAGTCCGTCACCAGCTTCAGCATCAACAACATCAACCCCTCATCTACAGCTTCTCATCTCTTCGCCCGCCTCACTATAAAGAAAATGGCAGATTTTTTCGTGTAAAAAAGGCATGGAACAGCAAACCGCCGTCGTCCTCGGTGCCACCGGCATGATAGGAAACCTCATTACCGAACAGTTATTAAACGACGATTCCTTCCGCACCGTCCGTCTCCTGGTGCGCCGCCCGGTCCCCATCACCCACCCAAAGCTGGAAGTCGCACTGGTTGATTTTGACAACACCAACGATGTAAAAACGAAACTCGGTACCGGCGATACCATCTTCAGTTGTATGGGCACTACACAGGCAGCCGTCAAAGGCAACAAAGCGCTCTACCGCAAAATCGACCACGCCATTCCCGTAATGGTAGCCAGGCTCGGCAAAGAAGCCGGTTTCCATTCCTTCATGCTCGTATCTTCTGTAGGTGCCAATACCGAAAGCAGCACGTTCTACATCAAACTCAAAGGCGAAGTGGAAAGAGACATAGCTAATATCGGCTTTGCCACAACCGGCATTTTTCGTCCTTCCATGTTGTTGGGCAAACGAACCGAAAAGCGTACCCTCGAGCGCATCCTGCAGCCTGTGTCAAAACTCTGGTCTGCACTCTTGTTTGGCAGTTGGAGCAAGTTCAAATCCATCGAAGGAAGCGACGTGGCAACGGCAATGATAACCGCCGCCAAAGAAAGGGCACCCGGCGTATCCCTCTACGAGTACAACGACATGATGCGCCTCGCAAAAAAGTAGAGCGGTCACAGCATCAACACAGGCTTTCTTCACATACACCTTAACATTTATCATCCTAAAATCTTCCTCATCTCCCCAAATCCCCGTCTATCTTTGTTCACATGTATGTCAACTTGAACGATACGGTGAACCTGGTAAGCAAACTAACGCCACGGCGTTTCTGGAATGCAGCCAAAGTGGTGTTGAGCTATCAGCTAACGAAGCTTACAAAGAAGCCTGTGCAATGGGGCTATCCCATCTCCGTTTCCTTCGAGCCAACTACCTCATGCAATCTCCGCTGCCCCGAATGTCCCAGCGGTCTGCGCGCCTTCACCCGCGATACAGGTATGCTCAAAAAAGACTTCTTCCGCCAAACCATCGATGATATTTACAAAGACCTTCTCTATCTCATCTTCTACTTCCAGGGCGAGCCCTTCCTCAATCCAGACTTCCTCGACATGGTAAAGTACGCCCACGACAAAGGCATCTATACCGCCACTTCCACCAATGCCCATTACCTCACCGACGAGAAAGCCAAACGCACAGTAGAAAGTGGTCTGGATAGGTTAATCATCTCTATAGACGGCACCACGCAGGATGTCTATAAACAATACCGCGTTGGCGGCAATTTAGAGAAGGTATTACAGGGCGCCCGCAATATTGTGAAGTGGAAAAAAGAGCTGAACAGTAAGACGCCCTTTGTCTTCTTCCAGTTTCTTGTAGTAAAGCCAAACGAGCACCAGATAGAAGACGTAAAGCGCTTAGCGGAAGAGATTGGCGTAGACCAGATACGTTTTAAAACCGCGCAGGTATACGATTACGAGAACGACCCACACCAACTCATCCCAACCATTGATAAATACAGCCGTTATCGCGTAGGCAAAGATGGAAAGATGAAAAGCAAAAGCGGCTTAGGCAA
>JADCRZ010000168.1 GCA_015069695.1 Williamsia sp.
CAGCCGTCCGGCGATATTCACTTTTGTGCGGATGCGCCAGAGGAAGAAGCAAAGCAGCAGGCCCATCACAATTTCGTAGAGAGGCGTTGGGAACACGGGTAGCGGAAGGTGGGTGCAATAGTCGTCCCAGGTGCAATGTTGCAATGGTATGCCTTCGTGGTTGACGTTGTGCGTGTAGGTGAAGGCAAACATCCAGTCGGGCAGACCGGCAAAGGCTTTTACCGGCACGTGCTGCACGGCGCCGGTTGATGAGATGTGGTCGGCATAGATGCTTTGGTAATGCTCGAGCTGGAGGTTAAATTCGCCGGGCTTTGCGAGCGCGACTTTGCCATCGCCGTTGCTGATGTAAGCGCTGTTGATGATGCCCCAGTCGCCATCGCCGGCTACCTGGCAGCCAACACGTCCCCAGCCGTAGGCGAACATCAAGCCCGGTGCAATGGCATCGCAAAGATGGACGTAAGAAAAGCGGTGCTTTTTTGCATAGAAATAAATGGCAGTTGCTGCCACTATTAAGCCGCCATAGAAGGTAAGACCACTGCGTGAGAAGAGGTTGCCGATGGGGTCTTCGATGAAGCGGTCCCAGTTTTCGAGGTTGTCGAAAACCTTGGCGCCGGCAAAGCCGGCAATGAAGGCGATGATGACCAAATCTCCTACTCTATCGCTTGGCCAGATTTTAAGAATGCGTTCTTCGGGCTTGGGAAGCTTTTGCTTGTTCTTTGCCTGCCAGCGTAGAAAAGCCAGTAAACCGCCCAACACAACACCGCCGATGAGGCTTCCCTGCGTGGAGAATAAATATCCCTGCGGGTCGCTAAGGGCGCTTGGCGTGAGAAACAAGCCCAACAGTTTGAAGCCAAAGAGGAACCCGACGATAAAGTTGCTGATGAGCTCGCCTAAGTTGGCGGGCTCGCCTACTGTTATTTTTGTTTCGGTATAAGAGAGCAAACCCTGCCCCTGCTTGCGTTGCAGTTCTTTGGTAAGCATCCATGCGCATCCCAGAAATGAGATGGCTACCATAAAGCCGAAGGTGTTGATGACTTTCAGAAATGGCAGGCTGATGTTGAATACATCTTTAAAGAAATAGTATAAGTTGGGATACATGAACCGTTGTTATTGTAAAAGGTTGCAAGTTTACAGAAAAGCGGGTAGTTATTGTTGATTGGTAATTGTTAATGGTTGATTGATGAGAAAGCTTCGGTTAGCGTTTGCAAATGGTGGCAATGATGCAGGAGAGACTAATAGAATTTGGGAACGATGTTGACAAGAGTATATTCTTAACAACAAAAAAGCAGCTGATTCGAATCAGGTCTTTATTTTCATCGTTCATTTTACTCAACAACTATTCGTATGCGTATACCTCTTCTTTTATTGACACTTCTTTCTTTTATCAGCGCCATAGCACAGGATGATGACATGCCCGATTTGCGCAGCAAAAAAGACAACTTTAAAAAAGTAATGGAAAAAGATGTGCGCAGTGACGCTGCCACGTTCACCATGTCGGGCATAGATGAAAGCGTGGGCAAGCCGCTGCTGCTTTCTGTTCCCGTTACGGACTACAGCCGCAGCAGCATTCACTTTGAAGGAAACGGCATTGGTGTAACTATTACGGCGGGCAACTTTGATGCAACCAAACACAAGCTCGTTTACTCCGATAAATACCTGATTAAAATTGACAACAAAGCGTATTATGGCAGGTATTCGGAAGTGCCAAAGCACAACATCGCTTCCGTGCAGGTAAAAATTGATAACGACAGCATTGCCATCCCGGCTACGGCTTATTTCGATTTATACAATCCGGCGTTTACTTACTCTGATGGCAGCCAGGTAAAAACATTTGCCGGCGTCTATCAAAGTGCGGATAAGAGAAAAGTGTACATCTACATGCTGAACCGCGATAATCTTGGCAG
>JADCRZ010000169.1 GCA_015069695.1 Williamsia sp.
GCTTGTGGTTGTGGTGCTTTGAGCCGCTGCTCTCACCGACAGTTCAAGTACAGCAACAGAGTCGCATCCTGCACTGCTGCTGAGTGTATCGGTGAATGTACCTGCTGTTGTATAGCGCTTGCCGTTCCAGCTGTACGGAAGCTCGCTGCTGCACACGCTTACAGCCGTGGTGCTCTCCGGTACCGGCTTTATAGAAATATTCAGCGTTATGATGGAATCACATCCTGACACACTGATCAAAGTGTCTTTGTATACACCTGCTTCCCTGTAAAGGGCGCCATGCCAACGATAAGGCAGGTCTGTTGCGCAGATGCTGGTGTCGATCGTGCTGGTGATGATTGCCTGTACAGTCAATTCAAAATTAATAATGGAATCACAGCCTGTAGCGGCTTGTAATGTATCCTTGTATATGCCGGCTTCCCTGTACAACTTGTTGTTCCACCGGTAAGGCAGCTCATTCGAGCAAACAGTTATACGGACCGTGCTTTTGGATACAGGAATTACCCGCAGGTTCAGGGTGACTACAGAATCGCAGCCAGACAAACTTCTCAGCGTATCGCTGTATGTTCCAGCTTGCCGGTAAGAGTGATTGTTCCAAATGTATGGCAAACTGCTGGCGCAGATGGTTCTTTCAACGGTGCTGCTTGCTACTGGTTTAACTTCCAGGTTCAGGATTGCAATTGAATCGCAGCCTTCAGCACTGTTTGATGTATCCTGGTAGGTTCCTGCTGCCGTGTACGATTGTCCATTCCAGCTATAGGGCAGCTGGTTCTGGCAGATAGAAATATTGGTTGTGCTGGTCACAACAGGTCTTACCTGCAGGACAAGGGTCAGGAGAGAATCGCAACCTGCAACCGAATGGACCGTGTCTGTGTAAGTCCCTGCTGCTCTATAGGCTCTGCCATGCCAGCTATAAGGCAGGCTGCCTGAACAAACCGTTGCGCTATCTGTGCCGACAGGCACCGGATTCACAGACAAGACCAGCGCAACCAGGGAATCGCAGCCAAGCGCACTGGTAAGTGTATCGGTGAAAGTGCCAGCCGCCGTATATGTTTTGCCATGCCAGCTATAAGGCAGCTGATTTTGACAAACCGCCACCCGGACCGTATCATACAAAACTTCCTTAACTGCCAACGTTAGAATAGCTACTGAATCACATCCGCCCACACTGCGGAGGGTATCATAATAAGTGCCGGATGCTGTTAGTCTGCGCCCGTTCCATGCATAGGGCAACTGGTTGGCACAAACAGTTGCATTCACTTTACTGATCGCTATTGGGTTCACTACCAGCACAAGTGTTACAACGGAATCGCAGCCGGTGGCACTTTTCAGTGTATCTGTATAAGTACCTGCTGCTGTATAGGACCTGCCATTCCACTGATACGGCAGCTGCGTCGAACAAACAACCTGATTGATCGTACTTGCAGCAGCAGCCCTGACAGCCAGCGCAAGCCTTACGACAGAGTCGCATCCGGCCTCCGTTTTCAGGGTATCGGTATAGGTTCCGGCTTCTCTGTATGTTTTTGCATTCCACCTGTAAGGCAGTTCACTGGCACAGATGGTTACATTTATGCTGCTAGTTAAGACCGGATTAACTCCCAAAATCAACATAGCAACAGAATCACAACCGGCTGCACTCCTGAGTGTGTCCTTGTATGTACCGGCTGCCCTGTAAGTTTTTCCATTCCAACTATATGGAAGCTGATTACTGCAAATGGTAACAGAAGCAGAACTCTCCAGCACTGCATTGACAGACAACACCAGGGTAATGACCGAGTCACATCCGGCAGCATTGCTGAGTGTGTCTGTGTAAGTGCCTGCTTCAGCATAGCTCTTTCCTCTCCATGTATAAGGAAGCTGGTTGGCACAGATCGTTCTGTTGATAGTAGCCGATGA
>JADCRZ010000017.1 GCA_015069695.1 Williamsia sp.
CGGTCGTGCTGTATTTCCATGGATCGCCCGGAACATATACAGACAGTTTCAGCCGGGGATCCCTGTTCTGGTAAGGCAATGCCGGATTGTATACGCCAGACTGGCCGATGGGTTTTCCATCGCTCGCTTCATAAGCATCAACTAAGTTTTTGATCGGCTGGATCATCTCCCACTGGTCCCATCCATACTGGTAATCGAGCGTATGAAACATATTGGGCAGCTGGTAGCGGACAGAAAACATGATCTCCGGATTGGCGTTCTGGCCGGGTTTTACAAACAGTCCGTAATAACTGTTTGACAGGCTGAACTTTCCTCCATCGATGATTTGCTTGGCCAGGGTAGCGGCATCCTGCCAGCGGTTGTTGAACAAAAGAACCCTTGTCTTCAATCCGATGGCCGTGCCCTTTACCGCACGTCCGGTATAAGCCACATCATCCAGTTTGGAAATAGCAAAATCAAGATCATCGTACACCACCTTGAGCACATCATCCTTCGGGCTTTGCGCTCTTTTCGGATTGGTATAGGTTTCCGGCTGCAGGGTGACGGGTACGCCTCCATATACCTGCGTAAGCTGGAAATAATAATAAGCCCGCAGCAGCCTGACCTCGGCTGCATACAGGTCGATCTTTGTTTTGTCGATCGGCACTTCTCCTACATGCGCCAGAAAATAATTGCAGGTAGCGATCGACCTGTAATCATTGAAGTAAACATCCGACACGATGCCGCCTGTTGTTGATTCAATGGTCCCCTGTGCCACGGTATTGAACGAATTGGACCTGGCCCAGGCATTGTCTGATATCCCATCCCAATGTATGCTCATGGCACCAAAGCCATCACCCGAGCGGGCAAGGGTGTTGTAAGCACCGGCCAGCGCGAGTTTGATGTCATCTTCGGTTTTCCAGAATGTTCCGGAGGAAGGCTGTGCCAGCGGATTTCTGTCCAGAAAAGTTTTCTTGCAGGAAACACCTGCCAGGAGGAGCAGGAAGCCCAGCATATATAAATGAATGCGGTTCATAATTTTCTTTTAAGGTGGTTAGAATTTTACGCGTGCGCCAAAAGAAAAAATCTTGTTCTGCGGATAATTGACCAGCGAAGCATTGGTAGCCGGTGAACGCTCCGGATCCAGCGATGGATATTTGGTGATCAGGAACAGGTTGTCGCCGGCAAAGTAAATCCGCAGGGAAGACATACCCGCCCTCTTTGTCAACCGCTCTGACAAATTGTATCCCAGTTGTATATTCTTCACGCGCAGAAAAGAACCGTCCTGCAGGTAGTAAGACGAAAGGGTTCCTGTAACCGGTGCATATCCCGATACATAGATAGCAGGCATGGTATTCGATTTGTTCTCCGGCGTCCAGGCATTTCTCCAGTTGGTGGTGGGCGGCGTAGACTGCTGAAAAGGATCAAAGCCCCAGCTTCTCACATACTCCTTTTGTCCCTGCACACCATAGAGGAATACAGTCAGGTCGAAGCGCTTGTAGCCTGCGTTGAGGTTGAAAGAGTAGTTGAACGAGGGAAAGGCACCATCGAAATAAGTGCGGTCGCTTGCGTTGATGACCCCATCATTGTTGATGTCCCTGAACTTCAGATCACCGGGTTGCGGGTTGTTGGGCTGCTTGGGAGATTTGTTGATCTCATCCTGCGATTGGAAGATGCCGATCCAGTCGTAGACGAAAAACGTGCCCCAGGGTTTTCCTACTTCGTTGATGGTCGTAGCGTTGATCTGCCTTGCTCCGAACTTCAGGAGCTTGTTTGTAAACGTCTGGAAGTTGGCGCCCATGCTGTACGTGAACGCGCCCCCTCTTTCGGTATACTGCACGTTGAACTCATACCCCCTGTTCAGCATGATACCATCATTGATCGTAGGCGCTGTCAAGCCTACCCATCCCGGCACCTGCGCGCTTCGCAGGATATCATAGGTCTTTTTGCGGAACCAGTCGGCATTTACGGTCAACCTGTTTTGCAGCAGCGACGCGTCCACACCGATATCAAATACCTGTGTGGTTTCCCAGCGGATGCTGTTGTCGACAAGTGCCGTGCGCGATACACCCGGGTACAGCGTACCGCTGTTGTCCAGCGCATAGTTGGCGCCTGTGTTCAGGATGTCCTGGTAAGGATAGAAATTGCTCAGGTTTGAATTGCCCAGCCGGCCCCAGGAGCCGCGCAATTTAAGATCGCTGAGCCAGTCCAGGTTCTGCATAAAGTCTTCCTGCTTGATGCGCCATCCGGCAGAGATTGAAGGAAAAAATCCCCAGCGGTTGCCGGCAGCAAACCGGGAAGAGCCATCGTAGCGGAAGTTTGCTTCAAAAAGATATTTCTTGTTGAAATCATAATTGAATCTTCCATACAGCGACTGGATCGACCATTCAGAGGCATTGCCATTGGCTGTTTGTCCATCCGCTGCGCCTGCATCCAGCTCACGCTGCGTGTTGTTGATAAAGTCGCGGCGGTACGCAGTCAGCGATTCTGTTTTATAATATTCGGCCTGTGCCCCGCCAAGCACAGTGATGCTGTGCTCTTTCCACTTACCAGCATAGGTAAGCTGTGAATAGGCAATGGGATTGATATAATTCACATCCTGCACGATGAGCCCTTTACCGCCTACATCCAGTGTAGAAGCGAGCGCTCCCGTGAACCAGTCGTACACGGGCACAACCGGTCTGAAATCTTTTGATTTGGTAAAGCTGTAATTAAAGCCACCCCTGGTCTCCCATGTCAGTCCGTTCAGCACTTTTACATTCAGGAACAAGTTCTGCTGCAGGTAGTAAGACCTGTCTTTCTTGATCGTGGTAGCAGCAATGGCAACGGTGTTCTTGTTGTGGTAATTGTACGGATCACCCCGGTAGGTAAAGCGGCCCGTGCCATCGGGCAGGACAGGACCGTACATGGGTGCCTGCGTGATGGTAGAGAGGTACTGGTCGCCCGAACCCTGGCGGGGATAACCCCTGTCACCGTAATTAAAGTTCATGTTCATGCCGAAGGTGACCCGGTTGTTGACGGTAGAATTCAAGCCAAACTGGAGGGTATATTTTTTATATGCGAAGCCCAGCATGGTGCCTGGCTGGTCAATGTAGCCCAGCCCGATGTTATACGTTGTGCCGTTCCTGCCTCCGTTTGCACTCAGGTAATGGTTGTGTGTTGTAACTGTTTTGAACAGCAGGTCCTGCCAGTTTACGTTCGGGTATTTGACAGGATCGGCCGGGTTTTTATACTGGTCGATAAAGGTCTGCGGATAGGGAGCTGGCAGGCGGGAATGAATGGCTGCTTTGTTGTACAGATCCATGTACTCCACTGAATTGGTGATAAGGTCCAGGGTCCGGGAAGGACTTGTAATGCCGAGGTTATAACTATAGTCCAGGCTGAGCTTTCCGGACGAACCTTTTTTCGTGGTAACCAGGATCACGCCATTGGCACCCCGGGTGCCGTAGATGGAAGCAGATGCGGCATCTTTGAGCACTGAAATAGATTCAATGTCGTTTGGGTTCAAGGCAGAGAGGTTGCCGGGTATTCCATCAACGATCACCAGCGGATCGTTGCCGGCACCGCTGAAAGAAGTAAACCCTCTCACGCGCAGGCTGACGCCTTCATTTCCCGGCTCGCCGGAATTCTCGATCACACTCACGCCCGGCAACTTGCCCTGCAGCAAGGAAGCAGGATTGGTTACAACGCGTTTGTTCAGCTCTTCACCGGAGGCCGTTACAACAGCTCCGGTTACACTTCCCCGTTGTTGTTTTCCATATCCTACTACAATCACTTCTCCCATCTCCTGGCTGGCAGCCTGAAGCTGGATGGCGATTGTTGTGCGGTTGTTTACTTTTATTTCCTGGCTGCCAAAACCCACGGAAGAAACCACCAGGGTGGCATTGGCAGGAGCAGCGATGACGAACTTACCGGAAGCGTCGGACTGGGTAGCCCTGTTGGTTCCTTTTACCTGGATGGTGGCTCCGGCGATCGCGGTATCACCGGCAGTAATTTTTCCTGTGACGGGCGACTGGGCAAAAACAGCCGAGGTGGTCAGCAAAAGACAAACCCACATCAAAAGCCCGAAATGCCTTACGGCAGACCGGGGCAGAGAAATAGAAACCCTTTTTTCATTGGCTGGCAAGCGTTTTCTCATAATGGCATTGTTTATAATGAAGAAATAGTTCCAGTTATACAGAACCACAGGGTCGGGAGGGTACGATAAAAGCAGTCTGGCCGTTGCCGGCCTTGTTCTGTTCAGGGGAGAGATCTATGTAAAACCCAAAGGTATCAACTTGTCTACAAAGGGTCATGTCTCCGTTTAAGGTCTGCACACAAAAGCTGCTACACAAATAGATAAAACAGAGACATGACCCAAAGAAAATGACGATCCTAATATCCGGCGTTCTGCGTCAGGTTCGGGTTTACATCCCGTTGTGTTTGCGGGATGGGCATAAGCTCGGTTTTGCCTGCTGTAAAGCCCATGGCAAAAGCATTGGTAAATGTAAGCTGCGTGCTTCCGCCCAGCCACCAGTTTACCCTTGTTTGCCCGGTAGGTGCATTCACAGCGTCACTGGGCTTATAAAATGAGTTCAGGAAAGCCGGCACTTCATCCACACTTGAACGGGCAGGCCTGTTCACAAAATACAAGTAAGTAGGAAGCCGTGTTGCATCGCGGGCATAGAGGGGGCCATCTTCCATATAACTCAACGCTGCAAACTGCGGATGGGATGTAGCCGTGGCTGTTGCCCAGGCGTTCATTCTTGCCCTGGCTTCTGTAACCGCGGTCCCTAAAAGGCCCCAGCGCAGCAGGTCGTATTTGCGCACGCCTTCGTTGCCAAACTCCAGCATTCTTTCCTTTACCAGGAATTTGAAAAAACCTTCCTTGGTTGCAGGAATAACAGGCGCGGTTTCCCGGTATGCGCCCCCATGCCCGCGCAGGTTGATCTGGCTGACTGCTTTGATCGCATCGGTTGTAGGTGCTCCGTTTAATTCATTCTCCGTTTCCGCATACCAGAGCAGCACATCGGCAAACCGGATCAGGGGCCAGCTCAGCTGCATGTTTTGCAGGCTGTTGTTGGTAGCCGGTCTTTCGGAAGTGGACGCACTGCCGGCGCTGAATACATAGCCCGGATTGCTTACCCATTCCCGTCTGAACTTGCCATCGTGAATGGCATTGAGGGCATGGCCTTGCTTGATGGTATCGAAGATGATCTCGTATGGTACGCAGGTAATGTCTCTGCGCACATCCGTAGAATCAAACATATAAAAATAAGATGGCAACACAGCTACGGAGAGGCCGCCTGTGCCGTTTACCCGCGTGCCGTTCTGGATGCCCAGCTTGCTGTCTGCATTGGTGCCAAAAGCCATGGAAGCCACCATCATAAACTCACCTGCCGGGTCATTGGTATTGTGCGCCAGCAGGTAATCTTTAAAAAGGCTTTTGTAAGAAGAAAGCAATGTATGCTGTGCGGGATTGGCGATAATCTCCGCACACTCATCATGCGCGATCTTATAGTAATCCTGGTAATTGGCAGGACGCACCAGTTGTCCGCCCGTAACCGGAAGCTGGTAGCCACCCCGCGTCAATGCAATCTTGGCCCGCAGGGCTTTTGCTGCACCTTTTGTAAAGCGCTGGTCAACAGGGTCACCGATGGAACCGACTTCTGTTCTCCAGGGCATCATCTTTTGCGCAACGGCCAGGTCAGCAATCAGGTGATCGTAGATGGTGTCGCGGCTTGTGCGTGATTTGTACAGATTTGCTTCATATTGCGAAGGCTGCCATTGTACCGGCACATCGCCGAAGTTGCGGCAAAGCTCATATAAGAACTGCGCGCGCAACACCAGGGCTTCGCCATACATGCGTTTTAATTGAGCCTGCTGTGCCGCAGATCCGGATTGGTACAGTTCCATTTTTGGAATATTGTAGATGCAAAGATTGGCCCTTTCTACTCCCTGGAACATCTGGTTGAACGGATTGGTAATATTCAGGTTACCGGGAATGCTCAGGTATTTTGCCAGCAACTGGCCTTCATCTGTTGTAGGCGGATTGGTGCCCCGCTGCATTTCATCCGTATCGTAGGCCCAGTACTGGCTGATGCGGATGCCATATCCGTAATCGCCGGTCATTGATCCATATGCACCGAGCAGGGCTTTGCGTGCATTGGGGATGTTGTTAAAAACATATTCTGTATCAAAAGAAGAAACGGCTTCGGGCGACAAAAATTTCTTGCACGATACCAGGAGCGTGCCTGCCAGGATAATGGCAGCTGCTGTACTTGTTAGTTGACGAACCTGTTTCATGGTATAAATAAGTTAAGTAGATGAATGTGATGGATTAGAATGTAACATTAAGACCGGCTACAAATGTTCTTGCCCGGGGATAAGCTGCATAATCAACCCCCGGCGTGGTCGGGTCCGACCGCCTCGTGCTGGCATCCGGATCGTAGCCTGTATACCCGGTAATGGTAGCCAGGTTGTTCACGGTTGCGTACAAACGCAGCGCAGACATCTTTGCTTTGGCAATGAGGGAACGCGGGAAATTGTAGGCCAGCGTTACATTGCTGATCCGCAAATAAGATCCGTCTTCTACTGCATAGCTTTGCGAGTAGAATCCGTTCACGCTGGTAGAAGGGAACCAGATACCGGCATTGCGGTTTATGTTGCTCAGCGTTGCGGAATCAACACCCACGATATACTGTGTTCCGGAAATGGTAACGGCCCGCTGGACCGAATTGCCGTTGGCATCCATCATCTTCCAGCGGCCGTTGCTCAACCGCAGCATGTTTACCTGTGAGCCATAGGCACTGGAGTACTCCAGCTTGTTGGCATTGAAGACCTGGTTGCCATATACGAAATTGGCAAACACGCTTAGCTCAAGTCCCTTGTAGGTGAGGGTCTGGCTCAGTCCGCCAAAGAACTTCGGCTGTGCATGACCGATAATGGTTCTGTCGTTGTCAGCATCTACCTTGGCATCTCCATTTAAATCCCGGTACTTGGGCGAGCCGGGCTGCAGGGGGTTGGCCAGGATGCCTGCATTGGAAACCACGCCTTTCTTCAGGATGTACTGCGTGTTGTATTGCGGATAAGTGGCATTAGAAAACGGGGCGGTATAAAAATCCTGCAAGGAGTAGTAGCCGTCATTTATATATCCGTACATCGTACCTACTTCATCCCCTACCCTCAACAGGTAATCGGCCGGGAAATTGGATCCGCTGAACCAGCCTGAGTTGCGCAGGATCTGTTTGTTGGGCCCCAGCGAAGTGATCTTGTTTTTATTAAAGGAAATATTAAAGCTGGCTGCATAGTTGAAATCCCTTTTGTTGATGATCGTACCGTTCAGCTGAACTTCCACCCCCCTGTTCCGGGTAGCACCGATATTCTGGAACTGGGTGGTATAGCCTGTTGAAGAAGGAATGGTTTGATTCAGCAGCAGGTCTTTTGATTTGTTGGAATAAATATCTACAGTTGCCGTAAGCCTGCTTTTCCACAACGACAGGTCAAAGCCCAGGTTCTGCGCTACCTGGCTTTCCCATTTCAGGAGCTCGTTGCCCAAGTTAGCCGGCGTAAATATCCCTATCAGGGCTCCGTTCAAACCATAGCCCCCATTTGCCGGGGAAGTATATTGTGTTCTGTAAGAAAAGGGCGTGATCCGGTTGTTGCCCGAAGTACCGTAGGAAAAACGAACCCGCAGGTCATTGATCAGGTTGCTCGTAAAAAACTTCTCGCGGCTCACCCTCCAGGATACAGCACCGGAAGGGAAATAGCTCCAGCGGTTTTCTGCACCAAAAATAGAAGTACCATCTGCGCGTACGGTGATTTTGGCGTAGTAACGCTGGTCATAATTATAATCAATGGTTGAAAAGAAAGAAGCCAATGCGGTGGGCACTTCCGCGCTGCTCGGCAGGGGCTGCGGATAAGCGGTGGTGGAAGCCGCGGCCAACTGAAGGTTTCTGAAAGCTTTGTCTGCAGTTATACCGATCGGGAAATAACGGATGTCCTGAACGGAAGCCGTGTTGGTTGTTTTTTGGATTTCCTGTCCCAGCAAAACACTCAGGTTATTTTTTGGCTTTATAAAAGAAGCATTGGTATAGGTCAGCACATTGGAATTTGTCAGCTGAACAGATTCTGTATTGTTCAGCAATACCAGGGGCTGCTTGTTGTTGGATTTGGCATTGTTGGTCAGGGTATCATCAAACGACTGGTTCCTGGTGCGGTTGATATTGTATGCTGCTGTAGAGCGGAAGATCAGGTTCGGTAAGATACTGAACTGAAAATATCCGTTGAAGTTCAACTGTGTATTCAATCTTCTTCTTGTTTCGGCATTGGCCAGCAGGATCGGGTTCAGGATATTGAATCCGTTGCCTGCGTTTTGCAGATCGAGGGTCGCATCATAAGATTCTTCTTCCTCGCCTGGCAAGATCAGGGGTTTGTACCGCGTGAACTGCCGCAACCGGTTGGAACCTGCACCACCCGCGTCGGATGTGCCGGCACCCCGGATCAGCTGGTCGGTGTAGCGGGTATTGAAGCCAAATCGGAAGCGCTCGCTGGCTTTGTGATCCAATTTAAAGTTGAGGTTTTTTCTGTTCAAGTCGGAGTTGATCAGGATGCCTTGTTGCTTGTTGGCGGTCATACTGAGGTTATACGTTGTGGATGCGTTGCCGCCGGAAACGCTGATGTTGTGCGACGACTGGAGCGCATTTCTTCCCATGGTTCTATCCTGCCAGTCGTAGGTCGGGTAATTCTTGTATTTCTGAACCTGGTCCCAGCTGATGGGGGATGTTATATAGCGCGTGATAGAGCTATCGGCCAGCCACAATGCCCGCTCGTATTGGTACGCTACAAACTCATACGCATCCATCATATCCATTTTCTGCGCCAGCTTCTGCACGCCATAGTAGGTATTGTAGGAAACCACGGCCCTCCCGTTTGTATTGCGGCCTCCCTTGGTGGTAATTACTACCACACCGTTGGCTCCCCTTGAACCGTAAATGGCGGTGGAAGCTGCGTCTTTTAATACGTTGATAGAGGCAATATCCTGCGGGTTCAGGACGGTCAGCGCATTGTCAGTCGGGATTCCATCTACCACATACAGGGGCTCCGAGGATTGTGTGATGGAACCGCGTCCGCGGATATTGATAACGGCATCTGCTCCCGGGGCGCCTTCAGACATGGTTATCTGTACACCGGCCAGTCTTCCCTGTAAAACTTCTGCCGTATTGTTCAGCGGCACGTCTTTGATGTCTTTGGCCGTAACCTGGGAAGAAGAAGCCAGCAGGTCTCCTTTCCGCACAGGCTGGTAGCCAATGATAACGACCTCGTTCAAAGCATCCGATGAGGCAATGAGGGTCACGTCAACCGCCGTTTTCTGTCCCAAAACAACCTGCTGGGTGCTGTAGCCAACGGAGCTGAACACCAGTACCGGGTTGCCCGTTTGCGGAACGGTCATGCTAAACAATCCCTGGTTATCGGTGGCCGTACTAGCTTTGCCATCCCGGAGGGTCACCGTTACGCCACCCAGGGGCTGCTTTGTACTGTCCGACAAAACACGCCCTGTAACCTTCCGGGTTTGCCCCCATACCGCCACGGTGCAAAGAAAAAAAGACAGCAAGAGAGGTAGTTTTCTTTTCATATAGACTTACATTAAGGTTTTGCAGTTGTGAAGAAACAAGCAGCCGGCTGTTGCAATCTTTCTCCCGCCCAGAGACGGATTCTATCTTTACACCGGCTGATACCTGAAAGACAAACCTATCTTATTACAAGGGCGAAGGGGTCCATTTTTTGACCAAAGAGGTCTGAATTTTGTTCTACCCGAAAAAATATTATTGATAATCAGGTAATTGTCCGAACCTTGTTTGTCCGGAACCATGATTTACAGGATTGGGGGAGTTCGGGGACGTTAGTCCTTTGATCAGCTTGCGGAGGCTTTTTGTCATCCTTCTCCAACTTTTTGTCATCCTGTAAGGGCGCAGTTCCGTTTGCACTTACAGGGTGATGCCGCGCCCTTACAGGATCTCTGCGGAGCGGAAAGTTTCTTTTCAGTAAGACACTGGCAGATCATCGCACCATCCTGCCGCGTAGAGATTCCGCACGGGGCGCGTAAGCTTACCGCCAGTGCAACAGCAGTATGCGCCCCGGCGGAATGACAAAGAGAAAAGAGTGACAAAGGAAAGAGTAGCCTGATCCACTTGTACCTAAAAATCCTATAATCCCCTAATCCGTGTAATCCTGGTTCAGACAAAAGGCTGCCGCAAGCTGATCGAACAGCCCACATCTCAGAATCCCCCTCATCCTGTAAATCATGGTTCAAGACGGTACTACATCGCATTCGTCTTTAAATATTCCGAAGGGGATACATGGTATTTTTCCTTGAAGCAGGTGCTGAAGTATTTGGGGTTGCCGAAGCCGACCAGGTAGGCGACCTCGGAGATGTTGTTTCCGCCGGCATCGAGGAGTTGCCTGGCGCGCTGCAAGCGCATGTCGCGGACAAATTCGACCGGCGCCAGGCCGGTGAGGCTTTTAAACTTTTTGTAGAAGGTGGTGCGGCTGGTGGCCAGGGATCCGGCTACCAGGTCGATGTCAAAATCAGGATCGGCCATTTTTGTTTCAACCGTCCGGATCACTTCCCGCAGGAAGGTTTCATCTTTGGAGGTGATGACGACCGGGGCAGGACTGAGCTCGACCCCTTTTTTTCTTTCCATCAACGATTCAAAAAGCCTTTTGCGTTGCCGCAACAGGTTGTCAACGGAAGCGATCAGAAACTCGTTGTTGAATGGTTTGGTGATGTAACAGTCTGCGCCATATTTCAATCCTTCGAGCTGGCTTTCGATGGAATACTTGGCCGATAGCAGTACAACAGGGATATGGCTGGTATTGACATCATTTTTTATCCGGTCAAGCATCCCGATGCCATTCATCACCGGCATCATGATGTCGCTGATGATCAGGTCGGGAACCAGCTGGATGGCTTTTTTCAAGCCTTCTTCCCCATCGCGGGCTGTTTCTACCCGGTAATGTTCGCTGAGCTGCCCCCTTATAAACTGGCGCAGGTCGTCGTTGTCTTCTACCAGTAACACCAAAGGGGCCTGCGGACCTGCCCCGGTACCCGTAAATGCAGGTGCAGGAAGGATCTGCTGTTCGATCGGTTTTTCAAGAACAGTTGTTTTGGGAAGATCAGCCGGAAATTCGTGTTGTCTGGCTCCTCTTGCGTCTACTTTGAATTCGGCGGTTACGGTGAGCCCCCCGGCCTCGTTGTTGCTCGCCCAAATGCGGCCGCCATGCAGGTTCACAAATTCCCTGGACAGGGCCAGGCCGATCCCGGTACCTTTTACACCGGTACCCGCCGCTTCGTTGGCTTCGTGAAACAGCTCAAAGATCTGCTCCAGCTTTTCCTTTTCTACGCCGGGCCCCTGGTCGTGAACAGCAATGGAGAAAAGGGATTTTTCGGGGAGGGATCGGACAGACAGCCTGATCCTCTTTCCGGCCGGCGTGAACTTGATGGCATTGCCCAGGAGGTTGTAAACGACCACATCCAGCTTTTCGGCATCTACCCAGGCAATAAGTTCTTTTTGCTCCGAGGAAACTTCCAGTTTGATCCGCTTGCTTCTGGCCGCTTCAGTGAAATGATCCATGATCTCCCTTACAAAACCTACGATCTCCACCCGCGAGACCCGCAGCTGTGTTTTCTCACTCTGCACTTTGCGCAGATCCAGCAGCTGGTTGACAAAACGGACCATCCGGTTGGCATTTTTCCGGGCCACTTCCACCCAATTGTTTCCTTGCGGAGAAAGGGTTTCCTGGCGGGCGAGCTGCTCCAGCGGATTCACGATCAGGGTCAGCGGGGTCCGCAGTTCATGGGAGATATTGGTAAAGAAATTCAGCTTGAGCGCAGCCAGCTTTTGCTCCACGGCAATCTTGTTCCGCAGCCTGATCATGGCCGCTGCGTAACGCCGGATAAAGAACAGCAAGACCCCGGCGAGTACAGCATACAAAAGATAAGCCCAGCCTGTTTTCCAGGGTGGCGGCAGAATGGTAATGGCCAGGCGGCGATAGGGTGCATTCAGGTATAGATCAGCGCTCAGGCTTTTTACCTCAAACACATAATGACCGGGTGGCAGGTTGGTATAGGTGGCCCTTCTTAGCTGCCGGTCGCCATGCCACGCACTGTCGAACCCCACGAGGCGGTACGCAAATGCCTGCCGGTTACCTGCACGATGATCTAATATGGCATAGTCGATGCTGAGAATGTTCTGATCATGCTTCAGCGTTAACGCGGTAGTGTAGTTTATATCCGTCTTTAGCACCTGTTCGTTCATGCCGGGCCCGGCATCTTCATTATTCACTTGCAGGTTGGTAAGCGCAATATTGGCCGGGATGCGGCTGGCGCTCATTTGCCCCGGATCAAAGCTGATGTATCCATCCGTGGTTCCGAATACAAGCTGTCCGCCAGGCTGGAGCCGGCAAACCGCCGATTCTGAAAAACCCACCCGGGGCAGGCCGTCATAGGAATCATAATTCCGGAAGCTTTTTGTGTCCGGATCAAAGCGGGCCAGTCCGTTCTCGGTCGCGATCCACAGATGTCCTCCCTTGTCTTCGGCGCAGCTGAGCACATAGTCGTTGGGCATGCCGTCCTTCGTCGTGTAATTTTTGAACCGAAGTGATGCAAAGGGCTCCCGCCCGATGGCCTGGCAAAAGCCCCCGCCGGAGGTAGCCAGCCACATCCGGTTCCTGGAATCACGCAGGATAAACTGGACATCGTTGTTGCCCAGGCTCTCCGCATCACCCGGAATCTTGCTGTAGGTAACATACCGGCATGCCGGAGAACGGCGGTTATCAGCATCCAGCAACATCAATCCATCGGTTGTACCCACCCAAAGATGGCCTGCGCTATCCAGGGTGATGCGCCGCACTTTTTGAAAATTTTCTTTCGGGTAATTTTGAAAAGCCGGGCCGCTGTGCACAAACCTGACCGAATCATGGTCATCTGTTGCCAGCATCATTCCCTTGTCAAAGGTCCCGATCCAGATCCGCCCCTGCCGGTCTTCGGCAAGCGCATAGATCTGGTTACTGGTTAAGCTGCCGGTGTTCCGTTCATCTGCCAGGTAATGAAACACCCTGTATTTTGTTGCTTCCCCGTTGGCGGGTATGGCGACAAACAACCCGTTTTTTTTGGTGCCCAGCCAGATGCGATCCCGGCTGTCCTGAAAAATTGTATATACCTGCCCAAAGCCCTGGGCCGGTTCGTTCAGGAAAAGGCCTCCTACCCATCGCTCCTGCTGGCGCACATAGAGTTTCCCGCTCTTTGCGCCCATCCACAACCTGCCCTTGTTGTCGTAGCACATGCCCCTGATCTCATTATCTGCAAGTATGGCAGCAGGCTCTACCAGGCGCTGTTGCTTAAAAGCATTCTGCTGAAAAATGATCTTGGTAAGCTCCCGCCCGTATGTTCTTAGCCAGAGTATGCCAGCTTTGTCGTAGTACGCGCTGTATACAACAGCGGGCAGGCGGTAATTGGGCATATCGGCTGCATCCAGTAAAAACTCGATGCTTGCCTTGACCGTGTCGTAGTAGCCAAAGCCGCCTCCCTTCAGGTTGATCCAAACAAGTTTGTTGTTGTCTTCAAAAACCTTAAACCGGTTGCCGATGATATTGCTGGGATCTTCTACTTTCTGTGAGAAAGACTGAAACGCATGGCTGGCAGGATTAAAACGGATCACACCTGATTTTTCCGGCTCGATCCACAAAATGCCTGTATGGTCTTCGTACAGGGAAAAGAGCGGTCCGGAAGCAGGAGAACGGAACTTTGCGACGGCACTGTTGGAGAGTGTAACAACCACCATTTCTCCCAGCGAGGTAGTGACGTACAGCACATCACTCCTTTTGGAGCGGCACAAGGCATGCAGGGCGGCGTCTCCTATTTTTAGGGTTGAAAATGTGCCGGCCTGTTTATCATAGGTAATCAGGTTGCCGTCGGCAGTACTGAAATATACATGATGGGCATCCTCTTCATAAGAGGTAAGACTGATTCCTGTAGCAAGATACGCTGGTATGTTACCGCTGTTCTTATATATACCCGGGGAGGGAACCTGTTCAAGACAGCACAAGCCGGAGGAAGTGCCTATCCAGATGCGGTGCTCGCGGTCTTCATAAAAAAAGTTGATGCGATTGGAGGGCAGCCGGTGCTCAGGACCCAGTGTTTTTTTATACTGGATAAAACGCCCCCTGCTCAAACTGTCCTGCGGTACGCAAAACAATCCCTCGTCTGCAGACAGGAGCCATACCCATCCGTTGCTGGCAGCAAGGATCCGGGTAAACGCAACTTTCTGTTTGTCTTTACCGGCAGTATCTATCAAGACCGACAAGGGCAGAAAACGTTCCGTCTTTTTGTCGAACCGGTAGATCTGTCTGTCGTAAGCCTGGATCCACAAATGGCCCGACTGGTCTTCCACGATCTGGTCGATCCGGTCATTTCCCAGTTGCGAATGGTCACCGGGTAGAGATTTGTAAGAGACGAATGTATGCCCGTCGAACCGGTTGATGCCATCCCAGCTTCCAAACCACATAAATCCTTCGCGGTCTTTTAGCATGGCGGTCACGGCCTGGTGAGAAAGACCCTGTTCGGTAGAATAATATTCCACCTTGCATTTGGGCTGCCCGCTTGCACAAAAAGCCAAAATAGAAAGCAATACAGCACCCACTATGTTCTTGCAAGCAATCACCATGTTGTAAGCCTTTGTCTTCAAGGATCAGTTTTCCCCCTCCTCCGCTGCGCGGGAAAAGATGTTTTCTGTGGCAACAGAACAACAGAAGGATTTCATGCGCATCTTTTCCCCCTCTCTGCCGCCAGGCTAAGGTAAGCGTTTCTGTAAACCTGGCCGGCGGTCAGGTTGGTGAGCAGTAGCCGCTTCCCGGGCGAGCCTCCGTGTCAATTGGCTGAATCTCCCATTAAGAATACAAGTCCCTGATTTTCAACAGGCGTTTTTCAGATGGCTAAAATTTAAACCTCTTGGGTCAAAAATTGAACCTCTACTATCCCTCAAAAAGATAAGTTTGTCTTCTATAAACAGCCATATGGTGTATGCCAACAAAAATTGATGGCCTTTTTGCGGGAAGAAAACGGTTTGCCAGGTGCTTCCTCCTCATCGCCTTGCTAACGGACTGCTGCCTGTCTCTTTGGGCGCAGGGTCCGCAAACATCGCCGGAAAAGTTTGCAGAATTTATCCCCTTGTACCCAAAGGAAAAAATGCCCAACAGCAAAGGCCTGAACTTGCGCGACAGCATTGCCAATGAACGCATTTACCGGGTAGGTACGCCCGGCATATATGCCTTTTTCCCCTCCTCTGCCGAAAACAAAGGGGCAGCAGTATTGATTTGTCCGGGCGGCGGCTATGAACGCCTGGCCTATGTGATCAGCGGCACGCAACTGGCTAAATGGTTCAACTCAATCGGCATCAGCGCATTTGTATTAAACTACCGCCTGCCCAATTCTCCTGACCTGGTGCAGCGGGAAACAGGTCCCTTGCAGGATGCGCAGAGAGCCATCAGAATCATCCGGGCCCATGCTGATAAATGGGGAATTAAAAAAGACAAGATCGGCGTCCAGGGATCATCGGCCGGCGGACACCTGGCTGGCTTGCTGGGTACGCAAAGCGAAGATGCATCGCTCCTGCATGATTCGCTGGACAATACTTCCTTCCGGCCGGATTTTATGATCCTGGTTTCACCGGTTATTGACCTGGGCACTTATGCGCATGCAGGCAGCCGCAGAAACCTGTTGGGAGAAAACCCTTCACCCGCCCTGGTGGAAAAATACTCTGTTCAAAACAGGGTGAGTCAATCTACTCCCCCTGCTTTTATTGCCGATGCATTTAATGACCCGGTTGTTCCGCCTATGAACAGTTTGCTGTTCTACAAAGCGCTGCTGGAACACAAGGTGCCGACCAGTTTTCACGTGTTTCCACAAGGTGCTCATGCCATTGCCTTGCGCAACAATCCCGGCTCTGCCGAACAGTGGACCCTCCTTTGCGAAGCATGGCTGGTGGAGATGGGTTTTATTCCGCAAACATTGGCAAAATAATGCAGGCTGATCTCAATTTTTCTACATCGATTCAAAATACATGCTCATGAAAATAAAATCCTTTTATTTGCTCACGCTCCTTTGCTCTTTGCAGGGGTCCTTGTTACAGGCACAGAAAACGACCGGAGAAAAGTTTTCCTGGACCCATCTTCCCGGGATCACCCAGCCCCTTTTCAAGAAGGACACATTTAATATCCTGAAGTATGGAGGCGTGGCAGACGGACTTACGCTGAACACCAGCAGCATCAACAAAACCATTGCTGCCTGCAGCCAGAAAGGGGGCGGTGTTGTGCTGGTTCCCGGCGGGCTCTGGCTCACCGGCCCGATCGAAATGAAAAGCAATGTCAATCTCCATCTTGTGCGCGACGCGATCCTGCTGTTCACGACCGACTTTGATCAATATGCGCTGGTAGAAGGCGTGTATGAAGGCAGAAGGGCGGCAAGAAACCAGTCGCCCGTTTGGGGCAACAACCTGGTTAACATTGCCATTACCGGACAGGGTGTTGTTGATGGAAATGGTGATGTATGGCGGATGGTGGGCCGCGACCGGCTCACTGAATCGCAGTGGAAAGCAAAGGTGGCATCGGGTGGACTGGTGAGTGCAGATGGAAGGGTTTGGTTTCCATCGGCCAAAACAAAACTGGCCTACGAACAAAAGCGGACGGCCACGCTGGAGCCCGGACAAACACTCAGGGATTTTGAGCCCATCAAAGACTTCCTGCGGCCCAACCTGGTTGTATTCAACAATTGCAGAAAGGTCTTGCTGGAAGGCGTTACTTTTCAGAATTCACCGGCCTGGTGCCTGCATCCCCTGCTTTGTGAAGACCTGACCATCCGGAACGTGTCCATCAAAAATCCGGAGTATGCCCAGAACGGAGATGGCCTGGATGTAGAAAGCTGCAAGAACGTACTGATCGAAGGAAGTACGTTTGATTGCGGAGACGATGGCATTTGCATCAAATCGGGCAAAGATGAAGAAGGGCGGAAAAGAGGCAAGCCGACCGAAAATGTCGTTATCCGCAACAACCTTGTTTATAAAGCGCATGGCGGCTTTGTAATCGGTTCGGAAATGAGTGGGGGTGCGCGGAATATTTTTGTATACGATTGCACTTTCATGGGTACGGATATCGGCCTCCGCTTTAAAACAGCCCGGGGCCGGGGCGGCATTGTTGAAGATATTTACATCAGGAACATCCGCATGAAAAACATTGTGCACGATGCTATTTACTTCGACATGTATTATTTTACCAAGCCCCCTGCAAACAATGAAAAAGTAGAGATTCCTGCTGTAACCGAAGCTACGCCCCGGTTTGAAAGATTTTATATCAGCAACATCGTTTGCAACGGATCGGAACGGGGCATTTTTATCAGGGGATTGCCGGAAATGAGTGTCAAGCAGATCTTCTTGCGTGACATTATTTTAAAGACAAACAAGGGAGCCGAGATCATTGAATCAAACGGGGTACAGTTCGACAATGTTCAGCTGTTCAGCGATAAAACCGACCCCGTGGTGTATGTTGAAAACAGCAGCAACATCAAACTGGACGGAATAAAATGCAATGCAGGTCCAAAACTTTTGCTGAGCGTGAACGGAGAAAAAAGTTCCAACATCGCGCTCATCAATACGCCTGCCACAGCAGCGGACAACATGGTGGAGTACAGCCATGGCGCCAATGCTTCGATGGTCACTGTAAAATAACGGGCTTTGTATAAACAGATGCAAGCACAGGCAAGCTGTGAGATGCACCAGGCTGATTCATTTTTGAAGAACACTCCTTTGCAATGACAGCAAAGGCCAAATAAAATTATATGCGCACGTGCGAAAAAACGCTGTTGATCCTTTTGTTTTTCGGAGCAGTTGCCTTTCAATTTCCGGAAAGAAAAATATGTGTATGGCTGATCGGAGACTCCACCGTATGCGACCAGCCGCTCGACCGGTCGCCCGTAACCGGCTGGGGTACGCCATTCGCAGGCTTTTTTGACTCGACCGTAACGGTCATCAACAAAGCCCGTGGCGGCAGGAGCACGCGCACCTTTATCAGTGAAGGCCGATGGCAGCAGGTGGCCGACAGCTTGCAGGAAGGCGATTACGTGCTGATGCAGTTCGGGCACAATGATGAAGCCAAGGAGCCGCAGTACCAGGACCGCTATACCCCCGTGCCCGACTATAAAAACAACCTGGTAAAATTTATCCGGGAAACCCGGAACAAAAAGGCGCAGCCTGTACTTGTAACACCCGTAACAAGGATGGTATTTGACAATACCGGGCATGTAAAAGAAACCCACCAGGAATATACGGCGGCTGTTTGGGAAATCGGGAAACAATACGATGTACCGGTGATCGATCTCGACAAAAAAAGCAGGGAGCTCGTAGATCATTTTGGTCCGAAGTATGCGCCCGTGCTTTACATGCAACTGGATTCCATGGAGCATCCGCATTACCCGGCCGGAAGAAAGGACAATACACATTTCAGCGAGTATGGCGCCCGGCGCATGGCAGAGCTGGTACTTGCGGAAATCCGCACGCAGCAAATGGAACTGGCAAAAAGAATTACCAAAAAGATAGCCCCTTAATTACAGAATGATATGAGAACCGTTTTTGCACTTGGCATTTTACTGCTGGCCTTTACACAAGCAACCAGGGCCGTTCCCCGTAAGATTGTAGTTGCACAGGATGGAACGGGTGATTTCAGAACCGTTCAGCAGGCAATTGATGCCATAGCCGACTCAGCGAGCGACATTACCACCATGTTTATCAGGAACGGTGTTTACAAGGAAAAACTCCGGTTACCTGAATCCAAATGGCGGGTTTATTTCGTGGGGGAAAGCGTGGAGAAAACCATTCTTACGTATGATGATTATGCGTCCAAAAAAGACAGCGCCGGAAAAGACATCGGCACATCAGGTTCGGCAAGTTTTTTTATCAATGGATCTGATTTCAGCGCTGAAAATATCACCTTTCAAAACGCTGCCGGGCCGGTCGGACAAGCAGTAGCCGTAAGGATTGCAGGTGATAAGATCAGATTTAAACACTGCCGTTTCCTGGGCTTTCAGGACACCCTGTACACCTATGGCACCGAAAGCAGGCAATATTACAGCGATTGTTATATTGAGGGCACGGTTGATTTTATTTTTGGATCTTCTACCGCGCTATTTGACAGCTGCACGATCTATGGGAAAACGGCGGGCTTTTACACGGCTGCTTCCACGCCACAAGGCAAGCAGTTTGGCTATGTTTTTCTCCACTGCAATATAACGGGCAATGCGCCGGCAAATACATTCTTGCTGGGCAGGCCCTGGCGGCCTTATGCCAGAACAGTATTTATCCGGTGCACGCTGGGCAACCAGGTAAAATCGGAAGGCTGGAGCAACTGGAGCAAGCCGGAGAATGAAGCCACCGCATTCTATGCTGAATACAAGAACCAGGGCGAGGGAGCCGCAACAGACAAAAGGCTTGGCTGGAGCCACCAGTTAACAGAAGCACAAGCCGGGGAATACACGATAGCTCATATCTTCTCCGGCTGGAACCCGCGGGCGCTGTAATAACAGCCCGTACCTTTTGGCCCGGTTGCTTCGTATTTTTCATACGCAAACCTAATTTGATTGCCCGCTTTTGGTGGAACGGAGTATGTGTATACTGCCTTCAAACAAATCACGGCAGGGGTGGGTTTGAGGCTTGTACCGCATGATCTGACAAAAGATTGTTCGTGTACGGGTCTGCGTTAGAACAGGTCTATGCAATCGCACAAACAATGAACAATGCTTTTCTACAATCAATCATACAACAAGTGCTATGCGGAATAAAAACCGGTTTTATTGGACCATCTTTTTTTTGTGCTTCTCCTCGCATCTTTGTGCACAGACAAGCGAAAGATATACAGCAGATCTTTCAGCAAATACATGGAAGCTCTGGCTTGATACCGGTGCTGCCTGGATCAACGATACCCTGTATGCGCCGCCTGTAGATCTTGCCAGGCTCCCGATGCATACGCCCACCGGTGGATGGAGCACCTTGCAGCAGGCAACCGGGAAAAACGTCCACCTGCCTGCAACGGTAGAAGAATATTACTGGGGCAACAACGGAAACGCTTTTGGCGTAGCAGGAAACTACCTGGGCGTATCCTGGTTTACCACCCGGTTTACAGTTCCGGTGGCGCAGAAAGGCAAGCGGATCACGCTTCAATTTGAAGCCGTCCGGTTCAGGGCTGAGATATTTATCAACAAAAAATTAGCAGGCTACGATCTTGTAAACAGCACCCCCTTTGAAGTTGACATCACCGACTTTGTAAAGCCGGGAGCACCCAATGAAATTGCCGTCAGGATCACAGATCCGAACGGCAATTTCGACTGGCGCGATTCACAGAACTTCGGGTGGGGAAATTACCGCACCAATCCTACGCATGGGTTTGGCGGCATCACAGGAAAGGTAAAACTGGTTGCAACAGATCCCATTTACATCAGCGATGTTTTTATCAAAAACAAACCCAAGGCAAACGAGATAGACGCGGCGCTTACCCTTTCTAACGGGGGCACCAAGCCGGTGAATGGCACCCTGCTCCTGCAGGTAAAGGAAGCAAAGGGGGAAGGCAAAACGGTCTACAGCCAATCATACCCTGTTGAAGCAGTGGCCCCGGGTACAACAACAAAACAATTTTCCATAGCACCTGAAAATACAAAGCTGTGGAGCGTAGACTCACCCAACCTTTATATCCTTACTGCGTACTGGAAGGGCACAGACAAAACAACGGATCTGTACAAAAAACGCTTTGGCTTTCGCTGGTTCGAGGTAAGGGATGTGGCAGGCGACAGACAATTTTATCTGAACGGCAAACGCATTGTCCTGATCACATCCATCTCCTGGGGCTTCTGGCCTGAAAACGGGATCATGCCTTCTGATGAGCTGGCCAGAAAGCAAGTGGAAGATGCCAAAAAGCTCGGCATGAACATGCTGAACTTTCATCGCACCATCGGTCAGCAGAATGTACTGGATTGGGCAGATGAGTTGGGACTGCTTTACTTCGAAGAACCAGGCGGCAACCAATACCCGGCAGACCGGTTCAATGCCACAGATCCGCTCGGTAAAATGCAGGCAGACTTTTATTTTGCCACACGCAATGAAAAGCTGTTCAGGATGATCCGCCGCGACCGGAGCCATCCTTCGCTGGTGATCTACAACATGCACAATGAAAGGGGCGCCCAGCCGCAGCGGCAGGACAGTGCCCAGATGCTTGCCGGCCACCGCCTGGATGAAACCCGGATCATGACCTACAACTCTTCAAACGGCGACATCAAGCCGGGACCTGATCCGCGGTTCAAGCTGCACCTCATGCCCTATGATTCTGCCTTCCGCGATTACGGCTGGTTTGATCAGCACCATGCGGGCGGTCCGGGAACTTATCACGACAACCTCTACCGCAATCCAAAAGACTACGCCAAATACTTTGACCACAAAGATGAGATCATCTACTACGGGGAAGAAGGGGCCATCGGAACACCTCCGCGCCTTCAGCTGATCCGCGATGCCATCCTGAAAAGGGGCAAGGACATCGGTTGGGAAAGCGACAGCTACCTACAATGGTACGACGCATATGATGCCTTCCTGAAAAAGGGTGGGTTCAGCAAAGCCTTTCCTTCCGTGGACAGTCTGACAAAAGCCATGGGCAATGTAGCGTATTACTACCAGGGACGGGTAATCGAAAACGTACATATCAGCAATACAATTGATGGATATGCCATCAACGGATGGGAAAGCATGAAGCTGGAAAACCATTCGGGCATTGTAGACAATTACCGCAACTTAAAAGGAGACCCGCAGCTGATAGCCCGCTACAACCAACCACTCTATGTAGCCGTCAAGCTGAACCACAAAGTGCTTCCTGCAGGCGATACTTCGATCGCCGATTTTTTCATCGTGAACCAGGTAAACCTCCACGGCGATTTCACGCTGCGTGTAAAAGCGCTTGATGAAAAGGGAAACACAGGGTCTACCAAAACCATTCCGGTAAAATTAACCGGAGGTTCTACCTATGGCGAACTCCTGTATGCCGGTCTGCCGGTGGTGGCAGCAAAAGAAGGATATACAACCGTGCAGGCAGAACTGTTGCAGGACAACCGGCCGGTAGCCCGGGGTGATGATAAAATTTATGCGGTGCAGCTGGATGCCTCGGGCATTCCCGCAGGCGGGATGATCGCTGATACGGCTGGTGTGCTGGCTCCTTTTCTGCGTTCGGCAGGTGTTAAAAATTTTACTGAATACCGCTCCGGCAAGCCGGCAGGCAAGTACCTGCTCATTGGTGCATTTCAACCCCAGCAAACAGGCAATCCACTCGTTACAGACATACTGGAATGGGTAAACGAAGGCAACACCCTGATCATCGCAAACAACATCGAAGCCTGGGCAGCCCACCTGGCACAAAAAGAAGTGATCGACTATCGCGGCAGCAAAGTGCTGGGAACGACCTGGTATGGAGGAAATTTTTTCTCCCGGCAGCATCCCCTCTTCAACCACCTCCCGCAGGCGCAGGTGTTTAACTGGGAGTACCAATGCTTTGCCACGTACAACAGAAGCAGGATCGGGCTGCGGGTGTTGAATGGGGAAACAGTGGTTGCCTGTGTAGCCGATCACAAGAAAGAAGTATACAGCGCCCTCAGCATCGTGCCCCATGGCCGCGGCCGGATCATCCTTTGTTCCCTCGATCTATTCTCCTGCCTCAAAGATGTAAACGTAGGCAGAAGGGCTGAAGGGGAAGGAGAAAACGCATCCATGGGTACATTCAACACATCCCAGGGAAACAGAGCCAATGTCGTAGGACAGCAACTCCTGTTGAATATGTTGCGCTATGCAGACCGGTAGAGCGGTTCCGAACTCTATTGAACTTAGTTATATGGCATAGCATATTCTGTTTGGAACATACCATACCGATTTGAATTATACCATATAGCTAAACTCTACTGGGTATCATTCCTCTGTGCGGATAGCAACCAATCCCAGCTTTTTCTGCCAGCGCGGGAACTGGGTTAGTACTTTCTGCGGGTTGTAAGTGTACCAGCTGTAGCCGTCCCTTCTTTCGCGGGCTACTTCGGCGAGGGAGTACACGACTTTGCTGTCGCGGTTGCAGAACAAGGGGCGGTGCGTCTTGAGTTCGTAATAGCGTGTCCAGATGGGAGGGGCAGTAGAGTCAGTTACAACGACCCGGTCGGTTGTTGATATACGGAAATCTGTTTTTAAGTAAGGTGCAGGAATGGTTTTTACTCTTGTGTTATAAATCTTTGATGCTTCAAACCAGGCAGCGGCCTGTTCAACTGCGTGGATGATTTCTTTGCTGGGATGATCGATGCTCATTAAAAACAAGACCAGGTCGCTGCTTTCCTGGTTGCAGATGCTGGGTGGCTCAAAAGCCCTGGCCCAGGCGGGCTGCAGGCTGGTCTCATCATATTGCTGGCACCAGGCAGTGGGTTTGCCGCTGTCGTTGATCTGGGTTTTCAGGATGCAATCCAGCCCCTTTTCATAAGCCCCGCTTATTTTTTTCCGCGTGGCTTCATTGATAAAGGCAAACTGTGGCTGGTTATCACCGATGTCTTTCAGCAGGCGCATGATCCCGATGTAAGCGCCATCATTAAAAGTGATGTGCCGGCTGTAATTTGATTCAAGCGGAAAGTATTGCGGCCATCCCCCGTTTTTATATTGTGCCTGCAGGATAAAGTCCAGTCCTTTCAGCGCCGACTCCTTGTACTTGTCCTGTTTGGTAGCGGCGTAGATCTGTGCCAGCAGGGCTACATGGGTGTAGGTAGTGCCATTGTCGAATGTAGTGTTCAGGGTAGACTTGGCTTTTGCAAGACTGTCCTTTTGTTCAGGGGTCAGTACAGCCATGATGTCGTAATTCTTGGGCCAGCCGCCATTGTCTTTTTGGTACAACAAAACATTGTCGCCTACTTCCACGATGTCAGTGGTTTTGTACTTCGGGCGGTCGGGTCTGGGATTGACGACGTTTGCTTTGTCGAATATGCCATACCAATGATTGGCATTGTCACTGAAAGGCTCTGTGTTGATGGTGAATGAGGATGTCTGGCTGAAAGCCTGCTCCCGGGAGACCTGGAGCATCAGCAGCGCTATCATCGCTGATTGCACAACCATTCTCTGAAGCCGCAGCGGACTTCTCCTGTTAACTGCATATGCAAACATCGGCAGGGATTTATTTTTTTGCAGACTGCAAGCTAGTAAAAGGGATGAATGTTGCACAGCTTTTCTTGTTATTTTACTGCAAACGCCCCGTCTTATTACTCAACCTTTAGCATGATTTTTCCAATGTGCTGGCTGCTTTCCATTACCCGGTGCGCTTCTGCGGCTTCCTGCAGGGGGAGAGTTTTGTAAATGACCGCTTTGAACTGTTTGTTTTTCAGAAGGGGCCAAACCTCCCTTTCCACTTCAGCAGCCAACCCGGCTTTGAATTCCTTCTCGCGGTTGCGCAGTGTACTGCCTGTTAATGTCAGGCGCTTCCGCATTATATCCATGGCGTTCAACTCCGCCGTTGCACCCTGCATGGTATTGATAAACACAAGCCTTCCTTCTGCTTTTAGCAAGCGCATCTCTTTTTGGATGTAATCCCCTCCGATCATATCAAGTACAACATCCACCCCCTCTGCTGCCAGCACCTGTTCAAAATCTTCTTCCTTGTAGTTGATGCATATGTCGGCTCCCAATGCCCGGCAGGCCTGGCATTTCTCTTCACTACCCACGGTTGCAGCTACCTGTGCCCCAAATGCCTTGGCCAACTGGATAGCCGCAATACCGATCCCGCTGCTGCCTCCGTGAACCAGAAAATGTTCACCCTTCTTTAGCCGGCCGCGCTGAAAGACATTGTGCCAAACCGTGAAAACGGTTTCAGGAAGGGAGGCTGCCTCTACAAAACTCCATCCTTCCGGTACAGGCAAACAAGTTCCTGCATGTGCAACCGCGTATTCTGCATAGCCACCCCCGCCAACCAGGGCACACACGGCGTCTCCCTTTTTCCAGCGGCTTACTTCTGTTCCACATTCCGCTACAATGCCTGCTATTTCCAGCCCGGGCACATCCTGCGGAACGCCAGGCGGAGGCGGATAATTTCCTTTTCGCTGGGCCACATCGGGGCGGTTGATGCCGGCTGCCATGACCTTGATCAACACTTCACCTGCCGTTGGCACTGGTACAGGACGCTCCTGTCCTTGTAATACCCCGGGTGCTCCTGGTTGTGTAATAACAATGGCTTTCATGGCTTATCTTATTGTGTGGTGGGCGTGTTTGATTGTTTCCGGAATGGCACCATATGCTTTTTGCATGCCACCGACCCTGATCAGGATCTCATCAAGGATCACGCCGGGGTCGACGCAGTATATTTTCAAGCTGTGTTTTCCGGCCGGCAAAAATGGCAAGATAGCATTCCGTTCGGCCCTGTTGCGCAGTACATTTTGTTTCCATTCTTCGCTCCGGCCTTCTGTGCGGGTATCCAGAACCTTCAATGGGCCATCATCAATCGATACCGCATACCGTACGCGGTAGTTCTTGTTGACCGGATGGGTGGGCAGGGTAAAGATGCTCAGGGTGGGCGTTGCAGCAGAAAACGTACAGAAGCTGTATTCTACAAAAGCATTGGATTGTGTGATGGAATCCGGACTGCTTATAACAGGAACAGTTGTGGAAAGCGGCCAAGCCTGTAACCCGCTTCCCGTGTATCCGACATCATGGATCAGTTTCCACTGGCTGGATGGCCTGTTTACCTGCCGGGTAAAATGGCTGGCATAGATTGATACCAGGCGGTTGTTCTCAACAAAACCTGCATAGCCTGCCAGGGCGGGGTTGCTTGTATTGTTTGCCAGCACCTGCACAGTTACTTGCCTGCCTGCTGCTGTAAAACGGATCCTGCCAACACCCTTTTCTTCCGCCATCTTGCTCCAATCAATACTTGCCCATATGCGCACTTGTGTCTTGCCATCTTCCGGGCGCAGTTCGCCATGGGTTGCCGACAAGCGGATCCAGCTATGGGAAACAGCGGCTGTCCAGTTGATGGCCTGGCTCCTGCTTAAAAAAACATCTATGAAATACTGCTGCTGGTTGAAGTGATCGAATAGAGGCAACGACATGGCAGAACCTCCGGTCAAAAGGGAAGAATCTTTTCTTACCCATCCTTCCGGAGCAACACCCCAGCTATCTGAACTGTCGATAGAGAGCGTTGGAAGCACCGGAGCCTGGTACACAGCCAGGTTGCGGGGGTTCATGGACATGATATTTTTCCATTTGCCTTCCATCAATCGTGCATTATAGCAGGCAGTTTCTTTTACAATGCTGTCGTAAGCCTGGTTTGACAAACGTGCATACTCATACGCACTGAGCCGGTTTTGCCTGCTGTAGAAATAACTTTTATCCCGGTATAAAAACTTTTTGTTTATCCATGAAGCAGATACAACAGGGTAATAAACCAGCTCGTAAAATGCAGCCCAATCCCGGGGCGCTATTTGCGCGCGTATTTTCCTGACAGCTGTTTCCAATCCGTGGCAGCGGTCTATCCGCCTTTGCGCTTCGTCGCCAAAATAAAAATGATTGAATGCGGTGTAAGTGGTACTGGTATTGGGTTCTGTCTGGCTCCAACCCATAAACTCGGGTTTGCGTTCCCATGCCAGCTGGTAGTATTCCCATAAAACAGCTTGGATCAGGGAGGCTTTGTCTTTGCCAAACAGGGAAGAAAGCCAGGCCAGCATGTGTTGCTTTGCGTACCTGCTGTCTTTAAATGGCATGGGATCAAATGCCATGTCAAGGAACTCTTGTATGTTGTATTCCTGTGGTTTTATATCGCCCACATTCACGACCCATAAGCGGTTGGAACCGGTTTCATAAGCTTTCATCATTTCTTCCTGCATCAGCGCGGGATGCGTGGAAGGAAGCCAGAGATAATCGTGCGGACGGCCCCAGTAAGACGCATGGTAATAGACTCCGGCACCTCCCTTTCTTGCTTGCTCCTGTTCCCCGTTCAGCCGTTGGATATAACCGTAGTTGTCATCGGGCCATACAAGTGTTACATCATCCGGCACCTTTAATCCCTGGTCGTAAATGTCGAGCACTTCCTTGTAGGTGGTAAAGACCTGTGGTACGGTGGCAGCATCTCCCCTTTTGTATTTTGAGAAGAGTGCCCGCTGATCCCCGAAAATCTTTTCCAGCAGGGGAACGGCATCTTTGGGGTCTTTCACGCCTTCTATCCCGCTGTCGTGCACACCCCGCATGCCGATGGTATAGATAGCGTTGATGCCGCTGCTTTCTCTTACGCGTTCTTCCCAGTAATTGTATACCTTGTCCCTGTTGGTGAGATAATTGAACAGTCCCATTGTTTTTTCATTCCACTCTCCTACGTTGTTGCGCAACATAGGCTCGGCGTGAGAAGAACCGATAACCAGCTGGTAATCTTCGGCTACTTTCAGGTTGCCGGGATAATGAAAAAAGGCTTTTGTGCTGGGATGCATGGCAGGCCAGATCAAGTTGGCCTTTAAGCGGAGCAACAACTCAAAAACCCGCGCGTACGTTTTCGGACCGATGTCCCCTGTTTCCGGTTCAACCGTTTTGGCTGCCCAGGGCTGTAATCCCCAGTCCTCGTCGTTGATAAATATGCCCCTGTATTTTACGGCAGGAGGCGATGATATAAACTCCGCCCGCGAAACAGTCAGTTCCGGCTGCTTTTTTACAGGTGCATCCGCCCACCAGTACCAGGGAGAAACGCCGATCTTTTCAGACAAGCTAAAGACACCGTATGCTGTACCGCGGGCATCGCTCCCTGCAACCACCAGGGCGCGTGAAACAGCAAGCAGCGGCCTATCGACTACCTTGAAGCCATAGCACTCCCATTTACCTACCAACTGCCTGGAAAAAGCAGCTTGCCCTTTCAGGAATTGCTGAACAAGCCGGGATTGAACCGTACCGATCACGATGATGTTTCCACTTGCCCTCGCAGGATCTGTGATCACGGCAGGTTTAAAGGAGCTGACCCTTTCGATGTCATCTGCCAGCAGCCCGGCCAGGATCGAATCAAGCCGGGGCGCTGCCGGGTCATAAACCACAGAAACCTTTGCTGCCTTTGTAACAAGCGGAAATGGAGATAGCTGGGCCCAGGCACCCCGCGAGATGAAAAGTACCAAAAAGAACAGGGTGCGATAGTCTTTAAACGGCATACGCAAAGGTAAGTCCCCTTAATTTTCCGCCTTTACATTCTTGCTATTGTGATCTGTTTCCACCCAAACCAGCAGGTGATCCGGGTCGATCGCGGCACGGTCCGGTTTGCGTGGTACCATAACCGTTATCCGCTGCTTACCCGATCGGATGCGGTGTTTTCCAGGGTAAAATTGCTTGTCCTCCCTGCCTGCGCCGGCGGGCGCAAAGAGCCCCAGCTCTACCCAATCGTTCATCGGTACTTCTTTTTCGGTACCGGCGCTGTCTACAACCAGTTTCCGGGCCTCCAGCTCGAGTGTAACCTCCCAGTTGCCGGCAGGCGTTTGTTTGGCAAGGGCTCCTGCTGTTTTAAGATCCCAAAAGGTATTTACTTCAAACAAATCATGCAGCAGGTAACGGAGCGAATCCGGCGTGACTGCCTGCAGCTCACGATAAAGATCGAGCGTGTTTGCGAGGGGCGCTTCTTCCGGCCGGTGTTTCTCCAGCAAGGTCCGCAATGCCTTGTTTACCGCTGTTTCGCCGATATACCGGCTCAATGCATAAAGCACAAAAGGGCCTTTGCGATAAGATAGATAGGGATCGAGGCCCCGGAGCAGGGGTTCACCGCGGCGGATGGGTGCATAGGGATAAGGCTCCCGCATAAAGCGCAACAGCTGCTGAACCTGTCCCGGTCCGCGGGTATGTTCCACCGCCATGATCGCATAGTACCAGGCAAGGCTTTCCGACATCACCGGGGCTCCTTCCTGGTTTGCATAGGGAACCGTCCACTGGTGCCCCATTTCATGGGCTACAACCGCAGACGGAAGATCAAGCCCCGCCGTATCCTGCCGTGGTGTCCAGAAAGTAAATCCTTCCGAGTAGGTAAGCACGGCGGGTTCTGCATGAAGACCCAGTCCTTCTCCCGGCCGTTCAACTACATTGAGCTGGGTGTACCGGTAAGGACCAAACTGGCTGCTGTAATAATCCAGCGAAGCCCGGATGCTCCGCACCATGCGGTCCAGGTGCGCCGTATGGGTGGGGTGATGAAAGATCCGGATCTGAACGGTCTGGCCGGAGCCTGCGTCCTTCCACTGTGCTTCCTGTACAGCATACCGGGCAGAGAAAAACTCCCACTGGCTCCCGATGGGCGCATCGGTCGAGTAGCGGAAATAACGGCGACCGCTGCGCGTCCATGTTTGGCGCAGGGCTCCCGGTGCAACAGCCACCTGATCTCCCTCCGTACCTATAACCGACTCCAGGAGGACGCCTGTTCCCCGCTCATTTACCGGATTGCGATCATAGAGAGAAGGAATGAGGGGACGGGAAACAAGTCCGTATGCCCGCCGGTCTGCAGCGTTCGCAAGCTCGCGGCCACGCTGGTAGCCAATGGCAGGCAGCCTGGCGTTGCTAAAGGCGGTACCATTGGGCACGATCGATGCGTCTGCACCGCTTTCGCGAAAGCCGTGCGGCTCCACCCGCACCCGGAAGTGCAGCAACATAGAATCACCTGGCCGGAGCGGTGTGCGCAACGCATAGATCTGATAACCCAGTTCCGTCTTCATAAGTGCCCGGACCGCAGGCCGGTCGAACCGGATGGATCCGGTCTCTGCCGTGGGATCCGTGGCCACATGGATCGAATCGATCACAGCTGTGCTCTTGTTTACGAGGCGGTACGTGCCGCGGATATCAACAGATTGGCGGCCCGGGTAAATTTCCACCCGCAGCCGGGCGCCTGTTAGCTGCGGCTGCGGAATGCCATCATAGTGTTTGTAGCAGCGTTCGTATGCTGCTTGCCGGGCAGTGATGGCAGCATCGGTCTGGTAGTGGTTCAGCACATTGGTATTGTAGAAGACAAATCCGCCAAGTATCAAAACAAGTGCGGTGGCTGCGCCGGCCATCCAGGCCATGCGGCGGGTAAAACGGAGGCGGGACAGTTGCAGCCGTACAGCCAGCCTGCTTTCTCTTCCCCGCACCCAGAGCAGCTGTGCAACCAAGGCCAGCAGCAGGGCCCATGCTGCCCAATAAAGTTTAAACCAGAGCCAGGGTCCGATTGAGGCACCAAAGCCACGCATATCTGTGTAAGTCCATCCCGGACTGGCTCCCCAGATCAGCAGCTTGTGCCTGATGCCAAACAGGGATGAAAGGGCGATAAATACATACACGATCACGGCTACCAGGTGGCCAATGTATTTCTGGTGTACCAGCACATGCACGGCCAAAGCCAGCAAGGCAAAAATGAGGTACTCCGGAAGCTGAAGTCCCAGCAGGATTTTTACATACAAGTCTATTTCAAAATGGTGATACCCCAGTATAACCTGTGCAAGCACGCCAGCCATCATCAGGAGCGTCAGGAACAGGGCCAGCACTAGCGCGAGTCCCAAAAACTTGCCGGAGAAACGGGCCCATTCCGGTCCGGGCGTGGCATCGGTGATCTCGCCCAAACCGGCCGATTGTTCGCGCCAGACCAGCTCACCTGCAAAGAAAATAATGAGCGGGGGAACAATGACCCAGCGGCTCAGTTCGGCAGACAGCGGGGCTACCAGTTCGTTGATGACCCGGGCCGTTGTGGGAACCAGCAGGGCGCCACCGGATGACATCTGATCAAGTATCACAGGGATCATGAGCAGCGGGATCGCGACCAGTAAGGCCAACCCGGCCCAGCTGGCTGCAATCGCCCCGAAAGATGTACGCGCAATGGCAAGCGCCTGCCGTGCCTGGCCAGCAAAACCGAATTTCCGCACTGGCTGCGGCAGAGAAACTGGCCTGCTCACCGCAACAGCTATACTGGAACGCCTGTCAACAGCCCGATCACGGGGCCTTGTTCTCCTGCGCCACCACCCGTTATGTCCACTACGGTGGCGGAATCCAAAACTTCTGTATGTAATCGCAAGCACTGCCGCCGCAACGCCCATCCAAAGGAGCCGGTTTTGGAGAACGATCCCCTTCAGCTCAAGCAGGCGCCGGCTTTTTTCTACCGTTGTCCACAAATGCGCTATATCCTCTACGACAAAGCGGATGCCGATCGGGTCCAGCAGGGTGCCGAGCCCACGGTGAAAAAGAAGCAGGGAAGCAACAAAAAAGCCCATGAAAACCAGGAGAAAGCTTCCGAAATAACTTGCCATGGCACGGCCGCTGCGCGCAGCCATTCCAAACTGGATCGCCGTAGCAGCAAAAGCGTTTGGCAGGGCGATATAAGTGTAAGCTGTGAGGTAGGCTGCCGGCCGGAATGGCCCAACCAGCTTGGGATCTACCCCGGGCGAATACACAGCCAGCAGGATGCCCAATGGAACAGCCAGCAGGATAAGGGCATTGATCGCAAGAGCTGCCAGGAACTTCCCGCCAAGGTACTGGGCCTTGCTGACGGGGGTGGTGTAAATCAGGGGATGCATGCGCGCTGCCACATCGCGGGCTCCGGCTTCACCTGCGATGGCGCCGGCTGCTACCAGCCAGATCAGGCTGCCAAATACCATTGTTTTTGCAATGGCAAAGGGTGCGTTCACATAGAACTCTTCGTACAGCGCCTCTGAAAGGGAAGCGTCCCTGGTCATCAGGTAATTGAGTACAACCAGGACAACAAAAATCAGCCAGGGCCAGGAACGGCGCAGCTGGTAGGCAAACTCAAAGCGGAATATCTCCCGGAACCTCATGATCTTACCTCCTTTTGCTCATTTGCTTTCTTCGTATGTCCTGCCATGGTGCTGAAGTATACATCTTCCAGGTCAGGCACTACCGGCTCAAACCCGGCGCCCGGCACTTCTTCACTGTAAATATGAACAACGGTGCGTCCGCTGAGCAGTTTGGTAGAAATGATATTGCAGGCAGGTTCCAGCTGGGATAATTCCCTTTTTTCAACCACCTTGCGCCAGATCCGTCCATGGAGCCCGGCAACAGCTTTGAGGGGTTCTGCTTCCAGGAGGATCTGGCCCTGGTTGATGATGGCCATCCGGGTACAGAGCTCGCTTACGTCTTCAACAATATGGGTAGAAAGAATCACTACGCTGTTCTCGCCCAGTTCACTGAGCAGGTTCAAAAACCGCACCCGCTCGGCCGGGTCCAGTCCTGCCGTCGGTTCATCCACGATCATCAGTTTCGGATTGCCCAACAGGGCTACGGCCACACCAAAACGCTGTTTCATGCCGCCGGAGAAACCACCCAGTTTTTGTCTGCGTACATCCCAGAGGTTGGTCTGCCGCAGCAGCGCTTCCACCACCTCCTTCCTGGCAGTGCGTCGGGTAATGCCTTTGAGAATGGCGAAATGATCGAGCAGGTCTTCTGCCCTGGCTTTGGGGTACACGCCAAACTCCTGCGGGAGGTAACCCAGTGTTTGTCGCACGGCTTCTTTTTGTTTCAGGACATCTATACCGCCCAAAAAAGCAGTTCCGCTATCCGGCTCCTGCAGGGTAGCCAGGATGCGCATCAGGGTAGACTTGCCCGCGCCATTGGGTCCAAGAAGGCCATACATACCATGGGGAATTGCAAGCGTTATATTTTTCAGTGCCTGAACACCATTGGGGTATGTTTTTGATACGTTGGTAATTTGCAGGTTCATAAGTTTTAAACGGTGTGAGGGTCCAGTTTATTTATTTTATGAGGGAAAGATAGGCTCAAATATAAATTTAAAAAGCACTTTTTATTACAAAGCTTAAATACAAAAAAATTAATCTTCTCTTTTTTGTTCTCCGATAAAAAGTTCCAGGGCTTTCAGGTGATCATCGAACGCTTTTTCACCGGTCTTTGTCATAAAGTATTGCGTATGGGGTTTCTTGCCGACAAATGATTTTCTTACACCAACAAACGCCTCTTTTTCCAGGGCTTTTATGTGGCTCGCGAGATTGCCATCGGTTATATCTAGGTACTCCTTCAAGGATGTAAAATCAAGCCCGGCATTGACTGCCAGCGCCGACATGATACCGAGCCTTATCCTGCTTTCAAAGGCTTTGTGAAAACTACTGACTGCCCCTTTCATCTTTCATATCTGTGGTGTAAGTATACAATGTAAACAATGCAAATGATCCTGGAGCTGATGGCTTCGCATGCTTGTCTTCCGTCAGCAAACATGCGTTTTCAGGATTGCATTTAATTATATCATTTCTTGAATTTAACCGTGAAAACAACTATTTTCAAAAATCCTAAAAGTACTTTTAAATACAAAGTAAAATGAAATCCTGCAATAATACAAGCATGCGCGTAAATATCTTTGCTTCACAAAACAACTGCGACAATCAAGATATTCAACGGGCGCAAATTGGTTTGGGCGGTACCAGGCATCGTAGACCCACCCCTCCCTGAGGGGATCATACAAACGCCCTTTTTAGGAGTATGAAGAAGGTACAGCTTCTTGCCACAACATCGCATCCCGGGAGGGGTAGGGTGGATTCGAGACTGCAGCGCTCGAAAGATAACTACGTAATACATCGCTTCATACCACCTCAAATTCAACTCCCTGCAAATTGATCCAATCGCTCAAAAAACTTCCCCCACTCCGCCTCGGAGTTCTTGGGGAAAACAACGGAACATACGTATACTCCCGAGCAATAAGAAACAGCTTTGTATTGTGGGAAGTGTTTGAAAGATGAAGTATAAAAAACACCTGTCTTTGCCAGCTGGTCCAGTTCAGCCAGTTTGAAATCCAGCATAAGACCTGTTCTGAATATTTTTGACAAGGCCTCCTTGGCCGTCCAAACAATCGTACAGTACTGCTCATAAGCCAGGCCTCGCTCCCACTCCTGTTTTAGTTCCTGCGGGGTCATGGTATACATCATAGCATCCTTTTTATCCCTGTCTACTTTCTCAAGATCGATACCCAGGGGATGGTCTTCAGGAAAGGCCATGGCAATGCCCTTGTTGTCACAATGGCTGATGCTTACCTGGATATTTTGGACAGCTTCGCCCTTCACTACCGGGAAACCAAAGACACCTTGATCAACAAAAATGGCTTGTCCGTCCAACGCCGGCAGCAGTTCCCTGATCGCCTTTTTGGCTGCTGCCCTGCCCAACAAATAATTTTTTTTCGGCTGATCGTATTTCAATCTATCGCAATGCTCCCGCTCACGCGGATGTAAGCACGATAAAGCTTTTTTTATATCTTTATCATCTATCATTCCGCACCCCGCCACATAGCTGGCATGTTTCCGCTTAAAGCAAACCTTGTTTTGATCCATTTCTTTGTCCATGATAAAGTGAAAATTTACAACAAAAAATACATTCAATGAACACAGCTGCTCCCTGTGAAATAGCGATTGTTGGTTACAGTTATAGAATGCCCGGCGGCATTAAAACAGACGATGATTTTTGGGAAGTATTGAAAGAGCGGAAAGTAATTCAGGTGCCCATTGAAACGCGCTATGGCAAAGGCTACGTGCCTGTTGCAGGCAAATCAACACCCGGACGGTTCGCCAGCGCTTATGAAGGCCTGATCATCAATGAAGAAGAACTTCAATTCGATTGCAAGCTATTCGGCATCTCGACCCATGAAGCCAGCCAGATGGACCCCCAGATCAAAATGTTGCTTAGCTGCACCGGTGAAGCATTTGAAAAAACAGGCTGGAGCTTACATGATCTAAGAAACAGCCATACCGGTGTATTTATCGGAACACAGGATTCTTCTTCGGCCAACTGGCGCCCGCTCCAGGGCGTAAGTGAATTTACCATTCCGGGCAGCTGTCTCTCGATGTTTTCCAACAGGATCTCTTATCATTTTAATTTGATGGGTCCTTCCACATCCACCCTCACAGCCTGTTCATCCGGGATCAGCGCCCTCCATGCAGCCATTACTTCTATCCGCTGCGGCGATTGCAAACAAGCCGTTGTGGGTGCTTCCAACTACCTGGGCTCTTTTATAGGCAGTACAGGCTTTAATGCCCTGGGTGTTATCAGTCCGGATGGAAAATGCCATTCGTTTGATGCGTCTGCAAACGGCTATATGCGCGCGGAAGGTGTATTTGCATATGTTATCAAACCCCTGGCAGATGCAGAACGCGATGGCGACCCCATCCACACCGTAATTGCAGATACTTACCTGAACACAGCCGGCACAGCAGACGACTCCACAGACCTGATGCAGGGCCGTTACATTACTGCCCCCACCACCCACGCACAGGTAAGCCTCATGCCCACGATCGCAGAACGCTCGGGTATATTACCGGAAAGATTTGACTATATAGAAGCACATGCCACCGGAACAAAGCTGGGAGACAAAATAGAAGGCAATTCCATCGGGCAGGTATTTGGTGGCTTCAGGCGAAAAACGCCCTTGAGAGTAGCCAGTGTAAAAAGCAACCTGGGTCATATGGAAGCGGCTGCTTTCAATGCCGGTTTGCTGAAGGCGATCCTTATGATGAAGCACCGGATGTTTGCCCCTATCTCCCGGAATTACGTTATACCCAATCCGGAGATCGATTTTTCCGGATTGAACATGCAGGTGCAAACAGCCTGCGAACCCTTTCCGCAGCAGGAAGCGGTGATCGGCATCAATTCATTCGGTTTCGGAGGAGCCAATGGCATGTGCGTGCTCAAGGAATACCGGCCCCAATCTGTTGTACCCTACTCGCAACCGCTATACACCAAGGGAAGTTATCTCTTCCCGCTATCTGCCCGCACCCTGGATGCCCTGGTGAAAACCGCTGCTGGCCTCAGAGAGGCCATGGAAACGGAAACGTTTGACCTGTATACGCTGGCGGGCAATTTAAGCACCCGCAGAACACATTACGGCACCCGGACCTTTTTCGTAGCGGATAGCCGTCCTGCGTTGACAGACGCCTTGAAAAATTTTGAAGACCTGCCGGAAAATTACACAACAATCAACCCGGGCAATCCCCGGATCCTGCTGGTATTTTCAGGCCAGGGCGTACAGTGGGCCGGCTGCGGAAAAGAATTGTACCAGGCCCACCCGGTGTTCAGGCGGGCACTGGACGCGATTGAAGCATATTGGAGACAGTATTCTGATACTTCCCTGATCGATGCCTGTTTCCATGCAGACCAAACCGCACTGGACGAATGCAGGCTGGCACAGCCGGTTATATTTATGATTCAATGTGGCCTGGTGGAGCTTTTAAAAACATGGGGCGTATATGCCGATGGCGTAGTAGGACACAGTGCCGGAGAAGTGGCAGCTGCGTATGCTTCCGGTGCGCTTTCCCTTGAAGAAGCAACCAGGCTGGTATATTACCGGGCCACCCTGCAGCAGCGCACGGCAGGCTCAGGCAGAATGCTGGCGATCGGGCTGGACCGTGCTGGCGTAGAAGCGCTCCTGCAGGAGGCCGGTCTTACTTATGGGGATGGTGACGGCCTCTCTGTTGACGTAGAAATCGCCTGTGAAAATGCACCGGCAAGCATGGTTGTTTGCGGCAAGGGAAAAACCATGCAGCCTCTTATTCAGCTCATGGAAAGCAGGAGTATCCAGCACAGATTGTTGCGGGGCAACATCGCTTTTCATTCGCAGGCCATGAATGGGATCAAAGAGGATGTATTTACCTCGCTCCGGTTTCTGGATGATGGCCCGTTCGATCACACTACGCCATTTATTTCCTCTGTTACCGGTAAACTCGCAACGCAGCTGGATAGTGCTTACTGGTGGACCAATATCCGCAGGCCGGTGCTTTTCAGCGCCGCCATTGAGGAGGCAGCAATTGTGTGCAAACCGGATATTGTGCTGGAAGTTTCGCCCCACAATGCGCTCAGTACCGTGGTGGAACAATGCTTTGAAAAGGCAAAGTACAAACCGGTTTGTCTGGGCACGCTGAAGAGAAACAAAGACACGCTTTTCAGCTTCCAGGAAGCGCTCGGCGGATTGTATCAACAGGGTGTGCCGCTGAATTTTGCGGCCCAGTATCCCCGGCCCGAACCAATCACCCATCTCCTGCCTGCCTATCCAAGGGAAGAACAAAAAATGATGGACCCCCTGGTAGACGATGTCCAGTTTTTAAAAAAGGGGCAGTACTCGCACGGCCCCCTGGTTGGGCAACAGGCAACATGGGGCAACAGGAATTTTGAAGTACGCATGGCTGAAAGAGATTTTCCCTGGCTGGCCGATCATTGCGTACAGCAGATCCCGATCGTTCCGGCTGCAGGGTATATAGAAATGGTGCTGGAAGCCCTGGGAGGGGAACCGCTCCACTTTACAAATCTGGAGTTCCTCAATCCCTGTGAAATCGGCAAGACAGCGTTGCGGTTGCAAACAGAGATCCAGCCCCTGCCGGGCACATCCCATGATTTTACTTTTACCATCTCCTCCAAGCCTTGCAACGGGGAAACAGATACAACCCTGCATTGCAAGGGCGCTGTGCGCAAAGTAGAGAAAAGCTTTACAACAAATGCACGGGCATTCAAAGATATCAACCAGGATCTTTTCACCCCCACACCGTTCCAAAAGCCGGGTGATTATTACAAACAGATAGATGCCCTGCTGGGAGATGCATTTCAGTATGGCCCCTATTTTCAGACCGTTGAGCGCGTTTTCTGCAACATCGAAACAAAAGAGTTGCTGTTAGAGCTGCGCATGGATGAGACCTTGTTTGCGGATAGCAAAAGGGATGGCTATATCTTACCTCCTTCTCTGATGGATGGTGCCTTGCAGGCATTCATCTATTACCTGCTGCAAGCTACAGACATTGCCGGCATCCCGCGTGCGGCAAAGGAATTAACCATCCTCCATCCTCCTACATCTCCCGGTCTGCTCTGTTATTATTGTCCGCCCGCTTACTGGAAAAACTCCCAGGAAAAAGGCCAGCTCACATTGGCACTTGGAGAGCAGCCCTGCGGAAGCATTACGCTGTATGACAAAAACACGGGTTTGCTGATTGCCCACCTGGATCAGTATTTCAGCTTTCACTCCAACGCCAACAGGGCCGATATAGTGCACAGCAAAAAACTGATCCGCTGGCAACCCAAATGGGGGCCGGATGCAACATGGCTCCTCCCCCGCCTCTCTCCTGCTGAGCCCAATCCTGCTCAGCTGATAGAGACGCTGGAGCATAGAAATGAGAACCAGCCTTATTCCTGCCGGGTCATTGAATTTACCGGCCAACAGGATCCGGAACAGGCCTTGCTCAAAACCTGCTTGCATTACCTGCAAAGCGACCGCGCGCAAGCAGAATACTGGGTGCTAAGCAGCGATCTGACAAGCATGCAAAAGCAGTACGAAGCTTTCAACCACGCCGATGCAGCCTTGCGGTTTGACTACATAGATCTGTCAGCAGACAAACCGCTGGATCTAACCCGTGGCCTGCTAAGAGCTGCCGCTGCTGAATTGTTGCTGGTTGACGTAGCAGATAAAGAAGTGCCTGCTGTTGAATGGGAAAAATTAGCGCGGCTGCTGGTTCCCGGAGGACTGATCCTGGCTTACCACGCAGAAAACAATCCGCTCCAATTGTTGCCCGGTTGGGATATGATTAAAACATATCCACAAGCAACCCTGATCCAGCTTTCTTTCTCTTTTGTCTCTCCCCTTCCTGAAGCGACTGCCATACAATGGGTGGTGGGAAAAGAAAACAGTTTTGCGCCGGACTGGAAAAATTTGGCTGTTCATCAAGACATTCACTTTATTCCATGGAATAGGTTCATAGCGGCAGAAAGCAAACTAAACCAGTTGCCCCATCCGCAGCAAGTAGAAAGCATCCACGTGTTTTGCACACCGGCCGAGGAGGATCCAACCGGAGAAGAGTGGGTAAAAGGATTTGTGCTTTTTATTCAACAATTCATTGCATTCAGAACGGCCCTCAAAGTTCAGCCTTGCCGCATAAACATCATTACCAACAAAGCCGCATTCAGGGTAGAAAACCCTTCCCAGAGTACGATTTGGGGTACCGTAAGATGTATGGCAATGGAACTGAATGGGCAGTCTAGCCTGGACTTTACCTTGATCGATGTGGGTGATGAGGCAGACCTGGCAACACTCGCCGGCTTGCCGCTTGGAGAGATGCGTGAACAGGAGCTGGCTATCGCTGAGCAGCAGGTATGGGTTCCGCGGATCATCAACCTGAAGGATGAATATCCTTTGGTCAAAGCAGGCGGCAGTCAAGCATACAGGTTGATGGTAGAAAATCCGGGACAGATAACCGGTCTGCAGTTCAAGACGTGTGCTTTGCCAAAGATGGGCCCTGATGAAATAGAAGTAGAAGTAAAGGCTGCAGCGCTCAACTTCAGGGATGTGATGGTGGCTTTGGGAAGACTTCCCCTCTTGTCCTATGAACGTTCTGCCCTGGGCCATGAAGTGGGCATGGAAGCAAGCGGGGTTGTTAAACGGATTGGCAGCCAGGTAACCCGCTGGAAAAAAGGAGATGAAGTGGTGTTTATGCAGGGCGGCTGTATTGCCAACAGGGTGATTACAAATGAGAAGGCCGCTTTTAAGAAGCCATCCAATATTTCCATGGCTGAAGCCGCCGGGACTATGTCAGTTTATGTAACCGCATATTACGCGCTTATTTATCTCTCCCGCTTGCGCAAGGGGCAGCGTGTACTGATTCATTCTGCCCTGGGTGGGGTTGGGCAAGCTGCCATTGCCCTGGCCAAATGGGTGGGCGCAGAGATTTATGTTACGGCCGGAAGCCGCGAAAAACAGGCCAGGCTTATTCAACTCGGTGCCAAGGCGGCCTTCGACTCGCACAGCTTTTCCTGGTATGATGAGCTTATGCAGGAGACCAATGGAGAAGGGGTCGATGTGGTGTTGAATTCGCTGGCTGGTCATCACATCCGGTTGTGTCTTGAAGCACTCAAACCCGGTGGATGGCATTGTGAAATCGGCAAAGTAGACATCTATGCGGATAATACGATGAACTTATGTGTCTTCCGCAAGAACCTGCGCTTTCTGGCCATCGATGTAGACCGCCTGATGAATGATGATCCGGAACTTTCCATCCAGATTTCTCAAACTTGCCTCGATCTGATCGGCTCGGGTGTTCTTCCTGCCTTGCCCGTCAAAACATTTGATTACAGTGCGTATGAAGAAGCTTTCCGGTTTATGATGAATGGTTATCATACAGGCAAACTGGTTTTGGAAGCACCGGGTCTCCCGCAAACTTCCTCTCTCCGCATAGCAGATACACAACCTTTTCTGGATGCAACAGGAACCTACCTGGTTACCGGCGGACTGGGTGGTTTTGGATTGCGCCTGTTGCCTTATCTCGTGTGGGCTGGGGCCAAACACCTCACCCTGATGGACCGTGATCCGGAAAGGCGCAGGAGCGTGGAGTGGCTCCGTCAGCAAAGCCAGCTCGCAGCCTTGTTTCCTGATGTGGAGATCCGGATCATGCAGGGTGATGTGGCGCAGGAAGAAGCTGTGATCCGTTGCATCAGCCAATTAGACAAACCCCTGAAAGGCGTTTTTCACCTCGCGGGCGTAATAGATGATCAGCTGATCACAAACCTTACATCAGAAGCATTCGACAAGGTATTTGCGCCAAAAGCAATGGGGGCCCTTTATCTGCACCGGGCCACCCGGGCCATGGCATTGGACTATTTTGTTGTTTTGTCCTCCATTGCTGCAGTCTTCGGCAGCCCTGGCCAGATCAACTACGGAGCCGCCAATGCCTTTATGGAAGGACTGGTAGCCCATCGCAAACAGCAGGGACTGGCCGGTTTGTCGTTCATCATGGGAGGAGTGGCTGAAGCAGGGATGGCATCGAGGGATACACATGTATTGCGGATGTTAAAAGCCTCCGGCATACCGGCCATCAGCACCCTCTTTGCAATTAACGGGCTTGACTATGCGCTGCGCTTGCCATCAGAAGAAAACCACCTGGTCACGGCCTTGTTCAAACGCATTCCCTGGACCACCGGCTATCCTGATTATCTGCGCTTCGGACGGCTGATGAGCAACCGCGACTGCCTCAAAGCAGGCAGCGGCGAACAGCTGACACCGGAAGGCATCTCTGCAAAGATCGCGAAGAAAGTAGCCGAACTCTGCGGCCACGAAGAGATTGATCAGAAAGAACCGATCGCCAGTTTTGGCCTCAATTCTATTTCGGTGTCTGAACTGGCGGCTTTTATCAACACGCAATTCAACTACCAGGTAAGTGTGATAGACCTGATGACCAAAGCCTCCTCAAGATCCCTGGCCATTGCCATCATTGAAAAGCAACAGGATACCGGCGAGCAAAACAAAACAGCTGATCCGGAAAAAGAGGAGCAGGCAGAAAGCAAAGCAGTCTTATCTACGCCCGTAAAAACGCAGGCTCCTTCCCCTTTTGCAACAACCTACCAGGATCATTTTCCGGGCAGTACAGCCGAAGAAGCGGGAAGTAAGCCCACATACCAGCCATCGGGTCTCCTGGCGCATTTACAGGAGCATGCAGTCCACATAAGCTACCGTTCGTATGCTGTTCCAAAATTGGAAGGATCTCTTCCTCCGGATTGCCAGACAGACCTGGATGAGCTTCGGACATTTATTCAACAGACCCTGCGCAATGCCATGCCGGATAAAGCAGTGAAAGCCTCAGACATACGCACGGTATTGCTTACCGGGGCCACAGGCTTTATCGGCCGCTTTATGCTGAGGGATCTTCTCCAATATCATCCGGATATAGTGGTTGTCTGTCTTGTACGCGCCTGTGATAAACAACAGGGGATGGAACGGATCAGGCAGGCGCTCAGCCTGGCGGATCTCTGGCAGGAAGCATTCGGCCAGCGCATCCGCGTAATAGCCGGTGATATTTGCCAGCCCCGTTTTGGACTGGATGGGGAACAATTTGAGGAGCTGAAGAACAGCATCGATGCCGTGTACCACCTGGCAGCTGATCTAACGCTGGCATCACCCTACAACACGATCCGGCAGGTAAACACCAACAGCATCCGCCATGTTTTGTCGCTGGTATTGGGCAACCGGTTCAAACATTTTTTCTATGCCTCTACCATGGGTGTATTTCCACAGTACTTCGGGCATTTTGCCAATGAGTTTACCCAAAGCCCCATCGGAACACAGGCCCAGCCGGATGTAGACAGCATGAAAGGGATTTTCCCGCTTCAGTTTATCGGATACCCCTGGAGCAAGCTTGTTGTTGAGCAGAGCCTGCTCTTTGCACAATCGGCAGGCATGCCCCTGGGCATATTCAGGTTTCCGCAAACATGCATTGCGGCCGAAAGCGGTTATGTACAAAGCGGCGACATCAAAATACGCATAACCATGGCCGTATTAAGTACGGGGCTTATGCCTGCAAACTACGTCAACAGCTGGACAGAGCCCGTAGACACCATCACCCGGTTCTGTACAGCCATATCCCTGAATGAGGAGCGCAGGTACACCGTTTATCATTGCATCAATCCGGAACCGGTTACGCACGACATCGAATATGCAGATGCCAATATCCCCTACAGGGAAGTTCCTTACGAAACATTCAGGGAAGCCTGCCAAAAGCAGGGCAGTGCTTCGCCCCTGGACGGATACTGGCCGCTGGTCGACTATTTTGCGCCCTACTGGTTCAGTAAAAACAAAACAACAACACCCCTGCCCCTATCCGATGAAGCCGTGCGGGAGGATTGTCCGTATGCGATCGAATGGCCGGGCTTTATCACGGCTACGGTGAACTCTAACCGGTGGATCATCAACCACAAACAAACCTGGCCATTCGCCATCCCGGAAAGCAACCTGGGACTGGATGCTTTCCGGGAGCGAGCCGGAAAATATGCCGGTCAGCTGGGCGTTGATTACGAGGAAGCCTTTGCATCGCCAACGTTGGAGGGATTAAAACAGCTGGTGGAAGGCCTGCACAAACCGGCGGCCCGGTTGCTGGAAGAAAGAAAATCGACAGTCGCGCTGAGCCTGAACAGCAAACTGTATGACATCGTTTCCCTTGCACGCGAGCGCGCGATCCATCCCGAGATCTTGCAGGAACAGATTGACCAGCCTGTTTTTATTCTTGGCATCAACCGGACAGGAACAACCTTCCTGCACCGGCTGTTATCGCGCGATGAACAGTTCTGGACGCTCAAGCCCTATGAGATCATGCGACCTGTTATCAAGGGAGGAAATTACAAAGGCCTAAGCGGAACAGACAAAGACCCCCGGAGGGCTTTTACGCGGGACCTTATCAATGCATACAATGCAGTGGAGGGATTTGCAGGTATTCACCACCTCGATATTGAAGAGCCGGAAGAAGAGTTTGCCTTGCTGGAATCTTCGTTTGCTGCGTGGAGTCTTGCTTCACTTTATCATGTACCTGAATACAAAACCTGGCTGGAACAGCACGGTTCTGCACATGCGTATAAAGTTCACAAACAAATCATGCAGCATTACAGCTGGCAGCGCAAGCAAACGGCCCGTGATCAAAAACAATGGCTCCTGAAAATGCCTTACCATTTAAAAGAGCTCTCCCTGCTCCTCAAAACTTACCCGGACGCAATCATTATCCAGACACACCGCAACCCCTGCGAGTTTATGGGATCATGGAATCACCTGATTGAGCAAGCACAATCTTTAATGGCCAGGCCGCAGGACAAGTACGCGACCGGAGCAGACCAGCTCCGTTTTATGAGCTCGATGCTGAATGAGGCCATGCAGTACCGGGCAGCCCATCCCCTGTTGGAGAACCGCTGGATAGACATCAGCTATTACGACCTGATCAAAAATCCCCTGGTAATGGTGGAGCACATTTATACCAGGCTGGGAAGAAAATTAGGGGATGAAGCGCGCACCGGCATGCAGGCCTGGCTGCAGCAACAGGCAGAAGCCCGCAAGAACGAAACCCGCCACAGCTACACGCTGGAAGAATACGGCTTAACCGGCGATGAGGTGATGACAACCTTTAAACCTTATCTTGATTTCGCACAGAGCCGCGGCATCAAGGTGATCAAGGAAATGACGCTGGTATGATAATGATGCTGGCATGATAAGATGATTTTGTTACAAGCAAAATCATCTTATCATGCCTTAACCCACCGTATCCCCTCCCGGGAGGGGATACGGTGTTATTGCTGTAACTCTGCCCTTTCTTCATGCTCACCAGTTGACATGCTACTGCTGCGAGAGGTCGCACCTTTTCCTATCCCCTCGGGAGAGACAGGGGTGGGTCTACATTGTATACGATGCCAGGCACCCTGCTTTTGGCCCTCTTACGCTTATAACATCAAATAAACCACTTGTGACCTGCAATTGGCTTTTCAAGACATTTCCACGGTTTCCCTTCTCCTTCCCATGTTAGTTTTGCGCATATTAATTCACTGATTCCCACACCCTTAGATTGCGAAAAACAGCATTAATCTTTTAAAAGTACCCTGTAAAAAGCAGATTTTCCCTGTAAAAGAAAATCCCATTTTCAGACTTATATAAACCAAATTACATGAAAGTAGCACAAACAAACACCCTGACAACCGATGCAGTAGACAAAACCAAACTGCAGAAAGTGATCAACAAAACAGGCGTGGACATTGCAGTCGGCTTGCCGGTAGACAGCTCCGAAACAGAGCTTTCGAGCGTCGTTCTCTCTTCCAACAAAGATTTTGAATTGCTGAACACAGCAAGCGGCGGAACGACCATAAAAAACGGCGCCTCAGACACAGTTACCCTTAACCGCACTTACATCGATCCCAAAACCAAGAAGCCGACGTATTCCATGGGCTATGACCTGCTCATCAGCAGCAGTGCCTGGCTAACGCCCCTGGCAAACATCGGCGTCATCCAGGATTTTGACGATGACATGAATGATTTTTTTGACGATGTAACAGCTACGTCAGACCAGGCCACCGGCCTGTCGCAGGCGGCTACTTTTTATCAGACGATCTCTGCTTACCCGGATTCACAGTTAGCCAAAGACTACCTGGCCGCGGTTAACAATGCAAATACAAATGCAGGGAACCAGGCCAACGGCAGCAGCAGCTCGGCCTCCAATACCAATTCGGCCATCAACAACGGGGTCAATACTTTTTTCCAGAACCATCCTTCCTACTCAAAAGTAACCCTGGGCGGCCTGGTTGCCCTGGAGAACTATTACAACTGCTTTCCTTTTGTATGGGCACAATATAAAGACAGCGTCTCTTATTTTCTGTACAGCAGCGACGGCAGCACCACTTCCTTTTTGGGCACCCTGGACATCAAAAAATCAGGCAATATTGACATCACAAAGGCAAATGGCGGCTATACCTGTACGTTCAACCCGGCCGTTACACCGACCGATACCAGCAAAACAGATGTTGACACCACCAAAGCCAAAACGCTGACGTATTCCAACGGCATCTTCACCGAAGATGTAAATGCAGATGTTCCCCAGGTAGCCCTTAAAGGATCTTTCCAGTTAAAAAGAACGTTTACAAAAGATCCGACCGATACAACCATCTTCCCGGTTATCAGCGGATCATACTACGGAGCCGTGTGCGTAGGGTTCGATGCAGCCCAAGCTACCAAACCGGATAACAGCACCCAGGACTGGCTGAACTCGCTCTTCCACCCGAAAGGAGCCGCCAACATATTTGCTTCGGTGATGACCATTTTGGGCGCTTTGATGATGCTTCATTTTCTCGGATCTACCCTGTACGGCATCGTGAAATGGGTAAGGGAAAAAGTACCCAGCAAGACCCCAGTAGAAAAAACCGACCTGGATGCGCAAAAGACAACCATACAGGACGACCTGAAAGCCAAGATAGATGAGATATACAAAAAAGTAACTGCCAACGACGGCCAGAAAGTACCGGAAAGTTCAGACGCTGCCCTGGATGTAGCCAGCACAACAAAAAGCAGCATCAGCGACCAGGTAAGTGCATCACAAATGGAAAGCAACCTGGTGGACATGAAAAATAACCTGAAAGACCTGGAACAGTACGCATCAGAAGGGGGCGATTTCCAGGGCAGGATCAGTGAAGCAGCTACTTCTATACGGGAAGATTATCAGGGGCTTACCCAGGCAGACATAGCCGACCTGAAAGGTATGCTGAGTGACATGAGAACACAGATCGATACGCTTTCAAAACAGGTGGTACAATTGAATAAGGATGTTCAGCAGGCCGTTAACCAGGAACAGCAGGCAGACATGCAGGAAAACGTTGAAAATATGGAAGCCGTACAAAAAGCGGTGGATGATGAGAAAAAGACTTCCGAGGATGAGGAAGGTGATGGAACCGAAACCGATCCGGATGCCGATCCGCTTCCTTTCCCCGACGGCCTTCCTGATTAAGGCATTTGATAACTGATTTCGGATAGGAAGTACTGAACAGGCCTGTACCAAACCAGGCCTGTTCACTCACGCTCTTACAAATCACTTAAATGCTCTTTTCAACCAGTATATCTACAGCAACAATAAAAATACACGGATTTATGAGCAGGTATCCCAAGCAAAGAATGCAGCGCAGAAGGAAGAATACGATGCTGCTCAGCCTACCGGAAAATCAGATATAGCCGAATATAATTTTTGCATACACAACGCTTTCGCCTCAAGATATCCAATCAGCTGATCATTGATCCAGGCTGAAAAAATTGATAAGCCATAAACTGTACTATTCATAACCTTAATAATCTAATAAAAATTACTATCATGGCAACAACCGATAACAGCACTTTGTGCACTATAAACAACAACTCCGGTAAAGATATTTTAATAGCGCTTTCGATCAATAAAAATGAAACTGCCGGCTCAGAAACAATTGTAGCAGCAAACGGGCAATTGGAAATCCTCAAAACCTCCAATGGAGGAACCGTAATTAAAAATAACAGTTCCGGCACAGTAAAGTTGGATCATCACCTGAACCTGGATGGAGAAAGTAACTACCTAAAGGATTATGACTTACAAATTTGTGACAACAGCTGGGTTTATCCTGTTGCCGATTTACCGGTTACACAGCAAACCACCAACGGGTCTGTTGGTTTCGGAACACAAGTTGTTAGCACAGCTGATCAGGCAGCTATGAACCAGGCGGTAAAATTTTATCAAACGATCACCGCTAATCCTAGTTCGCAGTTATTCAAAAATTATGAAGCTGCTGTAAAAGCGGCCAGAGATGCTGCCCTGGCAAAAGCCAATGGCAACCCGGAGTCGGCGAACGCCATCGCAGATGCCGTTTCCGATACCATGAGTTCTTTTTTCAACAGCACCATCGAATACAAAGACGTTACGCTGGCACAAGTAGCAGCTATAGACAATTATTACAAAAGCTTTCCTGCGGTTTGGGCTCAGTTTAAAGACAGCATGACTTATTACCTGTATGGCGGAGATGGAATCACTTCTTCTTTTGCCGGCATATTGCTATTGAAGAAATCAGGGCCTTTGGATATTACCAAACCAAATGGCGGCTTCATCTGCTTATTCGTCCCGGCTGTTAAACCCTCCGACTTAACTGAAACCACTACAGATACATCCAAAGCGATCAACTTAACTTATAATAACGGGTTGTTTGTTGATGATCCGAAAGCAGGTACTCCCAAAATCGCCTTAAGAGGCAGCTTTGTGCTCAGAAGATTGTTTACAGTCGATTCCACAGACGAGAGCTTAACAGCCATTGTAGCAGGAAAAATTAACAATATTACCTATGTTGGTTTAGATACGGCGCAAGGAAATACTGATTCCGTTCAGATACGCCTTGCGTCAAGTGAAAACGTTCAAGGAATTGATGACGCAGAAGAAACCGTGATCAAATTCTGGGACCGGCTTACTCATCCGGGAAGTATGAAAGACTGGGTCATATCTATTGTGACGCTTGTGGGGACCATAGGTTTGGGATTGGCTTCTGTTTATGGAGTATACCGCCTGTATAAATATATACGTTCCAAACCGCTTCCAAAACAACTGGTTGATGATACCCTGAACCAGCCTGTTAAAGCAGAGAAAGAAATAATCACAACCTGGCAAGGGACGGAACATGAAGCCCAAATGATCCTTGATCTTCCGCCAGATGTAGCAGCCGAGATTACACACTACGGGTCAATTGCACAAACCCTAAATGGAGGATTGAACATCCAGCGTATGTACATGAAAGAGCTACTCCAGTATTCAAGTATACTACCAACTGAAGATATGAGAGGTTTACAATCTTTGCTTACAGAGATAAAAGCATCTGAGATAACTATTTCAGGTATTTTTAATCTGAACACCTACCTCAACCCGGAAAAATTACCCGGCCAGTTAGAAATACTGAAACTTGAGATACCAAAGTTTGGAGAATATCAAACGCGGTTTGACGAGATCTTCAAAAAAGTTGAAAACAACGTTTCTGACAGCGTTAAGAATGAAATAATCGAATCCTCGGAACATGTCACAACATTGGGTGAAGGCATTGTAAAGCAGATGGAAAAGACAAGAGAAGAAAAAACAGAACTTGATCCGGAAACAAAAGAGGAAATCAGGCCTGAATTAGAATATAAATAATCAGCTCGCATAAAGGCAACCGGCAGCTGCTGTGGCCTTTATAGTACGCATTATTAAGATCACTTTACTCTTAATCACCTTCATCAACCCTTTCAAATCACAGGATATGCCAGACAATCCTACGGTTCATATTACCAACCAGTGCGCCGTTGCACTCGCAATTTGCAAATTTGTCCTTCCGCCCGGAGCGAACGCCAGCAACAAAGACACTTTATATCCCGTGCTCACGGCAGTTGATTCGATTGCAGCCAATTCCAAAAAAGACTATGTTCCCGCTGACCCGATGGAGTATCTAGTCTTCACGGATGCCCAGGGCCAGTTTCCTTATGCTTCTGTTACAAGCGATCTCTTCGACGATACCAACTTTACCATCACGCCCAGTGATATGACAAAGGCGAAGATGGCCCTAGATTTCTACAAATCATATAAGGGAAGCCCGTTCAGTCCGCAGGCCTTGGCCTTCAGCGACATTTTCCTGACGCATTCAGACCTGACGCAGCAAAAAAACCTGGCGAACGCCTGGTTTACAAGCAATAATTACACATTTGATTACACGAACTTCACCACTGTAGCTTACTGGGTTGAAAATAGCCTGGCAAGCTGGTCCATGTCAGGAATAAACACCCTGTATTGCTACTACACCACCGCGCCGCAGCCCTTCATTCCCTTGATCATACCAAGAGACCTGATTGGTAAAATAGAGATCGACAGTGCAGGAAAGGCCACCTACGCACCTGCCATGGGAGTGGAACCAAGCCAGGGCAATTCGCAACAAGGAAGTGCGGCCCCCATGCAAAGTTTGCTGTCCCTGACCTTTTCAAAAAACAACCTTACTTCTGCCGGGGCAAGCGACACATCCGGACTGAAGCTGGTTGCCGTGATACAGGACATGAATATGCACACCGGCGTAGACAATACTTATGAACTGTTCTTTACCGGAAAATTGGACGGAAAAGACATCATTGTGCAACCCTACCCGGTTCCGCAGTTGCCCTGGTGGATTGCTGCCTACAACCTTTCTGAGGTAACATACCAGGTCGTCAACATCGGGATGATGACCCACACCATTATCGAGCTGGGTAAAAACCTGCCGACACTTTACAATTCTCTCAAAACAGGCGGAGAAGAACTCATCAATGCGGTGAAAAGCGATGCAGGCAAGCTGGCCGATTGGGTTTCAGACCAGATCTCCAGCATTGCGGATAAATTCAGCGACCTTGTAAACGTGGATGTGGATGTGGACGTAGATGTTGACGTAGATGTTGACGTGGATGTAGACGTGGATGTAGACGTGGATATTGATGTAGACATTGATGTTGACATTGATTGTTTCGTAGTCGTGGACATCGACGTAGACATTGATGTAGACATTGATACAGATGTGGACACGGTTGTAGATACAGTAACCGATGTAGACACCGACATCGACACCGATGTAAATGTAGATGGCTCTGCCCTGGTTAACCTGATGAAAAAACTCGGCAATGCCCTGTGGGAAGACAGAAGCGTTATCCTGAAAGCCGTCCTGAAGAATGCAGCTATCATGGGTGGCATGATGGGCGCACAAAAACTGCTGGAGATCTGGTACAAAAAGGCCGGACAAAGCTACGACAACTCCCAGCCTTCCAGTGTGGCGCCTCTGGGCATGCTGATCGACTACATGGAAAACGGAGCCAACAGCAGCACCGACCGCTGGAATACATTCTCATATTATGTAGCGCAGGGAGCTACTACAGCCGAGCAGTCGCTGGTTGTTTCAGCCATCCTCTCTGTGGCCAACCCAACGGAAGACCAGGCCCTGAAAAACTGGAAGTGGCCCAACGATGTGCAGAACAATCTCGTGAATGCCATGGCTACCCACGTTGCCCCTGCCGATCAGCCGAATGCTTACGTGACGCTGGGTGCTTATACCTACAATAACCAGCCCCTGCCTATCAAAGTAGCTGCCAGCGTAGCTTTAAAATACATTGCCAAATTAACCTAACGCTTTTCATCATAGTTATGACAACAACATATCCAACTTACGAAGATCATCAACGGGCATGGGAAGAACTGGCAGCCGGTATTGCTTCCATCAGGGAAGAAGTCAGGGAAGTGGAAGAAGGTGAAATCTTACCCAATTCAAAACCGGGCCGCCTCACCATCCTTGGTTCCGGCATAGAAACCATCGGCGTGGCAGTGGGTGATGTAAAACTGATTGAAGAGGCAGACAAAGTCTTGTATTGCGTGGCCGATCCTGCAACCATCGTCTGGCTCAAACGGCTGCGGCCCGATGCACTGGATCTGTATGTGCTGTATGGCGAAAACAAGGTCAGGTATACAACCTACATGCAAATGACCGAAGCCCAGCTATACTGGGTCCGTAAAGGCTTGAACGTGGTCGTGGTGTTCTATGGCCATCCGGGGATTTTTGTTCTTTCTACTCACCGCGCCATCAAACTGGCCCGCCGCGAAGGCCACCGGGCCATCATGAAAGCCGGTGTATGCGCCCTTGATACCCTGTGTGCCGACCTGGGCGTTGATCCCTGTCATCCCGGTATGCAAACCGGTGAAGCAACCGATTGCCTGGTACGCCGCCGCCACCTTGATCCAAGCCTACACGTGGTATTGTGGCAGGTAGGGTTGATCGGCGAGCTGGGCTTCCGCCGGCAGGGATACCTCAACACCAACTTTTCTTATTTTATCAGTTGGCTGCAAAGTATCTACGGGGAAGATTACCCGGTTACCCATTATATTGGTTCCCGCTATCCCACGATCGATTCGCTGATCGAAGTGTATAAATTAAGCGCGCTGCATGATCCGGAAATCCAGACAAAGATCACCGGCCTGTCAACATTTTACATCCCGCCGCGGGATGTGATCCCCTCTGATTATAAAACGGCCAAGGATCTGGGTATCCTCAAAGAAGGGCAGCACATTATCCAGCCCCGGTCGCCCCTGCGGGAGATCGGGCAGTACGGGCCCAAAGAAATGAAGGCATTTTCTGCTTTTGCCCATTTCAAGATTCCCGCTTCCTACAAATGGCAGTATGATACGGCGGCATCGGACTTCTTGATCCAGCTGCGGTTTGACACCGCACTTCAGAACCTGTATCAAACAGATCCCCTGAAAGCGCTGGATGACCTGCGGTTCAGGGCGCTGTCTGACAGGGAACGCGCCTTGCTGGTTTCAAGAGATTCCGGTGCTATCCAGATTGCGTCAAAAGGCGCTTTTATCCGCTCGGCAGAAACAGAAAGGGCGCTGATGGATATTATGAACAAAAAAGCAGCTTCTACCCAATTGTTGAAAAAGCTGGCCGACCTGCCCAAAAGCGAAGCCCGGAAAAGACTGGCTGCCTGGCTGAAAGAAGCAGGCCACCAGGTAGACTGGGCCGCCCTGCATGGATCGATCGACTATGTAAATCAAAACAATCTTTTTCCCTGGACAGGTGTATACATAGAACCCGACAAGGAATTGGTTGTAACGCTGATCGGCAACAGCACAGAGCGAAAGAAAAGCATCATTTACATAAACGATCAACGCGTCCGGAGTTTCACTTATGATGGCGGCATCATCCGGTGGAAGAGCCACTCACAGCAAGCATACAACGGGTTCTTAAGACCAGACGCAGATCCGAAAGGCTTCCGGAGAATTATCGGAAAGATCTGGATGGATCATGAAGGCGTTCCCGCCGCCAATAATTTCGTTGCCACGGAAGTAGATCCCGAAAGAAAAGCACTTTCCGAATTGACCATGCACCTTTACGGGCAGGGTTCTGTTGCGGAAGTGTACGGTGATTACGCGGTCAGGACAGGTGGCCGGTATGCAAAAGGCATCAACCGCTTTACGCTTTCTCCGTCCGGTTTGATCATCAATGGAAAACAAGTCGATGATTTTAGATACAACCGGGGACAACTCAGCTGGACAGGAGGTTCAAAGGAATGTTACTCCGGGGAAGTGACCCTGATCATTGATCCGATTATTGAAACAGTTGAATTATACGGACAGGCTGCTTCGAAGGAAGAGCCTGCGAGAATGGTCAAGTGTTACGGCTCTCTTCTTCACCCGGATACGCCGGAATACAAGGGTCCTAAACTGCCTGATTGGGCCGGAAAACACCTGGCGTCCATTACCCATTCCAGCAGCAAACAGGGCGGGCTTCTCCTGTGGCACAAATGGGAAAAACATCATTTCACCAGCCGGTTAGTCAACAAAACAATTTCCAGCTTAGCTTAAAATCATTTTTATGAATGCAACGTATAACATAGATCACCTGCAGGCCTTAACCCATGTCAGCAGCCTTTTAAACACCACGGCTGCCGTGGGCGGTGCAGCAGCGGTCAACAAACCAAAAACAGCTACTACTTCCCATTACGATCCTACCGGACAGGAAGTGGCTACCATCTCCAATACCTCTTATGAAGGAGTAACTTTTGCTGCTGACGGCACTATTTCAGGAGGCAGTCTTTCGCATGATTCCCTTCATCCTGACGGCACCAAGCTTAGTTCTACTTCTGTTGGTTTTGGCAGCAACGGCAAACCGGCTTCAGCAGAGATCAATGTGCAAAACCTGGACGGTGTGGGTGATTTTAAAAAGGTTCAGATGGACATGAGCGGGGTAACCTGGAACAACTCTTTTATCATATCCACAGGTGCTGTAAAAGTATTGACCCTGGATGCTGCAACCGGCAACAAAATACATGATGGCTCCCTGCAATTCGACAAGGAAGCCGTAGTATCCGGCGCTATCACGCACTATGATCCGACCCACCCCGGTACCGTGACCGGCTACTCCGATGTAGACTACGGAGGCGCCAAATTTTTAGGAAGCACGATTATAGGCGGCCAGTATGCCGTAAAAACCCAAACACCTGATAAGCAGCTGAAATCAAACTCTGTGATTTCCCTTTCTTCCATCGGAAGGCTGCAGGGGATCGAAACAACCAACCTGGATCCGAAATCGGCTGCTGTTACCTCCAAGGTAAAAGTAGACCTTTCAAAACTGGTGTTCAATGCGCGCAATGAGTTTGCTGCCGGTGATATGAACTACACGGCCACGGACACCAACGGCGTGGTCATTTCCGAAACGACCGTTTCCTATAACAACGCGGTTCCGGCACTTTCCACTACACTGGTATACAACAACCAGCAGGTGCAAAGCAAGATCGTGGTTGATTACACCGCTTCGCAGTTTAACAACAACCTGCAGGTTGTAAACAGCATCAAGAAAGTAAACATTTTTTCCGGTGCAGGCGCGTTGCTATCTTCAACCGCTGTTGCCTACGATCAGTTTGGCAACAAAACACAGAATGCCCCGGCTGCAAAAGCTGCGGCAGCAAACGCGCAAGCGGCCAAACCCACACCCCCAAAAGCCCTGGCCGCTTTTCCAAAACTTCCAGCCCCCAGCGACCTCGGCATCACAGCTAAAACAGATGAAACACGCCGGACGGATGGCACCCTGGAGCAGGCGCGGACTACCTACACCCAAAACAACAATCCGGTCGCTGTGGTGGTCAAGTTGTACGGAACAGATGGTTCTACCGTTATCAAAACGTTTACGCTGGATTTAAGCGGCTTGTCTTTTAATGCAGCTTCCAATACGGTGAGCGGCGCTTTAAATATGCAAACACATCTGGGAGAAACCCTGTTAAGTTCTCAATCATCCATACAGTACTGATTATATGCTCAAACATTCCATCATCGTTGATTATGATACCGGCAGGTATCCGTTTCAAAAAGTGCTGGCTGCGCTTTTCCGCGTGCCGGTCCTGGATAAGCTTCACACCACATGGAAACAAAGAACAGCAAAGGCCGGCCTTACCTACGACGACAACCTGCTGCTCCGCAAGAAAATGCAGGGTTTGAAAGAGGATGCCCTCTTTTATACCGTATACCATCGATGGATAACCGATGTTTTATCACCTCATTATGGCGGCCATATCTCTTACTCTGCCCATCCAAAAATGCGGGTGCATCTTGCCAGAACAGGTTCCGTGTCAAATTTCCACCGGGACGCAGATGTAACAGGCAGGGCTATGCAAATCAACTGCTACCTGCCTTTTACAGATGTATTTGATTCAAACACCTTATGGTGCGAATCAGACTACGGCCTGAAAGATTATAAGCCGATCAATTTGCGATATGGACAGGCCATTTTATGGGACGGGGGCTATTTAACCCATGGAACCGTGGAGAATGAAACAGATTTTACCCGGGTAAGCTGCGACTTCAGGTTCCAGCCCAAATTGCCTGACAGGGTAAGTCCGCCCTGGTCAACAATTCTCTCGGGCCGTGATCAGAGCACAACACTTGACCAAACGGTTCAGGAAGGGGCCAGGGAATATGGCGGGAAAATGTAACGATTGCCTTTTTAAACAGCATCTCCCTTTCCACCTGTTGGTAACAACCGGCTATTTGTTATAACCAAGCATTGCACTATGTATTTTGAATTGTATATACCTGCAGGTTTTTGGGGCATATTATCAGTGAGTTTACTCATGCTGGTAGCACATGCAGGGCTTTATTTTTTCGAAGAATTCCGTAAAAAAAAAAGATCCAGTACAACAATGAGGTTTGCGGAATCATTTTCAACATCCTGTGCCTTATTTACTCCCTGATTGTTACGTTTGTGGTTGTAGCGGTATGGGGAAATTATGAAGACCTTAATCTTACGATCGAAAAAGAAACCGATGAACTGAATACGGCGCTTATCCATAGCAGTTTGCTCCCTGATAGTTTACGAATGCCGTTGGAAACCACAATGAAGGCCTATTGCCTGAACGTTGTAAATACAGAATGGAAGCAGCTTAACAACGGCAGCTTCCGGCAAAGTGCTTTATCAAACCTGCGGGTGCTGTTCCTCCGGGCGCAGGCCAACACAAAGGAAACCGGCGTACTGGCACTGCTGGATGATCAGCTGAGCACAATTTCTAATTTACGGAGAGAGCGGCTTAGTCATAACCGTTCTTATGTTCCTCATTTAGTATGGACGATCGTGATCATCTCCAGTATAATGGTCGTCGTGTTTTCCTTTTTTCTTTACATGGAGAACGAATGGCTCAAGAAGATATTCCTGTCTTTTCTTTGGGCCATGATGGGCATGAGCTTATTCCTGATCTATATGCTGGACCACCCCTTTGAAGGCAGTACCCAGGTAAGCAAAGTTCCTTATGAGAAAATCATCCAGCTCTTATCCTGATTATTTCTAAATTTTGTCTATCATTTTCTCTATTTCTTTCCTGATATCATAAACCCACATCACCAATTAATAGTAATTTTAATATGTAAACAGAAATCACAAACTGCTTATTCTTGCTTACATTGATCAGGTTTATTTTACTTACCATCACCACTTCCACCATCTGCTTTTTGGGCGCACAAGCCCAAAGCAAAGCAATCCTTGAAGCACCCAGGGAAAGACAACTGCCCCTGCTCTGGCATTATTGTACCGAAAATTATATTTCTGACAAAGACTCTTTAACGACCGCGCAGTTTTTGACCGACGTGATCAGGGGCGCTGATAGTTCCGGCAACGACCAGCTGAAAGCATATGCGCAGTATTTCCAACAATGCCAGAAAGTACTCTTCTCCCAATTTTACGAACGGTATTTTGTTCCGGAAAACCAACGGGCCATCAATACCCTGTCGAAAACACAAACATGGGCATTAAAGAACCGCTATTATGATATTGCTGCTTCCTGCGAGAACTATATGGGCCAGGTTTACTACAAAGCAAACCACTATGGTGCGGCCTTTGAACACTTTCTCAAAGCAGACAATGATTTTAGAAACATAGGCTACCAGCATGTACCAAACGCTTCCTATTATTTATATGTACTCGGTTTGAGTTTTTACCGGTTTGAGGAATATGACAAAGCGCTTGCGTATTTTTTGCAGGCTACCAACTATGGCTTTTATCTTACCCTCCGGGAAGAAATCAACACCCTCAACACCATCGGGCTGATTTATGCGCTTAAGAATGAAGATGCCAAAGCCATCACTTTTTTCAGGAATACAGCGGCAAAAGCCCGGCAATACAAAGAGGCTGCCTGGATCGGCATTGCGTCCGGTAATATCGGCAACGTGTTGCTGCATGAGCACAAATACGACTCAGCCCTTTTTTACCACCGGATCAATTATTCCATCAATGGAAATCTATCTTCGGAAGCCCCCGAAGATGCGGCAAAAACAGCCTTGTCTATCGCAACGATCTACCTGCAAAAAGACAGGTTGGACAGTGCCCGGTTTTACATCACACGCAGCCAGGAACTGGCTGCACCCAAATACAAGGACAGTACAGAACGCCTTGAATTTGACCGCCGGCTGCTGGAAGTAAACATTGCCTATGCAAAAAAGCAGGGAGACCTGCATACAGCTTTGCTATTGACCGATTCCATTGCAATAACAGAACAAAACCTCCGCAGAAAGCTGGACAACAAGATCCTGAGCAGGGCAATCGAAAAAACAGAAATCATTTCCCACAAGAGCAATTTAGCCTTGCTGGAGAGCCAGAATGACCTGCTGAAATTGCGTTTTTACATTATTATAGCCGTTTTTCTGATCGTAGTCATTATTTTCCGGGAGAAATGGCTCAGAAAAAAACAACAGATGCAGCTGGATGAGAAAGACAAGCAAATCCTGCTCATGCAAAAAACAAAGGTGGAAGACAGCCTGGCCCATTCCAAAGAACTGCTCAACGCTTATGTAGATACGATCAAGGAAAAAACAACCATGATCGAGCGGCTGGAATCGGAGTTGAATGATTTAAAAAAGGTCATGAACAATTCGCAGGAGGGCGGACCGATTACCTCCAACCGGGAAAAGCTGATCATGAGCACCATCTCCACCGACCAGGACTGGCAGCAGTTCCGGATCTTATTTGAACAGGTGTATCCGGGCTTCTCCCATCAACTAAAAGAAATGTATCCGGATCTTTCACCTGCAGAAAGCCGGTTCCTCTTCCTGGCAAAACTGGATCTCTCGCCCAGAGAGATGGCCGTGATGCTGGGTATTTCGGTTGACGCTATTCACAAGCTCCGGTACCGCCTGCGCAAAAAACTCAATATAGAAGACACCAGCTTTAAAACCGTGATCCGCAAAATAGACGAACACGTACACGAAACAAAGATCGCCACCCAAAGATCCAATTAGCGCTTATTTCAGAAGCTTGAAATTAGAGATAAACTCGTCAAAATGACGGTGGCTGAAGAACAAGGTATTGCCATCCCGGAAGAAAACTTCATGCGTCTGCGTGTTGATCTCGGCAATTTCTTTGGCATTGATCACATACCGCCGGTGTATTCTTACAAATTGTTCCGGCGGCAAAAAACCATAAAGATCAGCCAACGATTGCTGTACTACAAAACGCTGGTCACTGCAAAAGATCTTGCAGTATCTTCCCTCTACTTCAATGTATTTGATATCGTCAAACTGAACGCTGACCAGGGTCGTTCCCTTTTTTACAAACACCGATTCGGGAAAGGTGGATGGCTTGCTTGACACCTCTGTAGCTGCTATTTCTGTCTGGTATCTTTCCAGTGCCAGCTCAATCGAAAACTGAAGCTCCGGTTTGTTAAAAGGCTTGATCAGGTAATTGTACGGATTGGCTGTTTTCGCAAGCTTGAAGGTGTCGTTTTCAATGGCGCTGGTTACAAAAAGAAAAGGCTTTTTCATTTCTTTTTTGCTGCTGATCTCCTTGCCAAATAACACGCCGTCCGGTTTGCCATTCAGATAAATGTCTACCAGCGCAATGTCGGGCTGATAAAGAGAAAAATAGTCGAGCCCCTCCGACAGGGAAGTGGCGACAGCAGGAACTTCGTAACCGAGCTGGAGCAGGCTGTCTTTCAGGTAAGCAGCTTCTGCGGCATGGTCTTCTAAAATAAGCACTTCGATGGTTTTCATTATATAGATGTTGATAGTGGGATTGTATGGGAGAGGGTGCTGCGGCTTGTCACTGCAAGGTATCAGTTTACCAATTAGCACAGGAAACAGGCCGGTGGACAAATCATCCTGGCCGGTGGACAAATCGCGGACACGCCTCGATAAGATTGCCTAAATTTGAAGAAGGGATTCTTCAATACAGCACATCCAGACCAGCTGGAAAGATTTAGTTCATGCACACAGCAGTTTGATCGGAAGAAAGGGGCCGGCCGGCTTTGATACAACCATTTCATACAAATACTATTAACGTTCACCTGTTATGGAACTTTTGGAACGTGCGCAGTTTCTTCAAACGTTGAGAAACGGCTTTCAGAAAGCCCTGCTGAGAGAAGGGCATAGCTTCTTTATTGCCGGGGAAGCAGGCATCGGCAAATCCTCCCTGATCAAAGCATTCAGGCAAGCGGTGGAAGACAGTTGCCAGGTGTATGAAGCGCTCTGCGATTCCCTGTTCACACCCCGTCCGCTCGGACCGGTATATGACCTGGCCGTACAGATGGACCCGGAAATGGCTGAAGTCTTTCGAACAACCCCATCAAGAACCGAGCTGTTTGCCCGTGTCGCGCAGGAGTTCGCAGCTGGCAACCGCCCCACGCTGCTTATCATCGAGGATGTACACTGGGCCGATGAGGCATCGCTCGACTTCATTAAATTCTTTGCACGGCGCATCAGCAATACCTCCTGCTTGCTGCTGCTCTCCTACCGCGATGCCGAGATCACGCTCAACCATCCGCTGCGGAATGTTTTGGGTGAACTCTCACCCCAGTCCTTCAGCAGGATCCTGTTAACCTCTTTGTCCAGGGACGCCGTACAAAAGATCGCAGCAGAAAAAGGATACAATGGAGAAGACCTGTTCCATGTTTCAGGTGGAAATCCTTTTTACGTAAGTGAGATGGTGGCCAGTTACAGTCCGGGCATACCGGACAATATCAAAGACGCCGTGCTGGCCGTTTACAACCGGGTAAAGCCCAACACCAAATCGTTGTGGGACATCTTGTCTATCATGCCGGAAGGACTGGAGCACCGGTGGCTGGACAAAATAAACGGACAGTGGCAGGAAGCCATTGAGAATTGTTTTGCGCACGGCATTTTGCTGGTTAGAAACAACCGGACGGTTTTCAAGCATGAACTTTTCCGGCGTACCATTGAAACTTCCCTCTCCCCTTTCAAGCGGCTCGAGCTGAACAAAAAAGTGTTGGAACTTTTTCTTGAAAGCTTTGAACAAAGCGGGGCTGTAGAGCGCATTGTGCATTATGCGAAGAACGCAGGAGAAAACGGGCTGGTGGCCCATTTCGCGCCGCTGGCCGCGCGGCAGGCTGCAGCCCTGGGTGCACACACCGAAGCAGCCAAGCTTTATCTTGCTGCCATCGAGTACGATCCTGACAAAGAGCCCGGTCATTTGGTGCAACTGTACGAAGCATACACCTATGAGTGTTATCTCACAAACCAGGTAAAAGAAGCGATCATTTACCAAACCAAAGCGCGCCGGATTTTGCAGGAGACGGGCAGTCCCGAACAGGTCGGCAATTGCCTGCGGTTTCTTTCGCGTCTTTGGTGGTACGATGGGCACCGCAGGGAAGCAGAGCTGTATGCCGTGCAGGCCATTGAAGCATTTGACAGCCTGCCACCCTCCAAAGCAAAGGCGATGGCCTACAGCAATCTTTCGCAGCTCCGCATGCTTGCCGAGGACCTGCCCGGCTGTACCGAATGGGGCGCCAGGGCCATAGACATGGCCACCCGGATCGGCGATGAAGAAATCCGCTGTCATGCCCTGAACAATGTAGGTACTGTGCGCCTGAAAGTACCGGAGCTGCAAGGGGAAGGGCAAAAGATGCTGGAAGAAAGCCTGCGGATTGCCTTGCATCATCACTTTCACGAACATGCCGCCCGGGCTTACACCAACTTTATCAGCAGCAGCGTATCGAGCAAGGATTATAACCTGGCAGAACACTACCTGGAAGAAGCCATGCAATACTGCGGCCCGCGGCATCTTCATTCCTGGACCGGCTACATGCTATCGTGCAAGGCACGCATCCTGCTTGAAAGAGGCAATTGGGAAGCAGCCGGGGCCCTGGCTGAACACCAGCTTTCGGGTCTGCATCAACCCGGCATTGTCAGGCTGAATGCCCTTACCATCCGGGCCATCATAGAGATCCGCGGCGGAAAACAGCGTGCGCTGGACCTCTTGAAAGAAGCCAAATCCCTGGCCTTCCAGCTAAACGAGCATTTCCGGATCGTGCCTGTTGCGATTGCCGGGCTGGAATGGGAATGGCTTACAGGCCATCGCATGCTAACCGATGAGGAACTGGCTATAACAGGCTCGTTGATAAAAGGCGCAAACAACACCTGGCTGAACAGCGAAGCCTGGTTCTGGCTGAAAAAGACAAGAGGCATTGAACTGGACTTGCCGGCCTTGTATGAGCCTTACCAGTATTTGCAGGAAGGAAAGGGAAGCAAGGCTGCTGCCTGGTGGAAGGAGAAGGGCTGCCCTTATGAAACTGCGTTTGCGCTGTTCACCGGCAACGAGGAGCAAAAACGCGAAGCGTTGGTGATCCTGCAAACATTGGGTGCCGATGCGGTATACCAAAAACTAAAAAGCGAGATGCGGTCTTCGGGGATCCGTAAAATTCCACGCGGCCTGCGCAGCAGTACCATGTCCAATCCGGCGCAACTTACCATCCGTGAGCTGGGCATTCTGCAGCTGCTCCAGGCGGGTGCATCCAACAAAGAAATTGCCGCCAGTTTATTCATCTCACCCAAAACGGTTGACCACCACATTTCTTCGATCCTTTTCAAGCTTGATGTACCCTCCCGCACCAAAGCCGTTGGCGAGGCAACAAAGCTGGGCATCTTAAAATAGGGAACGGCAGCGCCAAAATAAGGAAGGTTCCCTACTGCTGTGTCACGCCGCTGCAGCAGCTTTGTGGCAACAAAATTTCATCATGAAAAAGTTTATGATCGAAAGAAAATTACCGGGTGCCGGCAGCATGAGCGCCGAAGAATTAAAAGCCATCAGGGAAACAAGTTTGAGGGTGATAGAAGAACTGGATCAGCCCTACAAGTGGATCCAGTCTTTTATTACAGATGACGCGATCTATTGCATACACGAAGCAGAAACAGAAAAGCAGGTACGCGAACACGCAGCCCGCTGTCATTTTCCCATCAACAGGGTAGAAGAAATCAGAATGGTCATCGGTCCCCATCCATCCATCGAAGGAACATAAGAAGGATCACTTTGCGATTGCCGGAGCGCTTGCATCGTCGCTGTCTTTGCATTTGCCATTTAACGTTGCATACAGGCAAATATCTCTCCCGGCGTCATGGAAGCATCGATGAATGGAATGCCGCGGCGGGCAGCTTCTTCTTCCAGCCACGCACCCCAGACCACAACTTCATCTCCGTGCCTGTCCATATCGGGCCGGTTGCGAAGCGGACTTTTTAGCCGTTCCTTTTGCAAGAGGGGATCTACTTTCAGGAAATAAACCTTGTCAAACAGGTCAAACACACCAAATACGTTTCCGGCACCTCCAAACAGAAAAACATCCGGGTACTCATGTAGAAAATGCTTCAGAAATTTTCTGCTCCACATAAATGCATATCCGTTTGACATCGCTTCCCGGGCACTCGAAGGAGCGGGCACTTTATGGCCTTCCCTGTTGTACCACGATGATAAACCAGCCACCTCATCTGCATCGAAAACCTGGACACCGTTCGCCCGCAGCGCATTTGATACAAAGGTCTTTCCTGAACCGGAGGCACCGAAAACAAGTACTTTCATGCTGAAAGCTACTGATTTCTTGCTTCCCTTTTAAAAGTCAGGCAATCAGCCGGTATCACCTCTATCCAGGATGGCTGGACAAAAATGCGTTTACCCATGCCCGTAAATTTCCTCGTAGCGTGCAATTGTACGCGTAAAGATTTCCTTGGCACCTGTATGTATCTTCTGCCATTCAAAAGCGCCGTACATGCTGTCGAACGCCAACGGATTTACAATACCTGCGATAGAAAGGATTTTGCTGACCGGCAAAGGAATTACGTTGGGGTAGCTGTACATGATGCTGATAAACTGGCGGCTGGGCGCGATCTGGAGTGTATCGCCGGCAAATACACTTCCTTCTTTGCCGGTCTGCGGCGCATGCAGGATTGTACTGCCGGCAAAATGACCGCCCGTATGTACGATCTCCATGCCATCCCATAATACCTGTTTAGCACCTTCAAAAAACCGGACCCGGTCTGAACCATCCAGCACCCATTGCTTGTCGGCCTGGTGCAGGTAAACCGGGCATTCAAAAGCGTCCGCCCATGCCTTCATGAGGCTGTAGTAATGCGGATGCGAAATGGCTATTCCCCGCAGGCCGCCTTTCGAGCGGATAAATGCAATCGTTGCTTCATCAATAAACGGGATACAATCCCACAACAGGTTACCACCCGGTGAAACAACCAGGTGTGCAAGTTGCCCGATGCCGAAGGCAGGACTGATCCGCAGATCATACACATCGGGCAAGGGATTGCCAATGCGGATTGTATTGGCCCTGCTCATAGCCACATAGCTTGTCCATTTCTGACCCGTAGGCGGCACATACTGCCGCTCATCATTGCATATCGCACAACTTTCAGGCATTGCATCCTGGTAGCGCGTACCACATACCAGACAGATGTTGTTCCAGTCCGGATTTTCTACGTAATGGGTGGAGTTGTTTTTCATGTTGTAAATATAGACAGGGGCTCACATACACTTCTTACCTTTTATAATACATAAAACCAGTTTCCAGAATAGGAATTTACCGTAGGGTAAAGAGCAGCGGTTTAGTTTGGTAATATGCACAGGATTTTGTTTAACCGCTTGAGTGTGGCCAACGACAGTTAGCCTGATTCCGCTGTATAAATAACCAATGGCGAAATCTTTTCTCCACCTCAGCATCAACGTTGGAACAAAAAGAACTGGTAAAAGATGCGTTGAAATTTAATTATAACCCCCATGCATCTACGAAACAGATAAGGACCTAAGGGGATAACTTTTTTCCTTGTCTGTTTAGCTTCTACTCAGTATTATTTATACATTTATTCCATATGAGACCAAAATTACTGCTGCTGTTTTTGCTCTTTTTGTCCTTTGCTTCTTTTGCACAATCCGGTTTAAATCAGTGGACCTGGGTCAAGGGCGACAATTACATACCATTCGAACCGATCTATGGCACACAGGGAGTGGCTGCGCCTTCCAACAAACCGGGAGACAGGCGATCGGCCGTTACCTGGACTGATACTTCCGGGAATTTATGGATGTTTGGAGGTGTTGAACAAGGTAGTTCCAATCCGTTGAGTGAGCTGTGGAAGTATGATCCATCAACCGGCTGGTGGACCTGGATCAGCGGGAACAACAGTTCTATAGCAGGCACGTATGGGACCAAAGGGGTTGCTGCCACAGCCAACAGACCTGCAGCAAGGTACAGTGGTGCCGGCTGGACGGACGGTGCCGGCAATCTTTGGCTGTTTGGCGGCCACGGTGCTGCGTCGAACGGGGAAGTCTATCAGAACGATCTATGGAAGTACACCATCTCTACCGGGCTTTGGACCTGGATAGGAGGCGACAGCTCCAGCAACCAGGGAGGCGCTTATGGATCGAAAGGTGCCCCTGCCTCCGACAACAAGCCAGGAAGCAGGTACGATGCTACTAACTGGACAGATAAGACGGGCAACTTCTGGCTGTTTGGCGGCTATGGGACAAGTTCCAGCGACGTAGGCTTTCTGAATGATCTGTGGAAATACAATCCTGCAACGGGTTTGTGGACCTGGGTAAGTGGAGACAACATCGCAGACCAGGCAGGGGCATGGGGAACAAAGGGAACCGCTTCACCGGCCAACAAGCCAGAAACCAGAATGCAAGGCGCCGGCTGGACCGACACATCAGGCAACCTCTGGCTGTTTGGCGGATTTAAATATCTCAACATCAACAATACCAGCAGCACTGTTCAGTTCAATGATCTATGGAAATTCTCGCCAAGCTCAGGTCTCTGGACATGGACAAGCGGCGACAACAGCTACAATCAAACCGGTGTATATGGCAACAAAGGTGTGGATGCACCCACCAATAAACCGGGCGCCAGAAGCAGCATTGTTGCCTGGAGCGATACATCTAACAATCTTTGGATGTTTGGCGGCAGCGGTTTTGGTTCCAGCACCAACGGAACGCTGAACGACATATGGAAATATGTTCCTGCTACCGGTTTGTGGACATGGTTCCGGGGAGACAGCACCGTAAACCAAAAAGGCCTGTATGGCACCAAGAACACTCCTTCTCCCAACAATCAACCTGGTGCCAAAACCAATGCGTTGGGCTGGGCGACCGCTACAGGTAATCTTTGGTTGTTCGGCGGATTGACCCCTGTTGGGAACTTTGCCACTCTCCAAAATTACAACGATCTCTGGTTGTATACCACAGCTTCTGCAGAATGGAAATGGACAGGGGGTGATTCCAGTATATCTATTTTCGGAAATTACGGATTCAAGGAAACCCCTGCTCCCGACAACAAGCCTGGTACCCGGGTTGCAGCGGCGGGCTGGGCCGACGGAACCGGCAACTTATGGCTTTTTGGCGGGTATGGTGCCTCGGGCAGCGGTAATCCAGGGTATTTGAATGATTTATGGAAGTACGCTGTGTCCAGCGGGCAATGGAGTTGGATAAGCGGAGACAGTTCATCCAATCCGGTTGGTGTTTATGGAACACAGGGTGTGCCGGCACCAGCCAACAAGCCATGGCCAAGATATTATGCACTCACCTGGACAGATGCCGCAGGCAAACTGTGGCTGTTTGGAGGCAACTCCCTGAGTTTTCCTAATGTTGGATCATTCAACGACTTGTGGAGATTTGATCCGGCCACCGGTTTATGGACCTGGATGAGTGGTGATAGCGCGGCACGCATGCCGGGCGTATATGGCGTAAAAGGCATTGCTGCGGCCGGCAATAAACCCGGCGCAAGATCCGGGGCAACAGGGTGGGCTGATGCAACCGGTAATCTTTGGCTGTTTGGGGGTTCTGGATCTACTACAAATGGCAGCGGAAGCATGAATGATCTTTGGAAATACACGATCGTAACCGGTTTATGGACTTGGGTAAGCGGAGACAACACCTTTTCCCAGTATGGCATGTATGGTCCGCCCGGTGTGGCTTCCGCTGTATCGAAACCGGGAGCTAGAAGCTTAGCAAACGGCTGGGCAGATGCAGCGGGCAACTTCTGGCTTTTTGGGGGAGGAGGATTGGCTTCCAGCAACAGCAGTGGATGGTTAAATGATCTGTGGAGATACACACCTTCCAGCGGGCTCTGGACGTATATTGGCGGCAGTAGTACGGCCAATGCATCAAGTGTATATGGCACCAAAGGGATCGCTGCACCCAACAACCAGCCTGGTGGCAGATACAATGCATCCAGCTGGCTAGATGCAACCGGAAATCTTTGGTTGTTTGGTGGAGAAGTTCCCGGCGCCATTCCTCCTAACAGCAATTCACCGATTTTGAACGATCTCTGGAAATACAATCCGGTAACCAACCGATGGGCATGGATGAGCGGAGACAACACCACCAACCAACCTCCCCAATATGGTACGCAAGGAGTGTCCGCATCTTCCAACAAACCCGGGGCCCGGTCCCTCGCTGTGAGTTGGACAGATGCAGCCGGCAGCTTATGGTTATTCGGTGGAAACGGATATGCTTCCAACGGAACCGGAAGTTTAAATGATCTGTGGAAGTATACGCTGCAAGGCGCTGCGCTGCCGGTTCAGTTTATAGCCTTTTCTGCCTACAAACAACAGCAAACGGTGATGCTTAGCTGGAAAACGGCCCTCGAACAAAACAGCCGCAGCTTTGTCATCGAACGGTCTGCTGACGGTAGCCGTTACGATAGCATCGGCACCGTACCTGCTACCAATACAGCTTCTTCCAGCTATTCTTTCCCAGACAAAGAACCCCTGCAGGGAAGCAGCTTTTACAGAATAAAGCAGGTAGACAGGGATGATAATTTTCTTTACTCGGGTACTGCCCGTATAACAGGTCAGGATGCAACCCGTTTTGCTGCCTCCTACAACAGCGCACAGAACAGTGCCCTGCTTCATATAGAATTACCTGCAGCGGCTAAAATAATTTTGCAGCTAAGGGATATGAACGGGCATTTGCTCTGGACCGAAGAGCGGCCCGGCACAAGGGGCAGTTCGGTGTACGCAATTCCGGTCGGCTCTCTTGCGAAGGGCACTTATCTGATCACCATGCAGGCAGGGGGAATGAGCAAGGTGGCAACGTTCGTTAAACAATAACGGGTATTCCATGCCTTCGCCTGGTTCTGTTTATCCGGTCAGGCGTTGCGCTCACCTCAGCCCCACATGATCAACATGCACCGTGCCGCCCCAGCCTGCCGACTGCAGCACGATTTCACCCAAGGTGGCCGGATTGCCTATGTTGGCCATCGTTACACTGTAGGTGGTCCATTCGCCGCCTACGATGGTGACCTGGTACGGACTGCCGTAGTTGCCGTTGACAATGACATTTATTTTTTTGCCGGCTGTTCCGGTTTCACCAAAAACAGAGAATTCAAGCCTGGTATAACCGGCTGTAGATGCAGCTGTGCCTGCATGAAAAGTAAGTCCCTGGTATCCGTTGCCGGCATTGTAAACTGCTTTGATGGATTTGCTGCCTTGCCGTACGTTGGCAGTGCTGTTAAAGTCGTGCGTATCGGTGTATGACCAATCCTGAAAAGTATTTTGCAGCGCATCGGTGTAGATGGGGAAGGTAAAATCAGGCAGTGGAGGCAGACCACCGTTGATCTGCAGGTCGGCAGCCGTGGTTACGGTGAGCGTTGAATTTACTACGTTCAGGGTGAGCTTTCCTTTTAATGTGCCTGCAGGAACTTTCACCACCAGCTGCGTAGGTGTCTGGCTTACAAAACCGGTGACCGCATTCGTCACGCCCACGAAAGAAATGCTGCTGACCAGGTCAAGGTTGGTTCCGGTAAGGGCCAGGTTGGCACCTGTATCTATGGGGTTGGGAGCTATAAGAGAGATCGTGGGTAGCAGCACATCCAGATCAGCCGCAGAGCTTGTCTTTACACCGGAGGCTGCCACAAGATTCAATTTACCCTTTTGCGCCGAGGCAGGAACCTTCACCACCAACTGTGTTGCCGACTGGCTCACAAAAGAAGTGACTGGCGTTGAGACGCCTTCAAACAACACTTGCCTGGTCAGGTCAAGATCGGTACCGGTGACGGTTAGGTTGCTTTGGTGCTTGACGGGATTGGGCGACAGGGCTGATATAACCGGCAAAGTTACTTTCAGCGTATCTGCGGTTTGCACTTCCGCCGAATCAGTTCCGCTGATAAAAACCAGCAGGGGCGCGGTTTGCGCATCATCAGGCACACGCACCACCAGCTGTGTCAGCGATTGGCTTGCGAAAGTAGTTACCACTTTGCCTGTGCCAAACGTGATCCGTTTTATCCAGTTGAGATAATTACCGTTGATGGTTATGTTCTCGCCGGGACGGGCTTGTTTGGTCATGCCTGTGATGGAAGCCGCCGTCTTTACATTCAGGTTGAACTGGGTTTTTGAAAGGATGTCGCCCTGGGAAGTTTTAAGCGTGACATACCCTTTTTCTGCCGCTTGCGGCACAACTACCAGGATCAATTCCGGCGATTGTTGTTTGAACGCATTTTGTGCCACCGTGGCGTTTGTGCCGGAGAATTGGATGGATGTGACCTGGTTCAGGTTGGTACCGACAAAACGCAAGGTATCGCCGGGCTTTGCACCGGTAGGACCAAAACTTAAAAGCTGCACCTTGTCAGACTTTAGATCCTTGTCTTTTTCACAGGCTACAAAAAGGCCCGCCAGTGAAACAAAGCAGAAAAAAAGAAGCAGTCTGTTAGCTATTCGTTGAAGCATGTAGGTTGATTAGAGGGATGAACGATTTTATTTAGCCACCTTGGGCACCACCCGGAAATTGTCGAACGAGATGTCTGCATCCAGGTCGCCGGCGCCGTGAAAGAGCAGGCGGCTCCAGTAACCTGCAGGATTCACCGTGGGCTTCACGGCATAACTGGCCACCACTTCTTCAAACGGAATCACAATGGTTTGCCACTGTCCTTTGGTATCCACTGGCGGTTTCCACAGATATGCATTGTTGTCTTCTGCATTTAAAGCCACATTTATTTTCAGCATGTTCGAACTGTAAGGCTTCACCGTATTCACTTCAAACTTCAGGTAATAATCTTCCGGCTTCAAGATAGCGGCATCGGGAATATTTTTGCTGTGGACAGGCATGGACGTGTTCGGACCACCGGCCAATTCGTTCCAGCTCCAGCCTGCGATCGGTTTTTTAAACCGGATATAATTGCCGCTGATAGAAACAGGATCGCCGGAGCCCGGGCTGGTGATCACGTAAGAAGAATTCCACCAGCCTTCATAAGGATCGCTGTCGATAAAATGGTTGCGGTCGTCGCGGAAAAAAAAGTTCGACCTGGTTTCACCGAAATTGGTTTTTACTGTAATCGGGCCTGGTTGCGCACTGGCCGGTACACGCACCTGGATCTCCTGGTCTTTTACTGACACCAGGGTGCCGGTACCACCGCCGGTGAAGGTAACCGTAAGCGGCTGGTAGAAATAGTCGCCGCGGATGGTGGCAACATCACCCGTCAGCACAAATTCGCTGACCATGTTGTTGACGGCCGGTTTGCTGATCTGCACCTGAAAATCATACAGGAGTACTTTGCCTCCCTTAAAAACGATCTTCAGCTTGTTGGTAATAGCAAGCGGGATCTGCGACGGCACGTTTACGATAATGGATGTAGCGGTGATGTAGGTCGGGTTCAGGCTTGCTTTCTGGTCGTTGAACCACATCTCTGCAGTCCCACCCAGGTTCTCTCCCATGATGGCGATGAGCTTGCCTTGCGCCGCTCCAACCAGCAGCGAATCGGATGAGGCAGGATTGGTGACCCGGACATAACTGATCTTTGGTTCGCCGCCGTTGGGCAGATCATCTTTCTTACAGAACTGGAACAAGACCATCACAGCAAGCACTGCGCTGGAGTACATGATCCATGTGCGGAATATTTTCATATAGCTTCAATTTGATAGAAAGTAAAAGGTTTGTTGTTTATGGGTATTCCACCGCTGCTTCGTTCAGGTTGGGCGCCTGGCTGATCTCCGCCGAGGGAATCGGCAGACGGAAATTGCCGCTGTTGGCATTTATCTTTCTGTCTGTTGTAGCCCAGACTGTTTTCTTGAACGTCCACACGGTCGGGTTCGGCCATGCATCGGTGCGGATATTGAAATAGCCCCTGTCCTGGTTGTTGAGGATGCTGTATGCCTTTTGCGGATTGTAGTAATGCAGCTGAACAAGGTCGTACCAGGTGGTACTTTCCATGGCAAACTCCAGCACTCTTTCCTTGAAGATGTCATCCCAAGTAAGGGGTGTAGGCGCACCGGAAACAGGATTGGTTAAGGTACGGGGCGCCAGACCCGCACGGGTATGCACGGCGTTGTAGTATTGCAATGCGGTGGCATCGTTGGTGGAAGCAGCATTGCCAAGTACAGCCTCCGCGTAGATGAGGTACATCTCCGCCAGCCGCATCATATAAGTATCATTCGGGTAAACCTGTTGCTGCGCCCCACCCACGTCTTCTGATTTTCCGACCACATATTTTTTGATATAGGCAAAGTTCACGTCACCGCCGGTGTTGGGAACCACCAGTTTTTGTTTGAGGGAAGGATTGGTGGTAGCAGGAACGGTTTGTGTGATCTCGTTGTAGGTAAAGCCCGGCAGCATGTAGGTTGTTTTTAATCGCTTGTCGAGTGTGCGTCCGCTGAGCATGGTATCGCCGCTGGCCGTAATGCCTTCGTATTGCGAGAGCATCCACCAGGTAGCGCTTTTATCACCACCCCAGCCATCGCCGTTGGCAATGTCGTTGCTGAAATTCAGGTAGGCAGGCATGCTGTTTTGCACGCCCCAGGAACCCGGCTGGTAAACCCATTGCAATTCAAAGAGGGATTCCTTGTTGTTGTCGTAAGGATATTTGAACAAGTCTTCGTAGTTGGGCAGCAGCTGCAATCCGCTTTGGGTGATCACCCGTTGCGCGAAATACTTTGCGCTGTCTAAAAACTGTTGTTTCCGTCCGGTTGCACCGGTCCCTTCCACCCCTGCCCTTGTCAGGTAAAAACGGGCCAGCATGCCTTCGGCCGACCAGCGTGTGAGGCGGCCGGGCTGTGCGGCTGTTGCTGGCAGGTCTTCCACAATGGCATTCATCTCACGGGTAATAAAACGCCATACGCTGGGGATGGTATTCTTGCGAACCGAGAGCGGAATGGTCTGCAGGGAAATGTTGTCCGTGATAACAGGCACTTCACCCCAGTTCATCACCAGGTATCGGTAAGCCAGGGCGCGCATAAAACGGGCTTCTGCAATGGCCATCCGCTTTACGGAAGCAGACACGGCCGCCCCAGCATATTTGTTGATATTAGTGATAGTGAGGTTCGATTGGGTAACCACGTTAAAGAAAGCCCGCCAGGATGCGTTGTTCTCGCCATTTTCGGCCGTGGTGTTAAACAGGACATTGCCCCTGTCGTTGTAGGCAGAGTACGTAGTTCCGGAACGGAAGTCACCGAGGTTGTAATAAGCTTTGTCGTTGTAGTCGAACCAGACCCGGTTGTACAGCGAGGCTGTGCCTGCCATGATCTGTTCATCGGTTTGGTAAAAGCCGGCATCTACGATGGCATCTGTGGGTGGCTTTTCAAGAAAACTTTTCTTGCAGCCTGCCAGCATCACCAAAGGCAGCGCCAGGCCGATGATCCATTTTATGTGCTTGCTTGTTTTCATATGGAGGGTTTTAGAAATTTACGTTAAGACTGAAGGTATAAATGGGTGTGAGCGGATAACGGCCGTAGTCAAGACCGATGGCTTGCGTGGTGGTAGAGGCATCCCTGCCTACATAAGCACCCACTTCCGGGTCGAACCCGGTGTAATGTGTAAGGGTTACCAGGTTCTGCGCACCCACTGTTGCTCTTGCTCCTCTTATCAGCCTGGTTTTGTTCAGCAATGAGGCAGGGATGTTGTACGACAAGGAAACATTTTTCAGCCGCACATAAGAACCGTCTTCCACGTACTTGTCTGTAATGCGGGCATAGGTTCCGTTTACATCGGCACCGCTGATGATGCGGGGCACTGTTGTTCCGGGGTTCAGCAGGGAAGGCTTGCCACCGGCATCCACAGAAACCTTGGCGTAATTGAGCGCTGTGGTCAGCATGTTGCGGCCCAGGTTGATGTTGTTGGGATTGGAGTTTTCCCAGGCGATAAAATTGTAGATATCGTTGCCATAGGTACCGGTAACCAGTACACTCAAATCAAACCCTTTGTAAGCAAATGTATTGGTGATGCCACCGAACAATTTCGGCCAGGGATTGCCGATATACGTTTTGTCGTTCACATCAATTTTGCCATCCGCGTTCACGTCTTTGTATCTGATGTCGCCTACCCAGATGCCGCCGTTCTGTTGTGTAGGCCGGCGCTGTCCGTTGTTATCAACAGGTACCGGGCTTTTGGCAATTTCTTCTACCGACGAAAAGATGCCGTCGGTTAAATAGCCTCTGAACAACCAGGGTTGCAGGCCGATGGCCGCACGTTGCGTCCACGGATCCTGCTGGTTCAGCCACCACGACTGGCGTTCAAAGAAAGCGTTCTCGGTATTCAGGCTTTTGATCACGCTTTTAAACGAAGAGAAATTGAGGTTGGTCTCCCATTTAAAATCTTTTCCATTTACGTTGATGGTATTGATGGCAAAGCTCCAGCCCTTGGTTTGCAGGTTACCGGCATTGATGGTAGGAGGCCTCACGGCGCCTGTACCGCTGGTACCCATGTACCAGGGAAAGCTGGCATCCATCAGCAGGTTGGTGGTGTATTTTTTATAATAATCTGCTTCCAACGTAATCCTGTTTTTCAGCAGGCCGGCATTGAAGCCCACATTGCGGGTATTGGTTTCTTCCCATTGATACAATGGATTGGGATAAATAGAAGGCAGGAAGCCTGTGCCCCAGGGTGTAGCGCCTGCACTCAGGGGTGAATACACAGCCGCATTGCCACCGGGCTGATTGCCTGTTAAGCCTGTTTCCAGGCGCAATTTCAATTCACTGACAAAGGGGACCTGGAAAAATTTCTCCTGTGATATCCGCCAGGCTGCTGATACAGAAGGGAATGTACCCCATCTTTTTTCTGGTCCGAAGTTGACCGAACCATCACGCCGGATCGTGCCGGTTAAAATATAGCGGTTGTCGTAGTTGTAATTCAGGCGGCTCAGATACGACTCCATCCCCCATGTTCCTGAACCACCGCTGTTGGTGGCACTGGTGGCATTACCTGCATTGAGGTCGAAGATGTCGTTGGTCAGGAAACCAGTTCTTGTACCGGAAACATTTTTCCAGGTAGAAGCTTGCGACTCGTGGCTTACCATCAGTGCCACATTGTGCAAACCAAATTGCCGGTTGTATTCCACCAGCTGGTTCCAGTTCCAGTAGGTATTTTGGCTGGTGCCGTTGGTAAGCGAGGCCGTTGTATTGACCGCCCAGCCAATGGCATACGTTGGTGTGTATAGCGTTGAGTTGCTCTGTCCAACAGAGGTGTTGAACGTTGTTCTCGCTACAAGACCTTTGGCTAGGTTCAACTGAAGATTTAAACCGCCCAGGAATTGCCGGCGGGTATTGGTGTTTGTTACCAGTTGCGAAATCGCAATCGGGTTTACCGGGGAGAACTGGTGGGCCGGATTGGTTATATCACCCCCGCCCCATGTACCATTTAAGTTTTTAACCGGCACTTCAGGACTCAGCTGAATAGCACGGATGATCAGGTTCTCCTGGCTCGTGGTCAGCTTTTCGTTGGTTTGGTTATAGCTCAGGTTGGCGCCGATGGTCATCCAATCCCTTGGCTTGTTGTCCAGGTTCAGGCGAAAGCTGTAGCGCTTAAACCCGGACCCTTCCGCAACACCTTGCTGATCCAGGTATTCTCCGGACATGTAGTAAGTCGTGTTGTTGCTGCCGCCGCTCAAACTCAGCTGGTGCTTTTGCATGGCTGCATTGTTAAACAAGGTGGCCTGCCAATCGGTGCCTGCACCAAGAATAGACGGATCCAACAGTTCTTCCCGGACGGTACCACCGGCAATGGCTTTGTATTCTTTTTGCATCTGCGCATACTGCGGCAAGGTCATCACATCAAAGCGCTTGGGCGGTGTTTGAACATTGTACTGAACGTTGTAATTGATGCGGAAGTCGCCGCTCCTCCCCCGTTTGGTTGTAATGATGATAACCCCGTTTGTTGCCTGCGAACCGTAAATGGCCGTGGCGGAAGGACCTTGCAGAATTTGCATGTCCTCAATATCATTGGGGTTGAGAAAAGAAAGCGGGTTGGAAGAATTGGCCGTTCCGCCACCGCGGATTTGCACTCCATCGATGACATACAAGGGTTCTGTATTGCCGTTGATGGTACTGATGCCGCGGATGTTGACTGAAATGCCGCCACCCGGTTGCCCCGAGTTTTGCGTGATGTAAACACCCGGCGCCCGGCCTTGCAGGGCCTGCTCTACGGTGGTGTTGACGGTTTTTTCAATCTCTTTTGTGCCGATGGAAGTTTGCGCCGTGGTAAGGTTGGCTCTGCGGGCGCGGCCATAACCGACCACCACCACATCAGAGAGGGCGCCGGAGCTGCCGGCCAGGGTTACGTTCAGCACATCTCCGCTACCAATCGCCAGTTCCTGCGATTGCATGCCGATGTAGGAAACCACCAGGGTTTTTGCTCCTGCCGGAGCCGTAATGGAGAACTTGCCCGCTGCATCCGTGGGAACAACGGTCTTGGTGCCTTTCACCAAAACAGTTGCACCAGCAAGCGGCGATTGTTTGTCATCCGTGACAGTACCCGTAAGTTTTCGTGTTTGCGCAAAGATGCATACGGTACATAGGGAAAGGAGCAGCAACAGAGTTGCCGCAAGCAAGGAGGGTCTTTTCATTTGGCAGGCGTATTTAATTCAAATGTATAGTCAAACAGCCTGAAAATCCGAGATTTTTTTAGCTTAATTTTAGATTTTTCCGAACTCTGTCAAATACAGTACGGAGTCCGGGGAAACTTGCTGCCGCTGCGACACAGCTGCTCTATCCGAACAATCAAACAATTTTGCCGGTTATATACCCTTAAAGTAGATGGCAGTAAGAAGAAGCTACAATAGCAATGGAAAACAGGCCGATGAGCCGGCAAAAGTGAAGGTATCCAAAGAAAGCATCCGGCAGGCCCTGATTCTTTTTTCTTATGTAAAACCCTACAGGGGACAGTTTATACTCAGCCTGGTTTTTATCGCGCTGTCTGCTTTTACAACGTCCCTGTTCCCCCTGTTCCTGGGTAAAATGATTGATGCAGCCTCTCCGGGCGCCGTACCCACCCAGTTCACCGGCGGAAATGCAGGTGCCCTATTCGGCTTCAACCTCAAATCAGTTCACTGGAGCCTGAACACCACGCTCCTGCTTATTTTTATCCAGTTAAGCATACAAACGGTTTTTTCCTTTATGCGCGTGTACCTGCTTACGGCGGTAGGTGAGCGCTCGCTCGCCGATATGCGCCGCGATGTATACAGCAAACTGCTTAGCATGCCGATGAGCTTTTTTTCGGAGAAGAGAGTGGGTGAACTAAGCAACCGGATTTCTTCTGATCTTTCACAGATACAGGATGCCATTTCTTTCACGCTCGCAGAATTTTTAAGAGGCATCTTTACATTGATCATCGGGCTCACCTTTATCTTCATGATCAGCCTGAAGCTGGCGCTGATCATGCTTTCCGTGGTCCCGGTGATTGCAGTGCTGGCCGTTGTATTTGGCAAGCGGATCAGGAAGATGTCGCGCAGGGCGCAGGACCAGCTGGCTGAAAGCGGCATCATCGTACAGGAAACTTTTCAGGGCATTGCCATCGTCAAAGCATTTACAAGCGAGTTTCACGAAATCAGCCGCTATGTAAAAAGCGTGTATGCAGTGGTACATACTGCCATTTCCAATGCAAGGTACCGGGGTGCTTTTGTTTCGTTTATGATCTTCAGCGTATTTGGTGCCGTGGCATTTGTGATGTGGTACGGGGCCAACATGATCCAATCAGGACAGCTTACCATCGGCTCCCTGACAACCTTTGTTATTTTCTCCATGTTTGTCGGCGGCACATTTGCAGGCTTTGCAGACATCTTTTCCCAATTACAAAAAACCCTCGGGGCAACCCAAAGCGTGCGTGAAATCCTGCGTGCCCAGGGCGAACCGATCGACTTCAATAATACGGTTGTTGAACCCGCATACAAGCTTACGGGCAATGTCCGCTTCGAGAACGTTGCCTTCAGCTACCCGGGTAGAAAAGATGTGGAAGTACTGAAGAACGTGACCCTTACAGCCAGGCATGGCGAGCATATAGCCCTTGTAGGCCCGAGTGGCGCAGGCAAAAGCACCATCGCTTCTATCCTGTTGATGTTCTATACGCCCGATAAAGGCACCGTTTATTTTGATGACAGGCCTGCCGCCCGGTTTCCCCTCTCGCAACTGCGCAAGCAAATGGCCTTTGTGCCGCAGGAGATCATCTTGTTTGGCGGAACCATCCGGGAAAACATCGCCTACGGAAAACCGGATGCAAGTGAAGATGAAACAAGGGAAGCCGCAAGAAAAGCCAACGCAGATGAATTTATAACCCGCTTCCCGGAACAGTACGAAACCATCGTGGGTGAGCGGGGTATCAAACTCAGCGGCGGGCAGCGGCAGCGCATCGCCATTGCACGCGCCATCCTGAAAGATCCGGCTATCCTGATCCTGGATGAAGCCACTTCATCGCTCGACAGTGAAAGTGAAAAGCTGGTGCAGGAAGCACTTGAAAACCTCATGAGCGGCCGCACGACATTTGTGATCGCACACCGGCTTTCTACCATCAGAACCGCTGACAAGATCATTGTGCTTGACCAGGGCACCATCCGGGAAAGCGGCACGCACGGGGAATTGATGCAGCTGAACGGATTGTACCACAAGCTGAACAGGATGCAATTCTTTAATCAGGAAAGTCTGCACTCAGACTAAGGTCTTTCCAGGCAACCAGGTTATCCTTCAGGGAATCTATTTTTTCAGTGGCCAGGTCATAGGCTATCTTTCCCAGGATCAGCCGGAGCGGTGTGTTCTCAGCTTCTACGGCCTTGATGATGGCTTCGCATCCTCTTACGGGGTCGCCTTTTTGCTTGCCGCTTCCTGCCTGGCTGGTTTTCATGCGCGCATCTACAGTGTCCATATAATCTGCTATCTGAACAGGCGTTCTGCTGGTAGAGCGGCCGGCCCAATCTGTCCGGAACGGACCTGGTTCAACCAACAGGACTTTGATGCCCAGGGGACCAACTTCCTTGGAAAGGGATTCTGATAAACCCTCTACGGCAAATTTGGTAGCGTGGTAAAAACCGGTTGACGTAAACGCAACCAGTCCGCCAATAGATGAGAAGTTGATGATATGGCCGCGGCGCTCTTCCCGCATGCCCGGCAGCACAGCCTGGATCATATTTACCAGTCCAAAGAAATTGGTTTCAAACTGGGCCCTGATTTTTTCTTCCTCGCCTTCTTCAATGCTGGTAAAATAACCATAGCCTGCATTGTTCACCAGCACATCAATCTTGCCAAATGCTTGCCGGGCCTGGGTTACAGCAGACGCAATCTGCGCTTTGTCGGTCACATCCAGCGCCAGCACAAGCGCTGAATCTCCCCATCCTTCTGCAATGTCTTTCACCTGGTCCGGGTTCCGGGCCGTGATCACTGCGTTCCATCCCCTTTCCAATATCAATTTCGCCAATTCCCTGCCAAATCCTGTTGAGCAGCCGGTAATAAACCAAACCGGATTCTGTGTTTTTTCCATATGTAAAAATAAGGAGTTATAAGAATTCCAATCCCTGGCATGCACCAGGTCTTGAATCCATCATCTACCGTACTCCCGCAGCTTTATGCACGATGGATGAGGAACCTTGATTTCTTTTCCTGCCCGCTTTAATAATCCGGATAGAGGATCTCGCTTAAAGACAACCAGGTTGTTGCTTGTTTGATTGGCCACAAGTACAAAATAGCCAGAAGGGTCAATGGCGAAGTTCCGGGGAATTTCTCCGAATGTAGACTGGTGTCCAACCAATTTGAGCGTTCCATCTGCATGGATTGAAAAGATAGAGAGCGTATTTTCAATCCTGTTGGATGCATATAAAAACTTTCCGTCGGGGGAAATGTGAATGTCGGCACTGCTGTGTTCTGCAGCCTGTTGTGAATAGGACGGGATCCGTTGTATGCGGGTCAGTTTTCCGCTGTTATATGCGTACGCCGAAACCATGCCGCCCATTTCTTCCACGCAATAAGCAAACCGTTCATTGGGATGGAACACCATGTGCCGGGGGCCGCTTCCTGGTTCTGTATGGACCGTTAAACTGTCTATTTCAGCAAGCGGCTCAGGGTTTGCCGGATTGAATTTGAAGACGCGGATTTTGTCTGCACCCAGGTCGGGTAAATACAGGTAATCAAAACGGGGCGAGAAGATGGTGGAATGGATATGTGATTTTTCCTGTCTGGATTTGTTGATGCTGCTGTCTTTGAAGAGAATGGTTTGGATAGATGGATTGATCCCGCCCTGCGCATCGATTGTTGCTACAGACACATTGCCTTCTGTATAATTTCCGTTTACGATAAATTTATTGTTCCCATCCGTAGTCAGGTAAACCGGGTTGGCACCTCTGGCTGACTGTTTGTTCAGAAAGAGGAGTTTTCCATGAATGCTGTCTATTTTAAATGAAGTGATGCTGCCGGGTATGGCTTGCCGGGTATCCGTACAGGCATACAAAAAACGGCCGTCCGGAGAGACCGTAAGAAAAGAAGGATTGATTACACTTTCTGCACTGCCCAGCTCTTTGAGATCGCCGGACTGCAGGTCCAGGCTGTAGACATAGATTCCTTTGTCCGGTTTTTCGTCTGTATAGGTTCCTACAAATACATAGGTGGTTTTATGTTGTGCCGCTGAAGTGTAAAAACAAAACAATGTGCATAGCAGGATAACGGCGGTTCTCATAAAGCGGTTTGTTTGAATGGCATGATGGGGTAGCGCCCTAACCCACCGGCAGGTACACGCTGAAAACAGCGCCTTCTTCGGGGCGGCCTTCTGCTGTTATAAAGCCATGGTGGTTTTCGACGACTTTTTTTACGATAGACAAGCCCACGCCGGTTCCGCCGTACTCGCTTTTGCCATGCAGGCGGGCAAACATCTTGAAGATTTTTTCTTCGTACTTCTGGTCGAAGCCGATGCCGTTGTCCTGCACTTTTATCAGGTGGAATTGTCTTCCTTCCCGTTCAACTTTTTCAGCTGTAATGGCGATCTGCGGAAGCACATCAGGCTTGCTGTATTTGAGGGCATTGCTGAGCAGGTTTTGAAACAACTGCTGCAGCTGTCTTCCATACCCATTCACGACCGGCAATTTTCCCACCTGGATCGTGGCCCTTCTCTCCAGGATGTCCAGTTCCAGGTCTTCCAGGACGCGCTTTATTTTTTCGTTCAGGTCCACGGCTTTGGCTTCGTGCGGGCGCTGACTTACATGCGAATAAAGAAGCAGGTCGTCGATCAGGGTGGCCATGCGCTCTGTGGCATTTTCAATTCGCTCAAAGGAAGTTAATTCTCCTTCCTTCAGCTGTTCACTCAACTGATGCTTTAGCTGGTTGGTGAAGAAATGGATCTTACGGATCGGCTCTTTTAAATCGTGGGAAGCTGCATGGGCAAACTCTTCCAGGTTCTGGTTGGAACGCTGCAGTTCTGTATTGGTACGCTGCAGCGTTTCATTGGCCTGGGCCAGTTCCTTTGTGCGCTGCGCCACCACGTCTTCAATTTTGCGACGGGCCAGCACCTGGTCGGTAACATCTATCGTGGCAGCAATAACGCCTACAATATTCGACCTTGCATCCCGGTAGGGCTCGTACACAAAGTCTTGATAAACCACCTCCAGCTGGCCGTTCCGCAGCAGTTCCACCGGATGCTCCATTGCTTTGAAGGGTTCGCCGGTCGTATAAACCTGTTCCAGGATGTATTCCAATCCTTGTTCTTTGGCATCCGGCAACCCTTCAAAGATCGGCTTGTTCATGACGACCTCTTTTGGTTTTCCCCACAGCTCGATCATGAGATCATTGGCAATATCCACCACATGGTCCGCCCCCACCATGATGCACATGGCAACCGGTGCCTGCATGATCAGGGTGCGCAGGTGCCGTTCACTTTCTTTGAGGCTTTCTTCTGCCAGCTTTGCTTCTGTAATGTCGCGCGTGGTGCCGGCTACAGCTTCTACTTCACCGTCTTTGTTTAAAACAGGCACAAGGATGTAATCGTATATCCGTTTGCCCAGTATGGCATGCGGAAAAGACACTTCACCCCGGATCGGCTTTTTCGTCTCCACGATCTTGTCGATCTCCCGCTCGTGCATCTCGGCATGCCAGGGCTCATAGCCGTTTTCCAGCAGCCCTTTTCCGACAGCCTGCTCCGCTGTTTTGCCCCACATGGCAAGCAAGGCTGCATTGGCATACGTGAACCGGTATGTTAAGTCAAAGACGTAGATAAGATCAGGTGTATTCCCGTTGATGGTTTCATACAGGCGCTTTTGTTTTTCTGCCTGTGCTTTTGCTTCTTCCTTCTCCTTTCTTGCCAAAAAGGAGCTGGTAATGTCTTCCAGCGTATGAATAATATACTGCACCCTGCCCGCTGCGTCCAGCACGGGTTTGTTGAGCAGGTTCCAGACCTGGTCCTTTAACCCGGCAGATGCAGGATCATGGAATCGACTATGCTGTTCGCCCGTCCGGTGTTCCTCTTTGTGTTCATATACATAAACCAATGAAGCCAAAAGATCCTTGAGCGCCGTATCCCCCGGGTATGTCTGATTGTTCGTCAGAACTTCGGAAACACGCCGGCCGATCACCTCCTCCCTTTTCAGGCAGGTTGCCAACAGGTATTCTTCCGTGGCGCCTGCTATGGTAAAGCAGGGCGTGTCAGGCAACAAGATCAGGTGACATCCAGGAATAGAATTCAGGATAGACAAAACATCCATTGACTGAGCTGAGTTCTCGCGCATTTCCATGGGGAAAATATCGAAGATAAAGGATTCCTGCATGAGGCAGGTACTTTGTTAAATGCCATGCAAAGAATTTAGTAAGAGCGGGTCGCACTGCTGGAAGGAAGCCGTTAGCATTCCATCGCCATTTAAAACACGGGATCATACAATCCATCTTGCTACTTTTAGCCTGGCGTACGGGACGGCTATATAGGTGTTCAAGGGCCGTATTATGCAATGACAGTGCAGCTGGCATTATTTTTTAATCCGGAAGAACATGTACAGATTATTTTCCACGGATGCAGCTATCATCGTAGCAGTATCGAAGAAATTGACGCTTGCAGAATAAAATCTGTGAGCGGCCACTCTAAAACAGGCAATGCATGGCAAGGGTATTTATCACAGGTTCGGCAGATGGATAGGGACAGTTGGCAGCAAAGGCTCTTCTTGAGCAAGGGCACCAGGTTGTGCTCCATGCCCGCAATGCTGAAAGAGGCAAGCAGGCAAGGGATAGAGTGCCCGGTGCAGAAGAGGTATTGGTGGCAGATCTTTCCAGCATGGAAGAAACCAAAGCACTCGCATCAAAAGCCAATGCCTTCGGCACGTTTGATGCGGTGATTCACAATGCGGGTGTTTACCAGGTACCCCGGAATGCTGTCGGTGCGGAAGGGTTACCCCTCTTGTTTGTTGTCAACAGCCTGGCACCGTATATGCTCACCTGTCTGATGCAAAAGCCAGAACGGTTGATCTACCTGAGTTCCGGCATGCATCTGCAGGGTGATCCGGGGCTGGACCGGCTGCCCGCACCTGCACACAACAGGGACAGTCGCGTCACCTATTCCGATACCAAGCTGCATGATGTTATCCTCGCGATGGCTGTAGCCCGCAAATGGAAAGGGGCCCTTGCCAATGCAGTCAATCCGGGCTGGGTTCCTACAAAGATGGGCGGGGCAGGGGCGCCGGACAATCTTGAAAAAGGGTTTGAAACGCAGGTATGGCTCGCCGTTAGTGATGATGCGGAAGCGCGCGTAAGCGGCTATTATTTCCACCATAAAAGACAGGCCCGCTGTTTACCGGCTGCTCATGATCCTGCGGTGCAAGATAAATTTCTTGCCCTGTGTGAGCAGGTCACCGGCGTCCATTTTGATGAAAGCCAATAAGACAGCCGAACAGAACGACACGGTTAAAAACCCTGCAAGGCAATTTGCATAGGGCGATGATCGGCTCAAAGACCTGCATCGTCCGACACGCCCCGGCTGATGGCTTCTGTCCAATCCCGCTCATTGCGGCCTTTTGCCAGGGCAGACAGCAGCCGGCTGTGAACTACCGATAAGAAAGGCATGGGTGTCTGGCTTTGTTGGGATAGACTGAGTGCCAGTTTTGCATCCTTGTAACCCAACTGGGCAGTAAACCCTACCTGTTCGTAATTTTTCTCTGCAACCACTTTTCCATAGCTTTTAAAGATCGGTGCATTGAAAAGTGTGCTTCCGAAAAAATCTGCTATCGCAGTTCGTTCAACCCGGTATTTTTCTGCCAATGTATAAGCTTCTGCCATCATTTCAATAGATGCCTGTATCATAAAATTCCCGGCCAATTTTACAACATTGGCAGCACCATCCGCTTCTCCGAAATCAATGATGCCCTGGCTTGTACTTTCCAACAACGGTTTCGCGGCGGCTTTTACATGGGCGGCGCCGGAAATACAAACCCATAATTTCTTTGCCGCAGCGGCATCGGGGCGTCCAAACACAGGCGAGGTCAGGTAGCAATTGCCTGCCTCCTGATGAAGCAAAGCAAGTTCCTTGGCCGTTTCGGGCAGGATAGTACTGATTGAAATATGAATGGCTTCCTTTGGCAATGATTGCAGGATTCCTGTTTGGCCGGTGACCACTTCCTTCAAAACCCGGTCGTCGGGCAGGACGGTTACAATAAAATCAACTCCAGCTGCTGCCTCCGCCGGAGAAGAACACTTTGTAACCGCGTCCGCATCGAGCTCTTCTATTTTAGCTGCCGTGCGATTGTAAACCTGCAAATAGCAACCCGCCTGAATCAGGTTCTTCGCAATAGGTGTACCCAGGTTGCCCAGGCCTATAAATCCAACTTTTGTATTCATATGTTTACGGTTCAATGTTGTTATTACGAAATGGAGATCACATTAATGAAGAGCGGCTTTGCAATAGTTGTTTATCTCATCCAAAATGATATTACTGGCAAGACTTCCCTTTACAGACAGACTGATACCATATTTCTACATTCAATCCGGTATGAATAGCCTATCGCTACTTCACCAGCACCTTACTTTCAACTGCCTCCCGGATGTATTTCTGTACGTCTTCATGCAACAACAAGCGCTGTGCTTCCAGCCGAAGTGCAGCTTTGGTAACGGCTGCCACATATCCATCATGGTTGCCATAGCGCTCTTCCAAAGACAGGCGCGGGTCACCAAGGGCAAGTCGCTCGGCGCGGGTGTTTGTAAAAGGGATGCATTGTCCGGCGGCTTCTCCCCCATCATCCTTTCCGAAGGGGGTACGGCGCAGGGCCCAGCCGGTCAGCGTAGCCACCGGCGCTGCAACGGGAGGCAGGCGGATGCCGGCTACTTCGTTGCCATCCTGATCTACCCTGGATACAAAGTTTGTATAAGCCGGTACATTTGTTAAGCTTACAGGATACTGCGTCAGAATGCCCTTGCGAAATTGCGGACCATAATCAAAACAATGACGGACAGTAACAAGCCCAGTGTAAGTAACACCCGGAATGCCCGGCCAGCCCAATGAGGCAGCAGGCACCACGCCGGTGAGTGCACCTGCTTTCGCGACTGCCAGCGCAGCAGTCCCCTTTCCGCGGCGGGGTACGCTGCTGGCAGGTGGCTGTACCTCTTTGGTAACCCATTCGTCCAGTGCTATGAAAAGTGCGCGCAATATGGGTTCGGGGCGGGTGGGGTTCTGTAATTGTTGACACACCCCGGCGCTTCCGCCGCTGCCATGCTGCATACCCGATACCAGGTAAAAACGCACGTTCTCCGGATCAGGCAGGTCGTTTCCTTGCGGGTCTGTATGCAACAGGGAAGCAGCTTTTACCCAGTACTCATTGGCAGAATTGATCTCCAGTACTTTCGGACAGGCCTTCCCGCTGGTATATCCGGCCAGTCTGCCGCCTGTTTTGCCGCTGAGGTGGTCGGTCAGAACAGGATAAGCAAAAGGGAATATGCCTTCAGGATAAAGATGGTTCTGCCGGTTCCTTTCCGTGCGTCCGGGCTGGGCAAAGCGGTAATTGATTCCAACGCCACTTCCGCCCCCCATCCAGTTCTCGATTCCATCAAACACCCGGCGGCCCTGCTCATCCTGGTTAAAGCCCAGCGCCTGGAAATCGTTCATATACCGCGCCGGCTGCGAAATAGCAAAACTGTAAGTATATTGAACTGTTCCCGCAAGCGGATTAACCAGACTGCCGGCATTGGTTGCGGCATACCGCAAAAATGAAACAAAGTCCCGCGTAGCCGCCAGTCCCAATCCTGCCACCAGGGGATCCTTCGCCGTATACACAAACTCATAAATAGCGCTTTGCCGGAAGGGTGTTCCGGCTGGTAACAAACGAATGGTGTGTTCGTCTGTGTATTCCCAATCTTTCGAAGCGATGGTCTGCGGCAGATCGTTCAGCAACGCACGCATGCGTAGAACTGCCTGGTCCTTGTTCAGGGAAGCAGCGGGATAAGCCAGCGTATAGCTGGTTGTTTTTTCATTGTCGAACGAAATGTATTCATATGATGGGCCAGTAATTGACGAGCCATCGGGGTTGTGGGCTACCGGCACAGAGATGGTCAGGTTTCCGTTGCCTGCTGCGGCAGAGATGTCCCAGCCGCACCAGATGATTGTATAGCCCTCTTTCATCAAAAAACCTTCCTGCGCCTGTTCTGCAGCAGCAGGATCATTTCCACCGGTGCTGTTGTTAAAACCACCGAAAAGCTTGCCGCCCCGGTTGGGTATCTCTGCAAAAAGCTTGTGGTTGCCGCGGTTGGGGTCAACAGGTTTCAGGATGTAAAAGTCCATCGCATATTCAACCATGCCGCGGCTGTTGCGTGGCGCCAGCTGCAGATCGGCAATGCCCCTGTTTTGCGGCAGCGAAGGGTCCACTTCCCCGTATGCTTTACCAGCCAGTTTTTCGTAAGCGCCTGTGATGCCAAAAATTTTACCCCCGAAGGCGGGCGATTGGGTAATTGTGATCTCGATCCGGATGATGCCGGCCCGGGTATGGGTACACGAAAGTAAGATCGCCATCAATGATGCGAACAGCTGCCTTATAATCATACCCGAAAAATAAACCTTTTACCACACACATCCTTGGTAAACGCAGGATGTAATGCCCGCAGCTTTCTGAAAGTGTGCAGAAAATATTTTACATCGCGGAGATTGCGTTGGCAGCTTACTTCGCGGAACAGGCTTTACATGTAAGACAAAAACTGTTTGGCCAGCTTGATCCGTTTCCTGGTAGTATATTCGGTAGTAGACCCCTTGATTTTCTTCAACTGGTTCTGCACGGTTCAATCAATTAATTCCTTCAAGTGTTTGTAATTGGATTTAACCGTGTCCAGCACCTCTTCCATCTTTCCTCCGAGCATCAGTTTTGTCATGGCTTCGGCCATGCCTGCCATTTGCTTGAAAGAAGCTTTTGGAGGCATTGCCAGGGCATTCGGATCTGTTATTACATTAACCAGAACAGGGCCCTGGTGCTCAAATGCAGCCTGCAAGCCGCTTTCAACCTCATCAGGGTCTTCAATGGTAATGCCTTTAAAGCCCATTGCCCGGGCCACCATCGCAAAGTCTGGATTGACCATATCTGTTTCGTTGTCGGGCAGGCCTGCCACTTCCATCTCCGGCTTTACCATACCCAAGGCATGGTTGTTAAACTACCGTGCCCCCATACACAGCATATGCCTGTATTTATTTCCCAGGCGGGTTTCGCGCTGGAAACTTGCCCGTGCAACAGCGTGCTGCGGCTAAAGCTGCGCCCCGATACGCCCCAGCAGTATGAGAACGTAAGCATGAGCGACATCCGGCTGGAGAACGGCGGCGTGATTTTCAAGGTTTCACCCTGGACGCAGTATTTTGATTTAAAAGGCCAGGAACCGCCCAAAGCGGTTGTGCACAATATCAAGCTCTCCCATGTGCAGGGCACGGGCAACTCGCTTGGAGAGATTTCGGGTCATGACCGCACAGAGATCAAAGGGATCCTGCTTGAGGATGTGGACGTACAGCTGAAAAGCCCTGACTTCAAGCTGGGAAAAGTACAGGACCTGAAGTTCAGGAATGTCAAAGTCAACGGCAAGCCCATGCAGGCTCCTGCAGCAAGCTGATCAACCAGGCTATAGCAGGACGGATGCGCAAGATTTTTGGTTTCAATGAATAAAATCAGATACCATTGCAGCTAAATCGGGCAGGTAAAACCATATGAGCACAATACAACAAAACCCTTCGGGCAATTCAGCAGGAAAAGTATTGATCGCGAGCCTTGCGGGAACAACCATTGAATTTTTCGATTTTTATATTTACGCCACCGCATCCGTATTGGTGTTTCCCAAATTATTTTTTCCGGCAGGCGATGCAACAACGGCCACCCTGCAATCGCTGGCCACCTTTGCACTTGCCTTTTTTGCACGCCCTGTAGGCGCTGCCCTGTTTGGCCATTTTGGAGACCGCATCGGCCGCAAAGCCACACTGGTCGCAGCACTTATGACAATGGGCTGTGCAACTGTGCTGATCGGGCTGTTGCCCACCTACAGTTCTGTCGGAATTATTGCGCCTGTACTGCTGGCCCTCCTGCGCTTTGCACAGGGACTGGGTTTGGGTGGTGAATGGGGCGGCGCTGTACTGCTGGCAACTGAAAATGCGCCACCTGGTAAAAAAGCGTTGTATGGCATGTTCCCGCAATTGGGTGCGCCCATCGGTTTTTTATTTTCAACAGCCTTGTTCCTGATACTTGGGAAAGCCATGAGTGATGAACAGTTTCTTCGCTATGGCTGGAGGATCCCGTTCATCGCCAGTGCCCTGCTGGTATGGGTAGGTTTGTATGTGCGGTTGAAACTGGTAGAGACGCCTGCTTTCCAAGAAATCATCAACAACAATGAGCGGGTTGGTTTACCCATAAAAGATGTATTCAGCAAGTACATCGTGATCCTGCTTTTGGGAACGCTGATCTCGATCACTGTATTTCTTTTGTTCTATCTGATGACCGTATTTACCCTGAGCTGGGGCACATCCCATCTTCAGTATTCACATGCCAGCTTTCTGCTGGCACAGATGATCTCGATGTTGTTTTTTGCCGGCGCCATTCTGATTTCCGGCATTTATTCTGACCGGTACGGACGAAGACAAATCCTGTTGGTTGCATCCGTCGCTGTGCTGGTTTTTGGCCTTGCCTTTTCACAATTGTTTGTTGCCGGAGATGAAGCGTTGCTGATTGGTTTTCTAAGCCTCGGTATGTTTTTGATGGGATTGTCGTATGGCCCGCTGGGGACGGCATTGGCGGAGATCTTTCCGACAGCGGTTCGCTATACAGGTGCATCGCTTGCATTTACGTTGGCAGGTATCCTGGGCGCATCGCTTACCCCCTATCTGGCAACAAGGCTGGCCAATGCATACGGACTTTCTTCTGTCGGTTATTATCTTGCCTTTGCGGCCATGCTGACCATTGTTTCGCTTATGCTCGCCCGGTCAATCATGCGGGAGGAGTAAGGATCGCGCGGAGAAGTTTGGTCATCACAGTTCCAGCTCCATTTGGATGTTTGCACGCTCGTAAGGTGTGGCACGGCCGGCAATCTTCTTAAAACCCAATTTATAATAAAGATTGATGGCAGGCTTCAAAGAGGTATTGCTTTCGAGATACATTTTTTTACCCCCCAACGCCCGGGCCTTTTCAATGCTGGCTTGTCCCAACAACCATCCGATATTTTTGCCTTGCGCTTGCGGGGATACCGCCATTTTTGCAAGTTCAAAATCATATTCCGGATCATTCATTTTAATCAACGCACAAACACCCGCCGGCCGGTCCTCATACAAAGCCACCAATATTTCTCCGCCCTTGTCCAATATGTATTCCCGGGGATGATCCAGGGCTTTGTAATCAGCTTCCTCCATTTTAAAGTATCTGGTGATCCACTCTTCATTGAGTTGCCTGAAAGCATCGGCATAGATGGGTTTAAAGGGTACGATCTTTACCTTTTTGCTTTCCCGCTGTTTTTTTTGTTCCTGAACGTATTGGATCAAGCTTTTCCTGCCGAGCAGAAACTCCCATTCTTCAATGGCTTTCCAGAGATCATGTTTTGATTCTTTGGAGATGACTTCGATGGCAGCAGTGACATCCGTGTACTGGTCTTTTATTTTTTCTGACAACTCCCTGGCTTTTTTAGACAGACTTACCACATTCTTGCGGCCATCTTCTTTGTGCTTGCCTTCTTTGATCAACCCCTTTTTTGACATTTCAGCAACGATCTTACTCACCGAAGGATGAGAATGCCCGATCTGCTGGGCGATCTCCGTTATGGTATGGTTTCCATTGGAAAGAACATAGAATACAGGAAACCATTTTGGCTGCAAGTTGATGTTGTAGAGTGTATAGATACCGGCAGCGTCTGTGGTGATCTTGTCTGTCAACAGCCTGAGCCGGCTGCCGATGGCCATGATGCCTGTTTGAGTGTAGAAGTCCATATATGTACCTATTTACGTAATCAGTTACGCAAATATAGACAGATTCTGACAAATAGAAAACGGCAACCATTTTTTTGGTTGCCGTTTTCTATTTGAATACTCGCTTGATCACTCGCGAGGCCAAACGTTGTCAGCAGGATTGCTGTCCGGAAAACGGCCATGCGGGTCAAACGTGATCTTCTTGATCTTGCGTTTGCCAAAATCCATGACGGCATTGTACGTGCGGCTGCCGTTGAACCAGACTGATACCGGCCAGGTAACTTCTGCTGTTGTTGCATCAATCATTTTGGCGTTTGAGGGGGTTTTGATAGCCGGACCTTCTGCTTCAAACTCAACTTTCAGCACAACGGGAGATGGCATCTCCCCTGCCTGCAGAACGGTTACCGTTGTTTTGCCATTTGTTGATTTCACGTCCTGGATCGACCCTTCCACCGACTCTGTTGTCCATAGCCAGTAATACCAGAACCATTCAAGATCCTGTCCCAGTTCGTTGTTCATAAAGAAAATATAATCCCAGGGCGACGGATGTTTGTAGGACCAGGCCACCGTATATTTTTTCATGGCATTTACCACAGCCTCATCGCCTACAATACCGCCCAGCATGGAGAGCATCAACGGGGTTTTGCCATAAGTTTGAAAGCTGTAGCCGCCACCGGCATAATCTGCATTCCACATCATAGGCGCTTCGTCTTCGCTGCCGCTCGTCCGGCCATAGCTTTGACCCAGGCCATCCTGGTTGTAAGGCTTTTTATCATTGTCGGCGCGGGAGAGAATATTCATGTACTGGTTAAAGCCTTCATCCATCCAGCTGTAACGGGTTTCGTTCGTGCCCAGGGTCATAGGCCACCACTGGTGCCCGGTTTCATGATCAGCAGCGCCCTGGTTCGAGTTGATGACTATGGGATATTCCATGCCTGCGCTCGGACCATCCTGCATGGTAAACTGCGGAAATGGATAAGGCGCCCACAAGCTTGAATAAAACTCCAGTGCATGGCGGGAAACCTTGCCCGCCCGCTCAAATGAACCGGCCCTTTCGGGTGCATATACCATGTGGATCGGAATGGCGCCTTTACCGGGAATGGTTGCCCGTGTTGCCTTCCAGATAAAGTTTTCAGCTGTTGCCCAGGCAAAATCATTCACCTTGTCGGCAACAAAATGCCAGGTCAGCTTGTCGCCCGGCGCAGTGGATTTACCAGGGCCCCTTTCCGACTCGCTCACAATGATCACATCCTCATCCGAGTTGAGCACGGTAGCAAGCCGTTGTCTGGCAGTTTCGGTTAAAACCTCGTTTGCATTCTGAAGTACACCTGTACCGCTTACGATCCAACCGCCGGGTACGGTAAGGGAAACGATTCACCGCATCATTGAATATTTACTGCATTAGCTGATCAGTGTTCCATGTGGTGCAACGGATGGCAGAACCGCATTGCATGTAAGCAAACCTGCCTGCAGCAATGCTTCACCCGGTTGCTACATGACACGCGGTATGGCTTTATTTCTGCTTTACTGCCGGCCATTCCGGCACCCCTTTAAAGATATTTTTCAGCGTGTAGGCTTTTGCTTCTGCATCCGTCAGCTGCTTCGACCAGCTTACCCGTTTTGCCGGATTGGCGCCTTCGCCGGTAGAGCGGTACTCGGCATAGAACGCTGTAGGATCGCCGGTGGCGGGTCCGGCCCATTTCACCCATCCTTCCGGAGCAACAAAGCTTCCCATGCGGCAGCGCAAGTATACCACCTTTGCGTATTGCCGCCACGGACGGCCGAGCATGACCCGGTTCACGCCGGGTGCCGCTTCCAGGGTACAGTCTGCAAATACAAAACCATACGGCGAATGGTGAGCGGTAGATGCTGCAGTAAAATAACCGTTTGATTTGGCATGCAGGGTACAGCTATTAAACACGGCAGTTGCTTCACCGAAGATAAAGTCGACCGTACCCTCGATGTAACAGTTTGTATAATACTGGCAGGCTCCTTCGCCGGCGGCATACAGCGTGTCCTGGTTGCCCAGCAGGCGGCAGTTCTCGAACAAACAACGGGTACCAGTAACCGAAACGGCCAGCGCCTGCCCTACCGGACCTGCACTGTTTTCGATGGTCAGGTTCTTTGCCTCAAAGTCATTGGCTTCCACAGTGAGCGTAGCCGTGAGGAATGTGCTGTTAGGTCCGCGATCTACCTTTTTAAAATAATCGCCATAGGTAATAATGGTACTGTCGCGGCTTTCACCCACCAGCGAAAGATGTGTATTCCAGGAACCCACGCGCACTTTTTCGTTGTACACCCCTTTTTTGATAAAGATGGTGACCGTTTCGTCCGGAAATGCCTTGCTGGCATCAACAGCCCCCTGAACGGTCGTAAAATCCCCGCTGCCGTCTTTAGCAACCACAAAACGGGTTTTATAGGCAGGTTGGCCGATGGCTGGCATCGTCAAGAGGAAACCTGTCAACGTGGTCAAAAGAAAGAGAAATGATTTCATGTGGATTTATTTACTGGCTGCGGCTGTCCTGGCCGGAAACCGCCTGCAGCACGTGCGCAACTTAAATCACGAACCGGAAAACTTCCCATCGCAGAATAATTATTTTTTCAGCCAGGCAACAACAGGCCCATCAAGAGGTGCCTGGATAGAAGTTGTGCTTCCTCCTGAAACCCTGGTTTTTGTTCTCCGTATTTCACCTGTTGCCGGATCTATCCAGCTGAGCGCATACTTGTTTCTATCATCAGACAAATCAATGTTTACCTTTCCCGATGCAGAAAAGACGATATATCCTGTGCCGGGTTTTCCCAATACATACAAGGATGAATCCCTGTTTTTTGCCGGCAGGCAATCCATTTTCAGCGCCTCTTCAAAAAAGGCCTTATCCTGAATGGGGGGAAGAGCGGCAAGAGATCCGCCACCCATGAATATGGCCCATTCTGCCCACTTTGCACCACCGCGGGAGTATATGATGGCTTTACGGGGGTATTTTGTATGATATTCCCTGACCGCTCTATAGATCTGGGCAAATGATGTTTCGCCCACATCCATGATGCGTGCGTACTGACGGGTTGCAATACTTTGCCCGCCGGTGGGTGCAAATAAACTGCCGTCCTTCCGGTACTGCCATTGCTGTATGTCTACTGCATCCACAAGGGCCTCCCGTTTCTGGTCGGCAAGTATCGCATCCTGCACCTCTTTGGTCCCGGGCAGCATTACCAGCACATGCTGGTTGTTTTCCTTTTCCCATTCGGCAATTACATCGAGCCAGAACTGAACAAAGTGCAGGGGGCCTGTGTACTCAATGCCCAGATGATGGATTATATTGGTATTGCCTTTAAAGTTATCGAGGCTTTTCCGGATATAAGCCCGGTGCAATCTATTCCGTACTGGGTTTGTTGTATCATAAAACGCTTCCGCCATAAACACCCGCTTATCGCCTGCAAAGGCAGGGTTTTCAGCAAACCCGGTATTGTTTATATTGTTTGCCGTTCTCCAGGGATAGTCGGCCCAGTGTGCCCCTTCTTCGATGATATTGTGCTGGAGATAATGCTCCTGGATATAGAGCAGGCCATGCTGGTCGGCCAGTGTTGCAAATTGCTTTAGCCTGAGCCAGTACCAGGTGTTCCATTTTGTAAGATCATATTTGCTCAACCGGTCGATCGCTTCTCCCTGTCCGCTCCGGCTAAAAGGCTGTTCGTAAAAGGGAGCCCACACATCTGCATCGGCTCTCCTGGTACGTGCATGATCATCTCGGCGGCGTTCGTACCAAAGCGCAGGAAAGCTTTGCATCGCAACAACGTTGTTGCGCATCATATCGGCCACGACCGTATCCAGCTCATCTGTTAATCCCCTGCCTGTTCGCCCGGGAACAAACCTGACGAGATTGGGTGAAGCCTGCGCAAGTTCGGTTTTACGTGTGGTCCCGCGCCATAAGGAGGTGCGGTTCTTTCTTCCCGTTAAAACCTCATTGCCCCGTACGATCAGACCGCTTGCTATGGAAACAGCGGGAGACTTCTGCTGCACCTTGGCAGCCATTTTAAACCCGGTTTCCTGTAAGTATTTAGCAGAAGTCAGATCTGATTGAATGGGATATTTTGCCACCATGCTATCGATCCATGCATCCATGATCAGGTCAGGGGTTTTTGCCCGCGCGCTCAACCGGGCTGCTTCGGCAGGTGTAGGCGCACTGTTCCGTTCTGTTTGATAGACAAGAATTTTCTCCCCTTCCCCTGGTATTCTGCCGGTGCGGGCTTCGAGTTGCGCATAAAAAAGACTTTCGGGTTTTAAGAAGCCCTGGGCCAATTCATGTTCCCCGCTTCCATAACCTTGCCCCCGGCTTCCGTAAGCCCAGTTTTGAGCCGTCGGAGGAGATGATACATGGATTTGAGCGGCCCTGCTTTGCCAGGAAAGTGAATTTGCTGCAGTCCACCCGCCACCCTGGCCATCTGCATCCCTGTATGCCAGGCTAACAATACCACCATCTACGGTTGTTTTGTCGAAAAGCACGCCCGTAGCCCATCCGCCAATGGCACCGCTGAAATTGATTGGCATAAAGGAATAACACTGCACAAAGGCATTGGGGCCGGGCGCTGTAAAGCCAACAGAAAAATCATGGTATCCCCACTCTGCATAGCAACGCTGAAAGAGGACCTGCTGCCCGATGGTATGGAATGAGTACCGGCGGTAATTTCCTGCTTCGCCAACGGGCGCCAGGGATTTGCAATCTTCCACGGTGATCCGGCTTGCTGTTTCCCAAACAGCAACTGCAGAACTTACAAAATGCTCGGCAACGACCCTGCGTACCCAGGCATCCCGGACATTGTCCATCGTGACCGCCATCCACCTGTGATTCTCATCTTTCGCATTTGATTGATCAAACGTTGAAACGCATCTCAGGTTTTCAACGCCAACATGGCTGATCTGTCCCTCCCAAACGTACCTGGCCACGCTGCCACCACCGTATGCAGGATCAAGCGAATTGGTAAGCGGCACATCCAGCGTGATTGATTCGGGCGTAACAGCTGTTATGTTCCGGTACCAGTTCTGGTCAAAATCACCCGGATCCCATTTGGTAAGCTGGTAGTCTACGTAGATCCCGATCTTATCCGTACCCAGTTTTTCCAGCCACTCCCTGGTGGAGGGGCGGTTTACAACAACCTGGTCACCCACTTTAAAAGCATGCGGGTGGGCAAACGTTAACCGGGTTGCATTTACAGGGACATAGGTATTTGCCAGCCGGACCGGCGCGTCTGTCTTTCTGTTGTTCAGGCCGGCTATGCGAATAAGCGTTTGCCGGTCCACCCCCGTTCCGTTTAATACTGTTCCATCACGACCGGTGCCGCTACCACGAAGTACAACACCCGTGGCCCGGATCGTTAATCCCCCGGCAATTTCATATGTTCCGCGCTCCAGCAGAACGGCACCCCGGAAGCCTTGTTTATCCAGTGGCAGGGATGAAACGTACTCGATGGCTGTTTGAATGGCCGTGGTGGCATCTCCTTTCACGGGGGGCACGATCACTTTTACTGCAACATCCGGTATAGGCATTTCTGAAAGCATGTAACCGCAGTACGAATAATCCGGCACCCTGTCGCCGTTGGGGGCAGCCTTGTAGCTTAGCTTTCCATCACTGCTTATTTGAACAGGCAGACCGGTTGGGGCGGATGATTGAGCGTACATGCACTTGGGCAGCCATGCCATCAGCAAGGCAGCCAGCAGGACGTACGGACGGGATATGAACATAACAGGCTTTTTATTGAATAGAATCTTTCTGCATTGAAATATCTTCCTGCAGTTTTATAAACTGCTTGCGAGGGCAATCTATCAGCATTCTAAAAGTACATACTTAACCCAAACAGGAAGCAGGGAAACCGGCATGACAAGAGCAGCAAAGGGAATTGAACATTGTTCGCTTTCATTGACCAGCTGTTTTAGTTGGATGGAAAGCTTTTGTAACACATGGGTCCCAGCGTGATCGGCCCCTTTGAAATAAAAAACTTATTTGGTACATTCGTAGACGAAATAGGATTTACAAGATTTTATTTTTCTATCCGCCCAATCATTTCACGGTCTTTTTACAAGTTGTTGAAGTGTTTGATTAATCTGCCACCCTGCTTGTTTACTTTAAGGCCAATATCCTCAGATCGGCACAAGATGCAAGCCCCATCCGGATACCTTTCGCAGAGCATATGAACCCGCCCCGGCCTCTTATACCCTCGTAGCCCACCGCATTGACGAACCTGTAAAACGAGCCATATGCAGACAACCATTTCACCTTCCACTGTGAGGTCTTTTTCCCGGATCTGTGTTCTTTATACTTTCCGGATTTTGTTGTCCCTCTTTCTGCTACCCGCTTTCTGTACCGCCACACAGGCTGCCGTTAAACTTGTTGCCATCAAGGCCGGGTTAACGCCGCAAGAGATTCAAACCATTCTTAACACGGAACGCAACGTATATTTTGGACCTGGCACACACATGATTGGAACGTTGCAGATCAGCAACCGGAACCAGGGGATCATCTGGGGCTCAGGACGCATGTCAACGGTCCTTGTTGGCCGTATCGTCATCTCAGGAAGCGTCATCACATTCGGAAACCTGACGTTCCAGAATCCGGATCTTACAGCGGGCCAGGCAATGATCGATATTACAGGCACATCATCAAATATTTCCGTGGTAAACCTGGCTGCCTACGCCGGAACCTTGTATTATCCCGATGGCGTGAACGTGGCCCTGAGAAATGGCGGCACTGCTCTCCGGATGAAGGCGCCGGGCGATCTGACGATTCAAGGTTCTCATTTCGGTGGCAGCGATGTAGGCTTGAGCGTTGAAAATGCGCTTGCGCACGTCACCGTTTTAGGAGGTAATTTTCAAGCTGACCGCCTCCACATCCTGCAGGTACAAGGTCAAGTAGAAGTGAGGGCTTTTGGCGCACAGCTGGCCTTCGGCGGAGCAGACATCGAAATCAGGAGCCCTTCAACTGCTGGCTTTCATGTGATAGAAGGCGTCAGGTCAGAAGGAAATAATACGAATCTTTCCCAACACACTTTTCTTCGCGTACCATTAACCACGCTGGCGGTCAATGTTGCCATCCGGTCAACCTCATTGCTTGGCTTTAACCGGTATGCCGACTATTATGCAAATGGCACGCTGGCCTTGATTGCTGACGCAAACTTTCCGCAAAATACCCAGGTACCGTCGATCACGGCAAACGGTTTGGCAAAAATCATCAGCTATGGAACGCATTTTGGAAATTTGGTTGATGTTGGCCCCTTTCAGTTAGGTCCGCTCGTAACCATGGTCTCTACCGGTGATCTTTGGCAGCTTCCCAACCAGGATGATTTCTCCAAGCATTTTACGGAGCCGCTTTCGGCGGCAGCTTTCCAGGCGGCTGGAAAACCCGTTCCACCGGGACTTAGCTTTACGGCAGAAAACAGCACAGCCACCCCTTCGCTTCCGGCTGTTCCGGCATACCGAACGCTTTCATTCCCGGTTATTAATAACTTGAGCGCACTGATGCTGAATGTAACAAGTTATGGCGCTAAACCCGATGATGGCGTGGATGATTATGCAGCCATTCAAAACGCGATCACGGCAGCTACGGACCCGAATGGAATTACGCAACCATTGTACTTTCCTGCGGGCCGGTATCAACTCAGCCAGCCTTTGATTTTAGACCATGGTGCCGGTGGCGGATTCTGGGGCGAAGGACAGAACAAATCCGTATTGGTGAGCACATCCGGACTAGGCGTGCTGAAGACAGATGGTGCCGGCTATATAACATTTGCAGATCTTGGCTTTGAGAACAAACCGGGCGCTGCATCTATCACAGCGGATTTTGGATGGAGAACGCTCAATTCGCCCAGGTACCCGCCTACCGGCGCTGCACTGCAAGGCAATATGTTTTACCGGACGCGCTTCGAGGGTGGGCTTGTTGGATTGGCCATCGGAACGCAGGGTGACGGCACATCAAATCCCGGCATGGCAGGCAGCGAGTTCATGGTTGTAGAGTCTATTTTCCGGAATCAACACCGGTCTGATGCCAACGGCTGCAGTGTCCTTATTGCGAATTACAATGCCCTGACCAATTCTTTTGTGAATTCCCAATTTGACAATGCAGATTGGGCGCTGACGCATTTAGCGGGCAGCTTTACATTTTATGGAGATCAGCTTACGCGGATGGCAACCGGAGGATTAAACACGTTTAATACGGTAGCAGACGCTTTTCCGATTGTTAATGTGACGATGGATTCGTCCCGGGGCATCTTTATCAAGGGCGCCCACAATGCAGCCTTAAAGCGGATCTTTATTGCCGGCACAACCTTGCAAGCTCCGGCCGGCGGTGATGGCAGGGCCACAGATTTCAACGAGGGAGGCTCCGTTGTTGCCGTCGACTTTGTATGCCCCGGCCGGTTTCTTGCCAGTGGTGGCGCGATCGGCGACAACACCCTCCTCGTCAATCAATCCATGGGTGCATCTGCCTTTACCTCCGGCCGGGCGCACAGGTATTTTTTCAGATAGCGTCCATGTAGCATCCTTATTTATGTACCGTTGAAACGCTCTTTTTATCCTGCCATGTTGCAGCTACTTTAACAAGCCTGCTCTTAACAATATTGCTCAACCCATCAAAATGAATGATTATGCTGTGCATCCTCTGCTTTATCAAGCGCATCTTTGCCATCATACCTGTTTTTGCCCTGTCTTCAATCGCCATAGCTACGCCGCACCAGGCTGTCGTTACCGGCATTGACCATACAGGAATGGGCACATTCTCCGGCAATTATGTTCAGGCAAACAGCCCCCAAGCTGATCATCCCTGGATCGTTTTCAATGCCAATGCAGGGGATGTGATAAGAATAGTGGTCAATACGCCGACCTGGCGAAAAGGAAGTTATTTATGGCTGTATATGGCTCCCGATGGATGTGTTGAGGTGGGAGACTATGCACTGAATGGAACGCTTCAGCAGCTTCCGCTTCAGCCTGGCAATGGGCTATTGGGCAACGGCCTGGTTTATACCCAGAACTATCCTGTAGCAGCTGCGGGCCAGTATGCCCTTCAGCTTGATGCCTGGGATGGAGGGAGAGCGGTGCTTATACAGTGGTACTTGCCGGATCTACAGCCCAAACTGTACTATGCAACCGCCGCGCCCGCGTCGATTGCGGGTTAGGCTTCCAGATCGCCACCGCCCCCCAGGCTGATACAGACAGCGACGGACAACTGGATATTTGCGATACAGACGATGACAACGACGGCGTGCCAGACATCAACGACAACTGCCGGACCGTTGCCAATGCAGACCAACTGGACGGCGATGGTGACGGGGTGGGAAATGCATGCGACATCGACCATGACAATGATGGCGTACCTGATAACATAGATTGTGATCCTTTGGACAAGAAAAACGACAAGGTACTTGTATGCCACAACGGAAACACGCTTTGCGTAGACCAGCATGCTGTACAGACCTTTCTCGATATGGGCGGCCAGCTGGGCCCTTGCGCTTCATCGGCTCCGCTGAGCCAGACGGCCCCTACTGGAATTTCGCAGAAGGACGTGGCTGCCTCTGATGTTAAATTTTCGATATACCCCAATCCGAGCAATGGGCAGTTCTCCATGCAGCTGGTAACCACCAAAACCCTCCAGGCGGAAGTTATGATCCTGGATGCAAAAGGTGCTTTCATAGAAAGAAGATTGGTTCGATTGGCAGGGACAGGACAGACACTTCGCTTTACCTTAAGAAACAAGGAAACCGGAACGTACGTGGTAAAACTGGTAAGTGCCGGCGGTGTGCAGACAGGTAAGCTGTCTGTGCACTAACCTGTCTATCCAACTATGCTGTAAAGCTGTTAAAAGCTGCCATGGATAGCAGGCAGCACACCAAACTTTTCTAATATCCCAGCATATTGGTGCAGAACATCCCATGCTGGTGCAGGGCATCATTGCGCTTGTGATCGGTCTGGTGCATGTGTACTTTCTGCACAAAAACAAACCTGCAGGAAAGAGTACGCCCCCGCGCGAGAAACAGCCGGTACAATTGGCCCGGCAGGCTTGATATCGCATTCCTGCCAGGATGCCGGCCATTATAGCTGTATCCTGTTTATGGTTTATAATCCAGATAAACCGCTTGCCATGTATGGGTGGATTCAGATAATCTGGAACGGTCAGTACCCGTTCCCAGGTTGCCACCTCCCATTCCGCCGCCTCCTCGCATGCCACCGCCCCTCATTCCTCCACCACCTCTCATGCCGCCACCGCCGCCTCTCATTCCTCCCATTCCACCGCCACCGCTCCTTGCGCCGCCTTCCGTTGATCCGGAAGGCCTTTTCATGCCTTCTATCTCAAAACCAATATACAACAGCTTCCCCAGATCTCTTCCGTCGATCGATTCTTTGTAGAATGTTTTAAATGGAATTTTTGCTTCCCAAACAAGGTCATTCGTCCTTGTACTAAGCCCCATGCCCGGTTCGATGCCACATGGATTTTTTTGAAGGGTTGAGTAACCTCCTTCGCATCCGGTAAAACCCAGCAGCAGGTACTCCTTTCGCCTATCGATCATATCTTTCATAGGATTGCTGCCTGTTGCCCCTTGGGGAGTGCCTTGATTTTCTCCTTCCGGTCTCCCAGGTCCGGGATTGTTGGCTGGGAACAGGATACCGGTCCTCTTTTCTTTTTTGTCGGATAAGTTTACCCAGACATGCATACCGGAATTCAATATTTTAAATTCGGTTGCCTGGTCTCCTGTAGTAACGGTGATATAAAGATTTGTTTTGTCGTTTGATATTGAGTAAGCCAACCTGGCATTGTTGTCATAATACTGATAAGGCAGGTTCCAGTCATCATTGTTGCCATCAACCACAATGGGTTTGGCTTGCCACGGTATGCTTGGAGAGGATGTCACTTTTTTTGATGAACCGCAAGAGCAAAAAACGAACAGCAGGAAATAACTGATCAAATGACAGAACTTCACGTACTTCATAGATGTATGCTTTTAAATAGCCTGGTTAATCTTCTTTATTAATGATTGAATTGATGCAGTCACAACACCATTCCACGCTTATCAGGCGCTGGCAGACCGTGCGTTGGCATTTTACCGCCGGGCATTTATGCCGGGATCAGAAGAGAGTTCAGCACAATTTATGGATTTTACGCGCAAATGAAATGCTTAGTTTGTTGAGACCGTTCTGCACGGTAAGATGTTGCCGGGAACTCGGAAGATTGTGCTAGCTTGCAGGAGCCGGCCATTCACCAAATCAACATACGATATGCTACACTGTACTCCATTCCTTTTGTTTGATGGCAACTGTGCTGAAGCAATGACATTCTATCAAAGCTGTTTGGGCGGAGAGTTAACGCTTACCAAAACCGGTGATACACCGATGAAAGACCAGTTTCCGCCTGAGAAGCATAACAAGATTATAAATGCTCACCTGAAAAGCGGCGCAATAGAGTTTTCCGCAACAGACTGGCATGCAGATTCGCTCCTGCCCAGGCAGGGAAATACGTTCAGCATATTTATGCAGGGTGGCAGCTTCAGCGAGTTAAAAACAGTTTTTGACAAGCTTGCAGAAGGAGCAGACAAAGACGAGCGGACCTTTATAGAACTGCATGATATGCCATTTGGGACATACGGCCAGTTTACAGATAAGTATGGTGTTCCCTGGGTCTTTGTAGGAGAGAAAAAAGCGTAAGAAGGCAGCACTCAGCCAAACCGGAGGCTTCAGGATAGTTACTGACCCGTAACTGCATTCGTTTCTTTGTCAGTTCTGTTTTCCTGTCCCCTATATACCCCTCCCACCTTTTAAATCGGTATAAACCTGTATCTCATCAAAAAGGTGCACCCTCACTTTGCGGGTAGCATAGAATGATATTAGGTTTGGAACCTATGAAAAAACCCTTTTTGCTCATCAGCTCTTCGCTGTACTGCCTTCTACTCTTTGCCCAGCAGCCTGAAACGCCGCTTCCTGAAGTGGCATGGAAGATTACCGAGATGGGACGTTATCAAATAGATTCGTACGACAACGGGGAAGCGTTCGAGCGGAGCATTGTGTACCTCAGTGCTTCCGAGGCTGTGGCGGCCGTGCACTACGCCAAAGAAGACGGCGTAATAAGGATAGATGAAAATGGCCAGGTTGCCTGGGAATGCAGGGTACCTGGCCAGATGATGGGACTGGGAAAGATGGGCGACCGGATCATGGCTTTTTATGAGCCCAAAGGAAGTATCGGCCAGATCCATGGCGTAGGCATTGATGTCCTGGATGGCAAAAAGCTGTTCGACAAAATTGTGTATGAAAGCATGGAAAATACCTATGATGCCATCGCATTTTTAAACCGGCCTTCCGGCACATTCAACAACCTGCTCGTAAGAACGACACCGGGCAAATGGAAAAGATCGATTTTTAATGGCGGACCTTCTTTTCAGGAGCGGGCTTCTTCTGCCAGCTGCAAAGCCATTTTCTTTGATCAGGAGCTGGCAGCCGTAAAAAACCTTGAAATAAAGGTAGAGGAGAACTACCGGTTTCTGGGCGCCGTGGCCAATGAAGAAGGAGCCATTTATTTCAGCAACAAAGCCGATGATGAGATGATCGTGGAAGAATGGAATGCCGGCAGCGGCGCCACCGGCAAGCTCCATGTGCCCTTGCTGGTGAGAAGGAACTCAGGACTCACCCCGGTGTTCAGCATCGACCCGCTAAATGGTCGCAATCTGCTCTCAGCCATGAGTTATTACAGCAGCGACAAAGACCTGGTGTTCCAGGTATACCAGTTTGACTTCAAGGCTAAGAAAGCGCATTCATCTACCCCTCAGCTAAAAGACAAAGCCTTTGCCAAAAGCGTGGAGGTGATAGTGGCAAAAGACAAAGAAGTATACAAGGAAAATCTCAGCAGCGTAATAGAATCTTTATCTCCTGTAAAGATTATGCGGATTGCCGGTAAGATCGCGGTGATCCGGGAAACCAAAAACACCTATTTCAACAATAACGGTACGAGAAACGGTCCGACCCACTACATGAATGGTCCTGCCGTCGTTTCTTTTCTGGACAATGGCCTCAAGCCCCTGAAAGACCTCGCGATCAACAAGCAGTTCGAAGTATTTTTGGATGCCGGGCGTACACTGGGCGCGCATGCGCAGGATAGGAAGCTGTATGTGGTCGGCAACTCGCTCACCGGTATCGCGGCTTATTCCAACGTGCTCTGCGTCATCAACACCGAAACAATGACCAGCGAAACATACGAGATCGTCAGAAAGCTCACCCTGGGCACAAGCATCTTTGCAGAACCCAATGCCACCCTCTGGTTCAACAAGGGCTTCCTGCTCAACCAGGTCATCAAAGATGGAACACTGCATGTAACGAACGTTCATACACAGCTGCAGAAAGTGGTATTTTGAAAAGAGGAGATTGTTTTCTAAACATATTGGGCCACCAGTTCACCCGTTGATGGTAACACTGACGCCATCCGGTTTTTGAACATAGCCTGCGTTTATAATATGGCTTTTTCCGATGCGGAAATGTTGGTCTGCTGAATGTAGCCATTCAACATACAACCACACCGGGTGGTATTCTCATAATTATCCCATTTCCTCGAGAACAACAGAAGCAATCCGTGTATATATCATTCCGCCTGGTAAGCACCTGCCGATGGAACAACGATCGTTCCTCACTTGGTTCTATTTGCATTTCACACCCGAAAAGACCCTGAAAAATAAAGAGAAACAATTAGCTCGTTTTATATACCTGCTCATATATGAGATGAATAATTCTCCAATTGCTTCTCTAGGCTTGTTTAACAGCGTATCATTGCTACGATTTATCTGTTGATGAGTTATTCGCTCTTAACAAACAGATTCCTGCTCTACTCCCTCTTTTTACACTTTTTCAAAAAACACAGTTATGCCCAAAACAAATCCCTCAGCCGGGGAAAAGGCTATTGTAGTGGAAGGCGGCGTATCGGCGCTTTCGAGAAGGAAATTTTTGAGTTACGCCAGTGTACTATCGGGATTGCTGGTGGGAGCGTCAGCCTGCGACAAGGATGACAATCCCAGCACAAGCACTGTTAACCTAGGCAGTGGCGATCTTGGCATCCTCAACTATGCCTATGCGCTCGAGCAGCTCGAAGCCGCCTTTTACACCAAGGTGATCTCCTCGCAGTACAGCGGCATCACAAGTGCTGAAACAGCCTTGCTGACTGACATCCGCGACCACGAAATCGCACACCGCGAGTTCTTTAAAACAGCTTTGTCAAGCAATGCGATTCCGGCACTGGAAGTGGATTTCAGCTCGATCAATTTCGGAAGCAAAGACAGTGTGCTAGCCACTGCCAAAGCATTTGAGGATCTTGGTGTTTCAGCGTACAACGGCGCTGGGAAACTGATCACTTCTCCCGATTACCTGGTGCTGGCCGGGAAGATCGTGTCGGTGGAAGCGCGCCATGCAGCTTATATCCGCGACCTGATCAGCAATGGTTCATTTGCGGACGGCACGGTAGTAGACGCGAACGGGCTCGACAAGAGCCGGACGCCGGCAGAAGTGCTCGCTATTGCATCAACCTATCTTAAAACAAAGATCAACGCAAACAATCTCCCCACCTCCTAAACTTTATCCTTATGAATCTGCATCATATATTCGGTGTATTAGAGAAATCAGATCCGGAAGTTTACCAGCGAATGGATACCCGCAGAAAAGCGCTGCAACGTTTTGCCGGTATCGGCCGTTCCCTGTCGCTCACTGCATTGCCATTCGCACTGGGGTCCCTCTTTCAAAAATCGTATGCGGGTACCCGCAATATTACGGATACGCCAGTAGAGATCCTCAATTACGCACTCACCCTTGAGTATCTTGAATCAGAGTTTTACAAAGCCGGTATTGCAGTAGGTGCTGCATTGGTACCCGCCGGGGCGCCCACCAACGCAATCGGCACCATCAGCGCGCATGAAACCGCGCATGTAGCATTTTTAACGGCTGCCATCAAGGCCGCCGGTGGCACACCTGCCAACAAGCCTGTGTTTGATTTTACCGCCAAGGGAACTTTCGCGACAGTGTTCACCAGTTATGATACTTTTCTGGCTGTTGCACAAACGTTTGAAGACACGGGCGTAAGGGCCTACAAGGGAAGGGCCGCAGAACTGGTAAAGGGTGGTGACCTGCTCACTGCTGCACTGAACATCCATTCTGTGGAAGCCAGGCATGCATCGCATATCCGGCAAATGCGCAAAGCCAACAACTTCGGCGATGTAAAACCCTGGATCACGCTAAAAACAAGCGGCATCGGCTCTGCAGCGGTACAGGCCAGCTACGACGGAGAGGAGAATACCAAACAGGCAAACATTGAAATCACCAACATCAACAGTACATCTATCTCCGCCAACGCGGCCAGTGAAGCCTTTGACGAAGGATTGACGAAAGACCAGGTGCTTGCCATTGTGAAGAATTTTATTGTATAACATGTTGTAGAAGCTCAAACACGGGAGCCTCTCCCTGCAACTTCAAAACGCTGTTTCTATCAAGCAAAAAAGCCTTGCATTGTCAAGGCTTTTTTGCTGAAAAGAACAGCGTAAACCGTGATAAACCGGACGTTGATGTACGCGGCAGATGGATCGGGAAACACCTGAACCAGCTGCTGAAGCCCATAAAAGACAGAAAGAGGTTAATGGTTTTTTTTCTCATCCTGCTGTTCTAATACTATAAAGTTTTATTTTGCCCACTATCAATGAATAATAACAGCCTGGCTACCAAGCCGCATTACCTGATACTGGATGGCCTGCGCGGTGTTGCAGCAATTATCGTCGTTACCTTTCACCTCACCGAACCCCTGGGGACCGGCCACCTCGACATCCTGGTGAACCACGGCTACCTGGCCGTTGATTTTTTCTTCCTGTTGTCCGGCTTTGTGATCGGCTATGCTTACGACGACCGCTGGCATAAAATGACGGCCGGCACGTTCCTGCTGCGCCGTATTGAACGGCTGCAACCGATGGTGGTTTTGGGAATGACCCTCGGCGCGATCGGGTTTTATTTTACGGACTCAACCATCTGGCCGCTCATCCACACCATTCCTCTTTGGAAAATGCTGCTGGTCATGTTTATCGGCTACACCATTCTACCCATTCCCTTATCGCTGGATATACGGGGCTGGGAAGAAATGCATCCGCTCGACAGCGTAGGGTGGTCCCTCTTCTTTGAATACATTGCCAATATCCTGTACGCCATCGGCATCAGGAAGTTCTCGAAAACAGCCTTGAGCATTTTGGTGGTGATTGCGGCCATAGCACTGGCCCACCTGGCCATTACCAGTCCCGGCGGGGATGTCAGCGGCGGTTGGACGCTCAATGCGGAACAGGTACGCGTGGGCATTACCCGCACGATATATCCATTCTTTGCAGGGCTGCTGCTTTCGCGGATAACGAAACCCACGCGCATCAAAGGGGCTTTCTTATGGTGCAGCCTCCTGGTAGCGATCGTCCTGTATATGCCGCGCATTGGCGGAGCCGAGCATGTATGGATGAACGGGATCTATGAATCCGTTGCGATCATCGTCATCTTTCCGTTGATTGTTTATTTAGGCGCCAGCGGGATGGTACATACCCAGACCGAACTAAGGATATGCAAGTTCCTGGGCGATATATCTTATCCCCTGTACCTGGTGCATTACCCACTGGTATATTTTTATGTGGCCTGGATCAGCAACCACAAAGGCGTGACCATTGCGCAGGCATGGCCCTATGCATTGCTGATCCTGATCGGCAGTATTGTTTTGGCCTATGCCACTTTGAAATGGTACGACGAGCCGGTTCGCAAATGGCTGCGCAAAAAGCTTGCATAGATTGGGGGGTTCACAATAGACAGATCTTTCTGTGCCAGAGGCAGGCATGACGGGCTTATTAAATGCGCATGATTTGATTTTCTTACATTTGCCGGATGCAACAAAACAACGTGCGGCAGCTTTCGGCGTTCAACAATGAACTCAAGCTAAAAGGCTTTAACGTCTTTCAGCTTGAAGCGGATGGAAACGCCATGCGCACTTACAGCCGCAAAGACTTTTACAAGATCTGTTTAACAACAGGAAAAAGCATTATTCACTACGCGGACAGAAGCTATGAAGAAGAAGGCACCATTTTGTTTTTTGGAAACCCGCATATTCCTTATTCCTGGGAAACCCTGTCAACCACTTATGCAGGCTATACCTGCCTTTTTTCCGAAGAGTTCCTTACAGCATCCGGCCGCTCTGAAAGCCTGCAAAACTCTCCCCTGTTCAAACTCGGGGGCACACCGATCTTAAAAATAAACGAGCAGCAGCGGGAGTTCCTCAATACCATTTTTCGCAAAATGATAGAGGAACAGAAAACCGATTATACGTACAAAGACGATCTTATCCGCAACTATATCAACCTGATCATCCATGAAGCGCTCAAGCTGCAGCCCTCGGGGCACTATGACCAGCACGGCAATGCCGCTTCCCGTCTTACGACCGTGTTCCTTGAACTGCTGGAAAGACAATTTCCGATTGAAAGCGCAGAAAGGCCGCTCAGGTTAAGAACAGCACAGGATTACGCCAACAGCCTGCATGTTCATGTCAACTACCTCAACCGTGCCGTAAAAGAAGTGACCGGCAAGCCAACGACTGCCCACATCAGCGAACGGATCATCGGTGAAGCAAAAGCCCTCCTGCAACATACAGCCTGGAACATTGCCGACATCGCCTATACATTGGGCTTTGAATACCCTACCTATTTCAACAATTACTTCAAGCGGATCACAGGAACCAATCCAAAGTCACTTCGGGCAGCGGAAGTTTGATTTTCTTACTAATTGGTTTGATAATCATTACTACGGGGATCATCGCGGAAATACCTTTGTGATCTGTTATCAAACCAATGATCATGACCAAAGAAGCAGTTCAACCTGACCAGGACTTTTCTGAAACAGATTTATTTGACAGACTGCTGGCAGGTGAACCGGTCAGGATGGATGACCCCGCGTATTACAAAATCGGGGAGCTGGTTTCCAGGACTATGCAGCTATCGGTTGAGCTCAACGGGGCAGGAACCCCCGACCTCATACGCAGGAAACTAAGTGAGATCACCGGTTCGGAAATTGACGCCAGCACAACTCTTTTTGCCCCCTTCTACACCAATGTTGGCCGGTTCATTAAAATCGGCAAAAACGTCTTTATCAATCATGCCTGTTCGTTCCTGGACCTGGGTGGCATTACCATAGAAGATGATGTACTGATTGGCCCGAAAGTGAACCTTATCACAGAAAATCACCCGTTAAATCCATTGGAACGGAAAGTGCTTGTTTGCAGGCCCATCGTTATCAAGCGCAATGCCTGGATCGGTGCGGGTGTTACGGTACTTCCGGGTGTGACTGTAGGCGAAAATGCAGTGATAGCGGCCGGAGCGGTTGTAAATAAGGATGTACCGCCAAATACAGTTGTTGGTGGTGTGCCCGCTAAAATCATTAAAGCCATTTCCTGATCAGGGAATAACAGGGATATGCAATATATAAAAGGCATGGTGGACTGGAGACAGCCGGTCACAGATGCCAGGTATCAAAACATAAAAGAATAAAACATGGAAGTAACCAACATCAAAGCTTACGGCACCCGGGCGGCCGAAGCACCCTTGAACCAATTAGACATCAACAGGAGAAAGCCCACACCGCATGATATAGAGATCGACATTTTATACTGCGGTGTATGCCACTCTGATTTGCATACGGCGCGAAATGAATGGCATGGCACCCTATACCCTTGTGTGCCTGGGCATGAGATCGTCGGTAAAGTAAAAAGTGTAGGAGATCATGTAACCAGGTTTAAACTGGGCGACCTGGTAGGTGTAGGCTGTATGGTGGACTCCTGCCGGGAATGCCAGTACTGCCAGGAAGGCCTGGAGCAATACTGTGAACCGGGCAATACGGGCACTTATAGCTCACCGGATAAACACCTTCCCGGGAACCCCACATTCGGCGGTTATTCAGAAAGCATTGTAGTAGACGAAAATTATGTGCTGCGCGTTCCTGAAAACTTGGATCTGGCAGCAACTGCTCCCCTCCTGTGTGCAGGCATCACCACCTATTCACCCCTCCGGCATTGGAATGTTGGTCCGGGTAAAAAGGTCGGCATTGTTGGTATTGGGGGATTGGGCCACATGGGCATCAAGCTGGCAAAAGCAATGGGCGCCCATGTAGTGGCTTTTACCACTTCACAATCCAAGTTTGAAGAAGCCAAACGCCTCGGCGCCGATGAAGTTGTTTTGTCGAAAGACCCCGAGCAAATGGCAGCTTATCGCGGTAAGTTACATTTCATGCTGGATGCCGTATCCGCCGAGCACGATGTAAACGCTTACCTGGCGCTGCTTCGCGTAGATGGCTCACTGGCGCTGGTCGGCGCACCGGAACACCCGCTCCCGATCGCAGCATTCAGCGTGATCATGGGCCGCAAAAGCTTTGCGGGTTCAGCCATCGGAGGCATCGCAGAAACCCAGGAAATGCTCGACTTCTGCAGCAAGCACAACATTACTTCCGATATCGAACTGATCAACATCCAGCAGATCAACGAAGCATACGAACGGCTGTTAAAGGGCGATGTGAAATACCGGTTTGTGATCGACATGGCTTCCCTGAAAGGATAATCGACGCGGCTCAATTTTATGCGAGGCTTACCGTACCACATACGGAAAGCCTCGCTTTTTTATCATCTACTGCATTGTGCGCAAAGTAAGTCAGCATTTTTCTCTTGCACGCACCCAAACTGCATGTGCAGCCAAGTCAGATTTGCTTATTGAGCTCAATTCTGCAGACTGTTTTTTATGGCTGCCTCCAGTTCTGCAGAGTAACCTACGGAAATAAAACTGATCTTTCCTTGTTTATCGATCAGTACATACTGCGGAACACCATTCACCTTGTAATCCCTTACCAATCCTTCATTCCCTACAAGCATAGGAAACTTCAGTGCTCTCTTTTCGACAAACCGTTTTGCTGATTCAAGCTGCTTGAGATCATTCACCACACCAAAGACCTGTAACCCTTTATCCTTGTAGGCGCTGTAAAGCTGCTCTACCTTGGGCATGGATTCAATACAGGGGCCACACCATACCTCCCAGAAATCCAACAGCACAGCTTTGCCCTGCAGGCTTGCAGAAGCCACTTCGGAACCGCTGAAGGAAGACAAAACGAACGCCGGTGCGCTCGATCCTTTCAGGGCCAGCACAGACCGATCCGGTTGAATATTCTGCTGGCTATAGCTCTTCAGGAACGCCGGTGCAGAAAAATCGTATTCAAAGGAGGGTGAGTTCACCTGGATGTCCGTAATCCGGTAATACAAATCCTGTACTTTACCCAACGTTTCCTGATGGCTTCTCATTGCCGTAGGCAACATAGTCTTTTTGTCGATTGTTACTGTCTTGGATCGTTTTGTTACATCATACGCCTTCAGATCCGGATAGTTGAATAAGATATAAATGTTTTGACCCTCTCCCCACGCTTTCATGCTGATGGCTTTGGCAGTATCAAGAGAGATCAAGTCTGTCAGTATGATCTGTCCTCCCGGGCTTCCCAGTACATGCGGAATGTCTGAGGATCGCGTGATAAGCCGGTAAGTCCTTTGCTCGTCATCGGTGTCATAGGCAGTATGTCCGTCATAGACGCTTTCGCCACGATATCCATCCTTTCTACCTAGAAATAAAAAGCCAAAAACCGAATCTTCCCTGGCTATCCGGATCATAGCCTTCCCGGTACTTCGGCGTGTATCCCCTGTTGTAAACGTATCGGTGCGAGCCAATGTGTAAGACACCGTTTTGAGTGACTGTTGAGCTTTCCAGACACCACGGATAATATCATGCGCATCCAGGTTTGTAACAGTACCCTGGCACACAGCCATTGCAGTCAGTATCAGCGTATAGAATAAAAGGATAGCCGGTTTCATCTTACCCATTTTTGTTGAAGCTGGCTTAAATATAACCAATCCCGGTGGTTTATATGGCGGGGAAGAAAAAGATCACCGTAAACGCAATCTGTGCAGGGTTTTGCTGAACCTTTCAGTCCTGTTTTTTAATATTCATATTTTGCTGATGCAACATCAGGATTTGCTCCGTAGTAATACAACGCGCCATAACTCCAGTTTGCCCCTTGTATACCCGGGAAATTCGGCCTGTCCATGGTGAGTAAAACATACCGGTAAGGAAACCCTTCCGGAAGCGGAACAATGCTTGCCCATACACGTCCTGCGGGCTTTGGCCAGTGCGGTTGCAGATGGAGGTTCAGCTCACCCAACAAACGGAGGTCCGGATATGAGTGTGCACGGAGATTGCCCAGTCCGCCCATAAAAGCGTAATAATGCTGTCCTATCTTCTGAATGGAAGTGCCGGTTGAATTCATAGAAATGGGCGGAGCTACGGGAGCGAACTTACCATCCCATGTGTCCGACTCAAACGTGCGGGAAGTAATGGTTCCATTTACAAATGCGCTGGTCAGCAATCGCCATTTTTTTACGCTTGCATCGTAAAATATACAAGGGTCTTCATTGTGCCCGGCAATGCTTTCAGGCTCGATGCGTTTTGCTTTCATGACCGAGAAGCCGCGGCGGGGATCTTTGGAAGTGCTGGCGAGCACCAGCCCGGTACCAGACCGCCCCTCCGTATTGGCAGTTCCTCCGAAATCACAACCATAGGCCCGCCACTCTTTTGCATCCCGGTCGTAGAAAAGATGCGATGCATAATCATTTCTTAGCAGCCCGTCCCCATGATCGAATACAATCATCCCTTCAAACCGGACATCGAACACGGAAGGATCCAAACTCATCACCCCTTGTGCAGATTGAGCAATATCAATCCCCCTGCAGGTAAATGTGAACCAAAGTCTTCCCTGATCCAGATAAGGACTCAAATCTTCATGAGAGATCAAGCGGATGTCTGCCTGACCGATCCCGGAGGAAAGAAAAGAGCGGGCACCGGCAATCACTGCAGTACCCCGCAGGTTTGAAATGATGTTGAATGTTGATTCCTGCAGCGTTTTTACCACCCGTAAATCAAGTATCCTGCTAAAGTCTTCTTTTGTAGGTACAGAACCTGTATATTTTGTTTCACCATGCTCTTCAATGAAAACTCCTACTGATCTGCCATATAGCTGCGCCCTTAATTTAAACGCACCTGTTGGCACCAAGGATGTATACTTGACCTCCCGCTCGATAACAGCATCACTATATATTCTCAGGTAGATGCCTTGCTCGGAAGGGCCTGATCTAACGACGACCTGTACCCGATCTCTCAAACCCTGCCGGGCCAGCTCAAAACCGATTTCCGTCACGTCCTTTTTATCAGGCATAATTGAGCTGATATCCAGTTCATACGTCGCATAAGGATAAACGCCACCCACATAAAAGCTGACCGGCCCCTTGCCGCAATCTTTGTTTAGAACCAGCTCACCATGGGTGATTTGCGCCCGAAACGAGGTATCACATACGGGAGTTGCATCCGGTGAGGTGGCAAAAGCAGGATGCATGGATGGAAAGGAAACAATTTCAGCCGGCACGAATGCAGACAGCGGCACATTGTTCGAAAAGACAAACCGCCGTACGGCAAGCCGCTGAAACCTGAGATCCAAAGGATTCACCTGGGGCCCGGAACTATCAGCATGCTGCGCCCACAAGCCACCACTTGAAACAATGACAAGCAGGAGCAGTAATTTTATTTTCATCATTCAAGTTTGTCAAAGTATTTCAAATGGGGTATAAATCTAAAACAGGAGATCCAAACAGCCAAAAGCCCCTGACAACCGATGATTACTGCAGCACTTGATCTGAATGTTTGAAAAAGATGCGTTCCGGCAACTTTACAACCTGGAATACGTTTCATCATCAACGGGTTCCAGCCACTCCGGTTTACCGGCTGTGATAGCGATGTGTTCAAACCAGCTATCTTTTGTTGCCCCATGCCAGTGTTTTACCCCGTCGTGGGTAACAATTACATCCCCGGCTTTTAAGAATTGAGCAGGTTTTCCTTCTTCCTGGTACCAACCCTCTCCACCCGTCACTAACAAAATCTGAAATCCATCCCGATGAATATGCCAGTTATTCCTGCAGCCTGGCTCAAAGGTCACATTCCCGACACCAACATTTACTTTGGCGTCTGCAACCAACCCTTTAAGGTAACTCTGCCCCACAAAATACTGTGCATACGCATCGTTCTTTTCGCCTATCGGAAAAATGACGCCGTTTTTTACGTCTTCATGTTTTGCCAATTTATACCTCCATTGAATTTAATTAGACGAATGATTTACTGATTGGAATTTATTTCCTTCCGTATACAGGAAACTTGCTATGTTCTCCGCAACCGTTTTCTGGTAAAAAAAGAAACAGGGAAAAAAGCACAGGCGTATATACAGGCAAAGCTGATCCATGTAACATTACAGAATAATTGCACATGTTACTACGATGAAGCGATACTAATTTAACAATAAAACAGCCGTAAAATTGTCCGTGTAAGGCTTGGTAAGGAGATCGTCATACGTAATGGCTTTTAATTCCTCACTCAAGATCTGTGAATAGTAGGGCTTAATCGAATTGATAATTTTTTTCATTTCACCCAAACGCACGGTGGCATCCAGGTAAGGAGCATGTAAGGAGAGATGGATATTGGGTTTGTATTTTTCCAGGTATTCAACCATGGTAGGAAGGAGCTCAAACTCTCCTCCCTCAATATCTATTTTTATGAAATCAATCTTGAAATCTATGTTTTCTGAGAATTCCATCCACGTTCTGGATTGAATACTGACATTTTTCGCATGATGGGTGTCAAGCAAACTGCTCATACTATCACCCAGATTACCGCCAAAGGAAGACATCTTTAATGATCCATTCCTGCTGCTGAGCGCATAATTGTTTAATATAACATTGGGGGTTTTGTTGATCGAGACGTGCTTATTTAATTGACGGAAAGCGATGGGGTCGGGTTCGAAAGCGATCACTTTGTTTACCAAAGGGGCACAGTACAGCACGGTTGGGCCAATCCATGCACCGATGTCTACATAATTATAATGCTTCTTTAGAAATTTATTAAAGATAATAAAGGTCTCCTTTTCATAGTTCCCCTCGTTAAACTGCATCCAAAACCAAAAATACCTGAACGAGGGGGTTATCTTGAATTCGATGTCATTGTTCTTTACGAGTACGTACCCTTTTAATTTCCCCATAAGAAAAGACCACCAGTATGAAATTCGCAGATTCAATAACCGGTATTTGATACGAGTTCTCAGGTTGAAAGCCATATAGTGTCTTTTATATGGTTAAAATTGTACCATTTATCCCTGACCAATGCCGAACTATAGAGAATGACTACATTATTTATCTGGGTAACCTGTTGTTTCTAAATAATCCAAAGGGGGATGGTACAAGTCGGTGAATATAGTTTAAAGGCGGATACAGTCAAAAAATTTTTTTAATGATGCACTCAGGACTATTTTTGATCCCCTGATTTATTCAACCTGGTTTGCAATAGTACAGGCATCAGCAGCAGCGCTGGCTCTGCGTTCATTTTTCCGATTAGTACATAACTTCAACAATGCATTTCAATCTCACATTTGCGCCCGGCTACATGTTCAGTGAATTCCATGCCTTCGCAAATACCCGCCAGTTGGGTGCAAACCAATCAACATTTACGAGTAATCCTTTTGGGAACAGGATTCGTTTACGGCAACTGACTATGTTTTTCTCGCCCAAGCTACCTGTTGTCAGAATTTTAATTTCTGTTTGGTATTGGGAGCCTGGTTCTATACAAATCCGGGCAAAGGAATGCAAATCATGCCGGGGAGATCTTCCGTTTTTGATAGCATAGATGCTTCCGCCATAGATTGTGCATCGGTCCTCTTCGGTGTTACCCAAAAAAATCTCACCTTCATGCCGAAAATATATAACCACGTGGAAAAAACACTTGCCCGATCCCGTTGGTACCGGTTGATACCGATTGCTTTTATTACTTACAGCCTTGCATATCTCGACCGGGCAAACTTTGGATTTGGTGCTGCCAGCGGCATGGCAGAGGACCTGCACATTACCAAGACCATGTCGTCGCTGCTGGGTTCCCTGTTTTTTCTTGGCTACTTTTTCTTCCAGGTTCCGGGTGCACATTATGCAGCCAATAAAAGCGCAAAGAAACTGATCTTCTGGTCCCTGATCTCATGGGGACTGCTGGCAACGTTCACCGGCATGGTCAACAATTTTTACGCACTCGTGGTCATCCGCTTTATGCTGGGTGTGGTGGAAAGCGCCGTGATGCCTGCCATGCTGTTGTTCTTAAGCCGGTGGTTTACCAAATCAGAACGCTCCCGCGCCAATACGTTCCTGATTCTCGGCAATCCTGTAACAATACTCTGGATGTCGATATTATCCGGGTACCTGGTGAAGAGTGTTGGCTGGCGATGGATGTTTATTCTGGAGGGAATTCCCGCTGTGGTGTGGGCATTCTTCTGGTGGTGGCTCGTTGACGACAAACCCAAAGACGCTACCTGGTTATCTGAACAGGAGAAACAGGATGTTGACGAACAATTGAAGCGCGAACAACAGGGGATCAAACCCGTTAAAAACTACCGCGAAGCATTTGCATCGCCAACGGTGTTGTTGCTTTGCCTCCAGTATGCATTGTGGAGCATCGGCGTGTACGGTTTTGTATTGTGGCTTCCTTACATTATCAAGTCGAGTCCGGATATGAATATCGTGACTACCGGGTGGTTGTCGTCAGTACCCTATGTGCTGGCGATCATTGCGATGTTGTCGGTTTCTTACCTCTCCGATAAAACATTAAACCGCAAAGGCTTCGTGTGGCCTTTCCTATTGGTGGGCTCCATTGCGTTCTATGCTTCGTACCTGGTCGGGACCTCCAATTTCTGGTTGTCATTTGCATTGCTCATCATAGCCGGCGGTGCGATGTATGCACCTTACGGACCTTTCTTTGCAATAGTGCCCGAGATACTGCCAAGCAATGTTGCCGGTGGTGCGATGGCGCTGATAAACAGTTTGGGTGCGCTTGGCTCTTTTCTGGGATCGTTCCTGGTGGGTTATTTGAACGATAGCACGGGTGGGTTTGGCGCCTCCTATGTTTTCATGGCTGGTTCGCTGTTACTCTCGGCGATCATTACGCTTATTGCAGTAAAGAATAAAACAGGCTTGCGTGATTCTTTTTAACTGCAGAGAGACCAGAAAGCACGGATGCGTATTTTCAGGAAATACTGAATCAAAATAGATAACCGTCGCTTTCAAAGGGCAGACTGCACCGGACAATGATTGATGATCTAAAACAGAGAACTCCCTGTTATCCGTAAATTTCTTTTTTGCATTTTTAAAACGATCTCACGGCCGGTCTTTATCGTTGCAGTACCAGTTTTGTGACCTGCACGCCATTGGGGCCCGTCAGTTTCACATAATACAAACCTGCAGGCTGGTCGTACATGTCGAAGCCTGTATTTACATACTTTAATTATTCTGCCGGAAAACGCTGACCATGCAAGCGCGTTTTTTTTCAACATTCGCTATTGCCCACCATAATCGCTCTTGTGATCCCGCCAGATGGAATGAGGATGGGTGGGTGGAATAGGAATATCCCTGCTTGGCTGCGTGTTGTATTCAATCCAAACACCCGGGCCGTCAATGCGGAAATAGTCACCAACTTTTTCCAGTGTTTTGTTTCCGGAAAAAGCAATGTATGTGTCGGATAGTTCCTTTGTATACGAGGGTAAGATTTTGTCCGTCTCATTGGATTTTACATCATTTACGTACAAGCGGATTGCCTGCAAAACCAGCTCTTGTTTGTCTTTTGAAAGAAGTCCCACCTTTAACCTGAAACACTCCAAAACCAAGGATGGGCATCTCTACACCATTATTCAATTTTACTTTTTGCATAGGTTGTTTCTTTAACTATGCAAAGATCTTTTCATTTGTCTGCCTGTATGGTATACAGATTCCGGGTTTATCTACCAATCTTGCTGATTACAAGGCGCTCATCAATGAAAGAATGCAGCGGTTGGCTCAAAGAGAGAGAGATATACTATCTTGCCGGTGCATAGCCACCGGTGTTGATCCAGGTGTCCCATGCTGCAACAAACTCCTGGTAGTTCAGCGGCGGCAGTGAACGCCCTTCGCCGGGATCCCAACCCCATTTCACGAGGGTATCTCTGGCGTGTTCAATCAACTGCGCTTTGTTCTTGTGGCCGTTGCTTTTGTAATCCATAATCTGCAATGCCAGTTCCCTTGGATTTTTATTCTGGAAAACCATTTTCATGTCAGCTGGCGGGAGGGCCCATTTCGGATTGCCCGGTGGTGTGCGCAAGCCCGGTGTATTGGTTGGCTGATGACAATTGGCACACTTCATCGCGTACACCCCATGCCCGCCGTTGCCCCGTCTGGGAAGCATCGCATGCAGGTGACTGTCGTCGTTTTGCAGCGGAACATCACCTGCCGGATGGCAGTTCATGCAGCGAGGATGCATCAACACTTTATACACCTCTTTGAATGCGGCCACAGATCTTGCGCTGTCTTTGAGCAGTTCTGTTTCTTCGTCACCGGCAATCCTTGCATGACTTGCTTTACGGGCCGGTCCGGAGATAGCCCCTGCAACGATGGAAACGAGCAGGGCCAGAATAACCATTGCCTTTTTTGGGAAACCGCGTTTATTGCCTTTTGGTTGTTGCATGCTTCTAAGATATATGATGGGAGTATTTAGGTTTTCTCAGTCCCTTTCCGCTGTATGTCTGCGGCCCGGTGAATAGCATCGCGGATTCTCAGATAGGTTCCGCAGCGGCAAATGTTACCTGCCATTGCCGCATCAATATCCGCGTCTGTTGGCGCTTTATTTTCCTTTAGAAGTACGGCCGCCGACATGACCTGACCCGCCTGGCAATAGCCGCATTGGGAAACGTCCAATTCCAACCAGGCTTTTTGCAATGGGTGATCCCCCTTTTCCGCCAGGCCTTCAATGGTTACCACTTTTTGCCCTGCCGCACGGCTCACTTTTGTAACGCAGGAGCGAACGGCCTCACCGTTGAGGTGAATGGTGCAGGCACCACACTGTGCCACGCCGCATCCGTATTTTGTTCCAACAAGCCCAAGCGTATCACGAAGCACCCATAGCAAAGGCGTATCCTGATCGACGTCTACGTTGTAGTTTTTCTTATTGATGTTTAAGGTGATCATAGCAGATGGTTAGAAGACGAAAAATGATTTAATTAAAAAGCACGGGGGGTGGCGTTGAGTTGCGGAATGTATGGCTGTTGATAAAAGCGTTTACCGGTTGCTTTGAACAACGCGTTGGCCACTGCGCCGAAAACAGGTGGAAACGGTGGTTCGCCCAAACCGGTCGGGTCAATGTCATTTTGCACAAAATAAACGTCGATCTTCTTGGGGGCTTCGTGCATGCGGATGATCCGGTAGTCATAGAAATTTTTTTGCTCCACTGCTCCCCCTTTATGCGTTAAGCCCCCATAAAATGAATTTCCGATACCGTCCACAACGGCACCCTGAACCATGTTTGTTGCCGCATCGGGATTGATGACGATCCCGCAATCAATGGCACTGGTTACCCTTTCCACATAAGGTTGCCCGTCTCTCATCACCATGTCAACCACATGGGCTGCGTAGGAATTGTGGCAGAAATAAGCCGCAACACCCCGGTTGTACTTTTTGTTTTCCGCTTTGCCCCAGCCCGATTTTTCTTTCACCAGTTTTAATATGCCGGCATACCGGTCAGCATCATATTCGTTGTTCTTGCCTACTGGATTCTCCTTGGCTCTTTGTAAAAGTTCCAGCCTGAAATCTATTGGATCTTTACCCGCCGCTTCCGCCACCTCGTCCAAAAAGGATTGTTCTGCCGCCGCATTGAAGTTTGACCGGGGTGCCCGGAATGCGCCGATCGTAATATTGGATGGTATCTGCCAACCTTCAGCAAGGTAATTGTCAACCGTGCCGGCTGGAAACCTGTTGGCATGAACGGCATGTTCTGGAATGCCGCCGCCTTTCACATGAAAAGCGATTAAATTTTTCCTGGCATCCAGTGCCGCCCGGTAGGTAGCGGTGTACATAGGGCGGTAGATGCCATAGGTCATGTCGTCTTCGCGGGTGTAGATAAGCTTGACAGGCGCTTTTACCCTTTTTGAAATAAGGGCCGCTTCATAGAGGTAATGTCCGTAGGCTCTCCGGCCAAAGCCTCCGCCCATACGGGTCAGCTGGATTTCAATCTTGTCAGCCGGCAGGCCTAAAAGTTTTGCCAGCGTTGGCTCTGACCAGCCCGGGGCTTGCAGCGGTCCGGCCACGAGGGCTTTTTCATCTGTAACGTGGGCGAAGAAATTCATCGGTTCCATGCAATTGTGTGCTAAAAACGGGGCATTGTACGTGCGCTCAATGATTTGTGCAGCATGTTTAAAAGCCGTTTCCGGATCGCCGTCCCGTCTTAATTGCTGGGCTGGTTTGCTTGCCCATTCCTGCATTTTTTCAAGCTGGGCACCTGTACTTTCAAGGTCCCCCGGAACAACAATCTCTCTTTTTCTACCCCCGCCTCCCATTGTGTCTTTGGTTTCGCCCGCAGGTTCCCACTCCGTTTTCAGTTTCTTGCGGGCCTTCATAACTTCCCAGGTAGTCTTGCCCACTACCACCAGCAAATCATTGAAGGTTCGTGTATCGAAACCACCCTGTTCAAAACCTTCCTCATATAATTTTTGGGTAAAAACATCTTTGATGCCGGGCATTTGCAGGGTTTCGGATGCATCAAACGATTTCAGTTTCATGCCAAAAGCAGGCGGATGCGCTATCATCGCAATCAGCATTCCTTCCTGATGGTAATCCAATCCAAACAGCGGTTTGCCGGTAACGATCTTTAAACCCTCCACATTTTTCTTTGAATTGCGTACAACATGAAAGGTTTGAACATCTTTCAGCTTCACCTCTTTGGGTATAGGGATGCCTGCAGCTTTTGATGCAAATTCTCCGTACTTCCCGGACTTCATGCTTTTTGCATGAACGATCATTCCGGCATGGGTTGTCAATTCCTCCGCGGGCAGCTTCCAGGTTTCAGCCGCAGCCTGCATAAGCATATAGCGTGCTGCCGCGCCTGCTTCACGCAGTGGCTTCCAATACATCCGAACGGAATTGCTTCCGCCGGTAAATTGCGGCCCTAATTTCAGGCTGTCGTGCGGACCCATTTCGACCACTACATCCTTCCAGTCAGCATCCAGCTCTTCGGCAACGATCATGGGTAGCGAGGTCATCACATTTTGCCCGAACTCGGGATTTGGGTTCAGGATTTTTATGATGTTATCCGGCGTGATTTTGATATACCCGTTCAGCTCAGCCCATGCAGGAAGACCGGGATCGGTTTTGCCGGAAGATTTGAATGCTGACAACCAGGTAAAACTTATCATAAGCCCGCCGCCGGCGAGTGCTGTAGACTTCAGGAAAGATCGCCGGTTCATGGAATTTGTTTGATCTGTCATTTTCGGAAGGTTATTTTTGAAAAATGGTTTGGTCATGTGCGGTCAGGTTAAATATACAAACTTTCCAAGTGCTCTTTGTCTCATGCAGGTTTCCTGACGTCACGGCCTTTTTAATCCTGTCCAACCTTGCTTTCTTTGGATCAGGTTTGCCAACAGCAGGCCCATCCGGTTGAAACTCGATCTGCTCCTATTTTGCTGGATCGTATACGGGCTACGTGCTTAATCCGCTGCCGTTTGGATACCCGGTTTTTGCATAATTTGACCGGCAGGTATTTATCCTCCCCGCAACTTCCTGGCCTTCTTGCAAATACAACTATTGTTCTTTTTTTTGATATTTGGGTACAATCAATCATATTCTGGAAGCAGGGCACGAAGTTCCCTGCTTTTTCCCGGCCGGCATGTATACAGATTCCGGTTTCTCTTACCAATATTGCTGGTTGGCGGTGTGCCCATCAAGCAGAGGCTTGCAAAAGCACTAATTTTAGACTCGGTAAAACAACAGTGCATGGATAACCTGCGACGGTTTGAGATTATCAGTGATTACAATGCCTTCAACAACAACGAAACGCTGCACCCGTTGGTGAGTGTGGTGGATTTGTCGAAGGCAGCCCCAAGACAAGGTTCCCGCATGTATTTCGGCTTCTACACAGTCTTCTTAAAAGAGGTAAAATGCGGTGATCTGATTTATGGAAGACACACGTATGACTACCAGGAAGGAACGTTGGTTTTTCTTGGTCCGGGTCAGGTGGCAGGCGTGAACAGCAACGGCGAAACATACCAGCCGAAAGGCTATGCACTGGTGTTTCATCCTGATCTGATACACGGCACTTCACTTGGACGGCATATACAAGAATATACTTTTTTCAGCTATCAATCCGATGAAGCATTGCATCTCTCGGAGCGGGAACAGAAGATTGTATTGGATTGTTTTTCCAAGATAGCGTATGAATTAGACCATGCGATAGATAAGCACAGCAAAAAGCTTATCGTGGATAATATTGAATTGTTCCTGAACTATTGTGTCCGTTTTTACGACCGGCAGTTTATTACCCGCGAGAATGCACACCAAGGAATCATGGAAAGGTTTGAAATCTTGTTGAGCAATTATTTTCAAACTGACAAACCACAGCATATCGGACTACCTTCCGTAGCTTATTGCGCCAAAGAACTGCACTTATCAGCCAGCTATTTTGGCGACCTGGTCAAAAAAGAAACGGGCAAAACAGCGCAGGTTTACATACAGGAGAAAATAATCCATGTGGCGAAGGAAAGAATATTCGATCACAGTAAATCAGTTAGCCAAATTGCGTATGAACTTGGCTTCAGATATCCCCAACACTTTACCCGTTTATTCAAACAACGGGTTGGGCAATCGCCCAATGAATACAGGAGTTCGCTGAATTAGCGATATGAAAGATCTTGCGTCGGATTATGCAACAAGCTTTTACGCTTTGCAAGTTACATACCTGTGGGACTACAGTTCTATTACGAGCAACCAGCTGAAAAACGCCACCGTAACTCTTACCCTGCCACCGCTGATGCGCGAAGTCTTTGCCGCCATCTTGCCCAAACCAAAAGGCTACGAGTTTGAGCCACTGCCGGACGCAACAGGGACAAACATTCATTTTTTTACCGCGGAAGCAGACATCCTAAGAGAGCTGCCCCTCATTATTAGCTACTACATGCAGGCCAACCTGAAGTTCTCGATTAAAAATGATGCAAGGAATCTAATGAGTAATCAGTCAGTAAGGAAAGAAGTAACTAGCGTGATCAAATTTCTTGATCCTTCATTTGCAAAAGGCGATACAGCAGTTATTTCGTTTACCAAAGCTCTCGGGTCACACTTTCAATACTTCGTTTCAGATCAACTTCAACGAGGAGACGCAAAAATTTTTTATAAAAGATCAGGAACATTTGTTGATACTATTTTTCACAGATTTGAACGTTACGGAGAACATGGGGACCGTTTTTATTATTTGCCCGGTAAAAGATCTTTCTTTTCGTGATGGAAAGATCGGGAATCATTGATCATGTAGGAATGCCAACGCGTAATCACTATGCTGAGTACCTGATAGAGGCAAGAAAATTATCAAGTATAAAGAATTACTTAAGCACTTCATGCAAGCCTGGGCCAGTCAGCAAATGAACGATCGATGCCACGCCTTCGGTCGGATGATCCGTCAGATGCCTGTCCATTTTGTTCATCCTCTGTACATTCTCCGGTTTTTCAGACACCGGCTTGTAATAAAGCTTTCTTCTGTTGGTACTCAGCAAATCACACTTCCTACGAATGGAGGCCTTTTCAGACCGGGGCTAACCAGTTCTATCCTTTGATCTGTATTCCCAGTTTGGTGCAACTTTTTTTTAAAATTTCATTTTCTACTTTGAGCTGGCCTATCTTGCAGTGGTAGAATAAAGCCGGGCGGCATCAAAATAGTCCAATTTTTTACTTTATCGCGGTCTGTCCTTGGGGGGTACTTCACCCGCACCGCGTAAAAATATGTCAAAAGTATACGTTTTGTTTTTGCACCTTTAGGAACGGGCAAAAGATGGTTATGCGAGGCTGGCCCCCGTGCGATCGTTTGCTCCGGATGGGTCTGTTTTATAAAAATAAATTCATGATGAAATTTTTTTCAGTTGCTCTTTCTGCATTACTTCTCGGTGGCAACGCCTTTTCGCAGCAACAAAACCTTGTCCCCTTTGTCAAGCCCATTATCGGCACCCAACGCATGGGCCATACGTATCCCGGGGCCACAGTGCCTTTTGGTGCGGTGCAATTAAGCCCCGATACGGATACGGTACCCTACGAGGTCAATGGACGGTACAACCCTGAAGTTTACAAGTATTGCGCCGGTTACCAGTATGACGACAAAACCATCGTTGGCTTCAGCCATACGCACTTCAGCGGCACAGGCCACAGCGACCTGGGCGACTTTCTGGTTATGCCCACCGTTGGTGAGTTAAAGCTCAATCCCGGCACAGCCGACAAGCCCCGTAGCGGCTTCCGTTCCGCGTTTTCGCATAACAACGAAACGGCAGAAGCCGGTTATTACAAAGTCAGATTGGATGACTACAATATCCTGGCAGAACTGACGGCGACGAACCGCGTAGGCTTTCATCAATACACCTTTCCCAAGTCTGACGAAGCACACATTATCCTCGATCTGATGTCGGGCATTTACAATTACGAAGATAAAAACGTGTGGACGTTTCTACGGGTGGAGAACGATACACTTGTTACCGGCTACCGTCAGACATCCGGTTGGGCCCGTACACGGACCGTGTATTTCGCACTGGCCTTTTCCAAACCCTTTGTTGCTTACGGCAACCGCAATTACTCGCGGCGGCAGACCTACCGCGGCTTCTGGGGAAAGTGGGACCAAAGCAAGGATTTTCCTGATCTTGCAGGCCGGCAGTTACGGGCTTATTTTGATTTCAAAACCGGCGAGGGCGAGAAGATAAAGCTCAAGTTCGCCCTGTCTGGTGTAAGCACCGAAGGAGCACGCTTGAATCTTCGTACCGAAGCGCCAGGCTGGGATTTCGAACAGATAAAAACAGCTGCTCAACAAAGCTGGAACCGTGAGTTGAACAAGATCATCGTTGATGCCAGCAGGGAGGAGAAGGAAAATTTTTACACGGCCATGTACCATGCCTTCATCAATCCAACCCAGTTCATGGATGTGGATGGGAAGTATCGTGGTTTGGATCAAAATGTTCACCAGGCAAAAGGATTTACCAACTACACCACTTTTTCGTTGTGGGACACGCACCGCGCCCTGCATCCCTTGTTCAGTATCATTCAGCCAAAGCGCAACGCCGATATGGTGAAATCCATGCTGGCGCATTACGACCAAAGTGCCGAACACATGCTACCCGTCTGGAGCCATTATGCCAATGAAAACTGGTGCATGACGGGGTATCACAGCGTGTCGGTTCTGGCCGATGCTGTCATAAAAGGAGCAACTTCCTTTGATGCAGCCAAAGCCCTGGAGGCTTGTGTCACAACTGCGCGCCACCGCAGCTACGAAGGCGTCGGTTTGTATATGGACAGGGGCTACATTCCGGCAGACAAAAATGGTTCAGCAACATCCACCACACAGGAATATGCCTACGACGACTGGTGCATTGCCCAACTGGCAAAAAAGCTGGGTCGCACCGCCATCTACAATGAGTTTATGCAACGGTCGCAGAACTACAAAAACGTGTTTGATCCTTCCGTAGGCTTTATGCGCGCCCGTTTAAGCGATGGCAGTTTTAAAAAAGGTTTTGATCCGCTGAGCACGGCCAACCAAGGCTTTATCGAGGGCAACTCCTGGAACTACAGCTTGTACGTGCCCCATGATCCAAAGACCCTGGTGCAGCTGATGGGCGGCAACCGGCGCATGCGCGAACACCTCGATAGTCTGTTTACGATGGAATTGCCCGACAAGTTTTTTGCCGAAACCGAAGACATCACCCGCGATGGCATCATTGGCGGGTACGTGCACGGCAACGAGCCTTCGCACCATGTGGCGTATTTGTACAACTTTACCGATCAGCCCTGGAAAACCGGCGAACGGACACGGATGATCCTGAAACACCAGTACAAGCCTACACCCGATGGACTGGGCGGCAACGATGATTGCGGTCAGATGAGCGCCTGGTACATTTTCAGTTCGCTTGGTTTTTACCCGGTGGCACCGGGTTCCGACCGCTACGATATTGGCAGTCCGGCAGTCAACCACGCGGTGCTGAAATTGGAGAACGGCAAGCTATTTGAAATTTCAACCATCAACCAAAGCGATCACAACGTGTGGGTCAAAAGTATTGCGCTCAACGGTAAACCGCTGAACCGGCGATACATTACACACAGCGAAATCATGCAGGGCGGAAGGATGGTGTTTACCCTGAGCGCCGAACCCCCAAACCAGGCCGCTTTCTAAGCGTGAAGGAGCGCCTTTTCCCAGCCATCAGGATGTACAGTTGCTAAAGTAAAAAACGAATAGTTTCAGGATGAACATAAAGCATTTGTCTCGAACGAAGGTTTGTTACTTTGCTGGTTTGAACCTTTTTCAAACACGATCAATGCACAAAAGCCATACACCAATTCATTTTCCAATCCGAAAGCCTGGGCAAGGTCTTCTTTGGAATGCTGGTTGCCAGTTGCAACACCGCATCACCAGGCATTCGTTGCATTGATCAGTTCGCTTTTGATAAAAAGATCTGCCTCTTCAACTTCTAGTTTCTCGTTCACAAGAATCTTGCTGTTCTGTGCAGAACGCGTGAGTGCCACTATGGAAATCGACCGGCCGGGTGAAGATAGATCATGTGGTGTCATGTGCCGATGCCGGTACCATTGTTAGTACTTAAACAGTTGCCAGCCAGGTGATGGGTGGTGCTGTGGGTGGTATTGGTATGGTCCTGAAGGAAGACCTGGAGATCGACAATTGCTTTCGAAGGCTTGTCAACAACAACCTGGCCGACTATCTGTGCCGGTAAATGCCGATATTCCCCATGTGGATGTGTTGTTCGTGAATAAAAAGGCCCCTTACATCAACCCAATGGTAAAAAGGTTTGGGCGAGATTGCGCTTGTTGGTGTGGCCCCCTAGGATGCCAATGCCGCATTTAATGCAACTGGCAAACGCATCAGATCTCTGCCTATTACATTGGATAAATTGATGGAGAGTTAAGATAATGGGTAGATTTTATTACTTGGGTATTGAGATAGCGCGGCCCATTTGCGATATATTTTCGATGGACTGCAAAAAGGATTTGTCACGCCTGCTAACGTGTTAAAAACGGAGTTTTGAAAAAGATTTTTTCAAAAGAGTTAACGGTTTTTTTCCCGCAAAAACGTTACCAGCCAACCCTCTACAAACGCTAAAAGCCGCTACACTAGCGGCTTTCATAAAAACAAAGGGTGATCCCGAAAGGGAGGCTGATCAGATCCGGATGAAAGAGGGTATTCCTGTGAATATTGAGGTGGTTGCCTCACTGAAAGAGATCGCCGGATAAACCGGCGTCAGACCCGGGTAGATGTCCATCTTTAGCGTATAAACCAACAGAAGTAAACTTGCCCCAGGATGCATAAACTGTAAAATATCCCCCAAAATGAGTGATGTCCCCTATTGTGGAAGGAGCTATATTAGCAGCATTGATCCGCCCGCTGAAGTGTGCGCCCGGGCTGTTGGTTGGCCTTCAGAATGGTTCACTTTGGTGAATGACCGCGTAGACTGTTTTTGGGTACAACAAAACCAAATACAAACCCTTTTTAGTGATCAGGTGCAGCGCAGCTCAATATACTACACGTAAAAATCAGCTGGCGGACAGAGAAAAAATGCAATGATACCGGGGAGCTTTAAATGCATCGAAGCTTCTTGATCTTTCCCTGTGAAAATCCATCCCGGAGACAGCCGCTGGCTGTTCTTGAGAAATCCCGGTTTTATAAATTATTTTTTTAGCGTTAAAAGACCACCACATGAAAAAGTTGTTGTTGCTGAGCATGCTTGCGCTACTGTTGCAGAAAGTCTACAGTCAGTCCGCAAAGTTCGATTCTTCCTTCGGGAGCGGCGGTTATATAAATGTGTTGGAGAACCCGGTTAGCAATGCCTTTAGTGAAAATGCCACCCAGACGCTGGTGCAGCCGGATGGCGGCCTGCTGGTATTTGTGGCTGGCGGCACCCTCGCGCGCTACAATGCCAATGGCACGCTGGATGAGCGTTTTGGCACCCGGGGCTACCTGAAGATTTTGCGCGAGGTGGGCGTAATGGGGCTGTTGCAGCCTGACGGAAAGATCGTCATATCCGGTAGCTTCCATGCCCAGCGCATCCTGCCCAGCGGCAAGCTGGACAGTGCTTTTGGCGAAGGAGGTACGGTTAATTTTCCCCCGGACGGGGCTTTTACCAGTGAAGCGGCGGCCCTGCAGCCGGATGGAAAAATCGTACTGGCAGGCTATTACTATCAGCCAAATGGCAATCCCCAGCAGTCCCAACAGTTCAGCTTGCTGCGGTACAACGCCAATGGCACACTTGACACAAGCTTCGGCAAAGGCGGACAAGTCATTACTCCAACGGAATATACATTTTCCGATTTCAGGCAGATAGCGATCCGGCCTGATGGCAAGCTGGTTGTTACAGGCATTGCATACAGTGGACCGTACGGCAAAATACAAACCCCTGGTTACCTGCTGGTACAATACAATGCGAACGGTACGCTCGACAATTCTTTCGGCGACACCGGCATCGTAAAGACAAATATTTCAGGTGATCTGTATGGCCGAGCAGCACTGGCCTTACAGGCAGACGGAAAAATATGGATCGGAACATCGTTGATATCGCGGTACAGCGCTGGCGGCAACTTGGAAACAACGTTCGCTGCCAATTTTGATGTCGTGTCCATCATCGTGCAGACAGATGGAAAAATAGTGGCCGGTGGTACGGTGTATGTTGGCACCACCCCCGACCAACAGAACAATCTTGATTTTGCCATTAACAGGTTTTCGTCTAACGGCACGCTCGATGGCAACTTCCACGGGAACGGAAAGGTAACCATCGGTATCAATTATCCCGACTATATGTCGTCTCTGACCATCCAGCCTGATGGAAAATTGATTGCGGCAGGAAGTACCCAACCCAAGCCGTTTGACAGGACCGATTATGTCATTGCCCGCATCAACACCAACGGCACACCCGATGGCAGCTTCAACGGTTCGGGTGTAATTGCCACCGGCATTCCGGCATACCGGTCAGGCCTGCGGTCGATCACGGTACAGCCAGATGGTAAAATCCTTGCAGTGGGGGGTTCAGGTTACATTATACACCGGTTCAATACGAATGGATCGCCTGACAGTTCTTTTTCCGGTGCCGGAGAGATCCGTTTACCGTCGGGATACACGGATAAACCTGTGCTTTTACAGCCTGACGGAAAGATTTTGTGTCTGGAAAGCACCGGCCTGCGGCGTTATCTGCCCAATGGTTCGCTCGATAGCAGTTTTGGTGGCGATGGAAGGCTGGAAGGAGAACTCCTCCCGGGCTTTATTTATAGCACGATCACCGCAGTTTGTGTACAGCCGGATAACAAACTTGTTGTAACCGAACCTGTTCAAACGGGTTCCGGCCTGTGGCCTGCATTGTTGCGCGTTCTGCCCGATGGCTCACCAGACATTGGTTTTAACGGTAACGGAAAGCTGGTTCTTTCCTTCCCGGGCAACTTCGACGCCATCGTTGTTCAACCTGACGGAAAAATTGTGGCGGCCGGCAATACACCCAGTGGCAACCAAACCGCTTTTGTTGTGGTCCGCTACAATGCGGATGGCTCGCCTGATGCCGGTTTTGGCGTAGCCGGCAAAGTAATTACAGGGTTCAGCGGTTACAATGCCAGGGCAACAAACATCCTGGTGCTACCCGGTGGAAAGCTGGTTGTAGCAGGCAGTGCATCGGTTCCAAACGACGCACGCTTTGCCGTCGCTTACTACAATCCGGATGGTAGCGTTGACAACAGCTTTGTAAACGGGGGCAAGCGGGTTTCTGCTACCTCGATGGCACCCAATATTACGCAAGACGGACAAAAATTCCTGGTAGCCGGTACTATTTATAACGGGAATGAGTATGATGCCCTTATTATGCGTTACAACCTGAACGGTTTGCCCGACAGCAGCTTTGGAACGGCAGGAAAGATAATCATTGATTTTGGCCGGTACGACCTGCGTCCGTCCGTCGCAACATCCGGCAACCGGCTATACTTTGCGGAAACCAACAGCTTCGAGCCGGATGAACTAACTGACAACAGCGGTATCCTGGCGGCCTACTTTCCGTCCGCTGGCGAAACGCTCCCCCCTCCTACCTCCAATGGTTTGCGTTACCGCTTCTACCAGGGCGTGTGGACGTCACTGCCTGATTTCAGCACCCTTTCACCTGTTAAAACCGGCACCACTCCAAACATTGACATCAATGTACGGCCTTCTGGTGTAAACACCTATTATGCGTTTGTATGGGAAGGCTATATCCGCATACCCGCACCGGGCGATTACACGTTTAACATGGTGTCGGATGATGGCAGCCGGTTTTATTTCAACAGCTTTTATGATCCTGCAGCAACTCCGCTCATTGATCACAACGGCGTGCACTATGCGTTTGGCAAACAGGCAACCATCCATGTTGATTCGGCCGGGTTGTACCCTATAGCCATCACCTATTTTCAGGAGCGGCTTGATGCATCCATCAAGCTGTACTGGAAGGGCCCGGGCATTCCCAACCAGCTGATCCCGAATGAAGCCTTTAACGGGAGCTTCCAGCCGCTTCCTGCCAACGGACTGCGTTACCGTTTTTACCAGGGCTCATGGAATTTCCTGCCTGATTTCAGCAACCTGTCTCCGGTAAAAACAGGCACCGCAACCAATGTCGACATCAACGTGCGGCCTTCCGGTGAAAACACCAACTATGGGTTTGTATGGGAAGGTTATATCAATATCAAAATGCCCGGCGACTATCTATTTGAAACCTTTTCAGATGACGGAAGTAAATTTTATTTCAACAAGGCCTATGCAAATAACGAGCCGGCAGTAATATACAATGATGGTGTGCACTACGCCGTCGTGAACAAAGGCACTGTGCATGTAGATACGCCGGGACGGTATCCCGTAGCTATTGCTTATTTTCAGAAAGAAGGGGATGCAGTGATGGAATTCTACTGGACGGGCCCCGGCATTCCGCGCCAGCGGGTACCTGATCAAGCTTTTACGGAGGGCTCTGGCAGCATAACTGCCGAAGCCGGCCCTGGCAGGCTGCGTACCAGCGTCGACATCGCTTCCCAGTCAACCATCAAACTCTATCCAAATCCGTTCATTGACAGATTACAGATTGAAGCAAACAACCTCATTGATAAAGCCGTCATCACCGTCGAACTCTTTGATGCAGCCGGAAAAAAAGTTTTCAACCAGGTTTTCCGGAACATCGCGTCCGGACGCAACACTTTCACAGTTGACCTGCAGGCAAGCAAGTATCCGGCCGGCATATACCAGTTACAGGTACGGCTGAACGGCTTGTTGGTTAAAACCGCCAAGGTGGTAAAGGGCAGCACTTCAGCTCCACAGTAACTGCGCAGGTCCACGGACCGCCCAAACGCATCATGCAGGAACCACAAGCGCGTGCTTGCTACAGCCTTAACCCCTGAGATGACTGAAATGATTTTTCGTCTCAATCATCTTAGGGACTTACGTACTTGCTGTTTTTACGATGATTTCCCCCCCAAAACCGGTGCTTAAATGTAAACTGGCACTTCGAGTGTAGAACATGCTTGTGAGAAGATGAAAGCCTGAAGAGCGGAGTATAACCGCTTCAGGCCGTGCGGGCCGAAACTGTAGTGTACCCCATTTGTCGGACAGATAATGAAGGAAATGAAGATATAATTGATCCGTACCCCAATACCGGACATCGATAAAGTAGAGTTTTCGAGCTTTTTGAGGCCATTTTGCACTGTACTTTGAAAGATGTTTTTTCTGATGCTGACTGGCTCTATTCTACCGCTGCAAAAAATATCTTTCAAAGTGCAGGAGCCGCC
>JADCRZ010000170.1 GCA_015069695.1 Williamsia sp.
GATCGTGTTGCACTTGCGGTTGAACCCACGCTACCTGTTGGCGCTTCCTATCATTTGGTTGGCATTTTCGTTTGCCCCTGCTGAGATGCGTGCTCGTTTCGATACACTAAACACCTTGCTGCCAAATAGCGATACCGCTGGACAAGAAGATGCATCCCTGAAACGCCGTTCGGTGGAAATGTTGATGGCGGCCTACATGTTTCTTGACCATCCTATTGTCGGGGTTGGCAGCGACAATTATCGGGCATTGTATCCAACCTATATTCGTGAATATGGTATTGGAGATGTGCAAGACGAAGAGCGCAACGCTCACAGTTATTATTTAGAGATTGCTGCCGAGCATGGTGTGGTCGGATTGGCTACTATTGCGGGTGTTATTCTGCTTTCTTTGCGCTCATTACTGAATGCGCGGCGCTGGTTCGAAGACGCTGGAGACCACCGCATGGCAGAATTGGCTGTAGCTATGTCGATCGCCTTTGCAGGATATCTGGTTTCAGCTATCTTCTTGCACGGTGATTTTGACCGCTTTTTCTGGCAACAGGTTGACTTAGCTGCGGCTTGTTCAGTGGTGGCGGCCCACGCTTACCAACGGGCGGTTGGCAAGATGCCGAGTGCGAACCTGACGGCCCAAACAGCACAACCAACAGCTACCGAGGTAAGCCCGGCCTGAGCTCTAACCGCTGCAACGGTTGCTCGTTTCACTTACATACACTTGGTTCAAAATCACTCGCCTATGACGGTGCGGAACGTTCAGTATGATTGTTTTTGAAGTTTCCACTTTATATGGAACTATCAGAAACGCTACGGAATGCTATTCTGAACCGTTGTAGGCATTCTTGTTCCGCACTGGCAATTGCGTCACTTAACCACTTCAATGGAGCATTACTTTTATGCAAAAACATGTATTTTCACTACGCCAAGCCATAGGCTTTGTGATTTTGGTAGGATTGCTTCTTCGGCTGTTGGTCTTTGCGTATATTGCCTTTGAACCGCGGAAGTTCTACACCTATGACTCAGATGGGTATGACCGACGAGCAATCAATCTGCTTCAATATGGTATGTTGGCAGGCGAGGCCCAGCCACCGCTGACGCCTGATCTTTCTCGTACGCCAGTGTATCCATTGTTCCTTGCAGCTGTCTTTGGGGTTTTTGGGCATGTGCCAGCCGCTGCTGTGCTGCTACAGATTGTGTTTGGTTCTCTGACAGGTGCTTTGGTTGTTTTGTTGGTACGAGAACTTGAATTACCTCAATGGGCAGGAGTGCTTGCCGGGTTGATCGTTGCCATCGATCCGGTGTCGTTGATGACGGCAAACCGCTTGTTAACCGAAACACTATTTACCACGCTGCTGGTTGCAAGCGTGCTTACATTGGTCTACTTCTGGCGCAGAGGTCAGGTTCGTTGGCTGGTGCTGTCTGCAACGCTCTTTGCCTTGATGGCGTTGACACGTCCAATTAGCCAGGTCTTGCCAATTGCTTTGCTGCCCTTGTTTGTAGGCGCTGCGCGGCGGTGGAAGCTGCAACGAGCATTGATGTATGGCGTGCTTTTTGTGGTGATCAGCACAGCACTGACATACAGTTGGGCGTATCGTAATTATCAGCAGGCTGGTGTGTTTACCCTTTCTACCATCAGCGACACGAACCTGATCTACTATCGCGCACGAGCTGTGCTGGCAGCGGCACAACACAGCAGCCAAGATGAGGCGTGGCAACAGCTCCAAGATCGTATTACTGCGCAGGCGACTGCACAACACCTGACACCTGATGAAACACTTCAGCTGCAACGTAAAGAAGCGATCGGTATCTTTGTCAGCCATCCACTGCTTACAGCTAAGATGTTTTTAAGTGGCGTTGGGCGTATCTTTGTTGATCCTGGCTA
>JADCRZ010000171.1 GCA_015069695.1 Williamsia sp.
AAGGTGGAATCCCCTTTCTGATAAATATTATCCGTTACTAATAAAGACAGGAACTCAAACTCAATTCTCTTAGCTTATTCCTTAGGGTGTTACACATAAAGGTGCGGCGGCACGGACGGATGCGGGGAGCGATCATGCCGTCCTTGACTTTTTTGTGTCAATGTTGTGCGACATCAAGTTTGAGCGGTGGGAAACGACACCAAGTTTGAACGGTTTTGGGGTGAGATTTGCTGCCAATTGCTTATCTTCCCTCTAAACAAAACAAGGAGGTAGTTATGGGAGGCGCCTTACCGGTACATATTCGTTCCTTGGTCCTGGAACAGCTCACCAAAACCAAATGCAGCCTGATTGCTGTCTGTACCGAGCAGGGACTGTCTTATTCCACCATACGCAGGTTGTGGAAGCGTTATAAAGCGGAAGGTGTCAGTGGACTCAAGCCACACTATGAGCGGTGCGGTTCCTCCCAGCCTAAGAGTGAGGCACTCATCTACCGCTGTGCTCTGTGGCTGAAGCGGCATCATCCTGCTTGGGGGGCTCCCTTAATCTGGGTGGTACTGCATGACCATTATCCACAAACCGCACTGCCTGCAGAACGCACCCTGCAGCGATGGTTCAAAGCACAGCACCTTTACCCACCTAAAGGGCTTATTACTGCCAGCCATCCTGATGCGGCTACCACAGTACATGACACCTGGCAGATCGATGCCAAAGAAAAGTTACACCTTCACTCCGGACAGGCGGCTTCTTACCTGAGCATCGTCGATGAACACTCCGGTTCACTGCTCAAGGCAGTTGTTTTCCCCCTGCCGGCACATCAATGAAGTTGAAGAACGACAGATACAACAGGCAATGACCCAGTGTTTTGTGCAATGGGGATTGCCTAAGCGCATTAAAGTAGATAATGGTAAGCCTTTGGGAGACCCGCAGCGTAGCTCCGTGCCGGCGCTGGCCCTGTGGCTGATTGCCGTAGGCGTTCAGGTCACCTGGAGCCGTCCCCGCTCACCGAAGGATAACCCCAAAGTAGAACGTATGCAGGCAACCAGCAGCCGGTGGGCAGAAGTGGAACACTGTGACAGTTGCACGGAGTTACAGAGCCGGCTGGATACAGCAGCCAGGGTACAGAGGGAGCTATACCCCCTCAGGCGTATGAGCAACAGGAGCCGAAAAGAGTTGTATCCGGCTCTGTACAGCAATAGCAGAATCTGGAGCAGCCCAACGGCTTTTGATCTGAGCAGAGTGCAACAGTATCTCAGGGGGGAAGTGGTATTTGTCCGTAAGGTCAGTAAAGGAGGCTTTATCAACTTCTATGCACAGAGTGTTTACCTTGGCAAACGTTGCCGTAACAGCTATGTCTGTCTGCATTACGATGTTCAGCTAAATCACTTCAGAGTGGAAGATGAAAGCAAGGTGACGATAGGTTGGTTCACTGCAGACAACTTCAATGAGGATAACATTCGTAACCTTTCCGTCTGTCAGTACAGAAGTATAAAGTGTTCAAACTTGGTGTCGTTTCCCACTGCTCAAACTTGATGTCGCACAACATTGACACAAAAAAGGTAACCAAAAAGTCAAGGACGGCATGAACGCTCCGCGCATCCGTCCGTGCCGCCGCGCCTTTAGGTGTAACAGGTTGACAAATTCATTGGGAGGATTGAGTGTGAGTTTTTGGTTTTATGTCTACTTGAATGACCGGCTATGATGGCATTATTTCACTACAAGTGAAAAGTTGGAATACAATCTAAAATAATTTACAAGGGGAAAAATCAGCATTTACGATACCTTTAAAGAATGATTTCAGAGCCAAAGACATTTACCCATATTGACGAAGTTACCAATCATCCTTCG
>JADCRZ010000172.1 GCA_015069695.1 Williamsia sp.
GCGGAAGTAGATCCAGCTTCGATTTATTGCATGCCAGGCTGATAACGATGACACCTGAAATGCTGGCAAAAAGTATTTGTAAGAACGTACGTTTCATAATAGAAAGTTTGTAGACAGGTGATTAAAAGTTGAGATTCAAACCCACGAGATATTGTCTTGTTGGCGGTACCAAATCTGTTTCGGGATCATAGCCAGAATATTTGGTAATTGTAAACAAGTTGACCGCGCTTACATAGATGCGGAAGTTCTGAATGAAGCCCAGTTGCGTCATCAGTTTCTTTGGCAAAGAATAACCAAGCTGAACGTTCTTCAGACGCAAATAGCCAGCATTCTCTACGTACCTGTCTGATACCCGTGTTGTCTGTGCAGGATCGCCGTAAACAGCGCGGGGCATGGTGGTGGAATGATTGGATTCTGTCCATCGATTCAATGTTTTTGTATCTGAATTTGCAAGACCAGACATGCCTTCCAGGCTCGCTCTTACGGAATTGAATTTCTGCACATCACCCACTCCATGGAAGAAGATGCTAAGATCAATACCCGCATAGTTGGCACCTACATTAAAGCCATAATAATAACCCGGAATGGTTTTGCCAAGATAGGTCCTGTCGGCACTGTTTACGAGGCTATCAGGCTTATTGCTGTACTGCGTTTTGGGATCGGTAGGATTGCCATGCACGTCCTGAAAATACATATCGCCGGGCTTGTACTGATAGCCTGCGGAAGCATCAGTTAGGCTCTGACCAATGTTGACATCGGCATGCGACTGACGCCAGTTATCAATCTCCTGTTGTGACTGGAAAATGCCGCCGGTTTTATAACCCCACAAGTAGAACATGGAATAGCCTTCTTCGATTCTTCCATACTCATTTCCTAAAGGTGTACCGCCATACAACTTCAGCACTTTGTTGTTTACCGTGGTGAGGTTGGCAGCCGCATTAAAACCAACTTTACCAAACTGCGTGTTGTAGCCGGCATCAATCTCGATACCCCGATTGCGCACTTCGCCAATATTAAGGTCGGCAGGATTTTGAATACCTGTATTGGGTGGCAAAGCCACGGACTGTATGATGCCGTAAGTGGTTTTGTTGTAGTATTCTGCAGTAAAATTTACGTGGTTATTAAACAGCAAGGCATCGAAGCCAACGCTGGTTGTTTTTACTTTTTCCCATGTGAGATTGGTATTAGCAAAACTTGGCAAAGCTGCTGCTTGGTACTGTGTTCCAAACGGATCGCCATTGCCCGAGCCGGTGGCGTAATCGGGGGTTAAAGACACGCCGGATAGAAAGGCATAATAGCTGGCTGATTGATAGTTGCCAAGTTTGCCCCAGCCACCCCGCAACTTCAGGTCGTTGATGAATTTTGTTTTTGGGAAAAACTTCTCGGCACTGATGCGCCATGCGGCAGCCAAGGAGGGAAAATTATCCCACTTATGACCCGGTGCCAGACGTGATGAACCATCATGACGCAGGGTGGCATCGAGATAATATTTGCTGCTGTAGTTGTAACTGATGCGACCGACATAACCAATGAGCTGATCTTCCTGCAGAATGTTGGCGAAGCCTGATGTAAAAGGGGGCTGATTGGTAATAGTGCGGTATTGCGCATCTACATAGTTTACATTTCCGCTAAGGTCGTTCACCGTCCAACGGGCAAACTGGTCGGAAGCGCCCAAGAGGATGTCTACATTGTGCTCTTTGGCGAAGGTGTGCGTATAGTTGATGGTAAGCTCCTTATTCAAATTCAATGTCCTGCCGGTCCTCTCTCCGTACTTGCCTTTGGCATTGCCATCCTGACCGCTGTAGGGATTGCCGGGCGTTTGCGAAAAGCGCCA
>JADCRZ010000173.1 GCA_015069695.1 Williamsia sp.
CTGTAACGACGCAATAACGCAAATAATTTTTTCCAAATTGTGAAACCTGTTATCAGGCGTCCTGCCCTATCCATACCGCGCCACCAATACTGCTGCGGCTTGCGCCCGTTACACTTTGCAACACCGTGTTTTCTTCCCGCCAGCGCAGCAACCCAAGCAGTGCCATAATCAAAGCTTCTTTATACTTCACCACCTCTGATGGCGGAATTGTAATTGTATAATTCATAGGCTCTAAGGCATCCCGCAACCGCTGTATGAGAAAGCTATGAAAAGCACCGCCGCCCGTTATCAACAGCTCTTTGCTGCCAATAGAAAATTGATTTTCCAGCTGCTGTATTGCTTTTACAGTTTGCATCACAATATGTTCAACGTAAGTAGCCGATGCATCAGCTGTCGTAAGCTGTCCGTAGCTTTCAATCACCGGCAATACGGTTTGCAACCCAAAGCTGTTGTCCAATGATTTTGGAAAAGGCAAAGCATAATAGTCCATCTCATTCAGATGCCAGAGCAAGCCGTCGTGCACAACGCCTGCCGAAGCCATCTCACCGTCTTCATCATATGGCTTTCCTTCTTTTTCCGCGAGTGCATTCAGCACTTTGTTTGCCGGGCAAATGTCAAAAGCCACCTGTGTTTCTGCGTTCTGGTAAGTAATATTGGCAATGCCGCCGATATTGAGAAGCACACTATGTTGTGCAAACAAAAGCTTCTCTCCTGCCGGAACGATGGGCGCACCCTGACCGCCAAGCGCTACATCCATAGTACGCAGGTCGCTTACTACATTAATGCCTGTAACAGCAGCGATATGAGCCCCGTCGCCAAGCTGCGCAGTGAAGCCATTCCCGGGTGCATGGAACACAGTATGCCCGTGCGAAGCGATGATCTGCACCTGGTGATAAAGTTCATGCGTCTGTATGAATGAGTTGATTTGCTCACCAGTGAATTTACCGTAATCTGCATGAAGCTTTAGATAATCATACGCAGATAAGTTCGTTGCCTGCTGCAGCCTGCGCTGCCAGTCAGTGTTGTATTCATAAGTATCGGATGCTTTTATTTCATAGCTCCAGGCACCACGGCTTTCTTCAAACTGGGCAAACACAATATCCAGTCCATCCAATGAAGAACCGCTCATAACACCGATTGCCCTGTACACCATACTGCTTTATTTATGCTGCGCAAAATAAGCGGATTCATTTCTGCTTTCCTTTTATTCTCCAATGGTAAACCCGGGACTTGTCATAAAGCCTGACCTTTCAACCAGAATTCATACCTCTCAAATCATCATTCGCTGCTACATTCGCGCATGAAATCGGCATTGCTTAAGCTAAACCTCGCCATCTTTCTCTGGGGGTTTACAGGCGTATTGGGACGGGTCATTACACTAAACGAAGGTTTACTGGTCTGGTGGCGCTTAGCCATTACCGTTGTTACCGTTTGGGGTTTGTATGTTATCAGCTCAAAGAAAACACCCATGCCGTTTGCAGATGCCGTGAAAGCCGGCAGCATCGGCTGTGTGTTAGCTCTGCACTGGCTTTGCTTTTATGGCAGCATTAAGTACGCAAATGTGTCTGTGGCATTAACCTGCATGTCAACTACAGGCTTGTTTACAGCACTGCTAGAACCCATTTTCTTCAGGCGCCGCATTTCCCTGTTCGAAATTCTGCTCGGGCTGATGGCACTTGCCGGCATCGGTTTGATTTATCTTTCGAATCTCCGCTTTTCAACAGGTATTTACATTGGTGTGGCTGCCGCATTATTGGTTGTCATTGTTTCTATTTTAAACAAAAGTCTTGTGGAAGGATACGAGCCAAAAACAATGACGCGATACCAGCTGAC
>JADCRZ010000174.1 GCA_015069695.1 Williamsia sp.
ATTGAATTATTTTTGAAACAGATGTTACAAAAAATCACCCGATTTATGATGAGTAAAAAAGTGCTGCCCGTGCTCCTGGTATTACTGGTAGGTGGACTGCTGTGGGCTTTTACCAGCAGTGGAAAAACTCCCGACGATGATTTGAAAGTAAAGCAACAGCAGCTACTGGTTCTGGTAGGCTCTATTCTTGAAAAAAATCATTATGACCCTAAAAAGATTGATGACTCTTTTTCAAAAATAATTTTCAAAAATTATCTTACCGATCTAGATCCGGATAAGAATCTGTTTATGCAGAGCGACATCAATGCGCTCAAAAAATATGAAAACACCATTGATGACGAAATCCATGGTGCCAGCCTGCAGTTTTATCCTGCCGCCATTGTGGTGTATAAACAGCGCCTAGACGAAACGGAAGGTATTTACAAAGAGCTTTTATCAAAGCCTTTTAATTTCAACACCGACGAAAAGGTGCAACTGGATGCTGATAAGCTGTCGTATCCCACAGATGCTGCTGCGCGCAAAGAGCAATGGCGCAAGCGCCTGAAATACCTGACGCTGGAGCGATTTGTTGACCTGCAGAACCAGCGCAGCAAAGCCGGCGACAAGGATAGCATCAAAACAAAAACGGATGCACAACTGGAAGCAGAAGCGCGTAGCAAAGTGCAGCAGATTATGGCTCGCATCTATGAGCGCCAGACAAAAACTTTCAGCGAAGAAGACCAGTTCAGCCTGTTTGTAAATACCATTACCGATGAAATGGACCCGCACACCAGCTATCTCGCGCCCGTTGCCAAGCGCAGCTTTGATGAGGACATGAGCGGCCGCTTTTACGGCATTGGTGCCCTGCTGAAAGAAGAAGACGGGCAAATCAAAATCAGCAGTGTAGTACCCGGTAGCCCGGCTTTTAAAACCGGTAAAGTGCAGGAAAATGATGTGATCATGAAGGTAGCGCAGGGTGATGAAGAACCGGTAGACATTACCGGATATGCTACCACAGATGCCGTAAAACTCATTCGCGGTGGCAAGAATACGACGGTGAAGCTGACATTGAAAAAGGCAGATGGCACCTTGCAAGTAGTTCCCATCGTTCGTGATGAAATTGTGCTGGATGATACGTTTGCCAAAAGTCTTCTGATCAATAAAGATGGCAAGAAGATCGGTTATATCTACCTGCCTGAGTTTTACCTGGATGTGAACCGTGACAACGGTGCAAGATGCTCGCAAGATGTGGCAAAAGAAGTGATGAAGCTGAAAGCAGAAGGCGTGGATGGTATTGTAATGGACCTTCGCAGCAACCCGGGTGGAAGTCTTCCTGAAGTGGTGAATATGGCTGGACTGTTCATCAAGCAAGGGCCTATTGTGCAGGCAAAAGATAAGAATGGCGCACCTTATATTTGGCGAGATAATGACCCATCTGTACTGTATGACGGACCGCTTACTGTAATGGTAAATGAAGGCAGCGCTTCCGCATCAGAAATCTTTGCGGCTGCCATGCAGGATTATCACCGCGCTATCGTGGTTGGAAGCACCTCTACATATGGTAAAGGAACAGTGCAAAAACCAGTACCTCTTGGCAGGCCGAACTTCATGACCGGCACTGGTGAAGACGGCGCATTGGTACTGACGTTCGAAAAATTTTACCGCGTAAACGGTGGTTCTACACAGGTAAAAGGTGTAACACCTGATATTGTTCTTCCTGACCAATACGAATACTTAAAGATCAGGGAAAGAGACAATGAATCAGCCCTTCCGTGGGACCAGATCCAAAAAACGGATTACCAGCCATGGACAGGTGCTGTTGATTTCAAGCAAGTGGAAGACAATGCCAAGCA
>JADCRZ010000175.1 GCA_015069695.1 Williamsia sp.
ATTTGATTGACAAAGACCAGATTCCTAAGGATTTTGTTACATTCTTCAACACGCCAAAATACAGATACAACGTGTCGTTTGGTAACCGGAACATTCGAGGTACAGGCTTTGGTTTTAACATAGTGTATCGAGCTCAGGATTCGTTTTTGTGGGAACAGAGCTTTGCTAATCCGGTAGCCACGGCGCAACAAAAGACAATTATTCCAGCCTATAGCACACTCGATGCACAGGTGAGTAAGAAGCTTTCCGGGATTAAATCCATCCTGAAAATCGGCGGAACAAATCTCACAGGGAAACTTTATACGCAGGCCTGGGGGAACCCCAGTGTCGGCGCTATGTATTACGTTAGCCTGACCTTTGATCAACTGATGAATTAAGAATTAACTGATCGCTGCCAAAGTGCCTGACTTTTGCTGAAAATTCAGGCACTTTAGTTTAAAACCTACCTGACCGACCGAACTTTTAGATTGTTATTAGTGGTTGAGAAATCGTGAGTTTTTGCCTCCTTTGGCCTCTATTATCTTGTACGCTATTGAGCAGCACTACATCCTCTGAGCATTTTCCTGAAATCCCATCCTCCGCTCTACCCCGGCGCTTAACGCTTCTGCAAGGCACGGCCCTGAACATGATCGATATGGTCGGTATTGGGCCGTTTGTGGTGCTGCCGTTGGTTATCAAAACGCTGGGCGGGTCGCAGTTTTTGTGGGCCTGGGTGTTGGGCGCTGTTGTTTCCCTGATCGATGCGTTTGTGTGGGCGGAGCTGGGGGCCGCTTTTCCACAGGCTGGAGGAAGTTACAACTTTCTGAAAATTTCGTACGGTGAGCAACGTTGGGGAAGGCTATTGTCGTTTCTGTATGTCTGGCAAACCCTGATTCAGGCGCCGTTGGTGATGGCGTCCGGTGCCATCGGTTTTGCTCAGTATGTATCTTACCTGACACCATTGGACGAATGGCAACGAAAAGCCGTTTCGGGAGGAGTCGTACTCATCATCATTGCGCTGCTATACCGAAAGATTGATTCCGTTGGCAAAATCGGGCTCGTCATGTGGGGCGCTGTTTTATTGACGTTAGGCTGGATTATTATTGGCGGTCTAAGTAATGCGCGAATTCCGCTGTCGGAGACGTTGCATTCAATTGAGTCAGTCAGTGGTGGCGTGATTGCGGCTGGACTGGGGCAGGCTTCCGTAAAAACGATTTACTGTTATTTGGGCTATTACAACGTTTGTCACCTGGGTAGCGAAATCAAAAATCCCACTCGTAATATTCCAGCCAGCATGTTCATTTCTATTACAGGAATTGCTGGCCTGTACTTACTAATGAATCTTAGCGTAATAAGTGTGGTACCCTGGCAAATTGCTCAAAACAGCGAATTTATCGTCAGCACATTTGTTGAAACGCTCTATGGTCCTCATGCCGCTCGGCTGGCTACACTCCTGGTCCTCTTAGTCGCCTTTTCTTCCCTGTTCGCCGTATTGTTGGGGTATTCGCGGGTACCTTATGCCGCTGCCGCCGACGGTCAATTTTTCAGAATTTTCGCCCGCCTGCATCCGACGCGACAGTTTCCCTATGTATCGCTGCTTTTTCTGGGTGGTTTAGGATTTGTATTCAGCTTATTGTTCCGGCTGGGGGACGTTATAACCGCGATTCTGGCGATGCGAATTATCGTCCAGTTTGTCGGCCAGGCTATTGGCTTGTTGTTACTTCACCGTCGGCGGGCAACAACCGAATTTTCGTACCGAATGCCTTTTTATCCGGTGCCTGTTATCTTGGCGATTAGCGTTTGGCTGTTTATTTTTTTCTCAACGGG
>JADCRZ010000176.1 GCA_015069695.1 Williamsia sp.
AGTGAATAGCGGGGATGGCGGGGGTGGCCGGGTGCTTCGCGCAGGGGCAAAACCCAGCTACCCCCGCCATCCCTGCCCCCTGCTATCCCCGCAACCCTTGCAACCCCCGCAATCCCTATGCTGACAAACTACGTTAAAATCGCCTGGCGGAATCTGGTCCGCAACAAAGCCTTTTCGGCCATCAACATTGTGGGGCTGGCGCTCGGGCTCGCTACGTGTCTGCTTATCAGCCTTTACGCCTTTGATGAGTTGAGCTACGACCGCTCCAGCCAAAAAGCGGACCAGATTGTGCGGGTCGTTTTTCGGGGAATTATGGACGGTGGTCAGATCAACGAGGCTAACGTGATGCCGCCCGTTGCCCAGACGCTGAAAGCGGAGTATCCGGAAGTGGAAGAAGCAACCCGGATTCGGACAGCCGGATCACCTAGCATTACGGTTGGCGACAAAACGTTTCGGGACGATCAGGTTGCTTATGTCGATTCCAATTTCTTTCAGGTGTTTTCGCTTCCTCTCATTCAGGGCGATGCCAAAACGGCGCTGATTCAGCCCGGCACGACGGTGATTACGCAGGAAATGGCGCGGAAATTTTTCGGCAGTGAGAACCCGATTGGCAAATCGCTGACGATCAAAAGCTGGAATACGTTGTTTCGGGTAACCGGCATCATCGACAAAATGCCGGTCAATTCACATTTCCATTTCGATATGCTGATGTCGATGGCGGGCGTTCCGGATGCGAAGGCGCCTTCGTGGATGACGTCGGGTTACTACACGTATCTGGTGCTGCCCAAAGGCTACGATCCGACGCAGCTGGAAGCGAAATTACCCCAGGTGGTCAGTAAATACATGGGGCCGCAGATTCAGCAGGCGTTTGGTATGAGTTTCGCTCAGTTCCGGCAGAAAGGCAACGACCTCAGCTTCTTGTTACAACCGTTAACCGACATTCACCTGCATTCGAATCTGACGGCCGAACTCGAACCCAACGGCGATGTTCAGTACGTCTACATCTTCGGTGCCATTGCCGTTTTCATGCTGATTATTGCCTGCATCAATTTCATGAACCTGTCGACGGCCGGAGCCTCGAAACGGGCGAAGGAAGTGGGCATTCGAAAAGTGATGGGATCGGTACGGCAAAGTCTGACCAGCCAGTTTCTGATTGAGTCGCTCCTGCTAACAGCCATTGCTCTGACGCTGGCAATTGGTCTGGTGTATCTGACATTGCCGCTTTTCAACGAGCTGGCGGGGAAAAAGCTGTCTCTGAATTTTGCGACCAATCCGTGGCTTCTGCCGGTTCTTTTGCTGCTTGGCATTGTGGTGGGGGTGCTGGCCGGCAGTTACCCCGCGTTTTTCCTCTCGTCGTTCAAACCTGTTCAGGTACTCAAAGGCACCAAATTTACGGGTGACCGCAAAAGCATTAGCCTGCGTAGCGGTCTGGTGATTGTTCAGTTTTTCATTTCCATTACGTTAATGATCGGCACGACGGTGGTGTATAAGCAGCTCGATTACATTCAGCATAAGAAGCTGGGCTATACCAAAGAGCAGGTGCTGGTGCTGCCCGAAACGTGGATGCTCGACAAGAAGGCCGAGGTTTTTCGCAACCAGATTATGGAGGATTCCCGGGTGGTGAGCGTCAGCACGTCGGGGTTTCTGCCCGCGGGACCGAGTTATAACAACAACTTCCTGATGTATCCGGAAAACAACCCGACTCAATTTGTGAAGGGAATTCGGTACGACGTTGATTATGAATACATTCCGACGCTGGGGATGAAACTGGCTACTGGACGAAATTTTGCCAAAGCCTACAGCA
>JADCRZ010000177.1 GCA_015069695.1 Williamsia sp.
ATACGTTAGCCCAGCACTTAACAGCCCTAGGACTTGGCTCGCACTGTAATTAAGTCTCCTTTAGGGCCGGGGTCGCGGACGGCTTTAGGGGTAAAATAGCCCTATCACACCTATAATCACTAAAATATCTAATGATCAACCATTTCACTTTATATCGTATGCGCTTTTTATTTATTACCCTCGCTGTAGTAGGCTTGCTTCATACAAGTTACAGCATGGCGATTTGCCCGCCGGTTATCACCAATGGCAAGTTATACGGCATTCTGCCGATGGCAAACCAGACTGTCACGTATTCGGAGGTAGTCGATTGTGGTACTATTTCGCAGGCGGATTTGTACCGGCGGGCTCGTCTATGGGTCGCTCAGTCGTGCCAGTCGCCCGGCGTTACGCTCGCGTTGAGCGATAAAGAAACCGGCGATATCGTCGGAGGCTTCATGCAGATCGTTACCCTTCCTCGTTCGGAGCGTTCAATCGGTGGTCTTTATACATTTCGGTACAGTTTTGTTATTGAGTGTACAAACCGCAAATACCGGGCAACCATTACGCAAATCGAACTGGAAGACAACGGAGCAAAACCTACGCCCATCGAAACCTACTGTCAGAAAAGCGAAACGGATTTGCAGGCAATATACTCCGTGCTTGATCAGCAACTCAAGTCCCGGTTAGCATCGCTTCAGGAAGCGGTAAAGAATTATAAGTCGTTTTAATAAGCGTCCGTATTGCAAAACCGTTTTAACGGTAATTGGATGACCGTTTCGGTTATGTCTGATACCCACAGCTAAAGTAGTGGACTAATAAAAAAGCGCTCGTCTTTCTCGTCGGGCGCTTTTTATATTTTGATAGTCAATGTATTACATGTCAGCTTGATTAGCATAATTCTGAAAAACGGTTTGTGAGTTTCCCGCTACGGTTCAACGGGTGAAATGGGTCTTTCGGGGGAAAATCATTGGTGAACGGTGCCGGGACAACCACCTTTGTCCTATTAAAACAACGCCAAATCGTTACATAAATGACTCCTGAACAGAAACAACTCATCAAGGCCACCATTCCCACGCTGAAAGAACACGGTCAATTACTGACCACGCATTTTTACCAACGCGTTTTTGCTCATCATCCTGAACTGAAAAACGTGTTCAACCAGGCCAATCAGCAAAGCGGTCGGCAGCCAATGGCCCTGGCTTCTGCAGTGCTGGCTTACGCCGAACATATTGACAACCCCGCTGTGTTAGAATCGGCGCTGGTTCGTATTGGCCATAAACACACCAGTCTGGACATCCGCCCTGAGCATTATCCGGTTGTCGGTCAGAACCTGCTCGCGTCGATCAGCGAAGTGCTCGGCGAAGCAGCCACGCCCGAACTGCTCGATGCCTGGGGAGCTGCCTACAACCAACTCGCCCGGCTGATGATGGATATCGAAACGAATTTATACGCAACGCAGCTAACCAAACTGGGTGGTTGGACAGGCTGGCGTTCGTTTGTTGTTCAAGCTAAAATTCAGGAGTCGGATTTCGTAACGACGCTGCATCTTTACCCAACGGATGGTGCGCTGGTGGCCGAACACATCCCCGGTCAATACGTGAGTTTACGGGTTTTCTTACCCGAGTTGCAACTGCATCAACCGAATCAGTACCGCATTGTTAGTGAGCCCAGCTGCACGCATTACGCTATTTCTGTCAAACGCAATGCCGAAGGTGGTCATACACGCAACGACCTGTTCAGCCAACATCTGATTGAGGGGATTCAAACGGGTTATTGCGTTGAACTCAGCGCCCCCGCTGGTGTCGTAACACCGAAAGATGAAAT
>JADCRZ010000178.1 GCA_015069695.1 Williamsia sp.
ATCCGTAATGTTAAACAATTCGAATTCAACATCGTCAACATCACCTAAGCCAACATTAGCGATATAAAAAACTGAATCTGCATTCGGGAAGTAGTCAATATTGAATTTTTTCAAGCTGTAGTATTCAGTAGGAATAAAAGAAGCATCGCCGGTATTGAATGTTGGCAAACTATATCCGATCTGCTTTAGATTGTTATAAACTGTAGTATCGCGTATAATGGTTGTGTCGGAATGAATAACAATAGTCGTATCGTTATGAATTTCGGTAGTTGGATATACCTTTTTACAACCAAAGCTGATAATGACAACAATAAGGGAAGAAAACAAAAGGAAAAAGAGTCTCATAGCGATTAGAATTTGGAGTAAATATAGAGGTTTTACCCGATTCGCTATAGCCAGGCAATTCACAGAAGAATGTTGCGCAGAGAACTAAGGGAACGCCTGCAATTTCACTCTATCCCAAAATCTCCAATCTCATCTCCCCCGCAAAAGAGGGTCAGGAACCCTTCTCTTATTCCCGACCCTCTTACAAATAGTAACAAGCCGCGCTTTAGTCGCTTACAATCTTGCTGATGGGCGGTGCCCATACCGGCACGTCATCATCGGTGCCTTTGTAGGCAGCCGTAAAGCGGTACGAGACGCCAGGCGTCAATCCCGTAAGGGTAGCCTTGTGCCCGTTCACATTCTTCATCGTCCAGCTATTCGGGTCGGTGTTCAGGTTGGTAGCAGGCGTGTAGGCAAAGAGGGTACCATGGTCGCCCACGGGGCTGTGCAACACACTGAGGATCATAGCACCGTTATCGCCGTTTTTTACCTGCAGGTTCACGGGCATCGGCTGCTGGTGGTGCTCGCGCGCCGCTACCTGCTTAATGCCGGAGCTAAGCAGCATTGTTACATCGCCCGCCGCCTGCTGGTTCACCATGATGGCAACCTGCGTAAAAAGCGCTTCGAGTACTTCGCGGGCATCGTCTTTGGCCACGGTGGCCGGTTTGCCGCCGGTGACAAGGGCGCCGAGGGCAACGTGATAAGCCATAGCGGCTTCGGAAAATTGGGTAAACGTAGTACCCAGCGTGAAATTGGGATTCTTGTCAAGACTCGTTACCGCGTTGGCGACAGCGGTGTCAAGGTCTCCGTCGGTAAGGTTTGTGAAACCGGTTAACACTTTTGCTAACATAATTGTTGTTTTTTAAACTCTGTTATTAATAGGTGAGAAGGCAAAAGGAATGGCTGAAGCAAAAAAGGCGTCAGGCGAGGGCACAGATTGCATTTCTGTGGGTACAGATGGCATATCCGTGGGTGCGGAAATGATTTCCGTACCCACGGATATTGTTTTTGAGGCCTCGGAAACCGTTTCCGTGGTGTCGGAAGAGGGCTAATGAGGGCACGGAAATGAAATCCGTGACCACGGAAACGGTTTCCGAGGGCACAGAAATGCCATCCGAAGCATCGGGATGCAGATTTGAACCATCGGAAACCGGACATGCGGACACGGGTAGCTGATTGGTTTTATCAGGTGCTGCCATCTGGCAGAAGGAAAAAAGGCGTCTCATAAAAGGGAATGCAAGCGTTAGTATTGAAAGACTAAGATAAGGGAATTTGTGCGCGCAAAAACGGGGTGATTTCAGGTTGTGATACGTCACACTAAAGACCTTGCTGAAACGTATGCCAGGCTAAATTATGACTACCACTTAACGGGTATGTCTCTGAATTTACCTTCCGTAATTTTTGCAACCGCCGGCGGCGTGTAGTCTCCCATTTTTAGAAAATTGCTGAGCTGCCCTTC
>JADCRZ010000179.1 GCA_015069695.1 Williamsia sp.
GTAGCTGGTTAATGCAGACACAGAAATCATAGACTGTTTATGGGAAAATTGAAAGAAAAAGAAGCCGTGGTTATCGGTGGGAGCCGCGGTACAGGACTAGCTATCGTACACGCACTGGCTGGAGAAGGGGCTAACGTACTGATTGTAAGCCGAAACCCCGAATCACTCACAGAGCTTGCCGCTACGTTGCCGGGCGTACAGACAATGGCCGCTGATGCTACGGATGAAGCAACCATTGCCAACATTTTTCAGACCGAACCGGATATTGTTGTGCTGGCTGCCGGTGCCAAGCCGCCCATCAAGCCGGTTCAGGAGTTGGATTGGGCCACCTTCAGCGCGAACTGGAATACGGATGTAAAAGCCGCCTACCTCCTAGCTCACTATGCGATTAATACGCCGGTTAAGCCCGGTACGTTGGTAATTTTTATATCGAGCGGGGCCGCTCTGTTCGGCTCCCCGATATCGGGCGGGTATGCCGGTGCCAAACGAACCCAAATGTTCCTGGCCAATTATGCCCAGGAAGCTTCGAATCGGCTCAGTCTTGGTCTGCGTTTTATCGCGCTTGCCCCATTGCGGCTTATGCCCGACACAAGCGTAGGCGAATTGGTGATTCCGGCTTATGCCGCCTATAACGGTATTTCTGAAGCCGATTTTATCGCCCGGATGAGCCTGCCTCAAACGAAGGAGAACGTAGCGGAAAGTGTGGTTGCGATGGCGGACCAGCCACCGTCTCTGAAAGACGGGAATGTGTGGTTTGTTTCGGGAAAGGGCGCTGTGACCGAAACGAAACTGAAGGAGTTGTTGAACAGTTGAGCCGATGAATTCCGAAACACGTTTGGATACAAAACCCGTTGTCGTGCTTGGTGCTTCCGGCCGGGTGGGTAATGTGGTTGCATCCATCGTGCATGCCGAACCTCGAACGACCCAAAACACCACCGCAACTACGCTGGAAGAATTTGCCCGGAAAAGGTTTATAAAGGCTTATCAAGCGACGCCCCAACCTTCATTGCTGAAAAAATTACAGGGAACTTTGCTGCGTTTGTATCTCACATTTTCCAGCGCATTACGCACTAATCAGTTTCCGATAATTTCTTTCCGATGAGCCAGCCCCCAATAATGCAGCTCTTCGATGACTTTTTCCAGCGACAATCCGTGTGGGGTTATGGTGTATTCAACTGTTGGCGGAAACGTATCATACACGCTTCGTTTCACTAATTGATTGGCCTCCAGATTCTTCAGTTCTTTCGATAGCGTCTTATCCGTAATGCCGCTCACTTCTCTGGCCAGTTGTTTGAAACGTTTAGGTCCTGACGATAATGAGAACAAAATCAAGAGTTTCCATCGCCCTTCCAACGCGTCCAACGCATCTTTAATCGACAGAATATTTTTGGGACATCCTCCGTTTATCAGCATAGTTTGGTTTGTCTGAGTACTACGTTACTAGCTTATCGGATAGCGCTATCCAGACAGGAAGTGCTTTCGATTGGATAGCGAAGGTACCTATTTTTGAGCCATTACCGAAACGTGATGCGATGACAAATCAGCAGAAACCAGCAACCGTCCTGAATATAGTCCTCTGGATTGTACAACTCCTTTTAGCCGCCACCTTAGTCTGGGCGGCTGGGATGAAACTAGTTCAACCCATCGACAAACTGGCGGCTATGTGGCCCTGGACTGGTCAGATTCCGGCTGCACTGGTCAGGCTGACTGGAATCCCGGATTTATTAGGAGCTATCGGTCTGATACTGCCCGCCTTCCTTCGTATCCGGCCGCAACTAAC
>JADCRZ010000018.1 GCA_015069695.1 Williamsia sp.
GAAGCGTTCAGCAACGAACACGCCCGGTATTGTACAAAAGCTAAATTCATGCAATGGCTGAAAGAAGAATTACCCTCCAATGATAGCTTGTTCGTTGTAGCGCAGTGCAGTAAATTTTAGCCCTTTCAAACAGCCTTGATTTTTTTTGCTTCTTTTTGCATCAAGAAAAAAAGAAGACGGAGTCCCCGCTCAGCCTTGACTTTTTTGGTTCTTTTTGCGTCAAGGCAAAAAGAACACGGCGTCTACAAAAATTCCTTAATATCCTGCATCAACCGCATTGCAATATTGTTAGCCGTCGTTTCAAAATTGCTTTCTGCATAGATGCGGATAATGGGTTCTGTATTGGATGTCCGCAGGTGCACCCAATCCTGGTCGAATTCGATCTTTAGACCGTCTTCTGTGTTGATGGGCTGGCGGCCGTACTTCACTTTGATCTTGTCAAAAAGGGCTTTTACATCAACGCCTTTGCGAAGCTCTACTTTGTTTTTTGAGATAAAATAATCGGGGTACTGCGAGCGGAAAGATTTGAGACCGCTTTTTTGCTGGGCAAGAGCACTGATAAACAATCCAATGCCGATCAGGGCATCCCTGCCGTAGTGAAAGTCGGGAACAATAATGCCTCCGTTCCCCTCGCCACCAATAACAGCTTCTGCTTCTTTCATTTTGCGCACCACATTCACCTCACCCACGGCCGAAGGGAAATAAGCGCCTCCGTGTTTGATGGTGATTTCTTTCAGGGCTTTTGTGCTGCTCATATTGCTCACCGAGTTGCCGGGCCGTTTAGACAAGACATAATCGGCCACTGCTACCAGGGTAAATTCTTCTCCGAACATGCTGCCGTCTTCACATACAAAACAAAGCCGGTCAACATCCGGATCAACTGCTATTCCAAAAGAAGCTTTTGTTTTTTTTACTTCAGCACTTAAACCCACCAGGTTTTCCGGAAGCGGCTCCGGATTGTGAGCAAACCTGCCGTTGATCTCCCCGTTCAGGAGCACCACTTGCTCTATGCCCAGGGCATTCAGCAGGGCAGGAACCGCGAGCGCGCCGGACGAGTTAATGGCATCCACCACTACCTTGTAATTCTTGCTGCGGATGGCTTCCACATCTGTGAGCGGATAGTTTACCACCGCATCAATGTGCTTTTGCAAAGCCTCTTCATTCAGCATACAGGAACCGAGCTTGTCGGCAGGAGCAAAAGAAAACGTATCTTTTGCTGCATTGTTTAAGATCCACTCTCCATCATCTGCACTGATGAACTCACCCTGGTCGTTGAGCAGTTTCAGGGCATTCCATTCTTTGGGGTTGTGACTGGCAGTGATGATAATACCACCAGTGGCCCCTTCCCAGGTTACGGCCAGTTCAACAGTGGGCGTGGTGGTTAATCCCAGATCGATCACCTGCACGCCCATAGCGATGAGCGTGTTCACCACCATAGCATGCACCATACCACCGCTGATCCGTCCGTCGCGTCCTACTACCACTTTCCCGCTCCCACCCTTTTCTTTTATCCAGCTGGCGTACGCGGCTGTGAATTTAACGATGTCGGCAGGTGTCAGATTCTGACCGGGCGTTCCGCCGATGGTGCCCCTGATTCCAGAGATGCTTTTGATCAATGCCAAGAGATATAGATTTGTTTTGGCCCAAAAATAGCAATTTCTCCCCACCCTGGCATGCTGTTTTAGGGTATAGAAAGAGGCATTTAAAATTTCACCCATACATTTGAATAAAAAAACATGGTTGTTCCGGCAGAATGGTTCAAGGAATGGTTCAACTCACCTTACTATCATCAGCTGTATTTCCACCGCGATGAAAAAGAAGCCGCTGCCTTTATCAGCCACCTGCTGGAACACCTGCAACCCGCACCCGGTTCTCGCATGCTGGATGTGGCCTGCGGACGGGGGCGCCACTCCAAGATCCTTGCTGCCAAAGGGTTTGATGTAACCGGCATTGACCTATCGTTCGACAGCATCCGTGAGGCACGCAAAGCAGAAGCTGATAACCTGCATTTCTTTCAACACGATATGCGGTTGCCTTTCTGGATCAATTATTTCCACTACGCTTTTAACTTCTTTACCAGCTTTGGCTATTTCAGAACAGAACGGGAAAACAACAACGCAGTGCGCACCATTGCCAGCTCGCTTCAATCAGATGGCATACTGGTGCTCGACTACCTCAACGTGCATTATGCAGAAGACCACCTGGTGCATATCACCGACAAGGAAATTGAAGGCGTAAATTTTCATATCACCAAATGGTTTGATGAAACCCATTTTTTTAAAAAGATCATTGTGGAAGATGAACAGCTGAATGAGCCCCTTGTGTTTGTTGAAAGAGTGGCAAAATTTACCCTGGGCGATTTCAATGACATGTTTTCATTTCACCATTTACAGCTGCAGGAAGTTTTCGGCGACTACCATTTTGAGCCTTACCATGTAAAAAAATCGCCCCGCCTGATTATGGTGGCACGGAAAGTATAACCAGTAAATTGTACCTGCACGTTCAGTCTTTCTTATATTTGTCTTTACATGTAAAAAAAATATACATGCGATACTGTCCAAAAACAGGTCAATTTTTATAACGAATCCCATTCTATGGCCGAAGTTCTTATTCTGCTGACCCTGATCATACTGAACGGTTTGTTCGTGATGTCGGAAATTGCGCTGGTTTCAGCAAGAAAATCGCGGCTGGAGACCGCAGCCAACAAAGGAGATACGCGGGCGCGGGCAGCCCTCAACCTGGCAGAAAATCCTGAAATCTTTTTATCCGCAGCCCAGATCGGTATTACCCTCATCGCTATCCTGACCGGTTTTTACTCGGCCGAAAAATTCAATGTTTACCTGCAGCCTTATATTGAAAAGATCACGGCCCTTAAGCCATATGCGGGAAATATTGCCACTGTTGTCATCGTGATCATTGTTACGTTTCTGACCATTCTGTTCGGTGAGCTGCTGCCCAAACGGATCGGCATGATCTACGCCGAATCACTGGCAAAAACAGTGGCCGGTCCCATGAAGCTTTTTGCTACCATCACCCATCCCATCGTTTGGGTGCTTACCCGGCTCAGCACAGTCTTTTTCAAACTGTTCCGCATCAATGCCGTAAAAGACAGCGCCGTAACGGAAGAAGAAATCAAGGCCATCATCAATGAAGGTACCGAGCAGGGAACCATCCAGGAGGCCGAGCAGGAAATCATTGAAAGGGTCTTCCACCTCACCGACCGCAACATTACCTCCCTGATGACGCACCGCAGCGACATCATCTGGTTCGATATCAACGACAACGAACAATCCATCAAAGAAAAAATCCTGCAGGAACCGCACTCAGCTTACCCGATCTGCGACGGACAAATAGACAATATCAAAGGATTGGTATCTATCAAAGACCTGTACGTGATAGATGACCTGACCCTTTTCAAAAATATCATGAAGGCGCCCCTGTTTGTGCCGGAAAACAATTCGGCTTACCAGGTGATCGAAAAGTTCAAAGAAACGCAGATCCACTCCTGCTTTATCGTGGACGAGTACGGAAGCCTGCTTGGTATGATCACGCTCAATGACATCCTGAACGCGATTGTGGGTGATATACCCGCCATGGATGTGCTCGACTATGAAATCGTACAGCGTGAAGACGGCTCTTACCTGGTAGATGCGCAAATACCCTTTTATGATTTCATGACCCGCTTTGACAAACTGGAGTGGATCGATGAGCAGGAACAGGATTTTAATACCCTGGCCGGCTTTATCCTGCACCAGATTGAACGCATTCCGGTTATTGGAGACAAACTGGAATGGAGGGGATTTCATTTTGAGATCATCGACATGGATGCCCAACGGATCGACAAAGTACTTGTAACGGTTTCCCAGGCAGTCAGGAACCGGATAGAAGGCTAAAAATCAAACTGGGCCTTTTTTTCCGGGTAAGTGACCCGGATACTTTTGCGGTTGCCTCCTACTGAGGCATGCATGATGCTGATCTGCGTATTGTAGAGATCGTAAAGAAGACTGTTTGTAATCTCCAGCTTTTTCAGTGCCTTTATGTCATTTACCTGCAGGTAGCACCAGACCGATTCGTTTTCTTTTTCATAGCCCACCCACTGCATTAGGACCGGCTTGCCATCTACTTTTAACTGCAGGTTTTTCTGGATATAATCATTCATGATCTTTTCCAGCTGCTTCACATCTTTGGGGTGGGTAATATCCACGTTGGTCTTGCTTTGCTGCCTGAGCGTCGCTTCACAATCATCCGCAAACATCTTACAGCTGATCTCAATGATCGACTCCTTGGGATTGTGGTTGAACTCTGTTACGCTTACATACAAAGGATGGGCTTCTCCGCTGCTTTGCCCGGAAGCCATTTCTCCCGGTACCGGTAAAATACCTGCCAACCCTGCCAGCCCCATCCAGGCCGACCACATCACATGTAAAAAAAGCAAATTCATCTGCAAATAAAATTTTCCGGGAACAAATGTCTGTATTAATTTCAATATCTTCACGGCCATGGGCGATTTTGGCTTTTATTGCAGCCTGGGATGGAACCATATTATAAGCTGGGATGCCCTGGATCATATCTTGTTTATCACAGCGCTTGCTGCCATCTATACCCTACCCGACTGGAAACAGGTACTGATCCTGGTTACGGCATTTACCATCGGGCATTCTGTTACCCTGTTTTTAAGTGTCACCAATACAATCCGGTTTGCTGACCGGTGGGTTGAATTTCTGATCCCTTGCACCATCATTGCAACGGCGATCAGCAATTTGTTCCAGCACCAGTTCACCCGCCGTTCGATCAGACTGAATTATTACCTGGCGCTGTTTTTCGGACTGATCCACGGAATGGGCTTTGCCAATACCATCCGGTTTATGCTGGCCAAAGACCAGCACCTGGGCATCAGCTTGTTTGCATTTAATGTGGGATTGGAAGCAGGTCAGGTTTGTGTCGTTGCCTTTTTACTCCTGCTTTCATTCCTGTTTATAAATAAGATCAGGGTAAACCGCCGCGAATGGGTGGTATTTTTGTCTGCGGCATCGTTCAGCATTGCTTTACAAATGGGTATAGAGAGAATTCCATATAAATAAACTGTTCAATGAGAAAAATCTTATTCACTTTCCTGGTTGCTCTTTCTGCAGCAGCAGAAGCGCAGGACATTAAAAACAACCCCAATTCAAACCACGGCAACAAGTTTGAACAGCTGGGTACCATTCTTCCCACGCCCAACGAATACCGGACCGCCAGCGGGGCACCCGGTCCGAAATACTGGCAACAGCGGGCCGACTACGACATCAAGTGTGAGCTGGATGAACCAGGGCAGCGCCTGAGCGGAAGCGAAACCATCAGCTATTTCAACAACTCCCCCGATCAGCTGACTTACTTATGGCTACAGCTGGATGAGAATGAGCATAGCCTGAGAAAAAACGCCAACTACCAGGACGCCAGCTCCATGCCAGAAAGAGCAACCGACCAGATGCTCAGCCGCATGGACACCAAGAACAAACCCGATGAGTTTGGCGTGAACCTGGTAAAAGTGACCGATGCGCTCGGCAAACCGCTTCAGTATACCGTCAATAAAACCATGATGCGGCTGGAACTGCCTGCTGCATTAAAACCCGGACAGAAATTCAGCTTTAAAATTGACTGGAACTATAAAATCACCGACCGCAGGTCAGAAGGCGGCAGGGGCGGTTATGAGTATTTTCCGGAAGACGGCAACAACCTGTACACCATCACCCAATGGTACCCGCGGCTTTGCGTATACAGCGATTTCCAGGGATGGCAAAACCACCAGTTCACCGGCACGGGCGAGTTTGCCCTTACTTTCGGCAACTTCAAAGTACAGATGACCGTTCCCGCAGATCATGTAGTTGGTGCTACCGGCGAATGCCTGAACTACCAGCAACTGCTCACGCCGGCCCAGTTTTCCCGCTGGCAGAAAGCACAAACAGCCAAAGAGCCGGTAGAGGTTGTAACACTTGATGAGGCCAAAGCAGCTGAAAAACAAAAAAGCACCCAGAAGAAAACCTATATTTTCAAAGCCGACAATGTGCGCGATTTTGCCTGGACCTCCAGCCGCAAGTTTGTATGGGATGCAATGCCCGCCATCGTAGAAGGCAAGAAAGTGATGTGCATGAGCTTTTACGCCAAAGAAGCTTATGGCCTGTACCGCCGGTTCAGCACCAAGGCCGTGGCACATACCATCAAAACCTATTCAAAATTTACCATTCCTTACCCCTACCCGGTAGCGCAAAGCGTGGAAGCGTCTAACGGCATGGAATACCCGATGATCTGCTTCAACAACGGAAGAACGCAAAAAGACGGCACCTACAGCGAAGCGACCAAGTACGGTATGCTGGGTGTGATCATTCATGAAGTAGGCCACAACTTCTTCCCCATGATCATCAACAGCGATGAACGCCAGTGGACCTGGATGGACGAAGGCCTGAATACATTTGTTGAATACCTGACCGAAGAGCTGTTTGATAATAAGTTTCCTTCCCGCCGCGGACCAGCCTGGTCGATCACCAATTACATGTCGCTGCCCAAAAACCAGCTGGAGCCCATCATGACAAACAGCGAAAACATCATTGGCTTTGGCCCCAATGCATACGCCAAACCCGCTACCGGCCTAAATATCCTGCGTGAAACCATTATGGGCCGCGAGATGTTCGACTACGCCTTTAAAGAGTATGCCCGCCGCTGGGCTTTTAAACATCCCACACCAGCCGATTTGTTCCGCACCCTGGAAGATGCGAGCGGTGAAGACCTGGACTGGTTCTGGCGGGGATGGTTTTACAGCATTGATGCCTGTGATATTGCCATCGACAGCGTAAAACATTTCAAAGCAGATTTCAGCGCAGCACCACCGCGGTCAAGGGATTCTGTAATGATGAGAAGGGTTGACAGGCCGCAGGTACCTGCTTTTGATGACATATCAAAAGTTCGCAACCGGGAAGACAAAAAAGTTGCCTTCCTTACGGACCAGGATACAACCTTGCGCGATTTTTATTGGCAGTATGACCGGGGGCTGGTAGCGGTTGATACATCAGCCGTGGCCATTCCTATCGGCAATTTCCTGGATGCACCGGATGAAAGTGTGAAGGCCAGTTTTGGCAACAAAAACTTTTACGAGATCAGCTTTAGCAACAAAGGCGGTTTGGTGATGCCGCTGATCATTGAATGGACTTATGCAGACGGCACCAAGGAAGTAGACCGGATCCCCGCACAGATCTGGCGGAAGAACGAAAACGGGGTCACCAAAATGTTTATGAAAGACAAGGAAGTGGTATCGGTAAAACTCGATCCCATGCGCGAGACCGCCGACATCAATGAAGCCAACAATTCATGGCCCAAGATAGCGGCCACATCTAAATTCCAGCTTTTCAAAGCCAGACAGCAGCAGGCACGCGGCCAGGGAGCTGCCGGTCCCAACCCCATGCAAAAAGCAGTTGAACCGGTTAAGAAGGCGTTTTAAAAGAATTCTATAAGTAAAACTAACAAAGCCGCTCTAACGAGCGGCTTTTGTTTATGATGGCTTTTTATTGTCTGGCTTTGTTTCTTCCTTGTCTGTACCCTTTTTCAGCCGGCCGGTTTCCGTCAGCTTCTGGTGCAGCAGCCATTCAATCTGGCCGTTGACGCTGCGGAAATCATCAGAAGCCCATTTTTCCAGGCTCTTATACAAGGATTCATCGATTCTGAGTACAAAGCTTTTTTTTGCCATACAGCTTTTCCAGGATTATTGATACAGGGTTCCGGCATTTAGTACAGGTGTAGCGCCTTTTTCACCGCAAAGCACCACCATCAGGTTGCTGACCATCGCAGCTTTGCGCTCTTCATCAAGCTGAACGATTTCTTTCTTAGACAATTGCTCAAGGGCCAGTTCCACCATGCCTACCGCACCTTCCACAATTTTGAAACGGGCCGCTACAATGGCAGTAGCCTGCTGGCGCTGCAACATGGCGCCTGCAATTTCAGAAGCATACGCCAGGTGACTGATGCGAGCTTCCTTGATCAGGATGCCGGCTGCCGACAACCGCTCGTGCAGTTCTACTTCCAGCAGCTGGTTCACTTTATCGCCGCCATCGCGCAGGGTGATCTCTGCATGCTCATCTTCCATATGATCATACGGACAAATGGTGGCCAGGTGACGAACGGCTGCTTCACTTTGGATTTTTACAAACTGCGCATAGTTGGCTACATCAAAAGTAGCCTTATAGGTGTCGTTCACCTGCCATACGATCACAGCTGCAATTTCGATCGGATTTCCCATTTTGTCATTGACTTTCAAGCGGGTACTTTCAAAATTCTCCGCACGCAGAGACAATCGCTGCCTGAAATAAAAAGGATTGACAAACAGCAAACCGTTTTCTTTAACGGAACCAACGTATTTCCCCAAAAAGGTAAGCACAACAGCCCGGTTGGGACTGATCACGATCAGGCCTTTGAACAGGAAGACGGCCGCTAAAAAAAGGACAAGGGCCCAGAGAGCATTGGATCTATCATCGTGAATACGGGAGAACATATAAATCGCAGCAACAAAAAACAGGACTGAAAGCCCGAAGGCTAAAAACCCTGAAACAGGTTTGGTAATTTTTTCCATGGTTGAGTTTTTAATATCATTATGATATCAAATTTATATCAACTTTTTTAGATTGTCCAACTCTTTTTATCTTGTCGCATGAAAAAGATTTTCTTGTTCCTGTTTTTGGCCGTTGCGGCAAAGCAGATCAGGGCTGCGGAAACAGACACGATCAATGTATTCAGCGCCAGCATGCACAAAGAGGTTCGCTGCGTTGTAATCAAGCCCGGCAACTATGCAAGCAGCACAAAAAAGTACCCGGTTGTTTATCTTTTACATGGCTATGGAGGGAATTACAGCCAATGGCCCAAGCTGGCACCACAGCTAAAGGATGAGGCAGATGGGCTGCAGCTGATCCTGGTTTGTCCGGATGGTGGTGTGGGCAGCTGGTACCTGGACAGTCCGGTAGACACCAGTTTCAAGTATGAAACATTTGTAAGCAGGGAGCTGATCAGTTATATTGATGGTCATTTCCGCACCCAGACGGACCGGCACAACCGGGCCATTACAGGTTTGAGCATGGGCGGGCATGGCGGCTTATACCTGGCCATCCGCCATCCCGATCTGTATGGCGCAGCGGGCAGTACAAGCGGTGGAGTTGACATCAGGCCTTTTCCCAAGAACTGGGACCTGGCAAAAAGATTGGGTGACACGGTTTGCTGCAAGCAGAACTGGGAAGCCAATACCGTGATCAATGTAGTAGACAACTTACACAAAGGCGATCTGAAGCTGATCATTGACTGCGGCACGGGAGACTTTTTTCTGCAGGTAAACCGCAACCTGCACCAAAAGCTCTTACAAATGAATATAGAGCACGACTATATCGAAAGGCCGGGTGCGCACAACAGCGATTACTGGAAGAACAGCATCGATTACCAGTTGCTGTTTTTTAAAAAGTATTTTGATGGGGTATGATGAGAAGTGGGATCCAGGAAAAAACTAGTTAACTGTACTTCCGGTTCTAACCTTGATCTTTTTCTTTCCTGCATTTTTCTTTTCCCAATCCAGCACTTCCTGCGGTTTGTCGACGGCTTTTTTTTCTGTGCCGGCTGAGGCGACTGCATCTTTTTTCTTTCCTTCCAGTACGCCGAGCACATAGTTTTCTGTTTTTACGATCAACCCGCTGCGGGGGTCATAGTATTTCCACAAACCGTGGCGGATGCCGGCCCCTTCATTTTTGACCACCACGCGTTTGAAATGACCCAGGTGCTCTACGTCCTCTACTTCCAGCGTGTCGTACACTTTATCAGGATTGATGGCTTTCCAGTTTTCTTCGCGTACAGGATCACCAAAATTGTTGAAGTACATGGATTGACCATCTTTGTTTCCCCAGCGGTAATTTTCTGTAGCAGTTAGATCGCCCATTTGCGAATAGCGCCGCCACTGCCCCTCCCTTCTGTCGTCTTTGAACTGGCCTTCCTCATCAAAGCCGGGCTCACCGCGCAAAGGTTCATGATGGATCACCCATTTGCCCTGCTTTTGTCCGTGCGCATCCACCACATTGAGCGTATCGCCTTTCACACCGATCATAAAGCTCTTGGGCTGACCGAATCCGGAGAGGGAGAAAAACATACAGGCAGCAAAGAGTAAACGCATAAACTAGGTTTGAAAGTGAACAGATAAAACGGCTAAACCACCGTCAGATTGTTTGGGGTATACCAGCAAGTACCCGGCCAACAGGGCCTGTTCAGGCATGCTATCAATAAAATTACAGTTTTTACCAGGTCTGGTTCAGCAGAGCAGGGTGTTAATAGACCGGCAGCGGATGAAAATATATTTTTCTTAACAGGTACGCCTTCCCTGTCGGCGTGTATGGAAGGCAGATAGAGAGGAGGATTCTCTTGCTGGCTTCCTATATTTGCAAGCTTAACAAAGGAGATGAAACATTTTTTGCTGCTCCCCCTTTTTCTGATGCTGATGTTTTTTTTGCAGGCACAGAAACTCACGGTTGCCCAGATGAAAGCCGGTATGGAAAAAGCACCCAATCCGGTCGCCTATGTTCGCCAGGTGCTTAAGAAAAATTACAAGATAGATTCTATCTCGATTGTCAACACAACCCGGTTTTTGAGCCTGGCCGACAGCATAGCTTATACCGGCAAGCTGGGCAAAGTATACGGGCCGGTTGAGAACAAATACCTGATCCAGGTTTTGGGAAAGGCACCCAATCAGTTTAATCGCATTAGCCAGATCTTTATTGACACGTCTACTTTTACCTTCCGGATAGCCGACTCGCTGGCCAACAGCATTGTACAACGGATCAAGGATGGAACGGCCAGTTTTGAAGACATGGCAAGCACCTACTCAATGGGCGGCGAATCAAGTACGCAGGGCGATGTGGGCTGGATGGCCCGCGGATTTCTTGTTCCCGAAATAGAACGCGAGCTTCCCAAGCACAAAAAGGGAGAAGTGTTTAAAGTATGGAGCAGGACGGGTGTTCACATCCTGAAAAAAACTGCCGACCCCAAGCAAGACGCCGGCTTTGTGCTGCTGCTGCGTGTGATCCTGTAAAAAAACTTTCTTCCTTGCAGAATTAATCTATATTCGCCGCGATTTGGTTTGCATTTAAATTATGCAATTAAAAGGGAAACCGGTGTGAGTCCGGTGCTATCCCCGTAGCTGTAAGCTCCCCCAGTTGTTCATCTCCATGCCACTGTCGTTCACGCACGATGGGAAGGCCTGAACAATGGAGCAAGCCAGAAGACCTGCCAGATCCCAATTTATTCATTCAAGGCTTTCGGGTGAAAAGCAGGGAATGTAAGCGTCGAAAGACATTTATATTTCTGTTTCTTTATTTTCCTGAAAGCAGTCACTAAAATTTTCACATGAAAAGAAATTTTATCGTGGCTGCATTAATCTTTAGCAGCCCCTTATTTGCCCAGCAGGATTCTGTTTACAAAACACTTGACCAGGTTGTGGTTACAGCCGGTAAATTTCCCCAGAAACAAAGTACAACCGGCAAAGTCATTACCGTGATCAGCAAAGCCGAGCTGGAGAAGAACAGCGGCAGAACGCTTGGGCAACTGCTCAACGAGCAGGCTGGCATCACCATCGGCGGAGCCCTCAACAATTTGGGTGTCAATCAGGCAATTTATACGAGAGGCGCATCCTCCGGCAGAACCCTGATCTTGCTTGATGGTGTTCCTGTGTATGACCCTTCGCAGATCACCAACGAGTTTGACCTCAACTTTTTATCGATCAATAATATCGAGAGCATCGAAATATGCCGGGGCGCCCAGTCAACCTTGTATGGGTCTGATGCCGTTGCCGGCGTGATCAATATCATCACAACAAACAACAGCGCGGCCAAACCCCTGAATGCAAAAGCGACTTTCAGTGCGGGTAGCTACAACACATTTAAAACCAACCTGCAGCTGTTTGGCAAAACCGGTAAACTGACCTACAATGCCCGCTATGCCAAGCTGGTAACAGATGGTTTCTCGGCTGCTTACGACAGCTCACACCGGAAAAATTTTGACCAGGACGGATACAATGGCGATGTGGCCAGTGCCAATGCCATCTACCAGCTTTCCTCTTCCCTGGCCATCAGGGGCTTTATTCAGTACAGCCGTTACAAGACAGATGTAGACGCCGGCATATTTGCAGATGAAAAAGATTTTTACATCCGGAACAAAAACCTGATCACGGGAACCGGCATCCGGTTTATAAAAAACGGGGTGCAGCTAACAGCTAATTATCAGTACAGTGACATCACCAGGAATTATCACAACGACAGTCTGGACAGACCCGGCTTTTCAAAATTTTCGACCGACGACTATTATGGCAAAACCCAATTTGCCGAAGCCTACGCCAGCATAGAACTGGGCAGTGGGTTCAGCCTGCTGCAAGGGGCTGATTACCGCTTCAGCAGCATGAACAACCAGTATCTTTCCATCAGTTCCTTTGGTCCGTTCAAGACCGCGTTCAGAGACACGGTGCATAGCCAGGCATCACTGTACAGTTCGCTTTATTATGGCAGCCGCAACAAAAAGCTCCATGCAGAACTGGGCGGGCGCATCAACGTGCATTCAAAATACGGGAGCAACAGCACGTTTACCTTCAATCCCTCTTATGCCCTGGTTGATTCCAGCTTACGGGTATTTGGAAGCTTGGCCACCGGCTTTAAAGCCCCTACCCTGTACCAGCTGTACTCGGCCTATGGAAACCCCAACCTCAAACCGGAATGGAGCCGCACCTATGAGCTGGGTTTGCAGCAGCAGGCAACGATGATCAGCAACAGGATCGTTTTGTTCCACCGGAAAGTGTATGATGGCCTGGACTACAATTACCTGATCAACCGCTACTTCAATATCAACCGGCAAACTGTAAGAGGTCTGGAAATCGAAAGCAGCTTCCGGCCAGTAAAAGCCGCTTCCATCAGCGTTAACTATACCTACCTGCATCCGGCTGAACAATCTCAAAGCAGGGTTACTTACAAGGATACGACCTACGATCACCTGCTCCGCCGCCCGCAGCACAACTTAAACCTGAATGTCGATTACCAGTTCAGAAACCTTCTTTACTTCCGGGTAGGTGCCAAATGGGTCAGCAAACGCTATGATGTAGGTGGTTACAAGCAACCCGATGTACCGCTGGACAGCTATTTTATTTTGAATGCCTATGCAGAATGGAAAGTGATCAAACAGGTGAAGCTGTTTGCAGATGCACAGAACTTAACCAACAAAAGATTTTTTGATATCCGGGGATATAACTCGATACCATTTTTGCTGAATGGGGGTGTTACCATTAGCTTATAAGATAACATTGCTTTGAAAAAGCATTCAAGAGCAGGGGTAAGTCAGCTAACAGGAATTCTGCTAATTGACTTACCCCTGCTTTTCGGACCATAACACTGATTCGATTGAGGTACCTCAGTCCTTGTTCAAAGACAAAGCCAGTACAGCCAGTTCATATCCATACAATCCCAGGCCGCTGATGGTGCCGCGGCATTTGGCTGAGACGTGGGAGATTTTGCGGAAGTCTTCACGCGCATGTACGTTGCTGATATGAACTTCTATAACGGGGGTTTTGATCGCAGCAACGGCATCGCCGATCGCGACCGAAGTGTGGGTATAAGCCCCGGGGTTCATGACGATGCCATCCCATTCAAACCCCTTGCGTTGCAATTCATCTACCAGATCTCCTTCTATATTACTTTGGAAATAACTGAACAGAATATGCGGATGGCTTTGCTGAAGCTGGTCGAAGAACGATTCAAAGCTTGCACTGCCGTAAATACCCGGCTCCCGTTTGCCTAAGAGATTGAGATTAGGCCCGTTGATGATGGCGATCTTCATGGAACAAAGATGCACAAAATAATCTGGCGGCTGAGGTGAAAAACCGGCTTGTATGCCTGTTATGCTGGCTTCCCGGTAGATTCCTTTACCAGCTTGATGAATTCATCGAACAGATACCGCGAATCGTGCGGCCCGGGGGTAGACTCAGGGTGGTACTGCACAGAAAACGCCGGCTTGCCTTTTACCCGGATACCTTCGATTGAAGAATCGTTGAGGTTGACATGCGTAATTTCTACGTGCTCAGCCTTTCTGACTGCTTCAGGATCTACACCAAAACCGTGGTTCTGTGTGGTGATCTCACATTTGCCTGTGATCAGGTTTTTTACCGGATGATTAAGCCCCCTGTGGCCATGATGCATTTTAAAGGTGGGAATATCATTTGCCAGCGCCAGCAGCTGGTGGCCCAGGCAAATGCCGAAAACCGGTTTGTCTTCTTTCAGGACATCTTTCACGGTTTTGATGGCATAATCCATAGCAGCCGGATCACCCGGGCCATTGGAGATGAAGTAACCGTCGGCATTAAACGCTTTTAGTTCATCAATGCCTGTTTTGGCCGGATGGACTTTCACATAAGCGCCTCTTTCTACCATGCATTCCAGGATGTGCTTTTTAATGCCATAATCCATTACAGCAATACGGACCGGTGCATCCGGATTGCCCATCTCGTATGCCTGTTGGGTGCTCACTACACTGGCCAGTTCGAGGCCATCCATAGAAGGCACTTCCCTGAGCATGGCTTTTAATTGCTCTACATCATCGATCTCGGATGAGATGATACAGTTCATCGCACCTTTAGTACGGATATGTGTTACAAGTGCGCGGGTATCGATATCCTCGATCGCTACGATCCTGTTGTCTTTCAGATACTGATCCAGCGAGCCTTTGGCGATCTTGCGGGAGTACTGCTCTTCCAGGTTCCGCCCGATCAGTCCCCGGATCTTAACCGTATCGGACTCCACATCATTGTCGGACACACCATAGTTGCCTACATGCACCGTGTTCATGATCAGCACCTGGCCGTAATAACTAGGGTCCGTAAACACTTCCTGGTAACCGGTCATCCCGGTGTTAAAGCAAACTTCGCCGGTGGTAGTACCGATCAGTCCGAATGATTTTCCGTGATGGACAGAACCATCTTCCAGGACCAGGATAGCTTTTTTTTGCTGATTGCTCATGCTGTGGTAACGCTAATTTTTTTGCAAAGAAATGAAATATGCGGGTTAAATAAACGAAAAAATTCCTGCGCATTGGCGCATGAAAAAAGGGCAAGACCCCGGAAGGTCTTGCCCTTTTTATGGCGAGAATATGATCTTCCTTATTCAGGCTTTTGTTCTGTTGCTTGTGCTGTTGTGTCCAGGTCTGTTCCAGGTGTTTCCAGGGCTTGGTCAGGATTCGCAGTAGCGGTAGCGTCCTGTGCTGTTTGCTTGGTAGCATCGGCAGCGGCTTCGCCTCCTTCTTTCTTGCGTCCACCACCGGAACGGCGGGTTCTTCTGGCCGGTTGGGCTTTTTCGTCTACGCCTTTGCCATATACTTCGTTGAAATCAACCAGTTCAATCAGGGCTGTTTCAGCAGCATCCCCCGGGCGCGTGCCCAGTTTGATGATGCGGGTGTACCCACCAGGACGGCCGCTCACCTTGGGAGCGATCGTGCCAAACAATTCTTTTACCGCGAGCTTATCCTGCAGATAGCTGAATACAACACGGTTCTGGTGTGTGGTATTGTCTTTTGCCTTGGTGATCAGCGGCTCTACGTATATACGCAGGGCTTTTGCTTTGGCCAATGATGTTACGATCCGCTTGTGCGTGATCAGCTGGCAGGCCAGGTTGCTGAGCAGGGCTTTGCGGTGTGAAGCTGTTCTGCTGAGGTTTTTAATTTTATCTCCGTGACGCATGACATGTTGTTTATACCCTGTACCGTGTCAGGAATTACAGGATTTGTTTTGTATTGATTTATTATTCGTCGTCCAGTTTCAGCTTGCTGAGGTCCATACCGAAATGGAGGCCTCTTTCGGTGAGCACCTGCTCGATTTCTGCAAGGCTTTTTTGTCCGAAGTTTCTGAACTTCATCAGGTCTTCCTGTTCGTACTGCACCAGTTCACTCAGGGAGTTGATCTTGGCAGCTTTGAGGCAGTTGAAAGCGCGGACTGACAGATCCAGGTCTTCCAGCGGCGTTTTCAGCACTTTGCGCAGCTGAAGGGTTTGCTCGTCAACCATGTCCTCTTTCTTTTCTTCCTTGCTGTCGAAGGTGATGTTTTCATCGGTGATGATCATCAGGTGCTGGATGAGGATGCGGCTGGCCTGCTTAACGGCTTCTTCCGGATGGATGGTGCCGTCTGTATTGACTTCGATGATTAATTTCTCGTAGTCGGTGCGTTGTTCCACACGGGTGTTTTCCACGCTGTAGCGCACGTTTTTGATGGGCGTGAAGATAGAGTCGATGGGGATGTATCCAAAGGGAGCATCCTTTACTTTGTTGTCTTCAGCCGGAACATAACCGCGGCCTTTGCCGATGGTGAGTTCAATGTCAAGCTTGGCAGAAGGATCCATGGTACAGATCAGCAGGTCGGGGTTCATAACCTGGAAAGATTGCGTACCCTCCTGGATCATACCGGCTGTAAATTCGCTTTTGCCTTTTATGTGTAAGCTGATTTTTTCGTTCGACGCATCCTGGTCGGTGATCTTTTTAAAGCGAACCTGCTTCAGGTTCAGGATCACTTCTGTGAGGTCTTCTGTAACCCCTTTGATGGTGGCAAACTCATGGTCAGCACCTTCTACCCGGATGCCAACAATGGCATAGCCTTCCAATGAGCTGAGCAATACCCTGCGCAAGGTATTGCCAACCGTAACGCCATAACCTGGTTCCAGCGGGCGGAATTCGAATTGGGCTTCGAAATCGGTAGCCTTTTGCAGAACGATTTTGTCAGGTTTCTGGAAATTTAAAATAGCCATATATCTGTTCTAATTTTATTGATGATAAGTGCCTGTGCGTCACCTACCCGTCGCACTCGACATGCGAACAATTACTTACTGTACAATTCAACAATCAGCTGTTCCTTAATGTTCTCAGGAACGCTGTCGCGTTCGGGGTAGCTGATAAACACACCTGCTTTCTCTGCATCGTTCCAGTCGAGCCAGCTGAATTTGGGATTCTTGGTGCCTATGCGGCTGGTGATACCGGTTCTCTCTGAAGTAGAAGGTTTCAGGCTAATGATATCGCCTGGTTTCAGTTGAAAGGAAGGATAGTTGGTAACCTGTCCGTTTACCATAATGTGTTTGTGGGCAACCAGCTGGCGGGCACCGTTGCGCGAGGGAGAAAGACCCAGGCGGAATACGGTGTTGTCCAAACGGGCTTCCAACAGTTTGATCAGGTTTTCACCTGTTACACCGCGGCGGCGGGAAGCTTCTTCAAAAGTTTTGCGGAACTGGCGCTCCAGTACACCGTAGGTGTATTTTGCTTTTTGTTTTTCACGCAGCTGCAGGGCGTACTCACCCAGGCTTTTGCGTTTTCTGGAAGCCCCGTGCTGACCGGGCGGGTTGCTGTTTTTGTTGAGCCATTTACCGTTGCCCAGAATCGGCTCACCAAAGATTCTGGAAATTTTTGTTTTTGGTCCTGTATAACGTGCCATAATATGCGTCAGATTTTTGAGTTCCCGGATAAGATTGTAAAAAATCTGAAAATTGAATCTTACCCAGCTTGTTATAAAATAGCGGTAACAATCTTGGATCTTATACCCTTCTTTTCTTGGGCGGACGGCAGCCGTTGTGCGGCAGCGGGGTTACGTCTTTGATCTGGGTTACTTCGATACCGGAAGTAGCCAGTGCGCGGATGGCACTTTCTCTTCCTGAACCCGGTCCCTTTACATATACATCCACCCGGCGTAGACCTGCATCGTAGGCTACTTTGGCGGCATCAGATGAAGCCATCTGTGCGGCGTAGGGTGTATTCTTTTTAGAACCTTTGAAGCCCATTTTACCGGCGCTGCTCCAGGCAATAACCTGGCCTTGCTTGTTGGTAAGGCTTACAATGATGTTGTTAAAGCTGGCGGTCACATGTGCGTCGCCGTAGCTGTCAACCTTTACAATTCTTTTTTTCGCAGCAGCTTTTGCGCTGTTGGCTTGTGCTTTTGCCATGATCCTGTTTGTTAACTAGGTAGTCGTTTAATAATAAAACCCTGAATAGTCAGGGTACTCCACAAGCCCTCCCCGGGAAGTAAACCGGATCCGGCGCTTGTACAGATTGGATTACTTCTTCGGTGCTTTTTTCTTACCGGCAACCGTCTTGCGTTTTCCCTTGCGGGTGCGGCTATTGGTACGGGTGCGCTGTCCACGAACGGGAAGTCCTTTGCGGTGACGCAGACCGCGGTAGCAAGCAATATCCAGCAAACGCTTGATATTGAGTTGCACTTCGGAGCGCAGCTGGCCTTCCACTTTAAATTCATTGGTGATGAGCGTACGAATTGCATTCAATTCATCGTCATTCCATTGATTTACTTTTTTGTTTACATCAATACCTGCGGTATTGAGGATGTATTTGGCTGTAGAAGGACCAATACCATAGATATAGGTAAGGCCTATCTCTCCTCTTTTGTTCTTTGGTAAATCAACACCGGCTATACGAGCCATATTTCTAGTTTAGTTTTATGATATTATCTGCTGTTTTCCGGAAACAACAAAAGGCAAATACTTTACTTGCCTCGCTAGTTTACCTTATCCCTGTCTTTGTTTGAAACGGGGATTCTTTTTGTTGATGACATACAATTTGCCCTTCCTTCTCACGATCTTGCACTCCTGGCTTCTTTTCTTGATCGATGCACGTACTCTCATATCCGATGTTTTTGCAGAGCTTACACTCTGTGTTTGTTTAGATTTATCTTTTTTACCCGCCCCGCCTGTTTACCAAAACAAGCTTATTTATAGCGGAAAATAATTCTTCCTCTTGTCAAATCGTACGGACTCATCTCTACCCCGACCTTATCGCCAGGCAGGATCCTGATGTAGTGCATTCTCATTTTTCCGGAGATGGTAGCCAAGATCTCATGGCCATTTTCTAACTTCACTCTGAACATCGCGTTGGACAGGGCTTCTATAATTGTACCATCTTGTTTAATGAGTGCTTGCTTCGCCATACTGTTTTTGGGAGCGCAAAGATAACAAAACCTGCCGAATTAACAGAAAAAAATAATTTTCATTTTTGTGAAAACGCTTTCTGCTTCCGGCAGCCCTTGAAAATAGAGCGGAATGGGACAAACTAGTTGCGGGCGAGCGTAACTTTTGTCATCTGAAGATAATGGTTCTGAAGCTCGTGCACAGGGATAGCCTGGTTCAGGTGCCGGCGGTCTTCCCGGTACCAGATATCCATTTTTGAGAAATTGCCCTTCTCGGGTAAGAATATCCTGAAAGGTCCCTTTACATACTTGACGGACCCGTCTCCGTTTTCCTGTTTTTCAAAATTGAGCTTGTTCAACTGTTCTTCATCCAGCGTGATGGGATAAAGTTCTTCCGGACCAAACCAGAACTCCTGTACCCTTGTTTGTACAAGGGCCTTTTTTTCTTCTGTATTGAGCTTGTTTACAACACCTTCCCATTTGTCCCCTTCGAAATCCGCCAGAACAAAATCACCTACTTTCAGATCCTGGAATTTTATCATAGAACAGTCAATTTATATTTTTCGAATGTACGAAATGGAATAAAAATTCCAAATAAAAAGCCCATTTTATCAGAAGGTTCCCTCCTGCCACCTATCTTTCCGGGAATCCGCTACCAACCCGGCAGGGAATGTAACTTGCACCTTTTAATCGAAAAAGTGAAACGGATCGGTTTATTATCAGACACGCACCATTTTCTTGACGAGCAGGTGTTTACCTATTTCGAACACTGTGATGAAATATGGCATGCAGGCGACTTTGGCACCATCGAGATCGCCGACAGGCTGCAGGCATTTCGTCCCCTCACAGGTGTATATGGCAATATAGATGGCAGGGACATCCGCACTGTTTACCCCGAACAAAAAAAATGGCGCTGTGAGGAGGTGGATGTTTTTATGATCCACATCGGCGGCTATCCGGGCAGGTACGCACCCGGTATAAAAAAACAACTGACCGAACACCCTACCCGGTTGTTTATCAGCGGGCACTCACACATACCGCGCGTACAGGCCGATCCGCAGCTGGGTTGTTTGCACATGAACCCGGGTGCAGCCGGCAAACAAGGCTGGCATAAGGTAAGGACCATCCTGCGTTTTGCCATAGTCGGAAAACAAATAAAAGATTGTGAGCTGATTGAACTGGGAAGCAGGTAAAGACCTGGAAAACACATTCAGAACTATCTGCCGGCAGCCTGCCCTGGCCTGGTTTTTAAGAGAACATTATCGACTGCCCTTTCTAAAATGGAGTAGTTTTGACGCATGCGCATTTTTTTGCAGAAGCTTGCCGGATTGCTGCTGACTCTTTGGCTTTGCAGCTGCCATTCACCTGAGAACAACAGGGCCTCCCGCTCAGCCGTGTTGCACAGCCAGTCTTTTGCACAGCTGACCGACAGCATCAGCCGGTTCCCCCACGAAGCCCGCTTGTATCTTGACCGGGCTACCCTGCTTACCCAGCAAAACTTTCACGAAATCGCTACAGCCGATTACCAGCACGCCTGGAAGCTCCGGCCCGATGAAGCCACAGCCCTGGCTTATACCTCCAACCTGTTCCTGACCGGCCAGGAAGAAGCTGCCATCAAACTGCTGCACCAGTGCACCCAATCATTTCCGGCCAATCCGGAATTCGCCCGCCGCCTGAGTGAAGCCTATGTTCAAAAAGGGGAGATTCAAAAAGCACTGACCCAGTACACGCTGCTGCTGCAGAACGACTCAGCCAATTTTGATGCCTGGTACCAGAAAGGCTTGTTGCAGGCCCAGCGCAAAGACACTGCTGGCGCGATCTCTTCCTTTGAAAGGGCTTATCAGCTGCAACCGCTCCAGCTGTATGGCATTTCACTGGCCGATCTATACGCCGAAACTGGGAACCCGCTTGCTTTGCAGCTATGTGATAGCCTGATCGGTGTCGACTCCCTGCAAAGAACAACCGATGCCCTGTTTATCAAAGGTGTTTACTTTAGCAATACGCATCAGTACGAGCAGGCACTCCACCAGTACGAATCCTGTATCCGCAGAGACTGGAAATTTGTAGAGGCCTACATAGAAAAAGGCATTATCCTGTTCAACCAGCAAAACATCGATGAGGCCCTCAATACATTTGCTGTTGCTGCCAAGATAGCTGTTACGTATGCACCTGCTTATTACTGGATGGGACGTTGTTATGAAAAGATCGGCAAAACAGATGATGCCCAGGAAAGCTATGAACGCGCGATCACGCTGAACAGGGACTATCCGGAAGCAGAAGAAGCACTCAGAAAACTAAAGTAGATCAGCCTGCTCATTCATCCTTATATACAGCATTCTTTCCTAAAATCCGTTTTGTAAACTGCTGACAGCTAAAACCAGGCAGCCAAGCTTTTTATACAAGTTCCCAGTATCTTTACACCAAACACTATCTATGCCTCTTGTGGCTCCTTCGCTGCTGGCGTCTAATTTTCTGCGGTTGCAGGAAGAATGCACTATGCTCAACGAAAGTGAGGCTGACTGGTTTCACCTAGACGTGATGGATGGCAGGTTTGTTCCCAATATCAGCTACGGACTGCCGGTCATCGAGCAGCTCCGTCCTACCACCCGGAAGCTTTTTGACGTACACCTGATGATAGAAGAACCGGAACGTTACGCAGAGGCATTCAAAAAGGCAGGTGCCGATAGTTTAACCATCCACTACGAGGCCTGCAGGCATCTCCACCGGAATATCCAGCAAATTAAAGAACTGGGCATGCTGGCCGGCGTAGCCCTCAACCCGCATACACCTGTAGCTTTGCTGAACGATATCATAGCCGATATAGACATGGTGCTGATCATGAGTGTGAACCCGGGGTTTGGCGGGCAAAAATTCATCCCGCATTCACTGAACAAAATCAGGACGCTGCGGGGCAGGATCGAAGAGAGGGGACTTTCTGTGCGCATTGAAGTAGACGGCGGGATCACGGTTGAAAACGCCGCTGCTATCGTGGAAGCAGGCGCCGATGTGCTGGTGGCAGGCAGCACGGTATTTAAATCTCCTGATCCGAAAGAAACCATCCGGCAGTTAAAACACATCCCGGGACTGCGTACATATACAGTGTAGCGGAACCGGATCTGTCTTGCACGCCACGCCAATTCCCCCTTGTCAATCAATCAAAGTCAATATGAAAACCCTTGGCTTCCTACTGCTTATTGTTTTTTCCACACCCATCCTGGCCCAACAGCTTCAACCCGGCTTCGACAAAGGGGAAGAAACAGAGATGCTGCGCATTGCCAATCAGACAGCTTTGGAGCAGGAAAACTGGAGCACAGCCCTCGTGCCCGCCCCTGCCCGTTTTCACATGGTGTACCGCTCACCGGTGATGGGCCTGGGCAACCGCTGGGACCTGTGGAGTGATGCCGGACAGGTGGCCGTGATCAGCATCCGGGGCACTACGCTGGAGGCAGTGAGCTGGCTGGTTAATTTTTACCAGGCCATGGTTCCGGCAAAGGGACAACTTCGTTTGTCCGGTACCGAAGTTTTTCCTTACGAACTTTCATCCAATCCCAAAGCAGCAGTTCACACCGGCTTCCTGATCGCGATGGCATTTCTATCGAAGGACATTCTTACCAAGATCGATTCCTGTTACAAAGCAGGTGTGCGGGATTTTATTGTTACCGGCCACAGCCAGGGCGGGGCGATCTCTTACCTGCTTACCTCTTATTTGCACAACCAGCAGCGGCAGGGCCGGCTTTCTTCCGGCATCCGTTTTAAAACCTATTGCGGTGCCTCGCCCAAAACCGGCAATCTTTTTTATGCGTACGACTATGAAGCCATGACCCAGAACGGCTGGGCTTTTAATGTAGTCAATTCAGCCGACTGGGTTCCGGAAGCCGGTATCTCTATCCAGACCTTCAACGATTTTAATACGACCAATCCCTTTGTAAACGCCAGGAAACTGATCAAAAAGCAAAAATTTCCCAATAACCTGGTAGGCCGTTATGTATACAACCGATTGGATAAAATTACGCTGCGGGCACAACGGCGCTTTCGCAGAAACATGGGCAACTTGACATCGCGTTTTGTAAAAAGTTATTTAAAGGGGTTCGAGCCTCCCCAGTATGCCAACACCAGCAATTACGTGCGTGCCGGAACCACCATTGTGCTGATGGCTGATGAGGCGTATTACAAATCGTATCCTGATGACCCTGCAAAGATTTTTATCCATCATTTTCCCGCGCCCTATCTTTACCTGTTGGACAAGCTCCAATTAAACGGGACTTCCAATCAACCCATGCCACCAGCTCCATCGTTAAGCGGCGCCTGGGAACTCAACTATATTTCCGGCCGCAGGATTGCATTTGAAGGACTTTATCCCAACAAAAAGCCGTTTGTTCAATTCGACCAGGATGCGGGCCGGGTAAGTGGCAACACCAGCTGCAACAGCTTTGCAGGCCCTTTTAAAATAAATGGATCTTCCATCAGTTTTGCGGAACCATTGGCAACCACCCGCATGGCCTGTCCCGGCGAAGGAGAGCAGGCATTTCTGGACATGCTGAAAAAAGTCAATGGCTATGCGATAACAGATGGCAAGGTGCTGACTTTTCTGATCGGTGATGTGGCGGTCATGCGTTTTGCAAAAAAGGAGCTGTAAGCTTTACGCCTGCTTTCATGATCCTGAACTGTTGCAGCCTGCAGCTGCAGAAGGATGAGAAGAATATTCCCCGGTTTTCAATCGCGCTGGCTCTTTGAAACCAAAAGATTGTTAAGAATACTGGCAGGATCCAAGAAAGTATGCTTTTTGATACACTTCCCGGTATCATCTTGTCAGCACGCATCCTGACGGATATAAATCAATTATTAAACAACCTCAGTAAAACTATGAAACAGATTCTCGCAACGCTGGTATTCTCAACGATTTGCCTGATCTCATTTTCCCAGGACAAAACAGACACTAAAGTTCAGAAAGCAAAGACCAATGTAAAGAACACAGCCGATGATATAAAAGACAAGGCTGAAAAACATACTGATACCCTTGCGCAGGCCATTGACCGTACAGGCCATAAAGCAAAGAAGGCAGTAAAAAAAGCAGGCAATGAAGTAGCCAGCACAGCAAAAAAAGCTGGCCAGGAAACAAAAAGCGCTGCAAAAAATGCAGATAAGAAAACCGACTCTTTGGTAAAGAAGGTGATTCCGGGCGCGCACAAAGTAGACAATTGATTGCTGGAACAGGCTGTTCCATAAAAAAAGGATTCCGGGTGTTATAAACAATCCGGAATCCTTTTTTATGGAAGCAGTCACAGCTCAGCCACAACTGCTGTAATGGCCGGGTCTTTTCTGTAGTGGTAAGTTGTGCTCTTTGAGCCTATCTGCAAGGAAGTCAGCTTCTGTCCCTGCAAATGACCTTCTGCCGTATAAACCAGGTTCAGCGGACTGCTGCCGTTCTTTTTTTCCAGTTGCAGCAATTCTTTTACAGGAATGGTCATGGCCGTATTGGCACCATCTGCGTCGGTAAACTTCCATTCTTTTACGATTCCTCCATTTGCATCCTTGATCAGGATCCGGCGCCCTTTGGCAATCTTGTTTGGTGCATTGCACTGGGAATAATAAATCACCAGGCGGTCGTTGATATTGCTTTTGTCCAGCTGCAGGCTTTCCAGGCTGAGCGGCTTGTCCACTGTTTGTTTTACAAGAAGCCTGTTGTTCAGATAAATTTCATAGCTGTCGAGTCCGGCTGTTGCAGACTGGGTAAATGCCAGAAAAAACAAGGTGAAAAAAGCAGCCAGCGGAGCAAAGCGTTTTGTGAAGGGGGTGTGTTGCATAAAATATTTTTTTTGTGAATAATTGTAGCACAAAGCAACTCATTGCGCCTCTGCTCTCCTATCTTCTTTGATTAACGGGCTGAAATCCTTGACTATCAGCAAAAAAAATCTCTACAGTGTTCAGCTTCCGGGTCTGCATGCTTTCTCTGTTGCACTGCTTTGCGTTTCATCAGGCAAAGGCATCCATTCACATAAACCATTTCCGGATCTGGCCTGTGAGCGATATATTTAAGGATGAAATTCTTCTGGAAATACAAGCTTGATCATGTTATTTTCTGGAGTATAACCATTGCTTACTATGCTTATATCAAGAGCTCACTCCTGTTGAAAGCAGGTTTTCACCAGTACCTGCTCGATGTGCTGGTGCGCAATTTTATGCTGGCCTGTATCTGTTATTTCAACATCTACATTTTGTTTCCCCGGTATTTCAAAAGGGGACGCTATGCCTGGTATGTAAGCGCGCTGCTGGCCTGTCTTCTTCTTTACACCTTTGTCAAAAACGGGCACGACAGGTGGGTGCTCGGAGGACTGGCAGGCAGTGCTGCCAGCCAGAATTTATTCTCCAATTCCTATTTCAATTTTTCCAATGCGCTGTTCTACCTGGCTTTTTTGCTGGCCCTGGAATTAAGCAAGAAATGGTACCAGCAGCAACAGCTGCTTCAGCAGATGCAGGTTGAAAAGCTGCAGACCGAGCTGCGGTATCTGAAAGCGCAAATGAATCCGCATTTCTTGTTTAATTCCATCAACACGATTTATTTCCAGATCGACCGGAAAAACAGGGAAGCCCGTGAATCGGTAGAAAAATTTTCTGAATTGCTCCGCTATCAATTGTATGAATGCAATGAAGACAGGATACCGATCGAAAAAGAAATTGAATATTTAAGGAGCTATGTTGACCTGCAGCGCCTGCGCAAGCATGCAAACTATTGCATCCGGTTTCATGCAGGTGATGAAGTACAGCAGTTTTGTATTGCTCCGCTGTTGCTGATCTCTTTTGTAGAAAATGCATTTAAACACGTATCCACTTACACGGACCGGATCAATACAATCCAAGTATTGCTTGAACGGCAAAACGGCGACTTTATGTTCCGGGTTGCCAATTCAAAAGACAACGACCGCCTTCCGCCCAACGACAAGGGCATCGGATTGAAAAACGTGCGGCGAAGACTGGAATTGTTGTATGCGAACAAGTACGATCTGGTTGTAAAAAATGAAGAAACTCTTTTCTCTGTTCAACTAAAACTCCGGCTGCCATGAAAATACCCTGCCTGATCATCGACGATGAACCATTCGCCCAAAAAGGAATGGAAGAGTATGTACGCGAAACAGATTTCCTGGAGCTGGTAGCCACCTGCGACAGTGCCGTAAAAGCTTATTCTATCCTGCACAAGGAAGCGGTTCAGCTGATTCTGCTCGATATAGATATGCCCAAGCTTTCCGGCATCGAGTTTTTGCGATCGCTCAAAAATCCCCCGGCGGCCATCTTTATCACTGCCTATTCCCAATACGCCCTGGAGAGCTATGAGCTGGACATCATCGATTACCTGGTGAAGCCTGTTTCCTTTCAGCGGTTCTGCAAAGCCGTGGGCAAAGCAAGAGATTTTCTGTCCAAAAAAGAAGGTGATCCATGGGTAGTAAAAGAAGAGAATTATTTCTTTTTAAAGGTAAACAGCAAGTTTGAAAAGATCGCTTATGAAGAAGTGTTGTTTGTGGAAGCCCTGCAAAACTATGTCTCCGTCCATCTCCGCCATAAAAAACTGATCAGTTACTTAACCCTTTCAAGCCTTGAAAAGCAGCTTCCGCCGGAACATTTTATGCGGGTGCACAAGTCTTACCTGGTAGCTCTGAACAAGATAGACACACTGGAAGGCAATGTGATTGCTATTGGGGGACAGCAGATTCCGGTGAGCCGGAGTACCAAGGAGCAATTGATGCACCGGGTAGTGGCTTCCAAGCTCGTAAAGCGGCAATAGGGTAAAAGCACAAACCAGCCTTACTGAACAGCTTTCTTGAGCTCCATATACCGTTTGCGCATCTCCGCCAACTTGTCGCGGTAGTTTCGGTTGAATGCCAGGTTCACCGTTTCATACCGGTCGGTTGCCACATTATAGAGTTGCTCGTAACCGTTCTCAATGTATCTCAGGTATTTAAAATCCTGGGTTACGACCCCTTCTGTTTGCGGAATGGTTGGACTATTTAAGTAGGTGTGCTCGTAGAAAAAATCTTTCCTGGGCGGAACAGAGCCGTTTGCGATCGACAGCAGGTTTTTGCCCTGCATGCGCCCCGGTATGGGCAATCCGGCCAAAGAAACAATAGTAGGAGCAATGTCGATATTGAGGGCAATCTGATCAGGTTCTCCCCTTCTTTGCTGGCTTGGCAGCAGGGGATCGTACACAATCAGCGGCACCCGGATCGATTCTTCATGCCCGTACCATTTGCCTTCCAGGCCATGTTCTCCCAGGTACATGCCATTGTCGCCCATGTAAATGATAATGGTATGATCGGCAATATCGAGTTCTTTGAGCTGATTGATCAGGTTGCCCACAACCTCGTCTACACCCGTGATCAGCCGGTAATAGTTTTTTACGTTTTCCTGAAACAGCGCGTCGGTGGACAGCAGGGCTTTCCAGCGTTGCCGGGCAATATTTTGATCGGTGCGGAAAAAAGTAGGGAAGCGGTTCCAGTAGATAGGATCGGCCGTAACGGGTTTGGGGATGATCACATCATTGTACAGGTTCTGGTAGCGGGCCTGGGGTATGAACCGGGGAGGATTGCCATCCTGCTCATGCGGAGCTTTGAAACCTACCGATAAACAAAAAGGCTCTTGCTTTCCGAACTGGTCTAAAAAAATCTTGATAGCATTGGCTACGCTGTCGGTATTGTGAATGATGGTTCCGTCGGCCCGTTTCATCAGATAGTCGGGCTGCTCTTCTTTCGGACATTTCCAATAATCGAAATAAATCGATGGGGGGTTAATTCTGCCTACACCAAATTTATTGATGTACCCAATTCTGTACCCTGCTTTTTTTAGCAGAAGAGGGTAGGTATTTGCCAGGGCATCGGGCGAGAAATCGGTCCCGAAATCATTTATTTTGTGCCTGGATTCATATTCTCCGCTCAGGATGCTGGCCCGGCTGATGGCACAGATGGAAGTGGTTACATAGGCGTTCCTGAACATCAGCCCCTCTCTTGCCAGTGCGTCGATGTTGGGGGTTTTAACGATCGGGTTGCCTGCCACACCCAGGGCATCCCAGCGTTGATCGTCTGTTAATAAGAAAATGATGTTCGGCTTTCCATCATAGTGATCATCTGAGGAGCCTTCTTTTAAATGCCGGGTACATCCTGCCAGAAAAAGCAGCGCCGGTAAAAGAAGCCGTATACAAAGCCTTTTTTTCATGTATCCTGCGTAAAAGAAACCGTTGATATACCTGCAACAAACAAGCCCTCCGGCAGCCTGCCCCTCTTCTTGTTACAGGTCAGTTTCCAGCGTTTAAAGATACGAAAGCATCTTGACGTATTCCAAACCCGGTGGGGAAATAAACCGGCAATTAACCGGCTTCAGCCACCTGCCCGTACTCCTTCCTATAAAAATCCGGCTGTAACCCAACCATAGTCCGCTGCACAACGATCATGTTGTAACAGCTTGTTCGCAAAGCAGCTATGACGCAAACCCAGCTTTTCTGCCGGTGATCGTGCAGGCTAAAAGCCTTTACCTGCCGGCACATAGCACAATAATTGTAAGTACATACCAGTTTTGCCGGAACAACTACTTGTAATTCACACCTTAAAACAGTTTGCCATGGGAAACCGACGTATACTTACCTGGATTTTTCTTTTATTTATTGCAGGTGCCTGTAAAAAAGACAAAGGCCCTGAAGTGCTTGTCAACTCCGATCCTACTGATGGTATTACCCTGTATTCACCTCTCACCGGCGGAACCACAGATTATGGCAGCGTTCTCCTGCTTGATAAATACGGAAATACCATTGCACAACAACCCACGTCTGCAGATGCCTATAATTTTGAAAAGTGGACGGCAAACGGCAAAGTACGCTATACTTACCTGCAGCGCGATTTAAATACCAAGCAGACCGATCCTTCCATGATCCCCTGCAATGCCTTTATCCTGGATGAAAACTTCGTCAAGCTAAAAAAGATTTCGCTGCTGCCGTATAATGGCCGGACAGATGCACTGGCAGTTGACGGACATGAATTTATTTATATTGACGACAACCACTACATCACCCTGTCTTATTTTGAAAAGGGGGTAACCAATATTCCGGCTTCCTTGAATCCGGTCGCCAACTGCAAGGTCGTAACCCCAATCATTCAGGAAGTGATGAATGACAAAGTTGTTTGGGAATGGCAGGGCGCCGACTATCCTGAATTTTATGCCAACAGCATTGAAAGCAACAAGTTCAGTGATGCGACCGTATTTCACGATTACATGCACATGAACTCCATGTTTCTTGACCCTACAGACAACAACCTGATTTGCTCGAACCGCAACCAGAACAATGTAATCAAAATCAACCGGACCAGCGGTGCCATTATGTGGCGATTGGGAGGCAACAACAGCAATTTCACGCTCACGAGCAACATGAAGTTCCTGCGCCAACACCACGCTACCCTTACCGACAACAACCAAACCCTGCTGATATTTGACAACGGCCAGATCACCGAACGCAAATGGAGCCGGATCGTAGAATTTAAGCTGAATACAAATGAAAATACCGTACAATCGTTCAGCTCGTTTAACCTGCCCGACAGTACATTCTGCCAGTTTATGGGCTCCGTGCAAAAAAGGGGTGATACGTATTTTATCGGTTGCGGAAGCACGCCCAAGCTAATGGAGGTGAACTACAAAACCGGAAAGATCAATTTACTTATGAGCTTTCCCAAATATTCTTATCGGGCACTGAAGTACTAACATCTCAACCGAAAATAAAAAACACGCCGTGATCAAGCATTGCGGTGTGTTTTTTATAAAAGCGTATACACCTACCGTCCGCCACCCGGGCAGTGCGCCCGCAAATAGGCAGTAAACAGGTCAGACAAATGCCGGCTGGTGCCTTCACCTTCGCTGATGCCATGTGTCCGGTTCGGATAGCTCATGAGCTGGAATTGCTTGTCCCATTTCACGAGTTCGTTGATCAGCATTTCTGTTCCCTGGTAATGCACGTTGTCATCGCCGGTTCCGTGTACAACCAGCAGGCTGCCCCGCAGGTTTCTGGCGTGTGAAAGGGGTGAGCCGGCCTCGTAATCGGCCCTGTTTTCCTGCGGCAGTCCCATGTATCTTTCCTGGTAAATATTGTCGTAGCACAGCTGGTTGGCAACCGGTGCTATGGCGATCCCGGTTTTATAGATTTCAGGATACTGGAAAAGCAGGTTCAGGGTCGTGGAACCGCCTCCGCTCCAGCCGGTTACAGCTACCCGGCTGGAATCAACCCATTTCCATTCCAGGATCTTTTTTGCAGCCATGGCCTGGTCACGGATATTGATGATACCGATTTTCCGGTAAATGGCTTTGCGCCAGGCAGCTCCTTTGGGTGCCGGTGTGCCGCGGCCTTCTACCGCCATCTGGATATACCCTTCGGCAGATAAATCGCCTGCGTACAACCTGTTGGCCGTACCCAGGCTGCCGGCTGCATCCCTGACTGTAAGGCTGGCTGGTTCTGCGTATACGTTGAATACAACGGGATATTTTTTGGTACTGTCGAAGTTCCGGGGTTTTATCATCCACCCGTCCATGGTCACGCCGTCCTCTGTTGTAACCTGAAAAAATTCAATGGGTGGTGCTTCTACCCTGCCTCCTCTTCCGCCAGCTCCGGAACTGAGTGAGCGGACAAGTTCGTGGGCTGGAAGACTGACCCATTCTGTTTTTGAGGGATGGGCCAAGCTGGAATAGCTATGCAGGGCAAACCTGCCGTCGGGTGATATGTTGTAATTGTGCGTACCCTTTTCTGCTGCCCCGGAAAGCAGGCGGGGCTGGTCGCTGCCCTGGAGCGGGATGCTGTACAGGTACTGCTGCGTGGCATTCCCGGGAGATGCCGTGAAATACGCGGTTCCGCCTTTTTCATCTACCGCGCTCAGGCGGATCAGGTCGTAATTTCCGCGTGTAAGCAGGGATTCTTTTCCATCGCGCGTGATGCGGTACAAATGGCGCCAGCCGTCCTTTTCTGATACCCACAAGAAGGCCTTTCCTCCCTCGATCCAGTTCCACCCCGTCGGTTCGTCCTGCACATCGATCCAGGCCTTGTCCTGCTCGCTGTAAATAGAAGTAGCCGCGCCTGTGAGGGCATTACAGATAAATACCTTTGCTTCGTTCTGTTTCCGGTTAAGCTGCTCCAGGATCAATTCCGAGCTGTTGCCGGCCCATTCCATCCGCGGTATATAGTGCTGGCGCGGATCACCCGGCACCTTCATCCACTGCGTCTTTGCGGTGGCAATATCCAGCACGCCTACCTTGCAGGGTGAGGGATCTTCTCCGGCTTTGGGGTATTCAACAGGTTTTACAAAGGAGTAAATAGAGTCGGTATTGTTGATAAGCAGAAAGTTCCTGATCTTGGTCGCATCGATTTGCCAGTAAGCAATCCGGCGGCTGTCAGGGCTCCAGCGAAAACCATCCCGGCAATCAAATTCTTCTTCATAGGCCCAGTCAAACGTACCGTTGATCAGCCGTTCTGTTCCGTCCTGTGTAAGCTTGGTTAATTTACCGGTCGCTAAATTTTCCACGTAAAGATTGTGCTGCGAAACAAAAGCGGCTTTGGTACCATCGGGAGAGATCTTGGCAAACTGGAGGGAGGAAGCCGGCAACCCCTTTCCCAGTTGAACAAGCGTATGCCGGCTCAGGTCTGCCACCCAGTAATCACCCCGGGTATTCTGCCGCCACACCCTTTTGGTGTTTGTAAACAGCAGCAATTTTGTTTTATCATCTGTCAGCGAAAAACTCTGAACAGCCAGTGGCGCGGTTTGTCCCTTGGGTATAAGGAGTGAGGAATCAACCAGAACGGATCGATTGAAAGAAGGCAGTTCGTATGCTGCGATAGCACCTCTTTCAATTGTATAATAACTGCTGCCGTTGTTGGCCCATTTCAGGGCCCCGCCCCGCTGTGCGCAGAGAGAAGTAACCCAGATACAACCGATCAGCCAGCAGATGATTTTGCCAGAATTCATATTCAACGAGTTGATTTACTTAATAGATATTTTAAAAACACGGATCTACCTTTCAGTGCTTTCCAGCTTTTCCTGCTGCGGTGAAGACAGGGTAAGGGCGGAAGGCGATTTCACCCGTTGAACAGTGATGTAATACATCTTCCTGATAGCAGCCGTATCAAACAAAGCGGCCTGTCCATCTACCAACGTGCTGCTCTTCCATTCTGTGGTAGGAAAAATTTTCAGCTTGATCGCATTCCGGTTCAAAGCCAGCGGCAGGTCGAACCCGGCAACGGAGTTTGTCCAGCGGTAAGACACCCTTTTCTGATCATCGCTGAAATAGTATTCCAGTTGCGGAATTTGTGTGGTGCGCAGGTACTGGTCAAACACCTTGGTATAATCATGCCCGGCCTGCTTGCTGATATACGCAACGATCTGGGGTGTGGTAACGGTCTGGTGATAGAAGGTTTTGTTTAATCCGCGGATGATCTGCCGGAAGAGCTCATCGTTGTCGATGCTGTGGCGGATGGCATGGATCATGTTGCCGGCTTTGGGGTACATATCGCCGCTGCCCTGGTCATTCACATCATAATGGGCAATAATGGGCCGGTCGTTCCGGATGCCCCGGCGGGTTCCGGCGTTGTAATCGTTGCCTGCCGTCTTGCCAAAAATATAATCTACATACAGGGTTTCGCTGTAATTGGTAAAGCCTTCATGAATGTACATGTCTGCCAGGTCTTTGCTGGTGATGTTGTTGCCAAACCATTCATGGCCGCTTTCATGTACAATGATAAAATCCCATTTCATGCCGAGGCCTGTTCCTGAACCATCCCGGCCCCGGTAACCCGGCTTGTAGAGATTGCCATAGGCAACGGCCGACTGGTGCTCCATGCCGGTGTGCTGCACATCAACCAGTTTATAACCATCTTCATAAAACGGATAAGGGCCCATCCAGTATTCAAAAGCCTTCAGCATATTGTGTGTTTCGTAGGGCAGGTAGGTTTTGGCTTTTTCAAGATTGTAATCCAGCACCCAGTAGCTAACATCCAGGTTTCCTTTTTCGCCCTTGTATACCTCCTGAAAGCTTACATATTTGCCGATATAAGGAATGATGCAGTAATTGCTGATCGGATTTTTGACCACCCATTTTGAGGTGGTCGTACCATCCCCGTTGTTCTTTTTAGACTGAAGCCGGCCATTGCCAACAGCTACCAGGGTATCCGGAACCGTCATGGCCAGCGAGGCACCCTGGTCAGGCTCATCGCTCTGGTGGTCTTTGCAGGGATACCAGATGGAAGCACCCAGTCCCTGACAGGTAACAGTCATCCAGGGACGGCCCAGCGAGTCTTTGGCAAAGGTCCAGCCACCGCTCCAGGGTGGACGAGTACTTTCGTGCGGTTTGCCGGAAAAATAGACGGCGATGCGGTGAACGGATAGGGGAGCCTGCGACTGCTGGGCTGTTTCTACATGCCAGGCGTTGCCTTCGCGGGTAAAAGAAAGCCGGCTGGTATTGTCGTATACAACGCTGTCAATTTGAAGGGGGTCCTGCAGGTCGATCTGCATGGCCGGCGGATGCTGCTTGCTGAGCACTTTGTATGTGATCACGTTGCATCCTTCGGTTGTTTTGTTGAGATAATCAGGTTTTACGGAGATGTCGTACCGCTGTACATCCCACCAGGCCCGTTCCGGCGTAATGCTGCCCCGCAGCGTATCTGCATGGGTAAACACTTTTTCTGCCGGCTGCTGGGCACGAACTGTAAGAGAGAGAGTAGCACAAAGAAGCAATACAGGTAGTAAACGGCTCATAAGCTTGGTTTTATGTGGGAGATCACGCTGCTCAAAGCTATCTAAAATCCGCCGGTTTAATGCGAGATGGCGTGATCAGTCTGTATATCCTCGCCTTTCCAGATTTTCACGGTGGTCCAGGGAAGGTCAGCGCCCAGCCAGAAGGGATTGCTGGCTGGCAGTCCCAACACCAAAAAAGCTTCCGAGCACAGATAAAGGCTGCCGGTGGAAATATAATTTTCTCCGATGCCTGGCTGGTGGCCATACAAGCCGATCTGCAGCCAGCCCTTTGCATCAAATGTACCGGGTGCCTCTGTTTGCCGTTTGATCATGGTATACAGGGCAGCCCTTACCTGCCGGGGCTCCAGTTCCTTGGGCAAGGCTTCCATCAGGGCGATCTTGGAAAGCAGGTGGAAAGCACCATAGCGGTAAGCAAGCGAGCGGCCCAGGGGCGGATAAGTTCCTTCCGGTGAGATCAGCCGCTCCTGCACGGCGGCATAGCGTTGGGCCCGGCGCAGTTCTTCTCCCCATAATTTTGCGTACGGACTTTGCGGATCGTGTTTGACCAGCGCGTCGAGGGTTTCCAGTAACATGGGGTGCATCACAAAGCTGTTGTAGTAATCCCAGTGAAACTCGGCCCCATCGCCATAGGCTCCATCACCCTTGTACCAGCTCATGAGCTTTGATACCGCGGTATCGACCTTGGCCCTTTCGTAATTGCCTTCGTAGGTCAGCAGGGCCGCCTCAACGGTAGAGCTGAACAAGACCCAGTTGTTGTTGCCGGGTTTGATGACGCGGGAAGATTGGAGGGCTTTAAAGACATTTTGTTTGGTGGCTTCATCCAACGGTTTCCACAACTGGTTGGGGGCACGCAGCAGGGCTTCAGCAAAAAAAGCAGCGTCTACGAGCGGCTGTGCGCCACTTTTGAAGTTCATGAAGTCGGCAGAAGCAGGGTCCACGGCATTTCTGATGCACTGGAGAGCCAGGTCAATGTATTTTTTGCGCAGCTTTCCCTCGGGCGTGTTGTCAGGGCCCAGTTCCAGCCAGGGGGCCATGCCGGAGAGCAATCTTCCAAAAGCTTCTAAATAGGTAAAAGAAGGCCGGTCTTTAACGTTGGGAGCGGCCTCGACCGGCATCTGCACGCGAAGCTGGTTTTTGCTCAGGGCATTCAGCACCGGATCAGCAATGCGGGTAAGCGTTTGTACAAGATAAGCCCGTTCCTGTTCCCCCTGCTTTTCGCCTTGACCGGCTTGCTGTGCCTTGGCAGGAGAAAAGCCCACAACAAATAGACACAGGGCGGTAAAAGTCTGTTTGGCAGCGCATCTGATAGTAATAAATCTTATATACATCTTTGGAGAGGGATTTTTTAAACAGCTTTGGCCGGAAGCATAAACTTTCCTGGTTTCAAATGTACAGCACCAGGCCGGGCTGCGGAAAGAATTTTAAATTTTGCTTGTATGGACTGTAAAAATTATTTTTGAGCAAACTAACCCGTTCTTATGCCGGATGAAGAAAAAGAAGTTGTAGAGGCGATTACAAAAGCGATCGACTTGTACAAACAAACTGCTGATAACTTGCGTGTTGTATTGATCATTTTTGGAACTGTCGGAATTGCAGCAGCCCTGTTCGTAACTGCTTTTGCCGGCGCTGATTTTATCAAGTCTGATGATGCCATCAGTATTCGTATTGCAGCATTTATAGCTGCGCTGTGTTTAACAGCTTTAACAGCCTTTAATGTACAGGCAAAGGGCAACAACGCCAGAAATGCTTTCCGCCACCTGAACCATGCCTACCTGATGTACAGGATCGGAAGGATTACCGTAGCCGAACTGGTAAAGGCAAAAGACGACGCCGAAAAAATCATAGGCAGTGTGGATTTTCAAACTTCTATCCACGAAAAGCCGGTGAACGGACCAGACAAGCTGCCGGCTAAATCAATGTGAATTTTCCTTCTTTTTGCAGAGGTTGCCCCATTTTTCAGGAGAAAAGATGGAAGGTCAGGTGCTGCAAAATAATAAATACCGCTTCCGCTCTTTAAAAAGTTATAAAAAAATTATAACATTGCACTTTACTTTGGATTCGATACTCTCTAAAAAAACCTCACTTGCTGCCATTATCCGCCACAAAAAGATTATCTTATCTAATCGACCTATATGCCATTTCGCGTCCTGAGTAGGCCTTTTCTCCGTAAATCCCTATTAAACAGCAATTTAGGTAACTTTTCCTTTTATCTTCTTCTTTTTTCCTTGCTTGTTCTCGCCGGCTGCTCCAATCAAGAGCAGGAAGCCGACACAGACATCTATAACAACCTGGAACTGAACGGAAAGATCAACACGTTTCCGCTTTGTGTGGTACTATCAGACAAGCTGGACGGCAACGATTTTCCCGCCGACCTGAAGGAATTGTGCAGCTTTTCCAAGACGACCTGTAAAACCCTGCCCATCGCCGGCATCCTGCGCTCAGGCGCCGACATCTATTATACATATAACTGCTTTGCAGATCTTAAAATACCCGCCGGAACCGGCAAAGATGAAGCAGGCATCACACAGGCAGTAGAAAAGCAGGTAGCTGATTATTACTCCACCACCAAGCTCAAAGAGTACGATTCCCTGCTTACCCCCAACCTGCCCGACTGGAACATCCGGAACCTGCCTGCCATGTATATCAGCAATACGTCAGACAGCGTATTTTTCTACTCAAACCAGCCCGGCCATCCTTCCAGCATCCAAGTTGGTTACCGGACCTACCCGGTGTACACCAGCGTGGCTGATTTAAGGAAAGACATCGACGCGCTGATCTGCAAGCGGTACGAAAAAGTAGCGGTGTTCTACAATCCCGTGTTTATGGATTCGGCCAACAGGCCTTTAAAGCCCTTGTTTGCAGCCCGGGGAAAAACAGCCGGCGATTCCTGTTTAGGATCAGCAAGATGGGAAAAACTTCATGACGGTACAGGAGGTTTTATGCTGGGAAGACTGCTGGAAAAGGACAGCAAAGGTTGTGGCTTTGTTGCACCGCCCCCCGCTCCTTCCATCGCAACCCGCAAACCAGACAACAACCCGGACCAGGCAGCGCAGATACCAACCAGTCCGGTCCGGAAAAAACCGGAACCGGCCGCCCCGGTTGCTTCTTCTGCAGACCCGGCATTTGACGGACGCGCTGACAACGCGCGGACCGACTACCAATGCTTCCGGCGCAGCGAACCTGTTTGCGAACAGGATGACAACAAAAACTTTACCGGCAGAAGGGTGCAATACTGTTATAACAGGGCAGGCCAGGTTGTCAGAACCATTGTGATCTCAAAATGCGAGGCCGACTGCCGCTGCTTCTGATATATAGTTTCAAGAAAATAAGCGTTATCAATAAAATGCATACAATGAAAAGGCTCTTTGTACTGTTCAGCTTGCTGACTGTTTTTCTTACATCCTATGCACAGCCAAACCAGGCTATCAGGTATATTAAGATAGGCAATACATACCGGGAAACCAACCAGTATAAAGAAGCCGAACGCGCATTGACTGCCGGGCTGGCATCTATCCACCAGCTAAGAGACCGCTATTGGGAAGCAGTGGCTTATGAAAATATGGGCCTGCTGTACCGTGATATGGAGGATAGCATAAAAGCGCTCCGCTATTTTGACTCTGCTTCCAGGATCTACCAGCAGCTGAACCTGGAAGGAAGCCGCATCTCCATGATCCAACTGGGTGAAAGCATCCGCAAAAGAGCCGAGGCTTATGCAGGGATAGACATTGGCTCAACCGGCGTGAAGCTGAGCATTGTACAAGTTACCCTGGGACGCGAAGGCCGTTACATTTATAATACGAGCAGGGACAGTTCTATCAACTCCAATTTTGCCGATCTGAACTCCAGTGCATTTGAATCCGGAAAGAATGCCATCCGGCAATTCTTTACGATCATCAACAGCCTGGGCATCAAAGAGGACCATATTTTTGTTGCTTTCAGCAGCGGGGTATTACAGGCACTTGTGAACCGCCGCATGAGCCAGGACAGTGTGGCCCACATCATTGAGCAGGCTGCGCAGGGCGTTATGCCTGGCTTTCGCCGCCCCATCGAATTCCTGACCGGCGACCTGGAGGCCAAATACACCAACATGGGTATCGTGCTGCCCAAGTACAAGGAAAGAAGCGTGAGCATCGACATTGGCGGTGGCAATACAAAAGGCGGATATTACAATACAAGCGGAGCTTTTGAAGCTTTCTCCCTGCCTTACGGCTCCCGTTTCCTGACGCTGACAGCCAACCAGGATGCACTGCAGGAAAGTATCCTGTCTGAACTTAAATTATTCAACCAACGTCCCGGCATCCAGAACAAACGCGAGGTATTTTTCCTCGGAGGAATTGTATGGGCCATGGTGAACATCATGTTTCCTGAAAAAGCCCTTACCGATTATGTAGAATTTACCTACAGCGATGTCACGAATTTCCAGAAACTTTCTTCCGGCGATTATACCAACCTGATCAACTATACAACCGATAAAATCAGCAAGATCACCGACCCGGAACTGGCCTCCCGCGCCCAGAAAAACCTGGAAGCAACCCAGAACACCTTTACGTCTGAAAACCTGCGCAGAGGTGCTTTGCTGATGGGCGGCATCATGAATGAGCTGCAAACACCTACCCTGAAAAAGCGGTATTATTTCTTAAGCAAGGGCAGCCATATAGCCTGGGTAACCGGGTATGTCGTGTACAACATTTCTGAAAAATATAGAAACGCAGCTGAATAATTTTCTTCGCCAAGCCCCCTATCATCGCTGATATGAAAAGTATATTGCCTTTATTGCTGAGCCTTGTTTTGTTTGCCGGTTGTAAAACCACGAAAACTGTTGCTACCGGTCCATCCGGCAACGGCGCAGTGGCTGCTGTTACAAAGACTGGTTTCTTTGATTGTTTTGAAGAAGGCCTTACCGCCAGCGGGCAGCCCGTATGGTGTGAAGCGTCTGCCATTCTTTATGATGGCAATAAGTTTTTTCTCGCCAACGACAAAGACATGCCTGACCAGCGATCTTCGGTATTTTACTGGACAGCCAAAAAGGGGTTTGCTGATACCAGCAGATCGGCTGTTTACCTGAATTCGCCGGTGTTTAAACAGGCAAAAAAGTTTGAAGACTTTGCCCTCACGCCCGACGGACGCATTGTTTTTTTATCGACCGCGTTTGACCGTGTAAAACCCGGCGCGACCGATTGGAACGGTTACAATACCATTCTTTACTGGCAGGCAGGCAATGAAAACGACCCGCGTGTGCTCAGCGCCAATCATACCGACAGCACATCCGTATTCCTGCGCGACAAAATATCCAAAGTACTTACTTCTCCCCTCTTTCCGCAAGGAATGCCTTATTTTAAAATAGAAGGATTGGCCGCCACCAACGACCGGCTTTATTTTGGTATCCGGGAAGAAGGGAAAAAATTTGATGAGTTCAGCTACAAGGTAAAGATCGTCTCTGTGGGCTGGCATGTAGCCAATGGATTTATTGAGCTGGGAGATGATTACAAGGTGCTGATAGATTTCAATGTAACCGCAGCTTCGCCCGCGCTCAAACAGCCCGTGGGCCTGTCCAGCATTGAATACGATCAGTTCAACAACCGCTTCCTGATCCTGACCTCCCACGAAAACGGGGAGAACCTGGATGCTTACTTGTGGACAGCCACTCCCAGCGACCTGGAGAAAGGCACACTCACCCTGGTAAAAGATGCCAGTGGCAATCCACTTCATTTTTCCCACAAGGGAGAAGACATTGCCGTTGTCAGCAAAAACCGCGTTGTAATTATCCATGACGACGACCGCGTTAAATCACAGGTCAACGGCCAAACCAGGCAGCCCAACCAGGCAGCTTACAGCGTGGTGGAATTCCGGTAAGTCATCTGAACTTTCCCTTCAGGCGAGTCCCTGCTGCAAAATGTTTCTTTAGCAATATCTCAAGCGGGGATTTGCCTGGGAAGTGTATTAACTTGCCCCTGTACCAGAACTTTCTGCTGGACTCCCTTCTCTTCTGCCTGCCCTTTCTCCCCTCCTGTTTACGCTTCAGGCCGGATTTTACCCCGTTTGCTAAGTTCCGGGCACCCTTGGGAAAATAGTTCGGATCTTAAGCAGGTGATATTTTGTAACTTAGTTCTTACTGATCCTGCTTACCTGCCTAATCATACCCGAATAAATTTTTTCTCATTTATTCATCTATTCACCATTTAACTCCAATGTATGAGCCTTAAAACCTTGTTACACCACCTGTGGGAAGCAATTGACAAAGTTTTCAAGAACGCTTCCAAAGAAGTCCGCGAAGTTGCCCTTCCCGTTGCCGTAAAAGCTGTTGAATCATTAAAAACCCTGATCGACCTGGACCAGTCGGATATGGTCGGGAAAATAGCCGGTCCCAGGGGTGTGGTATTTGAAGATAAGGTAAGACAACTCCTGCCCAAGATCCTTCTTGAGTTGAAACTCGTCGAAAAATGCGCCAGCAAAGAGACAACGGAAGAGATCATTGCCTGTGCCGTCAGTGAACTGCGCCTAAGCTCCGACAGGGCCAAAGACGCTTTTTTCCACAGCATCAGCGCCCTGCTCCTCAAAGACTTATCAGATGGCAAATTAAGCTGGTCGGAATGCGTGGAGCTGGTTGAGTTCTATTACAAGAGCCAGCACAAGCCAGCAGAAGACAAGCAGGAAACAGAACAACAACCTGAGCAACCGAAGGAATTGTCTGAACCATGATTTACAGGATGGGAGGGATTCGGGGATCGAATCCCTCCCATCCTGTAAATCATGGTTCTAGACTGACAATCACGCCACGTCGTTCACCAGATCTACCTCTACCCGGAGGTTTTCGATGATAAAGTCCTGGCGTTGCTGGGTGTTTTTGCCCATATAGTATTCGAGCAGCTGCTGGATATGGGTGTCGGGCATCATCATGACGGGTTGTAAGCGCATGTCGGGACCGATGAACCTTCCAAACTCGTCGGGACTGATTTCACCCAAGCCTTTGAAGCGGGTGATCTCCGGTTTGTTGCCCAGCTTTTTGATGGCTGCCTGTTTTTCGGCTTCGTCGTAACAATAAATGGTTTCCTGTTTGTTGCGCACCCGGAATAAGGGTGTTTCCAGGATATATACATGCTTGTTCTTGACCAGGTCGGGAAAGAACTGCAGATAGAAGGTCATCATCAGCAACCGGATATGCATGCCGTCTACATCCGCATCGGTAGCGATGATGATGTTGTTGTAGCGCAACCCTTCATATCCCTCTTCGATGTTCAGCGCGTGCTGCAAAAGATTGAACTCTTCGTTTTCGTATACGATCTTCTTTGTCAGGCCAAAGCAGTTCAGTGGTTTACCGCGCAGGCTGAACACAGCCTGTGTTTCCACGTTTCTGGCCTTGGTGATAGAGCCGCTGGCCGAATCACCTTCGGTGATAAAGAGGGTGCTTTCTTTTTGCTTTTCAAGAATATTGTTTTTATCCTTTCCGGCTGCCTCATCATTGTAATGATAGCGGCAATCGCGCAGTTTCTTGTTGTGCAGGTTGGCCTTTTTTGCGCGTTCGTTGGCCAGCTTCTTGATGCCTGCCAGCTCTTTGCGTTCACGCTCACTTTGTTCAATGCGCTTTTTTAAGGCTTCTGCAGTTGCCGGATTTTTGTGGAGGTAATCGTTTAGATCCTTTGCCAGGAAATCACCGATAAAGTTGCGCATGGAAGGACCGTTCTCGTAAACGACCTGCGAGCCCAGCTTGGTTTTTGTCTGGCTTTCAAAAACCGGTTCCTGCACACGCACGGAAATGGCAGCACAGATGCTGGCACGGATGTCTGCTACATCATAGTCTTTCTTGTTGTAGAACTCCCGGATGGTTTTTACAAAAGCTTCGCGGAATGCGACCAGGTGGGTTCCCCCCTGCGTGGTATACTGTCCGTTTACAAAGCTGTAATATTCTTCCCCATACTGGTTTTCGTGGGTGATTGCCACCTCAATGTCTTCCCCCTTCAGGTGGATGATGGGATAGCGGATCTGCTCTTCATCGGTTTCGCGCACCAGCAGATCGAGCAGTCCGTTCTTGCTGACATACCGTTTGCCGTTGAAGTTGATAACGAGTCCGGCGTTCAGGTAGCAATAATTCCAGATCTGGCCTTCCAGGTGTTCGTTGATATAATGAAAATTGCGGAATACGGTTTCATCCGGGATGAATGTGACCTCGGTTCCGTTCTCCTGGTCTGTTTTTGCTTCCCGGTATTCTTTGGTCAGCAGCCCCCGCTCAAATTCAGCCGTTTTTTCCCGCCCGTCGCGGTAAGCGGTTACTTTAAAATAATTGCTGAGGGCATTAACGGCCTTGGTACCCACGCCGTTCAGTCCCACGCTTTTCTGAAACGCCTTGCTGTCGTATTTGGCGCCGGTGTTGATCTTGCTAACCACTTCCACCACCTTGCCCAGCGGAATACCCCGTCCGTAGTCGCGCACGGTCACTGTTTTTCCATCAATGGTAATATCTACATGACGGCCATAGCCCATGGTATGTTCGTCGATGCAGTTGTCTATCACTTCTTTGATAAGCACATAGATACCATCGTCCGGGCTGCTGCCATCCCCCAGCTTGCCGATGTACATACCGGGGCGCAGGCGGATATGCTCCCGCCAGTCGAGGCTTTTTATACTTTCTTCGGTGTAATCAAACTGATTTTTTTCTGCCATATCGTTCTGTAAAATTGTTTGGTTGGGGTTGATAAAACCGGTTCCAATAATAACAAAGTAAAGGAATAAAAGATGAATTTTTGTCTAAATTTTTTAGCAAAACCCGGAATGTTTTTTGGCCTTCGTAGAATACAAACCAGGAGCGCACCCCCAAAAGCCGGCGCTGCAAAAAGGACATCAAAAACAGATTTTTTATAATTGTATATGTAAACAACCTGGATTTTTATCCTTACATTCGGGATTATCCATTTTCTTCCGGTTGCTGCTGTCCCAGAACCCACTTCCTATCCAAGAACCCGTTGCATGCTATCAGGACTTACAACGCAACACCATGAAAAAAATTCTGCTGGTTGAAGACGACCCCGAGATCGTGATGCTGCTTCATCTCCATTTTTCTTTGCCTGACTATAGCCTGGCTGTATGTAGTGAGGGTAAGGAAGCCATCGCAAAAGCAGTGAATGATTTTTATGACCTGATCATATTAGACAGGTCCCTGCCTGACATAGACGGAGTAGAAGTCTGCAAAACCCTGGTCAGCAAAAAACTGAACCGCCCGATCATCATGCTGGCTTCCGGGCCGGACATAGACATCGTACAGGCCTTGGGAGCGGGTGCAGATAATTATATAGCCAAACCTTTCAGCATGCTTGAACTGCAGGAGCGTGTAAAAGCGCTGATCCGCCGGGCAGATCAAATTCAAATGACACAAACAGATTGCGGAAAAGAGGGCCAGACAGACGGAAGTGCCATCAGAAAGGATGGGAAAAGGTCAAACTTCCAGGGCCCTGTGAACTTGAGCTAACAGCGAAAAAACCTGCTCTCTTGCATTTGCCTGCCGCAAATCCCGTTGAAACAGGTAGCAGGCAGCTCCCCTATATCACTACCCGGCGTGCACGCTGCCGGTCTGAAGAAAAAGACCATCTCTGTTCCCCTTTCCTAAGCATTGGCGTAGAAAGACCTACCCGGTATAAAATCCATGCCTTTTACTTGTAAGGTTCTGTCGACATGGGAATGGTTTTTTGGATGTTGCATCTGAACATCTTAAAAAACCAATGGTATGAAGTACATTAAATTTCTCAGCATACTGTGTAGCATCGGCTTAATGATTTCATGCGGCAGCAGTACAAAAGTAACATCGAGCTGGAAGGCAGAAGGAGCTGCTTCCAATTCAACTTCGTTAAAGAAAATAATGGTGGTGGCCCTGTTGCCGGAGAAAGACCGGAACCTTCAACAGGTGATGGAAAAAGGATTGGTAGACAAGCTGGCAGAAAAGAACATCCAGGCTTTTTCAGCTTATCAGCAGTACGGTCCCAACAGCATTTCCAGAAATGAACGGCAGGCGCTCAAACGGATCAAAAAAAGCGGTGTAGATGGCGTAATCACCATCGTACTGCTCGACAAACAAAAAGAGCGCGACTATGTACCCGGCAATGTTATGGCGCGCCCGTACGGGTTTTACTACAACCGTTTCTGGGGCTATTACACCACCGTTTACGACCGGGTATACACACCGGGCTATTATGAAACCAACACCAATTATTTTTTCGAAAGCAATCTGTACAGCCTCAATGCCGACAAATTGCTTTACTCTGCGCAAACCGAATCTTTCGATCCCTCTTCCACCGAGCGGCTGGCAAAAGAATACAGCAAGAGCATCGTGGAAGACATGTCGAAAGGCGGCGTGCTGGTGGCGGGGAGATAATTTTTACCAGAAGAAACTAAAAAAGGAAAGGGTTGCTGTAGATCATGCAACCCTTTCCTTTTTTGGCTGGCAATATAGAAACTTCTTACAAACTGATCACCCTCACCCGCTGCGGTGAAGGATAGCCACCCCCACGATAATATCCTCTGTTGTTGAACTGCCTGTAATTTCCAGCAGGCTTTTTCACCTTCTTCATAAAGCTGAAAGACACACCAAAATTCACGACATAATCCGCGAAAGCGGCGTCGCCGATGTAATAGGTTTTGGTAAGATCGGTGCGGATTTTATCCGGTACGCTTTGCAGGCGGTTGCGCTCGAGGGCGACCGGCACGTTGACAAATGCAGTGAACTTTTTTGCTTTGTATGACAAGCTAGGGTCAGCGGTGATCACATAGCCGGGCCGGCGGAAGCCATTGCTGCCACCTGCCAGGTCTCTTACCGGTACGCCATCGATGCGGGCACCGGCTCCCAGCGTGAATTTGCTGATGGTAATGTTTGCACCGAGGCGGGCCATGTACTGATCGGGTACGCTCATCACATCACTGCCATAAGCGATCGTTGCTGCAGAAGGGGTTCTGCCGCGGGCAGTAGATACGCCGTTTGTTTCGCGCGGATTTACCAGGTAATACAGGTTGGTATACAAACTTACCTTCTTGCCCAGGTTGTAAAAGCCGTTCAGTTCGGTGTTCATGCCCAGGCCGCCATCACCCAATTGGATCGATTGGTCAACGGGTCCCAATACCCTGCCGCCGCTGGCAGATGTAATAAAGTAATCATTGGCCCGGTAATTTCCGGTAGGCAGCTTCACACCCAATCCGCCCTGCAGGTTGAAGCGCTTGGATGTTTTGGGATTCATGAGCCATCTGTATGCCGTTACGCGGATATCACCCAATCCGGCATCACCCGTAGAATGTCTTTGTCCATCACTGTGTTCATAAAGAGAAGACCGGTCGTTGATGCTGAGAGGTACGCCCACGCTCACAGACCAGCGTTGGTTAAAAATGCGTGTTACGCTCAGGTCAAGCGTATAGCTTTTGTTGATCACTTCGGTTCCCTGGGTGTAACGTTGTTTTTGCTCATCCGTACCGGAGAAATGCCTGAACGATTGGAAATAACGGTTCGCGGCAGAGAAGGTCCAACCGGATGTACTGGCCTTTTTGGCGGCCCCCTTTGCACTGTACCCTTTTGGTCCCATTCTGTAACCAGGGGCGGACGGATAGCCGGGGCGTTGCATAAACATACCGCTGCCTCCCGGACTGCGCATCCCTACACAACCCTGCGAATACATCTTGGTGGAAACAAGGGTGCAGAGCACCAGCATGGCGTAGATTTTCTTCATAACATTAGATTTTGTTTAACAACAATTTACCTCTATTAGGAGTGCATTCCAAAAAAATGTTGCTGGTTGAACCTTGATTGCGCTGATTTTAGGATAGAGCGGATTATTTGAATGATATATGGTAATTTATATGGGGAGAACTGTTTTGATAGCTGAGTTTTTATACAATCGTCTTCTTCTTTCATCTTCAAATTCAAGTACAGCATCAAGTTAATTAGCAATCACATCTTCCCCCGGATGATAAGTCATCTCCACATGCTTCAGTACATCTTCTTTATAAAACAAAACATCTTTGAAACTGCCCTCCAGGTACATGGCCGCCTGGTCAGTAAAATGCTTGGAACGGGGATCGCTCCTTTCGCCGCCGGTAAGGATTGATTTGGCAGTTACCTTTTTTCCAAATTCAATGGCGGCAATAAAGCTGTTGCCCCGGGTGCCATAGCGGAGCTTGGTACCGGGAAAGCGCACACCTTCAAATGCAGGCAAAGAGCCCCAGGTTGAAGAAGCCAGTCCGGAGGGCAGACTAGGCTGATTGTCATCAAACTTTTCATCCAGTCCTCCCGTAAGCCGCTGGTACCGGTTGATCTGTCCCCACGGTGTTTTCCAGGAACCGTATTTGTTTTTCAGATCAGCCAGTACTTCTTTCAATGCAAGCAGAAGATTGTCTCCGGGCACTTTTTCCATGGAAGCTTGCAGTTCATCAAAACCTCTTCTTGGCAGCTGCGGATACACCCGGTATGCCCATTCGATCGCGAGCGCAGTAGGTACGGAAGCGACGCCGCTTTTTTTATCCCAGCCTTGCAGCAGGTCAACAGGTTCTTTTAATTCCTGTTTTAAAGAATCATTTCCATGCTGCTCGTAAGCCTTGAAAAGCGGGGGCAGCAGCACATCAAAGGCAGCCAGCGTATGGTCATATCCTGCTGCGATGGTTTTGTCGAGGGTAAAGCCGCTGCCAGCACTTAACACCCGTGCGGCGTTGACGGCCCGGAAGTTTTCTGCATCCGGGGCCATGTAAGCAGGATAATCCCCTTTGCGCGGACTGCTGGCACCCGACGCGGTAAACGGAGTAGAGTTGCAGTTTTGGATCCAGCCGCTGGCAGGATTGTAAATATGAACGGTTTCATTGAGCGGGTGCAATCCCTTCCATTCGGTGGCCGATGTGCTGCCGTCTACAGGCTGCTGCCAGTTGAGGCTGGGATCACGCCGGGGCATAAAATTGCCATGCCAGTAAGCGATGTTTCCTTTGTCATCCGCAAAAACAGTGTTATTGGAATTGTTGGAAAGCAGCTGCATGGTTTTTTCAAACTCGGCAAAGCCATGGGCCTTGGTACGCAGCCAGGACTGCCGCAAAGCATTGAGGGAACGGTTGTTTTCTTTCAGGCTCAGCCATTTGCCGTTCCGGCTGCCCACCACCGGACCATGATGGGTATAATAAGCTGTAACCGGAAGCTCCACCAGCCCATCTCCCTTTTTGTACCGGATGACCAGTTTCTTTGTACGCACCGGCTTCCATGCATTGTCATATTGATAGAACACAGAGTCACCTCTTTTTACGATTTTTTCTTCGTACAGGTCAGACACATCGGCAATGCTGGAAGTGTGCATCCAGCCGCAATGTTCATTGAAGCCCTGGTATACAAAGAACTGTCCCCAGGTTACTGCACCGTACGCCTGCAGTCCTTCCTCACTCACCATCTGCACTTCCGGGCGGAAGTAGAATGTAACATGGGGGTTTATATAGAGAATAGCATTCTTTGACGCTGTTTTGGAAGGCCCGATGGCAAAGCCGTTGGAGCCCGTTATGCTGGCTGCGGGATCTTCCACACCACCCCTCAGCATAGCGGATGCATTTACATTCAGCGGATAGAGTTCGCGCATATCGCGGGTGGTGAGTCCGCCGGTTTGTGTGGCTCCTATACTGCCATCGGTAAACATAAGGGCATACCAGGGCTCGAAGCGCTTGAGCACAGCCGGCTTTACATGGGGATGCAGGGCAAGATAATAGTTCACGCCATCGGCAAAAGCATCCAGCAGCTTCTTAAATGGGGCCGGACTTTCCTTATAATCCCGGATCGCAGCTGCTGTATCTTCTATCAACTGGAGCTGGAGGTCGTTGTAAACACCTCTTTCCCCATCTACTTCAGCGAGCCTGCCCATCACCTGCAGGTAGTTTCTTTCCATGCGCACAAAATCATCTTCACATTGTGCGTACATGATGCCAAACACTGCATCTGCATCTGTTTTTCCATATACGTGCGGAATGCCCCAGTTGTCGCGGATAATGGTAACACGCCGGGCCTCCTGTTTATAACGGTCGGTTTCCAGTTTGGTAAAGGTTTGGGTAAAACCAACAAGGGGAAAGAGTAAGCAAAGAAAGACAAATCTCATAGCAGTTTTATTGGTGATGTTGATTGTCTAAGTTAGCTGAATCTGCAAAGAAAGCGGCGTCCATTTTATCAGCTTGTTTCCAGATCCATTTTTTTATCCACGGGCTGCAGGTTGTATTTTCGCGTGGTGCCTCCGGCATCAACCAGTATCAAACTTTGTATGCCTGTATGCTGTTTCATCGTTTACAAAGCTTAATACCTGCCACAGGTCCGTCTGTTTGAAAAATTATTATACCATACTCGAAGTACCGCCAGCTGCTACCCCGCACGACATCAAAAAAGCTTACCGCAGGCTGGCTATGCAATACCACCCGGACAAGAACCCCGACAACACAGCAGCCGAATCGCAGTTCAGGGAAATCCAGGAAGCTTATCATATCCTGTCTGATCCGGAGCGGCGGTCGGCCTATAACCAGCGCCGTTGGTACCGGCACCATACAGCACCAGCAGCCCAGGAAGCGGTAAACCCGGCTTCCCTCCTGCAAAAAGCATGGCAGCTGAACCGCTATATCAGCACCATTGATCCCGGATTTTTGAACCTGAAAGCACTCTATAAATACATAAGCGGATACCTGCTGGGTAAAGATTCCATGCAGCTGCTCCGGGAGGCAAACGATCCGCACGTAAATCAGCAGATCATAACAGCTATCCTTCCCGTCATCAAACCCCTGCGCTATGAACCGGCGAAAAGCATCTGCAGCCAGCTTCAACAGCTTGCCGGAACAGATGCCTCTGCCCTCCGCAAGATCGACCTGTTTGTAAAACAAAAAAAGCTGGCCAGCTACTGGGAGAAGTACCAGCAAGCCCTGGTTATCATCGTTACCGGATTGTTATGCTGGTTGATTTACCTGGTGAGCAAATAAGGGGAAAGCCGTACATTTAAACTGCTCAAAATAGATGAGCAAGTTGACACGCCGGTTCTACGGACCGAGGTACACAGCCTATGAGCACAAACAAATCCATATGATAAAATTTCTGGCCCTCTTTGCAGCCTCCGGTTTCTTTTTTTCTGTGGCTGCACAAACCAATTCCAGCAATGACCAGTATCCTTTCCGCAATCCATCCCTTTCCATCGAAGCCCGGGTGAGCGACCTGGTGTCAAGGCTCACGCTGGAAGAAAAAGTAGGACAGATGGTAAATGGAGCGCCCGCCATTCCGCGGCTGGGCGTACCTGCACACAACTGGTGGAACGAGGCCCTGCATGGCGTGGCCCGCACGGGGTATAACGTGACCGTATACCCGCAGGCGATCGGCATGGCAGCTACGTTTGATACGGCCACCATGTACCGCATGGCTGATTATACAGCAGAAGAAGGAAGGGCTATTTACAACGACAACGTGCGCAAAGGCAAGCCTGGCGGCCAGTACGAAGGACTCACCTACTGGACGCCCAATATCAATATCTTCCGCGATCCGCGCTGGGGGCGCGGACAGGAAACCTATGGCGAAGATCCTTATCTCACCGGCATGATGGGCAGGGCATTTGTAACCGGCCTGCAGGGCAATGACCCTCTTTACCTCAAAGCCGCTGCCTGTGCCAAGCACTATGCCGTGCACAGCGGTCCTGAACCCAGCCGCCATACGTTTGATGTATCACCCAGCAAATACGATCTGTGGGATACGTATCTGCCGGCTTTTCATGAGCTGGTGGTACGCGCCAAAGTAGCAGGCGTGATGTGCGCTTACAATGCCATCGAAGGACAACCCTGCTGCGGCAGCGACCTGCTGATGACAGACATCCTGCGCAACCAGTGGAACTTTACCGGCTATGTGACTTCCGATTGTGGGGCCATCACTGATTTTTTCCGGTTTCACAAAACACACCCCGATGCAGAAAGCGCTTCTGCTGATGCCGTGCTGCACAGCACCGATGTTGATTGCGGCAACGCTTATCCTGCCCTGGTAAAAGCAGTAAAAGACGGAAAGATAACCGAACAGCAGCTGGATGTCTCGCTCAAACGCCTGTTCACCATCCGCTTCCGGCTGGGCCAGTTTGATGCCAACAACAAGTACAACAGCATTACCATGGCTTCGCTGGAAAGTGAAGCGCACAAAGCACAGTCCCTCAAAATGGCGCGGCAGTCTATTGTCCTGCTCAAGAACGAAGGCAACTTGCTGCCCCTGCGCAAAACCCTGAAAAAGATCGTTGTGCTGGGGCCCAATGCCGACAATCCGGTTACAGTTTTGGGCAACTACAATGGCAAGCCGTCCCGGATCATTACCCCCCTGATGGGAATCAAACAGGCTGTCGGCAGCGGCACAGAAGTAGTTTACCAGCAGGCCGTCAATTTTGTAAACGATACCATCTTTGAAGCAGAGGACATCAGCAACCAGTTCTCCATCGACGGGCACAAAGGCTTCCGGGCAGATTACTTTCAAAACCGGGAACTCAGCGGCGCACCTGTGCTCACGCGCACCGAAGAAAAGATAGACTACGACTGGAACGGCGGCGTACTGATGGCCGGCAAATTTCCGGCAGAGAACATGTCTGTGCGCTGGACGGCCGATTATACGCCTGATAAAGACGGCAGCATCACACTGGAACTGGGTGGCGATGATGGGTATCGGCTGCGCGTAGACAGCGCCACAGTGATCAACGACTGGGGCATCCACCGTTTCCGCTCTGCCAAATACACGCTGCAAACCCGGCGGGGCATGCGGGTTCGCATTACCATCGAATACTTCAACCGGGATGCCGGGGCCTCTGTGCGCTTTGGTGCGGGGCACTGGATCAAACCCGATCCTGCAGCCATTGCTGCCAGTGCAAAAGATGCGGATGCCATCATCTACATCGGCGGCATCTCTCCGGTACTGGAAGGAGAAGAGATGGGTGTAAACCTGCCGGGTTTCAGCGGCGGCGACCGGACCTCCATCGCCTTGCCTGCCGTGCAAACCAACCTGATCAAAGCACTCAAGGAAACCGGTAAACCTGTTGTGTTTGTTATGATGACAGGCAGCGCCCTTGCCATTCCCTGGGAAGCAGACAATATACCTGCCATCGTAAATGCATGGTATGGCGGCCAGTTTGCCGGAACAGCCCTCGCCGATGTGCTGTTCGGCGACTACAACCCAGCCGGCCGGCTGCCTGTTACTTTTTACCGCAGCGAAAAAGACCTGCCGGCTTTTGATGACTATACCATGGAAGGACGTACCTATCGCTATTTCAAAGGCCAGCCCTTGTTTCCGTTCGGATACGGACTAAGCTATACCAGCTTCCGCTACAGCGCACTCTACCTCGGCGCCGGGACAACCCGGGCTACCGCTGTAACAGCCACTGTACGGGTAACCAATACCGGCAAGCGGGACGGAGAAGAAGTAGTTCAACTGTACGTATCACACCCCGGCCAGCAGGGCAAAGCACCGCTCAGGGCGCTGAAAGGATTCAAACGCATAGCCCTCAAAGCAGGAGAAACCAAAAATCTTACTTTCATGCTGACGGAGGAAGACATCTCCCTGGTTGACCCCAACGGAACGCTCAAAAAAGCCCCCGGCACGCTGCGCATAAGCATCGGCGGTAGTCAACCCACAGAACAGGCAAAAGCAGCGGGGACAGTAGTGGAGGGAACGGTGAAGTAGTCTGAACCATGATTTACAGGATTTAAAGGATTCCGGGTATTGGGACTGGTGGATAAGCATGATAGTTAATAATTTTATACCTCCGTCATCAGCTGATCATTCAGTCATTAAGCCGGATGAAACATCCCTGCCTATCAGCATTCCAATCCCCGGAATCCTTTAAATCCTGTAAATCATGGTTCAGACAGAATCTGTATTTTGCACCCTCCATCTTACTTATCAAATAGATTTTACCATATGCAAAAAGTTTTTTTTAGACGGTTCCTGGTTTCCTGTGCTGCTATCGCTGTGTTTCAGACCGCTTTCTCCCAACCGCCTAAACCACCAATCCAGCCCGCTCCCATGGTAAAGATCGTGACTGTTGACCCGGGGCATTTCCATGCCGCACTGGTACAGAAATCTATGTACCCCCAGGTGGATCCTGTGGTGCATGTGTATGCACCCGCAGGGACGGATGTACAGCTGCACCTGGACAGGATAAAAGCCTACAACACCCGAACAGACAACCCGACTGCCTGGAAGGAAGAAGTATATACGGGCGATGATTTTTTTGAGCGGATGCTGAAAGACAAGGCAGGCAATGTGGTTGTGCTGGCAGGCAACAACCGGAAAAAGACCGAGTACATCAACAAATCGCTGCAAGGCGGCTTTCATGTGCTGGCAGACAAACCCATGGTCATCAACAGCAATGAGTTCGAGGCCCTGAAACAGGCGTTTAAAACTGCCAGCGATAAACACCTGCTGCTATACGATATCATGACCGAGCGTTTTGAAATCACCACTGTATTGCAAAAAGCGCTTTCTATGATGCCGGCAGTATTTGGCACCCTGGAAAAGGGCACGGCCGGTCAGCCAGCCATCGAAATGAAAAGCGTGCACTATTTTTATAAGGCTGTATCAGGCGAGATCCTGACGCGGCCGGCCTGGTTCATGGATGTTTCGCAACAGGGCGAAGGCATTGTAGATGTAACCACTCACCTGGTAGACCTGGTGCAATGGGAAGCTTTCCCGGGCCAGACCCTGCGCTATGCCGATGTTGCCGTAACCAATGCCAAACGCTGGCCCACGGATATGAGTCTGGATGAATTCAAAGCCATTACCAAACTGGCGTCTTTCCCGGATTATTTGTCAAAAGATGTTTCCAACAACACGCTCAAGGTATATGCCAACGGGGAGATCAACTACACCCTCAAGGGCGTGCACGCAAAAGTGACGGCCGTATGGGATTACAAAGCGCCGGAGGGCTCCGGCGATACGCACTACTCCCTCCTGCACGGCACCAAGGCCGACCTGGTGATCAGGCAGGAAGCCGAACAGAAATACAAGCCTGAACTGTACATAGAACCCCGCGTACCGAATGCTGCGTACGAGCAAACACTCCGGCAGCAGCTGCAACCCGTCCAGGCGCGGTATCCGGGCGTGGAGCTGGTAAAAACCGCCAAGGGCTGGCAGGTGGTTGTTCCCGACAAATACCGCGACGGGCATGAAGCGCATTTTGGAGAAGTCACCAAAAACTTTCTGCTGTACCTGAAAAACCGCAACATGCCGGCATGGGAAGTGCCCAATATGCTAACGAAATACTATACAACCACCAAGGCACTTGAAATGGCAAAGAGCAAATAGTTTTTGAGGAGCCTGTTGAAACAAGGGAGGGAGAGCCGGCCATTCCCAGGGGCTTTTTACGGTTGTGCATTTACGGCCTATTCTTTAAAAGATAATTTTATGAAAACAGTCTTGCTTTTTCTTCTTCCCTTCCTCCCTGCCATTCTTGCTGCGCAGACAGATTTACAGTCGGGCGTCCTTTCCTGGAAGGGCGGACAAACAAAGATGATAGAAGGCAGCACCAGGGACCTGAGCAGCTTCCGGGTGCACACGTCTACGCTGCAACCGGGCAAATCAAACCATCCGCTCAAGGCATACGATGATGTGGATGAGATGGTAATTGTAAAGGAAGGAGAGCTCACGGTACAGATCAACGAGGCAAGCAAGCAGATCGGTCCGGGCGGACTGGCCATGATCATAGCAGGCGACCGGCAAAGTTTTCGCAATGAGGCGGGCACACCGGTTGTTTATTATGTGCTTACCCTCAAATCAAAAAATCCCGTCAACATAGAAAGGGGCCGGCAGGGCGGCAGCTTTGTAAAAGACTGGAAAGATTTTGAAGTCAAAAAAACCGACAAGGGCGAATCCCGCCCGGTCTTCGACCAGCCATCTTCCCAATTCGAACGTTTTGACGTACACGCCACTTCCCTCAACCCGGGCCTTTCCTCCCACGATCCCCACCGCCACCGCGCCGAAGAGTTTTTCATCCTGCTAAAGGGCGACGTACAAGTCCAATGCGGAGACTCCTTCCACAACGCCCACCCCGGCGACATCGTCTTCCAGGCATCCGAAGTACTCCACGGCATAAAAAACACCGGCACCGTCCAATGCGCATACATGGTGGTGCAGTGGCATAACAAGAAGGATGATTGACACACAGCGAATAACAACAGCAGCTAAAAAGCAAGAAGTCATTTTCAAGCTTCGGGTTTTAAAAGGTAAATCTGTAAAAACCACTCCTGTATGGCAGCACTTTTAGACAGCGAGTTGAATGAATACAGGCCTTTACTGACGCCGGTTCAAAAAGAGTCTATCCTGAATGTTATAAAATCTTTCGTTGGGCCAGCCAATAAAATCAGCATTGAGCAGTACAACAAAGAGATAGATGAAGCCGTGGCCAGGGTAGAGGCTGGAGAACTTTATACGCAAGAAGAAGTGGAAAGAATGTCAAAAGAATGGTGATGATGCGAAAGATCAGCCGGGATAAGGGAGCTGTTGTATATTTTAGCAGGTCCACCGGCTACATCCGCAAAAATCTCCCCGGAATGCTGACCAGGTAAAGCAGGAGATTCTTCAAAAGATTCGTGGGTTACCCCAAACCCCGACATACATCCCTTAGATAAATACAAAAAAGAGAACGATGGCAGTTACCGGTGTTTTGAATTGCATCGGCACCGCATCAGTTACCGGGTAAAAGATCAGGAGACCATCATGGCCCGAGTCAGGCACACCAGCCAGCAGCCACAACAATATTAATCTCAACCGCATAATACTGCCATCGCCCAAAAGTACACAGTCGAACATAGCACAACAGCCGTTTTCCCCACAATCAAAATCCCCTCACTCCCAATCCTCTCCATCCTGAAATCCCTAGCATCAAGGTGCAGACATCTTCTCTCTTCCTCCCCTTTCCCTTCTTCATCAATGCTTCCTTCTTCGTCTCCTTCTCTCCTTTCTTCCCTTCTCTTCCCCCGGCTTTTTGAAAGCGGCGTGAAGAAATTTACGGAACGAAGCGTTCAGCAACGAACACGCCTGGTACTATTCTACAGCCCAATCCATGCAACGGCACAAACACCCACAACTGCTGAATAATAGCTTGTTCGTTGTAGCGTAGTGCAGTAAGTTTTAGTCCCTTTCAAACAGCCTTGATTTTTTTGGTTCTTTTTTTATCAAGGAAGCTGTTTAGGATTATTTATTAAGGGATTCAAGATAAGGGCCTTATAAAAAAGCACAAGTTTTGCCTAATGTTGAATTTCAGTGCTTTAAGAAAAACCCTAAACAACTTCAAGAAAAAAAGAAGGAGATATCCACATCCAATCAACACTTGCTAAATTTTTTATTATGATATACTAAAATGTTTAGTATACTTGTATCTACTAACCAGCAACCCATGTATAGCCAACACCGGTCCGTCGCCCATTTCGACCTGGACGCATTCTTTGTGTCGGTTGAATGTAAAAAGAACAGTGCCCTGAAAGGAAGACCTATAGCCGTAGGAGGAGGCGATCGCGGCGTGATAGCCGCCTGCAGCTATGAGGCCCGCAAGTTTGGCGTAAAAAGTGCCATGCCCGTCAAACTTGCCAAACGGCTTTGTCCCCAACTGTTTATCCTCAAAGGCGATATGGAATCTTACTCCCAGCATTCCCGCCAGGTAACCGACATCATTGCTTCACAGGTACCCCTATACGAAAAATCAAGCATCGATGAGTTTTATATCGACATGACGGGCATGGACAAGTTCTATGGCTGTGCCCGCTATATCCGCAGCCTGCGCGAAAAGATCATGAAGGAAACCGGACTGGCTATTTCGTACGGACTGGCCAGCAATAAACTGGTCAGCAAGGTGGCGACCGATGAGGCCAAGCCAAACGGACAGCTTGAAATTGAGTGGGGGGGCGAGAAACCATTTCTGGCCCCTTTGCGTATAGAAAAGCTGCCTATGATCGGGAAGAAAACCAGCGACCTGCTTCACAGCATGGGCGTTGATACCATCGCGGTGCTCAGCGAAATACCTGTTGAAATGCTGCAGAACCTGCTGGGCAAAAACGGCACCGAGCTGTGGAAGAGGGCCAATGGCATTGATGAAACACCGGTTGTGCCCTATCATGAACAAAAAAGCATTGGTACCGAGAACACCTTTCACAGCGATACGATCGACATTTCCTTCCTGCACCGCGAGCTGCTGCGCATGACAGAAAGGATTGCCTTTGAACTCCGCTCTACCAGCAAGCTGGCGGGCTGCCTCACCGTAAAGATCCGTTACAGTGATTTTCACACCCTTACCAAACAAGCCATCATTCCCTACAACGCATCTGACCACCTGCTGATCCAGGAAGCCCGGCAGCTGTTCGACAAACTCTACGACCGGCGTCTGCTTGTGCGGCTCATCGGCGTGCGCGTGAGCCACCTGATCCCCGGCAACTACCAGATCAATTTATTTGATGATACGCAGGAGATGATCAAGCTGTACCAGTCGATCGACAGCATCAAAAAACAGTTTGGAGAAACCAAATTAAAAAGAGCGGCAGGCATCGAGCCTGTAAAAAAACAACCCCTATGTACCTGAATTGCAAATCCTGGTTCAGCTTCCGGTACGGCACCCTGGAAACCGAAGCCCTGGTAAAACTGGCAAGCAAGCTGGGCATTCCTTCCCTGGCACTTACCAATATCAACAATACGCAGGACACGTGGGACTTTGTTGGGTTCTGCGGCAAGCAAGACGTGAAACCCATTGCCGGAACTGAGATCCGGAACGACAGTCATCTCTGCTACGTGCTGCTTGCGCAGAACAACGAAGGCTTTCTGCATATCAACCGGTTTCTCTCGGAGCACCTGCAGGAGAAAAAACCTTTTCCCGACAAGCCCTTTTTTCCTGGTTCCGTATGGGTTATTTATCCCTTTGGAAGATACCAGCCCCATGAGCTGCAGCACCACGAATTCATTGGCGTCCAAACAACGGAAGTCAACAAGCTGTATGGCACTAACACCCACCAGTATGCGCGCAAGTTCGTGATCCGCCATCCTGTTACTTTTCAGAATGACTGGGATGAAAAGAAAAAGGTATACATCAAAGACAAAGGCACAGGCTACAATGTACACCGGCTGTTGCGGGCCATTGATAAGAACGTCATCGGCTCCAAGCAACAGCCTACAGATGTGGCGGCCCCGCATGAACAGTTTATCCCTCCTTCCGAGCTGCTGGGCATATTTAGCAATTACCCGGATATTGTTGCCAACACCCGGCAACTGATGGACAGCTGTTCTATCGGAATGGATTTTAAATCAGAAAAAACAAAGAGGGTATATTCCGCCACTGCTTACGATGATAAAAATTTGCTTGCAAAGCTGGCGCTTGACGGACTGAAACGCCGCTACGGCCCTGTCAACCGTGTTGCAAAAGAAAGGGTGGAGAAAGAACTGCAGATTATCAACACGCAAGGCTATAATTCATATTTTCTGATTACCTGGGACATCCTGCGCTATGCGCGCAACCGGGATTTTTTCTTTGTGGGAAGAGGCAGCGGCGCCAACTCGATCGTTGCGTATTGTTTAGACATCACCGATGTGGACCCGCTCGATCTTGATCTTTACTTTGAACGTTTTTTGAATCCCCAGCGCAGCTCGCCACCTGATTTTGACATCGATTTCAGCTGGAAAGACCGCGATGAAATCACTGACTATATTTTCAAGCGCTACGGGCGCGAGCATGTGTGCCTGCTGGGTTCAGTCACTACCTTTCAGAAACGGGGTGCCATCCGTGAGTTGGGCAAGGTATTCGGATTGCCCAAAGCAGAGATCGATGCCATGGAACAGGAGGGAGCCGAGCACAAGGATGACAGCCTGCGCAGGCAAGTCAGGAAGTACAGCGACAAGCTGAAAGATTTTCCCAACCACCTGAGCATCCATGCCGGCGGCGTTCTCATCAGTGACGCACCGGTGCATCAGTACACGGCTACCGAACTGCCGCCCAAAGGATTATCCACCTCCCAGATCGATATGCACATCGCGGAAAAGATCAGGCTGACCAAGTTCGATATTTTGAGTCAGCGCGGACTGGGGCATATCCGCGACAGCATCGAGCTGATCCGCCAGAACCAGGGCGTAAACGTCAACATTCATGACGTGGCAAAACTTAAAAAAGATACGGCGCTCGCTGCCCGCATCAGGGCCGCCGATACCATCGGGTGCTTTTATATCGAAAGTCCGGCCATGCGGCAGTTGCTGAAAAAGCTGGAATGCAATGACTACCTTACGCTGGTAGCTGCCAGCAGCATTATCCGGCCGGGCGTGGCCCAGTCGGGCATGATGCGGCAGTATATCTATCGCTACCACAATCCCGACAAGTTTGAGTACCTGCACCCTAAAATGAAGGAGCTGCTGGAAGAAACCTATGGCGTGATGGTGTACCAGGAAGATGTGATCAAAGTGGCGCACCATTTTGCCGGACTGGATATGGATGATGCAGATGTACTGCGGCGGCTCATGAGCGGCAAGTATCGGGGGCATGAACGCTTTGAAGAAATCAGGCAAACCTTTTTCAGCAATTGTGCCGAACGCGGTTACCCGGATGAGATCAGCCAGGAAGTCTGGCGGCAGATAGAATCTTTTGGCGGCTACTCGTTTTCAAAAGCACATTCGGCCAGCTTTGCCGTGGAAAGCTACCAAAGCCTTTTCCTGAAAACCTATTACCCGGCCGAATTCATGGTGGCTGTTATCAACAACTTCGGTGGCTTTTACAATACGGAACTGTATTTTCATGAGTTGAAAAGATGCGGTGTTATTGTCTTGCCCCCATGCGTAAATAGAAGTCAATATCTTACGCGTATTGAAGGCACAACTGTGTACGCTGGTTTTATCCACATCCAGGGCCTGGAAGAAACCATGGTAACAGCCCTGCTGGAAGAAAGAAGCAGGAATGGCCCCTACGAACACCTGCAGCACTTTATTGAACGGACTGCGATCGGACTGGAACAGCTCAACATCCTGGTACGTGTAGGTGCCCTGCGCTTTACCGGCAAGAGCAAAAAAGAACTGTTGTGGGAAGCCAATTTCTTACAAAAAAAGAACCGGTACACCACGGTGAATGCGGCCATGTTTACCGAACCACCGCTCCATTTTACCCTGCCCCGGCTTAGCCAGCATCCGCTTGATGATATACTGGATGAGATAGAGCTGCTGGGCTTTCCTATTGGCAATGTGTGGAACATGGTTGATATTGATACCCGCCCTTATCAAACTGCTGCCGAATTACCGGCCCTGTTAGGAAAGACTATACAGGTCATCGGTTATTATGTTACCACCAAGGCCATCCGCACTGCCACCAAAAAAGCCATGCATTTCGGAACATTCCTGGACAAACAGGGTGACTGGATCGACACGGTTCATTTTCCTCACTCGTTCCAGTATACGCCGTTTGAGGGAAAGGGGTTTTATGAGCTCAGGGGAAAAGTAGTGGAAGAGTTCGGCGTATATGCAATTGAGGTTTCTTATTGCAAGAAGATAGGATTGAAAGAGACAAAATAAACGCAGGAACCTGCAAAGAAGGTGTTTCCGTTTACAGCCCATTGCAGCACGTTTGCAGGAAAAATCGTTGAGCACCGTTCCACACCAGGCGATGCCGAGATGGCCAGGCAGACAGGCATGAAAATGTAAAGAGTTCCTGTACAGTGACCTAAAATAACAACAGCCAGGCAATGCTGCCTGGCTGTGTGTTGTAGAGAAACTTGACTTGTGCGTTTATGCCTGCCTGTTATTCTTTTACCAATCTGAATACGGCCTTATCACCCAGTTGTACATGATAGATGCCTTTTGTAAGTGCACTGATGTCAACCTGTTGTTTGCTGCCGGAAACAGTAAATTTCTTTACGACCCTTCCCTGCATATCTGAAACAATGCCTGTTTTACCGGCGAGCGCGGCATCATTGCTTTCGATGTTGAAGAAGTCTGCAGCAGGTGAAGGATAAAGAATTGTATACGCCTTATCGCCAGCAAACAGAACCTGCTGCACGGTGCTGTACGTGTAATTGCCATCTTTATCTACCTGTAATAGCCTGTAATAGTTCAAGCCTTTGCCGGGTGTATTGTCATTGGCTGCGTAATGGCGCAATGCAGACGAAGAACCGGCTGCCTGCACGGTTGCAATGCGGGTAAAGTCGACGCCATTGCTGCTGCGCTCAACGCTAAAGTGCGCGCTGTTAAACTCGGAAGCTGTATTCCATTGAAGCAGTACAGCAGTTCCCTGCTGTTTGGCAGTAAAGTCGGTCAGCGTTACGGGCAGGGTGGCCAGCGTAGTAGCAGTTATAGACGATGCGGGATAGCTTCCCTGACTGGCCACAGAAGTTTTGTTGGCCCTTACGCGATAATAGTAAGTAGTGGCTGGTGACAGACCGGTAACAGCGTAGGAAGTACCTGTGCCAACGTTCAGCCCGTTGTAACCCGATACAAAAGAACTGAAAGCAGGACTTGTCGAAACATCCAGTGCGTAGTTGTTCACGGTGCCTACAGTGGGTGCTGTCCAGTTAGCAGTAAACCTGTTACTTCCCACACTGGTTGGAGCCCAAAGGGTAGGAACAACCATGGCATAGCTTTCCATCCAGTTGGAACTGGTGCCTGTGAGGGCAAAGCCGCTGAGCGTACCAGTGACCCCATTTCCAGAAACATCATATACCGATGTCACTGAAGAGTTGGTTCCACTTGCTGTTCCTAAGTCGAACTTATAGTAAGCTGTTAAACCAGTTGTTGGATTGATAATGTTGTACATGTTTGACTGGATCTCACTTTGGGAACGTTGGGTGCTCCAAACACGCACCTCATCGATCGAACCATTGAAGAACCGGTTGGTGCCTGATTGAGACCACTGGCCGATCCTGAAAGATCCGGTAGGATTGGTCACCCCTACGCCGTTGATATTGCCATAATCTGTTCTGTTACCAACAGGGAGGCCATTTACATATAGTCGCATTGATTCTTTGGTACTGCCATCCCATGCCGCAGCCAGGTGATACCAGACGCCGGTTGCAAGGTTGGAAACAGGATAGCTGATGTAACTTCCTGCACCGGTCGTAGCATTCATACAATAGAACGACAGTGCATTGGCATACAAAAGCAACTCGATGCCGGAACTGCCGATCGACCGGCTTATGATTTCCTGGTCGCCCGTAAAGCTGCCGAACCTTGCCCAGCACTCCATGGTCTTGATATTGGTTGCAGCCAGCGAAGCACCCGAGCCGCCGTCCACATAATCATTTACCCCGTCAAAGTTGAGTGCGTTTCCGGGTGTGGTCATGGTGGTAGCAGTGAGCGTTACAGCAGCCGAAGTATCGGTACAGCTGTTGGTCACAGCTACTTTGTAATCTCCAGGGATAGTCGCTGTATAGGAACTGCCAGTAGCACCGCTGATGGGATTGCCGTTCAGCAACCACTGGTAAGCCGTACCGGTCACGCTTGAACTAAGCGCAAGCGAACTGCCCTCCGGAAAAGAAGTAGCGCCCCCGGCTGTGTTGATAGATACGGTAGAAAAGGTAACACCATATTTTGCACCGAGGTAACGGTTGACCTGCTGAATCTGGCAATCGGTCAGCTTTGTGTTGTAAACAATCACTTCTGCAATGTCACCATTGAAACAGTTGTCATCTCCGTCCCAGCCAATCCTGAAACTGGTTTGCGCATCTGTTGTACTGGTCTGGTCTGTGAACGTGGTAATGGTTTGTCCGTTGAAATAGATATTTGATCCATTGGTTACGCCATAGTTGTATACAGCTGTCATCAAACGGGTAACACCCACCGTACCTGCACCGGTAACAATGGCCGCAGGGTTCGTAGGCCCGAGGGAAGCTCCGCCGTTGTTGGCGCCTGCACTCGGATTGCTCGACCAGCTCGTGAAGAAGAACCGGTCCCAGTTGCCATTGTCATCTCCCCACAAGCCTTGATCTCCACTCTGGGTACCTTGCTTGTAGACGGTAAAAATGGTGACTGCACTGGAAGAAACGGCCCTGATGTCAACGCCCGCAATCTGGTACACAGAGCCGCTCGTACCGGATACGCGCGCGAAGCGTACGACAGACTTACCATTGATCTGGTTTGAATAAACCCTTCCGGATGCCTGTCCGGGATACGTAGTGGCGTTGCGTGCACCACCTGATTTGTCATACCAGGTCGTGATCAAAGTACCATCAGCCTGATTGGCTGTTCCATTGTTAACATCCGAGGCATCAAGCCACAACCGCAGGTTTGCGCTGGCGATGTTAGTAGGAAGTGTTTGCGCCTGCAGGTAAGTCTTGTTAAGCAGTAGTAGCAAAACTGCGAGGCGACTGAAGTAGCGGTTTTTCATACAAATGTGATTTGGTGATGGAATGGGAATTATCAAAACGAAGGGCTATCCGATTAATTATTCCCGCCCGGGAAGAACCCTCTCTCACCAAATCACAATTTTCAATCTCTAATCGATTTCATTCAGTTTACCCATAAGGGTTTTATGTCATGAGCTAAGACATTCTATGTCCTGTTTAGAACTTTCATTTTTTAGTGTCTATTCCACACTTGATAATTTATTCCCGCCCTTACAGCCGCGTTTTTGTTGATACCAGGATTGCCTGTCTGCCATCTACCCGTTTTTATGTTCCCATATCATACAACAGAATAAGTTAAAATAGCTCCACAGCCAGGCTGAAAATTATGTGACCGGAAATAGTAAAAAGTGAGAATGATCTATATTTATCACGACTAAACTATCAACCATGAAGAAATTGCTGGCTGCCTGGTCTGTTTTTGCTTGCATCCAACTGCATGCACAAACGAATGCCGCGCTGTACCGATATCCCGATGTATCTGCATCTCAGATTGTATTTACTTATGCCAATGACATATGGATCGTATCCAAAGAAGGAGGCATGGCTACCAAGTTAAGCTCACCGCCCGGCGTAGAATCTTTCCCCAAGTTTTCACCCGGCGGAAAATCGATTGCGTTTACAGGAAACTATGATGGCAACCTGGATGTGTATGTGATCCCTGTTACCGGCGGCGTTCCGCAACGCCTCACCCAACACGGCGGCTCTGACCGGGTAGTTGACTGGACGCCTGACGGAAAGCGGGTTCTTTTTGCATCCGGTCGCGAAAGCGGCAAAGAAAGGTTTAACCAATTTTACACCATTGCGCAGGAAGGCGGCCCGGCAGAAAAGCTACCCCTGGCATATGCAGAGTTTGGGTCTTATTCACCCGATGGAAAAAGCATTGCGCTGACTTATATATCGCAGGCCTTCCGCAACTGGAAACGGTATCGTGGTGGCTGGAACGCCGACATTCATGTGTTTGATTTCGCCAAAGGCAGCTCAGAAAAAATTACCACTACCGATGCCTCGGATGAATTTCCCATGTGGCACGAGCATTCAATTTACTTTCTCTCTGACCGGGGGCCGGAAGTGCGCATGAACCTGTGGCGCTATGACATAGCCTCCAAAGCATTTACGCAACTGACCAATTTCAAAGATTATGATGCTCACTTTCCCTCTATGGGCCCTGCTGACATTGTAATGGAAGCAGGCGGAAAACTTTACCTGTACGGTCTGGCTTCCCAACAGTTAAAAGAAGTGGAAATAACGGTGATCACTGACCGCACAGCTTTAAAGCCCTCTGTGCAACAAGCCGACAAATTTATTCAGCATGCAGCCATCAGCCCGGATGGCAACCGCGCCCTGATCGAAGCAAGGGGTGAGCTGTTTTCGCTGCCGGCAGAAAATGGCTATGTAAAAAACCTGACCCGCTCTTCCGGTTCTGCCGAACGTACACCAGCCTGGTCGCCGGATGGAAAAATGGTTGCCTACTGGAGCGATCAATCCGGTGAATACGAATTGTGGGTCACGGAACCGGCCCGCGAAAATTCAAGCCGCAAGCTCACCAGTTATGGTCCGGGCTTCAGGTATACGCCGTACTGGTCGCCCGATAATAAAAAGTTAGCGTTTATCGACAAGGCCATGCAGATCATGATCTATGACCTGGGTACGGGTAAAACCACCCCCGTGTGCAAGGGATTAAGAATGATGCACGGCTCCCTGGAGAATTTCCGCTGCAGCTGGTCGCCCGACAGCCGCTGGCTTGCCTTCAGCCACGACCTTGAAAACCAGCACGAGGGTGTTTTCTTGTTTGATTACAGCACGGGTAAATTAAGTCCGGTCACCAGCGGCTTTTACAGTTGCTCGGATCCGGTTTTTGATCCGGAAGGAAAATATCTTTACCTGCTCACCAACCAGTCTTACCAACCAAGCTACAGCAACCTGGATAATACCTTTATCTATGCCAATTCCACCCAGCTGGCAGCCATTGCCCTGAGCAACAGCACCCCTTCGCTGCTGTATCCCAAAAATGATGAAGTGGGCATCAAACGGGAAGAAGAAAAACAAAAAGCCGACAGCCTGAAAAAAATCCTGAAAGACGCAGGCATCATCCCAGCCAAAAAGCCCGCAGGCGCTACGGACATTGATCTGGATGGAATTGAGATGCGGCTTGTATTGCTCCCGGTAAAAGCAGGCAATTACAGCAAGCCCAGTGCGGTGAAAGGAAAGATCCTGTACCAGGTCCTGCCAATCACCGGTGCATCGGAAGGAACCCCTGTGCTGCGCTTCTTCGACACGGAAAAGCGGGAAGAGAAAACCATCCTCGACAATGTATCTGATTTCGTGCTCAGTGCTGATGGAAGCAAGATCTTAGTAAGCCGGCAAAACACATGGGCGATTATCAAGCCGGAGGAAAACCAGAAGTTTGAAAAGCCATTGCGGATTGCAGAAATGCAGATGACCATAGACCCGGTGCAGGAATGGAAACAAATTTTTGGGGATGCCTGGCGGCTGGAGCGCGATTATTTCTACGACCGCAATATGCATGGGGTAGACTGGAACGGCGTAAAAGAAAAGTACCTGAAAATGCTCAACGGCGCCATGACACGGGAAGAAGTCAATATTGTGCTGGGTGAAATGATCGGCGAGCTCAATGCATCGCATACTTACCAGGGAGGTGGCGCAGAAGAACAGCCAAAATCTTCAGGAGTAGGCTATCTGGGGGTAGACTGGAAAGCAGAAGGAAAATTCTACAAAATAAAAAAGATCATTCATCCTGCTCCCTGGGATGCGGAAGTTCATTCTCCGCTGGACATCAGCGGGGCCAATATCAAAGAAGGCGATTATATCCTGGCTGTAAACGGGGTTCCGCTCAGCACGTTGGAAGAGCCCTATGCTCCCTTTCAGGGTCTTGCCAATAAAACAGTGGAACTGACATACAACACGTCTCCTTCCTGGGACGGGGCAAAAACGGCAACTGTAAAAACCATGTCCAGTGAATACAGGCTGCGCCACCTGGCCTGGATTGAAGAAAACAGAAGAAGGGTAGAGATAGCTACCAATGGAGATGCCGGTTATATCTATGTGCCCAGCACCGGCGTCGATGGACAGAATGAACTGATCAGGCAATTCAATGCACAATGGGATAAAAAGGCGCTGGTCATTGATGAACGCTTCAACAATGGCGGACAAATCCCCGACCGGTTTATCGAGCTGCTTAACAGGGCACCGCTTGCTTTTTGGGCCACCCGCGATGGTGAAACATGGCCCTGGCCTCCCTATGCCCATTTCGGTCCCAAGGTGATGCTGATCAACGGATGGAGCGGCTCGGGCGGCGATGCTTTTCCTGATTATTTCCGCAAAGCCAAGCTGGGCCCATTGGTGGGGGCAAGAACCTGGGGCGGACTGATCGGCATCAGCGGGGTACCGGACCTGATAGACAATGGCTCTATCACGGTTCCCAGCTTCCGGATGTACAATCCGGACGGCACCTGGTTCAAGGAAGGTTATGGGGTAGAACCCGACATCCCCGTCGGGGAAGACCTGGCCTCCATGGCCAAAGGCAAAGACCCGCAATTGGAGCGGGCCATCACCGAAATTCAAAGCCTGCTAAAAAGCAAAGGCTTTACCCGGCCCGGAACACCGCAGGTGGAGAAGCGGAATTAATGCTGGATTGAATAAACTAAAAGGGGCCTTTATATTCTTCAATGGATATAAAGGCCCCTTTTAGTTTGTTCAATTTGATGCAAGGGCGGCTAAGGCATACCATCAGTTCTTCGCTTACTTCTCTTTGATCCAAACGATCGACTTCGCTGCACGATCAGCCCTTACCTGCGGTGGTTCTGCGGCCTGGGTAGGTGTAGTGACCTGGTCCGGTGAAGCGGCCTGCGGAACGGGTGTAGTAGGAATCCGGTTGAGCCGGGCATAGTTGGGAATGGCAATCAGGGGAGAGCCATCTGCCCAGGTCCCGTTGATGGTCATCACGCCATGCAGCAGGTCATCACGCCATTTAACGGAAAGCGGCGCTGAACCAATGGCCTGGTTGATGTTGGGCTGGTCGGCTTGCTCTACGTTGTAGATCATGGGCCCATAGCGAAGCGCGACGCGGCCCTGGTCAGCTTCGATCTTGTTATCGGCCGTGATCTTTTGCACTTCCATCGGCAGTACCACATCGATCTTGTCGCCCTTTGTCCATACACGCCGGATAACTGCATACCCGTTGACGATCTTGGGTGTGACTGCTTTTCCGTTTACAGTCAGTGATTTCAATCCTTTTACTTCAGGAATAGGTTTGTACAGTTCGCTGGTGGTGCGGTTAGGCACACGCACATATACTGTAAACTCTTTTGACGCAGCTGGGTTCACGGTAATAGAAATGTTTCCACTCCAGGGATAATCGGTTTTCTGCACCATCTCTACATCTGTACCGGTGCCGGGCACTTTATCAACCTTGATGGTGCTGCCGATAAACATGTTTACATACAAGCCATCCGGACCGGTCACGTAGGTCCAGGTAGGCACCATCAGCAGCGTACGCGGGATGTTGCCTACGCAGCAGGGACACACATGCCATTGGTAGCGGGGTTGGGCTGTATTGAGCGGATTGGTATACAGGAAATTTTTTCCGTCCAGGTCGAGCGAGCCCAGCAGCGCGTTGTACATGGTTTCTTCGTAGAGGTCGGCGTATTTGGCATCGTGGTAAGCCAGGTTCATCTTGTATTCAAAAAAGACCAGTCCGCAACTGGAACAGGATTCGCAGTAGGCGCCATTCCGCAGGGAATAGTTGGGACCGAACCCTTCTGATGTTTCACCGCTGCCGATGCCTCCGGTGAGATAATATTTTTTGTTGACCATGTTGTTCCAGAGCGACATCACCGCGCTTTGGTAATCCACATCGCCTGTTTCAGCTGCAACATCGGCCATGCCGGAATAAGTATAGGTTGCACGCACAGCATGCCCGACGGCTTCATACTGCTGCTGAACCGGCACGCGGCTTTGGTCATAGTCGCTGCCCTTGTCGCGGTTATCAAGCAGGAACTTGGCCAGCTTGATATAGCTGTCGCCATGGCTTCCTTTTCCTTCCATGTCGTTTACAAAACGGCCGAAGCGGACCAGGGCCTGTTCCATTTCCTGGTGTCCATCGTACCAGGCAATCTTGCCCGGAGCGATATTGGCCACCCAGCAGTCGGCCAGTTTTTTGGCCGCATTGTACAAACGTTTGTCTTTTCCTTCGGTGAGGGTATAGTGGTTGATGGCAGACTCAATAAAATAACCAGCCACATAGCCTTCGTGGTTGCCCCGGCCCTGTGCTGTCCAGCGGCCCCTCCAGCGGGCCGTATCGCGCAGGGTAAAAGCTGTTTGCAGGTAGCCATCGGGTTCCTGGGCAGACAGGATGATCGGTATCCATTTTTCCAGGGTAGCTTTCATCTTGCTTTGCGCAGCGATGATTTCCTGGTCGCCCTGCGGATCCACCATCAGGGCAATGCACATAGACTCAACGGTTTGATGCACCCAGGCGTTTGAAAAAACATAGCCTTTGTGTTTGCCATGCGGCTCACCCCGCAGCGCTTTGGCTGCTTCAATGAAATTGTCGATGCCACCTTCACCGGTGGTCAGGTCAGTCCGTTCATTCTGGTCGATGCACCAGGGTATCCAGTTTACGATCATGGCTTTGGCGCGGTCGCTCCAGAGCTTGCTATCGATCTTATAGTGTTTGGTATAGACCACATCCAGCCGCGTCGACTTGGGCGGCTCATGTACCAGTACTTTCAACGTAGAAGAAGCCTGCTGGCCTCCCTGGGTAGCGGTCATCTTTAGCACATACTCCCCAGGTGCGGAAAAACTGGCGGTGCCATTCATAGAACTTGGATCGCCAAAGGTTACTGAGCCCGGACCGGCTTGTTTTGTCCAGCTTACCTTGGCACCGGGTGTAACAGATTTTACCACGGCATCCAGGTAAGTTTTGCCGCCGAGCATCACATCACGGTCTACGCCGGCTGTAACAACAGGCGCATAATCGGGTGCGTTATCTGGTTTATACACGATCCATTCAAGCAGTGTGGCACCAAAGCGATCGGCAGAATCTATCTGCAGGCGCAATTTGGTTGTTTTTACTTCGTCAAAGCTGGTTGCATTCAGTTGTTTGTTAGCGAGTCCAAGACCGGACGGGTTTTTGACAGGCGCAAATTCTTTTCCGTTCCAGTATTCAATGTGATAAGCATCCGGCAAGCGCAGGTTGCCGTTGTAATCCCACCAGTAAAGCGCAATTTCCTTGGTGCTTACGGGCTGTACCCATTCGTATTGTACCCACTGCGATACACGGGGTTGTGGAGGCCTGTTGCCACCACCATTGCCACCCCTGAAATTACCCTGGTTAACAGGCGCCTGTCCGTCGTTCAGGGTTGGAAGCGCGCCACCCTGGCGGCTGGAAGAAGTAGGTGTTGCAATAACAGCGAGGTTGGGACGCGATGTAAGCGGCTCGCTGTTCTGGGCCATAGCAGGTAAAAGAGCAGCCCATCCCAAAAGGATACAAACGCACAAAAACCGGATCATGTTCATATGTTTTACATTGTTTCTGGATAATGAAAAGCCATGCTGGTGCAGCTGATAGAGGAAGTTCATAAGGCAATAGGCATATAGCGCATCAGTTAAAAGGATGAAATTACGCTGCCCGGGAAAACAGGCCTATTCATTTCTTCACTTAAACTTACTTTATTTTACCGGTTCAGCCTGTATGCTTTGAGCCGTCAGGATCTTGCCTGCAGGATCTTTCGCATAGCAAAGCAGTTCCCATTCGCCGCGCATATCTGCAGGCACAGGGATGGACAAAGTACCGGAGAGCTGGCCCGAAGTCAGGGATTTTACAGCGCGGACGATATTTGTGTGGGAAAGGGTTTTGCCCTGGTTCTCTCCTCTTTCAATACGCACAACAGCTTTCTTCTGCAGCAGTACAAACAGGAGGGCTGCCGAAGTCTCCCCTCCTTCCAGGGCATATTGCACCTTGCAGACAGCCGGATCAGATTCAGCCCGCTGCAAAGTGAGTTGGGCTGTTTCCGGCTGGTTCAAGTTGTTGTTGATAGAAGAGCGCAGCAGGATGCCGTTAGAGCCAACAAATTGCAACTGCCCGTTTATCACGATCTGCGGTGTATAGACAGAATTGAGCTTGAACTGTTTCGCATAGGCATACTGGTAAGCAGCATATTCCTTTTTGCTAAACCGGTCTTTCCAGCCGAGCCTGTCCCAGTAATCTACATGGTAGCTTGCGATGTATACGCGCTTACCTCCGTTTTCTGCGGCTATTTTTTCCACCAGCTGATCGGCGGCCGGACAGCTGGAGCAGCCTTCGGAGGTAAAGAGTTCCACTACAGCAAAACCGGTCCGGGCATCTTTGGAAGGGGTCTTTTGTTTGCCAAATAAAACAAGTGCTGCCGGTAAAAGAAAGAACAGGGGCAGCCAGGACCAAGTGATTTTCATACCGGAAGTATTTCACATGGAAAGGTACTGATTGTTTGAAGTTTATAATTCAAAAACAAGAAGGCTGTACCATGAGCGTTGAACTGACAATCCTGTTTCTTTTTACGAGTCCTTTTGTTGTATGCCTTCCACAAAGCCTAATCTTTACACCGCCAGATGAACTTAACATATTTGCTTTCCCGGTCAAAAGCCATGTATACTGCAGCATCGTAGGGGATTTTATTGCCTTGTCCGTCGTATAGCTGCTTGGCACAGTTGCAGGTAGCGCCTCCACAACTGTAAACATAGATGGTCTGGTTGTTCCATGTATACTGCGCGATATAGCTCGGACATATCGTACAGTCATCAACTTGCTTTGGAACAAGTTGTTTTATTATTTCAGGCGCACTTTTGTCTACTTTTTGTTTCTTCCCGCCCGAGCAGTAAAAGAACAGGCATGAACAAAGAATGATCAGCCAGCACTTGATCCGTTGCGTTTGAATCCGGGATGGGGTATGAAATAATTCCATGGCAGACATGGGACGAGTTTAGTCCCCGGACAATCGTTCTTATCTATCCGTTGCACAAGTGCGCGAACATTATACATGCAATCCCGCTAAAATAAGCAGGGAAGCAACAAAGATTGCTGCTCAAACGGGTTTAGTCTTTGACAAACAAGGCTCTTAGCTCACCGGCTTCTTCAGGTTTCATTTTGCCACCCAGGATCAGCCGCACCTGCCGCCTTCTCAGGGCACCTTCGTACAATCTTTTTTCGTCATCTGTTTCAGCAACCAGCTCGGGTACGGAACGCGGCCTGCCATCCGCACCAAGAGCCACAAAGGTGAAATATGCTTCATTGCTCTTGTACTTGTGTTCCTGGATCGCGTCTTCCCCCCATACATGGATATATACTTCCATGGAAGAAGTAAAAGCCCTTGATACCCTGGCTTCAATATGCACCGCATTGCCCAGCCTGATGGGTGACTGAAAAGAAAGATTATCAACAGAGGCAGTCACAACCGGAAAACCACAATGCTTCATGGCCGACAGGGCAGCGGCAATGTCCATCCAGTACATCAACCGGCCACCCATGAGGTTTCCAAACGTATTGGTATCATTGGGCAGCACCAGCTCGGTCATTGCTACAAAGGAATCTTTGGATGTTTTTGGCTTTTGTTCCATAAAGCAAATATAGGCGTGTGGGAGTTTACGCCCCCTTGCCCGGCCATAAGTATAAACCATTAGAAAAAATAAATCCTGCAACCGGGCTGATTGCAGGATTCTATGTATAAAAAAGTAGAAGTTTTTTTTGGATAGATGTAAAAACAGGTTAGTTTTATCCCGGAATTGAAGGTTCCTTCCGGAGAAATTCTCTTTCGGGAGAAAAGCTTAAAAGCTCAGTTAAGTCGGTAGTTGGTTGGTTTTCAGAAAAATAGCTTTCAACACTTCAGTTTACTATTACACAGCGTTACTCCGTGATCTGGCCATCACCAGGAAATACACACGTAAGATTGCATCAGGTCCTCCCACTCAACGGGGGGATTTTTTGCATATAAACCCCTGCGCCTCGAGAGGACACAGGGGTTTGTTATTTTCTAATTAACTCCTGGTCTATCTGCTTTCCAATCTGGTCAGCATGGTGTTGCGTGTACGTGCCTTCAGCAACCCAGTGTCCGTTCTGCCTGCGCAGGTTAAACGACTTGTGGGTTGTCTGTATAGATTCGGCCTGGTACTCGTCCTGGCTGATTTGATTGATCCTGTAGAAGACCGGGTAATTATAAGAAAAGGCGGTAGTTTCAAATAAGAATTTCATAATGCAAAATTTGTCAATAAAAACGTACCAGTCAAGTGTGATAGTACCTGATTATAGAATTGCGGAAAACACTATCCTTCTGCCGTACAGGGTTGCACTTAGACCCGGCAGGAGGTTTACGTATATTGATCCTCAATGGATTTAAAAAAACTGCCAATTTTTTTTCTTTTTCCCGGCACTTTACCTGGTGGCTGCATATGCGTTACCAGGGCAGCAACAGGTAGGTCACAGATAAACACTTACAAAGCCCTCCCCATCTACGAAGCCTTTCATACACAGACCCGACCGTTTAACCTTCTTTAGTTTTTCATACCCGCCTGCAGCTTTCATTTTTGCCGCACATTGTATGTGATCACCTAACCTGAACCAATATGAGACACAATTTTATCATATTCACCCTGCTCCTTTTATTTGCTGTTTCTGCTGCCCGGGCCCAAACAGGGAATGGCACCGTATCCGGATCTGTAAAGGATGGCACCGGCAAACCTATTGAGGGGGCCAGCATCCGTTTGTTGCAGCTCCCTGATTCTACCGTTGTAAAAACCCTCTTATCAGATAAACAAGGCCGGTTTGAAGCGGGGAAAATTTCCCCCAACAATTATATACTGGCGGTTTCTTTTGTAGGCTTTCAAACCTTCTACTCCAAAACCCTGAAAATGGATGCGGCACATCCGGAAACCCGCCTTGATGACCTGCGGCTGCAGAAGCAAAACAGTATCCTGCAGGAGGTCACCGTTACAGGAAAGCGGCCGCCCATAGAGATCAAGGCTGACAGAACCGTGGTAAACGTAGAAGCCTCTGTTACCAACACAGGGGCCACTGCGCTGGAAGTGCTCGAAAAATCGCCCGGCGTATCGGTGGATAAGGATGGAAGAATCAGCCTGAACGGCAAGCAGGGCGTACTTGTTATGATTGATGGAAAACCCAGCTATCTTGCCGGCGCCGATCTTACCAACCTGCTGAGCTCCATGAATGCCAACCAGCTTGACCAGATCGAGATCATGCTCAACCCGCCCGCCAAATACGACGCCGCAGGCAACCCGGGGATCATCAATATCAAGACCAAGAAAAACAAGGCCGCTGGATTCAACGGCAACCTGACACTGGGGTACGGACAAGGCCGCTACTTTAAAACAAACAACAGCCTCAACCTCAATTACCGGAACAAACTGCTGAACCTGTTTGTCAATTACAGCACCAACGCAAACAAAAACTTCAATGACCTGCATATCATACGCACCTATACAGGAGCGGATGGCAAAACGCCCGTCGCTTTTTTTGACCAGCCTACTTACGCTACCTTCAAAGGAGTCAATAACAACCTGAAAGCCGGTATTGATTTTACGCTTTCTCCCAAAACCACAGCCGGATTTGTTGCCACAGGTTTTATCGCTCCCAGGGAATCGCATAATTCAAGTGCAGGATCACTGAAGGATGCCGGAGCCAAAACAGATTCTGTTATAACAACCGTCAGTGATCAAAACAGCAGCTGGAAGAACGGCTCGCTGAACCTGAACCTCTCCCACCGCTTCGACTCCCTGCGCGACTTCACTGCCAATGTCGATTTTATAACATACGACCGGAACGACAGGCAGTTCTACATCAACAATTCTTATGATGCGGCCAATATCCTGCGCGTTCATGAAGAGCTGAATGCCATGCTACCCAGTGATATACAGATTTATTCCGGCAAGATCGATTATACCCGGCTGATCAAAGGCGGCAAATGGGAAGCCGGTTTGAAATCAAGCCTGGTACAGACCGACAACATGGCCAACTATGCTTCCAGGGAAGGAGGCATCTCAAAACCGGATTATGAAAAAAGCAATCATTTTGTGTATGATGAATGGATACAGGCTGCTTACCTGAACTTCAACAAGCAGGTAAAAAAATGGTCCCTGCAAACAGGATTGCGTTTTGAAAATACACAGTACAAAGGTCACCAGTTGGGCAATCCCCAGAAACCCGACTCGGCTTTTACGCGGAGCTATACAAACCTCTTTCCGACAACCTACCTCAGCTACCAGGCAAACAAAAACAACCAGTTTACGTTTTCATACGGCCGCCGGATCGACCGCCCCGCCTACCAGGACCTGAACCCTTTCATATTCTATATCAACAAATACACCTACCAGCAGGGCAATCCCTTTCTGGGTCCGCAGTATACAGATAAGATCCAGCTGAGCCATGTGTTTAAAGGCATGTTCACCACTTCAGTTGAATACAGTCATGTTGGCCGCTACATCACGCAGGTGTTCCGCACCATTGGCGAAGTCACCAACTTAACCCAGGGCAATCTGGGAAAAGTCGACAACCTGAGCCTGGCAGCCACGGCACAGCTTACCCCGCTTACCTGGTGGTCTTCTAACCTGAATGCCAACCTGAACTACCGGAAGGTCAACGGCTTTGCCAACGGAGACGCCATCCGCACGGAAAATATAAACGGACAACTGAATATCAACAACCAGTTTTCCTTTAAAAAAGGCTGGGCCGGTGAACTGTCGGGGTTTTACAATTCGCCCTCAAAGGATGGGCAGTTTAAAATTGGCGGGTTTGGACAGGTTGCCGCGGGCATCTCAAAACAACTCTTTGGCAACAAAGCCACTGCTAAAGTGAGCGTCCGCGATTTATTCTATACACAAAAAATTGACGGACATATTTATTACCAGAACGTGCATGAACACTTCCTCCAAAGCCGCGACAGCAGGGTGCTGAATTTTACTTTCAGCTACCGCTTTGGCAAGCCCCTGAAAGAAGCAGCCAAAAAGAACAATGCACCGAGTGAAGAGCAGCGCAGGGTACAGGCAGGATAAAATGCAAACAGGAACTGGCATTACGCATCATGCCGGTTCCTGTTATATAATGGGCCTCTGAAAAGGCTTCTGCTTGTACGCTTACAGATCTTCCAGCTCCAACTTTTCCAAATCCCTTGCAGCGGGCCCGGTCAGCACTTTTCCTTCGGGTGTAAAGCGACCGCCATGGCAGGGGCAGTCCCAGCTGTGCTCAGCGCTGTTCCAGCTTACAATGCATTTTGCGTGGGTGCAAACGGGGTTTACTGCATGCAATGCTCCTTCCTCATCTTTGTACAGGCCAATCTTTTTACCCTCATACTTCACGATCCTGGCTTCTCCCCTGGCCAGTTCAGAAACTTCCTTGATGGAAGAAACAGAGAACCGGCCACTCACAAACTCCTTTACCACATCCGCGTTTTCCTTTACAAAATTGGCAAAGCCTGCCACCGGTTTGATGCGGCCGGGATTAAACAATTTTTCATACGGACTTTTCTCTTCCGTGATCAGGCTGCTGATGACAATGGCTGAAAGGGTGCCATAGGTCATGCCGTTTCCGCTGAAGCCCGTAGCTACAAAAATCTTGTTATCACCTGTGGGCATCGTACCAATATAGGCCAGTCCGTCGGCTGGCTCAAAATACTGGGATGACCACCTGTAAACAGTTTTATCTACCTGGAAAAATTTTCTGACATAAGCTTCCAGTCTGAGGAAGGGCGCTTCCGTATTTTCTTCATGACCGGTTTTGTGGTCTTCCCCACCGGCAATCAAATATTTCTCTCCCCCGTTTTCCTGTGTGCGGTAGTAATGATAAGGATCGTACAGGTCGTAGCACAGGCCTTCCGGGTACTTGCCATCGGCCAGGGTAACGGCAATGGCGTAGCTCCTGTATGGAGCGCAGCGGAAGCTGAGCAGGTTGATGCCCGGCAGCATGTGGGTGGCAAAAAGCAGTTTTTTTGCCTTGATGGTACCGCGTGAAGTGGTTGCCTCAACAGGGTCACCTGTTTTGTAATCCAGGAAATGACAGCCCTGAAACAACATGCCCCCGGCTTCTTCATATGCTTTTGCCAGCGCTACTATATATTTAAGAGGATGAAACTGTGCCTGCCCTTGTACTACAACAGCTTTTTCAAAAGGGATGGGCACTGGTATACTGGTGCTGTAATCCATGTCCAGCCCGGCTTTGCGCGAAGATTCCAGGATCTTGTCCAGCTCTTCGTTCTGTTCATCGGTTTGGGAAAAGATAAAACCGGGCTGCACCGAGTAATCACAGTCGATGTTGAGCTCTTCTATGTTCTTTTTGATCAGCTCCAGCGCTTCGCGTGTGCCCTGTGCTACAAGCTGTGCATTATCTTCCCCGAAATCTTTTTCGATCTGGTTATAAGGAGTATCCAGAATGGTATTCAGGTGAGCCGTGGTACCACCGGTTGTTCCAAACCCGATCTCATGCGATTCAATGATGATGCAGGATTTTCCGGCTCTTTGCAGCAGCAGTCCGGTAGTTAAGCCTGTTATACCACCGCCCACGATCAGTACATCTGCCGCGTCATGCGGAATGTTCCGGGGAACCGGTCTGTAAGGAGGGGTATCATGCTGCCATAGGCTTTCAGTTGTGCCATCCCGTTGCATAGCGTTTTATTTATGGGTGTAAAAGAATTGTACCGGCTTTGACTTTGCGAAAACCTTTTTTTGTCGAGAGGATATAATAATTACTTTTGCAGCTTCTTGCCCGATAGTATAACGGTAGTATGTCAGATTCTGGCTCTGAAGGTCTAGGTTCGAAACCTGGTCGGGCAACTTCTCTCTTTTTCTCCTTCCTTTTCTCTTTATTGAAGTATTTTAACGCGTAGTTCTTATTTTCTTAAACAAAATAAGATATTTACAGTATCGCAATTTTATCCGTTAAAAAACCCGGTAGACCTACTTGCCTCGTCTAAGCAATACACAACTGTTGGTTAATAACACGTTAGATAGATCGTATAAAGATACTTTTGACTCGTAATGAAAGAAACAACCAAATTCTCCGTCAGGGTAAAAAAGATTTTCCGTCAGTTAGGTCCAGGTTTGATTACCGGCGCCAGTGATGATGACCCTTCAGGAATCGCCACTTACTCGCAGGCAGGAGCCGGTTTTGGGTTTGCAACGCTGTGGACGGCGCTGATCACGTTTCCGCTCATGGCCTCTATCCAGGAAATGTGCGCACGCATCGGGATGGTAACCCAGGAAGGATTGACGGGCACGCTGAAAAAGCATTACTCGAAATTTATCCTGTACATGATGATGCTGTTCAGCTTTCCGGCCATCATCCTGAACATCGGCGCCGATATCCAGGGCATGGGTGCGGTGGCCAACCTCCTGGTACCCCAGGTACCGGTGGCTGTATTCTGCACGGTTTTCACGATCATCCTTATATTCTGTATCGTCCGTTATCCCTACCAGCAACTGGTAAAGATCCTGAAATGGCTTTGCCTGGCGCTCCTGTTATATATCATTGTTCCTTTTCTGGTAAAACCTGACTGGCTGGATGTGCTGAAACACACTTTCATTCCTACCATTCATTTCAACAAAGAATTTATCGAAATACTGGTAGCGATCCTGGGCACCACCATTTCACCTTATTTGTTTTTCTGGCAGGCGACCATGGAGGTAGAGGACATGGCTCATAGTACCCGCCGGGTGGTGGTGAATCGCCGCCTGCTCAGGCATATGAAAACAGATGTAAACATCGGCATGCTGTTTTCCAATTTTGTGATGTTCTTTCTGCTCCTGACCACCGGCTCTGTAATGTTCAAAGCCGGCATGCACAAGATCGATACGGTGGAACAGGCAGCCAAAGCGCTGGAACCGCTGGCAGGTAAACTGAGTTATCTGCTGTTCGCGCTGGGTGTGATAGGGACCGGTTTTCTGGCCATTCCTGTACTGGCCGGTACCCTTTCTTATATCATTGCAGAAACATATGGATGGGAACAGGGACTGGATAAGAAATTCCAGCAGGCACGGGGCTTTTATATCTCCCTGATCGTTTCACTGGTAATTGGACTGCTGCTGCATTTCCTGGGTATTTCGCCCATCGATGCCTTGTTGTATACTGCTATCCTGTACGGCATTACCTCACCCGTCATGATCGCCATCATCCTGCATATCTCCAACAACAAAAAGATCATGGGTGAATTCACCAACCGCCGCTGGTCAAATATTACCGGCATAATCACCCTGGTTCTGATGACGGCTTCGGCTTTTGCCTTGTTGTATTTTCAGTTTAAATAAGTACGCTGCTTAATCACCCCAGATCTCATCTTCCCCCTTCAGCCATTTCTTTACAGACTCTGTGGTGATAGATTTTGGCCGCTCGAGCGGGAAGTTCAGGGCCCTGTCCCAACACAGGCTGGCCATTACGCCCAGGGCGCGGCTTACACCGAACAGGACGGTATAGAATTCGTACTCAACCATTCCGTAGTGAACCAGCAGAGCGCCGCTATGTGCGTCTACATTGGGCCATGGGTTCTTGATTTTACCCAGCGACTGAAGAATGGGCGGAACAGTTTCGTAGATGTTCCAGACTGTTTGAACCAGCGGATCATCCCCCAGGTGTTTTTTGCCGAATTCCATCTGGGCTGAAAAACGCGGATCGGTCTTGCGCAGTACGGCGTGGCCGTAACCAGGTACCACCTTGCCTTCGCTGAGGGTTTTGCGTACATAGCCATCGATCTGTTCTTTGGAGGGCAGCTGTACACCCAGCTCTTTTTGCATGTCAAAGATCCACTTGATCACTTCCTGGTTGGCCAGGCCGTGGAGCGGACCAGCCAGTCCGTTCATGCCGGCAGCAAAACTTAAGTAAGGATCACTGAGGGCAGAACCTACAAGGTGGGTGGTATGGGCAGACACATTTCCGCCTTCGTGGTCGGCGTGGATGGTCATGTACAGGCGCATCAGGTCCTGGAAGCTTTCATCGGCAAAACCCAGCATGTGGGCAAAATTGCCTGACCAGTCCAGCAAACCGTCGGGTTGTATATGCTGGCCGAATTTGTATTTGCGGCGGTAGATATAGGCAGCCACGCGGGGCAACCGGGCAATCAGGTCCATGGCATCGTCGAACATGGCATCCCAATAATCTTTTTTGCTCATGCCCTCAGCATACTTGCGGGCAAAATTGCTTTCTGTCTGCAGCGCCATGATGGCTACTACAAACTGGGTCATGGGATGGGAAGAAATCGGCAGGGATTCTATAGCAGAAAAAACATGGTTCGGCACATGTGAGCGGCGCTGCCATACGGACGTGAGGTGGGCCACATCTTCTTCTGTCGGAAGCTCACCGATCAGCATCAGATAAAACAATCCTTCAGGCAGGGGTTCAGAGCCGCCTTTTGCTTTGGGCAGCTTTTCCTGCAGCTCAGGAATGGAATAACCCCGGAAACGGATACCCTCATGCGCATCCAGCAGGGATGTTTCAGTAACCAATCCGGTAATGCCCCGCATACCCTGGTAAACCTGTGAAAGCATTACTTCACCGATCTTTTTACTTCCATGCTCTTTAAGGATGTCTTTTATTTCCGCGTTGGCGGCATCTGCTTTGGCTTTAAACCTGTCTTTTATAATTCCCATGTATAACAGTTTTGAAGAAAGATGATTGCAATTGGTTATGCCACGGCAATGGCGTTCTGCAGGCTAAAATTATAGATTGTAGCTTGCTACAACAAAATAAACTGTATAAACTTGTTATACCAAAAGAACCTGGCGGCTGCTTATTTCGGCGCTTTTTTGTACATATACAATGCAAGACAGCTAAAGATCAGATTGGGAACCCAGGCAGCGATGACGGGATGGAGGTTTCCTTTCTGCGAGAAAACGGTAGAGAACCGGTCCATCACTACAAAACAGGCCGCCATCACAATCCCGATGGCCAGCGGCAACCCGCTACCACCGCGGGTTTTGCGCGCCGAAACCGCTACGCCGATCACGGTGAGGATAAAAATAGAAACCGGTGTAGCATTGCGGCGGTACCGTTCTACTTTCAGGGTGTTCAGCCCTTCAGCACCCCGCAGCTCTTCGCGGTGGATAAAGTTTACAAGCTGTGGCGTGGTTAATTTGTCTTTTACATATTCGTCTTTGTACAGCTCATTGGGCAGTACGTTCAGGTTGAGGTTCATAGACGGGATCTGGCGTACCTGCTCGCGCAGGCTGTTGTCTGTTCCGAAAGCGGCATTTTCACCTTCCACGCCTTTTGTAGATGGACTAAAGCCGATCTTTCTTTCAAAAACATTTTCCAGTTTCCAGTTCTTGTGGACCGTATCCCAGCGAACGCTTTCAGCCCGCAGGTTGTACACCACTTTGTTGTCTTTGATGCGCTGCAGAAAAAAACCGGAAGCGGCTTTGGTGCTGGTATCATAATAGCGCATACCCACAAACGTATTGGGATCAACCCGCAGGTAGTAGGAACTGGTATTACCGCCGGGCTGGTAGCTGTTCTTATCGATCACGCGTACCTGAAAATCGCTGCGCAGGGCATTGGCTTTGGGAATGATATACTGGTTGGCAAACCACAGTATCGCACTGAGGATAAAGGCCCCGATAAAATAAGGACGCAGCATCCGGTTGAAATTGATGCCGTTTGCCAGGATGGCCACCGTTTCTGAGCGGCCGGCCATTTTTGAGGTAAAAAAGATAACGGCAATAAATACGATGAGCGGAAAGATCATCGAGATGATAAAGGGGATAAAGCCAAAATAATACTGGGTGATGATTTCTTTGGTAGAAAGCCCCGACTTGACAAAATCATCCGTCTTTTCGCTGGTATCGATGATCACCGCAATGATGGTGATCATGATAATGGCGAAAAAAAAGGTAACCAGAAACTTCTTTAAAATATACCAGTCCAGAATTTTCATGTGTTGCACCTCCTTGATGGAGAACGGTCAAAATTATCCCAAATAGCATGGCTGGCAGGTTTTTTTTGCAAAAAAGATTGTTATAGATGGGCCTGCTGCCAACAATTTAATATTTTAGCATGCCGAACAGCACGATTGCCCGCCGGGTTCTCCCATAAGCCAACCGACCCTTTTTCTGAGCAAGTTCTAAAATTTTATAATCTATCTGCATGAACAAACAATCTCTTGTATTGGCCTTCCTTTTTCTTGTTGGCAGCTTTGCTGCGCTTTCTCAAACGCAGCCTGCACCGGCAGCAACTGCATCCCGGTACGATCAGCACGAAGCGTTTGCACCCTTATTTTATCCTTCTTACGGCGATGAGTTCCGGTCAGCCAACGGCGCACCCGGTCCAAAATACTGGCAAAACGCGGCCAGCTACAAAATAGATGTATCGCTGGATGACCAGGCACATTCCATCACTGGCAGCGTGACCATTTCTTATAAAAACAACAGTCCGCAGTCACTCCCATTTCTCTGGCTGCAGCTGGACCAGAATATTTACAGCCTGCAATCAAGAGGTGTTGCGGCTACCGCCATCACCGGCGGACGCTGGGCCAACCGGAACAGCTTTGATGGCGGATACAAGATCAGTTCCGTAAGCCTGCTGAAGGGCGGCAAGGAACAAAAGGCTGAATACAGGGTTTCAGACACCCGGATGCAGGTCACCCTGCCGCAGGCCATGCGTGCCGGCGGCGATTCTATCCGCATCAAGGTCGATTATTCTTTCCTGGTCCCCGAGTACGGCACCGACCGGATGGGCCGGATCAAAACCAACAACGGCTGGATCTATGAAATTGCCCAATGGTACCCGCGCATGTGTGTCTTCGACAATGTATATGGCTGGAACACCTTGCCTTATCTGGGACAGGGCGAGTTTTACCTGGAATACGGAAACTTTGAATACAGCATCAATGCACCGGCCTCGCACATCATTGTAGGCTCGGGCGAATTGCAGAACCCTGCAGAAGTACTGACGCCTGCGCAGGTGAGCCGGTTAAAACAAGCCCGCGAGAGCGAAAAAACAGTGATGCTGCGTACAGAAGCAGAGGTAACCGATCCGGCTTCCCGCCCTTCGAAAAGCAGGCTGACCTGGAAGTTCAAATGCACCAATGCCCGCGATGTGGCCTGGGCTTCTTCCACCGCTTTTGTATGGGATGCGGCCCGCATAGATTTGCCTGAGGGCAAAAAAGCGCTGGCTATGTCGGTTTATCCGGTAGAAAGCGCCCAGGATTCCGGCTGGAAGCGGTCAACTGAATTTGTAAAAGGATGTATTGAGCATTATTCACAACAATGGTATCCCTATACGTATCCTGTAGCCACGAATGTAGCCGGCATTGTCGGCGGCATGGAGTACCCGGGCATTGTTTTCTGCAGCCAGCGTTCACAGCGGGGCGGTTTGTGGGGCGTAACCAGTCATGAGTTCGGACACAACTGGTTTCCCATGATCGTGGGCAGCAACGAACGCAAGTATCCCTGGATGGATGAAGGCTTCAATACGTTCATCAACGGAGTAGCAAACAAGGCGTTCAACAAGGGCGAGTTTTACAGAGGTATTCCCAACCGGGAGCGGATGGGTGCTGGCATCGGCAGTGCGCGTTCAGAAAGCATCTTTACCATACCGGATGTGGTATCAGGCAACAACCTGGGCAGCACGGCATATAACAAACCCGGTATGGGACTGGATCTGCTGCGCGAGGAAATACTGGGTGAAAAAGTTTTTGACCAGGCGTTCCGCTATTATATCAACAACTGGGCGTTCAAACATCCCACTCCTTTTGATTTCTTTCATGCCATCGAAAATGCCAGCGGCGAAACGCTCGACTGGTTCTGGAGAGGCTGGTTTATGGAAAACTGGAAGTTTGACCAGAGCGTGAGCGGGGTGGAATACCCGGGTGGAGATTCTACCAAGGGCGCCATCATAACCGTCAACAATTTGGAAAAACTGCCCATGCCGGTAACGGTCGAAGTAAAGGAAGCAGGCGGCAAAACAGGCAGGATCAAATTACCCGTGGAAGTATGGCAGCATGGCTCTACCTGGAAGTTCCTATATCCTTCCACCGCCAAGATCGAATCTGTTGTGCTTGATCCGGACAAACGGTTGCCCGATGCAAACGAGGCCAACAATACCTGGAAAAGTGGTAGCCAGCAAGGATTCTAAAACCATCAAAGGCTAACAATAAAAGATAAGAGGAGCGGTAACACAGTACCGCTCCTCTTATCTTTTATTGTACCCATGCCGCGCTACAATCGCTGCTGCAGGATTTCTACCTGCTGATTTTTCCATGAAATAAAGTCTCCCTGCAAAATATGCTGGCGGGCTTCAGTGACCAGGTGCAGGTAGAAAGCCAGGTTGTGAACGCTGGCGATGGTGAGGCCAAGATATTCCTTGCTCTTCATCAGGTGACGCAGGTAGGCTTTGCTGTAATGCTGGCTGATGGCGCAATTGATGCCATCATCGATGGGCGAGAAATCACGCGCCCATTTCTGGTTGTCGATGTTGATAATTCCTTTTGAAGTAAACAACATGGCATTGCGTCCGTTGCGCGTGGGCATTACGCAGTCAAACATATCAATGCCCAGGGCGATGTTTTCCAGGATGTTCCAGGGTGTGCCCACGCCCATCAGGTAACGGGGTTTGTCGGCCGGCAGCGACTCACAACATAGCTGGCAGAATTCATACATCATGCCCTCCGGCTCTCCCACACTCAATCCGCCAATCGCATTGCCCACTGCGCCCTGTGCGCTGATAAACTCACAGGAAGCCTTCCTCAGGTCAGCATACACACCGCCCTGTACGATCGGAAAGAGGTGCTGTGTGTAGCCGTACTTCTCTTCCGTTGCCGACAAGCGGCTTATGCACCGCGACAGCCACCTGTGCGTAAGCTCCATGGACTCCTTTGCATATTCATAACTGCTGGGGTAAGGCGGACATTCATCAAATGCCATGATGATGTCGGCACCGATGGTGCGTTGAATATCCATGACCCGTTCCGGCGTGAACAGGTGTTGCGAGCCATCGATGTGCGAGCGGAACACCACACCTTCCTCGGTGATCTTGCGGTTGTTTGCCAGTGAAAAAACCTGGTAGCCCCCACTGTCGGTCAGGATGGGTTTGTCCCAACCACTGAAGGCATGCAAACCACCGGCTTGCTCCAACACGTCGAGGCCGGGGCGCAGATACAAATGGTAGGTATTTCCTAAAATAATTTGTGCTTTTACATCTTCATTTAACTGCTGGTGCGTAACAGCTTTCACGGTACCTGCAGTGCCTACGGGCATAAAAATCGGTGTCAGAATTTCTCCGTGATCCGTGACTATCTTACCCGCTCTTGCACCGGACGCTTGACCGGCATATGCTACCTCAAATTTGAATAGAGCCATGGCGCGAAGATAGAGCTAAAGCCCAACCCGGCTCACCCCTCTGCTTCCTCTTTCAGGCAAGATTCATTACTTTCGCAGCTAACTGTAGAAAATTTGCATGCAATTCTTGATCTATTGGCGGGAGGGATTATTTGGAGGGTTTGTGTTTGTTACTGTTGTTCAGCTTTTTTACTACTTGTATTTCTTTCGCCGGCTTGCATTTTTCTCGGTACCTGAAAAAACAAAATCACAACAACATCCTGTAAGCGTCGTAATCAGCGCCCGCAACGAGGCGGCCGAGCTGGCCAAAAACCTGCCCGGCGTGCTGGTGCAAACCTACCGCACCACACATGAAGTGATTGTGGTGAACCACAACAGTCTTGACGAAACCGCCTACCTGCTCGAAGAGCTGCAGAAAACATTCCGGCACCTGCAACCCGTCAACCTCAAGCAGGATGCGATCGGTATCCCGGGTAAAAAATATCCGCTTTCTATTGGCATCAAGGAAGCCAAGCATGAAATCATTTTGCTGACCGATGCCGACTGCATACCGGCTTCCGAGTTCTGGATACAAAAAATGCAGAACGGGTACAACGAAGAAACAGATGTGGTGCTGGGGTATGGGGCTTATCATAAAAAGCCCGGACTGCTCAACAAGCTGATCCGTTTTGAGACCTTTCATACTGCCCTGCAATATTTTTCTTATGCCCTGGCCGGCACACCTTATATGGGCGTTGGCAGAAATCTGTCTTACAAAAAAGGACTTTTCTTTCGCAACAAAGGTTTTTCTGCCATCAACCATGTGATGAGCGGGGATGATGATTTATTTATCAGCATGGTAGCCGGCAAACACAACACCAACGTGGTCATCGACCAGGAGGCCATTACCTTGTCTGAACCACCCAAAAATTTCAATGAATGGATCCGGCAAAAAACCAGGCATTATACAACCGGTAAATACTACAAACCGGTCCACAAATTTTTGCTGGGACTTTACTCCTTTTCCCACTTTTTGTTTTACCCGCTTTTTGTTGCTGCATTGGTATGGTATGATTGGAAATGGGCCATACCGGCTTTTTTCATCCGTTTCCTGCTGCAGGCGCTTGTCTATCACAAAGCCATGCGGAAACTGAATGAACACGATCTTTTTCCCTGGTGGTGGGTGCTGGATTTGTGGATGTTTTTTTATTACATCATCTTTGCTCCTGCTGTATGGAAAAAGCCCCGCAAAACCTGGAAATAATTTTAAAGTACTTTGCCGATTTTACACCCCGGCAGCTGGATCAGTATGGGGCTTTGTACGATTTGTACAAAACCCACAACGAGCGCATCAATGTGATCTCCAGAAAAGACATAGACAGCTTGTATGAAAAGCATGTGCTGCACTCGCTCAGCATTGCGGCGGTTACAGAATTTGTACCGGGTACAACCATTCTTGATATCGGCACTGGTGGCGGTTTTCCGGGAATACCACTGGCCATCTTCTTCCCGGAAGTTCAATTTTACCTGGCCGACAGTATTGCCAAAAAAATCAGCGTGGTAGATGAAATTGCAAAAGCCCTCGGCCTCACCAATGTAGTTACCCAAAACATCCGCGTAGAACAAATCCGCAACCAACGTTTTGATTACACCATCTCCCGTGCGGTAGCGCCTCTGAAGGACCTCTGGAAATGGAGCAAACCCCTCCTCAAGAAGCGTCCCGCTACGCCACCAATCACGCCCACTACAGCCCAATTCGCCCCCGGCCTCATCTGCTTAAAAGGAGGCGACCTGGCCCAGGAAATCTCCGGCAGCGGCACCCGCCCCTCCATCATGGAAATCACCGACATCTTTCCCGAAGAAGCATTCAAGGAAAAATTCCTGCTGTATGTGCCTGCGTGAGTTGTCTGTCTTGAACCTTGATTTTTTTGCTTCTTTTTGCATCAAGGCAAAAAGAAGACGGAGTCCCCGCTCAGCCTTGATTTTTGCTACTTTTTTTTTATCAAGAAAAAAAAGTAGACAAACTCTCACTTCTTCTCATACTTGAACCTCACCGCCGCACTCTTTTGCTCTGTAGAAGACAAATATACCTCGTAGCGCTTTTTGCCTGAGGTTACGACCATCAGGGCGGTGTTGGGGGGAATGGAACCAAGGTTCTCGGCGTACATGATCATTTCGTAGTCTTTGGAAGGAATTACGGGGACGTTTACGGTGATGGGTTTGGCCGTCAGTCCTTTTTTGTAGAGGATCAGCTGCTGGTTTAAAAAGATGGAGATGGTATCGCCGTCGATTTGTCCGTTGTCATAGAGTTCCAATTTTACGGCAGAGGTGTCAAGTACGAGGGTTTGCACCAGTTCTATTTTTCTGGATATAGGAGGCAGGGTACGCTGGATGGCAGCCAGTTCCGGGGATTGGATGGCATCATCGATTCCAAAAGCTGACTCCACAACCCTTTTGAGGGTTACTTTTCCGTGCGGACAGTTTTCTTTTGTGCCCATCATCACGCCGTCCCAGGTACCGCTCAGGACTTCTTCGTTGTTGAGTTTTGTCAGGGTCAGGTCATAGGTCTTTATGCATGGAACACAGTTGGGCGGGATACTGTAGCGAAGCACTCTCTCCTCCATCAACACCATGCGCTTGGTAGTCATGTTGACCTTGCCATTGAAATTGAGTTTTACATAACGCGAGGTATCGTAATAATCATAGGTAGTACCGGCGAGCTGCACGGCGCTGTGCTGGATCTGGATTTCAATAAAGTATTCCGGATAGCAACCACCGGGTGCCTGGGTAAGCTTGCCTCTCCATACGCCATTAAAATCCTGGCTCAAAGCGGCCCCTGTCAGGAAGCAGTTAAAAAGCAAGAAGAGGAATGCAGTGCGGACGGGCAGCAGGCAGCAGTTTGGTGATAAACAGGTCATGTATTAAAAATAGTGAATTGCACCAAATCAGGCTAAAATTATCTGGCAAAAATGATAAATGGCTCACATCATTTTTTTTCTAACCCATTTGTAAACTATCTACGCCGGTTTTTTATACCGGAAGGCAACAACCGCATTCTTTTGCTCAGTAGACGTAATACGCACCTCCATGTTCTGATCGCCTGCTTTTACGACCATCAGGGAAGTATTGGGGGGAATATCTCCCAGGTTCTCTGCCACCATTACCAGTTCATGGTACTCGTTGTCATCATCCAGGGTAAACCTAACAGTAATGGGTGTGGTGGTCAGCATCTGTTTTGACACAACCAGCTTTTTGTCGAGGTACACAGAAATGGTATCATGATCAATGGTACCATTGTCATAGATATTGATCAACACTTCCCGGCTGGATAAGTTGATGGTTTTTACCAGCTCATTTTCCCTGTTGACCAGCACCTTCGGAACAATGGTAACAGGCGCCATTTTCTTTGTTTGCGGCGTATCGGCTTTGGCCAGATTGGGAATAGATGTTTTCTCCGACGGATTGGGAGCGGCAGGCTCTTCCTTTTTCACGGGAGGCTTTGGCCTGGGAGGCGTGTTTCTGGCAATAGCCGTACTGCTATCCTTTCTGGGAGTGGTTTTGGGAGGATTGTTTTTGGCCGAACCAGTGCTGGGCGGATTGTTATTCCCCGTACCAGGCTTTACCGGATTGTTCCTGGCCAGATTGGGCTGAGCAGACAAGGGCTTTTTTGTTCCCGGCTTTGTTGGCGTGGTTGTTTTCACACTGCTCTTACCGGTAGGTGCCGGCTTCTTCTTTGGCGTGTTGGCAGCCAGCATCTCACGTTGCTGCTGCTCAATGGACCTGCGTACCAAAAAAGGTTCTTTGTGAAAATCCGAGGTAGAAACTTTTTGCAAAAAGACCGTGCCCTTGCCGCAAAACGAAGAATCTTTTTCACCATAGCTGACATAAGTTCCTTCCAGGAATTCATCATCTCCGTTCCTGGAATATTTCAGATAACAGGTCATGATACACGCATAGCTGTTTTGCGCCATCCTCACTTCTACTGTTTTCAGCTCGCGGAGCTTTACCTCTCCTGTTTTCTTATTCAATGAGCCATCTGCAGTTGCTTTGCCATAAAAGACAGTTGTTTTATACGAGTAGGTAACGCCGTTTAGTTCATTGCCTTTTAGTTGTTCAATCTGTACTTCAAACTTGTACTTGTTTTCCAGGTTAAACATATCCAGCATCCGTTCAGAAGAGTTGAAATTGCCCCGCCAGATCCCGGTTATATCCTGTGCACAACAGAGGGAGGCAAGAAAAAGCATCACAACAGATAAGGCCATTTTCATCCATGCAAATTAAGACGAAAATGTGGGTTAATGCCCCTTCTATTTCCCCCTGGCTTCTGCTTTATCTGCCAATACTTCGTTAATTTTGCCCTCCATAAAAACGGACAATTCCAGATGATTCATGTAACATTACCAGATGGTGCAGTAAAAGAAATGGCTGACGGCGCCTCAGCCATGGACGTAGCAAAATCAATTTCCGAGGGCCTGGCAAGAAAAGTACTGGCAGCAAAAGTAGACGGCGAGATCAGGGATGCCAGCAGGCCGCTTCCGGATAATACGGCCCTGACCCTGCTCACGTGGCAGGATGCAGGCGGTAAATCTACTTTCTGGCATTCATCGGCCCACCTGATGGCAGAAGCAGTGGAAGCCCTTTACCCGGGCGTAAAATTCTGGGTAGGGCCGGCCGTTGACAACGGGTTTTACTACGACATGGACCTGGGCGGCCGGCAGATCGGGGAAGAAGACCTGCGCAAGCTGGAGGCCAAGATGATAGAGCTCGCGCGGAAAAACAGCAGCTATATCCGCAAGGAAGTGCCTAAGGCAGAAGCGATCCAGTATTTTTCAGACAAAGGCGATGAATACAAGCTGGATCTGCTGGGCGGACTGAAAGACGGTGAGATCACCTTCTACACACAAGGTGATTTTACTGACCTGTGCCGCGGTCCGCACATTCCACAAACCGGACTGATCAAAGCGGTCAAGCTTACCAACATTGCGGGGGCTTACTGGAAGGGAGATGAGAAGAACAAGATGCTGACCCGCGTCTACGGCATTGCCTTTCCTTCCCAGAAAGAGCTGGATGAATACCTGGCCATGCTGGAAGAAGCCAAAAAGCGCGACCACCGCAAGCTGGGAAAAGAACTGGGCATCTTTACCTTTGATGATGAAGTAGGTCCGGGGCTGCCGTTGTGGATGCCCAATGGCACCATCATCATCGAAGAGCTGGAAAGACTGGCCAAAGAAACCGAGCTGAAAGCCGGCTACAAACGGGTTGTAACCCCGCATATCGCAAAAGAAAGCCTGTATATTACCAGCGGTCACCTGCCCTATTACCAGGACAGCATGTACCCATCAATGGAGCTGGAGGGCGTGAAGTACTACCTCAAATCCATGAACTGTCCGCACCACCACAAAATATTTGCCGCCGAACCGCGGAGCTACAAAGACATTCCGCTCAGGCTGGCTGAGTATGGAACCTGCTACCGCTACGAGCAAAGCGGCGAGCTGTTTGGCCTGATGCGGGTGCGCTGTCTCCACATGAACGATGCCCATATTTACTGTACAAGGGAACAGTTTAATGAAGAGTTCAAAGCTGTGAACGACATGTACCTGAAGTACTTCAAGATCTTTGGCATTGAAAAATATGTGATGCGGCTTTCCCTGCACAATCCTGAAAAGCTGGGACAGAAATACATCAACGAGCCGGAGCTGTGGAAAGAAACCGAGACCCTGGTACGGGATGTGCTGATCAAAACAAACACCCCCTTTGTGGAAGTGGCTGATGAAGCGGCATTTTATGGTCCGAAGATTGATGTGCAGATCTGGAGCACCATCGGGCGTGAGTTTACGCTGGCAACCAACCAGGTTGATTTTGCGCAAGGAAGGCGTTTTAAGCTGGAATTTACCAACCAGCACAACCAGGCAGAAACCCCGCTGATTATTCACCGGGCTCCGCTGGGTACGCACGAGCGCTTTATCGGCTTTTTGCTGGAGCATTATGCCGGGAGGTTTCCACTTTGGCTGGCCCCCCTGCAGATAAAAATTTTGCCGATTAGCGATAAGTTTTTAGATTACGCACAAACTATTTTAGAATCGCTGAAAAATGCAGATATTCGTGCAGAGGTAGATGACCGCAGCGAAAAGATCGGAAAAAAGATACGTGATACAGAACTGGCCAAAGTACCTTATATGCTGGTAATCGGAGAAAAAGAGCAGGCAGAAAACAAAGTTTCTGTCCGCCGGCATGGAAAAGGTGATCAAGGCGCCAAGGCCCTGCCGGAATTTATTGCTGAGGTCAGCGCGGAAATAAAAGACAGGATCGCAGAGACTGCATCGTAAAACCGGAACAACAATCACTGCAATTGAATCACTTTATTTATAAATTTTTTTAACCATCCACCAAGAACCCGTATTCGTTCATTCAAAAATTGTAAATGGCATTCCCACCCAGGCCTCCAAGAGGTAATTTCAATCCAAGATTCAGAAAAGAACAGCAACAAGAGCACCGCACAAACCATATGATCCGCGTACCGCAGGTGCGGCTGGTAGGCGAGAACGTTGAAGTAGGCGTCTACTCCATCCAGGACGCGCTGCGCATGGCGCACGACCAGGCATTGGATCTGGTGGAAATCTCTCCCACCGCAGACCCGCCTGTATGTAAAATCATTGATTACAACAAGTTTCTGTACGAAAAGAAGCGCAAGGAAAAAGAAATGAAGGCCAAGGCCAAAGTTTCTGAAGTAAAGGAAATCCGCTTTACACCCGGTACAGACGACCACGACTTTGACTTTAAAAGCAAACACGCCGAAAACTTCCTGGCCGAAGGCAACAAGGTAAAAGCATACGTACAGTTTAAAGGCCGCGCGATTCAGTTCAAAGAAAGAGGAGAATTGCTGCTGCTGAAATTCGCCGACCGGCTCAAAGAAGTAGGTGTGCTGGAAGGCATGCCTAAAATGGAAGGAAAACGCATGCTGGTCATTTTTGCACCCAAGCCCCAGAAAAAGGCCAATACCAATAAGTAAATCATTTTATTCATACATTCCAAAAAACCACAGCAATGTGGTTTTTTGCTTTTAGCAGGATGGCAGGAGTTCTTCTGCCATCCTGCATAGTTTCATAGAGACAGCACTATACAAAAACCATCAGAGAACGGAAAAATAAGCCTGGCAACCCATACTAGGTAGAAAACTTGTGCAGTTGAAGAGCCGAATAGATTTTGTATGAAAAAAATCGTGCTGCCTTGCAGGAGGCCGGAGGTTTTTATCGCCTGGGCTTCTATATTGTTGTTTTCTTGTTGCAAAAAAGAGCTCGACAAAGGTCCATCCCGCTCCAGCGGTATTTCCCGGGAGCTTTCAACCCTTTTGCTACAGCATCCTGAAAAGTATGTCGCCCATCAACTGATTGTCCGGTTTAAACCCGGGCTTACACGGGCCGCCAAAACGCAGGTCCTCTCCCTCATCCAGGCAAGCATCGCGGAAACGATTCTTACACCTGCCATGCAGGCTGCAGGTGACCAGGAAGGCATCCAGGTAATTACCACGTCAGCAACCGTGCTGGATGCGCTTGCCGGATTGCAGCAGCTGCCTCCGATCGCGTGGGCCGAACCCAATTTCATCTATTACCGCGCCCTTGCTTCCAACGACACTTATTTTACCAACGGATCGCTTTGGGGCATGTATGGCGATAATTCGTCGCCGGCCAATCCATACGGCAGCCAGGCTGCAGAAGCCTGGGCAGCAGGGCACACCGGCTCAGCTGCGGTAGCAGTAGGCATTGTTGATGAAGGCATTCAGTACACCCATACAGACCTGAACGGACAGGTATGGACCAACCCCTACGACCCTGTTAACGGGATTGACGATGATAAAAACGGTTATATCGACGACACGCATGGATGGGATTTTATCAGCAACAGCAATTCTATCTGGGACAGCGGCAGCTCCAATACGCTGGAAGATGCCCATGGCACGCATGTAGCCGGCACCATCGGCGCAAAAGCAGGCAACAAAACCGGAGTAGCTGGCATCAACTGGAACATTACCCTTGTCGCGTGCAAGTTCCTGGGATCAAACGGCGGAACCACGGCCAATGCTATCAAAGCAATTGATTACCTCACAGACCTGAAAACCCGGCACGGGATCAGAATCGCAGCCAGCAACAACTCATGGGGCGGCGGAGGTTACTCCCAGGCGCTGTTTGATGCCATCACGCGTTCCAACAACAGCAACATCCTCTTTATTACGGCCGCTGGCAATGGCGGCAACGATGGAGCAGGCGCTAACAACGACGTGACGGCCAATTACCCGGCTAACTATACGGTTGCCAACGTAATTTCTGTGGCTGCCATCGACAAAACAGGCAAGCTGGCTTCTTTTTCAAACTGGGGTGCCAATACAGTAGACATCTGTGCGCCAGGCGTTTCTATTTATTCAACCGTTCCCACCAATTCCTATGCCTCATACAGCGGCACATCCATGGCAACGCCCCATGTTAGCGGTGCAGCAGCCCTCTATGCGTCTACCCACCCGAATGCTTCCGCTGCTGCCATCAAAAACGCCATCCTGGGCAGTGCCATTAAAACAAGCTTGCTTTCCGGCAAATGTGCCACCGGCGGACGGCTGGATATCAGTGATTTCTGAAACGATCTACCTGATAGGACGGATAAAAGGCTGCCGGAGGAGGAAATTTCATTTAATTAGAATACCTTTGCGCTCCCAATTTTGGGATGCAGGATAGACGCAGGTAAATCAAGCGCCCTTGCATCATTGCCCACATGGCTCCCTAAGTGACCTCCGGTGAGGTACGCCAGCAGGGTATCATTTCTAATTTCGGACAATGCCAAAGGTTAAAACCAATTCAAGTGCAAAAAAACGGTTCAAAGTAACCGGCACGGGTGAAATTACTTTTCAAAAGGCTTTCAAGCGCCACATTCTCACAAAAAAATCAACCAAGCGCAAACGCAACTTAAGAAAGGACGGGGTGGTTCATTCTGCCAACCGCGACTTTGTAAAGCGCCTGCTTCGTTTAAAGTAAAGTAATACCATCACCCAAAAAATTATTTTTATATGCCGCGTTCAGTTAATGCCGTTGCCTCCCGTGCACGCAGAAAAAGAATCTTACAACAAGCCAAAGGCTTTTACGGTAAACGCAAAAACGTTTATACCGTTGCAAAAAACATCGTAGAAAAAGGGATGACCTACAGCTATGTAGGTCGCAAGAATAAGAAAAGGGAATACCGCCGGTTGTGGATCGCCCGTATCAATGCCGCCGTACGTGCCGAAGGAATTACCTATTCAGAATTTATTCACAAGCTTTCTGAAAAAGGAATCGGTCTGGACAGAAAAGTGTTGGCTGACCTGGCCATGAACGAGCCCGAGAGCTTTAAGAACCTGGTACTTTCTGTAAAGTAAGCCAGCAAGAAACAAGAAAAACCGGATGTAAAAAACGCATCCGGTTTTTTATTTTTAATGTGTCAAACATTTATTTTTGTATGCTTTGGCACTTCTTCACAAGTTAATAACCCATGGTTATAAATGAATAATTCCTATCTGGATCTGGTAAACCAGACGTTCAACTTTCCCCAGGAAGACTTCAGTCTAAATAAAAACAATACGCTTGAATTCAATGGCCTGGACATCAAGGCACTTATTGACAAATACGGCACGCCGCTGAAGCTGACCTATCTGCCCAAGATCGGCATGCAGATCAATGAAGCAAAGCAGATGTTTGCCAACGCGTTCAAGAAATACCGCTATGAGGGAAAGTACCAGTATTGCTACTGCACCAAAAGCTCGCATTTTTCTTTTATTGTAGAAGAAGCCCTAAAGCACGATATCCACCTGGAAACTTCTTATGCGTACGACATTGAGATCATCAAAAAGCTGTACGAAAAAAAGAAGATCACCAAGGATATCCACATCATCTGCAACGGCTACAAGCAAAGAACCTATACACGCCGGATCGCCAACCTGCTGAATTCCGGTTTTAAAAATGTAATTCCCGTTCTCGACAACCGGGAAGAACTGCGGGCTTACCGGAAATCAGTCAAAGTGCCCTTTAAACTGGGTATCCGGGTGGCTACAGAAGAAGAACCAACATTTCCTTTCTATACCTCTCGCCTGGGCATGCGGGCAAAAGACATCCTTGAGTTTTATGTAGATGAAATTGAAGGATACGAAAACAAGTTCCAGCTCAAGATGCTGCATATCTTTCTGAACAAAGGCATCAAGGACGATATCTATTACTGGAGTGAGCTCAACAAGGTCATCAACCTGTACTGCCAGCTAAAAAAGATTTGTCCCGAACTGGATTCCATCAATATCGGCGGCGGCTTTCCGATCAAACATTCGCTGGGCTTTGACTACGACTACCAGTTTATGATCAATGAGATCACGCGCAACATCAAGGAAGCCTGTAAAAAAGCAAAAGTGCCGCAGCCACATATCTACACGGAATTTGGCAGCTACACCGTAGGCGAAAGCATGGCTCACATTTACGGTGTTACCGGACAAAAAGCCCAGAACGACCGCGAGATCTGGTACATGATCGATTCTTCCTTCATCACCACCCTGCCTGATACCTGGGGCATCGGTGAACGCTTTTTGCTGCTGCCAATCAATAAATGGGACAATGAATACCAGCGCGTGGTGCTGGGAGGCATTACCTGCGACAGCCATGATTACTACGATTCCGAAGAACACATCAACGAAGTGTTTCTTCCCAAGATCATCGATGATGAACCCCTGTATCTTGGATTTTTTCATACGGGCGCTTACCAGGACCAGATCAGCGGCTACGGTGGAATCAAGCACTGCCTGATTCCTTCCCCCAAACACATCATTGTAGAAAGGGACAAGAACGGGAAGCTTACCGACTGGGTTTACGCAAAAGAACAATCGGCGCAAAGCATGCTGAAAATCCTGGGGTATATCAAGTAAAAATTTCTTCTTATGCGGAAACTTTTTTGCTGCATCCTGCTGCTGGCAAGCTGCTTTGGTGCATCGGCACAAGCTGCCGAAGACTCTGTAAAGCAGGTGGTAGACCAGCTGTTCAGCGCTATGAAAGCGGCGGATGCCACAGCGATCCAAACTGTATTTGCCGATAGTGCCCTGCTTCAGACTGTAGCCCGCACAAAAGAAGGCGGCTTTGTAGTGAGAAATGAACCCATCCGGGATTTTGCCGCCAGCATCGGCAAGCTGCCCAAGGGAGCAGCCGACGAACGCATCCGGTATGAAACCATTAAAATAGACGGTCCACTGGCGGTTGTGTGGACGCCCTACCAGTTTTATTACAACGGACAATTCAGCCACTGCGGCGTAAATTCCTTCCAGCTGGTAAGGATCGGGAACAGCTGGAAAATTCAGTATATCATTGATACCCGAAGAAAGGACGATTGCAAGTGATCCCTAGTTTCTGGTGACCTTGTACTTCTTGTTCACTTTCGGGCTGTTGAAATAATTGTTTAGCTCTTCTTCACTCAGGTTGTTGGTGTCGAGGGTAGGCACATCAATCAGCTGCACCTGTATTTGCTTTACGTCATCTTTGAGCTTTTTTGATTTGAGCAGGATCTCCGGATCACGGTCGCCCAGCAACACATTGTCGGTGAGTGAATACTCAAGCCGGCGAATGCTCGTACGCACCAGGGAGGCAGAATTTTGCTCGTATGTTTTGGCAGGTGATACAGCTTCTTTTACCGGTACCAGCGCAACCCCTACACTGGGCAGAATAGTGCCCAGTGTTTTCTTTTCCTGCGTGGTAGAAAATATAGTGCCGCCCAAGGCAGTAGAGCCGGATGCCAGATCGAAGGTGGTGCGGGTGTTTTTCGTTTTTCTGACTTTTTTATCAAGCTCCTTGAAAGCGTATTTCAACTGCAGGATATACAGCTTTACATCTTTTACCGTTTTGTTGTATTCTTCCAGGCGCAGCGGATAATTCAAAGCGTTTCTGACATAGATGCGGACGGTAGCAGTATCCTTGTTCTGAAATTTGTTAACCCCGATAAATTTCAAGGTCAGCAAACGCTGTCTGGTTGTGTCTCCTTCTTTGATGAAATCGTAGGGAGCCACCCACATAAAATCATCATCGCAGCGATTGACGGGCTTGTAGTTTTTCAACGGGATACTGCTGAGCATGGAAATGGTCTCGATCGGAAAGCTGCCGGCTTCGCATTGCACTTTAAAGTCAAGCGTGTCGCCTTCATCAATAAATAGAAGGTCGTTTACGGTCGGCTTTACGCGGGAAGCCAGGATCTCGGTGCTGTAAAAAAGCAGGGTGAAAAATGTATCTACTTTTTCCTGGGGGTTTTTGAGGTTTTGCACACCCAGGCTTACTTTGTAATTGTTATCATACTTCAGTCGCCCGGAAAGAAAGAACGACTTGTCTGCCTTGAAAGTGAGCAACCCGTTGTCTTTGTTTATTTTTAAACCTACGGGTGCATTGCGCAAAAACCAGTAATAATTAGAAGGGTCTTTGTTGATGTCGAGCTTATAATTCAACGTAGAATCTACATGCAGTGTGATATAAGGGTTGAGGTTGGTGATCCGCAACACGGTATCTATATCCCGCACGAGGGGCACCGTATCCGGCTTTACCTGAGCACCCAGGGTATCCCTGCGCAGATCAGCCACCAATGAATCTCTTTTTGGCAGGGTATCTCTTTGTGCAAATAAGGAAGAAGGAAAAGCTGCTGCAATCAAGAGGAAAAGCACACCCGAAAATTTGTACAATCTCATTACATCCAGAAAATTAGATTAAGCGCAATATTAGTCCATTTAGCCAATAAAACGATTGACCCGGAAAGCTTGGTACAAACAGGCCGCCGGAATTATTATTGCCCCGGCCGGCAATATTTTTTTTCTGATAAAATAAAAAGTCCTGATGTTGACACACCAGGACTTCTAACCAAAACCAACTGCTTATGAGAAAAACTTATATCCAATTATGCGTACAGGCGCTTATTGAATCGAGATTTGTTTCTTTACTTCCTTGGCCTGTTCCTTTTTAGGCAGGTGGAATTTCAACAAACCGTTTTCATATTTGGCCTGGATGTTTTCAGCATCAATTTTTTCGTCGAGGGTAAAGCTTCTTTTAAAGCTTGTGTAGGCAAACTCCCGGCGAACGCTTTTTACATCTTCGCTTTTAGTCTCTTCTTTCTTTTCGTAGCTCACGGTCAGCAAACCGTTTTCGATGTTTACGTTGAAATCTTCCCTGTTTCTGCCCGGTGCGCTCAGCTCCAGCTGATAAGCATCCGGAGTTTCTGTGATGTTCACGGGAACTGCAGTGTTGTATCCGGTGTTTAAAGAAGGAAGTTCGTTGAAGAACTCATTGAACAATCCGCTGAAACCTGGTACCGGCCTGTTGTTGAACTTTACGAGTGTCATAGCTTTATGTTTTAATTTTTTGTTTGAATTGATACTCCTCTATTTTCAAATCCCGTACCGGTACCTTAAATGGGCCTTATCTGCAGCCAAAGCAACACAAAATTGCATTTTACACGACACAATTTCCGATTACAATCATTTTACATGACAATAATTCCGATCACGAACCGCTCTCAGCATACTTTGTTATTCATTACCTTTGCATCTATTACCTAACAGATTATACTATAGAATATGTATCCGGAAGAAATAGTTATTCCTATGAAGGAAGAGTTGACAGAGAACGGGTTTACAGAAATGCAAACGCCTGAAGAGGTGAAGCAGCAGCTGGAGCAGGCTGGAACGACCCTGGTAGTCGTAAACTCTGTATGCGGTTGTTCTGCAGGAACAGCCCGGCCCGGTGTTTTGATGGCCTTGCATTATGCCACCAAAAAGCCGGAACACCTATCTACCAGCTTTGCCGGTTTTGATGTGGATGCGGTGAAAGAACTCCGCAAGCATCTCCTGCCCTACCCTCCTTCTTCTCCTTCTATCGGCTTGTTCAAAGATGGTCAGCTGGTTCATTTTATTGAACGGCACCAGATTGAAGGCCGCTCGGCCCAGATGATTGCCCGCAATCTGATGACGGCATTTGAAGAACATTGTTAAGATCAACCAGGCCCCTTCTACCCGAAGGGGCTTTTTTATGCAGGAACGGCAGCCTGTTTCGGGCTCCAATTTCTGCCAATCGCCTTATCCTCGGCTCAATCCGTTTTATTTTCCTTAATCTTGCAGCTTTTTACAGGTTGTTGATAGACTGAAACAGTTACTATGTATCCGAATTTGTATTATGCTGTTAAAGATTTGTTTGGGATTGAACCGTGGAGGGGACTTCGTTTTTTTAATTCATTTGGTTTTTTTGTCGCTATTTCATTTATTCTCGCGGCCGTAACCCTGTCGTGGGAACTCAGAAGAAAAAGCGGGTTGGGCCTTCTTCATTATGAAGAGGAAAAGCTAACCGTAGGAAGACCTGCTACCGGCGCAGAGTTGCTCACCAACTTCCTGCTCGGTTTTTTACTCGGATACAAATTCATCGGCGCATTCACATCCAGCAGTCCGTTGGCTGCCAATCCAAGCGACTATATTTTCTCCCTGGAAGGCAGCTGGCCGCTTGGTATTGGGGTCGGGCTTCTTTTTGCCGGGCTTAAATGGTGGGAAAAGAACAAACAAAAGCTGGCAAAGCCGGAAGAAAGGACCATCAGGATCTGGCCGCAGGACAGGGTGGGCGATCTGCTGATCTACGCTGCCATCTTTGGGTTTCTGGGCGCCAAGATCTTTCACAACCTGGAAAACTGGAACGACCTGGTGAAGGATCCGATCGGTTCGCTGCTTTCGTTCAGCGGACTGACATTTTATGGCGGACTGATCTGCGCTGCTGCTGCCATTGCTTTTTATGCACGCAAACACCGCATCAATTTCTGGCACCTGAGTGATGCCGTAGCGCCGGGTTTGATGCTGGCGTATGCCGTCGGCAGACTGGGTTGCCAGGTATCCGGCGACGGCGACTGGGGTATCATCAACAGTGCCTACGTGGCAACACCTGATGCCAAAGTTGCGCCGGCACGGGGGAACGATTTTACCGCTGCGCTCGAAGCCAACCGGGGTTTCTACGAGCACCAGTTCGACAGCCTCAGCGGGGTACACCATGCTTATTTTCACAGCAATGCCCTGCCTACCTGGATGGTGGCTTACACCTATCCGCACAATGTGATCAATGAGGGCGTTCATATCCAGGATTGCGCCGGGCAATATTGCAGCTACCTGCCCCTGCCTGTTTTTCCGACTCCCCTGTATGAAACCATTGTCGGACTCCTTTTATTTGCCTTCCTGTGGGGCATCCGCAAGCGGATCAGCACGCCTGGCGTGCTTTTCGGCATTTACCTGATCGTAAACGGATTGGAACGGTTCTTTGTAGAAAAGATCCGGATCAACACCAAGTACAACATTTTTGGCTTTCATCCTACCCAGGCAGAGATCATCTCCTTCCTGCTGGTGGTTGGAGGCATTGCAATGATCGTTTATTTCAGAAAACAGGCGCGGGTAGCCGTATAGGCAACTTCTTTCTGCGGGTATTGACACTTGGTTTTCCACCTAATCGGATTGGCTGTTTTTGGGGGTTGGCCTGTAACCTGTTGTTTTAGGACAGCGTCATACAGATCATTCCATCACTGAGCTGAAATTCTCCGGAAAGTTTATGTTACCGACTATCAAACAGACCAATTGCCCTATCAAGAGCCATGTTACTTGCAATACCAGGTATCTATTTTTGCCCCATAATTTGCATAACCAGATACAGTGCTATAGTGCACCTAAAAGATTTCTTTTTCTGCTATCTACTTTGATCCTGGTTGCCCTGGCTGGATTTGGCCAGGCACCGGATGATCGGATCACCGGTTCGGTTCAGGACACCGGCCATCATGCGCTGGAAGGTGTTACCGTTTCCCTGCTTCATGCAAAAGATTCTTCCCGGGTTGCCCATACTGTTTCAGATGCGAAAGGACAGTATGCATTCAGGCAATCCTCACCGGGTAATTACCTCCTGCTTTTTAGCAGCGTAGGATATACCTCCCTGTATTCTGAAAAATTCCAGCTTGACGCAAATAGACCAGTAAAGATCCTCCCTTCTGTTCAACTGCATCAGGCAGCCACCAACCTGGCAGGCGTTACAGTAGCCGGCCGCAAATCATTGATTGAACAAAAAATAGACAGAACGGTCGTTAACGTGGATGCCGCTGTAACCAATGGCGGGGCCACTGCCCTGGAAGTACTGGAAAAACTGCCGGGGGTTACAGTTGATAAAGATGGCAATGTAAGTATGAAGGGAAAAGCATCTGTAATGATTATGGTTGACGGCAAGCCATCTTACCTAAGCGGAGCAGAACTGGTTAACCTCCTGCGCACCCTCAATGCAAACCAGCTCGACCAGATAGAACTCATGACCAACCCGCCCGCCAAATACGATGCAGCGGGCAACTCAGGGATCATCAACATCAAAACAAAAAAGATCAAGCTGCAGGGTTTTAATGGCAGCGCAACAGCAGGCTATGCACAAGGCATCTATGCCCGTACAAACAACAGCCTCAACCTGAACTACCGTACAGCCAACGTGAATACGTTTGCCAACTTCTCGTTCAATGAATCTAAAAGGGGCAATGAGCTGGATATTGAAAGAAAATACAAGCATGCAGACGGGCACACCATCAATGCCATGTTCGACCAGACTTCCTATATCAAACAAGGTGGCAGCGATGGAAGCGTAAAAGCAGGAATGGACTTTTTCCTGAGCAAAAAAACAACCCTGGGATTTGTCGGAACCGGCTATCTTTCTTCCCAGCGTACAGAAGTAAATAACACCAGTTTTTTAAAAAACAGCGTGGGTGAAACAGACTCCGTTGTTCACTCCGCAGGCAACGGAAAAGAGCCCTGGAGAAATGGAACGTTCAACCTTAATTTCCGTCAGCAGTTTGACACTACGGGCCGAGAGCTGACCGCCGACATTGACTATATGCATTACCGGGCTGATGGTGACCAGCATTTTACCAATACATCGTACAAGACAGCAGGTGTAAAGATGAACGAAACATCACTCAGGGCAGACCTGCCGATCGGCATCAACATTTATTCAGCAAAGATAGATTATACCCAACTGTTGAAAGGAGCCATCAAGTTTGAAACAGGCGTAAAATCCAGTTATGTAAAAACCTCCAACCAGGCCGGTTATTACAACCTGCTGGGAGGTCAATGGCAACCGGACTATGAGAAAACAAACAGCTTTCGCTATACAGAAAACATCAATGCAGCCTATATCAACCTGAACAAACAAATCAGGAAATGGGGAATACAAACCGGTTTGCGCTATGAAAACACCAATTATTCAGGCCTGCAGGCAGGCAATCCGCAGAAAAGAGATTCTTCCTTCCGGCGCAGCTACAACAGCTTTTTCCCGACCCTGTTTTTCAGCTATGCGGCCAACCCCAAAAATCAATTCGGACTGAACATCGGCAGAAGGATCGACCGTCCGGCTTACCAGGATCTGAATCCATTTATTTTCTTTCTGGACAACTACACCTATCAATCCGGAAACCCGTACCTGAAGCCACAGTTCTCCACCAACATCGAGCTGTCGCATACCTTCCATGGCTTTCTGACCACCACGCTGAACTACAGCCGCACCAGGAATTATTTTATGCAGACCTTTGAACAGGCAGGTTATGCAACCGTTCTGCGCAACGACAATATCGGCTTAAGAAGAAACGGCGGCGTAGCTGTAAGTGCCCAGGTCCCGGTGAAGAAGTGGTGGAATGCCAGCGTGTATGCAAACTACAATTATGATTTGTTTACCGGCGTACTGTATGGAGATAAGCTGAAGGCAGCTGCAGGCACTTTTATGACGAATATCAACAACCAGTTCAGGTTTGAGCACGGCTGGAGCGCAGAGCTGTCGGGCTTTTACAGAACAAGGGGCGTGGAAGGACAGATCATGATTCAACCCCTGGGACAAGTATCGGCCGGCGTGTCCAAACAAGTTTTAAAAAGCAAAGGAAGCCTGCGCTTCAGCATACGGGACTTGTTCTACACCCAGAAATCTGAAGGCCGGATGAACTTCCAGCAAACAGAAGCCCATTTCCGGGACAGGCCCGATTCGAGGGTGGCGAATATTACGTTTAGCTACCGCTTTGGAAAACCATTAAAAACAGCGCAGAACAACAGAAAGACCGGCGGTTCCGATGAAGAGCAAAACCGGGTAAGAGTGGGTGGAAATTAGTATTTTTACCCTCCTAATCCATCATTATGCCTTCATTTGACATCGTAAGCAAGGTCGACTTGCAAACCCTCGACAATGCCATCAATACGGTAAAAAAAGAAATAACCACCCGGTTTGATTTCAAGGGTTCGCACGTGGTGATTGACCTGAACAAAAAAGATTTTACGCTTCACCTGGAAGCCGACAGCGAAATGAAGCTTGACCAGATCATCGATGTGCTGATCAGCCGCAGCATGAAGCAGCACCTGGCAGCCGAGATCTATGACCTGAGCAAGGAAGCTTACCCTAGCGGGAAAGTGGTCAAAAAAGAGGTGGCTGTGCGCAACGGCATCAAACAGGAAGACGCCAAAAAGATCGTGAAGCTGATAAAAGACAGCGGTCTGAAAGTACAGCCGGCCATTATGGACGACATTGTACGGGTCACCGGCAAAAAGATCGACGACCTCCAGGAAGTGATCCAGGCTTCAAAGAGCTGGAACTTGGGACTGGCCCTTCAACATGTAAATATGAAAAGCTAATCCTATTTTCTATTTTCAGCTGAATTGCCTACATTTGCAAACTTATTTTAAAACCGTACGGCCAAATCCGTATACTTCAACAACATTTTTATGAAACAAGATATCCATCCCAAGAGCTACAGAATGGTGGTGTTCAAGGACATGAGTAACGGAGAAGCTTTTCTCAGCAGGTCAACCGCCTCTTCAAAGGAAACCATGCAATGGGAAGATGGCAATGAGTATCCGTTGATCAAACTGGAAATTTCCAACACCTCCCACCCGTTCTTCACTGGCAAATCCATGCTGGTAGATACGGCCGGTCGTATCGACAAATTCAAAAAGCGCTACGAGAAAAAAACAAAATAATTGCTGGATCAGCCAGCGCCGAGAAGCCCTTTCCGTTTTGCCGGAAAGGGCTTTTTCTTTTAAGCTTAACAGGTTGAATGTTGTAGTTTTAGGTCATGAACCTAGTTGATGACGCCACCATCGTGAAAGGGCTTTTTCCCTTTACCCTTACGCGGTCCCCGGCAGACATCCGCATTGGCATCCTGACCATCCGTGAAAAGTGGGCGCAAACACCCGGCGCAGATACCCTTGCAGTCATCCCCTCCCATATCCTGCCATCCCAACAGGTAGTAGACTGCCTGCGAACAAGCACGCCTCTTCCCCCCGGCATTGCATCGATCGAACATCCCTGGCATATCTTTCACTACAACGACCCTGCTATCCGGCAGGATTTCGCCCTGCTGACTGCCGGCAGGCAATCAGCCCCTGTCCCATCCTCCAACAAGGTGCGCAACCCGGAACAAGTGTTTCTGGAACCTGGGGCAGTTGTAGAAGACTGTATTATCAATGCATCTACAGGTCCGGTGTGGATCGGCAGGGGCGCATTGGTCATGGAAGGCAGCATGATCCGCGGGCCGGTGGCGCTTTGCGAGGGAAGTGTTGTAAAGATGGGGGCGAAAATATATGGAGCCACTACCATCGGCCCTTATTGCGTGGCCGGCGGAGAGATCAAAAACTCCGTTATGTTCGGCTACAGCAACAAAGCGCATGACGGTTACTTAGGCGATTCAGTATTGGGCGAATGGTGCAACCTGGGAGCAGGCACTTCTAATTCAAACCTGAAAAACAATGGCGGAAATGTGCGTCCGTTCAATCCGCTAACAGGGCAGTATGCAGTGGCGGGCATAAAATGCGGCTTGCTGATGGGCGACTACTCACGCGCTGCGATCAACACTTCTTTTAACACCGGCACGGTAACGGGTGTTTGTTGCAATATCTTTTGTGACGGCCTCACGCCTACCTGGATCCCCAGCTTTAGCTGGGGCTGTGAAGGAAAGCGATACGAGTTTGACAAAGCGATCCGCGATGTGGCGGTTTGGAAAAACTTTAAGCACCAGGAATTAACAAAGGAGGAAATTCAAAAATTACAGTTCATCTTTGACAACAATTCAACCAACTCACCATGAGAAAACAAATAGCTGCTGCTAACTGGAAAATGAACCTTACCTATGAACAGGGAGAAAAACTGCTCCAGGATATCTTAGCAGTAAAAATTCCCGGGCAAGCCCACCAACAGGTCATTTTTGCCGTTCCTTTTCCATACCTTATCATGGCAAAGACGGCAGTAGCCGAAAGAACGGACTACTCCATAGCTGCGCAGAACTGCTATTCCAAAAAATCGGGTGCCTATACAGGTGAGGTATCGGCGGAGATGTTGTACTCTATCGGTATCCGTTATTGCGTGATCGGGCACAGTGAAAGAAGAGAATATTTTCAGGAATCTGATGAGATGCTGGCAGAAAAGATCAACCTCTTGCTGGTACAGGAAACAACGCCCGTTTTTTGTTGCGGCGAACCATTGGAAGTCCGCAAAGCAGCCGGTCAAAACAAGCATGTTGAAACCCAGCTGCAAAAATCCTTGTTTCACCTCACAGCTGAGCAAGTCAGCAAGCTGGTGATTGCCTATGAACCGATCTGGGCCATTGGAACAGGCCAAACAGCAACGACCGAGCAGGCACAAGAAATGCATGCATTCCTGCGGTCGGTGCTGGAAAAGCAATGGGGAAAAGAAACGGCAGAAGCTGTTTCCATCCTGTACGGCGGGAGCGTCAAAGCTTCTAACGCCGCGGAATTGTTTGCCTGTCCGGATGTTGACGGAGGACTGGTGGGAGGCGCTTCCCTGGTAGCGCAGGATTTTGTGCAGATTATCAAAGCCCTCAAATAGTTAATGTTCCGGTAAAATGCCCCTGGTTCAGCACCTTTTGAATAATTTTTGGTTAATATCGGTATAAAGCGTTCCAGAATGAAAAGAAATAACGGCCTTCAACCGCTGTCACGCCAGCACCATGATGAACTGCTCTCCTGCCTGCTCATCAAAAAAGGCGTCAACAAAAAAGCAGATATCAAAGTACTGACGGATTTTACCAATCTTTTCTGGAAAGATGACCTGATCAAACACATCAAGGCCGAGGAAGAAATCTTAATTCCTTTCCTGGTAAAGCACCGCTTTGAAAACCGCTTTATCAACATCCTGAAAACCGATCACTCTATGATCAATGCCCTGATCGATCGCCTTAACACGTTCGACCGGCGGCACAAAACTTTTCAAATATTTGCAGAACTGGTAGAACAGCATATCCGCTTTGAAGAAAGATTTGTTTTTGAAAAGATCCAGGAACAACTCGGCGACAAAGAACTGGACGAATTGGGTCTGCAGCTCCACAATATCCAGTACCGCAAATGTACCGACTACCCCGTGCGGTTCTGGGAATAACAAAAGCATCGCAGAAATTTTATGGAGGGTGCATGGTGGCTTTGACCTGCTAAGCATAGGGCGCCCGAACAGAATGGCAAAGAAGAAACGTACGTTCATCCCTTCCTGACAAGGCTGTTTACCGCTTGCTCAGGCATACCTGCCGTTTGCTGATTGTAGGGTGATGGGCAGCTGCATAAATCGTATATTCATTCTAGACATACCCTCTAAAACTTCTGCCATGATCCGTTCTTTGCCAACCCTGTTACGCGTATGCATTGCATGCTGCGCCTTCTTTTTACTTCCCTTTCTATCAAGTGCCGCTATTATTTATGTAAACCCGGCTGCCTCCGGCGCCAACAACGGCACCAGCTGGACCAACGCCTATACCAGCTTGTCAACAGCCCTGCTGGCTGCTGCCAGCGGTGACGAGGTCTGGGTAAAGCAGGGCGTTTATAAACCGTCAACCCTTGTTGATGTAAACACCAGCGGCGGAACAGAAGCCCGGGAAGCTACGTTCCAGATCCCGAATGGCGTAGCCTTGTACGGCGGCTTCACCGGATCAGAACTCACGCGCGATGCACGCAATCCGGCTGTTAACCTCACCATTTTAAGCGGCGACCTGGACAACAACGATGTAAATACGGATGGCAACCAAATTGCCGAAAGCACCGCTGATGTGGTGGGCAACAACGCTTATCATGTGCTCTATACCGTAAATGTGAATGCAGCTACACGTGTCGACGGATTTGTTGTGACCGCCGGCAAAGCCATGAGTACGGCTGCCATTACAGATGCCAACCAGGATGGCGGCGCCTGGTACAACAAGCTGAGCGGGGCTGCAAACGCAAGCAGTCCGGGTATTGCCAATACTGTTTTCCAGGGCAATTATGCCGCTTCGGAAGGCGGAGCCATTTTTAACACCAATGGCCCTGCCGGCGGCGCCGTGCTTTCGCTGATAGAACGTTGTAAGTTTATGGGCAACAAATCAAATATAGCAGGCGGCGCGATCAACCTGGGCTCTTTTAGTGCCGGCAATTACCAGCCGCATTTTGTCGGATGCGAATTTACCGGCAATGAAGCGGCCCGCCGCGGAGGCGCCCTTTATATGATCGGTGATCATGCCCTGATTGATTCTTCTTTTTTCCGCAACAACAAAGTAACGGCTGTATCGCCCGATAACAGCACGTTTCCGGGATCGGGCGGAGCCGTAGGCATGGTCGCTTCCAACGCTGCTTTTAAACAATGTATGTTTGAAGGCAATACCTCTACCGGCAATCCGACCGGTGCATTTGAAGGCGGTGGTGGCGGAGCCGTCTATATGTCGAGCAACGAACCGCAAACAACTACGCTCGGACCTTCCGCACCTTCTTTTATTGGTTGCGGATTTTACACCAATACGGCCACCGGAAACACAACAGCCTGGGGTGGCGCGGCCGTGCACCTGAGCGATGGAGGCAAGCTTCGCCCCCGTTATGTTAATTGCGTATTTTCCGGTAACCAGGCCCACGACAACGGCGGTGCGGTTGCCAGCTTTGCCCGCGTGATGTCAGTGGCATCCGGCTATACACCCGACCTGAATCCCGACTTCACCAATTGCACCTTTACAGCCAATCATGCGGGCACAACCGGTGGCGCGCTTTACTTCGATGGGTATGTATACCTGGGGGCAGAAGTCCTGCATGGAAGAGTGGAGAACACAATCATATGGAACAATACTGCGACCGCCTCCGGTCCTGCCATTTCATTTACCGGGAATAACGTAGTGGCTTACTCAGATGTGCAGGGTTCGGGCGGCAGCGGCGGTGGCTGGAACAGCAGCTTGGGAACGGATGGGGGCAACAACCTGGATGCAAACCCCGGGTTTACGGACGCTGCCAATCCAAAGGGTGCAGACGGCCTCCCGGCTACAACTGACGATGGCTTGCGGTTAACCACATCCGCTGCCCCCGTTGATGCCGGCAATGGTGCAGCTACCGGCCTGGCAGGCATTGCCACAGATTATATCCGTGCTTCCCGTGTTCAGGGCAGCCGGGTAGACATGGGTGCATATGAACAAGCCAAGATAAGCGCACCCCCTGTAAAGATCTACTGGCTGAAGGACTGGGACCTCAAACCTGTTTGCTTAAGCTGCCCCTGGGCTTTTATTTTTACAGAAAACCTCTCCCAGCAATTTATCTGGGACGGACCGGCCCAGTTGATAGACCAGGATGACCGGGCAGGCACAGCCTTGATCACCGGTCATATTGTAAACAGAAAAAACAAAAAACAAGGTTTTGACGTCCACCTGAAGCTGGTTAACAAACAAGACTGGGCTGCCTGGAGCAGCAAAGGACGTACCTATACCACCTTTGGCCTGCAAGCGTTCCTGACAGGGTTGAGAGAACACCGCAGCTGGACCTTTTGGGAACTCTCGGATGAAAGTTACCTGAACGGTACAGACGACATCTCAGGTAAGCTGGGCCTGGCGCCGGCCCCCGCTAATTACAAAACCGGCTTCCAGTTGGGAGAAGGTGCAAACGGATGGGATGATGATTTTGGCATGAGCGGCACGTTCTCTTACAAAGGAGTGATCACGATCAAAGGAAAGAAATCATCCCTCAGTGGTTTGGGTACGATGAATGTAGATGCCGAACTTTGTAAAGACAGAACCTGCACGCCCCTTACCGAGCGGATCCAATCTGCAAGTACAGGGATGCTACAGGCACAGGAAGAAGGCGCCGGCATGCCGCATGTGAACCTGTACCCTGTGCCGGCACGCAACCAGCTCACCATTTCCGGCAGCAAATTGCCAGCAGGCATGTATACCATTCGCTTCTATGATGCAAAGGGCCAACTAAGAAAGGAAGAAAGAAGGTACGGCAGCAATGGCAACTTTGCGACATCTGTTAAGGAACTGCAGCCAGGGCTTTACATCCTGCAGCTTTATTCCAATACAGGCGTGGTTTCTACACAAAAATTCCTTGTTGAATAAAAGAACGGGAAAGATTCCCCTGCTGCTCTTTCTTACAGTATAAGTGGCAGGGGAACCTTTCTATATTACCCAACTTATCAAGACACATCGTGCGATCCTGTTTGAGAAAGAATTAACCATACCACCCGAACTTTTAATAAGTACATTTGAGGCACCTTCGCCGGTTTCCAGCGAAGCAAATGGCATTTAATACGTTGAAAACGTTCAGAGGTATGAAGATAAAACGGAACTGGCTATACTACTTGCTCCTGCTCATGTTTCCCTTTTCTTTTCTCCTGCACAATGTGAATGAAAATTTCGGACTGATCGGCATCCCGCTTATACTTCATTTGTTCCTGATCTACGCGATCATCACCCTTTCTATTGCAGTTGTATCCCGCTTTGTTTTCAAATCAGATCCCAAGGCCCTGTCCTATGCCTTTGTGTTGCTGGTCGTTTATTTTTTATTTGGCGTGTACAAAGACTTTGCAAAGCAAGGACAGCTACCTCCCCTTTTCAACAGCTATAAATTTGTGCTGCCCCTCCTGCTTGCGATCCTGCTGCTCATCGGCATAATCATAAAAAGGTCTAAGCATAATTTTATCCGTTTGTCGCAGGCGATCCAATTATTCCTGGTCGTTAATGTTCTATGGGAAACCGGCTGGTGTTTGTATAACATGGCAACAGGGGCCCAGTCTAAAAAAGATTTTGGTGACTACTATCATTCAGTGATCCGGGATGTTCAACCGGCTGCCGGTTCCGCAAAACCCGTTGTTTTCTGGATTGTGTTTGATGAATACGCAAACAGCAGCACCTTGCAAAAGGTATGGGGGTTCTCAAATCCATTGGATAGTGCATTGATAAGGAAAGGCTTTTTTGTTGCGGACTCGTCCCGGAGCAATTATAATTTCACCCATTATTCCATTGCTTCCACGCTGGACATGACCTATCTTCCAGACCTGAAAAATCATTCTGTTGTCAGATTGAAAGACCTGCAAAGGGGCGCATTTTCTATATACAGCAACAATGTGGTGGAGCTGTTCCGAAAAAACGGCTATGCTATCAAAAACTACAGCATTTTTCCCCTGGAAAATTATCCTACCCAGGGCATGAAGCAGTTTGAATATGTACCCGAGCTGCTGATCAATTTCCAAACATTCGGGGGAAGGGTTCGTAAAGACATTGGATGGAACTTTCCGAACATGCTCAAAGCAGATAAACACCTGGCCGACTCGCTGACGGTCGTAAAAAGCATGGTGGATCTGGACAGTGCCAACAAAGCACTCCTGAGCGGGTGCCTGAATGCAGTGAAGAAAGAAGCAACCAGTGATACACCTTCATTTTACTTGTTTCATTTTATGCTTCCGCATGAACCATATATGTACCGGCCAGATGGAAGCGTTGCCTTTGAAAGAGGCTACACAGCTTTGGCGGACTATTACACATCCCACCTGCAGTATACAAACCGGATCATTGTTCAACTCACCGACAGCATTCTTTCTGCCTGCCGTGCTAAAAACAAGGTTATCATACTGCAGGGAGACCATGGCTTCAGGTTTAAGGAAACAGACCCGCTGTATGACATGGAAAGCTGCAAGAACTTTTATGCGGTTTACTGTTCAGATGGCAACTATACCCCCTGGTATGGATCGCTGAGTATGGTAAACAGCTTCAGGATCTTTTTTAATAAATACTTTCAAACCCGCCTGCCTTTACTGCCCGACACTTCTTACAATCTTTACTATCGGTGATACCAAAGACGGTTCCAGAATAGGTAGCTTTGACGCAGTTTAAGAAAGACTGATGCAATTTCAAAAATTGATTTTTCAAAGCCTTGTATGGAGGAGCTTGTATTTTTTGACGGTCCTGCTCCTGAACATCCTGCTATCAAGGTATTTCAAAGCAACCGGCTCGGGTTTGATCTATTATATTTCCAATAATTTCTCGTTTATCCTCCTGCTTGGCAGCGCTTGTCTTGAAACAGGCATGGCTTATTACGGATCACAAGGCAGCATCTCTTACCGGAAGCTTTCTGTTTTTAGTCTGGCCTGGACGCTCCTGGCTTCGATCATTGTTCTCTTGTGCTTAAACCTTACCTATACTGCTGGAGATACAGCCATTACAAGAACGACCTTCCTCTTTTTTTCTTTTACCTATATTCCCGGCATCCTGCTCACCACTTTTTTCTGTGCCTTGTTTTACGCCAAACAAGATTTTCTTACGCCCAATCTTATCATGTCGGTCACCAATCTCCTGCTGGTGATTTTGTTCCCGCTGAGCAACTGGCTGGGTTGGCACAACTTTCTTGCTGCTTATTTCCTGGAAGCTTATTTTTTTAATTTTTTGCTGCAAGGTCTGCTGATCTGCATGGCTTTCATATACAAAGACCGCACCGGAGCAGGCATCCCCTTTCCGCACCGGACCGACCTGCGCCGCCTGTTTGCATACTCACTGGTAGCCTTGCTGGGTAACATCATTTCGTTTTTGCTTTACCGGGTTGATTACTGGTTTATCAACAACACCTGCCGGGTGTGCCAGCCAGGTGATCTGGGCAACTATATCCAGGTTTCCAAATTGGGACAGCTCTTATTTATTTTACCGGGCATCGTATCCAGTGCTGTTTTTCCGCGTACGGCCAGCGGACAAAAGGAAGAAGTTTTCAACATGCTGGAGCTGCTTACCAAAAGCATCCTCTTGTTTACCGGTTTTGTTTGTTTGGTATTGGCCATTACCGGAAAATTTTTATTTCCATGGGTTTTTGGGCCCACCTTTACAACCATGTACATCCCGTTTGTGCTTCTTATACCAGGCATCCTGGCCATTGCGGCCTTATATCCGCTCAGTGCTTATTACTCCGGCAAAAACAAGCTTCGCCTCAATGTACAGGCATCTTTGCTGGCGCTGATCCTGATCATTGCAGGCGACGCCATCCTCATCCCCCGGTATGGCATAGCCGCAGCTGCAGGCGTAAGCACCGCTGGGTATATGCTGTATTATGGCTATGTGCTTCTTGCATTTAAACGGGAATACCGAACACAGGTGGGTGGCTTTTTTTATCCGAAGCAGTCAGATGTTAACCAGGTAAAGAAATGGCTCATAGCCAGGTTTACCGATCAAACCCGGCAACTCTAAACCCTAAGCGCAGCACCCATGAAAACAGCACTCTGGCTGGCAAGCTGGTATCCAAATAAGATAGCTCCTTTTGATGGTGATTTTATCCAGCGCCATGCAAAGGCTACTGCGCTGGTGCAGCCTGTACACGTTGTACATGTAGTGAAAGATGCAGAAGGAACAGTGTGTACCCGCCAGCTTGTAGAGGAAAAACAGGAAGGCAACCTGCAGGAAACCATCATCTATTACAAGCCTTATACAACAGGCCTGAAAGCGCTCGACCAGCTGATTTCTTTTCTTACCTACTATCGCATTCACCGGTCCTATCTGAACAACCTGGTCAGTAAAAGCGGCAAACCCCTGATCGTACACCTGCACGTTGTTATGCGGGCCGGACTGCTGGCTTTGTGGATGAAGAAGAAATGGGGACTTCCCTATGTGATCACTGAACACTGGACGGGTTACGGGAAAGATTCACAGGATAATTTTTTTCAACAAAATCCTTTCTTCAGGTACATGACCAAAAGGATCCTGCAACAAGCATCCCTGTTGATGCCGGTGAGCAGGTACCTGGGTGAAGCCATTGTGCAACAGGTGCAGCAGGTACCCTTTAGCGTGGTACCCAACGTGGCAGACACGTCTTTGTTTTATTATACAGGTTACCAGCCGCCCCTTTTCCGGTTTATCCATGTATCGAGCATGAGCTACCAGAAAAATATCCCGGGCCTGTTGCGGGTGTTGAAAAAATTATCACAGCTTACCACCGCCTGGGAATGCGTGATGGTGGGCCCTGCGGAAGAAGCGTTGAAAAAACTGGGAGAAGAAATAGGACTTCAAAAACAGCTGGTATGGGCGGGCGAAATAACTTACCCGGAAGTAGCGCGCAGGATGCAGGAAGCGTCTGCTTTTGTATTGTTTAGCCGGTATGAAACATTTTCCTGTGTGCTGATAGAAGCAGCCTGCTGTGGCCTGCCGGTAATTGCCCCCCGTACCGGTGGCATACCCGAGAACGTGCCGTCCTCAGCCGGACAGCTGATTGAGCCTGGCAACGAACAAGCCCTGCTACAGGCCATGCAGTACGTGATGGAGAATGGGGATCAGTATGACAGAAAGAGAATTAGCGAACGGGCCGTTGAATTGTTTAATTATAAAAAGATCGGACAAAGGATAGCAGACATCTATGGGAGCGTGTTAACTCTTTAAGTTTTCAACCAATTTGATGTATTCCTGCATAGCGGCTTCCCTGGATTTGCCTTTGAGAGAAGACCAGGCCTCGTACTTGGCTTTGGCCACAAAATCAAATTGACCGGGCGCGTCCTCGTTCACATCGCCTTGAGTAGCCTGTTTGTATAGGGAATATAAATTCAGCAGGGTTTCATTACTGGGTTTCACAGGCAGCGATTTACTGTCTTCCACGGCTTTCTCAAAAAGGCTCTTAGATTCCATGATCAAAATTTGTTGCGAATGTAATGCTTTCGGCGGAAGTTTTCACGGCAATTTATCGGCTTTAATTCCTGCAAAAAAAGGCTATTTTTGTAAGATTTATACATTGTGACAGGCATGAAGAACATCAGAAATTTTTGTATCATCGCTCATATAGACCACGGTAAAAGCACCCTGGCAGACAGGCTTCTTGAAATCACCCATACCATCTCTGAACGGGAGATGCAGGCACAGGTGCTGGACGATATGGACCTGGAAAGAGAAAAAGGCATTACCATCAAAAGCCACGCGATCCAGATCAACTACCGCAGAGGCGGAACAGATTATGTGCTGAACCTGATAGACACACCCGGCCATGTGGACTTTAGCTATGAGGTAAGCCGCGCGCTGGCCGCCTGCGAAGGCGCCCTGCTGCTGGTAGATGCCACGCAAGGCATACAGGCCCAGACCATCTCCAACCTTTACCTGGCTATCGACAACAACCTCGAGATCATACCTGTCATCAACAAGATCGATATGGATGGCGCCATGGTACCTGAAGTAAAAGACCAGATCATCGAGCTCATCGGCTGCAAGGAAGAAGACATCCTGCTGGCCAGCGCCAAAACCGGCCTGGGTGTGCAGGACATCCTGGAAGCCATCATCAACCGGATCCCGGCTCCCAAGGGCGACCCGCAGGCACCGCTGCAAGCCCTGATCTTCGACAGCGTGTTTAACTCATTCCGCGGCATCATCGTATACTTCCGCATCCTGCAAGGCAGCCTGAAAAAAGGCGACCTGATCAAATTTATTTCTACCGAGGCAGAATACGAAGCCGATGAAGTCGGCATCCTGAAATTAAGCATGGAGCCCAAGGGGGAAGTCAAGACCGGCGATGTAGGTTATGTGATCACCGGTATCAAAAATGCCAAGGAAGTAAAAGTAGGTGATACCATCACGCTTGTGTCCAATCCCTGCACGGAAGGCATCCGGGGTTTTGAAGAAGTAAAGCCCATGGTATTTGCCGGCATTTTCCCGGTGAACACAGACGATTTTGAAGAGTTGCGGGAATGTATGGACAAGCTGCAGCTCAATGACGCATCCCTGACCTATGAGCTGGAAACTTCCCAGGCACTGGGCTTTGGGTTTCGCTGCGGCTTCCTGGGCATGCTGCACATGGAGATCATCCAGGAACGCCTGGAACGGGAGTTTAACCAAACGGTGATCACCACCGTGCCCAACGTTAGCTTTATTGCTTATACAACCAGGGATGAAAAAGTGATCGTGAACAATCCTACTGAAATGCCCGATCCCAGCCGCATCGAGCGCATTGAAGAGCCCTTCATCAATGCCCAGATCATTACCAAACCCGAATACATCGGAAATATCATCACCCTGTGCCTCGGTAAGCGCGGCACCCTGCTCAACCAAACCTATCTTACTACTTCGCGTGTAGAGCTTACGTTCGAACTGCCGCTCACAGAAATCGTGTTTGATTTTTACGACAAACTGAAAAGCCAGACCCGCGGCTATGCCTCCTTCGACTACCACCAGATCGGCAACCGCGACAGTGATATCGTGAAGATGGACATCCTGCTCAACGGCGACCGGGTTGATGCGCTGAGCGCGTTGATACACCGGGGAAGAGCGCACGAGTTTGGCCGCAAACTGTGTGAAAAGCTCAAAGAGCTGTTGCCCCGCCAGCAATTCCAGATCGCGATACAGGCTGCTATTGGCGCTAAGGTAGTCGCGCGGGAAAACATCAGTGCTATGCGCAAAGATGTAACAGCCAAATGTTATGGTGGTGATATCAGCCGCAAACGCAAGCTGCTTGAAAAGCAAAAAGAAGGTAAGAAGCGGATGCGCCAGATCGGCAACGTGGAAGTTCCGCAGGAAGCCTTCCTGGCTGTGCTGAAGCTGGACGAATAACTATTCCGACACAAATTTGAGACATACCGGTGAATCTATGTCCAGCTTGCTTTTTGTAAGGGTAAGCAAACCGGTACGCGCGTCTCTTTTAAAAACAAAAATATTACCGGTATTCTGGTTGGCCACGAGCAGGAAATTGCCGGTGGGATCAATCACAAAGTTGCGGGGCGTTTTGCCAAAAGCAGACTGCCGCCCTACCCATTTCAGCATACCCGAGCCTGGTTGAATGCTGTAGATCACAATCTCGTTGGCATCGCCCCGGTTAGAGGCATAAAGAAATTTTCCATCCGGCGACAGATGGATGTCGGCTGCACCGATCTGTCCTTTAAACCCGACAGGAAGCATGGAAACAGATTGAACCGGGTTCAGCTTTCCGCTTGCATAAGAAAACACAGCTACAGAGCCGGCCATCTCTTCGGTTACATACGCAAATTTTCCGTTGGGATGAAACACAATATGGCGGGGACCAGCACCTGGCTTTACCGCAGCGGCCGGCGGATTGGCTGGTGTAAGCGGCTGATTGGCAGCCGGGTCAAAACGATAGATCATCACCTTATCCAGTCCCAGGTCCGGCACCATCAGGTAATGGTTGTCGGGCGAAAGCACAACCGAATGCACATGCGGCTTTTCCTGGCGATCCTTGTTCACACTGCTTCCCTGGTGCACAATGGTTTGGGCTGTTGAATCAAGCGAGCCATCGGCTTGTACATGCAAAACAGAAAGCGTTCCTCCGCCGTAATTTCCTACAAATACATCACTGCCTGTTTCACTAACGGATACATAGCAAGGCCCATCGCCTCCTGAGGGGCGGCTGTTCAGGTAAGTTGCAGCCCCGGTTTGTGCGTTAAAGGCAAAAGCGCTGACCTTGGCGCCTGCACCATTGCTTTCTTCTACGCTGTAAAGAAATTTATTGTTGGGAGAAACGGCCAGGTAAGAAGGGTTCGATACGCCTTTTATGGCAGACTCCTGTTTGAGTTCAGCAGTTTTTGGATCAAAAGAATAAATGTAGATTCCTTCTGCGTTCTTTCTGGTATAAGTACCGATCAGGAGATGAACCGGCTTGGCCTGTGCTGCCACCCGGAGGGGCAGCATATTTGCGAAAGCTATACAAAAAAGCAGCAGGCATTGTATCACGCGGATGCGATCAAACAAATGCGCGGCAGTTGTTTTTTTTAAAGGGCGGTTGAGATGCGGCATGATATTGAATCCTGGTAGCATGCCGCTAATATCGCTTATTTGGGGCTTATTTTCTTTTTGACAGGTGGTTTTGTTTCTTCTTTTTTCCCCAATCCCTGGTTCTTGATCGATTGTTCGATCAGCTTTTCTTCATTGAATTTTCCTTCCTTGTCAAGAATCGCCTGCTCTACGGGCGATTGCCCATCTTTCAGCGTAAAATTAAAGACCTTGTCTACGTGCACCCACTGCCCCTTGTCCCATTTAAAACCCTCAAAATCACCATCGGGTATATAGGTATCTTTTCTGGACGGCTCATCTGTTTCTGAGATCAGGTGGTCGTAGATGATCATGTCCATCTCGGGGTTGTAATTGAGGGTGGTCCTGGCTTCTTTTTTATACTCGATGTTGAAGCGCTGCTGGGTCGGCTTTTTTACAGTATCTCCCTTGAAGGAAACATAAGGCCCTCCGAACTGGGGTTCTCCCTGCTCATTAAAGGTGAGCACTTCCAGCCATTTGCGGTTGCTGCCCACAGAAAAATCATCAAAGCCCAGCAGGGTGTAATATTTTTTGTTGTTGTACTCTTTCAGGATGATCTTGTAATATACAGCACCGATCCAGTTTGACCTGGTCCGCACAGAGTCCAGGGGCTTGCCGGTGAACATGGATATATCAAACAGGGGAAAGAGCTTGAGCGAACCATCAGGTGTATTGATCTGGATAGCTCCTTTCTGGAGATACATGTACTCATCCCGTTTAAGCTGCCAGGTAAAGATCCGGAAGCTGCTGTCGGGCGATACTTGCCTGGATACGGTTGCAACAGAATCAAACGGATAATAGAAAGAGTAATTGACTTTCAGCGCGCGGATCAATGTGCGGACAAAATTGCTGTCGGAGCGAAAGCGGACTGCCGGGTTTTCGGCATTGATCATACTGTCTGAGATACTTTGTAACGAGTCTTCTTTCTGCACCAGCACTTTCCGGTCAGCTGTTGAAATTTTTTGCGCATGGGCTGAAAGCAGCGAAAAAAACAGAAGCCCGATCAGAAAAATATATTTACCGGATAATTTCATTGAGATAGTTTGAAGCAAAAACAGGTTTGGGTGCTTAACGCGCGTTGAGTAATAAAGTTATACAACCTGTCCAGTTATTCAAGCAAATTAACAGATTCCAAACAGTCCGTAAGCATCCGCAAAGCTGCCCCCGGTCAATTTCCGTGTAATTAAATACTCACTCTTCAGGCTTTTTTCGAAGCCATTAATCCACAGCCGGATCAAGCCTTATACGACTCAGTAATAATCGATTGACAGTCAAATAATTACATTCTTCTTTTTTCCAGCTGTTTTCATGCAGGATACTGCCCGGTTTTGGTAGTAGGTTAAACAATTAAAACTCACCTTATGCAACAAACGAGTACGGGAGCAGTAGATACAGGAATTCATAGTTATGGTGGAAGCACGGTTAATGTAAGTGATAAAGGAAGAGGAATTTCTGTTCTGTTAGGCTCCTATTTTTTATCCAGAGGATTAAAAAAGAGAAGCATTGTAAAAACCCTGTTGGGTAGTTATTTGCTGTACAGGGGCGCATCCGGGCATTGTGCCGTGACCAGCGCCATTGAACGAAGCAGGTACACCGACAAGGCAGAATCGGTCAATATCAAAACAACTTTTATTGTAAACCGGCCCCGGCAGGAAGTGTATGATTTCTGGCGCAAGCTTGAAAACCTGCCCCTGTTCATGAAACATCTTACGAACGTATCACAATACAACGACACCCAGTCTCACTGGGAAGCGCAGTTTTCCGGCGCCACCTTGAAATGGGATGCAGAAATTGTAAAGGAAGAAGACGGAAGTTTATTGGGCTGGCGGTCACTCCCCGGCTCTACCATTGAAAACGCGGGGAAAGTCAGTTTCCGGGATGCACTGGGGCACCAGGGTACCGAACTCAATGTAGTGATCACGTACCGTCCGCCGGCAGGCAGGGTAGGCAGTGGCGTAGCAACCCTGCTCAACCCGATCATCCGTAAAATGATCGAAACAGACATCAGTAATTTTAAACAGTATATCGAAACAGGTCGTATTGCCGAAACAACCTAGTCGGTCACAATCACCCTAAAGAGGCTGCATCCGCAAGGATGTGGCCTCTTGTTTTTAAAGAGGCCTCTATGAATAAAAGTTGATCGCTTATACCGATTTGAATTTAGGAGTATGGTATTAATGATGGGAAACAACTGCTGGGTGATGATCTTTCAACCAAAGACAAGCTTATTTGTGCAGTGAAACCACCTGTGCTGCGAAGTCAGGCAAACCGCTGCAGGCAAGATCGATCAGGGGATCGGGAAGCGGCAGATCAGGCAGCGTGGTTTTTACAAATACGGTAAACATACCGGCATTTTTGCCAAACTGCATATCGCTGAGGTTATTGCCGATCATGACAGAACGGGAAAAATCAATATCAGGATAGCTTTCTTTTGCCAGCCGCGCCATGCCGGTCTGGGGCTTTCTGTTGGGATGATCGTCATCAAGCGACGTGCAGTAAAAGATGGCATCTATGTCGCCCCCGGCGGCCCTGATTTCGGCCAGCATGTCCCGGTGGATATCCAACAGGGCTTGTTCTGTCATCAGCGCCTTTTCCACACCCCGCTGATTCGTAACGATGATCAGGCGGCCAAAAATTCCGGACAATCCTTTCAACGCTTCTTTCACCCCATCATAAAACTGGAATTGGAGATAATCCAGTACATATTCCCTGTGCTTTTCATGATTGATCACGCCATCACGATCCAGGAACAGGGTCCAGCTCTTGTCTATTTTTTCCAGCTCTAACATAATTCCAGCTTATAGGTGCAGGATCAGCTCGGTTTGTGCCAGTTCATACTCTTCCGGAATACCGATGTCGATAAAATAACCATCTTGTACCAGGCCATAGATCGCCTGCTTTCCTGCTTCCTGCTTTAAGTAATCTGTTTCAAAAGAAAATTTATGGGGAAGGGGAAGCGATCCAAAATTCTCTGCCTGCAGCGCATATACGCCGCCGTTAATCAATCCTTCCCGGTAAAAACCCCTTTCCTGAAATGCCTGTATTCTATTATCTTCTCCCAGCTGAACAGCACCATACCGGTCGAAGTTTCTGAGTTTTCTCAACGACAGGGTACAATCAGCCTGCCGGCTTTGGTGAAACTGGCCCAGCTTCTGCAAATCAATTTTAAAAAAGCTGTCTCCGTTCACCACAAATACATCTCCATCCCTTAACAACGGACAGGCCAGCTTAACAGCGCCGCCCGTTCCAAGCGGTTCTTCTTCGCTCGAGAATACAATGTCCAGGTTGCTGTACTGGGTGTTGAGGTATTGCTCCAGCAAGGCCGATTTGTAGCCCAGCGAGAAAATAAAGCGGAGCACGCCCTGCTTGTACAGATGATCCACTACATAGCCGATAAAAGGCTTCGCCAGTACAGGCGCCATGCAAGCAGGCAGCTCCGGCACCACAGACCGCAAGCGGGTTCCCAGTCCGCCTGCCAGGATAATGGCCTCCCTAATCACGGGCGGCCTCCTTGCTGAAGTATTGCTCTTCTATCAGCTGGCAGACGATATGTCCCAGCAGCATATGTGCTTCCTGGATGCGGGGTGTATCGGCAGAAGGAATGTTGAACAGGTAATCGCTTTCTGATTTCAGGATGCCTCCGGTTTGTCCGGTAAAACCGATGGTAATAACCCCCTTCTCCCTGGCTGCTTCAAAAGCCCTTACGATATTGGCCGAGTTACCGGAAGTTGAAAGTCCGACCAGTATATCACCCTTTTGCATGATGCCGTGTACCAGCCGTTCGTACACCATCTCGTAACTGTAATCATTGGCGACCGCGGTGAGATAAGAAGTATTGGCATGAAGGGCTTCTGCAGGCAAGGCATGCCGGTCTGTATAAAAACGGCCGCTCAGCTCTGCCGCCAGGTGTTGTGCATCTGCCGCGCTGCCACCGTTGCCGCAAAAAAAAGCCCTGTTGCCCTGCCTGAAGGCACGTGTCATCAGGTCTGCGACTGCTGCTGTCTTGCGCAACACTTCTTCATCTGCCAGCAGCAGGGTTTTCACGTCAATAGAGGCCTGGATGATCCCTTTTATTTTTTCAGTCATGGTAGTTATTGGTTAATGGTGAAATAGAACAATTAGCCGGCTAAGCTACAAGCAAGTTTTTAAAAAGCCTGCCGATCAGGTCCACAAAATGCTGCCAGGAATATCCTTTTTTCGCTTCCCGGATGCCGGGAAGAAAATGCCCTTCCCCCAGCTTGAAGTACCGCCGGATAGCATCTGCCAGCGGAAACGGATCGGGGGGCGTTACCAGGCCGGTTTTCTCGTGCAGCACATAGTCGGCCAGGGAACCGACGTTTGTAACAATCATCGGTTTATCAAAATGGTAGGCCAGCGGTGTTACCCCGCTTTGCGTGGCACTGCGGTAAGGTTGAACAACTACGTCAGCAGCACAGAAATAATATTTTACTTCGGATTGGGGAATAAAATTGGTTTGCAGGATCAGGCTGTCTTGTATCGAGAGTTCGCTGATCAGCTGGCTGTACTTTTTTTCATCTTCATAAAACTCCCCGGCAATGAGCAGCTTGGCGTCAGCAAGTTCACCCGATTGCAGCACCTCTTTCCAGGCTTTGAGCAGGATGTCCAATCCTTTGTATTTGCGGATAAAGCCAAAGAAAAGGACCAGCCTGGTGCGGGGATTTATCTGCAGGCGCGCCCGTGCTTCTTCCTGCGATACAGGATCGCCGAAATTGTCGTACAGGGGATGGTAGGTTTGTATGGCTGGCTTTACGGGTTCAAAGCGGCGCAGTGCATCCTGCACGATTTTGCTCATGGTAATAAATGCATCGCTTTGCCTGAGAAAGTAGCGTGTAAATTGGACATCACCGGGACGCTTTTCGTGCGGTATGATGTTGTCGGTAATAGCAATGATTTTTGTATGCCTGTTCCGTTTAGCCAGCTTCATGATCGTACCCAGGGCCGGGCCCATCAGCGGCAGCCAGTAACGCACCAGGATCAGATCAGGGGCCATCTGCTTCAACTCCCTTCCTACCCTGATCCAGTTCAGCGGATTGATTGAATTGATGCAGGTTTTGATAACGAGACCCGGCGGGGCAGGTTCGCTTGAGTACTGGGATTTACCCGGGAAAAGAAAAGCCGGGTATTGCAGGGAGAAACTATAGATCACCGTATTGTACCCTTGGGCCTGGAGCTCCTGTGCAAGCCTTTCATTGAATGTTGCTATTCCACCCCGAAGGGGGTAAGCCGGTCCTAAAATAACAACTGTTTTCATGGGCAGCGTTCCCTATTCAAACCCGGTCTTTTTATCGATCAGGTAACTGTTTCTGCGTGATGAATTCCGGGAGATCAGCTCGCCCAGAAAACCGGCCATAAACAACTGGGTGCCTATGATCATAACCGTTAGCGCCATGTAAAAAGGTGGCCGGTTGCTAAGGCCAACCAGCGGATTGGCCAGCCGGGCTATGATCAGGTAGATACTGATGATAAAGCCGACCAAAAAACAAAGCGTGCCGATCAGTCCGAAGAAATGCATCGGCTGCTTGCCATACTTGCTGACAAACATGATAGAGGCCAGGTCCAGGAAACCATTCACCAGCCGTTCCAATCCGAATTTTGATACCCCGTATTTCCGGGCATAGTGCTGCACTACTTTCTCACCGATCTTTTTATAGCCCGCCCATTTGGCGATCACCGGAATATAGCGGTGCATTTCACCATACACTTCAATGTGCTTGATGACTTTTTTGTTGTAAGCTTTCAGGCCGCAGTTAAAATCGTGCAAGGGTATGCGGGTCACTTTGGCGGTTACCCAGTTAAAGAATTTGGAGGGAATGGTTTTGCTCAGCGGATCATGCCGTTTTTGCTTCCAGCCGCTTACCAGGTCGTAGCCTTGCGATACAATCATCTCCCGCAGGGCAGGAATCTCATCCGGACTATCCTGCATGTCTGCATCCATGGTAATCACCACGGCCCCCCTGGCAGCTGTAAAGCCTTCATTGAGCGCGGCCGATTTGCCGTAATTGCGTTGAAACCGGATGCCCCTGATAACCGGGTTGCGGGCATGCAGCGATTCGATCACATTCCAGGAATCGTCGGTACTGCCGTCATCAATGATAATGACCTCATAAGATAACCGGTGCTGGATCATCACCCGTTCGATCCATGCGCAAAGCTCGGGCAGCGACTCTTCTTCATTCAGCGAGGGGATGACGACAGTTAAATCCATGCAGGCTTATACAGTTTGATTAAATGGGGTAACCGGATTTTTTTTGGCAATGGCAGCACCGAGGAGCGAACCAATTATTCCAATGATGATGTTAGCAAAGAGTGTTCCTCCGAGTGCAAGAAGATTAAAAGACTTTTCCATAAAATTGATGCTGGCATCTTTTTGCTGTTCAGATATACTGGATTGCTGCTCCATCTGCAACCTGCTCATTTCCAAAACTTTATCCTTGTAATCAGGAAAAATAATATAGAGTGCCAGCGCCGTAAAGGCAAATGAAATCAAGGTCAGGATAATGGTAGATTTGAAGCCATACCCGAACAATTCGCCGAACGTTACATAATTGCGCTTGGCATTGCTGTACTGAACAACAAAATAAATAAGCATGCCGATGGTAACCAGGGGCGGCAACCAGCTAAGGGCAGTTTTCTGAAAAGACAGGCCGGTAAAATAATATACAAGAAACAAGATGATCGATACCATGCCCAGGATGATACCTACAACAAAATAAGAGACCGGTTTTTTTTCCATGTTAGTCAGGTTGATTGTTTAAAAATAGCTTGTTTCCGTTTACAATCCCTGCTATTCTTCCTTTCATGGCACGACCGATGAAGGGTGAATTGGCTGATTTGGAACGGATGTTTCCGCCATACAGGAAATCGGCTGTGGGATTGAACAGGGTCAGCTGCGCAGGCTCACCTGTTGCTATCCTGCCGGGTTTGATGCCAAATATAGCTGCCGGATTGGTAGAAAGCAGTTCCACCCATCTTTCTTCGCTGAGGCCGGGCAGGGCTGCTTTTAAGACGGGGTAGCAGGTTTCCAGTCCGGTCATTCCCGGACGGGCATATTCGAATTCGATTATTTTGCTGTCATAATCCTGCGGCAAGTGATGGGTGGCAATGCAATCGATGACGCCGTCTACTACTGCCTGCCGCAGGGCCATCATGTCTTCCCGGCTGCGCAAGGGCGGGTTTACTTTTAAATGGGTATCATAGTCCTGCAGGTCTTCATCACAAAAGAAAAGATGGTAAGGCGTTACAGAGCAGCTCACCTGCAGTCCGGCCTGCTTTGCCTCCCGGATATAGGGCAGCGAAAGGGCAGAGCTGATAGCTGTAAAATGCAGGCGTGATCCGGTATATTCCAGCAGCCGGATGTCGCGGGCCACGAGCAGCTCTTCGGACAGCGCCGGCTTACCGGGCAACCCGAGTTGGGTAGAGACAATGCCTTCGTGCATCAGTCCGTGCGGCACAAGGCTTTTATCGTCGGGCAGCTGGATGATGACACCGTGAAAAGGCTTTACATATTGGAGGGCTTTGAGCAGGATGCCGGCCGATTGCACCGGATGGGTACCGTCCGTAAAAGCAACGGCTCCACTGCCTTGCATGTCATACATTTCAGCCAGCTCTTTTCCTTCAGCACCTTTTGTAATGGCACCCAGGGGCAAAACGTTTACCGGGAGCTGGGCAGAGCGTTGCACGATGTATTCAACCTGTATCCGGTTATCAATGGCGGGTTTGGTATTGGGTATGATCATAACAGAAACAAAGCCCCCTGCAGCCGCTGCTTGCGCCCCGGTTTGCAAAGTTTCTTTGTGTTCGTAGCCCGGATCGCCAAAATCAGCAAAGGAGTCTATCCATCCGGGAGACACACAGAGCCCGTCTTCCCTGATGACGGTATCAGCGGGTTCTTCTATCCGGTCGTTGATAACCTGGATGGTACCATTGTGGATCAGAATATCTTTTTTGGATTGATGGAAGGGGGAAGCGGGGTCAATGATAGCGGCCTGTTGTAGTAGAACCTTCATGCTTTGTTAGATGAGCGAAGGTAAGTTGGTTGATGGATTTTTTAAAATTCAAATTTTCCATTACTTTTACGGCCCTTTTGAAGGAGAGACCATTTCTGGAAAAGGAAACTACCCGGTGTTTTCAGACCAGGCAGTTGTAAGATCGGGGCGTAGCGCAGCCCGGCTAGCGCATCAGCATGGGGTGCTGGGGGTCGCTGGTTCGAATCCAGTCGCCCCGACAATTAGAGTTGATTTTCAGGTTTTTATGAGCTGTTCGGACATAGTTCGGACAGCTCTATTATTTTTAAATATTATGGTTGATGCTTTCAATAATATCGATATTTAAGTTAAGGTAAGATAGTAAAAGATAAGGGAAGGCATATTATCACCCAACTAGTGTCAAACCAGATGTTGGCTGCGGAGCATATTAATGATTAAGCATTTGCCTTGTTTTTCCAAGTTTTCATGTACACTTGGGGAAAATATTTATCTCGGATTTTCAAATCTATCCTCAAGGATTTTACAAGCTCTGTTAAAAACTCGTCGCATAGACTAGTATCCTTCCCAGCTATTTCTTTTTCAAACTGGAGCATTTTGTTTATGACATCTTCACTCGCAATTAGGAGAAGTTTATCTCTAGCAAGAACATAATTCTTAATAGAGTCGTTGTTGTCATTGTCTGCTAAAAGATAATGTAAGGCTTCAATAAATGTAATGTAATGATCTTCCTTCAATTTTCTTGTCTGCAATATAACACTATTACGATTTGCGAGCCATGCTCCTATTAATGATACGGAAATTGCTGTAAAAGTTCCTATTATTGAAATCAACAAGGCAGTAGTCATATGAAAATGATAATGCGTGCCATAAATTTAAAAAAAGCAGCTAATAGCAATATACAGGGTGCCAATGCACTGTTGTCTACCGTTTTATTGTCGATTTCCTGCTATAAAACTTTCAAAGCCAAAATTGGAAGTCAGTCCAACAAACACTCCTTTATGTTCTAAATAGAGTTCATCCATTTCGTACAAGTCGATAGGGGCCAGGGTTACAAAGCCAAAGGTTTTATTGGGAATAAGTTTATCTGCATTGCCGACATATTTTAAATTTCTATGTAAAGGTCGTTTTGGGCTCTTAAACACTAAAGACAAGTAATACTGCCAATTATAAAAATTATCTGCATCTGCCTCAAAGGCCACTTGATACTTTGTTTCAGGAACATTAAACACAAATTCTGGAAAATTTACTTTGGCCTCAAGTTCCATATAACGTTCATTTAACAAAAATGGGAAATAGAACTTATAACTCTCTACATAATTAAAAACATCTATTGGGTGAGCAAAAGGCTCTATGATAGGAACAGTAAAAAGAATTGATTGACTTGTAAAGTTCTCTTGCTCAGAAGTAAACATTAGTCCAGTATTACCTTGAGAGTTTTGCCCATAAGTCATCTGATATATAGGTATTCGAGTCATTGTAAAATCTGTTTATTTGAGTCATGATTTAAAACATTCTCCGCAGCTAACGATTCAAACTTGTATTGATACGAAAAGTCAACTGTGGCGAATGGAGAACACACGACATCAACATTAAAAAGGTGGCTAAATGTTTTCTTTCTTTTTAGTAAACTTTTCCAAAATTGTATAAGATAGCTTTTTCTATGTAAAGTTTTTATATTGAGAGTTATATATTTAGTATCATCAATATCAATCTTAACAACTTTTCCGTTTGAGTTGAATTTCCCCTTTGCTAACGATGCTGCAAGTGAAATATTTTCACCTGCATAGAAACCTCTGCCTAATTCGCCACCGCCAAGAGTCACGTCAACTTTTGATACAACTGCAGTTGCTGAAGCCTGATTTGTTCCGTGATAAACTATCATTGTAATATAACTTAAAAAATGACAGGCAATAGGTACCAGCTTTGGGCAGACGGAACCGTAGGTGTCATGTTCGCCGAAATTGCAGCTCAATTTACAGAAAAAGTTCTTTGCTATTTCTCCTACTCGGCCCTATTCATCTAGTGAAACTACTGTTGCCCCCTTGTTAATCTGTCTACTGTTCATCTGTTCGCCCCACTTGTCTAAAGCGGAATATTGTGCGCTGCATCGTTGCTTGTTTACTCTTCAAAAATGTTTCAACATAAATAGTTATTGTCATCGTTTAACCTTATATTTCATATTGTCGATAGTCCATTTAAATATTGAAAACGCAGTGTTCGCCGCTCACATAAAACTTCATCATCGACTGCACCCTCTTCGACTATTGTTACTGTACATTCTATTGCTGATTTAATCTTTTTATCAATCTGATATAACTCTGGACCTCTGTCATGTGAAACAGGTGGAAAGAAATGGCGTACAATCTGTTCTGGAGAATTTATCCATTAGGCTCCAGCTGCCGTTGCTGATTAAATAAGCAAAAGTTCATTTTTTATTCTGTTGCTCGGCATTTTACGTCCGTCGAAACTAAAGATAAGTAGCGATCAAAAGCCGCTATTATATTTGTTGTCCCGCCATATTCCAATGCAATGTTAGCTGTAGTGCGATTGCAGTTTTACCCCGATTAACAGATTAGTTTTTGCGAATTTGAGAGTGAGGTCTTCTCCTAATCAAAGTAATCGCTGAATTTTTCCTGCTTCGGTTCAACTTTTGATAACAATTTTGAAATTAACTGAATATAATTTGAGAAATCCATTTCAAATGAACTATTCGTAAAGGGGTTGTACTCAATGCCATCTTTCGGAAGATCAAGGCTTTTTACAGCTGCATGAAACGAATGATTAATGATAGAGTCGATCATTATTAAATCATATGTATCTAAATAATCAGCCCAATCATCTCTAACCTGCTTCAAACTTAAGGCATTATCTCCATACAAATCCACAATTGCGTTGTAGCAATATTTTTGAAAATAAGATTGCCGTAAAAAAAGAGTATTAGGTAAAGGGTTTGATGTTTCATGAAAATTGATGTTTTTTAGACGATTTGTAACCCAAGTATTATTTAATTCTTTAGCAACACGGGATGGAAGTGAGTCAAAAAGGATTCCTAACCTCGGAACAGTATCATGTTCGCTAATCAAGATGTCAATTACCGGTGTTAATTGTCTAACTGCTTCAATCGCTATTCTTTTGTAAGCAAGATGCTTAATATTGTCTCTGCCAACTTGCATTTTAGTCTTCTGAGCTTGACTATTAGAAATATTGATAATAGTTACTATGGTTCCTGCAAGAATAAGGGTTAATGTTATCCAAGCAATAAAATTTAGTTTTCCCATACCCTTTTTCTCTGTACGCCAACTTTTTGAAAAAAAGGCTATCAGCGCTGCCAAAAGCGATATAACTGGCGACAATATTTCAAGCATATAAACGGTTGACTAAATTATCTCCAAACCATACTTAACATTACAGTTAATGTATATACTACCCGCACTCCCTCAAAATTCGCAAATATCACCTGTTATTGAAAAACAATTTGCTGCTGAGGTGCTTTTTAAAAATTATTTTCAACATGAAAGGCACTTTAAACCAGTTACCACTCTATAAAGCCTTTCTTCCAGATATCATTCAGCAGACTGCTGATGTTGATCAGCCACTCTTATATACTTGCAGATATTCCAGTCACAGCGATCTAATGGGGCTTTTATCAAGACATCCTCTTAAAAATGTTCTATTGGGTACACACTTTTCTTTTAAGGTGATTAGCATCATATTCCATCTGATTGGCCTTTTGCTGGATATTACGTACAAAGAGGTTCTGCGTCAATTTTGGTGGTCGGTTCTATTTTTTACTATAATCTCGCGGGGGATACTGCGGCGATTGAGCCTTTGGCGTCACCTTGGGAAGATGCCACCACCAAAATTGACGCAGAACC
>JADCRZ010000180.1 GCA_015069695.1 Williamsia sp.
CGTGCCAGGCGTGTACGGGGCTGTATGTCAGTTTTTTACATAGCTTTGATGAAATAAAATGTCCGCTATCGGACAAATTTCGTACGACAGCGGACATACGTATGAGTCAGGATTTAGATTATTCACTCCTCAGGCTCTTCACTGGATTCACTAAAGCGGCTTTGATGGCCTGATAACTAACCGTCAGTAGGGTGATGATCAGGGCAGCCAGTAGTACCAGAAGAAAGACGTCAGCCCCGATCGTTATTTTGTAGGTATACTCTTCCAGCCATTTTTGCATGGCATACCAGGCAATGGGTGAAGCCACTAAACAGGCAATAAGAACCAACTGAACAAAGTCTTCGGAGAGTAACCGCCAGACATTGGCAACGGAAGCGCCCAGTACTTTACGCACACCGATTTCTTTGGTCCGTTGCTCGGCCATGAACGAGGCTAACCCAAATAAGCCCAGGCACGAGATAAAGATGGCCAGCAGGCAAACGATGGCCGACAGGTTGCTGATGAGTTCTTCATAGTTGAATTTTTTGGCGTATTCCGTGTCAGCGAACTTGTAATCGAACGGGAAACCAGGGTTGTATTTGTCAAAAATCGGTCTGATTTTCTGGATCGCTACCGAGGGGGCTACCGCTGGATTAATTCGCACGTCAAGAAAAGCGGTCCAGTTTTCAAAAACGATGGTCAGCGGACGGATGGCCTCAAAAGGCGATTCCATAACGAGGTTGGGGACTACGCCAATGACGGTTCGGTCTTTTCCATTCCAGCGTAGTCGCTCGCCCAGGGGATGTTTTAGCCCCATGCGTTTAACAGCCGCTTCATTTAAAATCACCCCTAACGAATCGGTCGTAAATTCTCTGGAAAAATCGCGACCCTCTTTGAGGGTAATGCCTATTGTTTTGATGTAATCATAATTGGTAGTAATGGTCTTGAAAAAAGCCGACTTATCTTCGGGTGTCGAGCCTTTCCATTCCCAGCCGCCATTGCTGCTCCAGATTTGAGTAGGTGGCGAATTCGTTTGACAGATAGACGATACCGCACCTGTAGCCAATAATTCGGTCCGGAGGGCTTCAAAATGGGTCATTAGATTGCTGGAAGCGTTTACCGAAATAAGGCCTTTGCTGGTAAAACCAGCCGGGCGGTTTTTCCCGTACTGGATCTGCTGATAAATAATGATCGTACCAATCATCAGCACGACGGAAAAGGTAAACTGAACCACTACCAGGATTTTCCGGGGTAATGACGCGCTTTTCCCGACATGCACTCCTCCTTTCAAAATCCTGACGGGGTTGAATGACGACAAATAAAGTGCCGGATAACTGCCGGCCAGTAAGCCGGTAAATAGCGTAAAAACGACGACAACGACCCAAAAAAAAGGATCGCCAAAGCCGATGCTCATCGTTTTTTCCGTAAGCCTGTTGAAATAAGGCAGTGAAACCAGGACAACGCCAAAAGCCAGCACCAGGGCCAGCACCGCAATCAGGGTTGATTCGCTCAAAAACTGTCCAATCAGTTGCTCACGGCCCGAGCCAACGGCTTTCCGCACACCCACTTCTTTGGCTCGTTTTTCGGATCGGGCCGTGCTCAGGTTCATGAAGTTGATGCAGGCAATGATCAGAATAAACAGACCAAAAACGCCAAACAGCCGCACGTATTTAATGAAACCACCTGTGTTTTTTCCTTCGCTAAACTCTGAATAAAGCCGCCATTTGGCCATCGGATGCAGGAACAATTCGGGCTTAATGATTTTCCGCATATTGGAGTCATCCGATAAATGAGCCAG
>JADCRZ010000181.1 GCA_015069695.1 Williamsia sp.
AGAACTACCTTAAAATTGCTTGGCGGAATCTGATTCGCAATAAGACCTTCTCGACCATTAACGTCCTGGGTCTGGCGCTGGGAATGGCTTCCAGTCTGCTTATTTTGCTTTGGGTGCAGGATGAGCTGAGCATTGGCAAACAGTACATCAACGCCAATTCGCTGTATCGAATCATGGAAAATGAAATTGCCGACGGACGAATTGTTACCGACGAGGATACGCCGGGCATTCTGGCCGATGGGCTGAAAAAACAATTTCCTGAAATTATGTATGCCGCCGGCATTTCGTCGCAAGAAGGTCATGTTCTGACTGTGGGCGCTAAAATAACCCGGCAAAGGGGCTGCTTTGTCGGAGCCGACTGGTTCAGGATGTATAGCATTCCGCTGCTGGCCGGTACAGCCGAAACAGCTCTCAACGCGCCGAATAATCTGCCAATTTCCCGAAAAGTGGCTGAAACCTACTTCAAAACGCCAGAAGCAGCGCTGGGCAAATCCATCCGGTTTGATAACAATACTGATTTTCAGGTAACGGCTGTCTTTGAGGATTTACCGTATAATTCAATCGACAAGTATGATTTCCTGCTTAACTGGACTAAATACCTGGCGCGTGAACCTTGGCTGAATGGCTGGGAGAATGGTGGTCCGGGAACACGTCTTCAGCTTCGCACCGACCGCAACGGCGTACCGGCTGACCCGGCTAAGGTGAACGCCAAACTCAGGTCGTTTCTGAAAGGACGTAACAAGGATATTAATGCTACGTTTAACATTGAGTTGTTTCTACAGCCGGAAACGGAGGCTTATCTGTACTCGAATTTCCAGAATGGTATACGCGACGGCGGACGTATTGAATACGTCCATTTGTTCGTCATCGTCGCGGTTTTTCTGTTACTGATCGCCGGAATCAATTTCATGAATTTAGCTACAGCCCGTTCCATCAGGCGGGCGCAGGAAGTGGGCGTTCGGAAAGCTATCGGCGCCGGGCGGCTGTCGCTGATCTGGCAGTTTATGGGTGAAGCGATGCTGATGACAACCCTGGCGCTTGGGGTAGCTGTTTTACTCGTCAGTTTAACCTTACCTATTTTTAATCAGCTCACCGATAAGCACCTGGTTCTTCCAGTACGTCAGCCTGTTTTCTGGCTACTGCTGTCGGGACTGCTCACCGTCATGGGGCTGCTTTCGGGCAGTTACCCGGCTTTGTTTCTTTCCTCGCTCAATCCCGTCCGCGTATTGAAAGGAACGCTACGTATCAGCGCAGGAGCTCAGTTTTTCCGGCGCGGCCTGGTGGTGTTTCAGTTTGTGCTGTCCTTACTGATGCTTGTCGGAACAGTCGTCGTTTATCGGCAACTCGACTATATTCAGACCAAAAATCTCGGCTACAACCGCGAGAATCTGATTACCATTTATGGCGAAGGCGAAATAGCCCGGAAGTACCCGACCTTTAAGCAGGAGTTAGTACAGCAACCGGGTATTGAATCGGTTACGCACATGACGACGAGTCCGCTACGTAATGGCAACACGACGGATGGCGTACAGTGGGTTGGTAAAGATCCTACGCTGGCTATTCAGTTTAACAACACGGCGGTGGGCTATGATTTCGTCAGGACCATGAAGCTCAAGCTCCTCCGCGGTCGCGATTTTTCGCCGGGCTTTGGCCTGGATTCTACCAATTATCTGATTAATGAAGCAACAGCTAAACGACTGAGCTATAAAGATCCCGTTGGTCAGCCGCTTACGTTTGGAAACCGTCCCGGCAAAATTGTAG
>JADCRZ010000182.1 GCA_015069695.1 Williamsia sp.
AACAACACCAGTAGCAGCTCGCTACGCTTTACGTGCAGAAAGTCGCCGTCAATAATGCCATGTTCATTAAAATAAGGCATCAGCGATTGAATGAAATTGTCAATCAGCGCATTCTTATCCAACGGTATAATTGCCTGCGCCGGTTCTTTACCAGCGACCACTTTATGTTTAAAATTGGCATTGAACGCCTTTAAAAAATCCTGCTCGAAAACAATGTATATTTTTCTGAACCCGCCATTGGTTGTCTGCTTCGTATACTTCGATAAATGGTTCCGTCTTCCCATGCCATAGTCACCGGGCTTCACATGATATTCTTTGCTTCCGTCGTACACCGTCATAGCGCCTTCCACCAGGTACGTAAATGTGTGGTCGCGTATAAACTGCTCCGTAGAAGGAGCGGGGCTGATATAGCAGGTAGAGATAGCTGTTTCTTTCATCTTCGGTAAGTTAATGTGTTGACAGCCGCTCAATATCATCCACCTCCAGCACTTGTTTAGGATAGCCTTTGGCAACCGCATTCACCATCGCTTTCCCCACCTGCGCAAGCGTCAGCGTTTTTTGAGGAAAGAACGGTGATATCAGGGGCGCCAGTATCTTATACACGGTCTTCATATTCTTCTGTCCCTTGGTGGCTTTCATGATCGCCGGGCGAAAATTATATTGCCCCTTAAAAGGCATTTTCATCAATGCATTTTCCGTTCTGCCTTTTACCCTTGCCCACATCACCTTTCCCTGCTCCGAACTGTCGGTGCGGTTTCCCGACACAAAGTTGAACACCATGCCCGGGTTCAGTTTTAATAGGGTATGGGCAAATGCCAGTGTCGTATCATAAGTGATCCGGCTGTATTCATCCTCCTTCATGCCAACCGAACTGATCCCCGCACAATAAAAGCAGGCATCATAGCCGGTCAGTTGCCCCGAAAATGCCTCCATGTGCAGGAAGTCGGGCACAATCAGTTCTTTCAGTTTTGGATGCGTCACGTCATAGTGCCTGCGGTTCACCATCAGCACCGCTTCCACCTGTGCATCTTGGAGGCAATGGAACAAAACACCTTCCCCCACCATGCCCGTCGCGCCTGTAATAATCACTTTCATGTTTCTACTTTTTAATCAATCCGAGCTGTAACATACTTTCCGCCGTTGCCACAATGGCTTCTTCAGGGCTTCGTGGCGACCAATCTAACATCTCCCTTGCTTTTTCCCCGCTCGCCTGCATATACACACCCAGCAAAGTAGCCGCCATTTTCAGGGTTGGGTTCGCCAGCGCCGCCCCTTTCAGTTGCCAGTCCGGCAGCTCCTTGGTAGGCACTTTTCTCGCATTATCACCCAGCCTGCGTTTTAAAATAGTGGCTACCTCCAGCATTGACAGCGCATCGCCCGCGGTTGCCAGGAATCGCTCCCCGGCTGCTTTCGGGTCCGTCATAGCAAGTAGATGCAGGTCTGCCACATCCCGCACATCCACGTAGCAGGAGGCAATCCTCGGACAGGCTCTCATATCGCCCTCCAGCATCTGCTTTATCATCTGTTGCGAGTGCGAATAATCTGTTCCCAACACCGGGCCCATCACCGCCACCGGGTTCACGGTGGAAAGCTCCATGCCACCACCTTCCGTTTGTATATAGTCCCACGCCGCTTTCTCCGTCAGAGTTTTCGATTTTTGATAGGGGTGAATCTCGGCACTCAGATTTGTCCAGTCGGCTTCCGTATAGGGCGTTTGGCGGTTCTTATGTCCCACACCAATGGCGCCGAATGCCGA
>JADCRZ010000183.1 GCA_015069695.1 Williamsia sp.
CCTTAAAAAGTTACCCCTGTCCCTTTTTTGCGTGCACGTGCGGGCAACTGCTGCCCCCTACTTGCCCCTACTTCCCCCTACGGGGCACGGCACGGCAAGTGCGGGGGAACACCTAAACTGTTGAACCATTTAGGGGGTAACAACATTTACAAAGCGAAGCTTTGTACGAAAAGCGCAGCTTCTACAAAAAGCAAGCAAGAAAAAGTTTAATCTAATGGTCGCATAAATAAAACAGGTTCTAAATCACGATCTAGTCCTTTTTCAAATCCTGCTGCTGCGGCACGTGCTCTTCCTGCATGCCACAAATGACCTACAAAGAAAAAGAAGCCCAAACAGAAGTGTGACGTTGCTAACCAGCTTCGAGGTGACACAAAGTTTACCGCGTTGATTTCTGTAGCAACACCCCCAACCGAGTTTAGTGAGCCTAATGGGGCATGCGTCATATACTCTGCAGCACGGCGTTCCTGCCACGGTTGAATGTCATTTTTAAGTTTGTTTAGGTCTAACCCATTCGGACCACGAAGTGGTTCTAACCAAGGGCCGCGGAAATCCCAAAACCGCATTGTTTCACCGCCGAAGATGATTTCACCTGTTGGAGATCTCATCAGGTACTTACCTAACCCTGTAGGACCTTGTGCAGATGCTACATTGGCACCTAATCGCTGGTCCCTTACAAGGAAGGTAAATGCCTGCGATTGGCTTGCTTCAGGACCTGTAGGACCATAAAACTCACTTGGGTACGCCGTGTTGTTAAACCAAGACATACAACAAGAAACAAACGCCATCAAAGAAACAGCAGCAATTGAATATGAAAGATATGCCTCTCCTGACCATACAAAGGCACGTCTTGCCCAAGGCCATGGTCTTGTTAAGATGTGCCAAACACCACCAAAGATCAGCAATGTTCCAACCCATATGTGGCCACCGATAATGTCTTCTACATTGTCAACACTAACAATCCACCCGTCACCACCAAAAGGTGATTTCAAAAGGTAACCAAACACAACCGCAGGGCTGATTGTAGGATTTGTAATTATTCTTACATCTCCGCCTCCTGGGCTCCAACAGTCATACACACCTCCGAAGTAAAGAGCTTTCCATACAAGCAACCAAGCTCCAATTCCTAGCACAATCAGATGGATTCCTAGGATTGTTGTCATCTTGTTCTTATCCTTCCAAACATATCCGAAGAATGGGAATGACTCTTCTAAGGTTTCTGGACCTGCTAGGGTATGGTAAACCCCTCCAAAGCCCAGCACCGCTGATGAGATCAGGTGCAACACACCTGAGACAAAGTAAGGAAATGTGTCAACAACCTCACCCCCTGGACCAACACCGTAACCAAGTGTTGCTAGGTGAGGTAGCAAGATCAAGCCTTGCTCGTACATTGGTTTCTCCGGCACAAAGTGGGCAACCTCAAAAAGGTTCATTCCACCTGCCCAGAAAACAATAAGCCCGGCATGGGCTACATGCGCACCTAACAGCTTTCCTGAAAGGTTTATCAAGCGCGCATTGCCAGCCCACCAAGCAAATCCCGTTGATTCTTGATCACGAGCACCTACAGACAATTGTTGATTAAAGAGCGTTTCCACGTGGTAGAACCTCCTCCGGGAATACAAGTTTTTCGTGTGGTTGGTCTTGAGCCGCCATCCATGCACGAATACCTTCATTTAATAGAATGTTTTTTGTGTAAAATGTTTCGAACTCAGGATCTTCCGCGGCACGAATCTCTTGTGATACAAAGTCATA
>JADCRZ010000184.1 GCA_015069695.1 Williamsia sp.
ACTGGTTGTGCACCACCCGGCGAGAGCCTACAGCCGACCCTGAAGACGGAGGCTCCAGCCCACCCTGAAGACGGTGACCTTCATCGGCACCCACTGCGGCGGTGAATCACTACTATGTACACGTCGTATACACCATTATCACTGCATTGAGCATGCGTAGTTTGCTACTTTGCGCATACTGGTTGTGTAACACCGGGCAACAATCCACAGCCCACCCTGAAGACGGATTTCCAGCTGACACTATAGACAATGACCGGGACGCATCGGGGCAGTGCAGTACTGGTATGGACACGTTGTATACACCATCTAAAGTACACTGCACGTGTTTAGTTTGCTACTTTTCCCATACTGGTTGTGCACCACCCGGTGAGAACCCACAGCCGACCCTGAAGACGGAGTCTCCAGCCCACCCTGAGGACAACACCTCAACCTGCGACGCACTCTGGTGGTACACCAACATCACAGGCACGTAGTATACATCGCAGTCAGTGTACTAGTGCATGCATTGCTCCATATGAATCTATTTTGCGTGTGTACTAGGCCATCGAATCCGCAGCCCACCCTGAAGACAAATCCCCAGCCCACCCTGAAGACGATTCTCCGCTAACCCTGAAGCACATGGGTTCGGCGGTTACACGCTGGGGCAATGCAACAACAGTGTGTAAACGTGTCACTCAGCATGCCCAATGTACTGTACGTGATTACCATATAGCGTTAGTCTGGGAGTTTGCACTTTGCAGCCCACCCTGAAAACAGAAATTCCATTACATAGGCTCCATCCAATAATTCGCCAGCAACTTCGGCCATACCAAGCAAGAAGCACTGCATCCCGTTTGATCTGCAAAGTTAAGCTGCTTAGGGCTTCGTCAGTACTGCGGTAGGTGACTACGCTGGACCCCAAGTGTCGAAGTTTTTTGCTTGAGCAATAGTCCCCCACCTGGCTGTGGTGTACGGGCTACGGTTTTTTTTACACAGACGACTTCTCTGAGACGCACGACATGCATCTCCACCCGGTCAGTTGATGTTTCCTGCAGCCATGCCCAGTCCAGCGCTCCACTGACGCTGAGCTGGGATCATTAATGGGGTTGATTAACCCAAAACATGTTTTTTTTTATTATATATGCGGCCACCCTTAGCAATTGCGCCGATCGGGTTAAGTCGCCACCAGTTTCGGGGCGAAACTCGTTTCATTAACCCAAAACATGTTTTTTTGATTATATTTGCGGTCACCCCTTAACAATTTGCGGCCACCCCTTAACAAAACGGCCAGTTTGCCCGGCCAAGTGCAATTCCACGCTTCAAAATGTATCTGCCAAATCTCAAAACGCCAAAACGCGCCTTCACGGCCGGGATATCAGCTGCGGCCGCAAAAAAACCGCAAAAATACCCTGCGTTTAAAATTACACCGTACGGAATGGTTTTTCCTCTATACATGGGGGAGTACAGAAGGACTGAAGGGCGGCGGTCGGCAACGACTGCAGCCTGGCAAGGCTTAATGTATGTGACCCTTAGTAGTGACTATTGATAACTGCGCTCGGCCTTACCCGCGGGGTGAATTGGGGCTTCATCAACCTCCTTTTGTCAATACAATCTGCTAGCCTCAAGGTCTTCGGACCGCGGGGCAATGTTACAGTTGCGCCGGGGTTTCGGGGGGGCTTCAATGACTGTTGCTTATACTGGTTTGCAATGCGATGGTAACACTCCCGTGTCATCATAGCAGCAGATAGTATGGCGAC
>JADCRZ010000185.1 GCA_015069695.1 Williamsia sp.
CACCGCCTAAAACAGCTCCCTTTTTTGCCTTACGCGCGTACGATTGAATGAGCTCGAGATCTTCGATGGTCCGGTAAACAAAAACACCGTCTTTTTCGACACCCGCGACCGGCGGCACAAACGCTCCCGAACCCGTTGCCAGAATCAGGTAATCATAGGGCACGACAACCCCATGATGCGAGCGGACCACTTTCTGCTCCCGGTTAATATCAACAACCGGATCGGTCAAGTACAGCTTAATGCCGTTTTCAACGTACCAGTCAACGGGCGCGAGGGTCAGATCCTCAGCGGTTTTGCCCGCAAAATACGCGCTCAGGTGAACGCGATCGTAGGCTACACGCGGTTCTTCCCCAAAAACCGTCAGTGTAAAACGCTTCCCACTTTTTTCTTTGGCTACCAACTTTTCGCAGAATTTGTAGCCGACCATGCCATTGCCAATAACAACGACACGTGTGTTTGTGCTTGTGTTCATAGTTAATCTTAACTATAACATTGTGAAAACCCCATTTAATTATTGTACTAATTCAAGAAAATACCTATTCTTTCCCCATAACAGGCATGTCAAAATTAAAAGGTGTTTTTATTAATTCCTAACTTTATATTCGGTTTAAAGGTAATTATAAAACATATTTTTTTGAAAAGTACTTGTTTTTAAGAATTTTGACTCTAATTTTGAACCAAGATATGGTATAGTTGAATATGACTATAAATAGTACATTTCTACTATTTATCACTAAAACGACAAACCAATGCAGCCAAAGCTAACACTCGTGGGGGCGGGTCCCGGCGACGGCGAATTGATCACCTTAAAAGGGATCAGGGCGCTTCGGCAGGCCGACGTAATTTTATACGACGATCTTGCCAACAGCTCATTGCTGGAGTACGCGCCCGAGCAGGCGCTGAAAATGTACGTAGGGAAACGGGCCGGAAAAGTTTCGTTTAACCAGGACGAAATCAATACGCTGATCGTGCGGCTGGCGCAGGAACATGGCCACGTCGTTCGGCTGAAAGGCGGTGATCCGTACGTATTTGGGCGCGGTTTTGAAGAATTTGATTACGCCCGCCAGTATGGCATTTCCTGCGAGGTCGTGCCGGGCGTATCGAGTAGCATTGCAGTACCGGCTTCACAGGGTATCCCGGTTACGAGCCGGGGGGTAAGCGAAAGTTTCTGGGTCATCACCGGCACTACACGTAACGGCGAACTCTCCGACGATTTACGGTTGGCGGTTCAGTCGAAAGCAACGGTTGTTGTGCTGATGGGACTTGGTAAAGTAAATGAGATATGCGCGATGTATTGTCAGGCCGGACGCGGTCATGTGCCGATGGCCGTCGTGCAGAACGGAACGCGCCTTGATGAGCAGTGCGTCGTAGGCCAGGTCTGGAACATACCGCAGTTGGTGGCAGAGCAGGGCGTGGGGGCGCCCGCTGTGCTGATCATCGGCGAAGTGGTCTCGCTGCATCCGTCGTATCTGGCGGAGTGTCTGCGAAACGTTTCGATGGCCTATTAAGTACATGGTCATTGGTGGTCATTCTGTTGTCATTAATAGTCATTGATCGTCATTCTGTTGTATGCCAACACCTTAACAAAGAATGACAATTAATGACCGCTAATGACCATGAATGACAAAGAATGACTACTTAAAGAAAAAAGCCGATCCGGTGTGGGGGCACCTTTGGACCGGCTCAACAGGGTTTTGTTTATGCGAAAAACACAAACGCTTCAA
>JADCRZ010000186.1 GCA_015069695.1 Williamsia sp.
GCATCCTCAACGACCCAGCGGATGTTATCCAGTTCACTGTGGTCCATGTTTTCCCGCGCCCAGCTAATCACGGGTTTTACGGCATCAACATGGGTAACATCAGCCCCGGCCTGACGAGCCGCGAGTGAAGCCCCGCCCGTATAGGCAAACAGATTCAGCACCTTCGGCCGGGAAATCCTGGTGGAAAGTGTCCTAATTTTATCGTAAAGATAAACCCAGTTATCAGCCTGTTCGGGAAATAAGCCAACGTGTTTGAACGTGGTCAGGGCGAGTTTAAACTTCAAATTCAACCCACCTTGCCGAAACGTTATATACCAGGGGTCGCGCATGTCAGGAGTAGTTTGCCAGTCGCCCCGTTCGGGTGATTGCCGGTCGCGCCGGAAAATGGCGTGTGCACGGCGTTCCCACTCAGAATCAGCCAGCGATTTGTCCCAGATGGCCTGTGGTTCGGGCCGGGCCAGGATAAACTGTCCAAAACGTTCGAGTTTCTGAAAATCGCCCGAGTCGATCAGTTCGTATTCAGTCCAGGGAGCGGGAGTGATAAGTTGGATAGATGCCATAATCAATGGATAATGAAAAATCGATAATGCATAGTGGCTTTTTCTGATTTACGCAAGCCATCGTTCGTCATTATTCATTTTGCATTATTCATTACGTTTTTGCCCTAATTTTAAAATCAATTCAAACTCATCGGGTCGGACAGGCATGACCGACAGACGCGATTGTTTAAGAAGTCCTAGGTTAGCCAGCAGGGGTTCGGATTTAATGCGGGCCAGCGAAACAGGCGTTTCCAGCAGCATCACAGGATCAAGATCAACAACCACCCAGCGAACATCGTCCGGTACGGTTGGGTCCGGATACGCTTCCCGAACGACTTGGGCCAGGCCAACAACACCCGGGTTCGTAACGCTATGGTAAAAGAGTACCTGATCGCCCAGCTTCATGGTTTTCAGGTTGTTACGAGCCTGGTAATTACGAACCCCATCCCAGACGGCGCGCCCCTGTTCAATAAAATGATGCCACCCGTATTTACCGGGTTCCGTTTTTACAAGCCAGAAGTTCAAGGATAGAAAGATAGCGTGAGCGAATGATAGATTAACGGGGTTAGCTTTACTGAGTTATGCTATCACTCAAAAGTAGTTCAATAATAATCGTCCTGTTCGTGGTTGCCACCAAACGGCGAACCGTATTCATCAATATCGTCGTTCTGGTCAAAATGTGATCCTGATCCCTGAAAAGTCAGCGCCTTCCGGAGAATCATGATCTGACCAGTATGATACATGTCATGATTAATGATACCGTGCAGCATATCGTAATAGGTATAATCACGACCGGGTACTATGTCCTCCAGGAAATCATCGTCGTCGCGCTTGTCGAGTTCATTAATTAGTTCTTCCTGACTCAGACTTAATTCCATTTCGAGGGCTTCCCACTCGAAATCATCAATTTTGTCGGGTAAGGCCCCAAAATTTTTATCCGGCGTTGTTATATCGAATTTTTCGTCGCCCTGCATTTTCTTGACGCAAAAAATCCGCCAGCTGGTCATGTGAAAAACCAGTTCGGCAATACTGTGTGTGTTAGGAGCGATCCGACGTCCGGCCATAGTGGGCGTAACACCCCGCAATACATCAACCACCGACGGGCCATGCCAGGCTTCTTCGCCCTCATATGTCGTATTTAGCAGGTCAATAATGCGGATAAGTTCATCGTTTTGGACCATA
>JADCRZ010000187.1 GCA_015069695.1 Williamsia sp.
GAACCGTCAGATCGCGCATCAAGTCGATTTCGTCTGGGTGCCACGGGTAGGGCTGAACTTTCGAGATGGTGAGGGTTGCCCGCCATTTTCCATCCCGCACAAAGGGCAAATTCACATAGGAGCCGATGCCCAGGGCCTGGTATCGGGCGGCTACGGCTGGCGGAAAATCATGGCTATTGGGCACGATCTCCGGTTGATTGGATCGCATCAGCGCCTGCACTTCAGCACTATGATACTCCGAAATCGTATAGACACCCGTCGGGGCGATTACCCCAGGAACATGCCATAGATAGGGCGCTTGCACGGTTCCCTGCTCTTCATTGAGTTCGGATAAGGCGCAAAAGGCTGCGCCAAAATAAACGCCGATCGTTTGGCACACACTGGTGATGCTCTCATCGATCCGTTCCTCCTGTAGCAGTTGTTCAGTCACCTCGTTGATCAGCCGACTGCTTGCCTCCCGGCGTTTCCGTTGGGTGATGTCCTGGAAGGTTACCGTTAGCTGCCGACTGGCTTCACCGCCGAATTTACTGACCAGAAAGTTGAACCATTTTTGGTCGGCCTCCCAATAGCGTTCCAGCCGTTGGGAAGCCCCCCTCAGGGCGGTATCGCCCCAGAGCTGGTACCAGTATTCTTCATAGAGTGGGCTGATGGCCCGCAACCTTTTTCCCACAAAGCTCTGCCCCATCATTCGAACCGCAGCCGGGTTTTCTTCCAGGTAGAGAATGTCAACCGGCTTACCCGCTTCATCAAAAAGTACCTCACACAGGTAAAACCCTTCATCAATCGAATTGAAGATGGAATAGTATTTATTGGTGGCTTGTTGGGCGACTTCATCGGTCAGGCGCAGGATTTCCTGTTCGGCTATTTTTAACTCGGTAATGTCTTCCCATACCTGACTCAACCGATCCTGGCCCAGCGGAGCGTTTGAAAAAAGAAACCATCCTTCGACAATGCCGGACTCCGCTTTTCGGGTATAGGTATTCTTTTGGCCCGTTTCGATTGCCGCTTTAAAAAACGGCAGTTGTTCCACTCCATCCGCGCCAAACTGGCTCACCAGCATGCCGGTCGGGTCATGGCCCTGGAAAGCCTCCAATGTCCTTTTGTTGACGAAATCACACTTGAAGTCGGTGATCTCCCCCGCCGGGTTCCTCACGGCGCTATAAGTACTGATGCCCGTATTGGGTGCGTCCAGTAAGGCCTGAAGCATGTCTCGGCTTTCAATGACTTGCTGTTCCGCTTTTTTGCGGTCAGTAATGTCGGTGGTTGTGGTGGCTACGCCGTCATTGAGCTTGACCACCGATTGATGAAACCATCCGTCAAACGGCTCGTGCACATACTGCTTCTCGTAGTGATGGGGCTCCCCCGTTTCCACTACGAGTTTAAAAGCGTCAAAAATACCTTCTTCCACGACGCCCGGTTGGAGCAGCAACAGGCTTTTGCCAATCACATCCCCGTAGATTTTGGCGGACGTATGATTATTGAGTATGCAGATAAAATCAACAATCTGTCCCTGTTGATTGCGTACCGCTTCAAAGACCTGAATCATGTCCATGGAGGCATCCAGGGTGGCACGGAGCAGCTTCTGGGTTGCTAGTAGTTCGTCGGCCTGTTGTTGAGATGGGTTATTGGGAGGAGCTTCCATGCCGTTGCGGTTAGATGTCTGAGCAGCACACTAAAGCTAAGGCATTAACTGACGGAAATGGTA
>JADCRZ010000188.1 GCA_015069695.1 Williamsia sp.
ATCCGCGATTTTTCTACCAACACAGATGGCGTAAACAGCAACTATTTTTACAGGCGGTACAACCTTCGCTCCAATCTTGATATCCAGGCAACCAAGAACCTGAGTCTGCGTCTTGATGTGACCACGCGCTTTGGTGATATCAACCAGCCATACAGTGTGAATGCCATCAGCCAGATTTATAACTTTTCCATCATCCATCCATACTCAGCACCTTTCCTCAACCCGAATGGCAGCTATGCATACGCGTATGATACTAAATCGCAGCAACCTACCTTAAATGCCATGCTGGCAACCATGGGATACAGCCGCCAGCGCAGAACGGACTATAATGTATTGGTCGGGTTTACAGAAAATCTTGAGGACATAACAAAGGGGCTTTCCCTGCAAGGGCGTATAGCTTATGCAAGTGTTGACCAAAACACGCTAAACCTGTTCAGGGACAGAGGCTTTCCACCTACTTATCATTATGATCCCGTGACGGATTCTTACAGCTTGAATACGGGCACCAGCTCAGGACAATATACTCTGGCCAAGTATCGCACAACAGGCAATACAGATATCAGCAATCAACGTATCAACGCACAGGTTTATCTGAATTATGACAGGCAGTTTGGTGATCATCATTTTGCAGGTTTATTGTTGTGGAATCAACAGAGCTACCGGGTAGACCGCGATGCAACGGCTTTATTCCCTGTTACCGGGCAAGTACCCCAAAAATTCAGAGGATACTCATTGCGTCTAACGTACGATTACAAACAGAAATATTTGTTGGATGTCAACGGAGCATATAATGGTTCAGACCGTTTTAAAGCTGACCAGAGAAACGGCTTGTTCCCGGCTGTGAGCGTGGGCTGGAACCTGGCTAAAGAAAACTTCTTCAACAAAGCTTTGCCTGTCTTCAGCTTATTCAAAGTCAGAGCCTCCTACGGCATTGTAGGTTCTGATGTGGCGTTAGGCGATCAATACTTATACAATCAAGTGTACGTGCAAGGGGCTGCCTATAGTTTTGGGCAAAACGACCAGCCTGCCGGAACCATTTATGAAGGTGCGTTGGGCAACAGCAACGTTACCTGGGAGAAAGCCAGGAAATATGATATCGGGCTAGATGTAAATATGTTCCGGAGCAAGATTTCTATCACCGCAGATTACTTCCATGATTATCGATTTGATCAGTTGGTAACAAGGCAGGACATTCCCGAAATATTGGGTATTGGTTTGTCTCCCGATAACGTAGCGATCACCATCAATCGCGGTGCTGATGGATCGGTTACTTACAATGATAAAGTGGGAAATATACAGTACAGCGTAGGGTTTGTGTTCTCTTATGCGGTCAATAAAATTTTATACCAGGCAGAAGCCACGCAACGCTATCCCTGGCTGGCACGCACCGGTCATTCCATCAATCAGCCATTTGGATATACGTTTGAAGGGTTCTACAGCGAGACAGATGTAAACGATCCGAAAATTGCCAAGCCGCTTACCGCAATTCCCATTCAGGCCGGCGATATAAAGTATAAAGACTTAAACGGCGACGGCATCATCGACCAAAACGACATATCACCAATCGGCAAACCTAACCTGCCGAATACTACCATTGGTGTTCCTGTAAAACTGAGCTACAAAGGACTTGATGTAAACGTATTGTTCCAAGGCGCGTTTGGCTACAGTTTATCCCTGACCGGTAACGCCATTG
>JADCRZ010000189.1 GCA_015069695.1 Williamsia sp.
GTTTGGCCATTGCTAAACAGGGGTTAAAACCAGCCGAGCCGGGTTACGTTAGAGTCCGGTAGCTGGTTGATAAAGTACGAATTATAAATTTTCCGGCGTTCATGGCCGAACTCGGCCCGCTTGTCGGCCGATAGATTGACGACGTTGATAAAGACGTTTTCCCAGCCGCCGTCGATTTTGGGGTCTACCCCAAAAATAACATTCGGGCGCAGATCATCAACCTCCTCACGAAATTCTACGATTGCTGGATTGGTGATCTGCGGGTCAATTTTGCGCAGAATTTTAATCGCCTTGGCGACGGATTCTTTAGAGAGTGCCATTGGTGGTTGCTTTAGCGGCCATCGTGTAGCCAGATTTTTCAAACTCGTTAATCCAGATCAATTTTAGCAGGCTGTTATTGGGTCCGTGCCGCTGCCAGCGGAAATGCCCCCGCACGTTGAATCCTTCGGATTTGACCAGGTTGGTAAACCAGGTTGAATTAAGCACCTGAATGGTCAGATCAGTCTGGTTAACGTACTTACAGTCGTAGAGCCGGGCTTTCTTGCGGGCCGTCAGCTCCTTGGTCTGGATGGGGCAATGTTTCAGAAATTGTATGAACAGAAAGACGTTGCCCACGGCCTGCCCGGCCCAGAGGGTATGATTGTTGTCCACCATCGCCAAACTTTCTTTGGTCAGCAGGGCCTTACTGCGCCACGCCTGCATTTCCTGTCCGGTCTTGGGTGTCCACCGCTCAGCAACCATTGAAACGAGTCGATCTTTATAAAACTCCCAGACATCACAGGCGTAGAAGTCCGGCCCGTTCTCCAGCTGGTAAAGGTAGGTCGTCTCGCCCATCACCAGTGTTCCGCAATCGGACGGCAGGCGATCCATCATGCCGGCCTCGGTTAACAATTTCTGTGCCCGCCACATAGCCTCCTGAAAGGGCTGGGAAAGTAGGCGGATTTTGCGTTTGAAATACGGCAGTTTAGCCTTAAAGGCATCCCCAATCTGAACGGCCTGCCCCGGCGTATTGAAAAAATCGGCGTCCTGTAGGTAGTAGCCAATCTGACCCAATTTACCGTCGTGAAGTTTCTGCAAAATCGGGTTGTTTCGGTAGGTCAGCAGGCTCATGGCTCGGGAATTTCGTTGGTGACTTTCCGCGAAACGCCCTCCTCAATCATGCGCGAAATGGGTACCCGGCGCTGAATAAGCTGCTGCACCTGCTCGACCTGCATGGCACTCTGATAGCGCTCAGTTTGCCGGCTCATCGTAAAGCGCAGCGCCGAGGCAATCTGAATGTCAACGCTAAAGGTTCGCATGGCTTCAATGGTGCAGGTATGGGCATTGAGCACAATCAGATTGACCATATTACTGCCGGCCATCTGCCAGGCCGTGCGCTCAAAAACGGGTTGCGTGAAGGCGTTAAAGGTGGTGTCAACGACCATCAGTTTAGGCCAGTTGAGCACAAAAAACGGTACGTCGTCTTTCTGGTAAAAGGTGTAGTACAGCTCAGCGGTGGCCAGTTGTTTATCGGCCTTGGGCTGGGTCGTAAAAACGAATACGTTGAAAAAGCCGGGGGCTGGCAATAGCCCGGCCCGTACCCCGTCCATGTGTGGGGGTTGAATTTCTGGGTGGGCAATGCGCTTGCCGATCTGATAAATAAGCATTGTGCGAAAGTTTAGAGTGTTAACAGTTTTTCCATTTTTTCAATCA
>JADCRZ010000019.1 GCA_015069695.1 Williamsia sp.
ACCTTCCAGATCTAGCTTGTTCGTTGTAGCGTAGTGCAGTAAATTTTAGCCCCTTTCAAACAGCCTTGATTTTTTTGCTACTTTTTTTATCAAGAAAAAAAGTAGACGGAGTCTCAAGACATCAATACACATCCCTCATATACCTGCTGTCTTCCTTCAGCTGGTCCAGGTACTGCATGGCTTCTTCTGCTGAGCGGTGGCCGTGTGTCTGGATGATCTGCAGCAAGGCGTTTTCTACGTCTACGCTCATCGGGTCTTTGGAGCCGCATATATACAGGTATGCGCCGTTTTCCAGCCATTCGTATAATTGGGCACCTTCGCGGAGCATTTTGTGTTGAACATACACTTTTTCTTTGGTGTCGCGCGAAAAAGCAACATTCATTTTTGTCAGCACACCGGTTTCAAGCCAGTTTTGAAATTCGGTCTGGTACAGGAAGTCGGTGGCGAAATGCTGCTCGCCAAAGAAAAGCCAGTTGCGTCCGCCGGCGCCGGCGGCATCGCGCTGGGCCAGAAAGGCGCGGAAAGGTGCAATGCCTGTTCCCGGACCGATCATGATCACGTCTTTGTCTTCTTCCGGCAACCTGAATGCAGCGTTGGGATGAACATAAAAATGCAGGTCCTGTTCCGGCTTCAGCTGGGAAAGAAAATCGGAGGTGAGGCCGTATTTTATTTCGTCGTTGATATTAAAATTGTTTTTTGCCACCGTGATATGGATCTCACCGCTGTGCGCCTGCGGAGAAGATGAAATTGAATACAGGCGGGGCGTGATGGGCTCCATCACGCTGAGCACTTCCTTAAAATGGGCAGCACTGTCGACCGGGTAGATGCGCAGCAGGTCGAGCAGGTCCATCCGGGTAACCGGGATGTCTTGTTGTACCAGCTCCGCATATTTTTTTACGACGCGCTCCGGCAGGTAAAAGATGTTCAGCTTTTTTTGCAGCAGCTCGAGCAGCGGCAGTTCTTCCCCTTTGTACAAGGCCTTTTCTTCAGGAGCCAGACCGGCCAATGCCATGATCGACTGAACGGTTGATAAGGGATTTTCCGGGATGATGCCGATAGAATCGCCCGGCAGGTAATCAACTTCTTCCGCGCTGATCTCTACGTGATGGGTTTCTTTGTTGGAACCCTGGTCGTTTAAATTGACATTGGTAAGAATGGTGCCCGTATAGGTTTTGCGGCCGCCTGATTTTTTGGGGGCGGGCGGTGCAGCGGCAGGTGCCATGTTTCCGCCGGTGCTCAACACCTTCATGGCATTGGCAAACCAGGCATCGGCGTCTTCTGCATAGTCCACATCGCATTTTTGCAAGGGTACGATGCGCTGGGCACCCAGCTTTTGCAATTGCGCGTCTACGTCTTCCCCGGTTTTGCAGAACAGCGGGTAAGATGTATCACCCAGGGCCAGCACGCCGTATTTCAGCTTGGGCAGCTCGAAGCCGTTGTGGTGGATATGGTCATAGAATTTTTTGGCAGCAGCAGGCGGTTCGCCTTCACCATGGGTGCTGATAATGGAAAACAGGTATTCTTCCTTGCTGAGATCGCCGGGCCGGTATTGATCCATGCTCACCACTTTTGCATTGATGCCCGATTTTTTTGCCTTTGCTGCAAAAACAGTGGCAAGCCGTTTGGCGTTTCCGGTTTCGGTCCCGTATAAAATAGTGATTTTATTCACGCCGCTTTTGGCGGCCGGGGCACCTTCCTGCGCGGCACTGCCTGCACCTGTTTGTGCCAGCAAACCGGTCAGGTAACCATTCATCCAGATCCGTTCTTCCTGGCTCGAAACTTTGATCAGTTCCAGAAAGACCTGTAATTTATTTTCTGCTAACATAGTTCAACGTTTTGGGTTTCTATCAACCCCTTTTATTCAGACACCGATGGTTCAGCCGACAAAACAAATGCATGGATGGGTTTAAAATACAACTCTCCGCTGTTGCTGTTTTTAAACCACCTGAAGCGTTCATGCAGGAAAGCTACCTTGCCCACAATAACCAGGGCGGGCGACTGGAAAGTTCTTCCTTTCAGTTTTCTGTCATACTCTGCAAAGCTGCTGATGGTAACTTGCTGCATGGGGGTGCTTGCCTGTTCAATTACAGCTATCCCTTTGTCCTGGCTGATTCCTTTGCCCAGTAGCAAGGCTGCGGCCTGGTCCAGCATCTCGCCCGACATATAAAACACCAGGGTATCATCGGTCTGCGCCAGTTCTTCCCAATATTTATCCTGAATAACATCTGATTTATAGAACGTAAGCAGCCGGATGCCGCTTGCGTATTCCCGGGCAGTTAATGGAATGCCGGCATAGGCCGCTGCCCCCAATGCTGCCGTTACACCCGGTACAATTTCATACGGGATCCGGTTATTCACGAGGGCCGACAGTTCATCAAAAATATTGGAGAACACAGATGCATCACCTCCTTTCAAGCGGACCACCAGCCTGCCTGCCCGCGCATGTTCAATCATCAACCTGTTGATGGTAGGCTGAGGGGTTGATCCGCTCCGCCCGCTTTGTTTGCCCACGTGGATGATCTCTGCGCGGCTGTTTACATAGCGGTGCAGGATGGCTTCACTCACCAGGCGGTCTACCAGCACCACATGGGCCTGTTCCAGCCAGCGCACCGCCTTCACCGTAATCAGATCCGGATCACCCGGCCCTGCCGCTGCAAGAATTACTTTTCCTATGAAGTTGTTGTTCATGTTATATTTCTGTCTTGAACCAGGATTACACGGATCCACGGATTACAGGATTGGAGATTGAATGTGTAATATTCTGAAATTGATCGAGGTTTATGTTTAAAGATCGACCCTTATCAATCAATCCTGTAATCCGTGGATCCGTGTAATCCTGGTTCAAGACAATGGTTCAGAAATCATACAAGCTCCCACTGTTACATAGCTTGTCTCATCGATCAGGATGGCGCCGCCGTTGGCGCGGAGCTTTTTGTAAGGATCGTATGAAACAGGGGAAGCGGTTTTGATGGTTGCCTTTACAATGTCGTTCAGGTTTACGCTGTCTACATCAGGATCTTTTTCAAGTGTGTTGACGTTCAGCTTGTATTCGATGTTCTTTACGACTGCTTTTACATGCCGGCTGTTGATCTGAAAAAGATAGCGGTTCCCCCTTTTCAGCGGCTTGGCATCCATCCAGCACAACAGCACATCAAGTTCCTGCGCAAGCTGGGGCCGGTTGGCAGTATGTACGATCATATCGCCGCGACTGATGTCGATGTCATCTTCCAGGTGGAGCACCACGCTTTGCGGAGCCCAGGCTTCTTCTGTATCCTTGCCATCCCGCTCAATGCGGCTGATGCGGCTTTCCTGTCCGGAAGGATGAAGGGTCACCGCATCGCCGGTGCGGTATACCCCGCTGATGATCTTGCCGGCATAACCCCTGTAGTCATGCAGTTCTTCTACCTGCGGACGGATCACAAACTGAACCGGGAACCGGGCATCGGTGTGGTTGATGTCGTGCCGGATCTCTACCTGCTCCAGCAGCTCCAGCAGGGAGGAGCCCTTGTACCAGCCCATGCTGTCTGACTTGTCTACAATATTATCGCCATTGAGGGCGCTGATAGGAATGTATTGCACATCGTTCAACCCCAGTGATCCGGCCACGGCCGCATAATCTATCACGATGTTGTTGAACACATCTTCCGAATATTGAACCAGATCCATCTTGTTGATGGCCACGATTACATGCGGTATGTTGAGCAGCGATACAATAATGGAATGCCGGCGGGTTTGTTCTACCACGCCGTTGCGCGCGTCGACGAGGATGATGGCCAGCTCTGAATTGGACGCACCCGTTACCATATTGCGGGTATACTGGATATGACCGGGGGCATCGGCAATGATAAACTTGCGTTTGGGCGTAGAAAAATATTTGTACGCCACGTCAATGGTAATGCCTTGTTCCCGTTCGGCACGCAGTCCGTCGGTAAGCAGGGCCAGGTCTATCTCTCCTTCTTTTTTATTCTTGCTTTGTTTTTCAATTGCCTCCAGGTGATCGGTCAGGATAGATTTGCTGTCATACAGCAGCCTGCCGATGAGCGTGCTTTTCCCGTCGTCTACGCTGCCTGCTGTAATAAAACGGAGAAGATCCATAATCGCATGTGGTATTAATGATGAAAGGCGATGGCAATCGTGTGATAGAAATTCCTGGTTACCGGACCGGTCCTGCTGAAAGGAGAAGACCGGTTTAAAAATATCCTCCCTTCTTTCTGTCTTCCATGGCTGCTTCTGAAACCCGGTCGTCGATGCGGGTTTCACCCCGTTCGCTGGTACGCGTAGCAATGATTTCGGTGATGATGTCATCTATGGTGGCAGCATCCGACTCCACAGCTGCAGTACAGGTCATATCGCCCACCGTTCTGTAGCGCACGTTCCGGTTCTGAACAACATCTGATTCGTCCAGCTGGATAAAATCCGATACAGCTACCAATTGTCCCTGGTGCTCTATGACAGCCCGGTTGTGGGCAAAATAAATAGATGGCAGGCCGATCTTTTCCCGGCGGATATAATTCCAGACATCCAGCTCCGTCCAGTTGCTGATCGGGAATGCGCGGACATTTTCGCCGTTGTGAATTTTCCCGTTGTAGGTGTTCCAGAGTTCGGGCCGCTGCAGTTTGGGATCCCACTGGCCAAACTCGTCGCGCACGGAAAAGATCCGTTCTTTGGCCCTTGCCTTTTCTTCATCGCGGCGGGCACCTCCGATGCAGGCATCAAAACGGAATTCTTCAATGGTATCAAGCAGGGTAAATGTTTGCAGGGCATTGCGGCTGGCAAATTTTCCCTTGGGTTCGGTCAGCCCTTTTGTGCGGATGGTATCTTCTACTTTTCGTACGACGAGTCTTTCATTTAAATCGCTTGCCAGCTTGTCGCGGAATTGAAGTGCTTCGGGGAAATTATGTCCGGTATCGATGTGTACCAGCGGAAAGGGCAGCTTTCCCGGCCGGAATGCTTTCAGGGCCAGGTGAACCAGCGTGATCGAGTCTTTACCGCCCGAGAACAGGAGTGCCGGCCGCTCAAACTGGCCTGCTACTTCCCGCATGATATGGATCGCTTCTGATTCAAGCTGATCCAGGTAATCTATTGTGTACTCATCCATAAATCAGTTTCTAAAATTTTATATCCTTGTCACAACAGGACCTGCTAGGTATAAACAATGGCTTCTGCCTTGTTCTCTCTTGTGTCTTCACTGCCCGAGGTACCTACATGCAAGCCACATTCCTTGTCACTTTTATTTTCCCACCACCACCTTCCTGCCCTGAAGTCCTCACCGGGGCGGATCGCCCGTGTGCAGGGAGCACACCCGATGCTTACAAAACCTTTGTCGTGCAAAGGATTGTAAGGGATATTATTTGCGTGGATATATTCTTTTACCTGCTCAAAGGTCCAGTGCAGCAGGGGATGATATTTGATGATCCCGTGTTTGGCATCCCATTCCACCATAGGCAGGTCTTTGCGGGCATTTGATTGTTCAGCCCGCAGCCCGGTGATCCAGACCGTATTGGATCGAAGGGCCCGGCCAAGCGGTTCTACCTTTCGGATATAACAACAGCCTGTCCTGTTTTCAACTGACTCGTAAAAAGAATTGGGACCCCGTTCCAGGACAAAATTTTCCAGCATGTCGTGGTTGGGATAATAGGCTTTTATCCTGGTATCATACCGTTCGTTGGTGCTGTTCCAGACAGAGTAGGTTTCGGCGAACATTCTTCCGGTGTCGAGGGTAAAAATGCTGATCCCAAGCCCGTTGCTGAGAATATCATGGGTAATTACCTGGTCTTCATATCCAAAGCTGGAAGAAAATGTAACCTTTCCGGGGAACTGCGCAGTCAGGATCTGGAAAGCCTGCGCAGGGCTTTTTCCCTCGAGTTGATCCAGTAAGCCGGGTATGTGAGATTCCAGTGTATCAGTCATGCTTGTAGAAAGCCGCAAAACTACGACAGGTGCGGCCAACGATCAAATATATTTTCTACTAATGGAGTAGACTAATCCCTGTTCCAGAGGCTGCTTCCTGTCGTTTTCCGGCCTTTTACAGAATAACCAGGCTGTGCCCGACGTTTTAAACAGCAAAATGCAATAGGGCGGAATAACAAAGAAAAAGGGAGTTATTCCTATATTGCACAGGATTGCGTTGAAAAAGAGGCCGGATCAAGTTTCTTAATAACCTATGGACAAGAAAAACTACATACTTTTCGGACTTGCATGTGGAATTTTACTAACGGCTCTTTATCTCTATCAGTGGAATGTAAAAAAGACGGAAGAACACAATGAAGCGGTAGATCATACCCTTGAAGTGATTGCGCATTTCGAAAAACTCGCCAGCGACATCAAGGGGGTCCTGATCTTTCCGGCAGAGATAAGAAAGAACCACAAAAACAGACTGCTCGAATACGAAAATTATGACTCGGGCGGCGTGCAGGAAAGTGTGCGGGAAATTGCCCGGTTGACCCGCGACAACCTGGTTCAGCAAAAACGGTTGGATACGCTCCAAACCCTGATAGACCAGCATGTAATGGGATGGCTGCAACGCGATATGAACGAAGAAGGCGCAACGCTGGAAACATCTCCCCATATCAAGGCCCTGATGCTGATCCAGTACAATATCGACAAGGGAGTTGGCATGGAAAGAGAGCTGCTGAAAAAAAGAAGGGAAGAATTTCGAACCTCCCAGCAAACAACCACCATCCTGCGCATGGTATTTATGGGGGTAGGGCTCCTGATTATAGCCGTTATCACCATCTCAAATATTTACCAGATCACCAAAAGAACCCAGGCCGAAGCATTTCTTTCTTCTGTACTGAATACATCACCCACAGGCATCCTGGCAGCCGAAGCCATCCGGGATAAGCAGGAAATAAAAGATTTTAAGATCATTTTCAGCAATCATGCCCTCCGGGGACAGCTGGAGCTCAAGGACGGAGAGGTGCTTAAGGAAACCCTCTTGCAGATTTCGCCGGATACCGTTGAGCGGGGCACGTTTGCCAAATATGTGGAGGTAACAGAAATCGGTAAAAATGTTGAGTTTGAAGCTGCTGTTAAAAGAGACAGCCATACCCGCTGGTTCCAGCTGTATATCAACAAGCTGAACGATGGTTTTATTGCCAGTTACTCGGAAATCACCGAGCTGAAGAAATCACAGCAGCTCTTGCAGCAAAAGATCGTAGAGCTGCAGCGCACCAACAGCGAACTGGAGCAGTTTGCCTATGTAGCCAGCCATGACCTCCAGGAGCCGCTCCGCAAGATCAAAACATTTTCCAGCCTCATCGTAGAGCGCTTCAACGATCCGGCAGCTTCGTTTGCAAAAGTGTACCTGAACAAAGTGATCAATGCGGCTAATCGCATGAGCACCCTGATCAATGACCTGCTGAACTTTTCTTCCCTCTCTGACCAGCGGGAACAGTTTGTTGAAACCGACCTGAACAAACTACTGGACAAGATCTACAACGATTTTGAACTGACCATCCAGGAAAAAAAGGCAGTGATCGCCCGCGAGCCGCTGCAGAACATAGAGGCCGTGCCCCTGCAGATGAACCAGCTGTTTTACAACCTGCTCAACAATGCACTGAAGTTCGCCAAGCCCGACATGCCGGTTGCTATCAGCATCACGGCCCGCCTGCTTTCAACCGAGGAAGTAGCCGCGCACCGGTTGTATACCGCCTTTCCCTACCAGGAGATCGTGATAAAGGACAATGGCATTGGCTTCAACCAGGAGTATGCCGAAAAAATATTTGTGATCTTTCAACGCCTGAACAGCAAGGAAGCCTTCGCAGGAACGGGTATCGGACTGGCTCTCTGCCAAAAAATCGTACTTAACCATCATGGCATCATCTACGCCGAATCCAAAGATGGGGAAGGTGCTTCCTTTCATGTCATTCTTCCTTTGCGCCAGCCTGTTATTGCAGGTAAACTGGAAATGGCCTATGCAGATGCAAAGGGATAGATGGAAATCAAACCCGATCCCTCTATATTTGCTTCCGTGGGGGTTAACCCCTTCGTGCCTGTTAAGCTATGTTATTTATCACCGAAAACCGCCATCATGAATTGTGTCCGTAAGAGATCTTTTCTTGCAGCTGCCTTGCTGCTTTTTCTTCAGCCGCTCTTTTCCCAGAACCAGGTTGTGCTGAATGCCGATTCCGCCAAAACAATTATCAACCGGAATATCTACGGGCATTTTGCCGAGCACCTGGGGCATTGCATTTACGGCGGGTTTTATGTAGGCGAGAACAACACAAAAATACCCAATACCAAAGGCATCCGCAACGATGTGGTGGCTGCCCTGAAGAAATTAAAAGTACCGGTGCTGCGCTGGCCGGGTGGCTGTTTTGCTGATACCTACCATTGGAAAGATGGCATCGGGCCAAAGGCAAAACGCCCTTCCATCGTTAACACCAACTGGGGAGACGTAACAGAAGACAACAGCTTTGGCACGCACGATTTCCTGGATATGTGCGAGCTGCTGGGTTCACAGCCTTATATTTCAGGCAATGTAGGCAGCGGCACTACCGAGGAACTGTCTGACTGGGTGCAGTATGTCAACTTCGAAAACAAAAGCCCGATGTCGGACATGCGCCGGCAGAACGGCCGCGACAAGGCCTGGAACGTAAAGATCTGGGGCATCGGCAAAGAAGCCTGGGGCTGTGGCGGCAACATGCGTCCTGAATATTATGCCGACCAGTACCGGAAGTACACGACGTTTATGTCCAGCACACCGGGTGCCCGCTTGTTCAGGGTCGCTTCCGGTGCCAGCGATGCTGATTACAACTGGACAGAAACCCTGATGCGGAACATCCCGGTCCGCATGCTGGAAGGGCTGGCCATTCATCATTACTCCACTGTTACCTGGAGGCAGAAGGGCTCTGCTACCGACTTTACAGAGCAGCAGTATTTTGCAACCATCAAAAGTGCTTTGTGGATGGATACGCTGGTAACCCGCCATGCTGCCATCATGGACAAATACGATCCGCAGAAACGCGTGGCCATGGTGGTAGATGAATGGGGCGGCTGGTATGATGTGGAACCCGGTACAAATCCCGGATTCCTGTACCAGCAGAATACCATGCGCGATGCCATGATCGCCGGTGTTTCCCTGAATATCTTCAACAACCACAGCGACCGCGTGCGCATGGCCAACCTCGCACAGGCTATCAATGTGCTGCAGGCGGTTATCCTGACCAATGAAGAAAAGATGATTCTGACGCCCACCTACCATGTAATGGAAATGTACAACGTGCACCAGAACGCCCGGATGATTCCTGTTTCTGTCAGGAGCAACGACTATGTACTGGGCAACGAGAAACTGCCGGCTATATCTGTATCTGCATCGGTAGATTCAACCGGGCTCACCCATCTGTCTCTCGTGAACATCGATGCCAGCAAGCCGCAGGATATTTCTATCAACCTGCAGGGTAAGAAATTTAGTGCTGTAAGCGGCCGCATCCTGTCATCCGGCAAGCTGCAGGATGTAAATACGTTCAGCAATCCGGATAAGATCAAACCTGTCCCTTTCACGGGTGCTGTATTAAGCGGCAGCGTACTGGTGGCCAAGCTGCCTCCTTTCTCTGTTGTAGTGCTTGAACTGAAGTAAGTGAAAGCAGGAAGAGGCATATTTCGCACAACCGTTATCCTGTCTGGCCTGGTGTTGATGGCTTTTTGCGTTGTCATTATCTTCCTGGATTATGACAGACTGGTACACTGGATTGTAGCTGTTTTGCAAAAGCCCCTTATAGAATCCCTGGTGCGTCACAAAGCGCTTCCGGCCGGCAAATACCGGTTTATCCAGTATTTGTGTGGGGCAGGCCTGCTCCTGGTCCCCTTGCTTGTCTTTCTTGTTTTGAGAAAGGCTGACAAAGCCCATGCAGCCGTCAGCTTGGTAAGCAACAGTTTGGGGAGCAGCGGGCGGGCGGTAACAAAGATATTCTACCAGAATACGGCTGTGCAGAACGGTTCTGTTGTACTTGCACTTGTATTTATTGCCATAAAATCGCTGTACTATATCTGGGCCTGGGATCTGCAGTATGATGAAATGTGGTGTTATAATTATTTCACTGCGCGCCCTTTTTATTTTACCCCTTTTGCATACAACAACTACCCGCTTTTTGAACTGTCAACGCATATTTTCAAGGGGCTGCCCTTGCCTATGAAGGTGAACCTGCGGCTGCCTGTGCTGGTCACCGGTCTGCTGTCGTGCGTGTTGGTGTATGCCTGTCTGAGAAGGTACTGCCGGAGTCATCTGGCTGCCCTGGGGGGCTTGCTGGTATATGCTTTTATGCCGGTGACCACGCTTTATATGCTGTACGCCCGCGGCGTTATCTTTGAATCTTTTTTTGCCATTGCAGGGATTTTCTCTCTCCTGTTCTGGCTCCGGACAGATCGCAGGAACTGGCTTGTTATTTTTTTTCTGGCAAATGGGTTGGGTATGTATGCCATGCCCACACATATCTATTTCTGGGCCCTCTTATGTGTGCTGGGAGCAGGCACCCGTTTGCGCACGCGAAAAACGATCAGGCCTTTTATAATAGCAAACAGCCTAGCCCTGGTGCTTTCCATTTTGCTGTACCTGCCGGTCATGCTGGGGTCCGGTTTGTCGTTTGTGGTAGAAGCCGTTACCCCGCGCTATACTTACAGCCAGATCATACCGAATATTCCTGCTTTTATAGCTTCTTATTCCAGTTACTTTACCGGCTTTAAGGCAGGCATCGTTTGCATGGTGGTTGTAACAGGCGTATATCTGCTAACTAAGAAACCCACGCGTGATCCTGTTTTACTGGCGTTGATAGCGATACTATGTCTTTTTCCGCTCCTGGCTTATGTTGTGCAAAGAATGGTCGTGCCCTACCGGGCATCCGGGTTTGTAGCCCTGGCTTTGCCGCTGCTTTTTGCCTTAACCGTACAAAGGGGGGAAAAATGGGTCAGCGCCCGCTTGCTTTATCCTTCTATCCTGTTGTCGGCTGCTATCCTGCTGGTGGCCAGTCACCGCTGTCACGATCTGAACTGGAGCCGGCCGCGCGACCGGGAGGCGATGCGTCTTTCGTACCTGTTTATGAACAGGGACGTTCGAAAACTCTACGACAACAGTCCAAATTCCGGTTTTTTTTATTTTTACCCGGCCCTTGAATATTACTATGGGATGGAGCACAGGCAGCTTGATTTCTCGGTCGCTGCTACCAACAGCATCCGGTTCAAACCATTTTACCCCGGTGATAATTATGATTGTATTATTTACCCGGCAGATGCGCCTGTTGGCCCCCTGCCCGGGCAATATAAAGAGGTTGGAGCCGATTCGGTGCTGAAGTACAAAGTCCTGTTACGGGAAGGGAGGGATTTGAACAACAGTCCCAGATAGCTATTTCTTCATTATCTTACGCCACAATTTTCTTAAAACAACTCACTTTTATGTCAAACCAAACACCAGCTGGATCAGCAAACGGACTCGATGAGCTTAGTATAAATACCATCCGCTTTTTATCGGTGGATGCAGTGCAGAAAGCAAATTCCGGTCATCCGGGATTACCCCTGGGTGCAGCACCCATGGCGTATGTGTTGTGGACGAAGTTCCTGCGGTTTAACCCGAAAGATCCGGCCTGGTGGAACAAAGACCGTTTCATACTTTCTGCAGGGCACGGATCGGCCCTGTTATACAGCTTGCTCCACTTAACCGGTTACGACCTGCCGCTGGAAGAAGTCAAGAATTTCCGGCAGCTGCATTCCAAAACACCTGGTCATCCTGAATCTATGTATACCCCCGGCGTGGAAGTAACCACCGGACCGCTCGGACAAGGATTTGGAAACGGGGTAGGTGTTGCCATGGCTGAAGCTTTCCTGGGAGCCACCTATAACCGGGACGGACATACGCTGATTGATCACTACACCTACGCCATTGTCAGCGATGGCGACCTGATGGAAGGCGTGTCTGCAGAAGCCGCTTCCCTGGCGGGGCATCTCAAGCTCGGCAAAATAATTTTCCTCTACGACGACAACGACATATCTCTCGACGGACCTACCAACCTGGCCTTTACCGAAGACGTACTCAAACGCTTTGATGCCTATGGCTGGCATACAGACCGCGTGCACGACGGCAATGATGTCAATGCCATCGAAGATGCTATCAAAAGGGCGCAGCAGGAAACAGAAAGACCTTCCCTGATCTCTGTCAAAACCATTATCGGCTATGGCAGCCCGTTACAAGGTACAAGCAAGGCGCATGGCAGTCCGCTGGGAGAGGAAAATGTAAAAAAGACAAAAGAGTTTTACGGATGGGATCCCAACAAATACTTCTATGTGCCTGATGAAGTAAAGGAGCATATGCTGGAGCCCGGAAAGAAGGGCGCTGAATTGCAGCAGCAATGGCAGGATGGATTTGAAAAATACAAGGAGGCTTTTCCCAAAGAGGGAGAACAGTTACAGCAGGCATTCCGCGGCGAACTGCCGGCGGACTGGGATAGTGAGCTGCCCCAGTACAAAGCCGGTGAGGCTTATGCCACCCGGCAAGCCAGCGGTAAAGCCCTGGAAAGCATCAAGAAAAAAGTGCCCTGGCTGATCGGCGGCTCAGCCGACCTGGCCAGCTCCAATGAAATGTCTACCAAGGGTGACCTGAGCTTTCAGCCGGGTCAGTATCAGTATACCAATATCTGGTTCGGCGTACGTGAGCACGGCATGGGCGCCATCCTCAATGGCATGGCCAGTCATCATGGCGTGCGGGTGTACGGTGGAACATTCTTTAACTTCTCCGATTACATGCGCGGCGCCATCCGGTTGGCAGCCCTTACAGAAGCACCTGTAACTTATGTTTTCACACACGACAGCATCGGGGTAGGAGAGGACGGACCCACCCATGAGCCCATCGAACAGCTCATGGCCCTGCGTGCCGTACCGAACCTGACCGTGATCCGCCCCGGAGATGCCAATGAAACCACGCAAGCCTGGGCCCTGGCCATGAGAAAGATGAATGGTCCTGTAGCGTTGATCCTTTCCCGTCAGAAGATGCCGGTGATTGACCCCGCAAAATATGCTTCTGCAGAGAACCTGGAAAAAGGCGCTTATATCCTGAGCGATAGCGAAGGCGAACCTGAACTGATCCTGATCGGCACCGGCTCTGAGCTGCAGCTGGCGGTGGGTGCACAGGAAGTGCTGGCCAAAGAAGGCAGAAAGGTACGGGTGGTCAGCATGCCTTCCTGGGAACTGTTTGAAGAGCAGGATGCTGCATACCGGGAAAAAGTGTTCCCGCTTGCTGTCCGCAAGCGCCTCGCCGTTGAAGCCGGCGCTACCTTTGGCTGGTACAAATGGGTAGGCCTGGACGGAACCGTGGTGGGCCTGGACCGTTATGGTCTGTCGGCCCCCGGCGAAATCGTAATGAAAGAGTTCGGGTTTACCGTAGAGAACGTATGCGCAAAAGCCCGGGCTCTGCTGAAATAAGTCTTTCTTCTTGAATAAAAACAGTCCGCCTTCTTTTGTTTCAAGTCAAGGTGGACTGTTTTACAACAATACCCATCCAAGCATCCCATTAATCCTGTAAATCAAGGTTCAGACAATCAAGATCAACAATGCCCGCGACCAACCCAGAAGTATGGCTCCGTGGTCCTCTTCCTGATATGCCTGCTTTGCTGCAGCCGGTAGCGCATGCCTTGTTGCAGGCGCGGGAAGAAGTGGGAGAGATGATGCACGGCTTTCCGCCGGAACGGCTCTGGGAGCGGCCTGCCGGTGTGGCCTCGCCTGGGTTTCACCTGCAGCATCTTTCGGGTGTGCTTGACCGTTTGTTCACGTATGCAGCCGATCAGCCACTTTCCGCTGCGCAGCTGGCCTGCCTCAAGCAGGAAGGACAGCCTGCTGATCTCACCGTAGACAGTCTTGTACAGGCATTCAACCAGCAGGTAGATAAGGCGCTTGAGCAACTGCGCACAACAGCTGAAGCAACGCTGACAGAATTCCGCGGAGTAGGACGGGCAAAGCTGCCCTCAACCGTACTTGGTCTGCTGGTACATGCTGCCGAACATACACAACGCCACGTAGGACAGCTGTTAGTGACCGTGCGGGTGCTCAGGCACCAGGCAAAGTAAAGAAGCTTTGAGTGCTCTTTCGGGTGTGGTATGGCTTAAATTGATGCCTCATATGAAAAAGCTAATCCAAAAATGGATCATCAGGTTAACTGCCACTTTCGTGTTGATGGCAGTGCTCCTGGTGGTGATTGTGTTAAACCCTGCACTCACCTATGCCAGCAAAACTCGTCACAACAACTTTACCATTTTTCACAATCAACCGCTCGATCCTGCTTTGATCCTCCATCTTAGGCAGGCCACGCAGTGGGTAAGCAACAGCGAATACTATGATCCCCACTGGAACATCGACATTTGCCTGAACGACGGATCACGCTATCCTTCCTTTGTTGAAAAGACAGGCGGACCGGCCTTTGGACGGGGATTTTATAACAAAGTAGTCCTGATGGGAGCTGCTGATTACAAAGGGAACAGCGTCATGCTGAATGGCTACAGGTGGAACCTGCAGCAGCTCCTTGCGCACGAAATGATCCATTGCTTTCAACTGCATCAACGCGGTGTGTGGAAATCAAAACCGCTTGCCTCTATTCCGGATTGGAAATGGGAAGGCTATGCCGAATGGGTTTCCCGCCGAACTGTGGACCAGGCAGACCTCCGGCAAAATACAGAACGGCTGCTCCAGGCTGAAAAGACCGCACACGATGGGTGGATCCAATTCAGCGACGGAACAGGTTCCCCCGTTCTTTATTACAAATACCGGCTGCTGGTTCAGTACTGCATGGAGATCAGAAAGATGAAGTATGACGAGGTGCTGGATAGCGAAGCGCCGCAAGAAGTGGTATGGGAACAATTAATGAACTGGTTTGATAAGCAGTAGAGCCCGGTAGAACGACCAGCTGGGCAAAGTTGAGTTAGTAAGCACCTAAACCATGAAGCTTTTACAGATAAGATGGACCTTTCTGCTCTTTGCTTTGCCCATCTTTTGTTGTTCAAACCCGTCTGCTTCAAAGCAGGATGGCGGGAGAAAGCTCAGCGCGGCCGAGTTAAAAAACGATTTTACCATCCTGCGCAAAACCCTGGAAGAAGCGCATCCGGGTCTTTACTGGTACTCTCCTAAAGAGGAAACGGACCACCGTTTCGATAGCAGCTATGCTTTGCTGGATCATGCCATGGGCAGAAAGGAATTCTTTCAATTGCTATTGCCCCTTGTTGCAGGTGTAAGATGTGTGCATACAAGTCTTCGTCCCGGCCCCGGGCCGGAAAACCAGCCAATACAGCTTGCCAGGCTGTTGCCGTTTGATCTTCTCTGTACCGCTGAAGGACTCTACATTACCCATGATTTTACCAACAGGGGTTATGCGGGCATGGAAATACTTTCCATCAACAAGGTTTCATCAAAAGAAATTATCAGCCGGTTGTTAACCTGTCTTCCTGCAGATGGATACAATCAAACCTTTAAATACGACCTGCTAAGTAGGGGTGCTATGCGGGAAGGCTATGCTTTGTATTGGGGGCAGCCGGAAAGCTTTGCCCTGAAACTGCGCAGCACCGCTACTCCAAAAGAGATAACAGTGGCTGTAAAAGCCGCCCCCCCGCAGCAACTTGCTACCAGGCAAGCCCTTCAGCCGTCGCCAGCCGTTTCCGTGCATTTTCATGATAGCCTGAACCTCGCCGTGCTGGAGGTCAATACATTTGAGCTGCGCACAGAAAAGTTCAGGGAACTGGTTGTGCCGGTCTTTAAAAAGATCCGGGAAAAGGGTATTGAAAACCTTGTTATTGATCTGCGCCGCAACGGAGGCGGAAACAACAACAACGTGCCGGAGCTGTTTTCTTTTCTGGCAACACGACCGTTCCTGCACCTGAAAAAAACAGCGATGAACCCGCCTGTTTATACCTACAAGAGCCAGTTTAAAAATCCTGAAAATTTTTCAGCCATCCATGGCGTGCAGCAACCAGACGGCAGTTATTCCGTGAACGGCCGGTATACAGGCACTGTTTACAGGGATCCGGCCCGGCAGTACGGATTCAGGGGAAACACGATCCTGCTAATCTCCGGCCATACCACCTCCGCGGCATCGGAGTTCGCTGCCATTGCGCATGATAACAAGCGGGTAACTGTTGTGGGTGAAGAAACAGGCGGATGTTATTATGGCGCTACGGGAGGCAATTACATCAACCTGGTTTTACCGGCCAGTAAGCTGGAAGCCCGGATTCCTACGATCCGGATCTTTACCGCTGTGGAGGAGGACCTGGTCCGTCAGCCCCAGGGGCGGGGACTCTTGCCTGATTATCCTGTTGTGCAAACGGTTGCCGCTATTTTACAGGGGCGCGATGTTCAGCTGGAGGCTGCCATCAAACTGATAAAAAATAAAGGGACCTAAAAAAACTTATATATTCGGTGATGCGTTGCCTGACGCCTATTCTGCTTAACATACCAAAATGAATAAAAACAATTTTGCCATTGTTCTTGTAACGAGCTTGTTTTTTTTATGGGGATTTGCCCTGAATATGAACCCCATCCTGATCCCGCACCTCAAAAAAGCCTGCCAGCTTACTGACCTGCAATCGGCTTTTATCGATTCGGCTTCTTATATAGCCTATTTCCTGATGGCCATACCAGCCGGACAGTTTATGAAACGGTTTGGATACAAAGGTGGTATCATCCTCGGGTTGCTGCTTTTTGCCTTTGGTGCATTTTTGTTTTACCCTGCGGCGAGCACAAGGGCTTACGCTTTTTTTCTTGCAGCCCTGTTTATCATCGCCTGTGGACTTACTTTCCTGGAAACAGCCGCCAATCCCTACATCACCGTGTTGGGCAGTCCGGATACGGCCACACAGCGTATCAACTTTGCCCAGTCTTTTAACGGGCTGGCTGCAACCCTGGCGCCCTGGGTTGGTGGTACATTTATCCTGTCCGGTGAAACGCTGACTGCCAGCCAGAAAGCGGCCATGTCGGCCCAGCAGCTGAACAATTATCTTCAGGCGGAAGCTGATTCAGTTAAAATTCCTTTTGTGATTATCGGCATTGCGGTGTTGCTGGTGGCGCTGTTACTGGGGCGCACAACGCTGCCGGAGATTGCGGATTCTGGTGAAGTGGCTGTAGAGGGCTCAATTTTTAAAGAAAAGAACCTGATGCTGGGAGTGATCGCACAATTATTTTATGTAGGCGCACAAGTATGCGTGAGCTCCTTTTTTATCCGCTTTTCTGCCCGTGTGGCCGGTATAGAAGAGAAAGCTGCGGCCCTGTTGCTATCGGGTGCCTTGCTGGGCTTTATGATCGGACGGTTCTTTGGCACATTCCTGATGCGGTTTATTTCGCCCTCCAAGCTGCTCGCTGTTTACAGCATCATTAATTTCTTCCTCCTGTTGCTGGCCGTTTCCCTGACCGGCCGGTTTTCGGTATACGCACTGATCGGCGTTGAATTTTTTATGTCGATCATGTTCCCGACGATCTTTTCGCTGAGCATTCGCGGACTAGGACCAAAAACAAAGGAAGGCTCTTCGCTGGTGATTATGTCCATTGTAGGCGGGGCTATCTTTCCGGTTATCATGGGGCGGATCTCGGACATGAGCAATATCCAGCAGGCTTACATCGTTCCGGCGGTTTGCTTCCTGGTTGTATTTTATTTTGCCTTGAAGAACATCAATGTAAAAAAAGTGAAGCTCGTAGTTTCACACTAAGCTGATTGCATGAAAGCCTTTAACATCATCTTCATCGTCCTGTTTGTACTGTTCGCTGCTTTGCAATACAATGATCCCGATCCTTATATCTGGATCCCGATTTACCTGTACGCAGCCTACCTGTGTTACCGGGCGCTGAAAAAGCAATACCCGCGCGGGTTGTACATCGCCGGACTGGTCGTTTACGGAGCCTATGCGATGTACCTGCTTTTTGACAAGACCGGCGTTCTCAACTGGGCGGAGGTACACCATGCCGAAAATATTGTGCAGACGATGAAGGCCGAAAAACCCTGGATCGAGGAAACCAGGGAATTTGGGGGATTGCTGATCGTGATCATTGTACTGCTGGTAAACATGCGCTGGTTATCAAAAAGCAAAGGAGGGCATACGTACAATGTAGAATAAAAAGAATGCGTAATATTGCCGCCCGGATTTGTGAAAATAGTTTGTACCATGAAAAGATGCTTCCTCTCGTTTTGCTGGCTGGTCCTGGCTTTTAGCAGCGTGCTGGCCCAGCAGGGATTTACAATTGACGGCAGGGTGGTGGATGACAAAAGCAACCCGGTGGCAGGGGCTTCTGTCAGGCTCCTGAATACCAGCCGCCAAACGTTTGCAGACGCACAGGGCCATTTTTCCCTCGGGCACGCACCCGCCGGCACAGTTATTCTGGAGGTAACAGCCGTTGGCTATGCCAGTTTTGTTGAGCATGTTGTGGTTAAAAGCAATGTAGAAGGGCTCTCTGTTATGCTACACCAAAAATCAAAGCAGTTGGATGAAGTGGTGGTATCTGCACAGAAAGAAGAAGAGCTGCTGCAGCGCCTTCCTGTGAGCGTAACCCATATCTCTGCCACCCAGGTGCAGGAATACCGCCTCTGGAACAGCAAAGACATTACCGCCATTGTACCCAACCTCTTTTCATACGATCCCGGTGACAAAAGAAACGTCATCTCTGTACGGGGCATCACCACCACCTCTTACGATCCGGCAGTAGCCACCTACATCGACGGCGTGAACCAGTTCGGGCTGGATACGTATATCCCGCAGCTATTTGATGTGGATCATATCGAAGTTCTCCGCGGACCGCAAGGCACCCTGTACGGAAGAAATGCCATGGGCGGCGTTGTAAATATCATTACCAAACGCCCCACCAACCAGCCGGCTGGTTTTGGTGAAATCAGCATCGGAAATAAAGGACAGCAGCGCTATGCTGCCGGCATCCGGGTACCGCTGATCAAAGACAAACTGTTCTTCGGCGCAGCCAGCCTGTACGACCACCTGAACGGATTTTACTGGAATGATTTCAACCACTCAAAATACGACCGGCAAAACAATGCCACCGGTAACTACTACCTGAAATTTTTACCCGGCAATCAATGGGCGCTTACACTTAATGTAAAGCACAGCAGCTGGGTTAACCACGGGCCATTTCCCCTGGTGAACGGAGTTGAAGACGCATTTAAAAATCCTTTCCACCTGTCGCAGAATGCAGTTACGCAAATGAACGACAATACCGGGAATGCCTCCCTGTCCGCCATCTACACAGGCCCGGCGTTCAGCTTCTCTTCGCAAACAGCTTACCAGTCCAACGCCCGGATCTACAAAACACCCATCGATGCGGACTTTTCACCGATCGACGGCGTCACGATCATCAACAATTACGGAGGCGACTGGAACAAGGTAAAAGTATGGACGCAGGAATTTAAATTCAGTTCCGCTGCATCCCTGCGCACGCCTTTTAAATGGACGGCCGGTGCCTATCTTTTTTACCAGGACAATCCGGTAAAGCAAGCGACCCATTACGGGGCAGATGCGGCCCTCCTGGGTTCACCGGATGCAAACTTTTCGCTGATCAATATTGCCAAAGGCAAAAGCGATGGGCTGGCCCTCTTTGGACAAGCCACCTATACGATCAGCAGCAAACTTGACCTGACAGCCGGTTTGCGCTATGACTATGAACACAAAAAGCAATCTGTGCGGGGTCAGTACCAGCATGATCCTGCCCCAACCCCCGGATTTGATTACCGCTCCGATACATTGGCCAAAGCCAGTTTCAGGGCCGTTTCTCCCAAGCTGACCCTGGGCTATCATGCGTCCACCAACAGCCTGGTGTTTCTTTCTTACAGCCGCGGTTACCGGGCAGGCGGATTGACATCGCTGCCTTCTGATCCTTCCCAGGCCAACTCGGCTCTTTATTCCTTCAAACCTGAATACAGCAACAACATAGAGGCCGGTGTAAAGAACATGCTCCTGCAAAACAAGCTGATGGTGAACATCACCGCTTTTTACACCACCGTAAACGATGCACAGGTGCCTACGCTTGTACTACCTGCTGGTGTTGTAATCACCAGAAATACCGGCAAGCTTACCAGCAAAGGGGCAGAACTGGAACTGGCAGCCACGCCAGCAGGTGGACTGGAACTGGATTACAGCTTTGGCTACAACCAGGCAAAATATACGACCCTCAAGCTGGCACAAAACGGCACTGAGGTAAATCTCAAGGGCAAGTACCAGCTTTTCACACCGGATGTTACTTCCATGCTGGCCGTTCAATACAGTTATGCTTTAAACAAAGCGCGCACCAGCCGCCTGGTTCTGCGGGGCGAATGGAAATACGTAGGCCGGCAGTATTTTGATCTGGCCAATACTATCAAGCAAGATGCCTACAGTTTGCTCAACACCCGCTTTGGTTTTGAAGCCAAACAATTTTCCGTTTTGTTCTGGGGCAGAAACCTGGCCAACAAAACCTTTATCGGGTATGCCTACGACTTTGGCGCCGTACATCTCGGTGATCCAAAAACGATCGGGGCTACTGTACAGGTGCGGTTTTAAAAAAGATGGCCTGTTGCACAAGCAGGCAGTTTACGGTTGTACCGATTCTTTATCCATCAGCGAAGTCTTCTTGGTATCCGCTGAAACCGTATAGGTGATCAATGAAACAAACACGCAGGCCGTTACGTACCAGTAATAAAGCGATTCGTGCCCTGCTTCTTTGCACCACAACGCAATGTACTCGGCCGTTCCTCCGAAAAGCGCAACAGCGATGGCATAGGGGAAACCAACACCCAGGGCGCGTACCTCTGCCGGGAACAGCTCTGCTTTTACAACTGCATTGATAGAAGTATAGCCGCTTACGATTACCAGCGCAAACAAGATCAGCGCGAAAGCCGCCCATTCAGATTGGGTATGGCTGATTGCGGTCAGTACCGGTACGGTACACAAGGTGCCCAGGATGCCAAAGCCCATCAGCAGGGGCTTGCGGCCGATCCGGTCGCTCAGGCGGCCAAAAAGGGGCTGCAGCGCGGCATAGATCAGCATCAGCCAGAACGTGATAACGGTGGAGCGGTCCTTGGTAAGGTGGACGGTATTGACCAGAAATTTCTGCATATACGTGGTGTAGGTATAAAACGCCAGCGTGCCGCCCATGGTAAGTCCGACAACAGTCAGCACCGCCCGGGGGTGTTCCCTTACCAGCGTGCGCAGGGAACCGCGCTGTTTTGCGGGAGCCTGTTCCCTTTTAAAAGAAGCCGATTCTTCCATATGGCTGCGCAGATAAAAAGCAACCACGGAAAGCACCGAACCGATCGCAAAAGGAATGCGCCAGCCCCATGCATCAAGCTGTTGCGGTGTCAGAAATACTTTCTGCAGCAGCATCTGTACGCTCAACGCCAGCAGCTGTCCACCGATCAGCGTTACATACTGAAAGCTGGAATAAAACCCCCTCCGGTTTAGACCGGCTATCTCGCTTAGATAGGTAGCCGAAGTGCCATACTCACCGCCCACACTCAGCCCCTGCAGCAGCCGGGCAAACAAGAGTAAAACAGGTGCTGCCAGTCCAATGGTTTTGTAAGCAGGGGTAAAGGCGATCAGCAATGAGCCAAACGACATCAGCAGCACGGAAATGGTCATGGCTGTTTTGCGGCCCTTTCTGTCGGCGATGGCGCCAAACAGCCAGCCGCCTACCGGCCGCATCAGGAAACCTACCGCAAAGATGGCGGCTGTATTCAGCAGTTGTGCCGTTGGATTGGCCTTGGGAAAAAACACAGGCGCAAAATACAGTGCAAACGCTGTGTACACATACCAGTCGTACCACTCCACCAGGTTGCCGATAGATCCACTGATGAGTCCGCGCAGTTGCTTGCCTGTTGAATCTGTTTTGTTGGCCGCCATCATGCAATAAAGATAGATGGCTTTCTGCCACGGTAAAAATTTGACTTGTGCGGTGCAAGCCGTTGAAGAAGCTATTTTCTGATTACATTTGTCCGCTGCCAAGCCAGGCACAAAGCCGCCATTGGCAAGCCGTAGAAATCGATCCGGAACCAGTGCAATCCATCACCAAACACAACGAACCTATGCCAGCTAAGTCTGATGCTCCGTTTATATGCCAAAAACGCTCTCCTGCTGCCGGTCTGTTTACGTCTGTATTTCTCTTTCTGCTGCTGGCAGGCAGTTCCCTGCAAGCACAGCTGCAGAAGGCGCCTGCTTACCCGCTGATCACACACGATCCTTATTTCAGTGTTTGGTCTTTCTCTGATACGTTGTACAGCTCACCCACCAAACACTGGACGGGCGCTGATCAGCCCTTGCTCGGACTTGCGCGGGTGGATGGAAAACCCTATCGCTTTCTGGGGAAAGCAGAAAAGACTTACACGGCCATTGCCCCTACATCCGATGAGAAAGCCTACCAGGTAAAGTATACCGAAGTAACACCGGCAGAAGGCTGGATGAATCCGGGCTTTAACGACAAACGCTGGTCATCCGCCGCCGCTCCGTTTGGTGGCGACAATGCCAAAACGCTCTGGCGCAGCCGGGATCTGTGGACCAGAAGAATATTTGACATGGACGGCAGCAAGAATGCCCGGCTGTTCTTAAAGATCAACCACGACGACAACATCGAAGTTTATATCAATGGAGAAAAGATCTATGACCGCGTGGGCTGGCTAAACAAGTTTGCCTATTTTCCCATCGATGAAGCTGTTACGCAGAAATTAAAAAGAATGAACAACGTGCTGGCTATCCATGTTGCCAATACAGCCGGCGGTCAGTGGCTGGATGCGGGTGTTTATGCAGAAGTGGTTACCCAGCAGGACAAAGACATTGCGGAAGCACAGCAAACCGGTGTAACAGTAACGGCTACCCGGACAAACTACCGCTTTGTGTGCGGACCTGTTGACCTGGATGTGTCTTTTCTCTCGCCCCTTCTCCTCAATGATTTGTCGCTGCTCTCCAGGCCGGTTTCCTATATTTCATTCAAAGCTGTTTCACACGACGGACAACCTCATGAGACCAATCTATATCTTGGTGTGTCCACCAACCTGGCTGTCAACACACCTGCCCAGGAAGTGAATGCAGATAAGTATTCTACCGGCAAGCTAAAGATCTTAAAGGCAGGCACGGTAGAGCAGCCCTTGCTGAAGAAAAAGGGAGACGACCTGCGCATTGATTGGGGATACCTGTATGTAGCCGTTCCTTCTTCCTCAACGGCCACACAGGGCATTGCCCCGGTCGCAACTACGCTGACCGGCTTTTTGAAAAATGGCAGCCTTCCCCTGCTTGTTCCGATTACCCGCAAGAGCCAGCTGCTGAACACCGTTTTCCCGCTGGGCCGCGTAAGCAGCGAGCCGAAGGAGTCTTTTTGTATGGTGGGTTATGATGATCTTTATTCCATCCAGTACTTCGGGCAAAACTTAAAAGCCTGGTGGAAGGGGGAAAAAGACGGAACGATCGAAAAGCAATTGGAAGCTGCTGCCGCAGACTATCCATCCATACAGCAGCGATGCAGTGATTACGACAACAAGATATACGGCGATGCACAGGCGGCAGGTGGTGATGTTTATGCACAGCTCTGCGTAGCTGCTTACCGGCAGAGCATCGCAGCACACAAGCTGCTGAAGAGCCCGCAGGGGGAGACGCTTTTTTTCTCCAAAGAAAACTACAGCAATGGCTGTATCAACACGGTCGATGTAACGTATCCTTCCGCACCGCTTTACCTGGCGTACAACCCGGAGTTGATGAAAGGCATGCTCAACGGCATCTTTTATTACAGTGAAAGTGGCCGGTGGACAAAGCCTTTTGCTGCACACGATTTAGGAACGTACCCGTTGGCTAACGGACAGGTATACGGTGAAGACATGCCGGTAGAAGAATCAGGCAACCTCGTTATCCTGACAGGGGCCATTGCCAAGGCAGAAGGCAATGCAGCTTATGCAAAGAAGCATTGGTCGACACTTACGACCTGGGTAGATTACCTGGTGCGTGATGGATTCGACCCGGCCAACCAGCTCTGTACAGATGATTTTGCCGGCCACCTGGCCCGCAATGCCAATCTTTCCGTAAAAGCCATTGAAGCCATCGGTTGTTACTCCATGCTGGCCGATATGCTGGGCGACAAAGCCACTGCGGGAAAATACCGGTCTATTGCGAAGGAGATGGCGGGGCGCTGGGCCGAGATGAGCGACGACAACGATCACTACGCCCTCACATTCGATAAGAAAGGAACCTGGAGCCAGAAATACAACCTGGTATGGGATAAGGTGCTGGGACTGGATTTATTCCCCAGCCAGGTGTATGAGAAAGAGATCAAATACTATCTCACCAAGCAAAACAGGTATGGGTTGCCGCTCGACAGCCGCAAGTCGTATACAAAAAGTGATTGGATCCTGTGGACGGCTGTGCTGGCGAATAACCGGAATGATTTTGATGCCCTGGTAAATCCGGTGTATAAATATGCTACAGAAACCGACAGCCGGGTTCCGCTGAGCGACTGGCATGAAACCACCGATGGAAGAATGGTCGGTTTCCAGGCAAGAAGTGTAGTGGGCGGTTACTTTATGAAAGTGCTGGAAAAGAAGATACAGGCTTCCGGCACGCCTGCAGGCGCATCGCAGCAATCGCAGGGAAGTAGCAGATAACCTGTTGTTTCTATACCGGTGGGGCATGCTGCTGAAACAATCCGCAACAAAATTGAATGGCAAATCATCAATCCATGATATGAAGCTGATAAGAAACGCAATAAATACCCTGTTGCTTGTTCCGGCGCTGGCAGGCACCGCCATGGCGCAACCTTCTATGCAGGTGATCCCTTCGCTTCCTTCCTGGGCACTGGGATATTTTGTACGCCCTGAAGGCATCAATCCGGTGATCTCTCCCAATGCTGCTTCGCTCTTCCCCGACCCGATGAGTAAAAAGCCGGTGGCCTGGGAAGCAAATTTTACGTTTAATCCGGCCGCAGCGGTGAAGGATGGCAAGATCGTGGTGCTGTACCGTTCAGAAGACAAGCTGGGAGAGGGGATCGGCGGACATACATCCCGCCTGGGTTATGCGGAAAGCTCCGATGGAACGACGATGAAAAGGAGGCCCCAGCCCGTACTGTACCCTGCCGATGACAGCCAGAAAGAGATGGAATGGCCGGGCGGGTGCGAAGACCCACGGGTAGCAGTAACCGAAGATGGGACCTACGTAGTGCTCTACACGCAATGGAACCGGAAGCTCCCCCGCATCGGCGTCGCCACATCAAAAGACCTGCTTCACTGGCAGAAATGGGGACCGGCTTTTAAAAAGGCCTACGGTGGCAAGTTTTATAATATGGCCACCAAATCAGCTTCTGTGCTCACCAAACTCTCCGGCGACCGGCTGGTGATGACAAAGATCAACGGCGCTTACTGGATGTACTGGGGCGAGGACAATGTATACGGCGCCACTTCCACCGACCTGGTAAACTGGACACCGGTGGTGGAAAGCGACGGCAGCCTGAAAAAATTGATGTCACCCCGCAAAAATTATTTTGACAGCCATCTAACCGAATGCGGTCCGCCGGCAGTGCTGACCAGCAAGGGCATCGTACTGCTCTACAACGGCAAAAACAGACCTTCCGGCGAAGGCAACGATCCAAACTACACCGCCAATTCCTACTGCGCCGGCCAGGCCTTGTTCGATGCAAAAGATCCCACCAAATTCATCGCCCGCCTGGACAAGCCGTTTCTGGTTCCCACTGCTTCCTTCGAAAAAAGCGGCCAATACCCCGCAGGTACCGTATTCATAGAAGGGCTGGTATACTTCAAGAAAAAATGGTATCTCTATTACGGATGTGCCGACTCACGGGTGGCAGTGGCGGTGTATGATCCCTCTAATCCTGTAAATCATGGTTCAAGATAATCCAAAACAATTTCCTTCCTTATCTTGCGTTCGTAAAAATTGAACGAGAACTTATACTCATGATCACAAAAGAAATCCTGGAAATGGCCAAGCGTATACAGGCTATTTCGCAGATCGGACTTACGTATAACACGAACGGTTTTGACATTGAACGGTACAGCGAGCTGGAAGAGATCAGTCACCGGATGGTGAACCTGCTGACGGAGCAGCCAGTCGAAACGATCAAAGGCTTTTACCTCGGCACCAAAGAATATCCCACGCCAAAAAGCGATGTGCGCGCAATTGTTTTTAATGAGAAGGACCAGCTCCTGATGGTGCGGGAAAAAGTGGATGGTAAATGGACGCCCCCTGGCGGGTGGGCCGATATCGGTCATACACCAAAGGAAGTGGCGGTGAAAGAAGCGTTTGAAGAAACCGGGTTGGTTGTTGAGCCAAAAAGATTGCTGGCAGTGCTGGATAAAAAAATGCACGACCATCCGCCCCAGCTGGAATATGTGTACAAAATCTTTATTGAATGCGAAGTAAAAGGGGGGGAGCTTACACAGGCGCACGATATGCACGATGTTGACTGGTTCTCCCGCGACCAGATTCCGCCGTTGTCGGCAGACAGGATCACCGCATCACAGGTTGAACTGATGTTTGAATACCACTTTAATCCTGGTAAAGAAGTTGTGTTTGACTAAACATCGGTAACTTCATTCCAGCAAAACATCTATTATGAAAATATTGGGTGGAATCCTGATCGTACTGGGTGTTTCCATGATCCTGATCCGTGGCTTCAATGTATCGGTGAAAAAGAAAGTGATTGATGTGGGTCCGCTGGAAGTGAGCAAAACAGAAAACAAATGGATCGGGTGGCCTGTTTATGCAGGCGGGCTGCTGACGGTTGTAGGAATTGTCTTTCTGATTGTCGACCGCAAGAAAATGGCCTGATAGAACCCTATCAAATCATCTAAAAAGTCTTTCTAATAAAAGAGCCGCTGAACTTTTCAGCGGCTCTTGCTTATGCTTTTTTCTGTTCTTTCGCCCAGGTGTCTTTCAGGGTTACAGTCCGGTTAAAGACCGGCTTTCCTTCCACTGAATCTTTGTCGAGGCAAAAATAGCCTTTGCGCAAAAACTGGTACCGTTCACCGGCTGCCGGATGTTGCAAAGCAGGTTCGGCCCAGGCTTGCGCTATTACATGGAGTGAATCCTCATTGATAAAGTCTTTGAAGTCTCCCTCTTCTGCTGAAGGGTCTTCCACCCTGAACAGGCGGTCGTATTCTCTGACCTCGCAGGGAACAGCATGTTCGATACTGACCCAATGCAGGGTGCCCTGTACTTTCAGGCCCGATTTGTCTGTACCGCTCCGGCTTTCCGGCAGGTAGGTGCAATGGACCTCTGTTACTTTGCCACTGGCGTCTTTTACAACATCGGTGCAGGTAATAATATAAGCGCTTTTCAAGCGTACAGATTTTCCCGGAGAGAGGCGGAAATATTTTTTAGGAGGATCTTCCATAAAATCTTCCTGTTCGATATACAGCTCGCGGCTGAACGGCACTTCCCGGAAACCACCATTTGGATCTTCGGGGTTGTTTTCTGCCGGCAGCATTTCTACCTGGTTCTCCGGATAGTTGGTGATAACCAGCTTGAGCGGATCAAATACGACCAGCCGGCGCTGGGCCACTGCGTTGAGGTGCTCGCGCACACAAAATTCAAGCAGCGATACATCGATGAGGTTGTCTCGTTTGGCAACACCGATCTTTTCTGTAAACGTGCGGATGCTTTCCGGTGTATACCCCCTTCTGCGCAGGCCGCTGATGGTAGGCATGCGGGGATCGTCCCAGGCTGATACATATCCTTCATTTACCAGCTGCAGCAGTTTTCGTTTGCTCATCACCGTAAAGGTGAGGTTGAGCCGGGCCATTTCATACTGGCGCGAAGGAAAGATGCCTAATTTTTCAATAAACCAATCGTAGAGCGGGCGGTGCGGCACAAATTCAAGCGTGCAGATAGAATGGGTAATCTGTTCAATGCTGTCGCTCTGGCCGTGCGCAAAATCGTACATGGGGTAGATGCACCATTTGCCGGCCGTGCGGTGGTGGTGTGCGTGTTTGATGCGGTAAAGAATCGGATCGCGCAGCAGCATATTGGGAGAAGCCATGTCGATCTTAGCGCGCAGCACTTTTTCCCCGTCGCGGTATCTACCGGCGCGCATGTCTATAAACTGTGCACGGTTTTCTGCCACGGTTCTGTCGCGGTACGGACTGGGTCGGCCCGCTTCGGTCGGTGTTCCTTTCAAGGCAGCAATTTCTTCGGAGCTGCTGTCGTCCACATAGGCCAGTCCGGCCTCAATTAATTTGAGTGCGAAGTTGTACAGCTCTTCAAAGTAATCGCTGGCGTACAATTCGGCTGCCCAGTTGAAGCCCAGCCAGCGGATGTCTTCCTTGATGCTTTCAACGTATTCCGTATCTTCTGTTACCGGGTTCGTATCGTCGAAGCGCAGGTTGGTTTTGCCACCGTATCTGAGCGCAAGGCCAAAGTTGAGGCAGATGCTTTTGGCGTGTCCGATATGCAGGTAGCCATTGGGTTCCGGCGGAAAACGGGTCAGGATCCTTCCGCCCCATTTGCCTTCCCGGATGTCTGCTTCTACAATCTCTTCAATGAAGTTCAGGCTCTTTTCTTCTTCCTTTTTGAGGGCTGTGTCCGTCATGACTAAGGTGTTTGCTGAAACCTGCTAATTTACACGATATCGGCAAGCCTGCCAAAGAGTTGCAGGGGTGCCGGGCCGGCTCATTGCCTGTTGCCGGAGCAGGTGCCTGTCATCAGGAAAGACAATGAACAGCGCAATCACCAGCCAGGTAATTGCGCTGTTGAGGGTGAAATCAATAAACGTTGTTGACGCTGAGATCCTCTACCATGCGGGTGCGGGGACTGATCTCAAATTTTTCCTGTGCTTTTGTGCGTATGTTGGTAACTACCAGGAAAACGGTTCCAACTTCGGAATTAACTTTAAAAGTTTTGTCGAAATTCTTTGTGTTCACCTGTTCAGAGTACAAGCGGTCGCCGTACTTGTCGGATAAAGTCACAAAAATTTTGTCTGCTCCGGGGTTAAGGTGTTTGAGATTAAAAACAAGTTCAGAATTGTTTACGCCAACAGGAGTAACGGTGATTTCCTTTTCCTTGTTAGCGGAATCAGTATCCTGTGCAAAGGCAGTGAAGATACCAAAGGTGCAGGCGAGGCCTGTGAGTGCGAGTTTAGGAAAAGCCTGTCTGAGTAAAGCCATTGTAATGTTGGAAGTTTCCATATTTCTGATTTTTGGTTGCGTAATTGGATATGGAAGCAGCGTTAAAGCGGCAGCAACCGGGATATGGAAAGCAATAAATGTTTTTGAGCAAGAATGTTAAAGGAGCAAGCAGCGCGGGCAATGCAATCTGCGGAAAGTATACTTAGAATTCAGGTATTAATACTGATCCGGAAAAATGGTAACCCTGCAGTTTAAAAATTTATTCCATCATCCAGAGCAAATGCAGTGCAAACATCGGTGTTATTTTTCATATCTCAAAATCGGTCCTTCATAGCAAGCCAACAATTATAGAGATGCAGGGAGAAGCTGGTATAGAACGGTATATGGTAATGCTTAGCTGGTTTCCATGCAGCCCTTATGAAACATTTTCAAAATTATTGAAATGGCAAAACCGGCTTTGTCAACTCCGCTTAACCTGAACGAAAATCTGACATGCACCTTGCAAGTGTAACCTCAAGTGGGCCTGTTCAGCCTTGAAAGAATGCTATGTTTATAAAATGATCTACCGACTGATTTCTCTTTTATTTCCCCGGAAATCTGTGACAATGATTTTTGTCGTCTCCTGATCTATTGGTATCCTTCGGGTTGATTGTGATAAAAAAGATGAACCGTAGTAAAATTCAATTTTTCTTTTCTTATTATCCTTGTATATGAGATCAGCGCAAAAATCCTGTGGGTTGAGATTTAGCCATTTCGGAACATGGCCGCCAGCCCTTATTTTTTTTCTGAATGTCAGCAGGCTATCCTGGTTTTGCGTTACCAACAACAAATCTTCATTTTTGGCTGTATGAATTGTTGCCAATCCTTTCGCATCCCCCTTTACAAAAAAGCCGCTCTCTGCCACCGTTGCAGCAGCAAAATCTCCTTTTCCGTTTCCCTTAAGATATAAGCCGTTGAATGCATCATGGCGCCCGCCACCAGGTTCCATTCCGTAATCGTTGCCTACGAGCAGCAAATCAAGATTTCCATCACCATCAACGTCTTCGCTTGCCATGCCATACACCGGCGCTGTTTGTGCCTCTATGGGTAATGGTTTTATGGCAAACTGGCCATTGCCTTTGTTTTCAATGTAACTGCTTGTGAGATCGGTTGCGCTTAACTTGATAGCCTCCTGGCGGTTTTGTTCACTCCATAGTTCATCCATGGAAGCGCGTCCATACGACTTGTAGGTTGGATATTGTTTTCTTATAGAGACCAGTTGGCTGCTTAAATCGTCTCTGGTATGCATGGGGTAAAGTTTCCTTGTACTATCCTCCGCCATTATATAACAAAATATCATGGGGTCTAATTTACCGTTGGCATCAATGTCTTTTGCATACATCACCATAGGTTCGTTAGAGGAAGCTTTAAAATTGGAGTTAAGGCCAAGATTGCCGGCTACGTAGTCGATATCTCCATCATTGTCAAAATCGCCTGATACCAGGCTGTTGTACCATCCTGTATGCTGATCGATTCCTGTAGACTTGTTTACAGCGGTAAAGGTTTTCCCCTGGTTTTTAAAAAATGTTACAGGCATCCATTCTCCGGCCAATACCAGGTCTATCATACCATCATTGTCAAAATCTGACCACAATGCATCAGTGATCATACCAAGGTTTTGCAGTTCCGGGCAATATTGTTGGGTAACATCGACGAAATCCCCTCCCTCGTTTCTAAGAATAGAATTTTTAGGAGCCATAGGATAGGCGCCCGACACGCTACGTCCGCCAATAAATAAATCAAGATCGCCGTCCTGGTCAAAGTCTGCTGCACGTACACAAGAACCGTTTACAGTTTCTTTGGGAAGAACTGCGTGATACCTGAATTCACCTTTTCCGTTGTTGATATATAACCTGTCCTGGCTTCCCGGGTTTGAAGGCGCAAATTCATAGCTTCCGCAGACGATATACAAGTCCGGGTAGCCATCGTTGTTCGCATCAAAAAGCAGGACCCCCATTTCTTCCGTCCTTGCGTTATCCTCATGAATAATGCGGGTACTGTCGACAGAGAACTGCCCGGTAGAATCCTGCATAAAAAATACGCCCTGCCTGCCCGCTGACCCGCCTATGTAAAAATCATCATAGCCGTTGTTGTCAATGTCACCCACTGCAATGCCAGGGCCATACTGGCTAAGCTTATGTGGAAGTGTTGGCTGTATATTATAATCAACTGCATCTTTTTCCTGGTGCTTGAATTTTATTCCGTACCGGTTTGAAACTTCTTCAAACAAAGCCGGTTGGATGTTTGCTGCGGGGCGAATCAATGGTTGTTGTACCGAGCTGTCATAACGTATCTCAACGGTTTGGTCAGCTTTGATGTTTGTAATCAACCGGCTTTTTCCATCAGGCCACGTTACGCGAAGGGAGTCTACGATGGAAGCAGAGCCAAGTCCGAAGTGAGCTTTGGAATCTACAGTGGAAAGATATCCGCGGCAAGGCTGGTGCTCGTAGTACTGCTGTTTGTTCTGGTCATAATAAATTCTCAGGGTCGTCCCGATTGCACGTAAATTCTTGTCTTTTCCCGCAAGATTAACTGAGATGCTATGCAGGTTGCTTTTTTGCTTACCGCTGTTTAATGTGTTTTCATAAATAAAAGATTCCTCGTTGATGTTATTGATGACCAGGTCCAGGTCTCCATCATTATCCAGATCTGCATATGCACCCCCGTTTGAAAAGGACGGCTTGTTTAAACCCCAGGATTTTGTTGCCTGTGCAAACGTATGGCCGCCTGTATTTTTAAAAGCATAGTTAGATACCTTGACTACAGGCAGTGCCCCAACCATTTTAAGTGATGTGTTGATCGTGCCGGCCCTTTGACCATTGTTGTAAGAAACATAATCCAGGTCTGTTACGTCGCGCGGCAAACCGTTTGTAATAATTAAATCTTTGAAACCGTCATTGTCAAAATCAGCCACAAGCGGGTTCCAGCTCCAGTCTGTTTGATATACACCGGCAAGAAAGCCCACGTCGCTGAATATGGGATGACCCTCCGGTGTGGGACCGCTGTTTATCTGTAGCACGTTGCGGATGTATTGGTGCTGGTATCCAAACCTTTTAGCATTGAAATAGTTGTAATATTCATTGCCCGACAGCATGCCTTTCTTCCGCAGGTTTGTTTCAGGCAGCATATCCAGGGCTATTACGTCAACATAGCCGTCATTATCAATATCAACAACATCGGTACCCATCGTATACCAGCTTGTATGTCTGAAATAATCGGTTATGTGATCAGTAAATGTGCCGTCTTTATTATTGATATAGAGGATGTCGTTTGCATTAAAATCGTTGCTTACATATATGTCGGGCCAGCCATCTAGATTGATATCGGAGACAGATGCAGCATGCCCCCATCCCTCGATATTAATGCCTGCTTTGCGGGAAACGTTTGTGAAGGTTCCGTTGCCATTGTTGCGATAAAGCCTGTCGGTATTCAGCGCTGAACCGTCAGTTACTTTGGGCCGGAATTCTATGGGCGTTTTCGGATCGTCCAATGTATTTGTAAGCAAATATAAATCCAGGTCGCCGTCTCTGTCATAATCAAAGAAAACACCTTGCGTGCTATATCCATCGTCGGCTATTCCATAACTTTTAGCTGACTCTTTGAATAGGGGGATGCCTTGTTTATTGATCCCCTGGTTAATGTACAGCAAATTCATTCGCTTGCGCGGATCTTTAAGAAAAGTTGCGCATACATATATATCTAACCATCCGTCTGCATTGATGTCTACTACAGAAACACCGGTATACCATCCTCCACTCCCGCTTACACCAGCCATGGTAGTAACGTCCTGGAACTGTAATGAGCCTTTATTGAGGTATAGTTTATTAGAAACCATGTTTCCGGAGAGATAGATGTCGGCCAGGCCGTCGTTGTTAAAATCACCGATGCCTACTCCGCCACCATTGTAGATGTAAGCTTCATTTAAAATGTTCAATTTTTCATTTTCGGTAATTGTGTTCTTAAAGCTTACCCCGGTCTTTAGAGATGGAAGCAGCTTGAAAAGGGTAGAGGTTTCCTGGGCACCACTTGAAAAAACTTCACATACAAACAAAAGAAAGACAATAACGCGACGAAGTGCGGTACAAAAAGGCATTTAGAGAATTTAAACGACCTAAATTAGGGTTTTTATTTTACATGTAGTTTTGCATTGAATGCGTCTGTTTTTATGAAAGCCAAGTCCCAAAAGTACGACGGAGAAACAGTCAGATAGAAGATGAAAAGGTTCCACACCAAAAAAAGAGATCGACGTTTGTTGCTGCAATACCGGGCGCATGCGACGCGGAATATGGTATTTTACACCTGAAAAGGGTTATCCGGATCGACCAGCGGTACTGAACTTAACCACAAAAGCGATGATGAAACAATTTTGTATCCTCTTCTTTTCCTGTTGCTTAACAGCTTCCTTGTTTGCGTTGCCAAATGGAAACTGGAAGCAAAAAGCGGAAAGTCCTGATTTTTTGCATCGCGCTGTTAAACAAGTAACGGATGTAATCGTGTATGACATCTATTCACCACCGGTTGCAAGTCGTATCTATGCTTATGTTGCCATTGCAGGCTACGAAGCCGCCATGCAGCAAAACCCCCATTATATTTCTTTTGCAGGGCAATTACACGACCTTAACCCGGTACCGGCAGATGCTGAAGAATATTGTTATGCCCTTGCTTCTGTACAGGCGATTCTCAGTGTAGGTAAAGCCCTTATTATATCGGAGAATAGAATTGAAGATTTCCGTAAGCGCATTCTGCAGGAATTTGAAAAAACAGGAATGCCGCGGAAGATATTTGATAACTCTCTTTTGCATGGAAAGGTGGTGGCAGATCATATTCTTGAATGGGCAGCAAGGGATAATTACAAGCAAACGCGGTCTTCTCCTAAATATTCTGTAGCGGAAGATGAAGGAACATGGAAACCTACCCCGCCAGCTTATTTCAAAGCCGTTGAACCGCATTGGAATGAAATCAGAACATTTGTGATTGACTCAGCGCAAGAATTTCAGCCTTTGTCTGCTGTGCAGTTTTCTACGGAAAAAAACAGCCAGTTTTACAAAGAGGCGCTGAAAGTGTATGATGCCGGCCTGAAGCTAACGCTTAAGCAAAAGCAAATTGCACTTTTTTGGGATTGCAATCCCTTCAAAATGAACATTCATGGACATGTGATGTATGCGACGAAAAAGATATCACCCGGTGGGCATTGGATGAACATAACGCGGATAGCATGCAAAAAGGCAGGTGCAGATTTTTTCCGGTCAGCTGAGGCTTATGCCTGGGTAGCGATTGCTTTGGCCGACAGTTTTATAAGCTGTTGGGATGAGAAATACCGGAGTAACGTAATCCGTCCTGAAACATATATCAACCAGTACATTGATGGGCACTGGATTCCATTGCTTCAGACGCCGCCTTTCCCGGAGTATACCAGTGGCCATAGTGTAATATCAACTACGGCATCCATTGTGCTTACTAAACTTTTCGGGAAAAATTTTTCTTTTGTTGATTCTTCTGAAACTGAGTTCGGCTTACCTGTCCGGACGTTCAGCTCCTTTGAAGCAGCCGCCCTGGAAGCGGCCAATAGTAGATTTTATGGTGGTATCCACTACATGCCTTCTATTCTAAATGGCATTGCCGAGGGAAGGGAGATAGGAGACTTCATGCTGCTAAAATTGAAAACCAGGAGGTAAACTTGACCTTGCTTTCCTAAGAATCAAAGCTGCATACAGCCATCTACAAATTAAATATTTATCTATATGAATTAAAATTACAGTAGTACCTGTGCAAGCGAGGCTGATGTTCGCGACATTGCAGCTTTTGAAATGTGTAAGGGATTGATTTTTAGGTGTAAAGGCCAGGATTGTGTACTGTGGAGACGTAACAATGGCTCCTCTAGCGGTGCTGGCGGGCTGACAAAGTATCAATTAACTCCATGTCCGGAGAAATGCAATAGCCCCTTTCTAAAAAAATTGTTTCCAAAAAAGCTGTTTTGTTTTACCACTTTCAAAAATACCATTATCTTTCGAGCCTTAAAGGCTGTTAAAATTTTGAAAATATTTCAGAATTGTCATTGCCTTTGTTGATTATAAGCTTGTTATATGAAATTGTTACCCCTTGCGTTCAAATCAAGAGGTTCTCCTCTTTGGCTAATTATCTTCCTGCAAGTTTATCCTTTCTTTTTTCTGTGTTGATACTTTGTATTCTTACTATCAGACCTAAATATTAAAGCCCGAGTGTCATGAAAATTTGCTTGTCATTTTCCTTTATGCGGGGCCTGATTTCCCCGCATCTTCAAAAAACACAACTTCTTTTTTTCGTTTTTGCAATTTCATCTTCTTTTCTTTTTGCACAAAATCCCTCTCAACCGGCAGTGGCCGGAGCCACTACTGTAAGAGGCAGGGTCACTGTGGGAGATACTGCTTTGGCCGGTGTGACCGTACAGGTCAAGGGCTCAACTACAACTGCCCTAACGGATGAAGGCGGCCGGTTCGTAATCAGGGCTCCTTTCAATGCCACCCTCATATTTACTTCCGTAGGATATGTTACGCTGGAAGAACGGGTGGGTAACCGTGCAGCCGTAAATGTTCAACTAACCGCAACATCATCGCAACTCAATGATGTTGTGGTAGTGGGTTTTGGCACCCAGCGCAGAGCAACCGTATCCGGAGCAGTAAGCAGCATTAATTCGGCTGCGTTATTGGAAACGCCGGCAACAACCACATCAGGTGCGCTGGTGGGTAAAGTGCAGGGCATCACTGCACGGTCTGCCGATGCCAGGCCGGGAAGCCAGGTCAGCATCCAGATACGCAATATGGGAACGCCCTTATTCGTAATTGATGGGGTTCCTGCCGATGCAGGTCAGTTTAACCAGCTTGGTATATCGGACGTGGAAAATATCACTGTTTTAAAAGACGCTGCTGCAGCTATTTATGGTTTACGGGCTTCAAACGGGGTCGTATTGGTAACTACAAAGAGAGGAAAAGGAGCCGGCAGGGCACAAATAAATGTGGCCGGTTACCAGGGATACCAGAATTTTACGAGATCTCCACATCCGCCGGATGCAGCTACCTATTTAACCGGGCTTGCAACTTCAAACCAAAATCTCAGGCTCCCCAATCCTGCAAACTTGAATGCTGCTGAAATAGAAAAATGGAGAACGGGCGCAGATTCCGCGCATAAGAGTTATGATTACTATAAGGAGATATTCCATCCCAATGTTCCGCAATCCTACCTCACGGCAAGTGCTTCCGGAGGCGGTCAAAACAGCAAGTATTATTTTTCTGTGAGCCACACAGGACAAGACGCATTGATCAAGGATTTTCGCTTTAACCGTACCAATCTTCAGGCAAACCTTGAAGCAGGATTGGCAAGAGGTTTAAAGGTTGGTTTGCAACTAAGCGGACGTATAGAGAAACGCCACCAGACGGGCGTTCCGGGTCTGGATGATTATTTCAATCCATTTTTATCCGTATTTACCATGTGGCCGACGGAAACCCCGTATGCTAACAATAATCCGCTATATATTAATGGATCTGTTCACAATATCAACGTAAACCCGGCTACTTATCCCGAATCGGTTACAGGGTATTCTGATGATGACTGGAGAGCAGTTAAGCCAATTTTTACTGTTGAATATGCTTTGCCGTTCGGCTTAACAGCTAAAGGAACTTATCAATACAATTATACAACGGAAACTGTTGAAGAGTTTGAATACAGGTATACGGTGTATAATTATAATCCTGCTACCGGGGCGTATAATCCAACTGTAGGGAATGATAATCCGTGGAGACGCAGGATCCGCCGCCAGATAGAGAATAATTACGCCTCCGTTCAACTGAATTACAATAAAAAGCTAGGCAACCATTCAATATCTGCTACAGCTGCCTACGAAAGACAGGAAAATAAAGAGGAATTTACTGACGTAGGCGCTTTGCCGCAGAACAACACGGTCAGGATAATTTATTTCGCCGATCAAAACCGCTATGGTAATACTTTTACGGAAACAGCAAGAGCGGGATATGTTGGCAGGTTTAACTATAACTATGAGCAAAGGTACATTGTTGAGGCATTGGGTAGGTATGACGGTTCTTATCTATATGCAAAAGGCCACAGGTATGGGCTGTTTCCAGGGGTTTCCGTAGCATGGAGACTGACGGAAGAACCCTTCCTGAAAAACTCCATAGGGGAAAAGTTTACTGAATTGAAACTGCGGGCCTCTTACGGAGAAACAGGATCTGAGATCGGGTTTGCCAACGGAGACGCTCCTACACCATTTGGTTACCTGCAAGGGTACAATTACGCGCAGCGGAATGCCGTCTTCAACGGTGTGCTTACAACCGGCGTTGCACCAACCGGATTACCCAATACACGTCTTTCATGGGTACACAATCAACAAAAAAATATAGGTATTGATTTCGGTGTCTTAAACGGTCGGCTTTCCGGTACTTTTGATTTATTTGAACGCAAGCGTACGGGCCTTCCGGGCGCTAATACCACGGTTTTACTGCCGTTGGAAGTCGGGTACACACTTCCCAATGAAAATCTCGCCGCCTCAGATGCAATCCGTGGTGTAGAAGGAATATTGACTTATTCAGGAGAAACCGCATCCGGTTTCAGGTACTTTGTAAGTGCAAATGCCACACTTGCAAGATCCTGGAGCATCAGTACTTTCAGCCCGAAATTCGCAAATTCATGGGATGAATACCGCAATTCGGCACAAGGCAGATGGAGCAATGTTAATTTTGGATACCATGTAATAGGCCGGTTCCAATCGCAAGAGGATATTGACACCTGGCCAGTAAACAATGACGGGCAAGGCAATCGGACCCAACTTCCCGGCGATTTCAAGTATGATGATGTGAACGGAGACAAAATCATCAATGGCCTTGATCAAAGGCCGATCGGGTACGCCCAGGGCGCCCAGCCTTATATGAGCTTTGGGATAAATTCCAATTATTCTTACAAAGGAATCTCCCTTCAGCTTGATTTTTCGGGAGCTACCATGCAAACTTGGGCCCGCGAGTTCGAGGCTCAGATTCCTTTTCAGAACAATGGTGCGGGCACCGGTTACCTCATCAGCGATGCCTGGCACCGGGCTGATCCATTCGATCCGAACAGTGCCTGGATACCCGGCACGTACCCCGCTGTCAGAAAAGATAATCCCACTCATATAAATTATGCAAATGCAAATGACTTTTGGAAGGTAAACGTACACTATCTGAGATTGAGGAATTTGGAGATAGGCTATGATATACCCAGTAAATTGCTGGATAGAATCGGCGTAAAAGGGTTAAGGGTATATGTTCATGGTACCAACCTGTTCTCTTTTGACAATACGCGTCGCTTTGAGACCGATCCCGAAATATCTTCCACGAGTGCATTGGTATACCCCCAGCAAAAAATTTATACGTTTGGTTTCAACTTAAATCTGTAATCATGTTCAATACGAAAAGTTTATTGAAATATATAATTTGTTCCCTTGTCATCCTTTCTACCTCCTGCAAAAAGGACTATCTTGACAGAAACTCACCAACTCTTTTGCCAGGGGATCAGACATTTAAGGATCCGCTTTTGATCGTTGGCCTTCTTGCCAATTATTATGACCGGTTGCCTACCGACGCGTCGTTAACTACCAACTGGCAAAGAGCTACCACTTACGACGATGCAGTATGGTCAGGCGGTGGTAATGCAGGCGATGAAGCCAGGAATACATTTACTTCATACGCCGCCGATAGCTGGAGACTTTGGGATTATGGTTTGATAAGGGATATCAACCTTGCGTTAGCTGATATGGAAACTTACGGTACAACGCTTACAGCGGCCCAGAAGGCACAGTTTAACGCAGAGTTCCGTTTCTTAAGGGCCCAGGATTATTTTGAGATGGTTAAAAGAATGGGTGGCGTACCCATTATAACCACCGTACTCACGACAGACAAAGGAGATTATGCCTCGCTGCGCGTTCCCAGGAATAAAGAGTCTGAGGTATATGATTTTATTGCGTCTGAATGTGATGCTATTAAAGACAAGATCGGAAATGGTACCAGTACTACACGTGCCAATAAATATGCGGTGCTTGCCCTTAAATGCAGGGCTATGTTATATGGAGGTTCGCTTGCAAAATACAATAGCGCTTTACCTTCACCAATTACTTTGCCCGCAGGAGAAGTAGGCATTCCTGCGTCAAAAGCAAACGATTATTATCAGAAATCCCTGGATGCTGCAAGAGAGATCATCAACAGCGGGGTGTATTCATTATATAATACAAATCCCAATCCCGGCGACAACTTCTATGAAGCACTTACAAAAAAGCAAGGCAACAAGGAAGTGATTTTAGCGCAGGATTTTCTGCAGTCCAAAGGCAGAACGCATACGTTTAGCTATGATAATATCGCCAGGGCTGTTCGTGAAGATAACCTTGGTTCTTCTGCTATTGCCCCCACTTTAAATCTTGTAGAAAGTTTTGAATATACAGATGGATCAGCCGGTGCGTTAAAATTGCGTACCGCAGATGACAAAGACTATATTTATTATGACAATATAGGAGATGTGTTTGCCAACAAAGATGGCAGATTATACGGTACGGTCATGTTACCTGGCACTACTTTCAAAGGTCTGCCTGTAAATCTGCAGGCAGGGGTAAAAGTATGGAATGCTGCCACCAGTGCTTATAGTACGGTTGAAAGCTCCGTTCAAGGTTCAAATTCCCTGTACACTGATGGTAAATTATTAACAGGCGCTTCAGGGCCTATACGCTCAGGATTAGACATCTCCAATACCGGGTTCAATTTAAAAAAGTACATTGATCCTATTCCGGGATCAAGCAACCGCGGACAACAAAGTGATGTATGGTGGATACGTTACCGTTTAGGTGAAGTTTATTTAAATGCAGCCGAAGCAGCGTTTGAATTGGGGCAGTTGGCTGAAGCATTGGATAATATGAATAAAGTAAGAGCGAGAGCAGGAATTAAAACAAATCTGGGCGCTTTGACTTTAGAGAGGATCCGCAATGAGCGCAGGGTAGAGCTTGCTTTTGAAGATCATCGTGTTTGGGACCTGATAAGGTGGAGAATTGCACACATTTTATGGAATGGAAGTCCGTCGAATCCTGATGCCAATCTTTATGCACTGTATCCTTACCGTGTTGTACGTCCCGGAGATGCTGCAAGAGACGGTAAATACGTCTATGACAAAATAATTGCACCCAGATTCAGGGCGCCGCGTTTTTTCCAGCTTACAAATTATTATTCTTCTATTGCCCAGAATGTTTTGGATGCCAATCCGTCAATTACAAGACAACCGGGACAATAGTAACCCATCTAATTAATATCATTCTGTTATGAAAAGTGTAGGACAAAAATTTGTTTTAAGTATAGCACTATTGTGTGTCTTATGGGGATGCACAAAGGATAATTATAAGGAACCTCAATCAACTATTACGGGCAGGGTGGTCTACCAGGGCCAACCCATTGGTGTGCGTTCCAACGGCGTTACGCTTGAACTATGGCAGCATGGCTATGCTCTCTTTAACAAGGTGGCTGTGAATGTTGCCCAAGACGGAACATTTTCTGTTAAGATATTTGATGGAAACTACCTGTTAACCCGCCTGAGGGGGAATGGTCCGTGGATGGATCAGATCGATAGTATTCCCATAAATTTGAACGGAACTGCTAATATAGATGTGCCTGTTACCCCTTACTTTACGCTCTCAAACGATGCATTCACATTCAATAAAGCAGATTCAACTATCTCAGGTACATTTAATATTGCCCAGGTTGTGACAAGTAAAGCAATCGAAAATATCACTTTTCATGTTTCCACAACAGGTATTGTTGATGCGACAAACCAGATTGCTTTTGCTTCTATCAGCGTAGCTCCTCCGGCAAATGCGTTTACTGCACCGGTTACCTTAAAAATTGACATCAGGCCGAGAATGTATACAGCCGGTACACAGGCAACTGCCGCACTGCTGTTGGGAGATATACTGAAAAAGAAATATGCTTATGTTCGTTTTGGTGTAAAGCCCATTGGTGTTGCAGAAAGAGTTTATACAATGGTCAAAAGAATCGAATTGCAATAGCAAGAATGGGAAGCTGTTTATATGGACTGCAGTTAAAAAGTAAGAGGCCTTTCTGAGAAGAAGGATGCGTGGAACCTGAAGTGGACCAAACAAAAGGAACATGTAACTTCTCCTGTGCAGAAGATCGTCTTGAAATAAACAGTTCTTGCAATAAGAAAGCGGCTGGTGTTGATAAAGAGAGGAGACTCTTTTCTTTATCAACGCCAGCCGCTTTCTTAATTTTCTGCCAGCCTATCTATGGCTTAATGAACAAGGTCACAATCGCCAGCACATCTGCTTTGCTCAACGGTTCATCAAATGCTTCGGTAGCAGCATTGAATGAAATCGGAAATCCGTTGATGCCAACAATGTTGATGCCTGATTGGGTCGTTACATCTTCACCATTGTAGTTGGGCTGAACAGCCTGGCTGTTGATGCCGCTTATGTTGCCGGTGATCCAGGGCTTAACGTTGCCGATACCTGAACCCAGGGTTTTTCTTATTTCCCTTAAGTAGGCCGCATGCCTTGCCTCCACGGAGTGTATCTGCAGGGCTGCTGTAAGTACGTCACCACCGCCAACAATTTCCATGGCCCGGCCTTTGTAGGCCCGTACGCCGGTATCCTCAAAAGTTTGCGCCACGCTCAGGAAAAGATCCAGGCTGTTGAACAGTCCTTTAAATGGGCCGTTACCACTTCCGCTGCCTCCACTGAAATCGAAGGTGGGTTTGGGAGTAGGCGTGCCGCCCAGTTTCATGATCGTTGTTTGCAAATATTTTACGTGGGCATTTTCATGCTTTGCAATTATTTCTATCCCCGACCGTACATCACCCGGAGCGAGCAGCCCGGTGGTCATTAAACCGGTATTGTAAAATTCTGCTTCCAGGAATTCAAGCGTCAGTGCATAGTTTAGAATCTCTACAACTGAATCGCTCACACTGCGGGTGCCTGCGTAAGCTTTCTGCAGCATGGAACCGAAAGCCAGTGGTACCGCTGCAAGTGCCATCTTGCCGCTTGTTCTTGCAAAGCTTTTCATGGCTGCCCTCCGCGAATCGAGCCTGCCGTATACTTCCGGATCTACTTTCTCTATTTCGTTGAAAATATTGTCCAAGTTCATGCGTTAAAATTTAATAGGTGGGTAAGTGACTGGCGTCAATTTTTGTTTTGATATAAGTGGCTGCGATGGGCAGCACTTCCGAAGGCTTGCGGGTAAGGTCAAGTCCGTCTGCATTGATGATCGTATCATCTGCAAAACGGTTTTTGCCACGCAGGTCGCGGATAAAAGCTGCATGCCGGGCTTCAACCGATACGATCTTGCCTGCCTGCAACAGATAGGCTGCACCTGTGATCAGGCGGCCTGCACCGTTGTAAGCTGATACGCCGAGGTCTTCAAAAGCTTCTGAAGTTGCCAGCACACTTTCCCTTGAGCTGAAGGTGATTTTGGAAAAATCAAACTCCAGGGTACCAATAGCCGCATTCAATGAAGTGAGCGCATTTTTAAAATACTCACGGTGAGCGATCTCATGATCACGGATGTCTGTGAGCGCACTCAGCTCAAAGGGGGTGATGCCTGTGTAGGGGTTCATCACCACCATGGTGTAAAAAGCTGCTTCCAGCTGTTCGAGCGCGTAGGCATAATTTAAGATGCCTACATCGCCGCTTCCTAAATCGACGCCATCTGCCGTAACAGAGCCAGCCTGTGAGGTGCTTTGAATTTGTTCTTTGGAGCAAGCAGCTAAAGCGGCCATTAAACCGGTGGCAGCTCCTGCATACCCCAGAAATTTCCTGCGTGACAACTGTGCACGATCCTTTTCATGCGCAGTCATCAGTTCATCTGATAAACTTTTTGGCATTGTCTAGTTTTTAATTATGAGAGAAAATCTTCCTTCTACGTGTAACAAAAGGTAGCAAGCGATTGTACAGTGGGATCTTGCGCAAGAGCGACTGATCTGTCAGTCGCAGGTACAATTACGCAATCCCGTTCTCTTTGGATTGTATATGTAAAAACTTTGTCAAAAAACTTTTGGAGATCTTTCTATGCATAACTTGAAGCTGGCTGGCCGTTGCGAAAAGCCTGCTTTTATTTTGGTGGGGGAATTACAAATTTTTTCTGCATCTTTGCGTTGCGTGTAGGTTCTCTTTGTAATCCCATATAATTCTTAATCCTTCTACCTTAGGGCTTAATTAGTCATTTTTTAACAGGTTTTGCCCGACTGAAAAAATTTCGGCCTAATTTTTGACCTTAGCCGCCCCGATCGATTATCCTTTCTGAAGACTCGCTTATGTTTGAATACCCGCTTATTAGCCCCTTTTAACATCCCTGTAGAAACTGGTTGTTTGCTATTGTCGTACGTAAAACTTCAATTTTATATAGCTATGACGTTAACTATTAAGCGGTCTCTTGCTTTTGCATTTGTGTCAGTGATGCTGCTGACGGCCTGTAAAAAGGATAAGGTCAAAGGACCTGTTCCTGCTGATGATTATGTGGAAACAACACCCGCCATTCAAGCAGGTGTGGCTGTAAAGATCAACAACGCTATTGGCGGATTTTACGCCGCCCTGCCTTCTTATTACAGCCAAACCACGAAAAGTTATCCTCTGCTGGTATCTATTCACGGTGCCGGTCAATCGGGCAATGGCAATACCCAGCTGCCTTTCCTGCTCAACGATGGGGTAGCCAAAGTGATTGCTGAAAAACGCTTTCCGCCCAATTTTGTGGTAAACGGAAAGAACTATGCTTTCATCGTGCTGAGCCCCCAGTTCAGCAAGTACCCCGGTGTAACTGAAGTAGAATCATTTATCCAATACGCCAAAAAGAAATACCGGATCGATGCTTCCCGCATCTATCTCACCGGTTTGAGCATGGGCGGCTATGTTTCATCCGATATGGGAGCAGCTTATCCCAAAGAACTGGCTGCGATTGTGCCGATGGCGGGTGTTTCTGAAACAGGGGACCTGAAAGCAAAAGCAGCAGCGATTGCGAAGAACAACCTGCCTGCCTGGTATTTCAACAACAACAACGATCCTTCCGTACCGGTTTCCAATGTGACCCATTTTGTTACGCTGATCAACGACAACAACCCGGCCATCAAACCAAAAACAACCATTTTTGACGGTGTCGGGCATGATTGCTGGACAAAGGCTACAGATCCGGATTACAAAGAAAACGGAATGAACATTTATGAATGGATGTTGCAGTATAAGAGATAAAAGGGGCGTTCTGTTAAATTTCCGGGCCTTTATTGTTATTCAGGCAATCCTGCTCTATCTTGAAGCCGATTTGCAGGCCCAGTTGCAGGATTAAAATCACCCGGTTGTGTGAACTGCCTGTTTACCGGTGACCTGCAATCTGTAACCGGAAAATGGGTCAGGCCTGACATGAAAACCTCTTTTTGCCTTCTGGCTTTATACATGCTGATTGAGTTCCCTGTATGTGCACAAGACTATCATGCCGTACAGGGTTCTTCCACAGCAGGCAGCCTCCAGGTTGCCAACAATCCTGCCTCCATTACAAACATTCCTGACGCATGGGATGTGGTTCCCCTGGCCCTGCAGGTAAAAAATACGACCAACGCTTTTACCATCCTGCGCTACTCTTACCTTTCTTCGGCGCAGACTTCCCAATACAGGATCAATGGCGGCAATTTCAGCCGCTATATAGACAATAACTTCAACATCCGCCTCCTGAATGCCCGTTTTGCCCTGGGCCGCCAGCAAGCCATTGCTTTTGGATTGAACATGCGGGGCTATACGGCCGTTCAAACCGGCCGCTACAATTTCAGGGACACGGTAAAGAACCTGCGAAGCTTTTTTCTGATCAATGAAACAAACCGGATCCTGCACGGACAGGCCCGGCAGAGCAGCTGGGTAGAAGCATTCGGAACATACAGCAAAACGCTTTGGGACCATGAGCTTGACCGGCTCAACGCAGGCATTACCCTCCGGTGGATGACCGGGGTTGCCGGGGCATTTGCCAGCCTGGAGAATGCCGGTTTGCAGCGGACAGTCCGGAACAACAGGATCTCTTACACGATAAACAGCGGCACCGGCACGTATGGCTACTCTGCCAACCTGGACGAGTGGAAAAAAGAGAATGCTGCTTCGCAGAATATTCAAAACCTTTTGTCAAGTGCGCAACGGAACCTGGCTTTCGACCTGGGTGTTGAATATATCATAAAGCCGCAAGGCATGCCGACCTTTGACGAGGAAGACACTTATTACGCGTATACCTGGAAACTGGGTTTTTCCCTGCTGGATATAGGCCGCAACAGATATACGTATGGCAGCCAGAGCAGGAGAGTGAGCCAGTTCAAATCAAACATATCTGATTCACTGCTGTTCAAGAAAACAGCTCCTGTGCGCACCCTGCGGGCTTTTAACGACAGCATCTCTACCATCGTGAACGAATTCATGCCGCTCACCGGAACTTTTTTTATCAACAATCCGACTCGGCTGGTCATCAACGTTGACCGTAGTCTGTCACAACACGTGTTCATCAATGCGGAAGTTTCCCTCAATCTTTCCAAGCTGGCGGCGCATGATGCGCCCTATGTAAATGAGATGAACCTATTTTCGGTTACACCCCGGTGGGAGAGCCGGCACTTTGGCGGCTATCTGCCCGTGCTTTACAATACTCATCAGCAACTTTGGGTAGGAGCTGCCCTCCGCGCGGGCCCCCTGCTGCTGGGCGTACACAATCTCTCCAGCTTATTCGCCCAAAACAAAACGCAAAACGGCGGCGGCTATCTCGCTTTCATCATCCGGCCGGGAAACAAGACCCGCGAAGCCCGGGATAAAAGGGCCGATTGCCCAAGGCTGTGAGTGAGAGGAGATTTATATCAGATAAAATAACTCTATTTCAGCGCATGTTCCGGCAGGAACATTTTGTCGGTAGAAAGATGGATGCACCAACGTTGCGCCATCGGAACGCCGTGTGCAGGACAGACAGTCTGCATGTTACACGGCATACCTACGGCACGCAAGATCAAGATACATTACAGGCTACCAACAAGGTGTTCGTACCGGGACACGGTAAGCAGAGATCTTATTTTATACCAACTCAATTATTCTGGCTGAAAATTGGAAGCTCACTTTTCATACTCTACTGCCGTCATCGTCACCGGACCCATCAAACCGGCAGGTTTGGGTTGCCATTTTGATGCGTCAAAAATACCGTTGGCGCCCCTGTTTTGCGGGAGGCGGGATGGGAAGTTGACGTTATAGAATTTCTTCCATTGTATGCCTTTTTTATCCATGTCTGCAATCCGGTTGGCCATGCCGTTGATGACCTTCACCTCGAGCGTATTGTCTGCTTTAAGCAAGGCAGCGGGTATGATAAGTTGATAGCGGGGACCAATCAGCGTGTCGAGGGCTTTGCCGTTCAGGATGATCTCTGCGCTCTCGCTTACTGTTCCCAGGTCCAGCATCCAGGCCACTGCATTGCCCCGGGGTTTTTTAAGTGTGATGCGGTAGGAAGCGGTGCCGGAGAACTTTTTAGCGGCTGAGTCAGGCAGTTCTGTCCATGACACCAGCTCTTTCATTTGTGCTGCCGCCGGCAGGGAAGGGCCGCCATCCAGGAATTTGATCTGCCAGGTGCCACTGACCGGTTGGGGCTCACCAACTGTTCTGCTATAAGGATAGGAATTTCCTGTGATCGCCTTTTCCGCAGCTTGAACAAGACAGCTTTCTCCTGGTTCAAGCTGCAAAAAAACTTCTGTTCCTTTATTGCCCTGTCTGCTGCGCGCAATGCCTTTGGCTTTGGTAGAGGGATTGTAGAGCGCAAGGTGCATACCGCTGCATTGAAGAGGCACCCAATCTTCCAGCTTCCGGGTACCCCCGTTTTTGATAAAGTAAGTTGTGCCGCCATTGTAGGCACGGCGTACAAACTGGAGTGACTGATCAACCATGGATTCCCTTCTGATGCCTGCGGTTTGCAGCAATTGCGGCAGGTTATCACCCAGTAAAAAAGCGCCTTTCCCCCAAACAGCCTTCTTAACGGCCCCGTTGTCTGTAGCGGCAAACTGCAAGGATTGTAACAGGGTCTTTGCGGCTGCCTGTCTTTCGGCCATTTTTCCATAGCCAGGAACATCGGAAGGAAGATTTTTCAAGAACAGAACGGTTGCTCCTTCTTTTACCAGCTGGAACAATTGCTGGTATGTTTCCAGGGGAAGCAGGTGACTGTCCGCGAGCAGGATCGTCTTGTATGCAGTGCCGCCTGTTTGCAGCGCATTGCCGGCCACCTTTACCTGTTGCAACTGCTTGTCGGAGATCAGGTCAAATGCATAGCCGCTGCCCAGCAGGCTGTCGGCAGCTGCATGAAAACGGGTATTTTCAAATCCTTCCATGCCATCAAAATGCAGCAGCATGTCCCTGCCTGGCTGCGACAGGGCATCACTGAACGGAAAATAAAGCAGGATGTCGTTGTCTGGACGGCCGGTTTGCAAAAACGACTGGCAGCGGGCCACGTAGTTGTTCAGCACGGAGAAGTGGCTCCAGAACGGGTTGGCCGGTGTGAAATGCACCGCGGCATAAAAAAGCCAGCCGGGCCAGGCCTCCTGGGGTGGTGAGTAATTGGTGCCATGATAAAAAATATGGTTAACTCCACCGATAAAATATTTGTCCAGCGCTTGCTTTACATCGCCGAGCGACGACTGAAAATGCTCATTGAGCCAGGTGGCTGATTCGGAGGAAGCCAGGGGCTTGCCGGTAACGTGCGCGGCTGAAGTGGCAAATTTAAAACGGAGTACATCATTGCCCTCGGTTTCAGGGATGTCGATGGCTGCATACAAATCCAGAATGTTGGCCGGTGAGCCGTGCGACTGGTTGCGCACCAGCATGCCCTTTTTGCGCGACCATTCGTGCCAGGGGAGGGTAAATTTTTCCAGCAACAGCTCGGAGATGGTTTGGCGGTAATCACTTAGTACGCGGGTGTGTTTGCCGGTGCTGTCTTTCTGGTATAAAGCCGGCAGTTCGCTGCGCAGATCGTAGCCCCGTTTTTGCTGAAAAGCCTGCAGAAAATCCGGGGTCCAGTTCGACTGTCCGCGGGCATCGTCTACTTCGTACGAGTCGTTAAAAACAGCCCGGATGCCTTTGAGGTCATGGCCTGCGAACGCCTGGTCGAAATGCTCGAGGTAATGCTGCAGGGCAGGTGCGGAAAAATGATCAATTACATCGCCTTCTCCGCCCGGTGCTGCGCGTTCTACAATCTTGCCATGCCATCCCTGGAAAAGGGCGTAAAGGGTCCAGGAACCTCCAGCAGGGGCGGTCCAGTTCAGTTCTCCCTGTCCGTTAACTTTATCAGTGAGGTCGATAGGGGCGCCCTGTGCCGGGTAAGCCATCAACACCACCAGCGGCAGCTTAAGTTCGTAACGCACCTGGTCAAATGCGTACGTCTGCATGTCTTTGTTGGAAGCAACGGGGTATGTCAGGGTTTTTATGTCAACAGGTTTACCGCTTACCGTCCGCACCATAGGCTGCTGGGTGAAACTGACAGGCTCTTTCAGGCTTTCTCCGCCATTGAGTGTGTATGTTTTCAGGTTGATGTTCTTGCAGGCATCTACCGGAGAAACCCAGGGACCACCAAAGGGCCAGCCGGTAGCGTTGGCCAGGTCGATGCCCAGGTTGAGGCGGCGTGCTTCCTGCAGCGTAAAATCCAGCATGCTCATCCATTGGGAAGAAAGAAAGGGAATAAACTCCTGCTCATGGCCTTTTACTCCGTAGATAGGTGTAATCTCCAGGCCACCCAGTCCGGCTTGCTGGTATTTCTGCATAGCGGCCGTCAGGCCGGTTTTGTTTACCGCACTGCCTTCCCACCACCAGCGGGTCCAGGGTTTCATGGTTTGTGTAACAGGAGGCCAGCTAAGCTGTGCTGTTGCCTGGTAACAAAATAAAGCTGCCAGCAGGAGGCTAACAACAAAAGGAGACTTTTTCATGATAGTCGTTTGGTATTTCTGTGCCCGGGCCATGCGTCGCAGATCAGGCTCCTCTCTGTCCCCAGCTAAGATTTTTTGATCTCAACGGCATATACCTCTCCGGTTCCTTCAAAATTTGCGCGGAAGATAATCCATTTTCCATCTGGTGAAAAATGGACATTGGGCTCCAGCTTGTAATTGTGGTGTTTCATGTTCACCAGCTTTTCCGAAACAAGTTGATCGCCTTGCGGACGGAACAAATACAGCCACATGCCGTCCGGTGCTTTGGCTACTTGCCCTGGGTCGCCGCCATCGCCGCAAAACAGTTTCTGGTCAGGCGATGCGTTGAAGTGGATAGACCATTCGTTCCTTTCCATGCTGTACCGGGTTTCTTTACCGGTGCGTACATCCGTACCGGCCAGGTAAAAGGTTACGCTGCGGGGTATCTGCAGATCGAACCAGATAGTTTTGCCGTCGGGACCAAAAAATTCATGGCCGGCAATTTCGTTTTCTACCGTTCTCTTGTGCATGAGCTGAACAGCGCCGGTTTGGAGGTTGTAATGCCAGATGCGATCGACCTTTTGCCAGGGACCTTCATGGCAAAACATCAGGAGATTGGGATCGGAAGGTGAAAACTGCACATGGCCCAGCCAGGTGTTCTCGTGGTGGATCTTTTTGAGTTCGCCTTTTTTGATGTCTATTGTAAACAGCTCGTTGAGCAGTTTGGCATCGTAGATCCGGTTGAAGTACTGGCTTTTTTCGGGGTATTGTTTGAGGATTTCCTTTTGTTCATCGCTTGCTTTGCTGCCGGCCAGCCGGGTTTCGTCGGCATTGACCGTTGTAATGCTTGCCCGGTAATCAGCCGGGAAAACAAAAATCCGTTCTGTTTTTTTTGTGTGGATGTTGGTGCGAAAAACTGTGTCGGCGATCTGGTAGTAGATGTTCCCTGAACGGGGTGCAACGATCTCTCCATTCTTGTTACCTGGAAAGTTGGTGATTGTTTCCAGCTTGAGCGAGGCCAGGTCAACGGTCCAAATTTGTTTGCCTTCCTTGCCTGTATTGTAAAAGACCATCCGGTTCCCTACAAAAGGGTTGTTGTGAAAGTAAAAACTGGCATTGTTTCCTTCGAGCCGGCTCAGGCGGACTATCTTGTGGTGTGTATCCTGGTCGATCCATTCGGGAGGCATGGATTGTTGGGCGCCTGTTTCCATCTGGGGTTGTGCATGCACTGCAACCATCCAGCACATACAGCCGGCCAGCGCCACCAGCACCTGCAAGCATCGATCCTGTTTCATACGTTTTTTGTTTGTTGAAAAAAGTTGTTCGTGTAAACAGAACAATGTCAGGAAGGTAAGGCATTGCAGGTAACCGGCAAAATAGGATCTATCGATATATTATTTGAAGTTAGACCGGGCGGTTTTATACCAGTGCGGGTTGTCTCATTTCCATGCAAAGCATAAGGTTGAATGAAAAGATTCTTTTCATTCAACCTTATGCTAATGTATACTGTTGCTTTTTCTACTCCGGAACAGAACGAACTCAACTATTCAAAATAGAGGACTTGTTCAAATAACCCGATGCTGAAGGATGATAGATAAACAGGCAAGTTCCTTCTTTGAGGGTTTGAATAATGCTGGAAGACTGTTGGGAGGGTACAGCCGGGCAACCATAACTTCTTCCGCAATAGCTGTTGCTTTTTACAAACGGGTCAGTGGTATACTCGCAGCCGTGGATAACAATATTTCTTTTTAGCGCATTGTCGTTAAAGCCTCTTTCCAGTCCTTCGATCTTTAAGGAAAGGCCATGGCTTCCCATGTATGTGCCTTCGGTTACGTAAAAACCTAAACTGCTTTTCAGCGATTCGGCTTTGTTGGAAAAAGAAGTTGCATATTCGGCTCCTGAGTTCCTGCCATGTGCTACATAAGTGTTGTACAGGAGCTTCTTGCTTTCCATGTCGATCACATACAAACGCTTGTTGCGTGATGATTGGCTGAAATCACAGATAGACAGGATATTTCTCGACACCAATCCCCTTTGCTGCAGATAACTGAATCCTTTCATCGCATATTCCAGGGCTGCTTCGCTCAACCCGGTATGGCTGAGCTGAAGAGAATCATATAAAAGGGAACAAGCTTGCTGAAGGGAGGAAGAAAAACTGGGTGCTGTACGGACTGTCCTGGCTGTATGAACAGCCCGCTTTCTGGCAGACCCATTCTTTTTGGGGATAAAAGACAGACTGACTAATACTGACAGAACAATAAGTATGTGAGTGGTTGATCTCCGCATATGATAAGGTTCTTTCTTAAACGATTTATTGCCTATAATATTTCACTTAGTAAAAAATATACATTAATTCTTACGGGGCGGAAAGGGTATAAAGAAACAACTCTAACGCCCGCGATGTTCCCTCTGTTTATTAAGGTTTTGTTAAAGGAGGCTTTGAAGGCTGGGGGAGGAGAGATGAAAAATTTCTTATACAACGGTGAGCGCGCACTTCCCGCTCACAATTGCATCACAAGATAAATCATCACCGGCTCTCCTGTTACACCTTGAGGAGTTTCCATTTTCCCTTTCTGAAAATCATGACGGCGGTAACGGTGCTCAGCACTTCTGTTGTGATAACGGCAAAGAAGATCCCTTTGGGGCCCATCCGCAGCAGAACCGCCAGTCCGTATGCGAGGGGTATCTGCAGGGCCCAAAAGAAAAACAGGTTGATCCAGGTAGGCGTTTTTGTATCACCCGCACCATTGAACGAGCTGATCACAACCATACCAACCCCGTAGAACATGGACCCGAACCCAAATACCTTTAAAGCCTGGGAAGCTATTTTTTGCACTTCCGCATCAGGGGTCATGAAAGCCGAGAGCCAGTTGGCGCCCAGAAAAAATACGAGGCTGACAAACAGCATAAAAATCAGGTTATACTTTGCCGCCCTCCACACTGATTGTTCTGCCCTGCCGGGTTGTTCAGCACCCAGGTTTTGTCCTACCAGGGTAGCAGCCGCATTGCTCAGGCCCCATGCGGGCAGTAAGAAGAACACAAAAATGCGGATAGCAATGGTGTATCCGGCAACAGCCGTGCTTCCAAATCCCGACATGATCCTGGCGAGGGCTGTCCAGCTGGCCGATGCGATCAGGAACTGCAGGGTGGCGGTTCTTGAGATGGCAAAGAAAGAACGCAGAATGGCTTTGTTGGGCTTGAAGTATTCCCGCTTGAATTGAATCATTCCTTTGCCGCTGAGCAGGTGATACATTTGATAGCAAACGCCCAGTCCCCTGCCAATGGTCGTGGCAAGTGCGGCGCCTACAATGCCCATTCCATTCCAGGAACCGATGCCATAAATTAAAAGGGGGCAGAGAATGATATTGCAAATATTGGCGAGCCAGAGCGAACGCATGGCGAGGGCAGCATCACCGGCTCCCCGGAAAATGCCGTTGATCAGAAAAAGAAATACGATAAAGATGCCGCTGCTGAAGATCAGGCGGGTATACGGCAGCCCGGCCGCTACAATCCCGGGTGTGGCCCCCATCAGCTGCAGAATAGGTTTTGAAAAAATAAGTCCGGCCGCGCTGATCAGCACGGCTACAAAGAATGACAGCAGGATGGCTTGCATGCCTGTCCGGCTGGCTTCTTCCTCATTCTTTTCACCGATCCTTCTGGATACAAGCGCAGTGGCTCCAATGCTGAGACCAACGCCCACAGCATACACCATGGAAAGAACAGATTCCGTTAGGCCAACAGCAGAAATGGCATTGTTGCCAAGCTTGCCGATAAAAAAAATATCCACGATCGCAAAAACAGATTCCAGTGCGGTTTCCAGGATCATCGGGATGGCCAGCATGATCACGGCTTTGCGGATGCTGCCGGTGGTATAGTCGAGCTGTTCGCCGCGGATGGCCTTTTTGACCTGGGAGAAAACAGAAAACAAGCCGATACGGGTAGGTTGGGTTACTGCCATGAAAACTAAGTTCAGTGGTTAGGAAAGAAAGGATTGGACCCGGAAGTCCATCAGAAACAATAAGGGGAAAACCTGTGAGAACAGGAACTTAGCAGTTCATAGCCGTACATATTTGGATGGCAAAGGTGATGAAAATTATTTCTCCCCCGAAAAAAAGTTGTACACGCCTAAACAAGGGGGATGGCTGAATTGCAAGCAGGAGAAAACCCCCGTTTTGAATAGGGGCTATTCCCTATCTTTATGCCGGTCACCCTTTGAGTACACCATCAACATATGAAACAGCTGTTTTGCATGAATTGCAGCGCTGGCAGCAAAGCATGCAGCGAAAGCCTTCCCTGCTTAACAAGGTAACAGGCAAGGTGCAGGCCCGCCTTGCGAAGATCATTCCGGAAAAAGTTCACCAGGTTGTTACCACTGCCATCAAGCAAATGGTAAAGGGTGTTTTATTTGGTGCGAAGATCACTACTGCGGCACCTGAACAAGGCCTTTCGCTGGAAGACCGGGAAAAGGCCGTGATGCAGCGCATCAAAATATACAAAACCACGGCCGCCGCAGAGGGCGGCATCACTGGCGCGGGCGGTATCTTGCTGGGCCTGGCTGATTTTCCGCTGCTCGTGGGCATCAAGCTCAAATTGCTTTTCGACATAGCATCTTTGTACGGCTTCCAGGTAAAAGATTTTAAGGAACGGATGTACATCCTGTATATCTTTCAGCTTGCTTTTTCAAGTCAGCAGAAACGCAATGAAGTATACCGGCACATCGCTTCCTGGAAAGAGATCTGCAAAACCCTGCCCGATGATACCGAGCAATTTGACTGGCGTTCTTTTCAGCAGGAATACCGCGACTATATAGATATTGCCAAGATGGCGCAGCTGGTACCGGTCATCGGAGCGCCGGTAGGTGCCATCGCCAATTATGGCCTGATCAAAAAACTGGGAACCACGGCCATGAATGCCTACCGCATGCGCTGGCTGCAAAAGGACCAGAATGGAGCGCCGGAGATGATCTGCTAAAAGCGGCTGCAAGGCACTTAATCACACAATGCATGGAAGCAGTACAGTACATACGTTTATCAGAGTTGACGCGCGCGATACAAGCGGCCATGCAGGCTTCTTTTGCATCAAAACTGTTTTGGGTGATTGCAGATGTGAGCGAGCATAGTTATTATGCCAGTAGCCACCGGCATTACTTTGAACTGGTTGAGAAAGAAGAAGGCGCAGATGGAATCGTGGCCAAGATGCGCTGTGTAGCCTGGCGCAATGGTGCAATGCGGATCAAGGCTTTTGAAGAAAGCACAGGCCAGCGTTTTGGAAGCGGCATCCATGCCCTGATGGAAGTGGCCGTGAGCTATCATCCCCTCTACGGGCTGCAGCTAACCCTGCACGATATTGATCCGGCTTTTACCATTGGTATGCTGGAGCAGCAAAAGCAGGCCACGCTTGCCAAGTTGCTGACGGTTTGTGCCGATTTTATCAGCGAACAGGAAGGCGTTTTTATTACAACCAATAACCAGCTGCAACTGCGCCCGGTTATCCAGAAGATCGCGGTTGTTTCTTCCAGCTCTTCTGCCGGTTTGCAGGATTTTATTCATACCCTTCAAACAAACTCCTTTGACTACAGCTTTGCGATCGATTATTATTATACAGTGGTACAGGGCGAAACCAATGCAGAGCTGGTGTATGAGCAGTTCCTGGAAATTTATTATTCCAAAATCCCTTATGATGCGGTGGTGCTGATCAGGGGAGGAGGGGCGCAAACAGATCTGCTGATCTTTGACCAGTTTATACTGGGCAAGGTGGTAGCGAAGTTTCCGATTCCTGTCATAACCGGCATCGGGCACCACAAAAACAGCACGATCGTTGACCTGATGGCGCATAGCGCGACGAAAACACCTACCAAGGCAGCCGAGTTTATTGTAGCTCACAACCGTTATTTTGAAGAAGGGATTCTTGATGCGCAAAAAAACATCGTTATCAAAGCCCAGCAGGCCCTGTCCATCAGTGCGCAAAGCCTGGCATCGCTCAACCTGCAGCTGATCGGGCATGCAAGAAACACCATGGCGGCACAGGCTGATCTGCTGATTTATATACAGCAAGCTATCCGGCACAAAACCAAACTGGTTTTGTATGAATCGCAGGCCGCCCTCAACCAGCTTTCCTGCAAAATTTCAGCGCAGCCTGCAACCGTCCTGGCCCGGCGCCAGGTTGAACTGAATTGTACGGTCAGCAGCTTTGCCTTGTTTGTAAAGGGATATTTCGCCCAAAGAAAAAATGAGCTGGAGCAATATGAAACCATCTGCCGGATCATGAATCCGCAGAACATTCTTAAAAAGGGATTTGCCATTTTATATTACAACGATAAGATGGTGCCTTCAGGACAGCACATTCCGCTGGGTGCCCCGGTGCGTATACAACTGCACGATGCAGAGCTGTCTGCTACCATAACTGCAAAAAACAACGCTGATGGAAACGCTGACCTATGAAGCAGCTTTTGAAGAGCTGCAGCGCATATCGGATGAAATTGAATCGGAGTCCGTTAACATTGATGTGCTGGCGGAAAGGGTAAAAAGGGCTTCCGAGCTGATCCAGTTCTGCCAGTCGAAGCTGCGCGATACCGAAACAGAGGTCGGAAACATCATCAGGCAAATGGAAACAAGGCCTTCCGACCAGGCGAAGTAATTCCAAGGCTGGTCTTGCCACATTCTGAGGAATCGACTACACACAAGCTGCCTGCTTAAGCTGTTCTCCACTCCCTATAAAACGCAGGAACTGAACCTGTTGAAAAATCCTGCGCGAAAGGGATCAATATTTTAAACATTGATCCGGATGCCTTGCCTTGGCAAGGAAATTGAAAACCGTTTACTATCTAATCATTAAAAACAAGGAGGGTTAAAGCATGAGCACGAATAACAATCCCGAGCACAAGGAAGGAAAAGTGGCAAAAGCCATCGAACAGCAAACCGCAAAATTACCTTCTGATCTTTTTTTATGGGCTGCGTTGGGCTCAATGGCAATTTCATTGACTTTGCAGTTAACTGGTAAAAAAGAAAACAGCCAGTTTGTTGGCCAATGGGCAGCGCCGTTCTTACTTCTCGGACTATACAACAAAGTTGTAAAACTGGAAGGCAGCGATTAGTGATGGCTGTACAAACAGCGGCTTTTCCTGAAAGCAGCCCCGCTGCAGGAAGTTTGCAGCAGTTTATACATTTTGTTCAACGAATGAACTTTACAGAAGGATAGGTTTTAAACCTGTCCTTTTTTATTTTTAGCAGGTAAGCCTTTACGTGCAGGTTAGACCGATCTATACAGAAATGCAAAAAATAACTTAAAAATAAAAGCAGGAAATGTTGTTTTTCTGTTTTTTTCTTTTGTACTTTGCAGACGCAAAAAAAAAGTCTCCTGTAGAAACAGGAGGCTTTTAACGATTGCTTGCCATATGAAAAAGATGTAGATTCTTTTCTTTGTCGCTGTTTCTCAACAGCTTTCTGTTTACATGAGCTTTTAACGAACTTGACTTTGCCTCAACGATTGCTTGCTGTATGAAAACTCATTTCTTAATTCCAGTTCAAAAATAAGCCGCGTTGTAATATATTTGCAACCAGAATTTGTCCTCTCATATTACGTCAAAATAAGGGTTCTTTTTACAGGGCCCGCTGTGGGAGTGAGTTTGAGGTTTTTTTTATCATTATGTCCAAGCGGTTTTCAGATATATTATTCCAGCTGATCCATTCCCTTGAAAAATCGGAAAAAAGGCATTTTAAACTTTATATCAAACGCAGCTCTGCGAACGAAGACCTCAAAATCATACAGTTATTCGATGCGCTCGACAAATTAAAGGAATATGATGAAAAACTGCTCCTCAAAAAACTCCCCGGCATTGAAAAACCCCAGCTTTCCAATTTAAAGGCTCATCTGTACCGGCAATTGCTGGCCAGCCTGCGGCTGCTCAAAAGCACCGACAGCATTGACCTGCAGCTGAATGAACAATTTGATTACGCCCACATTCTTTATAAAAAAGGCTTGTTCCTGCAAAGCCTTCGCATCCTCGAACGGGCAAAAGAAATTGCCAAAGCCCACCAGAAATTCAATTTTCTCCTGCAAACCATCGCCCTGGAAAAACGCATTGAAACCCTGCATATCACCCGCAGCATGCAGGACCGGGCAGAAAGGTTGTCGGGAGAAGCCCTTGAAGTGATCGGCAAAGTAGAGATGGTGGCCCGGCTCTCTAATCTCGCCCTGCAACTTTACAGCTGGTACATCAAACACGGGCATGCCCGCAACGAACGGGATGAGACCGGTGTAAAAGGGTTCATGAAAGAAAACCTGCCTGCTAACGCCTGGGAACAAACGGGATTTTATGAGCGGCTGTACCTGTATCAAAGCTACTGCTGGTATGCGTTTATCCGGCAGGACTTCCTGATGTACTATCGCTATACCCAGAAATGGGTGGACTTGTTTGATGAGCAGCCCCTGATGGTACGCGTGGAAACCGGCCACTATATCAAAGGCCTGCACAGCCTGCTGAACGCCCATTTCGACCTGCGCAATTTCCGCCGTTTTGAGATCACCCTGCGGCAGTTTGAAGACCTGGCAGAAACAGAACGGGTGCAGCAGCACGACAACTTCCGCATCCAGGCTTATATCTACATCGTAAGTGCCAAGATCAACCAGCATTTTATTACCGGTACCTTCAAAGAAGGCCTTACCCTGGTGCCCGACATCCTCGAGAAAATGGAGGAGTTCGACCTTTTTATTGATGAGCACCGCATTATGGTGCTGAACTATAAGATCGCCACGCTTTATTTTGGCAGCGAGAATTATTCAACCTGCATCGACTTTCTCCATAAGATCATCAACGACCATGTTGACCTGCGCTATGACCTGCAATGCTATGCCCGCCTGCTCCATCTGCTGGCCCATTACGAGCTGAACAATTTCGAGATCATAGAATCGCTCACGCGCTCGGTATACCGCTTTATGGCCAAAATGGAAAACCTGACGGTGATTGAAGAAGAGATGTTTGCTTTCCTGCGCAACTCTTTCCGCATCTCGCGCCACAAGCTCAAACCCGAGTTGGTCGGCTTTCTGCACAGGATCAAACAATACGAAAAAAGCCGCTTTGAAACACGCGCCTTTGCCTACCTGGATGTGATTTCCTGGGTAGAAAGCAAGGTGCACGACAAGCCCATGAGCGAGATCATCCACCAGAAATACCTGAAAAGCAAGCGCAAGGATTTCGGAAGGAAAAAATACACCAAGATCAAGAACGCGATCTAGCATGCCCGTTAGCGCGCGTTTACCGCAAGGAAAGTTTTGATCATCGTAAGTACCTGTATGCTTTTTGATTCCAGCTCCTGTAGCAAACCTATCCGGTTGCCCAGGTTGATATATCCGGAAAGCTGCTCCCATTCCCTGTTCGACAGGCGCTTGAAGCCCATTGACCAGTCTGAAAAATCGCGGCTCGCTGTTTCTTCATCAATCAGGGTAACCAAACTGGTATGCCTGGGGTCTTTCATGATCTTCAGATAAATTGCATAAACCGCCGTTTTCTCTCCTTCCAGTATTTGCAGGATGGAGCCGTCGTGGTATAACAGCAAACCGGTAACAGCAGACTGGGCATTGTTCTTTCTGCTCTTTGTTAAGATGTCATGCAGGTCTTCGTCAGACAATGCAGGGGAGGCCGAACTAAGATATATTAAATGATGCATTGATGTGGATAATAATAAGAGATACTAACGGGTAAGAGCAGGAATTATGGCAGTGTAAATGGATTAAAACTCCCTGCTAAGGGTTTGCCCGTAGCGGGACAGGAAGCAAGGAGCGTACGCTGGATGTGAGGGAAGGTATTTGGAGGGCAACAGGTTTAATAAAATCCTAAAATCCGGCACGAGGTTTTCTCAATCGAAAAAAGGGACTATATTTGCACCTGAAAACGTGTATAAAGTACACATTGATGGAAAAATAAGAACGGCCTTCTTTGATTCTCCTGTTTGCCGGCAAGCAAATGCCTGGCGATTGCCCACCACGTGAATCTCCCGGGAGTGAACATACATCGATTGCTTTCAGTACTACCCGCTTGGTTCTTTGCATGAAAAGGCTTCATGCGATGATACAGGTTCGAGTCCTGTACGGAGTAACAGATTTTCAGCAAGCAGCTGCTATACAGCCCTGTTTGGATCTGATGCAGAACAGACAGAAACAACTAGTCGGTTGGCTGCAGAAATCTATATTGTCTCTAAACTATTAAAAAAATGATTATGACTACAAAATCCATTTTCCAGGACCTGGTGTTCGACCGTGAACTGGTCAAAACTGTAAAAAGTGCAAACGTTGGTAAGGATCAATTATACAACCTGCTTGTACAGGGCAGAATTACTTTGCAGGAATATCTGAAACTGGTATAAAAGAACGGAAAGATTCAGTAGAAAGGACAACAGAGATTCATTCGATCATGCGCCCGGGCATCTATTTGCCTGGGCGTTTTTGTTGCCGGGATGCAGCCATTGTCCTTCACCTGTCGCATATCACCCTGTAATTGTCGCATTTACCCTGTTGGTAATGGAGCATTGTTGCGGAGATTTGCAGTCTAACAAAACGACATGCCATATGAACAAGCGTATGCTGGCCAAACCTTCCCTGGCCTTTGTTATGACAGTAGCAGCTTCTTGTCAGCAGGGTTCAAAAGAGAGCCGCGAAGTAATAACCACACCAAATGATACGGCTGTCAGCCAAAACATACAGCCCGTCGACAGTGGCTATGCAGCTGTAAACGGGTTAAAGATGTACTACGAGGTGTATGGTAAAGGTAAACCCGTCGTTCTGCTGCACGGCTCTTTTTTAACCATCCCCTTGAATTGGGCCAATTTCATCCCGCTGTTGTCCAGGGACAGAAAGGTTATTGTGGCCGAAATGCAGGGCCATGGCCGTACAAGGGACATCGCCCGGGACATCAGTTACGAAGGGATGGCAGATGATGTTTCCGGTTTGCTCAAGTACCTCAAAATAGACAGTGCAGACATAGTAGGCTATAGCATGGGAGGAGGAATTGCTTTTCAATTGGCCGTGCGTCATCCCCAGCAGGTACGCAGACTGGTCATCTTATCAGGTGCCTACAGGCATGATGGATGGTGGCCCGATGCAGAAGCCAGTTTTGCTGATTTCAAAGCAGATATGTTTAATGGCACGCCGATCCGGAAACAGTACGACAGTTTTGGAAACGATCCGGCTCATTTTCCGGAATTTGCAAAAAAAGTGATCGGCATAGACCTGAAGCAGTATGATTGGTCCGACGAGGTAAAAAAGATTCAAGCACCTGTTTTTATAGCTATTGGCGATGCCGATGGTGTGCAGTATGAACATGCACTGGAACTGTTTCGCGCAAAAGGTGGCGGAAAAATGGGCGATTTACACGGACTGCCCCAATCCCGCCTGGCCATCATACCCGGCACCACCCATATAGGCATGACCAAGCGGCCGGAGTGGCTCGTACCCATGATAACTGATTTTCTGGATGCTGACCTGAATGCAGCGCCACCTACTTTTTGAAAGGCTGTTTGAATTTGTTAATTCGAGGCAACTGATGATTCATGCAGATTAACTTTAGAACAGAAAATCAGGTATGATGACGAAAGTATTCTCCTATTCAACCGTTTTGTTTCTTTCACTCGCAGGACTTACTTGTAAAAGCACAGGTAATGTTGCGTCGCAAAAGGCCATGTACAGATCTATCTACTTTGACCAGTTTAAGCTGACCTACTTTCGTCGGTTCCTGCTTAAAAGCTATAATTACTCCGCCGCCATACAGGAAATCATCAACAGGGACCACAGCGGATTTACAGAACCGATTTTAAGCGACGCGGATGATCACCTGATCGACAGCTTAACGACAGCTGACAATGAGCTCATGAAAATTGATTCCGCAAAAGGCCCGCTAAGAGCAGAAGGCGCGCAGGGAAAAAGGCCGTTTGATTATATGCTGGATAAGCTGAACAGCAAATGGCTGGACAGCCTGGCAAGAAAGAGAGCAAAGGCATTTGATGTGCCGAAAGAATGGCTAACCAGCTTATGACTTCATTTCCTCACAACCTACGCGGGCACAGAACTCCATCTCTTTACAGCAAAGTCTATAGACAGCATGCAGTAAGCCCCTGCTCAGGATTTCTCCAGCTCCAGGATTTGCTCAAACACTTTTTCATAGCGCTCGTTCAGCTCATTCAACTCCTGGCTTAATTTCTTGTACGTGCCTTCTGTTTGTGCAAACTTTTTACTGTCTGAATATACATCCGGCTGGAGCAGGGCCGCCTCGCATTCTTTTTTCTTTTGCTGCAGGCCGGCAATCTGCTCTTCCAGTTGCTGGAAGATGCGTTGCTGTTTTTGCAGCTCTTTTTTTGTTTCCTTGTTGATCACCTTCCCTGCCGGTGGGGGCGTGTTGGGAGCCGCAACGGTTTCCTTCTTTTTCTCTGCCGGGGGCTGGCTCACCTGCGCTGCCTGCTTGGCCATTCTTTCTTTCCACTCTACCCATTCCTCATAGCCGCCTTTGAATTCCTTGATCTGCCTATTGTCGATCTCCCAGATCTTGTTGGCGGTTTTGGCAATAAAGTAGCGGTCGTGGCTCACGAGGATAAAGCTGCCTTCGTATTTGTTGAGCGCTTCAATGAGCAGCTCGCAGGAATGCATGTCGAGGTGGTTGGTAGGCTCATCAAGCAGCAGGAAATTGGCTTTGCTGACAATGGTTTTTGCCAGGGCCACCCGCGCTTTTTCGCCTCCGCTCAGCACCTTGATCTTTTTTTCCACATCATCGCCGCTGAATAGGAAGCAGCCCAGCAGCGAGCGCAATTCCATCTCGGTTTTCTGGCTGCCGCAAAGCTTCATCTCATCCAGGACTGTATTGTTGATATTGAGTGCCTCCAGCTGGTGCTGGGCATAAAAACTTTCATCGATGTTGTGTCCCTCCCTGCGCTCGCCATCAAATTCTTCCGCGCCCGCAATTACGCGCAGCAGGGTGGATTTGCCTTTTCCGTTCGCACCGATCAGGGCAATTTTATCACCCCGGTTGATTTCCGCAGATGCGTGCTCGAGGATCTTGATCGAACCAAACTGCTTGCTTACATCGGTCAGCGTTACCAGCACGCGGCCCGGAACTTTGTCGACCTGAAAATTGATGCGCATGTTGGGGCGTTCTATCTCTGCTTCTTCAATGCGGTCCAGCTTGTCGAGCCGCTTCATCGCACTCTGCGCCTGGGCTGCCTTGGTGGCCTTGGCCCGGAAGCGCTCTATAAAACGTTCCTGCTGGCGGATGTACTCCTGCTGGTTCTCGTAAGCCCGTTGCTGCATCTCCACGCGCAGCTGTTTTTCCGCTTCGTAGTATTCGTAATTGCCTCCATAAAAATGGAGTTCTTTCTGGTACAGCTCTACGACCTTGGTCACCATCCTGTTCAGAAAATATTTATCGTGCGATACGATCACGACTGATCCCCTGAAATGCTGCAGGTATTTTTCGAGCCATTCAATAGAGGGAAGGTCGAGGTGGTTGGTCGGTTCGTCCATCAGGAGCAGGTCGGGTTGCTGCAGGATCATTTTGGCCAGCAGCACGCGCATGCGCCAGCCTCCGCTGAATTCACGGAACGAGCGGCCCAGGTCAGCCGTGGAAAAGCCCAGCCCCTGCAGGATCTCTTCTGTTTTGTAGCGGATGTTGTAGCCGTCGAGGGTTTCCATCTCGTGCAGCTTGTCGCTGTACTCATGCAGCAGGGCTTCTTCGCGGCCACCTTCAAAGGAGGATCCGTCCAGCTTTTCCAGTTCTTTGCCCAGCGTTTCTATTTCTGCTTCTAGTTGGATCACCCGCTCAAAAGCCTGCATGGCTACATCTACGATCGGGCTGTCTGAATCAAAGCTGAGCAGGTCCTGGTGGAAATAGCCGATGGTTGTGTCGCGGCTTTTTTCTACCGTGCCTTCCGAAGGACTGTAATCGCCCACCATCAGCTTGAGCAGGGTCGATTTACCGGTGCCGTTGTAACCTATCAAACCGATTCTTTCATTGGGTTGTATATGCCAGTTTGCGTCGCGTACAATGGTTCTTGCGCCAAATTCAAATGTCAGGTTCTGAAATCCTAATAACATACTGCCGGGGTAATATTTTAAAAGATGCAAACTTACCACAAACCGGCAGCATATCAATTATCCTGTACCTTTGCCAAAAATTTCTCATGAGGAACCTATCCCTATTCTTCCTGTCCCTTTTCCTCCTCACTGCCTGTGGTGGCGGCCAGGACAAGGAACCGGCCACAACCGGTACAGTCGACAAAAAAGAACCGGTGAGCAAAAACTCCACTGCTTTCAATGCGTCGTTTGAAAAATTACTGACATCTTATTATTCGTTGCGGGATGCATTTGTGGAATATGATACGGCCAAGGTCAATATAGTTTCGAAAGACCTGGCTGCCGATGCCGGTGGTGTAAAGCTGGATGAGCTCAAGGGTGATTCTTCCAGCGGCGTCCAATCAACTGCCAAAGATTATACAGCTACCATCCAAAGCGCTGCCGGTGAGATACCAGGCCAAAAGGATTTCACCAAAAAGCAACGGCAGTTTCAGGCTGTTTCTGATGCCATGTACGAGCTGGTGCGCACTGTACGGTACGACCAAGAAAAAATTTATCACCAGCATTGCCCGATGGCTTTTGACAATGAAGGCGCTTACTGGATCAGCAACAGCCAGGAAATCGTCAACCCCTACATGGGCAAAAAGCATCCTAAATACCGGAGTGCCATGCTTGAATGCGGCGACATTCCTGATTCGCTTGATTTTGCAAAATAGTGCCGGCTCTCTTGCTTGCCTTCATCCGCTTATATACTTCCAGTTCATGCGTATATCTTCCGTATCCTTCGCCTTGTTAACAGGCTTGCTTCTCCATTTTGCGGCTGCCGCTCAAAACAAGGTAACGCTGAGTGGTTATGTAAAAGACTCCCTCTCCGGCGAAACCCTGATCGGCGCAACCGTATCCGTGAGCGGACGGGGCGTCAACAGCAACCAGTATGGTTTTTATTCGCTTACGCTTCCGCCGCGCGATTATGTGATTACCGTCAGCTATGTGGGTTATCAATCACGGCAGATAGATCTTGGCCTGGCAACAAACCGTTCGTACAATATCCTGCTGGCCCCTGCAGCTGCCACCAACACAGAGGTCATTGTAACCTCGCGGCGGCGGGGTGATGTCAATGTCAAAAGCTCGCAGATGGGCAAGATCGACCTGTCTATGAACCAGATCAGGTCGGTGCCGGTGCTGCTGGGAGAGGTAGACCTGCTCAAAACCCTGCAGCTGCTGCCCGGTGTGCGAAATGCAGGGGAAGGCAACGCCGGCTTTTATGTACGCGGGGGAGGAGCCGATCAGAACCTGATCATGCTCGATGATGCTGTGGTTTACAATACAGGACATTTGTTTGGCTTCTTTTCTGTTTTTAACGGTGATGCCATCAAAAGCACATCCCTGATCAAGGGCAGCTTTCCTGCCCAATATGGCGGCAGGCTTTCTTCTGTACTGGATGTTTCCATGAAGGAAGGCAATGCCAATAAATTTCAGGTTGATGGCGGCATCGGCCTGATCGCTTCGCGCCTGTCGATACAGGGGCCTATCAAAAAAGGGAAAGCTTCATTCATTATCTCAGGCCGGCGTACCTATATCGATGCGCTGGTAAAACCCTTTGTAAAACCGACCAGCCAGTTCCATGGCTCGGGTTATTATTTTTATGACCTGAACGCCAAAGTGAATTATATCTTCTCCGAAAAAGACCGGCTCTACTTAAGCGGATATTTTGGCCGCGATGTGTTTACATTTAACAACAGCCAGCGTTCCTTCAGCGCCAACATTCCCTGGGGCAATTCAACCGGCTCGCTGCGCTGGAACCATGTGTTTAACCAGAAGCTGTTCTCTAACACAACCCTGGTTTACAATGATTATAAATTTGCGTTCAATGCCTCCCAGAGCGGCTTTGATATCGGACTGGCATCCGGCATCCGCGACCTGAATGCAAAGGTTGATTTTGATTATTACCCTTCACCCCGGCACAAGCTTAAATTTGGCGGCTTGTACACCCATCACAAGTTCACGCCCAATATTCTTTCTGGCAAACAGGACAGCGTTCAGTTCAATCCCAATACCAACAGCTACAAATGGGCCAATGAAGCGGCCCTGTACCTGCAGGATGACATCGAAGTAAGCAGCTGGCTGCAGGCAAATGCAGGCATCCGCTACAGCAGTTTTTCGCAGGTAGGTCCTTATACCATCTTTCAAACCGATCCAAACGGCAATCATACCGACAGTACCCGTTACAAGCGGGGACAGCCGATCCGTACCTACGGCGGGTTTGAGCCCAGGCTCACGCTCCGCTTTGCACTAAGCGATGCATCTTCCATCAAGACGGCCCTGTCACGCAATCTTCAATACATCCACCTGGTCAGCAACGCAGGCTCTACACTGCCTACCGATCTCTGGGTGCCGAGTACGTATATTGTAAAACCCCAGAAAAGCTGGCAGTATTCTGCCGGTTATTTCCGCAATTTTTTAGACAACACATTGGAAGCTTCTGTTGAGCTTTATTATAAATCCATGCGCAACCAGATCGAGTACCGCGAGGGATATACGCCCTCGCTCAAAGATCCGGAACTGGAGTTTGTATTTGGCAAGGGCTGGAGCTATGGAGCTGAGTTTTTCCTCAACAAAACCAGGGGCCGTTATACCGGTTGGATCGGGTATACCCTCTCCTGGACATACCGGCAGTTTCCCGGGCTGAACGGCGGCGAACGTTACCCCGCCAAATACGACCGGCGGCACGATCTGTCTTTTGTTTCGATGTACGAACTCAACAAAAACTGGAAGCTCTCTGCCGTATTTGTTTACGGCAGCGGGAACGCCGCTTCCCTGCCCGTTAAATTTTATATCCTCAACGGCGTGCTCACGCAGGAGTACAGCCGCGTGAACCAGTACCGCCTGGCAGCTTATCACCGCCTTGATTTTTCTGCTACCTATACGCCGCCATCCGTAAAAAAGAAAAAGCTGCAGAGCAGCTGGGTGTTCAGCGTATACAATGTCTACAACCGCCTCAATCCTTATTTTCTCTATTTCGACCAGGAAGGAAGTCCGTACAACAACACGTTGAAAGTATCGGCCAAGCAGGTTTCTCTTTTTCCGGTTATCCCGTCGGTGACCTGGAATTTTAAATTTTGATTTTTGTATATATTTGGGAAATTCTTGTTTTTACACCAAAAACTCAACGCATGAGAAAAAGTTCTATTGTTTTTCTGTTGATGGTCTCTTTCCAACCCTTGTTCTCACAAGAAGAAAAGATCGACTTGGGGATGGTAGAAAAAATCCGCCAGGAGGGATTGAAGAACTCCCAGGTTATGGAAACCGTGTTCTACCTGACCGATGCCAATGGTCCCCGCCTGCAAGGTTCGGCAGGTTATACAAAAGCCGCCAACTGGGCCAAGGACAAGCTGGCCAGCTACGGACTGCAGGATGCCAAGCTGGAGCCCTGGGGTGAGTTTGGCCGCGGTTGGGAGATGCAGAAATCTTATCTCGCCCTCACTGCTCCCTATTACAGGCCTATCAACGCTTTTCCAAAATCACAGTGCAAAGGCAGCGATGGCGCCAAGAATGCTGAAGTGGTCATGATCAATGCCAAGGACAGTACCGAGCTGATGAGCTATAAAGGCAAGCTGAAAGGAAAAATTGTGATCACGCCTGCCTACGATACCCTGAAACCTACTTACAGGTCCGATGCAAGCAGGTATACAGATGATGAACTGGTTAAAATGGGCGAGTATACGCCGCCTACCGGTCCGCAGCAGGGCAGGGGCCAGTTTGGTGCAGGTGGCCGCGGCCGCTTTGGTGCCGGGGCCGGTTTGAGCCCTGTCCTGTTAAGAAGCTTTGCCCAGGCAGAAGGAGCAGTCGCTATCCTGAGCAGCACCACGCGCAACCATGATGGTACCTTGTTTGTTCAGGGATCAACAGGCGCACCGGGTGTACAATCGTATGCTGCCAACGCACCGGAAAGCTTTCTGGACATGGTAGTGGGTATTGAAGATTACAATACCATTTACCGGCTGGTAAAACACAATATTCCTGTTAAGCTCGACATCGATGTAAAAACTTCTTTCAGCACAAAAGACACCAAAGGATACAATGTTGTAGCTGAAATAAAAGGTACCGATCCCAAGCTCAAAGAAGAACTGGTGATGCTGGGCGGGCACCTCGACTCATGGCACAGTGGTACAGGCGCTACCGACAATGCAGCCGGCTGTGCTACCATGATTGAAGCCGTGCGCATCCTGAAAGCGGTTGGATTTCAGCCACGCCGCACCATCCGCATCGCACTCTGGGGTGGGGAAGAAACCGGCCTGAACGGCTCACGCGGCTATGTAAGAAACCACTTTGTAGACACTGCCGCCCGCAAGGCCAATGCCATGGGTGAAAAAGTATCTGTTTATTTTAACCTGGACAACGGCACCGGAAAAATCCGGGGCATATACACCCAGGGCAATGTGGGTATTAAACCCATCTTTGCCAAATGGTTCGAGCCTTTTAAAGACCTGGGTGCTACCACCGTTACTTCACAAAATACCGGCGGTACAGACCACCAGTCGTTTGATCCTTACGGCATTCCGGCATTCCAGTTTATACAGGATGGCATGGAATACAATACCCGCACGCATCACAGCACCATGGACACCTACGACCACCTGAGTCCGGATGACCTGATGCAGGCTTCTACCATCATCGCCGATTTTGTGTACAACGCTGCACAGCGCGATGAAAAGATGCCCAGAAAGCCGCAGACCAATGCGCCTGCCGGTGGCCGTCTCACACTCCGCTGATAAAGCGCCCGGTCATCCATAAAAAAGTTTCAGGTACCAGGCATGCATTGTTATTAATAACCTATTATTGCATGCCTGGTACCTGAACTAACTTTAACGATATGCTTCAAACCTACCTACGGTACTGCCTTCTATGGCTTGCCGTATCCCTATTCTCCCTTCCCGGCTATACGCAGCCTGCTACCATCAACGTCCACCTCGACCAGGAGATCGCTCCTTTCCGCCCTGTATGGGCCTGGTTCGGTCATGATGAACCGAACTACACATACATGAAGGATGGCAAAAAGCTCCTGAGTGAACTGGCAGCTATGAGCCCGGTCCCTGTTTACATGCGCGTACACAACCTGCTCACCACCGGCGATGGCACGCCTGCGCTGAAATGGGGCTCTACCAATGCTTATACAGAAGATGCACAAGGCAATCCCATTTACAACTGGAAGATCGTCGACAGCATTTTTGATACCTACGTAAAAAGAGGCATGAAGCCGCTGGCACAGATCGGGTTTATGCCGGAGGCCTTGTCTGCACACCCGCAGCCCTACCAGCACGACTGGAAACCCGGCGAACCTTACAGCAAAATATTTACAGGATGGGCTTATCCGCCCAAAGATTACAAAAAATGGGGCGACCTGGTATACAACTGGGTCAGGCACTGCGTAAGCCGCTACGGCCAGAAAGAAGTAGAGAGCTGGTACTGGGAAGTTTGGAATGAACCCAATGGTTACTGGAAGGGCACCATGCAGGAGTTCATGAAACTTTATGATTATGCAGCAGACGGTGTAAAAAGAGCCCTGCCCACGGCCCGCATCGGCGGGTTGGATATTGCCGGCACTTCCAGTCCGGGCGCAGTACAATGGCTCAATGCATTTATCAAACACTGCATCTCGGATACCAATTATGCGACCGGCAAGATAGGCGCTCCGCTGGACATGGTTTTGTTCCATGCCAAAGGCTCGCCCCGCGTTGCAAACGGACGGGTGCGGATGAATATGTCGCCCCAGCTGCGTGATATCTCTACGGGCTTCCGCATCGTGGCATCTTACCCGCAGACCAAGAACCTGCCGGTCGTGGTGGGTGAATCGGACCCGGAAGGCTGTGCTGCCTGCGGCATGGCTACCAACCCGGAGAATGCCTACCGCAACGGTACCTTGTACTCCAGCTATACCGCGGCAACCTTTGCCCGCAAGTACGAGCTGGCCGATCAGTACGCAGTGAATTTTTTAGGTGCGGTATCCTGGTCGTTCGAGTTTGAGAACCAGCCCTGGTTTTATGGCTTCCGTGACCTGGCTACCAACGGCGTAGATAAACCGGTGCTTAATGTGTTCCGCATGTTCAGCCGCATGAATGGAATGCGCGTACGGGTAGATGGCAACCGGATGAACACGTTGAAATCCGTGGTTGACTCCAGCGTGCGGGGCGCACAAACCGATATCGGGGGCCTGGCAGCAAAGGGAAAACGGAGCGTAACCGCAATGGTCTGGAACTATCACGATGAAGACATCCGGTCGCCCGGTGAGCCGGTACAGGTAACTATCAGCGGATTAACAACTTCCGCAGCCACGCTTACCCAGTACAGGATAGATGATGAGCACAGCAATTCATACGAGGCCTGGAAAAAGATGGGCTCGCCCCGGCAGCCAACAGCCGCGCAGATCAGCGAACTGGAAAAGAGCGGCCAGTTACAAACCATCGGAAAATCAGAAAAGATCAGGAGCAAGGACGGAACCGCTGTCATCAATATCTCATTGCCCCGCCAGGGTGTAAGTTTGTTACAGCTTGATTGGTGACTTATTTGATGCGCTCCTAACAGCCGGGTATAAACGCTGCATTTTTTAACTTGCGAATGCATTAGTAATTTTTTATATTTGTATCCACCTGGAACTTAACAGCAAGCCTTAAGCAGGGCCTCATATGGAGAACAAAGAGTACAATACGGTAGAGGATTTCGTATTCAACAAATCATTTCAGGAATGGGTGTTGAACAATGATCCTTATTCCACCCGGTTCTGGCTAAACTGGATTAGCTATAACCCCGACAAAACCCCCCTTGTCAATTACAGCCGCGCCATTGTAGATTCCCTGCCTGTCCACAAGCGGGAGGCTTCCGAAGATGAGATCAACGACCAGATTGAACAGATCATCTCCAGTACCAATGGGCAGCCGGTGGTACTGCCTGGCGATCTGATTACACCCCGTCCCCGCAAAAGAGTGCTCACGATCAGCCGGCGGAACTGGATAAAGATCGTAGCCATTTTTGTGTTTGCGGTAGCTTGTACCTGGTATCTTGTTACTAAGCACAGTGGCTACCCCGATCCGTATAAATCTTTTGCCTCCGGTTACACCAATTCACTCGTGGAAGTTTTCAACGATGCTGATACAGCAGAGGCCATTTCCCTGGTTGATGGCAGCCGGGTATGGCTGGAAAGCAAAAGCAGGCTGAGCTATACCAGTGACTTGCTTCCCGAAAAGCGGGAAGTGTTCCTGTCGGGCAAGGCCCGGCTCAGTATCCGCAAAGATCCGGCGCGTCCTTTTTTCGTGTACACACAAAGCACGATTGCAAAGTCTACAGGGGCCGAGCTTGAAGTGGAGGGATTGCCCGATAAAAAAATGATGATCACTGCCAGGCAGGGCAGCGTACAGGTGTTTAAAAGAAGAGACATCCATGAGGGAGGTACCCCTTTTTCCAAGGTGGCAGGCATTGTAATTACACCCAACCAGCAGCTTGTGTACAATGAAGCAAACAATCTTACTTATAAAACCCTGGTGACGGATCCTGCTGTTGTTGCCAAAAACCAGGTTGCCATTTCATCTTCATCTGCTGTTGCTCTTCTGACTGCCTTGCAAGACCGTTATTCTATCCCCATTATTTTTGACCAGGAAGCGCTTTCACACTGCCGGCTTTCTACGGATATAAATGCTATGTCTTTTTACGGAGCGCTTGATGCAATTTGCAAACCGCTGCGTGCATCGTACGAAGTGATGGATGGCAATGTGCTGATCAATGCAGCAGGGTGCAAGTAAGGTGAAGAAGGGATCAATCCGGGGAAATCTTTTTCCAGGCTCTTCCGCACAAATTTCAACATGAAAAAATACCTGATCCTGCTCTTGCTGTTGCATTGCCTGTGTGCCCGTGCACAGGCTCCTTTTGATCAGGGACCGGTGATGGTTTCACCCAATGGACATTGTCTGCAGCATGCGAGCGGCAAGCCGTTTTTCTGGCTGGGTGATACGGCCTGGGAATTGTTTCACCGCCTCACCCTGAAAGAAATTATAACATACCTTGATAACCGGAAGAGCAAGGGCTTTAATGTGATACAAGCCGTGGCCCTGGCCGAGTTCAATGGCCTGACAGTTCCCAATCGCAATGGTGATCTGCCGCTTCTCAACCAGAACCCGGAAACGCCCAACGAGAGATATTTTTTGTTTGTGGACAGCGTGGTTAGTCTGGCCCGCAGCCGGGGCCTGTACATCGGCCTGCTTCCTACCTGGGGCGACAAAGTAACCAGGATGTGGGGAGCCGGACCTGCTGTATTTACGCAAGACAATGCATACAAGTGGGGCAACTGGATGGGGCGGCGGTATGGAGCGAGCCCAAACATTTTGTGGATCCTGGGCGGCGACCGGCCGGCCTTTAAAGACAGCAGCGATTGGCGGCCTGTTTGGCGCGCCATGGCCAAAGGCATTCTGGATGCCACGGACCAGCATGCGTTTATTACGTACCATCCCTCCGGCGGTGCCTCCTCCTCGCAGTATATCCACCAGGAGCCCTGGCTCACCATGAACATGAACCAATCAGGGCATGGGGATGGGCACGATGTCCCTATCTGGGCGCGCATTGCACGCGATTATGCCCTGCTGCCGGCCAAACCTGTATTGGATGCGGAGCCCAATTATGAAGACCATCCGGTAAGCCCCTGGCCTAAGTGGGACCCGGCCAATGGTTACTACCGTGATTACGATGTAAGAAAACAACTGTACCGCTCTGTTTTTGCCGGCGCCTGCGGTGTCACATACGGGCATCACAGCATTTGGCAGTTTTACAGTCCGCGCGAAGAAAAGATCAACCACGCCGACCGTTACTGGACAGAAGCGCTTGACCGGCCCGGTGCCTACCAGGCCGGTTACCTCATCAAACTAATGCAGCAACGTCCCCTCCTGCAACGTGTACCTGATGACGATATAATCGAAAGCGGACAGGGAGAAAAGGGCGAACACGCCTGCGCTTTCCGCGACAGCACGGGCAGCTATCTGATGGTATACATGCCTGTCGGAAAAGTGATGACGATCCGCACTTCCGCGTTGCCTGCAGAAAAGCTCAACGCATGGTGGTACAACCCAAGAACAGGCAAAGCGCTCCCGGTAGGCAAAAACATAAAACGGGAAACACACATCGATTTTACACCACCTGCAACAGGAAGGGAAAATGATTGGGTACTGGTGGTGGATGATGCACGGTATAAATATCCGCTTAAATAAAACAGATTTGTAGTCAGCAATCTTAATATTCTCAATACAAGAACAGATCGGATACCAGCTCATTCAATTGGGTATAATACCCAATTGAATGAGCTGGTATGGCATGCATCGTAGACCCACCCCTGCCTTCATGTGTTTTACGGATGCATTTCATTTAACCCCCTTCTCAACACTGCACACCAACAAATTCAAATCGGTACAAGTCTGATTGAATATCATTTCTTAACCTTCATTAACATTAAACCAATGCTGGTTAACCCGCTATCTTGGTTGGTACGGATATTTTCGTAGGTATAAACTCCAGCCATGCGGATTATTGCGACCCTTTTTATCTTTCTTCTCATAAGCCTTTCTTCTTTCGCCCAAACCTCCGGAACTGTACAGGGAACTCTGTTCGACTCGTCTGTAAACAAAGGCGTTGCCAATGTAACGGTTACCGTCATGAAACAGCGCGACTCCTCCCTGGTGAGCTTTACCATGACCGATGGAGCCGGAAAGTTTTCCTTGTCCGGACTGGCAGCAGGCAGTTACCGCTTGTTGTTCACGCATGTCAATTATCACAACAAGAGTGTGTCCTTCGCCGTTAGCAGCCAACAGCCTTCCCTTTTGCTTGGCAATATTATCCTGTATGATAAAAGCAAGCTGCTCGAAGAAGTGGTGGTTAGGCCCGAAGATCCGCCGGTTACCCTGCTGGGTGATACCATTCAGTACAACGCCGGTTCGTTCAAAACCCTGCCGAATGCAAACGTGGAAGACCTCCTGGAAAAGCTACCGGGCGTGCGTGTTGATAAAGACGGTACCGTGAAGGCCCAGGGCGAAAAAGTGCAAAAGGTGCTGGTAGATGGAAAAGAGTTTTTTGGCAACGATCCCAAGATCGCTACCCGCAACCTGCCTGCCGATGCCATCGACAAAGTGCAGGTGTACGACCGCCTGAGCGACCAGGCACAGCTAACCGGCTTTGATGATGGCAATAGCCAGAAAACCATCAACCTGACACTTAAAAAAGACAAGAAAAAGGGCGCTTTTGGAAAGTTAACTGCGGGTGCCGGAACAGATGAACGTTACCAGGCAAGGTTCAACATCAATCAGTTCAAAGGCGCCCGCCAGCTTTCAGCCATCGGGATGGCCAACAACACAAACGCGGAAGGGTTTTCATTTATGGATGTCTTGAATTTTACCGGCGCACTGAACCAGCTCAAAAATGGCGGCAACATAAATCTGTCTGTTTCACCCGACGATCCGCTGGCGGGTTTGCTGGGCGGCAACAATACCGGCATCAATAATACAGGCGGTGGCGGCATCAATTACAACAACATCATCGGCAACAAAACAGATTTCCAGGGCAGCTATTTTTACAGCCGCTTCAACCCTGTTCGTGAAAGCCTGATTGAACGGCAATACTTTTCGCCCGCTAATTTCTATCAGCAACATGCAATTACCAACAACCTGAACAATACACACCGGCTAAATGCAGCTGCCGATTACCAGCTTGATTCTTTTAACGCTGTAAAGATCACAACCAACCTGGCATACCAGCAAACATCCAACAAAAGCCAATCAGATTATACTACCCAGGCTGCCGATGGCTTGCCCGTCAACAGCGGCAATAGCAACAGCCTCTCGAATAAGGAAGGCACTAGTTTGAGTGCAACTATTTTATACAGAAAGCGGTTCCGGCAGAAGCGGCGTTCTTTTTCCATTAACCTGCTTACCAATTTAAATGGGAGCGAGGGAAACGGCAATCTTTATTCAATGACTGATTTCTATGACAAAGCCGGCGCCTCCTTTCTCCGCAATACAGTAAAACAGACCAACCAAAGTGAAGAAAACCTCCAGGGCCTGAATGCAAGAGCCGTTTATACCGAGCCCCTATTTAAAAGATCGTTGCTCGAATTCAGCGTGGGCAGGAGCTATACCTTGAACAGGGCAGACAAAACTACCTGGGATTATAACCAGGGAACCGGGAAGTACGACCAGGTAAATAAATTGCTTTCCAACAATTTTGAGAACGGGTATGGAAACACCAATGCTGGTTTGCGGCTCCGCAAGCAAACAAGCAAATACAATTTTGCCTGGGGCGCTGCCTGGCAACAGGCTACGCTCACGGGGAAGATCATTGGTCAATCAAAAGATTCGCTGATCCGGAAAAATTTCAGGAACCTGCTGCCCAGCGCGCGGTTTCAATATTATTTTACCAGGAACAAGAACATCCTGATAAGCTATACTACGAACACCAACCAGCCCACCATCAGCCAGTTGCAGCCCCTGCCCGACAACAGCAATCCCCTGTATGTAAGGGAAGGCAATCCTGATTTGAAACAAGAGTTCACCCATGTTCTTCGCATCAGCACATCTGTTGTGGATGTATTTAAGAACAAAAACTTTTTTGCCTTCTTTACTTTGCAGCAAACGCAAAACAAGATCGTGAACTTCGACCGCATCAACCAGTTGGGCGTCGACTCGGTAAGGCCTGTAAATATCAATGGCGTATTTAGTTTCAATGGCAACCTCAGCTATGGAATGCCGGTGCGCTTTCTAAAAGGCATGCTCGACATCAGCTCAGACCTTTACCACTATCGTGGAAAGCAGTTTGTGAATGGCCAGGCCAATCTGATCAACACCTTCACCGCTGGTCCGCAGCTCCGGCTGAGCATGAACCCGGCTGATAAGCTGACGTTTTCCCTTACAGGCAGCTCGCAGCTCTCGCACACACGCTATTCGCTGCCCTCCGCCCAACCGGCAAAATGGTTTATCCAGGACTACAGTGCAGATGGGGGCTGGCAATTGCCGCATGGCATTTTACTGGCTACTGATTTTAATTACCGCATCACGCATCAGTATGGCCGGGACGGCGTCATTACCCGCGTGCCGCTATGGAATGCAGCCATCAGCAAACAAATGCTTGCTTTCCACCGCGGCGAGTTAAAACTATCCGTCAACGACCTCCTCAACCGCAACCTGGCAGTAAACAGAAACGCCAACCAAAACTACATCGAAGACACCCGCACCAACAACCTCCGCCGCTTCTTCCTGCTGAGCTTCACGTACAACCTGACGAAGACGGGACTGAACAATGGAGTGAGGGTGATGAGGTAATCCTGTAAATCAAGGTTCAAGACTAATTCATCCTGATCACCCTGTTTGCTCCCTGGTTATTCCGTTGCAGCTCTTCCATCATTTTGGTGGTCTCCTGGGTGTATTCGTCCGGGGTGAGTTTCTTTCCCTTGGTTGGTTCTTTGATGGACGATAAATCTGCCTTGGGGGAGATCTCTGCTGCCTGGTAAACGATGCGGCCGTTGTTGATGTCGAGGGCGAGGACCAGGCCGGGTAATTGGCCTTGTACTTCAGGGCCTGCTGGAACAGGGATGTCTGATGTAAACCAGGCGGTGATCGTGGAGGTGTCGGCCACTTCTTTGCGATCTAGCTTTCCGTTTTCCATGGTCATCTGGGTGCGCCGGCCGGGGCGTTGTGCGGTGGCTTTGTGGCAAACATGTCCCAGGATGGTTTTTGTTTCGCTGCCCAGGATCCAGGTAAGCTTGCGTATGCTGTCGGCGACGATGAATTTTCTTTCCATCATTTCACGCTGCTCTGTTTTTTTGGCCTGTGCAAAATCACAGAACACAACATCGTTCTGCCCGGGTGTCATCATCCTGATCTGCACGCCGTTCGCATTTATTTCACCTGCATCCGCTTCTTCTTCTGCGTGTTTCCAGAGTGATTGGTTGTTGCCAAAAACAAGTTCAAATTTGTCTGTCCGGGTTTGAGGTAGCAAAGACATAACGGCTTCATCCGCTCTTGCATTGATCCGCATCTGCATGGTGCGTGTATAGGTCACCGTTCCTTCTGTTTGCTGTGCGGCTGCCGCAAGCGACAAGGATAAAGCGGTTGCCGCAAAAAAAAACTGTTTCATATTTTGGTTGATTTATTGATGGGCTCAAAGCTACAGTGTGCGTTCATCAAGGCAGGTTAACAGGGCTTGCATTAAGGTTAATAAAGGTTAACGGTTCTGCACTTGCCGGGCCGAATGGTTACTTTTGCTGGTATGAACAGACCGCTTTTTACAAATGCCTTGTTCATGATCATTACCATCGCCGTGATCATCGGCTTCCAGGTTTACTGGTTGAAGGACAACTACGACCGGGAAAAAAAGACCCTGACCATCAAAACAGGAATTGCTTTCCAGGAAGTGGTGCACAAGCTGCAGGCAGTGAAACTGAAATTGCCTTCTATCCCTTCCGGCAATGCGGCGCAGGCAGGAAAAGCACGGATTTTTTTAGATGAAAGCCAAAACAGTGATGGATCGATGCAGCGCCGCAAGATTATTACCCTGGTCAATAATGTGCGTGACAAACTGCAGGAAGGAAAAAAGGACAGCTTACCCCGCTCCACCGTTGTTTTGCGCATGAACGGGAACAGCCGGCCCGGATGGGACAGTTTTCCTGTGCAGATCAGGCGATCTTCCGATACCGGCAATCACTTGCTGAATGTGCTTTACCGGGTCGATTCCCTGCAGGATTCGATCAGGGTGAAAGAGATTGCAGCAGATTATGCGGGCGCGCTGAAAAGAGAAAACCTGAACATCGGCTACAATGTGGTGCGGCTGGCCGGCACGCCGGCAGATTATGAAACAGACATGAGCAAGGCCGTTGTGGGATTTGCCCACCCCGTTGCCTACCAGCTCCTTCTTACAGATACCCGGAGCTATCTGCTCAAAAAGATCTCGCTTCCTATCCTGTTCTCCGTTCTCCTGATTGGTACCACCTTGTTTTCCTTCCTGATCCTCTACCGCAACCTGCTGCGGCAGCGCAGGCTTACCGAAATGAAGAATGAGTTTATCAGCAATATCAGCCATGAGTTAAAAACACCGATCGCTACTGTGGGTGTTGCCATAGAAGCGCTGAAGAGTTTTCACGCCCTGGACGATCCGCAGAAGACCCGTGAATACCTCGACATCTCATCCAACGAACTGCAGCGTTTGGGACTGCTGGTTGATAAAGTGCTGAAGCTTTCTCTTTTTGAAAGAAAACAAATGCAGCTGAACAAGGAATCATTTGATTTCAAAGAATTGATACAAGAAGTGCTGGGTTCCATGAAACCCTTGTTTAACAAGCAAGCAGCAGAGGTCAGCTTTAACTGGAAGGAGGATGATTTTATGATCCAGGCAGACAAGCTGCACCTGACCAGTGTGGTATACAACCTTGTTGACAATGCCCTGAAGTACAGCGGCGATGCCCCCCGGGTGCAGCTGGACCTTTCCCGGCAAAAAGATGTTTTTAAGCTCTCCGTAACCGACAACGGCATCGGCATTGAAAAGGAATACCGCAGCAAAGTATTTGATAAATTTTTCCGCGTGCCTACCGGCAACCGGCACCAGGTAAAAGGCTACGGGCTGGGGCTCAGCTATGTGTCAGAGATCATCAGACGCCATATGGGTTATGTACAGGTCGTTAGTGAACCGGGACATGGCAGCAGTTTTATCGTTATGATCCCCATAGAAGAAAAAGACATTATCTGGTTGGATGAGAAAAGAAGCATCCGCAAAAAAGTCATCCGCCTGCCTGCAATCAAGAAAACATGAGCGTCAAAATCCTGTATGTAGAAGATGAATTGTTCCTGGCAAAAATTGTAAAGGAAAGCCTGGAAACCCGTGGCTACCAGGTTGCCCTGGAAACGGACGGTGATAAAGCCATCTCCTTGTTCCGGGAAACCTCACCCGATATCTGCGTGCTGGACATTATGCTCCCCGGCATGGATGGCTTCGATCTTGCGGAAGAGATCCGCAGGATAGACAGCCGGATACCTATTATTTTCCTGACCGCGAAAACAGGAACGCAGGACGTGGTGAAAGGATTTTCGCAGGGGGGAAACGATTATATCCGCAAACCGTTCAGCATCGAAGAGCTCATCGTGCGCATCCAGCACCAGCTGCGTGACAAGGGCGGCCAGGTTCAAAAGCCACCCACAGATACCATTGCCCTGGGCACATATACATTTCAGCTCAACCGGCAGATCTTAAGCAATCGCGAAACCGAGCGCAAGCTTTCCTTTCGTGAAAGCGAACTGTTGCGTTTGTTGTATGAAAACCGCGACCGGATCATTGACCGCAAAGAAATCCTCCATCTTATCTGGGGCAACGATTCTTTTTTTAACTCCCGCAACCTCGATGTGTACATTACCAAGCTGCGCAGTTACCTGAGAGAGGATGCTTCCCTGGAAATTATTACCATCAAAGGCATTGGATACCGGTTTGTAGTGGTGTGAATCGTAAAAAAGAGCGTAAGTTTAACCCATCAGCGAATCTTGCCTGGCTTAAACCAACACTATGATCATCCTGACCATCCTGGTTTGTCTTCTTGGATTGATCCTGCTTACAGCATGGCTGCACATAAATCCGTTTCTTGCCTTTTTGCTGGTATCATTGTTAGCAGGCTGGATGCTGGACCTCCCGCCCGACAAGGTCATGGCTGCATTTCAGAAGGGGATGGGTGATACGGTTGGATCGCTGATCTCTATCGTTTGTTTGGGTGCCATGATCGGAAAGCTGATTGCGACCACCGGCGCTGCGCAAAAAATAGCTGAAACCTTTGCCCGGCTTTTTGGTACCCGGCGCATTCAATGGGCCTTGCTATGCACCGGCTTTGTAGTAGGCACAACTTTGTTTTATGGTGTCGGCTTTGTGCTGCTTACGCCCCTGATATTTTCAGTAGTGTTTCAATACCGGCTTTCTGCGGTTTACATCGGTTTGCCGGCACTCGCCGCCCTTTCGGTTACACATGGCTATTTACCGCCTCATCCTGCTCCTACAGCCCTTGTAAACCAGCTGGGCGCCGATATGGGTACAACCCTGCTGTACGGACTTGTTATTGCTGTACCCGCCGTGCTGGTGGCTGGCCCCCTGTTTGCCCAAACAACAAAGGGGATCAAGGCAATACCGCTGCTGGCATTCAAACCGGTGCTGATGCCGCATGAAGAGCTGCCCGGTGCAGGCGTGAGCTTTCTCACCGCCTTGCTGCCAGCCATCCTGCTGATTATTGCCACGCCGCTTTCTTTTATTTCGCTGCCGCCAGGGAACCTGCAGCATGTAGTCCTGCTCGTTAGCAATCCTACCGTATCGATCCTGATCGCCCTGATACTGGGAACTTACCTGCTCGGCATCCGCCGCAAAAGGAGCATGAAGACCATCATGGGCTGCTATGAATCAGGTATCCGTGATGTAAGCCTGATCTTGTTGATCATCGGAGGCGCCGGTGCTTTGAAGCAGATATTTGTAGAGGCCGGGGTAGATAAAATGATTGGCACAGCGCTGCAGGACCTGCGCATACCTCCCCTGGTACTGGGTTGGCTGATTGCGGCCGTGATCCGCATTGCGCTGGGATCATCTACCATTGCAGGCCTGATGACGGCCGGCATCATTCATCCCCTGCTTGTGCGCTCAGGCGTGAACCCGAATCTGATGGTGCTTTCCATCGGTGCCGGCAGCATGATCTGCTCGCACGTAAACGATTCCGGCTTTTGGTTGTTCAAAGAATATTTTAATCTTACCATGAAACAAACCTTCCGCACATTTACCCTGATGGAATCGCTGGTAGCTGCTATGGGACTGATGGGTGTTTTGCTGCTGGAGAAGCTGCATGTGTAGGATGGGCGCATGTCCAGTTTTCGCAGGCGTGCAGAAAGAAAGAAAAAATAAATACAATCCATATGATAAACACCAACCGGTTAAAAACGCTTGTTTGCCGCTTTGGATCTGGGCTGTCCCTTTTGCTTTGCATGGCCTTTATGCAGGCAGCAGCACAGCAGGTTGTTACCATACCCATTACAACGGATAACCATGCGCTGGTTTTGCAAACCGATCAGGAATCGCGCTTGTGGATGGTTTATTTTGGAGACAAGATGACGGACAGTAACGGGTATGCGCATGTGTTATCGCAGTATAGCTTGAAAGACGACAACGCCGGCATTTACAACAACGCATACACGCCAGCCGGTACCTGGAACCTTTCAGAACCCGCTATCCAGGTGGTGCATGCGGACGGAAACACATCGCTTGAACTAAAGTACGCCGGACACCAAACAAAGCGGGAAGGTGATGACGTGATGACCACTGTCATCAAATTGCAGGACCCCCAATATAAATTCACGGTAGAGCTGTTTTACAAAGCCTGGCAAAATGAAAATGTGATCGAGCAATGGACAGAGATCAGCAACGGGGAAAGCGGTCCGGTGGTGTTGCAGAAATATGCTTCGGCCAATTTGTATCTTACCCGCAAGGATTTTTACCTGACCAGCTTCCAGGGAGAGTATCTGAAGGAAATGCAGCCCTATGAAGAAAAACTGCTGCGGGGCATCAAATCTGTTGATACCAAACTGGGTACCCGTGCCATGTTGCTGGGTACACCCAATTTTATTCTTTCATTTGGAGGACCTGCCCGTGAAAACAGCGGTTCCGTGATGCTGGCCCAACTGGCGTGGAGCGGCAATTACAAACTCGATTTTGAGATCGATTCTTACCAGAACCTGCGGCTTATTGCCGGCATCAATCCGTATGCATCGGCTTACACCCTGCGCAGCGGACAACGCTTTAAAACGCCTTCCCTGATCTACACGGTGTCCAGTCACGGCACAGGAGAGGCAAGCCGCCAGCTGCAAAGCTGGGCCCGTGACTACCGCGTGCTGGACGGGAAGGGGAGCCGGCTTACCCTGCTCAACAACTGGGAAGCGACTTATTTTGATTTTGATGAAACCAAAATTCAAAACCTGTACAAAGATGCCAAGAGCCTGGGTGTAGACATGTTCCTGCTCGACGATGGCTGGTTTGGCAACAAATATCCGCGCAACAGCGACAACGCAGGCCTGGGCGACTGGCAGGAGAACGTAAAAAAACTGCCGCACGGCATCGGGTACCTGGTAAAAGAAGCTACAGCAGCCGGCCTGAAATTCGGCATCTGGATCGAACCTGAAATGGTGAATCCTAAAAGCGAGCTGTATGAAAAGCACCTGGACTGGGTAATCAGGGAGCCGAACCGGCCGGAAAAATATTACCGCAACCAGCTGGTGCTTGACCTCGCAAATCCGGAGGTGCAGGATTTTGTATTTGGTATTGTGGACGGCCTGTTTGCCAAAAACAGCGCACTGGCATTTATCAAATGGGATTGCAATGCAGTTATCTACAATGCACATTCCATCTACCTGGAGAAAAATAAACTGCCGCAAACGCACCTGTATGTAGAGTATGTAAAAGGTTTGTACAAGGTATTGGAACGCATCCGCGCCAAGTATCCTGCTGTGCCGATGATGCTTTGTTCCGGTGGTGGTGGCCGCGCTGATTATGAGCTCCTGAAATACTTCACCGAATTCTGGCCCAGTGATGATACGGAACCCATTGAGCGGATCTTTCTGCAATGGAACTATTCTTATTTCTTTCCTGCTATCACCACCGATTGCCATGTTACCGACTGGGGCCACCAGCCCATCAAGTTTCGCGTGGATGTTGCCAGCATGGGAAAGCTGGGCTTCGACATTGTAGCAAGCAAGCTCAGTCCGTCTGACCTGGAGTTTTGCCGGAGCGCGATAAAAAACTATGATTCCTTTAAAGACCTGGTATGGCATGGTGTACAGTATCGACTGCTGAGCCCGTACGAAAACCCTGTTGCCGCTATCAGCTATGTGAGTGCCGATAAAAGCAGGGCCATCCTGTTTACCTATCTGCACAACTACCGGGTTATGCAAACCGCAACCCCGCGTCCTATTCAGCTGAATGGACTGGATCCAAAAAAGAAATACCGGGTAAAAGAAACCAATCTCTACCCGGGTACAAAATCAAGTGTTGATGCAGGGCCGGTTTACACCGGTGAGTTTTTGATGGAGGTAGGCATCAACCCCCAGGTAAACGGCCGCAGGACAAGTGTGGTATTGGAGATCAGTGAAGAGAAATAAGCTCAGTTACTAAATGCCTTGAATGCTTCCAGGTCAAGCTCGGCCTGGTATACCACATTTCCCAGTTCATCCAATTGCCTGTTCAGGACGGTCCGTTTGTTGTCGATATTTACTCTCAGGTAATGCAGGGCCTGGTATTGTTTGCGGATCTCCGTTTCAAGCTGGCTCTTTAAACCGGCCACTTCTGCTGCGGCGCCTGCCACGGCCCTGTCTACCAGCTGGGGGTCGGGCCTGTATACAAACTGTGTAGCCATTTGCTGCTGCCAGCTAAATAAGATTTGTATGTTCTTGGGACCGATGCCCAGGATCTTTGTATGATGTAAAGCCGTGATGTCGGCAGCGGTATGGATTCCATGCAAAAAAAGATGTGCTTTCTTGGCTGTGCCAAAAGCGCTGATGGTGTGGTTTTGAATAGAAAATTGTTGTAAAAAGAGCCGGAGCTGTTCATGGATCAATTTCTCTTCCGCGATATGCCTGCGTTTCTGCAGTTCATCCGGCAGGCTGCGAAAGCGGCTGATCAGCTCGTTTAATCCGGTAACTTCCCTTTCATATGCTGTTAATTCATTGGGATGGTTGTATTCATCCAGCAGGGATTCGTACCTGCTTACAAGCTGCTTGTGTGCGGCATTCCTCCGGGCGAGTTCTTTGTCGATTTTCCGGTTCCAGGGAATGATGGCGGAAATGGCTTTGCAAGAGACTATTATGGCAAATCCGAGCGCCGGGCTGTTACATACTATCGGCAACCATCCAACAACAATAAGGGCTTTGATGATCCATCTCCATCTTTTGTGCCGGTAAAATTTTTTAGGGACCGGTGTGGGGAGCAAGACTGGATTGACGTAAGAAGCTTTTCGCGCAGGAAGATGGATCTTGTCTACTTTAAACCCGTTTACAAAGCTTTCCACATCCTGAAGCAGGTAGCTCGATTGCACATAACTTTCGTCCAGAAAGTAAAGGATGCCTTTTTTCTGCCTGAATTCGCACCAGGGGCAACGGGGTAATTTGCCTGGATAGGTATGCAGTTTTGTTTGGCTGCAGGTGACCATCTCCCTGATAAACGCATCCAGCTCCCTGATCCAGGCTTCCGGCTTGGGGCGGTTATAGCGGTTTTCAAAAGACTGGTGAAAAAAGTGGATGATCGGATCGGGCAGGCTGCCCAGGTCCAGACTGTCGGGTGGAGGATGCAGCTTTTTCGACCTGCTTCGCCGGGAGAAAGCGAAATAATGATTTCTGATGGCAGTTTCTTCATCAATGTCTTCCCGGGTGGTATTCTTTCCGGCAAACGGATGCCGGCCCAGAAACAAAAGCTGAAAAATCAGCACCGAAAGAGAAAAAGAATCAGTATCAGGTGTTCTCACCACCTTTTCAAATGATCTCCTTTCCAGCAGTTCCGGTGGGGTGTACCGGGGTACCCCCACTTCACAAAAATAAGTTTGCTGCCCGTCCTGGATCTGGAATGAATCGCAATCGATCAGGCTGATCATCCCCCTTCCGTCTACCAGTACATTGCCTTCATTTACATCACCCGCTACCACACCCGCTGCATGCAGGTTGTGGAATGCCAGGGCCAGGTTCCTGGACACATGAACCAGAAAATTGTAGCCCCTGTCAGGAAATAGGCGTTTGCGGTCGACCGGGCTAAACAGCTTGTGCAGGGGTATTGCATTCACCAGCTTTTTCATCACAAAACCAACCGGCACGCCCCATTTATCTGTCACAAGATCTGTAGGCCATGCTGCGTAGTTCTGGATAGCAGTGCCGGCCAGCGAAACCATGTACCTGAGCTTGTTTACCTTTTCTGCTTCCGGCAGCTCATTGTATAATTTGATCACCTGGGATGGATGGTTGCTGATTTCATATACAGCACCTTCACCGCCTTTTCCCAGCTCCCTGCCTATCACATAGGTCTCGGCGCCGTATAGTCCTTTAACTGTTTGTCCTGTCATGCGTTAACCTTGTTGCCAGAAAAAGCGTTTTGTCGTCATCGGTCCGCCGGTTGATCAGGTCGCTGCCCAGGTAAGCGGTGAGTTTTTCCTGCAGGATGGCTTGCTCTTCCCCCGTTTCCACCATCCTGAGCCACTTGAACATGTCGGTAAAAAAAGGTTGATGAACATGGAGCGATTCCATGTTAAAAGCCAATAGCTGCAGTCCGTCTGTAAACAGGGCTACTTCTGAAACCGGTTCATGAAGGATCGCTGTTTTGAAATGGAGAAGATTGCTGTCGTCAATGAGAAAAGACGTGCTGTTTTGGTATTCACCGTTTTGCGGCAGCCAGATGTGCACATAATGGCCGCTGCCATCATCCCGTACAAGGGCCCCGTCACCGATCTGGAAAAATACAGTTTGCCGGCTCATGAGCACGCACCCCAGCAGGGTACAGGAAAACTCCTGTATGTCTACCTCTTTTTCAGCAGCCTTTGCCTGGAGCTGATCGTACAGGGTTTCTGCAAATGAGAAAAGAAGGGCTTCTGTGATCTCTTCTCCGGTTGTTACCAGCTGGCTTAGCAAGTCGAAGCCGGTGTGGGTAACCAGCTGCGCAGCTTCTGCGGCATAGCGGGCGCTGCCGGCCCCGTCGCTGGCGCAGCAGATCAGCACCTCTTCGTCCTGTGTCTGAACAAGGCCGTACCGGATGCCATCTTCGCAGCCCTTGTTGCTCTTCAGGTGTGAAGAGCCGATCACACTGTCGCCGATCATTTTCCATGTCATAGCTCAGCCCAGCCGTTTGGAGGAAGAAGGTTGATGTTGTTGCCCGGGTTTTTAGAGGAAACCATTTTCATGGATGCAGATAGCCACTGGAAAAATTCTCTGAACCGGAGACCTTGCAGCTTAAGCGGATGCCGTGCGGATATCTTTTGCAGGGTATTCATATCAGCACCTTCGACACCAATGGCAAAAAATGCAAATGATTTTTTTTCTTCTCCATCCCTTACCAGCATGGCAGCCTTGTTCCATTGATCCGTCGGCGCACCATCAGTGATGAGGATGATCCAGGGTTTATAGTAGGCAACGCCATTGTTCTTGTAATGCTGCTTTCTGGTGGCGAGCAGTTGAATGCCTTTTTCAATGGCTTCACCCAGCGGCGTATCGCCGCCCGCGTTGAGTGGGTTGTAGTGGAAATTACCGGCCGTATGAAAATCAGATTCCAGGGTCACCGGACCAAAAGAGATCATGGCCACCTCTACCCGTTTTGCCGCCAGGGGGTCTTGCAGGAGCTCTTCCCGGAATGTTTGAATGCCATCGTTCAGTTGCTGTACGGGCTTGCCTGCCATAGAGCCGGATGTGTCAAGAAGCAGTACGCAGGGGCATCTTGGCTCCGGGTTGTCAGCAAAATTGTCTGTTCCAAAAGGGATCTGTTCAAAAGGCAAATATTCGCTCATGGGTGTAAGATTGCAATAATCATACAAATAGCAAAAAAGAGAGTTCTGTTTTGATGCCTAATTTAAGTTCAGAAGTATGTTGTTGTATGTTCCGTCGGTGCCAACAAGATGCCCCTGACGGAACATACAATAACTTGCCGTTAAATTCAATATTGTACAAGGCTTTTTTGCAGGTGGCAGGACCTTCATGCCAAATAAAAACGCCATCGCCACAGTAAACCTGTGGCGATGGCGCATGTGCAGGATGATGAAAGATGATCTTTTTGGTTAGTAACCCGGATTGTTGGGCCTTAAATTCGGGTTGTTCTGCATTTCCTGGGTGGGCAGCGGAAGGAGCAGGTTTTTTTCTGCCAGCACAGAGCCGCTGTCCGGAAATTTGTGTCCCACAAAATTATCGAACCCGTTGGTGAGTTCGTTGTATGCTTTGCGCGTACGGAGCATATCAAACCAGGTGATGCCTTCATAGCAAAGTTCGTGTGCGCGTTCACGCCAGATCGCTTCCCGGAAGGTGTTCTGCGTATAGGTTGCCAGCGCAGGCGTGGTAAGCTGGGCGCGGGTGCGTATCAGGCCAAGCGCATTCAAAGCAGCCTGGGTGGGCCCGCCTGATTCGTTGGAGGCTTCGGCGTAGGTAAGCAGCACCTGGGCATAGCGGATATTGGGCCAGTTCAGGCTGCTGGTGGCCGTGCCCTTTACACCGGCCGTGCCGTTGGCGATTACATCAAAGAACTTGTAGATATACGGTGCAGATAGATTCTTCAACGGCCCGCTTCCTTCATCGTAGTAAGAGGTGTAGAAAAAGCCCTGGCGGTCAACCTTGCGCAGATCGCCGGTTTCAAAAGAATTGTAGAACTGAAGGGTGGGCACGGTAGATCCGATCTCGGTTCCGTATGCCGAAACAGCTTTGAAGTTCGGCAGCAGGATACCCTGGTTGGGGTTGTCGGCCACACCGGAGAGATACTGGATCTCAAAGATGTGCTCGGTTTTGTTTTCTGTTGCCGTATTGTGCAGATCAAAATAATTGGTGAACAGGCTGAAGCTGTTGCTGGTGATCACTTCATTGGCCTTGTCTGCAGCCAGCTTGTAATAAGCAGCACCTTTGTTGAGCGGTTGTCCGGCCATGGTCAAATAAACTTCCGCCAGCAGCGATTTCACGGCACCCATGGAAACCCGGCCCGTTGCGTCTGTCCACGAGAGACCGGCAGCTTCTGCAGCAGTCAGGTCATTTACGATCTGTGTGTAAACAGAATCCTTTGTACTGCGTTTGGCATATAAGAGTGGTGAAGCTGCATCTACTGAAGTCGTGATCAGGGGCACATCTCCAAATAATCTTACCAGGTAAAAATAAGACCAGGCCCGTAAGAACTGGGCTTCTCCCAGGATCCGCTTTTTTTGCGCTGCATCCATCGGCGTGATTGCAGGCACCCTGTCCAGTACGAGATTGGTTTGTGCGATCACGCTGTAAGCGCCGTTCCACCAGTTGTTGATAAAAACATTGTCGCCATTGTAAGAAAGACCGATCAGGTTGTTGAGATCGGTGTTTTGTCCGGTCTCTGTTTTGGCCGTGCCGGTCAGCATTTCCGTGAGGGAAAAGTTGTTGGCAAAGATTCCGGCTCCTCCGTTGATGAACCTGGTCTGCGCGTAGGCGGCAGCGATGGCTGCTTCCGCATGGGCAGGTATGGTGTAATAAGTTCCGGGCGAAAGATTGGAAGGATCGACGTCGTGATCGGAAAGCCATTTTTTACAGCTGCTGAATGTCAGCAGAACCAGTGCACCCAGCAGGAGTTTGCTGATATGATATGTGTTGATTGATTTCATATAGAGAAAGTCTTTGATTGAGTGAATACATTACAGTCCTACGTTAACACCAAACATGTAAATGGTTGGTTTGGGATAGTCAAAAAATGTTTGTCCCTGTGCAAATGCATCACCATAGGTGGTTACTTCAGGATCGTTGCCGCTGAATTTTGTTTTCAGGAAAAAGTTCTGTGCGGATACGTATACTCTGAGCCTGCTCAGCTTGAGGTTCTGCACCACGGAGGAAGGAAAGGCATAGCTTAACAAGAGATTCTTTCCACGCACAAAAGAACCGTCTTCAACCCAGCGCGTATCTACGTTGGTAACATAGCCGGCGCGGGTATCGCGGATGGCAGCGATCATGGTGTTGTTGTTGCCTTTGCTTGGGCTGTAAGCGTCCAGCACGGTATTAAAGCTGTTGGCGATGCTCACGCGGTCTTCACCGGAGTGGTGGGTCTGGTTCAGCACATCATTGCCGTACATGTATTGAATTTCCAGCAGCAGCTCAAAGTTCTTGTAGCGGAATGTATTGATAAAGCTTCCCCATCCCTTCGGGTTGCCGTTGCCGATGATCACGCGATCCGAGTCGTTGATGGTGTAGCTGTGATTTACATCCAGGTATTTTAAGTCGCCCGGCAGGATGGGCTTACCGCCGCGGTAGCTGGCATATTTGGCTGCTTCTGCTCTCTCAGCTTCTGTCCATACACCCAATCTTACCAGGCCCCAGAAAGATCCAACGGGTTGTCCTACCTGTATGATACCGGTGTTGGACAGGAAGTTCGGGTTGCCGGAGTAGATGGGTGCCGGTGTAGCCAGTGAAAGCACTTTGTTCCGGTTCATGGAAATGTTGAACGTGGTATTCCAGGAGAAATCTTTGCCCTCTACATTGTTTGTATTCAGGGTCAGTTCGAGGCCCTTGTTTTCCATGCTGCCGATGTTCTTGAAGATAGAAGCGTATCCGCTCGACCGGGGAACAGGTGCGTTCAGCAACATATCGGTCGTTTTGCGGTAATACAGGTCTGCTTCGAAATTGATCCGGTTTTTAAACAAACCCAGTTCCAGGCCTGCATCATACTGGGCGGTCTTTTCCCATCTCAGATCCGGATTGGCCAGCCTGTTTGTACCTACACCGGCTGTTCTTGTATCGTTCACAACGGCGGTATAAGAACCCAGCAGCGCGTCGGAAGCATACGGAGCGGTTTCCGAGTTGCCGGTTTGGCCATAGCTGGTTCTGAGCTTGAGGTTAGAGATCAGGTTGTTGTTTTTAAGAAAATCTTCATCAGACACTCTCCAGGCAAACGCTGCTGACGGGAAGAATGCATACAGGTTGTTTGCACCGAATTTGGAAGAACCGTCTTCACGGCCGGTAAATGTCAGGAGGTACTTGTCTTTAAAGGTGTAATTGATCCTTCCAAAGTAAGAGTTAAAGGCAAAGCCGCTCTTGTTAGATCCAACAGCAAAGTTGGCACTGCCTGCACCTACGTTGTTGAACTGAAAATAATCGGTGGAGAAGGTTTGCGAAGAGGCGCTGATATTAAAATAATTGGTCGCCTGCCACGACAAACCTACGAGGGCCGTAAGTTTATGATCGCTGCCGAATTTTGTGTTGTACGTAAAATAATTTTCTGTAGACCAGTATGTTTCCCGGCTGCTGGCCACACTGGCCGTGCCTTGCTGGTCGCGTGAAATCTGATCCAGTGTGCGGCCACCATATTGGTTGGTACCACGGGTTACCACGCTCACGCCTTCCTGTGTACGGAATTCAAGTCCCTTTGCCAGGTTGATGGTAGCGTAGAAATTACCCAGCGTGGTTTGCGTGGTTACGACAAATTTCCGGTCTGTCATGATATGTACCGGATTGGAACCGCCTTCAGCACCGGGGTATTGATAATTTTCAGCCCAGCTGCCATCAGGATATCTGACAGGGAGAAAAGGAAATCCTTCCGTGATCATTCTGACCGAGTTCAAACCACCGGTACCCTGGTCCACGATATTTTCTTCCTGGTTGTTGTAGCTGAGGTTGCCACCGATCTTCAGCCAGTCTTTTACTTTGCTGTCGAGTGTGAAACGGGCAGAGTAGCGCTTCAGGTAAGAATTCAGCAGCAAGCCGTTCTCATTCCGGTAACCAACAAAGGCACCGTAGTTGGTGGTTTCGTTACCACCTGTAACACCCAGCTGGTGGTTCTGGGTCAGCTTGTTCTGCACCGATTCTTTCAGCCAGTCGGTATTGTACAGGGGATTGCCGTTGGCGTCAAAAAGCAGGGGCAGGCTTTTGCGTTTTACGCGCGGGTCTACTACGTTCGCATAGGAGCCAGCTGCCCAGCCTGCCGGATCATATACCTTGATATTGTCGTACGCCAGGTTTTCAACCTGGATATACTCCTGTGCGTTGAGCATGTGCACGCGGTGCGGCCCGATGGTAGGCACACTCAGGTCACCGTCGTAGGTAACGCGCGGTGCACCGGTTGTTCCGCGTTTGGTTGTGATCAGCACCACGCCATTCGCGCCTCTTGCGCCATAGATGGCTGTTGCAGATGCATCTTTCAACACTTCAATAGAAGCAATGTCGTTGGGGTTGATATAGTCGATGGCATTGCTGTTCTGGGTTTGCGATCCTGTAGGCAAAAACACGCCATCAATCACATAGAGCGGGTTGTTGGAAGAACTGATAGAGCTGAAACCACGGATGCGGATCTTTGTTTGCCCGCCCGGTCTTCCGGAGTTGGTGTTTACCTGCACACCGGCGATCCTGCCGGCCAGCGCTTCATTCACGGAGGCTGCAGGCCGCTCCATCAGCTGCGCCGATCGGACCGAGCCAACAGAACCTGTAAGGTCTGATTTGCGGGCCGTTCCGTAACCAATTACGACTACTTCACCCAGGCTGTTGTTGCTGACCTGGAGGGTAACGTTTACCTGGAACTGGTTGCCCACCCTTACCTGCTGCGTCTCATGCCCGGTAGAGCTGATGACCAGCGTGGCATTGGATGAAGCAGAAATAGAAAAATTGCCTTCCGCATCTGTAGTTGTTCCGGTCGCGGTTCCTTTGATCTGAACAGTCGCGCCGGCCAACGGGGTGTTATCGGCACTACCAATCACCCTTCCGGTAACAGTGCGGTTTTGTGAGAAAGAAAAGAAGGAGAGTAGCAGGCATACGGCGCTCAGCCATCCCGCCCGCAAGGGGGAGGTGTAACTTTTTTTCATACTCATGTATTTGATTGATAAGATTATTACCAACACAGGCTCATTCAGCACACTATATGCAAGGCTTGAAAAAAAGACTGCGCATCAACTTATTTAAAATTGAGCGCAGGCGACATAAACTATATCGATGGAATGGTACATAGCAAGCAAGCAGTTTAGCGTAGGAAAAAGACCGTTATGGTAGAAATTTTTTACAAGGTAGGAGTTTGAAAAAAAACATAAAATTTTATTTTAAGCAGCAAAATGTGTTGCTCTCTTGTCCCGCCAGGCGCTTACACCTGAAAAGCTGAGATCACGGAGAATATAAAAAATAAAATGCCCAGCACCAGGGATGCCAAAAAGTTAAGCAGGATAAACTTGCCGAAGGTTTTCAGATACCCTTGACCGTAAAATTTTTTCATTTCGATAAACAGGTATACCGGCCAGGCAAGTAAAAACAAACTGCGTAAAATAGAAAAGACGCGCCAGCCTGTAAGCGTATGCAAGCCGCTGGATCCAAAAAAGAGCAACAGCAAAACAAAGCTCAGGATATAATGGTATAGCGTAAAAACAGCATGATCGCTGTAATAAAAGTTTTTGCGGCGTACATACAGCAGCTTTAAGAGGAGGGCGAAAAAGGGCAGCGATACAAACAGCATATAGGGCAGCCGGTGTACGATCATTTCCTTCAGCGTGTCTATGCCCTTTGTTCCATTGTAGGCCGGGTTAAATGTGAAATTCATCGCCATGATCCGCCTGGTTAACCAGCCATCCCGTTTTGCGGGCGGCAGGGCATGTTGAACCGAATCATATTTCTCCTGCGATACGTACCGGCCGCGTACGCCCGTTGATGTGGTATAATCATTGATCCTGCCGATAGATTCCAGGCTGAGTCTTTTTGTTGTATCGCGCAGCTCTGCTATCATGCCCTGCAGCGCACTGTCGGCAGCGGTATGACCGACAGCTGCCTGCAGCTCGGCTGCCATCTTCCGGCGGTCTTCCTGCGTTAGTTGAACAGCCGTGCTGCTGCGCTCGTTTGGATGGGATTTGTTGAGGGAGAAAAATAGCAGAAAGAAAACAGCCGATGTAAACAGATACATGCGGATCGGATGCAGATAAGAAGCCCTTTTGCCGGCCACATACTCACGGGCTACAAAACCCGGCCGCCGGAAAAGAGCGCCGAGGGTATGAAAAAACTGGCCGTCAAAATGCAGGAGATCGTAAACAAAATGGCTGGTCAGCGTCCAGAAGCTTTCTTTTGTTTCAATGTTTTCCTGTCCGCATACATGGCAAAACCGGCCGATCACCTGGGCATGGCAGTTCAGACATTCCTTATCAGCACGTTCGTGGTGGTGACTCACAATTTTTTTTCTAAAAATAGGGACTATTTACTTCTCTGATCGCGCATCCACAACAATGGCATCCGCAGATGTGGTTTTTGGCCGGATCCGTTCTGCAACGCCAATCTCGACAGCCCACTTTCTCACACAGATAATCCAGTTTCTGCCATTCCCATAGCCGGATCGCTCGTAGCAGGTTTGCCTGTTTCTACCCGGCCCGCATACCTTCTTTCAAACAAGTCCACACCGCTGATCTTTATGCTGAAATCATACCAGCCGCCGCTCTTGTCCGTACCTATTTGCAAGGTTGTTTTGCCGGCTGCCTCATGGAGCTTTTCAGGCTTTCCTGCTTTGTATATGTTGTCAACTACCTCAATCCGCTGGCTGCCTGGCTGGTCTATTTTTACCAAGGCTTTTTCGCCATCGTAAGTACAGGTTACCTGTATGGCAGGGTGATGCTGGCTGCCCCGGAATTCGCGGAAAAAACCATTGGGTCCGTACACCCTTAAGTGGTAGTTGCCCTTTTCAAAATCGCTTACCCTCCACTTGTCACGTACATGCTCACCCGCAGCTGTGGCATACTGCCATGACCTGCCTTTTTCTCCCTTGTGCATGCCGGGTGCATAGATGGCAAAGGCTGAGCCGGCTGCGCTTTTGCCGAATTGCTGGTTGCTTGTTTTCATGATGATCTCTATGCCTGCGCGGTCTGCATCAACAAGCATATCGGCATACAGTTCGTAGGGCAGGGCGCAGGATGGGCGCGTGCCCTTTTCCTGACGGGGCATGAGCGGAGATAGAAGGGGCTGGGTGCTGATCTGGGCAAGATCGGTTGGCGTCAATTCCCTGTAAGCAGCCGGCAAGGCTTTGAACTTGGCCTGGTGAATGCTTTCCAGGAATGCGTCGCGCATTACCTGAACCGGTTTGTCTATGGGCGTATCGTCATAAGGCCGGAATACAGAACTTAGATCGCCGCATACCGCGCGGCGCCAGCTGCTGATAGAAGATTCAATGATTTTTTTGCCTGTTTTTTTCTCCAGGAATTTTTCCAGGAACTGCAACGAAGAAGTATGGTCGAAAACCTGCGAGTTCACCCATCCGCCGCGGCTCCAGGGTGAAGCGATCACGAGGGGAACACGGTAGCCCAACCCGATGGGGCTTTGCCGCCTGTGCTGCGGTGCTGATCCTGCTTTGTGCTCCTCCTGTTCCATGGTCACGTATTCAACACGGGCATCTATACCAGGTGATGTCTTACCTGTTTCAGGCCTGCGTGGGTCGGGGGCTACAAACGGGGGCACATGGTCGAAATAGCCGTCGTTTTCATCATAGGTAAGCACAAAAATTGTCTTCTTCCATACATCCGGATTTTTGGTCAGGATGTCGAGCACTTCAGAGATATACCAGGCGCCGTACCAGGCTGAGCTGGGATGATCGGAAAAGTTTTCCGGTGCTACGAGCCAGGATACTGTCGGAAGCCGGCCCTTGCTTACATCTTCCCTGAACTGGTGCAGCACATCACCGGCAGGAACAGTTACGGTACGTTCTTCCCCTCCTTCCCGGTAATGGAGTGTTGTAAGCTTGTAGAAGAGCGGATCTTGCTGGTTGTTGCAAAACGCTTTTTCATGCAGGCTTTTTTCATGCGGTGAAAGCGCGTTGTACTTTTCTGTTGTATAGATCAGTGATTCTTCGCTGATCCTTTGCAGGGCTTTTTTCTTGTCTGCCAGCTTCTTCCCCAGTTCGCCAGCTTCTTTCTGAGTAGCCGCTTCCCGGATCTTTTCCTCCAGTTCCCTGATTTGGGCAGGCAGGGATGCCAGCTGTCCTTGCAGATAACGGATATACCGGGGCGAGAGCTTTACATGGTACTGCGTAAAATACTCCAGCGGGTTATCGCCGAAATTGGCCATCCAGGCATCCTGCTCGTCGGTATAGCCACCAGGTACGCTCAGGTCGTTTTGGTACACTTTCCAGGAAACGCCGTTTTCTTCCAGGCGTTCCGGATACGTTTTCCAGTTTACCATGGTATCATAATCTGCATCTTCGTTCCAGACATTTGCCTTTGAATCTTCCCGCTGCTCGGCGCGGATGGTGCCTGACCAGAAGTAAAGCCGGTTGGGCGTGGTGCCGGTCAAGGAAGAGCAGAAATGCTGATCACAGATGGTAAACGCATCGGCCAGGGCGTAATAAAACGGGAGGTCCTGCCGGGTATAATAGCCCATGGTGAGCGGCATGGCGCTGTAAGCGGGGTGACCGGATTTCTTTACATCCAGCCAGCGATCGTAGCGGCCCTCATTGCGGGCATCTACCTGGTTGGTCCAGGAGTGGGGAAGCGAGCCGATCCAGGTGGCGCGGGTATTTTTAATATCAAGCGGGAAGGGTGCATAGGTTTTACCGGTTGCATCTGTTTGCAGCCAGACGGGGTTGTTGTTGGGCAGGGTAATGGCCCGGGGGTCATTGAAGCCGCGCACACCCTGCAGGGTTCCGTAGCAATGATCAAAGGAGCGGTTCTCCTGCATCAGGAATACAATGTGCTCGGCATCGAGATAGCTGCTGCCGGGTGTGGGATCAATAGAAAGGGCTTTTTGAATAGAAGCAGGCAGGCTGAAATGAAGGCCTGTGCTGCCGGCAAGCAGGGCTGCTTTTTTAATAAATTCCCTTCTGCTATCCATAGAGGTTACAATTATAAATGTAAAAATAGCTGACAGAGAGACGGTGGGTACACCAGGCAGGAAAATTAATGGCAAGGTAACAAAAACAGAGAGGGGAGGGACGGCTCTCTGTCTTTGTGCCACCCGCTACTGTCCGGAATGAAGTCCGATCGAATTGCCTTCTGAATCAATAAAGAAAGCCATGTAGCCGATCTCTGGGGTGATCTGTGTTTTCGGAACAGTGATTTTTCCGCCGGCTGCTTCGATCCGGTCAAGCACTTTCTGCAGGTCAGGATTTGCGTTGAGATAAAGAACAACGCCTTCCGTACCCGGCTTGTGGGAAGGGCTTTTTACCAGGGCGCCACTTGATTTGGGCGGCTCCGGAGGAAAGCCGATCATCCGCATGTCCTGTATACCGGGCATGTCCATCGGCATCATCTTGACCTCAAAAATGGTTTCGTAAAACTGTTGGGCCCGGTCTGCATCCGCAACGGGGATTTCAAACCAGTTTAAAGCATTGGTGGCAGCGCTCATTTTTTCCAGCATAAAAGGTTGGTTTAGTGGTGAAGAATTGCTCGTACAAGGTAGGGAATTACCCCAAAAGAAAATGCCCGAGGTCTTTTTAGGAACCTCGGGCATTTCTTTGCTTGAATGTAAAATTACTGGTCTTAAAGCGTACCGGCTGGTTTATGCTTCCTGCAGGGAATTTACTTTTGAATTAATCCATTCATAAGTCTTTTCCAGGCCTTCTTTCAGCGGACGGGAAGGTGCCCAACCCAGCTTTTCTGCGATGAGTTTATTGTTGGAGTTTCTTCCGCGCACACCCAGCGGACCAGGAATGTGTTTGATGCGGATTTCTTTGCCTGCGATGTCGGCGACCATGTGTACCAGGTCATTGATGCTCAGCATTTCTTCAGAGCCGATGTTGACGGGTCCGAGAAAATCGCTTTTCATCAGCCTTCTTACAGCTTCTACGCATTCAGCTACGTAAAGGAAAGAGCGGGTTTGTTTGCCATCGCCCCATATTTCGATCTCGCCTCCGTCTTCAGCTTCAGCTACTTTTCTGCACACGGCTGCGGGTACTTTTTCTTTTCCGCCTGTCCAGGTGCCCTGAGGTCCGAAGATATTGTGGTAACGGCCGATGCGCACTTCCATGCCGTAGTTCTTATGATAGGTGAGGTACAATCTTTCGCTGAACAGTTTTTCCCAGCCATATTCGCTGTCCGGAGAGGCGGGATAAACAGTGTGTTCTGCACAGTCTGGATTGTTGGGGTCCATCTGGTTGTGTTCTGGGTAAACACAGGCAGAGGAAGAATAGAAGATCTTTTTTGTGCCGTTCAGTCTGCTGGTTTCCAGCATGTTCAGGTTGATCAAAACCGAGTTGTGCATCACGGCTGCATCATTCTCACCGGTAAAGAGGTAACCGGCTCCGCCCATATCGGCAGCAAGCTGGTATACTTCGTCAATGGGCCTGTCAAACAGGGCCTGGCAAACATTGATGTCGCGCAGGTCGCCGGTAACTACGTCGTCTGCGTGGTTGTTGTCATGTTCGTGTTCTTTGATGTCTACTCCTCTCACCCAATATCCTTCTTCTTTTAACCTGTTTACCAGATGGCCACCGATGAAGCCCCCAGCGCCACATACGATGGCTGTTTTCTGTTTTGTCATAAATTTGATTTATTGTGTTATGAATGATGATACAATTTTGTGGTTACGCGTTATGCAGGTACAGCAGCTGGCGTAAAGGTTTCTTTGCGACGGATTTTCTTCACCTCGTACTTTTTCAGGTGGGTAAGCTGTAAAAAGAAATTGCCGATAAAGATGCCGTGCATGATGATATATCTTCTCCAAAGGCGCTTGAAGTCTTTGCCCAGCAGGCGGAATACCCATTCAAAACCGGATTTCCGGATAAAAGTGGGCGCCATTTTTATGCGGCCGCCAAAAAAGTCGAAGGTGGCGCCGGAAGCGATCAGGACGGAGCCCCGGATCTTTTCCAGGTGGGTATCAATCCAGTAGTCTTGCTTGGGCGTGCCCAGTCCGACACAGATAATGTCTGGTTTGAGGCGGTTGATTTCCGCTACGATCTGGTCGTCTTCTGCGGGCGTGAGTTCCCGGAAGGGGGGAGAATAATGGCCCACGATGCGGATGTGCGGAAATTGTTCCTCCAGGTAGTCTTTCATTTTTACACATACATCTGGTGAACCTCCGTAGAGGTAGAATGTGTAATTTTTGATCTTGGCATGTTCTGCCAGCTGAAGGATGGTGTCGGGCGCTGCGATCCTGTCGCAGGGCGTACCTTCCACCGTACGGATCCATCTTACAAAGGGCATACCGTCGGCGCCGGTAATGTCAGCCGAGTTGTAGATCCTGTACAACTCTTTGTTTTTTGTGGAGAGGGCTACATTGAAAGCGTTGACGCAGGCGATGTGGTGCGACCTTCCTTGCTTGTCAGCAATCCAGCCGTCCACCTTTCTGAAAAGCTCTTCATAGGTGATCGGATCCAAACCAACGCCAACCATGTTTACATGTTTCTTCATATTTTTTCTATTAGGGAATAAACTGCGGATTTTAGTTTACAAATGTTGAATAGTACGATGCCAGGTTCCTCATATACTGAGAAATGCCATAATGTTCGATGATAGTCGACTTTGCAGCCTGGCTTAGTTGCTCCAACCCGCTTCTTTGGGTCAAAATATTTTTCATGGTTTCCACCAGGGCACCTTGATCTCCTTTCTTTATCACAAACCCGTTTACCCCGTTGTTTACCACCGTGGTAATTGAAGCGTCGTCCGAAACCACCGGTACACAACCGGCCTGCATGGCTTCCAGCATGGCTATCGGCAGGCCTTCTCCATAAAGCGAAGGCAATAAAAAAACGTTTGCCTGCTCAAGGGCCTTCCATTTTTCTTCGCCCCGGGCTATACCCTTGTACTCAAACCGGAGGGTAGGGATGGCTTCCAGCTCCTGCAACAGGGGCGCAAGCTCAGGGCCTGAACCATATACGGTAAAACTGCATCGGTCGTGGTAGGCATTCAGTTGTTTAAATGCTTCTGCGATCTGGTAAACGCCTTTTGACCGGACGATCCTGCCCAGGAAAATAAATTTGATGCCCGCCGTAAAGTTTTTGGAAAGCGGTTTCAACTCTTTTGTTTCCACTGCATTGGGCAGGGCTTCGCTTTCCGCGCCATAAGCCTTCCGGAGCTGTTCCTGTTCCACTGCACTCAGCACCACGTTTTTATCCGAATGCTTCAGCATGCGGTCGATGACCCATTTAAAAAGTGATCCTTTTGCCGGAGGCTTCATCAGCATATGGCCTCCATGGATATGCAGCAGCACAGGCTTGTGCATGACATTCTTGAGAAAAGAGAAAATTACAAAGTCGCGCAGGAGCGAAGTTTTTGTAAAGTCGGTATTCAGGTGAACCGCGTTGATCCGCTGGCGCCGGATAAACCGGGCCATGCGCGGCAGCAGCGCAACCTGGCTCACAGCCCATTTGAAACCTTTGGGTTCCCCATCCTTGTTGCCGATGCGGAAGTGCAGGAACTTCACGGACGACCGGTTACTATTGATGATTGTTCTTACAATAGTAGAGATGCCGCTCACGTTCTCTGACTCATTTAAAGAAGGGGCTGTGATTAAAATATTCATATAAGAAAAACCTACAAAACGAAAAAGCTAAAATTTTATTTTCTCCCCGGCTAATTCTCCTGGCAGCACAAATCGATTTTATTATGTCGTGGGGAAGGACAGACATCAGCTCATGGGAAAAGGTGCGGCAGCATCGGCTTTACAAGGAAGATTGGCTTCAAAGCAAGCAGAAGTTATTGAAATGTTGAATAATCAGCACTTGAAGCAAGCATGAAAAAATCTAAAATGAGAACAGTTCACCCTAGTTTTTTCTTATCCAGTATACCTGGAACTCTATATTCGGGGCAAAACTAGTAAAAAAATGTTATAAAAAAGAGCGCTGGAAACAGATTTTTACCCATCGGGGGGCTAAACTGTTCACGCAATCGATTGTACCAGGGTGTTTCAGATGCCAATTTGCACATACAGCGTTTTTATAGCATATAAAAAGAAGTACTTTCACGTGTTTATTTGTCTGTAGTATTTTATTTTGGCGCCCTTCATGCAAAGAACAGACTATTTTTTACACAAAGACAGCGAAATGGGTAAACTGACCCGTGCGTTTGATTGGTCAAGCACGGCATTGGGTGAGCCCGGCAGCTGGCCACAGAGCTTGCGTACCCTGGTTAGTACCCTGCTGCGTTCAAAATTTCCCATGTTTTTGTGGTGGGGAGATGACTTGATTCAATTTTACAATGATGCCTACAGGCCTTCATTGGGCATCAATGGCAAACACCCCCTGGCATTGGGACAAAGAGGAGAAGAGTGCTGGCCCGAAATCTGGCCCATCATTTATCCCATGATCAGACATGTACAGCTGACCGGTGAAGCCGTTTGGATGGAAGACCAGCTGGTGCCGATCTACCGCAACGGTAAGATAGAACCTGTTTACTGGACCTACAGCTACAGTCCGGTGCTCGACGACAACGGCCAACCTGCCGGCATCCTGGTAACCTGTACCGAAACCACCAACAGGGTACTGAACCTGAAACAGCTGGAGGAAAAAGAAGAACAGCTGCGTTTTGCCCTGGAAGCGGCCGAACTGGGAGCCTGGGACTATAACCCGCTTACCAGCAAGTTCACCGGAAACAATCGCCTGAAAGAATGGTTTGGCCTGCTGCCGGCACAGGAAATCGACCTGGCCCTTGCGCTGGATGCAGTGGTTCCGCACGACAGGCAGCGGGTAACGCGGGCCATTGAGCAGGCACTCCGGTGGGAATCCGGCGGGGCTTATGAAGCTGAATACACGATTGTTCACCCCCTTACCAGGAAGCAGCGGGTCGTACGGGCAAAAGGAAGGGCCTGGTTTACAGATGACCAGGTAGCTTACCGCTTCAACGGTACCCTGCAGGATGTAACCGAGCAGGTAAGGATCAGAACAGAAATCGAACAGCGGGAAGGCAACCTGCGCAACATGGTGCTGCAGGCCCCGGTGGCCATGTGCATCCTGCGCGGCCCCCGGTTTGTGATCGATATCGCCAATCGTCCGATGTTTGAACTCTGGGGCCGGTCAGATGAGCAGGCCCTGCACAAACCTATGTTTGAAGCCCTGCCCGAAGCTGCGAACCAGGGATACGAGCACCTCCTCGAAAAAGTATTCAGGAACGGAGAAGGCTTTTCGGCCAATGAACTGCCTGTTACCCTTCCCCGGGGTGAACGCCTGGAAACCATTTTTATCAATCTTGTACTGGAGCCGATAAAAGACACAGACGATGCAGTTACCGGCGTGTTAGGAATGGCAACCGACATCACCGGCCAGGTACGCGCGCGCAAACGGGTGGAAGAAGCCGAAGAAAGGATCCGGCTTTCGCTGGAAGCGGCCAACCTGGGCAGCTACGAGATCAACCTGCAAACAGGGGAGATGTTTACCTCAGCCCGCTTTGATGCCATTTTTGACGTAGACCATTCCAAAAAGCACCTGGATTACATCCAATCCATCCATCCTGACGACCTGCCCCTGCGCGAAAAGGCGCACCAGCAGGCTTTTAAAACCGGCCTGCTTACCTATGAGGCAAGGGTAATATGGAGGGATGGTTCTGTTCACTGGATCGGGGTATGGGGAAATGTTTATTATGACGAGGCCCGCAAGCCCCTGAAGCTGCAGGGGGTGGTGCAGGACATCACTGCCCAGAAGGAATTTGCAGAAGAACTCAGCCGGCAGGTCCGGGAACGCACGCTGGCGCTGGAAAGCAAAAACAAAGAGCTGGAACGTTCCAATTCCAACCTCGAAGAATTTGCCCATGCCGCCTCGCACGATTTAAAAGAACCGATCCGCAAGATCCGTTACTTCAGCAGCCGGCTGAAAGAGCGTTTGCAGAACCGGCTGCATGAAGAAGAGGAAGCCCTGTTTGCTCCGATCGAACGGGCTACCGAACGCATGAGCGAGCTGATAGACGACCTGCTGCTTTACTCGCACGTAAGCCAGCGTCCGCACAAAAAAGAAAGTGTCGATCTGAATATAAAGCTGCACCGCGTACTGGAAGATGTGGATGTCGACATCCAGGAGAAGGGCGCTGTTGTAGAGGCAACCCCTCTGCCGGTTGTCAGCGGCTACCGGCGGCAGTTACAGCAGCTTTTTCACAACCTGATCACCAATGCGCTTAAATACAGCAAAGAAGGCATCGCCCCGCATATATCAATCCGCTCTTCTGTTGTAACGGCAGCCCACGCCGGCCTGCCTGGTACAAATACCTATCACCTGATCGAGTTCCGCGACAATGGCATCGGCTTTGAACAGGAGTATGCCGAAAAGATATTCCAGATGTTTACCCGGCTGCATGGAAAAAATGAATATGGCGGCACCGGGGTAGGGCTTTCCATCGCAAAGAAGGTTGTAGAAAACCATCTCGGGCATATCACTGCAGAAGGCATACCGGGAGAAGGCGCGGTATTTAAAATTTATCTGCCTGTAGAAGTATAAGCAAGCAGATTTCTCCTGGATGCTGCAGATAAGATATCGCGGGATCATCCATTTGTTTGCTTGAACCTGGTTATTCAAAGCTTTTTAACTGATAATCATAAAAGATACAGCTGGCCGTTTGAATAGGGCTGCCGGTCTTAAGAGGCTGCCATAGACCCAGGCCGGAACCCGCCGTGCTGCGCAGTATGTAGATAGATTGTGCCGGTGAATATCCTTCTGCCAGTTTGTATACTTTTTCTCCGTCCTGTGTGGTTGCCTCATCTACAACCAGCGTACAGTGGCCAGGACTGCCAGGCAGGATGATTACTGTGCCGACTGTTATTCTGTCCGCCCCGTGAAGTTCTTTGGCCAGTGAAACAGTACCTGCATATGTATATACAATGTTGAGATAACTGCGCAAAGCTGTGTGTGATGGTTCGCAGGGTGTGGCGAGCGCAAGAAAGTTTACATGGGCTCCGTTTATTACGGGTCTTACCCCTTTGCAATAAGCATCAAAGGCGTAGAGGTGGCCACTGGTAAAATGAAACAGGATTTCCTGGTAGCGGTTTGCGGAGAACAGGTACTCTGCCCGCAAGCGGATCAGGGCATCGGCACATTGCTGCAGGTCCTTGTTGCCTACATCATAGTTGACAATCAGGGCTGCTTTTGATTGGTCGGCAACCGGATTGCCCCTGTAATCCAGTACGGGGCCGGGTTTGGCGGGCAGGTGTTGCAAGAAATATTGCCAGGAGTTTTTTTCAAAGAGGGCGGGTGTGATGGTGGTATCCTGTGCGGGTAAGAAGGGGAGGGGAGCCGGTACAGACGAATGGCAGCTGCTGCACAGGAGCAGGAAGGCCAGGATTCTTCGCATGATGGGGGTGATTTTTGGAATGGGATGCAGAGAGAGGAGGATTTCACAAGGGGAGAAATTTTTGGGAAATGTTAAAAAAGGGTCTACTTTCGAGACAAAATGTAAACGTTTACATTTTATCAGGTTGCTAAAATTAAGCCGGCTCCTGCATCTGTTCACGCTCAACAAACCGTCTTTGGCGCTTTTAAAAAACTCTCCCGGTTTAAAGGCCGTCGCCGAAATGGCCGGTGTATCTGTGGCTACCGTGTCGCGGGTGCTGAACCAGGATGCATCGGTGAAGGAAGCAACACGGCGGCTGGTGCAAAAGGCTATCAAAAAGACCGGTTATCATCCCAACCGGGTCGCGCAGCGGTTAAGAGCGACCCGCAAATCGCGCAAGCTGATCGGCTTGCTTATACCCGATATTCAAAATCCTTTTTATGTAGATGTAGTCCGCGGCATTGAAGAGTATGCCTACGCGCATGACTGTGCCGTGGTCATCGGCAATTTTTCGCAGGATGCAGCCAAGGAAAAACTGTATATCGATATCCTCCGGTCTGAATCGGTGGATGGCTTTGTGGTAGCGCCCCACCACGGCCGCGACCAGTACGTAGAAGCCCTGGTAGAAGAAGGATACGCGCTGGTATGCATCGACCGGGGGCTTACAAACGTAGAGGTAGACGTTGTTATGGTCGACAACCAGAAGGGTGCTTACAATGCAACAGCGCACCTGATCAAAATGGGACATACACGCATAGCCCACATCACCGGCAATCCCTCTATCCCTACCACAACTGACCGCATCCTGGGTTACAAAGCAGCCCTGATGGAGCATGGCATAGAGATCGACCCGGCCCTGGTCATAGGCAGGGAGTCTGATTTTGAAAGCGGACAAGAACTGACCCGCCAATTGCTGGAAGCGCCGGAACCGCCCTCTGCCATCTTCACCGGCAACAACCTGCTTACCCTGGGGGCGCTCGACATGATCCACCGGCGCAAACTGAAAATACCTGATGATGTCGCCATTGTTGGTTTTGATGATATGTACTGGGCCACTTCCCTCAACCCGCCGCTGACTGCTGTACGGCAATCGGGATATGACATCGGGAAGCGTGCAGTAGAGCTGCTTTATCAGCGGATAGAAGACCCGGATCGTCCGGCTGCGCGCGTGTACATGCCTACCCAGCTGATGGTGCGTACCTCTTGCGGACCGAAAAAATAGGAGGATTTTCCGGTTGGAAATGTAAACGATTACAGAACTGAATAAACAAACAAAAGCGGGCTTTTTCTGCCAGGCGATCGATAGAACTAAACAACATGAATTACCAAAGAACCATCACACTGCTCCCGCCGCCAAGAATTCAGTTTGGAGCGGGTTGTTTTGAACAGTTTGTCGTAGACTATCTGGCAACCGGATATAAAAAATTATTCGTCGTTACGCTGCCGCAAATGGTTGTGCAGCTGGCAGGCGATCTTGAAAAACTAAAAAGCGCCGGGATCAAACTGGCCATCAACCGGTCTGTCGCCGGTGAACCCCGGTTTGCTGATTTTGAAAAGGTGCTGGAAGAAGCCCGGCAGTTTGGTGCAGACAGCGTAGCAGGCATTGGGGGCGGCAGCGTGCTGGATGTGGCCAAGCTGGTCGCAGCCCAGCTATACAATACCCAAACAACGGAGGAAGTAAAAGGCATCGGCAACCTGAAGGGCCGCGCAACTTATCTGGCCTGCGTACCCACCACCGCAGGTACGGGCAGTGAAATGTCGCCCAATGCGATCTTTTTAAACGAACAGGATGATAAGATCGGGGTGATCAGTCCCTACCTGGTTCCTGATGCAGCTTACATAGATCCGCGCTTAACCATTACCGTTCCCCGCGCCATTACGGCGGCCACCGGCATGGATGCCCTGGCGCATTGCCTGGAAGCCTATACCAACAAATGGGGCCATCCCGTTGTGGACCCGGTTGCGCTGGAAGGGGTGCGGTTGATCAGTCGATACTTACAACGTGCCTGTGATAATGGAAGCGATGAAGAGGCGCGGTCGGCGGTAGCGTTGGGAAGTATGTATGGCGGCATGTGCCTGGGCCCGGTGAATACAACCGCTGCCCATGCACTGGCCTATCCGCTTGGTACCGATTATCACCTCGCGCATGGCTTGTCGGTCAGTCTCTTATTGCCTGCAGTCATGGAGTTTAACCTGGTTGCTGCGCCCCAGCGGTTTGCTGCCCTGGCCGCAGCTATGGGAGCAACTGATGGAGGCAGTGAAGAAGAAAATTCCCGGGAAGGTGTACAGATTATCCGCCGTTTGATGCAGGATTGCGGACTGCCCGGTTCTTTGCAGGAGGCAGGTGTAAAAGCTGAAAGCATTCCAAAGATGGCCGCCGATGCGATGAAAGTGCAAAGGCTGCTGAAAAACAATATTCGTGAAGTAACGCAACAAGATGCGGAAGCGATCTTCCGCGCTGCTTTTTAAATATGACCAAACAAAAAAAATATTCCGGTGTGGCAGTACCCATGGTAACGCCTTTTACCGGAGCAGGAAAGACAGACAAGGAGAGCGTGCACAAGCTGGTAGCCCATCTTGTTGCAGCCGGTACCCATCCTTTTGTAGCGGGCACCACCGGTGAAGGGCCTTCTATCCCCAAAGCAGAAAAAAAGGTGCTGGTAGCAGAAGCTGTAAAAGCTGCTGCAGACCAGGGACCAGTTTATGCGGGCATTTCTTCCAATTGTTTAGCCGAATCGATCGAAGAAGCACAGGCCTACCGGGATCTGGGGGCTGCGGCAATTGTAGCTACCATGCCTGCTTATTACCCGGCAGACAACGACGCCATGCTGCGTTATTTCACAGCACTGGCTGATAGGAGTCCGCTTCCTTTGATGATCTACAACATTCCTGCAACCACGCATCTTTCTATTCCCATCTCCACGGTAGATAAGTTAAGCGCCCACCCGAACATTGTTGGCTTTAAAGATTCTGAAAAAGGGATGGAGCGGATAGATGAAGCGACCGGCTTGTGGAAGGACAGGGATGATTTTTCTTATTTTATCGGTTGGGCCATCCAGTCGCAGTATGCATTGCAAAGAGGTGCTGATGGCATTGTGCCAAGCAGCGGAAACCTGGTGCCGGCCGTGTATAAAAGCATCCTCGATGCTAGCTTGCAGGGAGATGAAACAAGCGCGGCCAAAGCACAGCAAAAAAGTGACCTGGTTTCCGCGATGTATCAAAAAGACAGAACGCTGGGCGCTTCCCTGGCTGCATTCAAGGTTATGTTGCATGCGTACGGTTTGTGCGGGCCGCACATGCTGCCGCCCCTGTACCGTGTAAGCGCTGAAGAAGAAAGGGGCTTGCTGACTTCCGTCCGGGAAACTTTCGGAGATTTAATTACCATCAACCAAATTGATCAATGAACACAAAACCATTGTTAGGCATTACCATGGGCGATCCCGCTTCGATCGGCCCGGAAGTAGCCGTGAAAGCCCTGGCCGATGAAGGCACTTACCAGATCTGCCGTCCCCTGCTGATCGGGGATGCACAGATTTGCCGGGAAGCTGTCGCACTCTGTAACCTGCCTCTTGAAGTAAGAGCGGTTAAGGATTCCCATGAGGCCCGCTTTGAAGCAGGTGTTATCGATGTGTATGACCTGGCCTACGGAAGCACAGGCATCAGGCCGGGCGAAATGTCTGCAGCGGCCGGGGATGCTTCTTTCCGATCTGTTGTAAAAGCCATTGATCTTGCCATGGCCGGCGAGATCGACGGCACCGTAACAGGTCCGATCAACAAGGAATCGATCAACATGGCCGGGCATCACTATTCCGGACATACGGAGATCTATGCAGATTACACGGGCACAAAAAAATACGGGATGTTGCTGGTGGAAGAAGACCTGCGCGTGGTACATGTTTCCACCCATGTGTCGCTGCGCCAGGCCTGTGACCTGGTAAAGAAGCAGCGCATCCTGGACACCATTGAACTGCTGCACAGCGCCTGCGAAAAATTGGGTGTGCCCGATCCAAAGATCGGGGTGGCCGGCCTGAACCCGCATGCCAGCGATGGCGGTTTGTTCGGGCATGAAGAAAAGGAAGAAATTATCCCGGCCGTGGAAGAAGCCCGGCGCAGGGGATACCGGGTAGACGGTCCCATCCCGGCCGATACCCTGTTCCCAAAATCCATCGGCGGCGTATACGATGGCTGTGTGGTGATGTACCACGACCAGGGCCATATTCCATTCAAGCTGGTCGGTTTTAACTGGGATAAATCTTCCGGCAAAATGAAAAGTGTGCGGGGTGTGAACATCACACTTGGCTTGCCGATCATCCGGACATCGGTTGACCACGGTACGGCCATGGAAATAGCGGGCAAGGGCATCGCCAGTCCGGATGCCATGAAGCTGGCCATCCAGTATGCTGTTCGCTTGCATCAACACAATACAAAAGAGTCATGATAGCGGTGATTGCAGACGACCTGACGGGCGCCGCAGAGATCGGCGGTATCGCGCTCCGGTACGGACTGCGTGTGGTCATGGACACCCGCGTGCATGATACAGTTGATACAGATGTGCTGGTGATCGCCACAGATGCCCGGTCGAAAAGGGTGGAGGAAGCCAAAGCCCTGATCGCTGCTATCACAAAAGACCTGCAGGCGCTCGGTCCCCAGCTTATTTTTAAAAAAACAGATTCCTTGTTGCGGGGCCATGTGGGGGAAGAGCTGCTGGCGCAGATGCAGGCATCCGGCAAGAAAAAAGCCTTGCTGGTTCCAGCCAATCCCCGGCTAAAACGGACCATCCAGGCAGGCATTTACCATGCTGACGGCGTGCCGCTGCACCAGTCTGACCTGGCCGATGCCGCGCGCAAAAGAATCGCTACTTCAGCTGTGCTGGACCTGGTGGGAGCGCGCTTTCAACCCTTTACCACTGTGGTATCGAAGGAAGAAAGTTTTCCTGCAAGCGGCATCATCATCGGCAATACACTTACTGAAGCCGATCTGGATGACTGGGCTGGAAGGGTGGATGAACATATCATTCCTGCGGGGAGCGGCGGCTTTTTCAATGCAGTGGTAAAAAGCCGCGTGGGAGAGAAGCAGGAGATAAGGTTTGATACGATAGCGGTAGGTAAAAAAATGATCTGGGTCTGCGGCAGTGCTTTTCCGCTCAGCAAGGCCAATGTGGTGCAGGCCCGCACCAATGGCCGCTGTGTTGCTTACATGCCTGAAACTATTTTTTGCGAAGGGGTGGAGCAGGATGGACTGATAAAAGCGTGGGTGCAGGAAATTGTAGCAGGTTTGCAAAAAAATGGTGATGTGATCATGGCCGTTGGTGAGCTCAACTGCGACAGCGCAGCAGATGTTCCAGCCAAGATCAGGCAGCTGATGGCCATTGCTATTGAACAGGCTATGCAGCAAACAGAAGTAAACGAGATCATTATCGAGGGAGGGGCTACAGCTTCTTCCATCATTGAACAGCTGCACTACGAACGCTTTTTCCCCGTACAGGAACTGGCGCAGGGCGTGATCCGCATGAAGGTTCAGGAAGCACAAGGCCTGCATCTTACCATGAAACCGGGCAGTTATCAATGGCCTTCTTCTATCTGGAAATGAGCTTGCGTGATATAAAAACATTGCAGGATAAAACAGCCATATGAATTCGACATTACACTTGCTTGATTACGCCATCATTGTTGCCGTGCTGGTGGGCACCCTGTCGTTTGGATTGCGGTTTGCCAAAAAGCAAAAGACCACGCAGAACTATTTTCTGGCAAAGGGAAAAGTGCCGTCCTGGGCCATTGGCATGTCACTGCTCGCAACCCTGATCAGCAGTGTAACCTTTCTGGCTTATCCGGGTACAGGCTATTCTTCCAACTGGATCCTGCTGGTGCAGGGGCTCATGGTTCCGGTGGTTCTGATGGGTATAATCTGGTTTATCGTGCCGCTGTACCGCAAAGTGATCAAGCTGAGCACCTATGAATATTTTGAGCAGCGCTTTGGCCTGTTTGCGCGCTACTACAGCTCGATTGCTTTTGTGCTGCGGCAGTTTTCCGGCATGGGAACCGTCTTTTTTTTACTGGCCGTAGCCCTCAACAGCATGACCGGCGGCAATATGATCGCCATTATCCTGATCGTAGGCGGGATCATCATCCTGGTAAACCTGCTGGGCGGTATGGAGGCTGTAATCTGGCTCGACGTGTTCCAGGGATTTATGTTGTTCGCCAGTGGCATCATCTGCATCGGTGTACTGTTGTTTTCTATAAAAGGCGGACCCGCCGAAATCTGGAACGTAGCATCCACCCATGGCCGCACCGGTTTTGCACCGTACACACTGGATTTTACCCGGGTAACGCTGGTGGTCATGATCGTCAACGGTGCTTTTTATGCGGTCCAGAAGTACGGCACTGATCAGACCGTTGTGCAACGTTACCTCACGGCAAAAACAGACCGGGGTGCTATCCGGGCTTCCCTGATGGGCATCCTGCTTACCGTGCCGGTATGGGTTGTTTTTATGCTGATCGGCACGCTGCTGTTTGTTTTCTATCAAACCCATACCCTGCCTGCCGGCATCAAGTCCGAGGGCGTATTCCCTTATTTTATCATGACGCGCCTCCCGACAGGTGTGATCGGATTGATTCTTTCCGGCATGATCTCGGCGGCCGTTTGCAGCCTGAGCGCCGACCTGAACTCCCTTGCAGCCGTGGGCGTGGAAGATTATTATAAAAAAGCACGCCCTGCAAAAGCAGATAAGGAGTACCTCACTGCTTCCAAGTGGATTGTTGTTGCATCCGGCCTTCTTTCCATTGCGATCGCCATGCTGTATGTAAGCGCCGGTGACGAGGGGGTGCTGGGTATTGTATTTACGCTGTATGCTATCTTCTCAGGAGGCATCGTCGGCATCTTCCTGCTGGGGCTGTTCTCTCTCCGCGCGAACCGGCAGGGCGTAAACATCGCCATCCTGGTTTGCATCTTATTTACGGCCTATGCTTTCCTCACCTCCACCCGGATCGGGTTGGGTGAACACAAGGCCCTGCTGCTTGATCTGGGGCGTTATAATTTCACGCATGATAAGTTGATGCTGGGCGTGTACAGCCACCTCGTTGTAATTGGCGTGGGCTATGTAGCCAGCCTGTTCTTCCCCAAACCTGTTGTGGATGAAAGCCTTTTGTACAGAGGGTGGAAAGCAGGGAGAAAGGCAGCGCGGGAAGCAGGATATGATAAGGTGGCCGTAAATAGATAAGGCATGGCAAAAAGGGTAACTGCCATGAATAACCGAACATGCTAATTGCATGCAGATCGGCTGATCTATTGCCTGGCCATTTCATAGAACTGATAAGCGATCTTCCACTTAAACGTTTGCCCGGGTTCTGCTTTGATGTGGATATAAGGCTCGGGGCAGGAAGTTGTTGCGCAAGACCAGAATACCAATCGCTTTAATGGTTGATCGCACCGGATCCGGACGCCTGCACCGGCACGGAGGTTTTCTATCCTGATGTCATAATCTTTTGCATCATCGCTGAACCCCGTGAGTGAGCCGATATACATGCTTTCCCGGTCCTCTACATTCCGCAGATAGCTGATCTGTTTGTCACTGATCTTTCCGATCGTATCCAGTCCGCGGCCGGTCCCATTGTCGTTTAAGGCAAAAGGGAAACTGGTCCTGATGGCCGGGCCAGTCCGCTGGCTGTCGATGATAAAGAAGTTGTGGTCATACACCCTTGTGTCGAGAGTTCGGGTGCCTGTGTTTTTCAGGCTGTGTTCGAGCACCAGCTCAGGCTTTCCCTTTGTTAAGCGGACTGTTTTGGTATAGATATACGACCATCCTTCTGCATCCTGTAAAACATGGGTAAACCGGATCCCATCCGCTTCTGTTTTTACGCTCCATGTTCCAGGTTGCAGAACCGGGTAAAGCGTAGAAAATGAATAAGGCTTCTCATTCAGCCGGCGCAAAACACCTACGCCGATCTTTAAGAACGGAGCGTCGGCTTTGGCATCATCATACCCAATTGGTTCAAACTCTTCTACCGGCCCCATGATCGCATCATGCAGCTTCGGATCGTATCTTTTATTCCATTGGCCAAAATAGCTATGTCCTTTGTAGGAGAGGCTTTTAATGACACCTGACCAGTCGAAGCGGGTGCCCCGGTAGTAGCCGGAACCGGAATCCGGTAGGTAAAGCGTGGCAGTAACAAGGCCGTTTGTGATGTTGTGCTGGGGAAAGGCCTGGCTGAATGCAGCACTGTAAAAGCAAAAGAAAGTCAGGCAAAGAAGGCAGTAAGATTTCATATGGCTGTCTGAAATTTAGTGAGTGGTAAAAATGCAAGCATCAGCATCAATCCCACGCCTACTAAATTAAACCGCAATTACTACTATGGCTAATTTATTCTTTTTGTATGGGTCCGTAGGCTCTTTTTGAACGCCATCTGTTTTGCCCTTTTTGCCGTTTCCTACAACTCCCTTCTTTTGATCAATCTATCCACTGCTTCGCGGAATGTTTCGCCGATGGGCAGTTCCATGTCTTTGATAAAAACGCTGTTTTTGCGGATTGAAGTAATGCTTTCAATGGCAACGATAAAGGATTTGTGGATGCGGATAAATTTTGCAGGAGGCAGTTCCAGCTCGACCGCTTTTAAGCTGATCCGGAACAGGAGCGGTTTGGGGGTGCTTTTAAGATAGATCTTTACATAGTCGCGCAGCCCTTCTATCCAGATGATGTCGTTGAAGGCAATCTTGACCTGGCTGTAATCGGCGTTGAGAAAAAAGTAATCGGCAGAAGGTGGGGGCGTTGGTTGTTGCTTTAACTGTTTTAGTTCGTGCAGTTCCTTGGCCCTGTTGCATGCTTTTACAAACCGTTCCAAACTCACCGGCTTTACCAGATAGTCTACCACGGCCAGATCGTAGCTGTCCAGGGCATATTGTTTATAGGCGGTGACAAAGATCACCAGGGGCTTGTTTTCCAGGCTGCCGATAAACTGCAGACCTGTAAGGCCCGGCATCTGGATATCGATAAAGATCAGGTCGATGGTGGTTTCCTGCAGCACCTTCATGGCATCAAATACATTGCGGCAGTATGCAACAGGTTCCAGAAAAGGCACTTTGCTGATATTGTCTTCCAGCAGCTTCAACGCCAGGGGCTCATCATCAACAGCAATACATTTTAGCATCATTTCAATGTTAGGTGTAAATAGATCATAAACCAGTCGTCCTGCCGGTCAATGGTCAAAACATGGGTGGAAGGATACAGCAACTCCAATCTTCTTTTTACATTGGCCAGTCCGATACCGGATGTTTTATCCTTGATCGATTTGCTTTCCTTGTATTTGTTCTTCACTTCAAAATGGAGATGATTGTCTGCTACCTTCAAATTTATATCAATTTGGGGGTGTTCTATCAGGCCGGTGCCGTGTTTAAACGCATTTTCTACAAAGGGAATAAGCAGCATCGGTTCGATGGTGTGCCAGTCTTCCCGGATGTCGAATCCTGTATTCATGTTCAGCTCCGGACCGAAGCGCTGTTTTTGCAGGTCGATGTAGTTATGCAGATACTCTACTTCACTTTTTAACAGCACACGCTCTTCGTCAGTTTCATAGAGCATGTACTGCATGAGGGAAGAAAGCTTCACCACGGTAGGTTCCAGTTCATCACTTTTTAGCCGCACCAGCGCCACGATGTTGTTCATGACATTGAACAGGAAATGCGGACTGATCTGTGAGCGCAAAAAAGAAAGTTCGGTTTTTAAGTTCTCGCTTTGCTTTTCCCGGATAAATATATCGGCCGCTGTTTTGTCAGCAATGGCTTTGTAGGCGGCGCTCACAGCAAGCGTAAACACAAAGGGAATAAAATTGTGTTTTGCCGAGTTCAGTAAACTAAAAGGACGGTTGCTGATGAACAGATGGAAAAAAAGATCGTCTGCCAGGATCATCATACAAAAAAAGCCCAGCAGGGTAAGCACGTACAACCCGGTTTTTCTTTTGTAAACCAGCCGGGGTAAAAGGATAGACACGTTCACATAGAAAAGAACAACCCAGAAGCAGTTCAGGGCTGTATTCAGGTAAAGAAAACTTTGCCGCCCCGGTTCTTCCCTGTGGCGGCCTCTTTCAATATCGGCACTGAAAATATAAGGAATCAGAAAAACGATCAGCCAGATCAAAACGTGCAGGGCTGCAGTTGCCCATTTCTTTTTGTCTTCTCCGCTATTGAATGATTTCTGTTGCATTTGTTTTGTATTGGCTGATCGCTGTTGTTTGTTCTTCTGATGATCTGTTTATGTGATTGCCGTTACATGCCTTGCGAGCTGCTTTCTCCTTCTGTATGCGTATTCTTGCGTTTAAACAGGCTGGCATCCAGTTTTCCGAAGCGGTAGCTGAGGGTCAGCCTCACCATCTGCGGGTCACGCAGGCGGCTGTAGTCCTGAACAAAGTAATCGCTTTCTGAATACTGATTGAAAGTTCTTGTGCGGAAAATATCATTAAAGCTTAAGATAGCTGAAGCTGCGTTGTCTTTGAGAAAGCTCTTGCGCAGGGCAATGTCGATTCCATAGAAGGGTTTGATATAACCCTGGGAGGCGCTTTGTGCCATGCCGAATCCGCCACCACCACCGGCTCCGCCGCCGCGGCCAACGGGGGCACCGCCTTGTCCGTTGCTGCTGCTGCCGGGTAACAGCTGGGTTTTGGACTGGTACGTGCCGGAAAGCTGTATGGTAAAGTTTGCGGGCAGCTTGAAGTTGTTGTTCCATTTTCCAAACCAGCTCCACATGGCAGTAGAGGCCACTGTTTTATCAGCTGCGTTGATTTTTGCATTGTAGATGTTTACGTTCGTGGTCATGTCCCACCATTTGGACAGGTAGTTCTGCGACGTAAGCTCCAGCCCATACGAGCGGCTGGAATTGGCATTGATATAGGTATTGATAATAGCTGTTTTACCGGTGAACGGATTGGTGCCTTGTTCCAGGTAGCTGGTGATCAGGTAGTCTGTTTTCTTGTAGTAAACAGAAGCCAGAAAGCTGTTGGCGCCCGTAAAGGTTTTCATATAAGAGGCTTCCAGCGAATTGGTAAACTCCGGCTTTAAGCCCGGATTGCCCTGGGTAATATTCAGTTCATCAGTATAATCGGCAAAGGGTATCAGCTGAAAGAAATTGGGCCGGTTGATGCGGCGTGTATAGCTGGCCTGCACTTCCTGTGTGGCATCCAGCTTCTGGCTAACAAACAGCGAAGGGAACAGGCTGACAGGATATTTGTTGCTGAATGTTTCACCGGTGCCGGTGAGCGTTCCTGTATAATCTGAACTTTCTGCACGCAGTCCGATCTTGTACCCAAAGTTTTTGATGCTGCTTGTAATGCTGGCATAAGCTGCATACACGTTGTCGGTATTTTTATAGTTGTTGGTGGCTGAGGGGATAAGTTTGTAGCTGCCAAGGCTGTTGTCGAAAGTATAGTTGCTGTTGTAGTTCTCACGGCCACGGATAGCTGCTCTTATACCTGTTTCCAGCTTTACATTGCTTGAGAGCGGATCAACATAATCTGTTTGCAGCACCAGGTTGTAATCAGAACCCGAGCCCAGTATCTTCTGCAACGTTGTTCCGGCAATCGCACTTCCTGCTCCGTTGAGATACCGGTTCGTTGTATACAGCGTATTTGTTTCATTGCTGCCGCTGAAGTAGTTGATGTCGGCGGTCAGTTCCCTGCCGGCTTTGGGGAAAAGGGTTTTGGAACCAAATGTCAATCCATTGCCGCTAAAATCACGGGCGCCGGTAGAAAGGCGCTGGCTGAAGCTGCTGGTGATGCCGCTGTTAAACAGGCTGTCGGTGGCGATGCTGATCGCTTCATACGGACTCGACTTGCCGCTGGCCTTGAAGCCAGTCAGGGAAAGGGTGGTGCGGTTGGTGATAAAATAATCCAGGCCGGCACGGGCAAAAATAAAACGGCCGGTTGATTTGTCTGTATTGTCCTGGCTGATGCTGGTTTGCGGTGTTTCCAGCAAGTTCAGGCGGTCCACTGTGCCTACAGTATTTGATTTGCGCTGGTTGTAATTCACGCTGGCAAATGCATTGATCTTGCCTTCGCGCACATTGACGTCCGCACCGGTATTAACGGCACCCAACCGGTCTACGCCGGCCCGCAGGTTGCCGTTGTAGCCGGTTTTGCGGTTTTTCTTCAGGACAATATTGAGGATACCTGCACCGCCACCCGAAGCATCGTACTTGGCAGACGGGTTGGTAATGATTTCCACACTTTCAATCGCATCAGCCGGTATCTGGTCGAGGGTCAGAATGGTAGGACGTCCGTCTACAAAGATCTGGGGAGACGCATTGCGCAAGGACACGTTTCCATCCAGGTCAACATTTACAGAGGGAACATTTTTCATAATGTCTACCGCTGTCCCTCCTGTGCTGACGATGTTCTTGTCTACATTGAATACTTTTTTGTCAATGTCCATTTTCAGGGCACCGCTTTTGGCTGTTACGGTTACGCCCTGCATCATCTGCACATCTGTTTTTAATTGAATTTTTCCCAGGTCTTTTTCAAAGCCGCCGGATGGTGCAGCTTTGGGTGCTCCGGTGCTTCCTGCTGCAGGGCGCGTGCCAACCGGCTTGAAAAAGCTGATCTCCTGTTCATACGGACTAAATCCCGTGGCTGAAACCTTTAGTGTCAAGGCGCCCCGAACGGGCAGGTCTTCAAAGGTAAAATCGCCGTTGGATTGACTGGTGCTGCCTTTCAGCAGGACTTCTTTTGTTTTTTGGGTGGCTGAATCGAACCGGCTTTGCAGCAGGAGAACGGAGGCGTCCCCGATTCCCTTGCCATCGCTGTCTACCAGTTTTCCAAAAAGATGGCCGTTGCCGGAAGAACCCTGGAATTGTTTTCCGCCCGCGCCAGGGCCGCCGGGAGCTTGTGCCAAAACCCATAAAGAACATGTGATCAGGCAAAGCATGGAGAGTATTTTTTTCATAACTGAATTGTTTTAGGCTTTCAGATAAACCCAAAACTAAAATGCAGGCAGCGCGTGGAAGGGCAAGAAGCTACAAACAGAAGAAAGTTTGCTGTGAACCCGGAAAACAGGGTGTGATCCTGTTGATGGGTACAAGATCATAGCTGGGCTTGGAATAAAGGTGGCGGTATACGCACCCAGGCAGATAAGCACAACCATTGCGGCTCATCGTGCAGGAATTCATTGATTTTTTATATTACAGGTATAGTTGAACCATGTGTCTCCAGTACCGCGGCCGGTGTGCATCGTGCTGCCAGATATAGAATTGATGGGGGAGGCTTTTGTTTGTAAGCAGCTGGCTTAACTGCTGGTTGCTGAACAAGAAAGGATCGTTTTCCCCGATCACCAGGATGATTTCTGTATTGCGGACTGCATTCAGGATCGTTTCATCTTCGAGGTTGGCAACAAATTGCAGTGGCATGTTATAGTAAATGTCTTCATTGTGGTAGCCGTCAAACAAGTCTTTGAAATTGACCAGTTGATGGGTGAGGTCGTACCGTCCGCTCATGGCTACCACTTTTGTAAAGATGTGCGGATGCCTGAAAGCAAAGTTTACGGCATGGTAGGCGCCCATGCTGCATCCGGCCACTTCCAAATCGTGGCCCCTGTTTTCGGTGCGCATAAAGGGAATTACTTCATCGAGGATGTACCGTTCATATTGCAGGTGGCGGCTGATGCGTTGGGCAGGATGGATGTGCTGGTTGTAAAAACTTTCGATGTCTATGCTGTCGACGCAAAAAAGCTGTAATTCCCCGTTATCAATCCGGTGCCGGAGGGCCTCTACAATTCTCCAGTTCTCATAATCATAAAACCGGGCAGTGCGGGTGGGAAAAAACAAAACAGCCCGGCCACGGTCTCCAAAGATCAGCAGCTCCATGTCGCGCTGTAGCCCAGCACTGAACCATTTGTGATATTCTCTGTTCATCCCGGCTTACTTCATCATAAAAGTATCATACTGTCTGCTATTGGAATATGAAGGAATGGTTAATCATTCCGGATTTGGCTTCCAATCACCTCTCTCCACAGCTGATACCCTTTTTCACTCAAGTGCAAGCCATCATCTACAAAGCACTCTCCATCCGGCTCTCCGGCCCCGTTCAGCATTTTTTCAAAGACATCAATAAATTGCCAGCTGCTGCTTTCCCGGATGGTGTTTTGAATCAGCCGGTTTGTGTATATGTACTGGTCTGCCATGTCCCAACGGCTCAGGCTGGGTTTTAGCGATATGAAGTAACAAGGGAGGTTGCCAAAGCGGGCTTCTATCTTGGCTGTTAGCTGAAGGAAAAATATAAATACCTCTTCAGGATGTCTTCCATCACCCAGGTCATTGTCACCCGCATATACAACCAGTTTTTTGGGCCGGTAAGGCAGCATGATCCGCTCAAAAAACCATACGCAAGCTGCCAGGGTTGAACCGCCAAACCCCAGGTTGGCAGGTTTCAACTCTTTAAAATCTTCATACAAGCTTGTCCACAAGCGTACGGAAGAGCTGCCAAAAAAAAGCGTTTCAGGATCATATCCGATTGTCAAACGATCGTTTTCCAGACGCTTTACTTCATCTTCATACCAATACATTCAGCTGTTGTATATTTATTTATTGGCCTAATTTTCCCCATGCAGGCTCGCGGGTCAGTTCAAACAAACCAACTGCTGAGCTCGAGGACAAAAATTGGTGACGTTTTTCGCTTTTCAAATAGCTGGCAGGGCTCATGTGGTAATTGAATGTTGCACATGGTCCACAACAGGCTACTTAGATGATGGATTGCACAATTTATGCCAACCGTGGAGTGAGGTCCTTCATGCTATCTGATGACCCCGGATGCTTGTTCTTTAACGCGCAAGGGAGGTAAAGCCCATTGCAACGGACACCGGCTGTATTGAAACCGTACAGTTATTTAACTGATAATGCGTGTAAGTGGTTGATTGTTATTGAAATAGATTCCGGCATTTTCTTGGCATCCTCTTCCTGACCGCAAAAGAGGCCTGTATGTTCAGAAATTATTTAAAGATTGCCCTGCGTACTTCCTGGAGAAACAAAGGTTTTTCCGGGATCAATATATCCGGCCTGGCGATCGGGATGGCAACCTGTCTCCTGATCACCCTCTACGTGCTGAATGAGCTTAGCTATGACCGCTACAACAAAATGGCAGACCGGATCGTACGCGTGGTATTCCGCGGCACGGTTCAGGGCGGCGAGCTGCGGGAAGCCAATGTAATGGCCCCGGTTGCCGGGGCTATGAAGCGCGATTTCCCCGAAGTGCTGGATGCAACCCGCATCCGCAGCTATGGTACACCGGCCATTACTTACAAGGAGAAAACCCTTCGCGAAGACAAGCTTGCATTTGTAGATCCCAATTTTTTCCGGCTGTTTACCCTGCCGCTCCTGCAGGGCGATACAAAAACGGCCTTACAGCAGCCCAACAGCGTGGTGATTACGCGGACCGTAGCGCAAAAGTATTTCGGACAGGAGAATCCGCTTGGAAAGGTTATTTTTTTAAAAGAACAGAACGCTTCCCTGAAAGTAACCGGACTTATTGACGAAGTACCTGCCAACAGTCATTTTCATTTTGGCTTGTTTGCTTCCATGACCAGTTTGCCCGAAGCTACGGCGCTCAACTGGATGTCATCGAACTTTTATACTTATCTCTTGTTGCCGGAAGGGTATAATTACAAACAGCTGCAAAGCAAACTGCCGCAACTGGTGGATAAATACATTGGTCCGCAGATGGAAGGCGCCATGGGACTTACCCTGGCGCAGTACCGGCAGCAAGGCAACCAGCTTGGTTTTTACCTGCAACCCCTTGCCGCGATCCATCTGCAAGCCGGTCTGACCGGCGACATGGAGCCTTATGGTGACATCCGTTATGTATATATTTTCAGCGCGGTGGCTGTGTTTATGCTGCTGATTGCTTGCATCAACTTTATGAACCTTTCCACTGCAGCGGCTTCCAAAAGGGCCAAGGAAGTAGGCATCCGCAAAGTGATGGGCTCCCTGCGGGGACAGCTGGTAGGACAGTTCCTGGCAGAGTCGCTGCTGCTGACCACGGTTGCTTTGCTCCTGGCTATTGCGCTGGTGTACTGGGCGCTGCCTGTATTCAATCACCTGGCAGGTGTGGACCTGCAGGCGCAGCTGACTGCCCATCCCTGGGTATGGGCCGAGCTGTTGCTGTTTGGCTTGCTGACGGGATTGTTTGCCGGCAGCTATCCGGCTTTTTTTCTATCTGCATTCAAACCGATCGCCGTGCTGAAAAGCAAGTTTTCTTCCGGCGGAAACAAAGGTTTGCGCAACGGTCTTGTCGTGTTTCAGTTCTTTATTTCTATCAGCCTGATGGTAGGCACGGCCGTCGTGTACAGACAACTTTATTATATCCAGCATAAAAAGCTGGGGTATGAAAAAGAACAGGTTGTGGTGGTGCAGAATACCTGGATGCTGGGCCCCAACCAGGGAGCTTTCCGCAACGAGCTTTTGCGCGATCCCCGCATTGCAAGCGTTGCCGCATCAGATTACTTACCGGCCGGACCCAGCAACAACAATAACTTTTTTGTGTTTGCCGATAGCAATACTGCCCAGCTGATTAAATCGCTCCGGTACGAGGTGGATGAAAATTACCTGCCCACCCTGGGCATGCAAGTAGCCAGCGGGCGCAATTTTTCTGCCCAGTTCCCAACCGATTCGACCGGGGTAATTGTAAATGAAACAGCGGCCCGGATGTTTGGCTGGAACAGGCAGGCACTGGGACATACTATTTCGCACAAGGAAAATGATGGAACCGTACATACCTATCATGTAGTAGGTGTGGTAAAGGATTTTCATTTCCGCTCCCTGCATGAGTTGATCTCGCCGCTGGTGATGACCCTGGGAAAAGGAGAGGGGTCGATGATTGTAAAATGCGGCAGCGCTGATGTGGCCGGACTGCTGGGCAGCATGGGAAACAAATGGGCGTCCTTTGGTCCGGAAGGGCCTTTTTCCTACTCTTTTCTGGATGAGCGTTTTCAGGACACGTACAAGGCTGAAGTGGTGATCGGCCGCATCCTGGGTATTTTTGCGGGACTGACCATTTTTGTTGCCTGTTTGGGTCTATTTGGATTGGCCACTTTTACAGCCGAGCAGCGCACCAAGGAAATTGGCATTCGCAAGGTGCTGGGGGCCAGTGTGCCCGGAATTGTATCGATGCTGTCAAAAGATTTTTTAAAGCTGGTGCTGGTGGCCTTTGTTGCTGCGGCGCCGGTTGCATGGATGGTGATGAACCGGTGGCTGCAGGATTTTGCATACCGCACCCGGATCAGCTGGTGGCTGTTTGGTTTAGCCGCCCTGGTAGCTTCCCTTCTTACATTTTTTACCATCAGCTTCCAATCTATCAGGGCAGCAAATGCCGACCCGGTCGATAGCCTGCGCAATGAGTGAGGCTAAGCACACATAATTTTACTTTCTTTTCTTCCATCCTGTTTGCCGGTATGGTGACCTGTTTAGGTTACTGGAACCGGGCTGCAACATCAAAGTAAAAGGTGGCAAAAAACATATCAAAAAGAATATTTTTTGCAATCGGTTGCAATAATCAAAATCTTCCTTATATTTAACTCGTTAAAGGCAGCTGCATCCCTTTAGCTATTGCTTTTCTGCTATCCTTTTATTTATGATTGCCAAAACTCACATGCCTATGAACAATAGAGTTACCACTGTTCCAACCAGCTTGCCTGCAGGCTGTTCATTGTTTATTTCTCCGGTTATAAATCAACTCTTTTTTACTGTACAAGGTCCACGGTATCAGCCTGTAAGTGCGTTAAGCTGGTCATGCTCTTTTGAACCAGGGAACGGTTCCGGGTAAGCGCTGCCATCTTATTTCCTGTGCGCTGGTAACAGAAACAGTGCAGGATAAATTTCCAAACCCATCTCTTAAACAGAGATAAAGGATTCTTGTCTCTTTCCCAACAATCAGTACATGTTTGTTGTGCCAAGCAGCACAAGACTTATTTGCTCTATAGATGTAACCGATTGCAACCGGAGCATCATCTTTTATCCTTTAAAAACCAGGATAAGGATAGTGCATGTGATTTCATGCTTATGCGCTCTTTCGATCATCGCTCTTGTTCGATATTCTCTTTAAACCATCATTTATTATTAACCGACTAATTGAAAAAAATGAAAGCAAAAATTACACTTGCCGCTTTTTTGCTGTGCCTGCTTTGCCAGGGATTGCTGGCCCAGCTTCCGCTTGTTTACAAAACCGAAAACACGGGTACAAACTGCACGGCGCCACCACTGCCGTCCTTTAGCCAGCTGCCTGTCATCGTGCCTTTAACAGATCCCTTTGCCTGGTCGAACGGCAGCGGGCGCTCTACAAATTTCAGCGACTGGGAATGCCGGCGCAACGAGATCAAAGCCGAAATAGAAAATTATGAGATCGGAATGAAACCTCCCCGGCCGGATTCTATTACTGCGTCCTTTGCGCCCAGTGCAAGCGGCGGTGTGCTCACGGTTGTAGTTACCAAGAACGGACAAACGCTGACGCTTACCTCACAGGTGGCCCTTCCAACCGGTAGCGGTCCCTTTCCGGCGGTGATCGGGATGAACAGTCCTTCCGGTAGCGTACCTGCTGCCGTCTTTACCGGTCGCAACATTGCAAGGATCACTTTCAGTCACAACCAGGTAACGACTTATCCCAGTCCCCTGGCCACAGACCCTTTTTACAAGCTTTACCCGGATCAGAATTTTGTAAATGCAGGGCAGTACAGTGCCTGGTCATGGGGAGTGAGCCGCATCATTGATGGACTGGAACTGGTGCAAGCAAGCTTGCCAATCGATTTAAGCCATATAGGCGTAACAGGCTGCTCCTATGCAGGCAAAATGGCCTTGTATGCGGGCGCGTTTGATGAGCGCATTGCACTCACCATCGCACAGGAGTCAGGCGGAGGCGGGGCTCCGGCCTGGCGGGTTTCTCACAACATTGAGCCAAATGGCAGTGTGGAAAAAATAGACAATACGGATTACAGGTGGTTCCGGGACAGCATGGCCTTGTTTTCGGGAGACAATGTTTACAAGCTCCCGCATGATCATCATGAGCTGATGGCCATGATCGCACCCAGGGCCTTGCTGGTAACCGGCAATACCGATTTTACCTGGCTGTCCAACAAAGCCGCTTACGTTTCTGCCCGGGCCACCAAAGAAGTGTATAAAACCTTCGGTATAGCAGACAGATTTGGTTTTTACATTGACGGTGGACATGGCCATTGTGCCGTACCCGCTACTCAGGTTCCGGCCATGCAGGCGTTTGTAGACAAATTCCTGGCAGGCAATACCAGTGTGAATACAGATACGATCATGGTGAATCCGTTTCCTACTTTGGATTACCAGCGCTGGTACCAGTGGTGGGGAACAGGAAATCCTGTTTTACCTGCTGCACCGCCTGAACCGCTGGGAAAACAAGTATGGCTGGAGGCAGAATGCGCAACTGTTGGTGCTGACTGGGATATACTTGCCGACACGGCCGCTTCCAACAGTAAATATGTGGTTGTAAAAAGCGGTTTAAACAGTACGACCACCGCACCTTCCGCTGCCAGTGGCTCCCTCGTCCTGCCGTTTACAATAGACAGCGCAGCCAATTATAGTTTTTCAGCAAGGGTAAACTGTCCCACCGCAGATGACGACAGCTATTGGGTAAAAGTTGATAACGGCGCATTTGCCACCGTCAACGGCCTGAATGGAACAGGATGGCAATGGGTGAAACTTGTAAACGCTGTGCTCCCGGTAGGAGCCCATACCTTAACAATTGCCTACAGGGAAGATGGGGCCAAATTGGACAAGATTTTAGTTGCCAGCACAGATGCTTTGATCACCGGCAAGGGATCAGACGCAACCAATTGTATCACCAATGCGCCGCTTCCCCTGAAGCTGCTGAACTACCAGGCCACTTTGAGATCTACAGGTGATGTGCTGCTGCGCTGGAGCACTTCGTCGGAGCTGAACAACAAACAATACCGGGTTGAAAGAAGTGAAAATGGCAGGGATTATGTAACCATTGCGACTGTTGCAGGCAGGGGTACATTCAACGGAACATCCGAGTATTCTTACACGGACCTTAAACCGGCAAAGGGCACAAATTATTACCGCATCATCCAGGTTGACATAGACGGCCATGAATCTGTGATAGGCATCAAAGCAGTGAATGTAGCAACCAGCAAAGCCCAGATACAGGTTTATCCCAATCCGGCGCATTCGGTCCTGAACATCGATCTGGGAACCAATGAAACCAGCCAGGCACAAATCCGGATCTACGATTTTCAGGGTAAAACGGTCTTCAACAAACGATTGAACGTCGTAAACGGGCTGGTAAAAATCAACCTTGATCAACATCCCGGTGCCGGTGTATACCTGGTGAAGATCGGCGATACAAAACAGGTCAACGTGGTGCTTCAGTAAGCGCTGTTGTTGAATCAGGAAGGCAGATTTTATCACCTGCCTATTATAAGGGTTTTTAAACGCCCGTAAATACCGGAGCCCGGGAGTGAGTACAG
>JADCRZ010000190.1 GCA_015069695.1 Williamsia sp.
AGGTCGTTGTGATGAAAAAGCAGCGTTCTTCAGTAAGTAAGGTGCGGTTTCGAAGACCCATGAAAGCGATTTTTTGATCGCTCTATAAGACGAATCGATGAGCTCACCGCCACATTTTTTTGGAGAAATATTAATGGGTTGTTTGTGGTGTCAGGTTCTCAAACCTGACACAGTTGCTGACGCCCAAAGTCAGGTTTGAGAACCTGACACCACTACGTCGTAGGTTATTCATCCCTTATCAATTTTGTATCTTTGCTACTAATCCGACTAATTCCTAATCATCATGAGCCATTCCCGAACGACTGAACAGCCGATTATCCCATCCGGTAAGAAATTTGACGCCATTGTTGTTGGCTCAGGCATAAGTGGGGGCTGGTCGGCTAAGGAATTATGCGAGAAAGGCCTGAATGTACTGCTGCTTGAGCGCGGCCGTATGATCGAACACGTAACCGATTACCATACAGCGACCATGGCTCCCTGGGAGTTTACGCACCATAATCGGGGCGTACCGCTCGACGTGCTGAAACGGTACCCCGTTCAGGACCGGACCGGGTTTACCATTACGGAAGCTACGCACCAGTTTTTCGTGAATGATTTAGACAATCCTTATGTCGAAGAAAAGCCGTTTGACTGGATACGCGGTTATCACGTCGGCGGTAAATCACTGATGTGGGGACGCTATTCCTTTCGGTTTTCCGATCTGGATTTTGAAGCCAACGCAAAAGAAGGTATTGCAACAGACTGGCCGATCCGTTATAAAGACCTGGCGCCCTGGTATGATTATGTCGAGAAGTTTGCCGGGATTGCCGGTGACCGGGATGGCTTACCACACCTGCCGGATGGCCAGTTTCAGCCTGCCCTGCCCGACAACTGCGTAGAACAGCATCTTCGGAAATCGGTAAACGCTCAGTTTGGGGATCGTAAGGTCATTTCGGCGCGGGCAGCTCACCTCACCGCCCCTACGCAGCAACAGATGAAGCTGGGGCGGGCCAAGTGCCAGTTTCGGAATCTATGCATGCGGGGGTGTCCCTACGGCGCCTACTTCAGTACGCAATCCGCTACCTTGCCCGCAGCCCGCCGAACCAAACGTCTGACCGTTCGGCCTCATTCCATTGTTAACTCGATTGTTTATGACGACAAAACCGGTCGGGCGACGGGCGTTCGGGTTATTGACGAACAAACGCACCAGTGGCACGAGTTTCACGCCAGCGTTATCTTCCTAAACGCATCGGCCCTGGGTTCTACCTACATTCTGATGAACTCCAAATCCAGGCGGTTTCCGAACGGACTGGACGATAGCGGTCAGCTAGGCCGTAATCTGATGGATCACCATTTCCACGTCGGTGCTACCGCTGATTACGACCACGATCTGGATAAATATTACTACGGACGGCATCCGGCCGGGCTTTATATTCCCCGTTTCCGTAACCTGCCCGGACAGGACAAACAGGCGTTTAAGCGAGGTTATGGCTTTGAGGTGTATACCGAGCGGCAGAACTGGGCGCATGCCTACAGCGATACAGGCTTCGGGGCCGATTTCAAGGAGAAAGCAACGCAGTTTGGCCCCTGGAAAATCACGCTGGATGCGTTTGGAGAGTGTATGCCTTACGAAGATAACCGTGTTTATCTGACTAATGATAAAAAAGATAAATGGGGACAACCGGTGCTGAAAATGGATGTGCATTACCG
>JADCRZ010000191.1 GCA_015069695.1 Williamsia sp.
CTGCCTTTTGAGTATGTTAATAAAGAATATAAATTATATAAGCGCATATATAATTTTAACTGAATTAATTTTTAGTAAACTTTTGCCTGATAATGTTTAACGCAGCACCGGCTTTAAACCATTCAATCTGCTGTTCGTTGTAAGTATGGTTTACTTCGAAGCTATCTTCAGTTCCATCGGCATGATGAAGAACAATAGTTAATGACTGACCTGGCGCAAAGCTGGTCAAGCCATCAATGTCAATTACATCATCTTCCATTACTTTATCATAGTCTTCTTTGTTGGCGAATGTAAGTGCCAGCATGCCTTGCTTCTTCAGGTTGGTTTCGTGGATGCGGGCAAATGATTTTACCAATATCGCACGAACACCCAAGTGGCGTGGCTCCATTGCCGCATGCTCGCGTGATGAACCTTCACCGTAGTTTTCATCACCCACAACGATGGTACCCACACCCGCTGCTTTGTAAGCGCGCTGTGTGCCGGGAACGCTGCCGTATTCGCCGGTCAATACATTCTTAACGGTATCGGTTTGCTCGTTGAAATAGTTAACCGCACCAATCAAAAGGTTGTTGGAAATGTTATCCAAATGACCGCGATAGTTGAGCCATGGACCCGCCATTGAGATATGGTCCGTGGTACATTTTCCTTTGGCTTTGATGAGCAAGCGCAAACCTTTCAGGTCAGTGCCTTCCCAAGCAGGAAACACTTCAAGAAGCTGCAAACGGTCGCTGGTAGGCGATACTTTTACTTCGATGCCGCTACCATCTTCTGCGGGAGCCTGGTAGCCCGGATCATCAACTGCGAAACCTTTTGGAGGCAGTTCGTAGCCGGTTGGCTCGTCCAGCATTACCTCTTCACCATTTACATTCTTCAGTTTATCGGTCAATGGATTGAAGGTTAAGTCACCTGCAATGGCAAACGCAGTTACAATCTCAGGAGACGCTACAAACGCGTGCGTGCCGCTGAAGCCATCATTACGCTTTGCAAAGTTTCTGTTGAAAGAAGTGATGATAGAGTTTTTACGTTTCGGGTCGTCAATGTGACGCGCCCATTGACCGATGCAGGGTCCGCAAGCGTTTGCCAAAACCACACCGCCAATTTCATCAAAGGTTTCTAGCAAGCCATCACGCTCGATGGTGTAACGTACCTGTTCAGAGCCCGGTGTGATGGTGAACTCAGCCTGTGCCTGCAGGTGCTTATCAGCCGCTTGTTTGGCAAGTGATGCTGAACGCGTGATGTCTTCATAAGAAGAGTTGGTGCAGGAGCCGATAAGGGCAACTTCCAGCCTTTCCGGCCAGTTGTGCTCCTTAACAGCCGCAGCAAACTTGCTGATAGGCCAAGCTAAATCCGGCGTGAAAGGACCGTTTACGTGCGGCTCTAATTCGTTTAGGTCAATTTCAATCACCTGGTCGTAATATTTTTCGGGATTGTTGTAAACATCTTCATCCGGACGCAGATGTTCCTTAATGCCATTTGCCATCTCTGCAATATCCGCACGGTCGGTGCTTTGCAGGTACGCCGCCATTTTATCATCATAACCAAACAGCGAACAGGTGGCGCCAATTTCAGCACCCATATTACAAATGGTGCCTTTGCCGGTAGCGCTTAAGCTATCCGCGCCTTCGCCAAAATATTCAACGATGGCGCCTGTGCCGCCTTTAACGGTAAGGATGCCGGCAACTTTTAA
>JADCRZ010000192.1 GCA_015069695.1 Williamsia sp.
ATCAACAGCGGCCTATGGGAAAAGCCGTGGCAGCAGCTAAGCTCGACCCACACGCGACGTTCTATTCCCTCCGTCACTCGTATATCTCACGGGTCAGTAAGGCGGGAGCGCCTTTTAACATCGCGTGCAAGCATTGCGGAACAAGTGTGCGAATGATCGAAACAAATTATGCAGCGATCTTAGCATCAAAACAACGCGAGTTCATTCAAAGGTCGCGCCAAATCTAAAATTTTAAAACATTCTTGAGCGTCAAGGCCCGCCCTCGGCTTCAATTGTAGCTGCAGAGCATTCTAACAGATCGGTAAAATAGATAAATATAGCATCAATGCCGCCGAAGCGTTCCATAGATATTGATTCCATCTGATAACCGAGGCATATTTCCGGAACCGATTCGTTGAAGACAAAATTCGTGTCAAAAATGAGAGGATTTTTGCTTTTACCGAGGAAGGATTAGGAAAATGCCCGTTTTGCAATTCCCAAACAAAGTAATCAAGATCGGATCCGACGACGATGCTGCTATTAACGCCATAGCTCAGGGCCTTGCTGCGAAAGGATACCCATCCGGATCGCCGGCAGGAGTGTTTGACTCGAAACTAAAATCTTTAGTGAAGCTGTATCAGTCACAAAATTCAGATACCTTCGGCCGCCCTCTGATCGCCGACGGCGAAGTTGGATCATTGACGTGGGGTTCGATCTTTTCATCTCCTGGATCTGGCGTTCCCGTCGTCAACGTGCCTCCAACCGGCGAAGCCGCGGCCGCGCTTGGCGTTGCGATCTCGCAAATAGGTGTACTTGAGCAGCCGCTCGGTTCGAATCGAGGCCCGATGGTTGATGACTATCAACGAGTCGCGGGACTGACGCTTCCACCTGGCAACGCTCCAGGTTTTTTTTGGTGCATGGCTTTCGTATATTGGTGTTTCCATAAAGCAGGAAACGGCCAAACTTCTTTCCCTCGTACCGCAGGTTGTCTCGACGCCTGGAATAGGGTGAAAAAAAGTTCGACAAGAAGAATTTTAACGAGATCAGATGCTCTTACAAATCCCTCCGCTGTTAAACCGGGGATGGTTTTTATTCTTGATCACGGAGGTGGAGCCGGACACACCGGCTTTGTACATCAGTCTGCAGGCGGGGCGCTAAAAACCGTCGAAGGGAATACCAATCCCACAGGCAGCAGCAATGGACTCGGCGTTTTTGAGCTTAATCGCAGGAAGATAATCGATCCATCGCTCAAGGGATTTTTAGATTTTTCTTAGATGAAATAAATTCAGCACCGGTCAGAACAACATAGGTGTATCTAATTCGACAGCTGCGCAGGCCATTCTTATTTTTCTTTACATTTAATTAATAACATACAACCTGGGAAGCGATCGGAAAGCACATAAAGAAGCAAAAACAATAAGCATTCGGGAGGTGGTCCATGTTCGCGAAGTGGCTGTTGTTTTTGTTTATTTCTACAGTTGGTCTTTGCGTTGTGGCATTCGGCGCTTGCCCAGAGGCAACGGTTGGCTCAGTGAGTGGATCGACCCAAGCCGTGCGGCTTGGCGAAAAGATCTTTTCTCGAACATCGGGTCTTGAACTTGATTTCGACGGAAATCCGCACGCTTATGGCGTCCGTGATCAGGGCCAAGAAAACATTTGCGTAGGTCTTGCCCCCTAGAGCACCATCCGAGCGTGATGAAA
>JADCRZ010000193.1 GCA_015069695.1 Williamsia sp.
ACGCAGTTTCGCCATTTTTTCGAGTGGAAAATGCGCAACCCGGTAGACCAGCTGAAGGCGCTGGCTGACCGCTCCGACTGGTTTAAAACCAATTTGCGCCTGCGACTCATCAAACCCGGTGGGCACATCATGGACGGCCTCAATGGCATTGACACCAAGGAAGTCTTTACCCTGCTGGTCAAGCTCGATAAGGGAGCCAATTTTTACGTCGATGCCCCCGGTGAAGCCTACGGGTTCGAGTACTGGACGGCTGATCTGTTGAAGGTAAGCGTCAAGCTGATTGATCTGGTTTCCAAAAACCGGGAAGATCTCCGCAGCCATAACGCGGCCGTGGCCAGCTACAACATTCAGAAGGCCAAGGACGAGCAGCTGATCGGGCAAGCCTTTGCCCGTAACCCGGTCGATGAAGAAAGCGGCCCGATGGCCTACCTGCGCCATAAGCTCGATAAGCAGACCAAGCAGAAATACGGCTAAAATTATTTCCGTTGAGTTAGTAATATTATTAATTTGGCGGTGCGAAATAAGAGTGCCCAAGTTTACAGTTCTTGGACGCTACCGGCTTACACTCCCCGCTGTCGTGAGACACCGGCCGAATCAAAGGGAGACCCGGCAATAATAGCATAAGAAAGGTAGTGCAGCGGTTCAGGGCGTTATGTCCACCGCGCATTCGGGGTTCGAGTCCCTGTATTGCCGCCTAGCTGGGCATCGGAATAGCAGGCTTGTCCGCTTTGGCCGTGTAAGAGACCTAGCTACAATCTTGAACTAGGGTAACCTAGGGATGGGTGAACAGTGCTCTTTCAACAAAGACCTGTTCATATGGTGTGGATAGAAGCGGAAAGCCGCCCCGAACTTTCGGAGCGGCTTTTTATTGGTTGGGGAAGACAAAGCCCCCCTCCTCTGCCAGTCGGTAGGGGAGGGGGGCTTTTTTGCGTGTTAGACCAGCAGGCTCAGTACGCCATTGGCCGAGCTACCCAAATAGCTGTTTACGTTGGCGGCAATCAGCGCGTGGCCTACGGCCGTTGGGTGAATATTGTCACCGCCCAAATTGGTCGCATTGGCCGTAAAGCCCGTGCGGGGGCAGTACTTGTAATAGGCCGAATTTTTGGTGGCCACGGCCGAGCTGATAATGCTCGACAAATTAGCCAGGTTGGCCTCGTTGGTGGCGTTGCCCAGCGTGGCCGGTCCCACGAAAATTTTGGGTTGCTGGGGCATCAGGTAATCGGCCTGGGCAATAATCGAGTTCACCGAATTGGTGAAGGTCGTTATGGCTCCTGCCGCCAGGGCGCTCCCCGTGTTGGCATCGTTGGTGCCCAGACAGATCAGCGTCAGGCCCGGCTCGTTGTAATTGTAGCGGCCGATTTTAAACGCATTATCGTGCTGAATCATCGTCGATCCCGAAATGGAAAAGTTGCGCAGGCGCACGTTATAGCCCAGACTGAGCAAATAATTGCGGACCTGGTAGACCCACATATCGGGCGTGTTGCTCAGCTGAGCACCCCAGCCAATCGAATCCGAAATAACGTTCAGAATCAGCGGTGCCGAGTAGTTAAAGTCGTCGGTGATGTAAATACCGTGCAGGCCAATGCTGCCCTCAAAATCGACGTTCTGGCCAGCGGCAACGCCTTGTTTGGTGGCTTTCTTGATGGTGGCCACGATGGCCGTCTGGTTGGAGCGCAG
>JADCRZ010000194.1 GCA_015069695.1 Williamsia sp.
AGTGATTTCATTGCGGTTGGCCCCAAAGGTGATATTTCCTTTTCACACCAACAATGGCAAGGAGCACAGGCCAGGGAAAAACTGGTTTTTAAGTCCGTGCGACCAGTACCAGGCCATGAATTTATTCGTATCTATGACGGTAAGCGGAACGATTTGTGGAAACTAACAATCGTTTATTTCGGCAATATTGTCGACAGCTATACATAGCCAGCTTCTACCTGATTAATTTACTCTATGCCAGCACGTTCGATTCCAGTGGCTAATGGCCTGCGAATGCTATTTGATAAGGCCTTGGCCGAAGGCGGACAACTGGTGGATGGCTATGTACATTTGCCATCCAGCGTAGGCAATGGCTTTATTAAGCTGGTGTCTATCGAGCCTGGACTACTGCTTACCATTCATCGCTATTACCTGCAGGAAGAAACCGTCGTTGAACGCCTTGCCGAACAGAATCAGGCTGAACGGTTGTTGGTTTCGTTTCAATCCTTCGACCCCGCTCTATCCGCTGCGGGTCACTTGTCGACCGCCCAGCTCGCTTCCACAAGCATTGCCTTCAGGACCGTCCTGCCCGCTCATACGCTTATTTTCTTTGTGGGACTGGTTGTGGAAAAAGCCGTGTTGGCTTACTGGCTGGGCAACCCTCAGGCCGGTCCCTTAGGACTATTCACCGATCAGCAACCCCGACTGGTGGAGGCCTTGCTCACCCCTGAAATCCAGGCTGCATTGCAGGATATAGCAACCCTACGCCCTGCTAACGAACTGAATGTATTATTTTACCGCATCAAGGTGCAGGAACTGCTCTACTGGCTGTTTCAAGAACTGGCCCAGCGCTCGATTGACGGTAGCCGGGCGTTGCATTCGACGGATGTAGCGCGCATTTTTCAGGTAAGGGCAGCTCTGCTCTCCTCACTGGACAACCCGCCCAGCCTGGCTCAATTGGCGCAGTCGGCAGGGATGGGCCAGACGAAGCTCAAGCAATTGTTTCATCAGGTGTTTGGCAGCAGTCCTTATGCGTACTATCAGGTGGCTCGCCTACAGCAAGCCAAACGCTTGCTGGCTCAATGGTCGGTGTCGGAAGTAGGCCACCAGCTTGGCTATACCAATCTGGGTCATTTTGCGCAGCTATTCAAACGGCAGTATGGCCTTACTCCCAAACGCTACAAAGCTGCGTTGGTGATCAGAGATACCCACTAGTTCCGCCGGATACGAACAGTAATACGGCTTTATTGGCTATTTTACTCGGAGAAATCGCTGGACCTTTGTGAAAAGAACGATAACGCCAACTTACTTTTTCCGTATGGACACTGTTAACCAACCCAGCATAACTTCTACCCAGCTCCGTATTGGCATTATCCTGGGTAGCACTCGCCCTGGTCGTCGGGGTGACAAGCTTGCTTCCTGGATACTCGACACGGCTAACTCCCACGGTGGAGCTACGTACCAACTCATCGACCTGGTCGACTACCATCTGGGCAACCTCGATGAACCCAACAATCCGACTTTGCAACAATACCAGCATGAGCACACGCGTAGATGGGGGAAACTAATTGACAGCTTCGACGGCTATGTCTTTATTACCCCAGAGTATAATCACTCCATACCCGGTGCTCTGAAAAACGCCCTGGACTATATCTATAAGGAGTGGAATGATAAGGC
>JADCRZ010000195.1 GCA_015069695.1 Williamsia sp.
CCCAAGCCCGAAGAACGCATTCTTAAAATCTGGCCAAGCGATAGAGTAGGCGATTTAGTCATCATTGCCTTCATTGCAGGCTTTGCCGGCGCGAAGGTTTTTGATAATCTCGAAAACTGGGACCGCTTTATCGAAGACCCCATCGGCAATCTCTTTTCACGCAGTGGTCTTACCTTCTATGGCGGCTTAATAGTGGCAGCAACTGCTATTTATTTCTATGCAAAAAAACACCGCTTCTCTTACGTCCATCTTTGCGATGCCATTGCACCGGGCTTGATGTTCGCCTATGGCTGGGGACGAGTAGGCTGTCAGGTAGCCGGCGATGGCGATTGGGGCATCATTAACAGCGCCTACATCAGCAACGGCGATGGCAAAGTAGCGCTCGCTAAGCCCGGCGAATTCAATCTGCAGCTTGAGCATTTCCAAAGCATCTATGCCGACCATATCTCATCCACCGGAGCCGTACAGCACGTACCGGTAAAAGCCTTTGCCGGTCTGCCCGACTGGATGTTTGCCTTCACTTACACGCACAACGTCAACCACGAAGGCATACCATTGCAACATTGCACCTGGGACGACTATTGCACCTACCTTCCCCTGCCCGTGTTCCCAACGCCTCTCTACGAAATTGTGATGGGCCTGCTGCTTTGCTTCTTCCTCTGGCGCATCCGCACAAAAGTGAATATCGCCGGACGGCTGTTTGCCATCTACCTCTTCGTAAACGGCATTGAGCGTTTCCTCATCGAAAAAATAAGAGTCAACACCAAGTATAGCATTTTCGGCTTCCATCCCACACAGGCAGAACTGATTTCTTTCTTATTAATCATCGCCGGCATCGTTCTCTATTGGTATGCGCCAAGATTAAAGGAAAACAGAAATCCCGCAAGTAAACAAACAGCATAAGAGCCACCCGCTGCGGGGCTCTAGAAGCTTCGCAGCGGACAAAAAACTATACATAAAACGGCAGGCACAGTCTTTCATCAGCCATTGTATAATAATAAACGGTGATGTAGTATCAAAACAGCTGTGCGTCATTCCGCAATTACCCTCATCATTGTGTTATCACCAACCAGTTCTGCGAGAGCTTTGTGCGGAACCTGGTATTTCTAACCAATGCGTTATTCTATTTTTTTGCCGCATCAACCATATTAATTATCTTACAGCCATTCGCACCAACCCTCACACTTCCACCTACACCAACTCTCTTTCTCAACTATTATATTCCCGACATTATACTGACCTTATAGAGACCTTATACCGACCTTATACTGACCTTTCGCCGTACTAAAGTCGGGTTTAATCCGTACCAAATATACCCTCAACCTATCCGGAAGCCGCAACAACCTCCACCGAAAACAGGTATCAACAGCAGCCCGTCACCAGTCTCAGCATCAACCACATCAACCCTTCATCCACAACTTCTCATCTCTTCGCCCGCCTCACTATAAAGAAAATGGCAGATTTTTTCGTGTAAAAAAAGCATGGAACAGCAAACCGCCGTCGTCTTCGGTGCCACCGGCATGATAGGGAACCTAGTAACCGAACAGTTGTTGAACGACGATTCTTTCCGCACGGTTCGCCTCCTGGTGCGCCGCCCGCTTGCCATCACCCATCCAAAGCTGGAAGTCGCGCTGGTCGATTTTGATAACA
>JADCRZ010000196.1 GCA_015069695.1 Williamsia sp.
TAAAAAGTTATAGCTGGTATGCCGGTGTGCAGGATGCATTGGTGCAGTGGTGGTATGGTCATAATGCGGTGGCGTTCTTTCTCACCACGCCTTATCTCGGTGTGATGTATTACTTCCTGCCGAAGGCTGCCAACCGCCCGGTATATAGCTATCGCTTATCCATCATTCACTTCTGGTCGCTCGTCTTCATTTATATCTGGGCGGGTCCGCACCACCTGTTATATACAGCTTTGCCCGATTGGGCGCAAAGCCTCGGCGTTGTATTCAGCGTGATGCTCATTGCACCCAGCTGGGGCGGTATGCTGAATGGCTTGTTCACGCTGCGCGGTGCCTGGGATAAAGTAAGAGAAGACCCGATTCTGAAGTTCATGGTGGTGGCGATTACGGCGTATGGCATGGCAACGTTTGAGGGACCCATGCTGAGCCTGAAAAGCGTAAACGCCATCTCGCATTTTACAGACTGGACCATCGCGCATGTGCATGTCGGTGCCTTAGGCTGGAACGGCTTTTTAACTTTTAGTGTGTTGTACTACATCATCCCAAAAATATTCAATACACAACTGTATTCAAAGAAGCTGGCAAACACGCATTTCTGGGTAGGAACCATAGGTATTTTGTTATACACGCTGCCGATGTATTGGGCTGGCTTTACGCAAAGCACCATGTGGAAAGCGTTTACCGAAGAAGGTCAGTTGAAATACCAGTTTTTGGAAACGCTGCAATACCTGAAACCCTTCTATGCGATGCGTAGCGTGGGCGGCACCGTTTATCTCGTTGGTGTGTTCATCATGGGGTACAACCTGATTAAAACAGTAAAACAGGGAAGCCTTGTTGCCAATGAAGAAGCGCAGGCTGCACCGTTGCCAAAGAGCATCATCACGCACAGCAACCAACACTGGCACAGGTGGATAGAAAGACGCCCGATGCAGATGCTTGTCTTCAGTTTAATAGCCGTAGCTATTGGCGGTGCTTTGGAACTGGTGCCGACATTCCTTGTGAAAAGCAATGTGCCTACCATCGCTGCCGTAAAGCCTTACACACCGCTTGAATTGCAGGGGCGCGACATCTATATCCGCGAAGGCTGTTACTTATGTCATTCCCAAATGGTGCGACCGTTCCGTGATGAAGTGGCGCGTTATGGTGAGTACAGCAAAGCCGGTGAGTTTGTGTATGATCACCCATTCCAATGGGGCAGCAAGCGCACGGGTCCCGACCTTGCCCGCATCGGTGGCAAGTATCCCGATAGCTGGCACTACAACCACATGCTTGACCCGCGCATCATGTCGCCCGGCTCTATCATGCCCAACTATCCGTGGCTGTTTGATAACAGGATAGATACGAGTACGACACCGGCTAAAATCAGAGCCATGATAACACTGGGTGTGCCATACCCGAAGGGCTATGACAAGGTGGCGAATAAAGATTTAATTACGCAGGCAGACGCGATACAGGAGCGATTGAAAAAAGATAAGCTCGCTGCGAAGAATACGAGTGAAATCATTGCACTGATTGCTTATCTGCAACGTGTAGGAACCGATATCAAAGGAGTGAAAGCCGGCGAAGGTGCTGGTCTTACACCATAAGTTTAATCAACCATTTTAATGGTGTGCAGAGCTGGCATGATAGCTCTGCATACCACTGA
>JADCRZ010000197.1 GCA_015069695.1 Williamsia sp.
CATCGCGCTACACGCCGTGCGGGTATGCCTTTGCGGTAGATGATATCCAGTTTACGGCCGCCGGTCCGCAGGCAACGGCTGTCTTCGACGGCGCCACCGAAAATGAATCCATTGAATCCACCTGTTTTCAGTATAACAAAATATTCAGTATGACCGCCAGCGTAGCACCGGGGTACAATGACATGGCCACACAATGGCAGCAGAGCACAGACGAGGGTGCCACCTGGACGGATATACCCGGCGCCACCGGTCTGCATTACTCCCGCAGCTTTCCCGTAGCCGATACCTTTTTCTTCAGAATGCGGGCTTCGGAAAGAGATAAGATAGGCAATGCAAACTGCGGCGTAGTCACCAATACCCTTACCGTGCAGGTAGATGATGTGCCGCAGCACTACACCGTCACCAGCAATTCGCCGGCCTGTTCCGGCTCCAACCTTCAGCTGAATGCGGAGGGTGGCGCAGGCTATGAGTGGACAGGACCGAATGGCTTTTACGACAATGTATCGTATGCACACATTTATTATGCTGCGCCCGCCGATAGCGGAACCTATTACGTACAGATAAAATCGCGCGGTGGTTGTGTACGGACAGACAGCGTTCACGTAGCCATAATCGGCGCGCTTTCCGGCGGCTCTTTAGGTCCCGATCTGTCGGTATGCAAGGGCAAAGCGGTGTCCGTGCAGGCTTCCAGGGGAAGGGCATACCTGTGGTCGCCGGCTGTAGGGCTTTCCAACCCTTCTGTATACAACCCGCTGGCCTCGCCTGATGTGTCAACAAAATATACGGTAAAGGTGACGGATAGCCTGGGTTGCTCTGCATCTGAGTTTATCAACGTCAATGTGCTGAATGGGGTAGCTGTTAAAGCGGGCATTGGCGGAGCAGACGTTCTTTGTCAGCCTGCCGATAGTGCCACGTTTACAGATGCCAGCCAGGGTGCCATCACCAGCTGGCAATGGAATTTTGGAAACGGGTCTGTCAGCACATTGCAAAATCCGCTAACACAGCAGTATGCTACTGCCAGCCACACAAGCTATACGGTGGTGTTATCCGTTGCCGATTCGGCCGGATGTAGCGATACGGCTTATCATTCTGTAAAAGTGGTGAACAGTTGCTTTATCGCGGTGCCATCTGCTTTTACACCCAATGGTGATGGTGTGAATGATTACCTCTACCCCATGAATGCCTACAAAGCTACCGGGCTCCTCTTTCGTGTGTTCAGCCGGTATGGGCAATTGTTGTTTGAAACCCGCGACTGGGAGAGAAAATGGGATGGCAGGCGGAATGGCTCGCTCCTTCCGGCTGGTGTATATGTATGGCAATTGACCTATACAGATGACCTGCATAAAAGGAATATGTTGAAGGGTTCGGTTTTACTTATCCGCTGATTTTATCTGCTTGGCGTAAAATGCCCTTTCCCGCGCAGGCTTGCGCCTTCGCCATAGTCTTTCGATGGACGACAATGGTTCTTCCGTAAACCTGATGGTCTTCCGTGAAAGTACACTGCTCCTCATTGCCCGCAGCGGCAATTACGATGAAGCTTGCAAGTTCAAATGGTCAAAAATAAAAGCGCTTTTGGCTGCCGGTTCCGAATTCATTGCTGAAAATGAAGACTGGCTCCTCAATGGCGGAGAC
>JADCRZ010000198.1 GCA_015069695.1 Williamsia sp.
CAACGATTGTGAATAAATCAAACAAATGATTGTCTGCTACTACAGTTCTATTCGGGCATAGCGAAGATAAGATAGATGGTGTGTTAGCATATATAAAATGCTGCTAAGTACACTGTCAATTAAACTTGCTCTGTTTTAAAGAAGTGAATCGGACAAATTAGATATAAATCGTCCGGTTGTTGTCCTTCCCCAAATTCGCCACTATAATGACCGGCAACAGAAAGTCTTTTCATTCGCCCCATCCCCAATCACCCTATCCTTCAGTCCCTCATACATAATACTTAATACATAATACATCCTACCTTCCTGAGGTGTGTTGTTTTTGACGGACAGTGTAGTCTCTTAGGTGATGTAAAAATAATCGTTGTTTTCCAGGTTTGTGAATAATAGGATACGGTAGCCGGTTCTTTTTGCTCTAAGCTGTTTTCCTGCCATTCCCTCCTACCAACCAGGGGTGGCAGGGAAAACAGGTGGTAGATAAGCGAAATCACCTGCCCTCGGCCTTTGCCAGGTCTTGTACTGCCAGCTGACTGTAATAGTTCTTTTCATAGTTCATAGGACTTTCATAGCTAAGAGAGGAATGCCTTCTGATGGTATTGTAATACATCTCTATATACTCAAAGATCTCAGTGTAAGCATCCCCCAGGTTGTCAAAAGCACCTCCTTGCAACAGCTCGGTTTTAAAGCGGCTGAAACAAGACTCCATAAAGGCATTGTCATACGGATTGTCTCTTCGGCTCATGCTCTGCTGCACCTGTCGGGAACAAAGCAGCTTTCTAAACCTGTTACCGGCATACTGGCCTCCCTGGTCAGAGTGAACAATCAGTCCTTTCGTAACCTTTCGGTTCACTATGGCTCTTTTCAGGGCTGTAATGACCAGTTCCTCCTGCATGTTGTCAGCCAGGTGCCAGCCCGCCATCTTTCGGGAATATAAGTCCATCCATACACTCAGATACCCGTACGTGCCTGTTGCCAAAGGAATGTAAGTAATATCACCTACCCACACTTGATCCGGTCTCACCGGTAAAGGGCGTTCCAGCAACAGGTTGGGACTAACCGGGTAAGGATGACGGCTCTGTGTTGTTTTGGGAACAAAGCTGCGGGGCTGAATGGCTTTTAATCCATACTTCTTCATCACCTTACGGATGGCAGACACCCCGGCTTTCATGCCTGGTTGTGTTGCCCTGATCTCGGCGGCAATCCGGCGGGTGCCATAGCGTCTGCGGTGTTCCCAAAAGATACTGATCACTTTTTGCTCCACTTCATTTTTCTTTTCGTCAGCTATCCCTTCTTTATGTTGTTTCCACTGGTAGAAAGCACTGCGGCTGACCTTAAGTACCCGGCACAGCACCTGCAAGGGATACTGACCTGACTGTGCCTCGATAAAACTATACCCTTGTTTCAGGCCGGCCGGCTGAAAATGGCTAAGGCTTTTTTTAAAATATCCCGTTCCATCTCCAGTTCATGGATGCGTTTATGTAAGGCCAGCGTATCGTCCGGTGGCACAGCCACTGGCAGGACGGTAGTCCCACTGCCGGCGGCTGCCAAAGGCATCAATTGTCTGTTGTGATGGCGGCTTCTCCAGCGATAGATAATGTTTTCCCCGATGCCCA
>JADCRZ010000199.1 GCA_015069695.1 Williamsia sp.
CACTTGGTTGACCAGGATAGTTTGCCTTAGGTAAATAATCCTGTACATTCTGTTAATCCTGTCGAAAACAACTTGCATTCTACCAAAATTGATGCGAAATTTGTTATCCGCTAAGGAAATTTATGAAGCAACCGCGCGTCATACAACGTCTTTCGAGCTTACTGCTGGCTTTTCTGTTGCTGTATACAGCCGCCTGGGGCTATAGCAATGTACTGCAGCAAAAGGCGCAGACTACTAAAAAGGTTGCCGCACAACAGCCGAAAACGGGCAAGTCAGCGAACTCGCATTCGGAAGATGCCCAACTGAGCGCGACCCAATTTGAAGCGGTCGTTACGCCAGCGGTTCAACTGGGGGAATCAGGTCAGACAGCGTTTTTGTTACCCGCTCCAACGCTCATTATTTTCCTGCTGCTGAGCATTCCCTTGCTCCAGTATTTTACGCTTCCGCATTTTTATTTCTCGTATTTTCAGCACGTTTTTGGGCATCATATAGCTACTAATGCGCCCTAACAAAGTGTCGGGGCCACGACCCGGCACACATCGGTAGTTCTCTACTACACTACTGTTTACTTACGTTTTTCAATACATCCATCTTTCCTTAACAGACTGTCGGTCTGTTATAAATCATGCAAAACAGAACCGGAATTCTTATTCTGACAGGTGTCATTGCAGCCATTTGCATTTATTTCCTGTCGTTCACGTTTGTCTCGCGCAGTATCAAGGCCGATGCTGAGGCTTATGCGACAAACAAACAGGGTCAGGTTGACCGTAACAAAAAACAGCATTACCTTGATTCACTCTGGAAAGAGCCTGTTTATCTGGGCAGCACTCTTCAGGAAGTTACGGAGCGCGAACTCGGTTTAGGACTCGATCTACAAGGCGGTATGCACGTGGTGCTTGAAGTATCGCCCGCTGATATTCTACGCAGCCTGTCGGGCAATAACCGCGATCCTAAATTCAATCAGGCGCTGAAACAAGCTCTTGAAGCACAGAAAACGAGCAATGCAAGCTTCGTTGATCTCTTTGCCGATGCGTTCAAAAAATTAGCCCCAGATACCAAACTGGCAACGGTATTTGCGACCAGCGCTAACCGTAGTAAAATTAATTTCCAGTCGTCGGACACGGAAGTGCGAAAACTGCTGAACAACGAAGTGAACGATGCAACCACACGGGCTTTTCAGATTATTCAGGCGCGGGTCGATAAATTTGGCGTAGCCAACCCAAACATTCAGCGTCTGCCCGGTTCAGGTCGGATTCAGATTGAATTACCGGGTGTTGATAATCCAGACCGTATTCGTCGCCTGCTGACCGGCGCTGCCAAACTTGAATTTACGGAAGTTTACCGCCTTAATGAACTGGCTCCGGCCATCGAAGGCATGGGTGCCTATTTGCTTCGGGAAGAAGCCGCTCGCAAGGCAGCTTTAAAAACCACTACGCCAACTGCTGGTTCAGCCACAAAAGCTTCTTCAGGCACTTCAAGTCTGGAGTCACAATTAGCGCAGGGAAACAAAACCGACTCGACAGGTAAGGCGAAAACCGATACAGCTGCCGCTACGGCTCAGGGAAATGCCTTAACACAACTGTTCTTACCCGTTGGTCAGGATCAGTTAGGG
>JADCRZ010000004.1 GCA_015069695.1 Williamsia sp.
CATACTCTACTAGAGATCTGGCCATCAATAGTAATCTATAAACTCAACAAAGCCCCCGGAGTAAGTACTCCGGGGGCTTTGCTTTTTTTTGTCTGAACCAGGATTATACGGATCCACGGATTACAGGATTGGTGACTGAAGGTGGATTAGTCAACTTCTTTTTTTGTCATCCTGTAAGGGCGCAGTTCAGTTTGCACTTGCAGGGTGATGCCGCGCCCTTACAGGATCTTTGTAGAGCGTGCAGTTCCTGTTTCGTAAGACACTGGCAAATCATCGCAGCAGCCTGCCCGGCAGAGATTCTGCACGGGGCGCACAAGCATCATGTAAGTGCAACACCAAGCAGCGCCCCGGCAGAATGACAAGAAGAAAATATAGCCTACTACACCTCTACCAAAAAATCCTGTAATCCGTGGATCCATGTAATCCTGGTTCAGACAAAAAGTACCCTTAATCTCTCCCGTCCTGTAAATCAAGCTTCAAACAATCTCTCCCCCATTCAACTGCAAAAACTGAGGGTGCGCATAGACCGGCTCTCCTTTTAGCCATACTTGCTCTACTGTGCCAAATAGTTTTTCGTTTAGATAGGGCGTTAATTTGTGTTTGTGGTGGATGAGTGAGGGTGTTACTACAAAAGGGGCATCCGGGTTCCAGGCGATTAGGTCGGCGTCGTAGCCTTGTTGTATTTTTCCTTTTCTGTTGCCGAGGCCGGCAAGCAGGGCGGGCTTTTCGCAAAGCCATTCGGCGATTTGCGGAAGGGAGATGTTTCGTGTGCGGGCGGCCGTCCACAAGGCCGGGAGGGCAAACTGGATGGAGGAAATGCCGCCCCAGGCGGTCAGGAAATTGCCGGTTTGCAGCGCTTTCATTTCGGGCGAGGCCGGTGAATGATCGGTTGCAACAAAATCAATGATGCCCTCCTGCAGGGCTTTCCAGAGCAGCTCCTTGTTTTCCCCATCCCGGATGGGCGGAGCGCATTTAAAAGAGGTTTGTCCGTCTGCGATCTCTTCAGCTTGAAAATATAGATAGTGCTGGGCCGTTTCTACCGTGAGCGGCAACCCTTTTTCTTTGGCCACCCTGATCCGTTCAATGGAATAAGAAGAAGCCAGATGAACAATGTGCACCCGGCAGCCCAGTTCTTCACAAAGCCGGATCATGAGTTTGATCGCGTTGTCTTCCCAGCGGTGCGGACGGGAGGAAAGATAAACAGGGTAAGAGGCCGGATTGGCACCTGCTGGTATAGTGACCTGATCAGTCAGCTCACAGTGCACCAGCAGCGGCAGGTTCCATTGGGCAAGAAGGGGCATGGCACTTCTCAGGTCAGCTTCCGTTGCATTGGGAAACTCCTCGATGCCGGAATGGGTCAGAAAAGCCTTAAAGCCGCACACACCCCCTTTGATCAATCCTTCAATTTCCCCCTTATTGCCGGGCACAATGCCTCCCCAGAAACCAATATTTACATGCGCCTGCTTTTGGGCGCATGCGATTTTTTGCCCGAGGGCACTAACGGTTATAGTGACCGGTACAGCATTCAGCGGCATATCGATCAAAGTGGTTACACCGCCTGCCAGCGCAGCCCTTGTTGCCGTATCAAACCCTTCCCAGTCCGTGCGCCCAGGTTCATTGATATGCACATGCGGATCAACAACACCTGCCATCAACACGAGCTCGCCGAGGTCTGTTGCTGCTTGGTCAAGTCCCTCAGGCAGCTCCTGCCAGACTTCTGCTATCACGCCGTCCTTGATGGCGATCCACGCCTCTCCTATCCGTGTTCCGGTAATGACCCGGTTGCTTTTTATAACAGCGTCGTACATACGAAGATTTTTAGAATGAGGCTCGCGGACCGCTGCTCAGGAGCCCCGGTAGGTCGTGTACCCGAACGGGCCTAACAACAGCGGTATATGATAATGCGCCTGGCTGCTTATCTCAAAAACAATTTCTACATACGGGTAGAAACTGGCAACGGCCAGCTGCTCAAAATACGGCCGGGTAAAAAACTTTATTTTATAGAGCCCGGCCGCCAGCAAAATGCCTGTTGGCAGGAGATCAGCGATCCGGCCATCCGCATTGGTGGTACCTTTCGCCATCTCCTGCCAATTGCCGGATCCGTCTGCGTACAGGATAACTAAGATGCCTTCTGCAGGTTTGCCCCTGGATGTATCGAGCACATGGGTGGTAAGCTGGCTCATGATGCAAGTAATTTTTGTAAACGGATTTGAGTGATCTTGTTTTGCTCCTGCATGGCTATCCGGATCTCATCCTCCGCTGTATTGTGCAGCCTGGCCTGCAGCAGGTGCAGCATCTCCGGGGCCGACTTGCCCGTTGCGCATACGATGAAAATATAGCCAAACTTTTCTGCATAAGCATCATTGCCTTCTTTCAACGCCTGCAGCACGGCATCGGATGTTTGCCTGGCAGCAGCCTGCTCTTCTCCTGCCCACTGCGCAGTAGCGGCAAATCTTTCTTTCAGGGTCTGCACATCACCGATCCTGGGATGGTGACTGAATGCTTCTATCCAATCATTTTCGGAACAATTGTTCCAGATCCTTTCTGCCTCCGGCAGCAGTTCTTTTTCATCCGCCACCGGAAATATTTCTACCATCTGCTCAATCCATGTAGCAGAACCGCAGCATCTCGCCAATTCAGTTCTGAGCTGAGGGATAGATAAATTATTCAGCTGTTGAAGGGTCATGGTTGGATGGGAAAGCGGTTCACATTCTTGTAATAAATGTACACAGCCGGTTCCTTCCCCATGGCCGTGAACCATTGCTGGCAAAAAGGGGCCATCCAGATAGAATCACCTTTTTTTACCGGGTACCATTGGTGGTCGAGCATATAGATGCCCTGTCCCTGCAGGTATAAGAGGCCATGCTCCATGATATGCGTTTCCACCAGGGGCAGATTGCCACCGGGGTCATAGGTAAAGATATTTACGGCCATGTCAAACGAAAGATCATCGGGCAGCAGCACCTGCAGCCGCAAGGCCGGATCACCGAGATAGGCAGGGCCTTCTATATTGGCAGCGTCTCCAAAGCGATAAGCAGGTACGCCATACCCATCCAACGGCTCATAAACCTTGTGAAAACCCAACAGCCGGGTATTTTCCTCCCTGCTTTCTACCTGGTATGCATGCTGAACGGGTACATACACAAAATGCCCTTTTTGCAGTTCCCTGGTTTCATCCGCTACGGTAACGCTGCAGCTGCCTTCCACCACATAAAAAAAGATCTGTGTAGCCGCCGTTCTGCCGCTGAGCTTTCCGGTTGCCTGCAGCGTGATCAGGTTCTGGCAAAGCTTTGCCCCCATCGCCTCACTGATGATCACATTCACCGTGCAATGGGTCCAGCCAGGCACGGTGCTGTTGATATATCCGTCCGGACTGATCACGGCATGATTGCCTTTTACCACCGAGCGGGTAAGTGCTGAAATTTCCATAGTTGCAAAAATAAGATGCTGCTTTTCAGGAAGCATCGGGTAAAACATGTCAAATTTCCAGTGACAAGAAAAAGATTTTCTCCGCCTTTAATGGGATACCAGGGTACCGTTTACTGATCGTAATTGAATACCATCTGTTTTAAAAACCCTTCCATTACCTGGATGGTTGCTGCAATATCATCTTCTTCCACGTCTTCAAGGGGATGATGGCTGATCCCTTTGTAACAGCGGACAAACAACATGGCTACCGGACAAATAGCCGATAAGGGCACCACATCATGCCCGGCACCGCTTGACAAGGATACGACCTGGTGACCTGCATCCCCGATTGCACGGGATAATAACCGGATCAACCGGGGATCGCAGGAAACCGGTGCAGATGATTGTACCATGTTGTACGAAAAGAGAACAGCCCGTTGCCGGCAGATGTCGTTCAGCACCTTTTGAAGCGACTGCCAGGCTGCTGCCAGTTCTTCCTCATCGGTGCTGCGCAGGTCAAGCGTGCAGTCTACCTTGCCGGGTATAACATTGCTGGCTGCATGCGGGATATCGAGCTTGCCCACAGTGGCTACCAGTCCTGCCTGTTGCCTGGCAAAGTCTTCTATGGCCAGTATACAGGCCGCTGCGCAACACAAGGCATCGCGGCGCATGGGCATGGGTACCGTTCCGGCATGGCCCGCTTCACCGGTAAAGCTCAGCAGGATCCTTTTCTGTCCGGCAATACCTGTAACAACAGCCACAGGAATGGCGCGCTCATACAATACAGGCCCCTGCTCAATATGGGCTTCAATGTAACCCAACAGTTCCTTGCCCGCCACAGATGCCTGTGCAAGTCCACCGGGATCGCCACCGATCGCTTGAATAGCCTGCCGCAGCGCAATGCCTTGTTCATCTCTTTTATCCAGCAATTCCGTTTCAAACAAACCGGCGACGGCCTTGCTGCCCAGGTAAGTGGTATGAAAGCGCACGCCTTCTTCATCACAAAAAGCCAGCAGTTCTATATGAAAAGGCAGCTGCTGTTGCAGGCCGGTGACCAATTCCAGCAGATCCAATCCGAGCAGGATGCCAAGCGGTCCGTCGAAAGCGCCGGCATCAACCACCGTATCATAATGCGAACCGATCAGGAGGGTTTTAGCGGCCGGATTGCCACAGTCCCACCTTCCCCGGATATTGCCAACCGGATCGATATGAGCTTCCAGTCCAGCTTCCTCCATCCAGGATAAGACCAGGCTGCCGGCTTGCACAAATGCAGGCGTGCCGTATACCCGGTTGATGATCCCGGGCTCATCGGTGATCAGGGAAAGCTCCCTGATGCGTTGCAGCAGGGCTGCGGCCCTGGTTCCATATTGCTTAGCTGTTTTTGTCTGCTCCATTTTTTACGGAAATGATTTGTGCGGCAATGCTTACGGCAATTTCTTCCGGCGTCTGGCTGTTAATGGCCATACCCACGGGCGCGTATATGCGCGCAAGAAGGGCTTCTTCCATGCCTTCCCTTCTGTACTGCTCAAACAGCTGCTCCAGTTTGTACTTGCTTCCCAACACACCCAGGTAAACAAATCGTTTGTCCATGACCGTTCGAAGTACCAGGTCATCGGTTCTGTACCCGATCGTCATCACAACGGCATACTGACTTTCCGGTGGGATCAGGGCCTTCAGCTCGCTGTAGTGACCTAACAGGGTTTTGCGGTGGGCAAATGGATTTTCTGTAAAGGTATTCAGGTCCGGCCTGTCGTCATACAGGTGGATATAAAAATCCATTTCACGCATGAGCTTGCAGAGCGCCAGGGCGCAATGCCCCGCGCCGATCACATGAAGGTGATTTTTGTAACCGATCTTTTCCCGGTACAACCAGTCTGTTTCTGATTTCTGCTCAAAGAAAAAATCAGCTTCTTCCTTGTACGCTGAGAAAAACAGTCCGGCCGGTGATAGCTGCAGCAGGCCATTTTCTTCCTTTTCCAGGCAAGCTATGATCTCTTGAACGGGCCCGCAGTCATGCTGTTGCAGCGGGCTCATGAATAGAGTCTGCTCACCGGAACAGATCATGCCGCTTTGGTCCTTTGGTGCTGATTTGTTGTGATGTTGTTTGCGCAGACCGGAGAGTGATTCATAATGCGCGAGCTGGTCCTTTGCCATCTCCACGAATTTGTATTCCATGATGCCACCGCCAATAGAACCCTGCATACGGCCTTCTGCGTTTACTGCCATAAAAAATCCCTGCCGGCCCGGACTGCTTCCTTCGCTATGCAGTACATACAGCATCATCACCGGGATACCCTGCTGTAGATTGTGCAGGATAAATTTCCAGGTATGCAGTCCTCTTTCCATATTTACAAACTTACCTGCGCGCTGGCTTTCAGCTTATCGGCGCCTTCCTTTTTATTTTTTCCATATAGCGCCATCAGGGTTTTTTCAGGTGTCAGGGGAGCGTCAAAAGGCACCAGGGCTGCGGGATTGAAGGCCCGGATCGCATCGCGGATGGCAAAGAAAGCGCCGATGCCGTACATCAGGGGTGGCTCTCCTACTGCTTTGGAGCGGAAAATAGCGGCATTGTCAGTATCGGTCTGCAAGGGATGGATCAGGATTTCCCTGGGCACCGAATAAATATCAGGCACTTTGTAATTCGACAAGGTATTGGACCGCAGCCGGCCCTGGGCATCATACACAATTTCCTCCATCGTCATCCAGCCCATGCCCTGTACCAGTCCGCCTTCGATCTGTCCCCGGTCAATAGCCGGGTTCATGCTGGCTCCGAAATCGTGTACGATCTTCACCGCATCAAATTCGTAGGTGCCGCGCAGGCAGTCGAGCGTTACCACGGTAACAGATGTGCCATACACATGGTAGGCAAACGGGTGCCCCTTTTCTTTGGTCTTGTCAAAGAATATCTCCGGGGTAGCATAGTGGGCATGCTCCGATAAATTGACGCGCTTTCCAAATGCAGCGCTCACGAGTTTGTGCCAGTTCCAATCGGTTCGCTCCCCGTTCACACAAACCACTTCATCCTGCAGCCGGATGTTGCCGGTTGTTGCGCCGAACTGATCGGCGGCCACTTCCCGGAGTCTTTCCAGGATGGCAGTACAGGCCATCAGGGTGGCTTTGCCGTTGAGGTCGGCGGTTGCACTGGCAGCAGAGGGAGATGTGTTGGCAATGCGGTGGGTGCTGGTGCTTTGCACGCGGATGCGCTGCGGCCTGATCGAGAACACCTGCGCCGCCACCTGTACCATCTTTGTATTGACGCCCTGGCCCATTTCCACCGCGCCGGTGCTGATGCTCACACTGCCATCGGCATACACGTGCACCAGCGCCCTTGCCTGGTTCATCATGGTATTGGTAAAAGAAATACCAAAGCAGATAGGCATCCAGGCCAGCCCCTTTTTATACAGGAGGTTGGAGCGGTTAAACGTTTGTACAGCCGCCTGCCAGCTTGCTGTATCATACAAGCGCTCGGTTTTGTTCCAGCAAACCTGTGCTTCGCTGACAGCTTTTTGTCCGTACGGAAACAGATCGCCTGTTTTGTTGAGGTTGGCTTTTTGAATGATTGTTTTGTCTATCCCCAGTTGCTCTGCTGCCCAGGCGATGGCCGATTCAATTACAAACATGCCCTGCGGCCCTCCAAAGCCCCGGAACGCCGTATTGGGCGGCAGATGGGTGCGGCAGCTGTATCCGGTTGCTTTTACGTTTGGAATGTAGTAGGTGTTGGTACAATGAAAAAGGGTTCTTTCCAGCACGGCCGGCGACAGATCGGCGGCGGCGCCTGCATTCTGATAGAACACCACTTCGTATGCAAGGATATTGTACTGCGCATCCAGTCCGATTTTAAAATCAGCCGAATAAGGATGCCGCTTGCCGGTCATGGCCATGTCTTCCATGCGGTGCAGGCAATATTTTATGGGCTTTTTTAATTGGAAAGCTGCGAGGGCACAGAGGGCTGCCCATGCGTTGGCCTGGTCTTCCTTGCCGCCAAACCCGCCGCCCAGGCGGGTCACCTCTACCTCTATCTGGTGCATCGGCAGACCGGTTACGCGGCAGGAGGCAGTTTGGGTTGCGCGCGGACTTTGGGTAGAAGAATAAATCTTCAATCCCTCGTTCTCCTGCGGGATGGCATAAGCGCCCTGCGTTTCGATGTACAGATGTTCCTGTCCGTTGGTGTCGGCCTTGCCGGAAAAAACATGGCTGCATTCGTTCCAGGCTGTAGTGGTATCGCCCAGTACAAACTGGCGTGGAGGAACGATAAGCGCTCCCCGTGCCTGTGCTTCACGCGGGTCAGTGATCACGGGCAGGGGGTCGATCTCCACCCGGATCTTTTTCAGGGCGGCCCGGGCAGCGCTATCTGTTTCAGCCACTACAAAGGCGATGGGCATGCCACAGAAATCAACGCCATGGCTGGCCAGCAGCGGCTCATCCGGCACAATGCCGCCGATCTGGTTATCACCCGGAATATCTTTCCAGGTAAATATTTTTACAACACCGGGCATCTGCCCGGCTTCATCCAGGCAGAGGCTGGTAATATGACCGTGAGCAATGGAGGAAGCGAATGCGGCACCAAAAAGGGTACCCTGGAGCAGGGGAACATCATCCAGGTAAACAGATTCGCCGCGGGTGTGGGTAGAAGAGTCTTTGTTGAGCATAGATCCTGTTTCAGACAAGGTGTAACAATCTGCTTGCATCCAGCCGGGGAAACAAGCTGATAAAATGTGCTTTGATGAGCTGGCCCAGTAAAAGGGTTTTGTAGGCTGCCGTTCCCCTGGCATCGCTGACCGGAGAGATTTCTTCTTTTGCTATCGCAATCGCTTCGCCGATCAGGGTTTCTTCCAGGTGCTTTCCGACCAAAAAATCAGCTGTTTGCTGCAAACAGAGAGGCACAGGCGCAACGCCTCCTGCAGCCAGTCCGGCTTCTGCGATCAGGTCACCATTCATGGTGATAAACAAGGCCGAGTTAACACTGGCGATGTCGAGGTGGGTACGCTTGCTTACCTTTTCAAAGTTGACGCAGGTTTCTTTACCGGGCAGGGTGAATGAGATTTCACGGATATGCTCATGCGCTTTTAAGTCGAGCTGCTTATACCCTTTGTACAGTTTGCGCAAAGGCAGCCTCCTTGTATGATTGCCATCGCTCAGCAGGAGCTGTGCATCTGCTGCCAGAAAGAAAATAGAAAAATCGCCGATGGGAGATGCGTTCACAAAATTTCCGGCAATGGTGGCCCCGTTCCGGATAGGCGTTGAGGAAATGGCTTTTACCTGTTTGCTGAAATGCGGAAAGGCTTCCCGGATAACAGCAGATTCCTGCAGATCGGTTGCGGTAACAGCGGGCCCCATGATGCATTGGTTGCCTTGCCTGCGAATAATCCGCAGGGCTGGATCATCGAACATAAAATGGATGTCATCATGGTCCAGCTCATCATGCCGCTGTACATACAGGTCGGTACCGCCTGCTACGCGGAAGGCTTGTGTGCTCCTGGGTTTCCGCAGTTCCTTGCTCCGTTCGCGCAGGGCCATCAAGCGTGCTTTCATAAGAGAAAAATAAGCTGGAAGGATGTTATTCCCTACTGCAAACTGCAAGGGATCCTGCTCCTCTCTGGCAGAGAGCAAACCGGTTATTTCTTCCGCTGCCCTTTCGATTGATTTATACCCTGTGCAGCGGCAGATATTGCCATCCATGGCAGCGATGGCATTTTGAACGGTTGCTTCCTTGCCGCTTACACAAAACTGTGCAAGCGATACCACAAAGCCGGGTGTACAAAAACCGCACTGTGTGGCAGAACAACTGCTCATGGCTTGTTGCACCGGATTGAGCCCCGTAGCAGGATTCAAGCCTTCGATGGTAACGACGTGCTTGCCCTGCACGTTGCCTAGCGGCGTTAGACAGGAGGTATAGGACCGGTAACGCAACTGCTCCTCTATCAGCTCGCCGATTAAAACCGAGCAGGCGCCGCAATCGCCTTCGCGGCAGCCGATCTTTGTGCCGGTCAGTCTCCTGTTGTAACGCACAAAATCAAGCAGCGTCGTGCCGGCGGGCAGGTCGGTGCTTAGTTCTGTATCATTCAGTATAAACCGGATCATGTTAAAGGGATGGGCTTCTTTTTACCGTACCTGTAATATACCCATAAGGCTGGTCAGTAGCAACAAAAATTTCATTATTATTTTGGATACCAAACTGTTCCAGGTTAAAAGGGATATGGTGTTTGTTGGGCATCACCAGTTCTATTTCTTCTACTTCCCTGAACTTCTCCAGCACAGCTTCTCCCATGGCATACAGGGTTTGCTGCACCGACAAACTTTTGTGATGGGCAAATGTTTCCAGCAGGGTGTTGCGTATATCAACATACAGGGAAGCAAAATCGATCCCGGTTGCATTCCACAACCAGCTTACCTCACACTCGGTTGCCAGTATCCTGTCGGATGCTTCAGGAAGGGTGGTATACCGGTCGCGCAAGAACCCTTCAAATGCAGAGTCGGTGGTTTTCAGGATCAGCAGCTGGCTGATCCCCGACCAGATGCTGGTACCTGTTTCTTTGTACACCACTTTCGTCCGGTGCTTTTCATTGCCCTTGCTGATATATGCATGCGGGTGCAAACTTTCTTTTGGCTGCATCCTGCTCCAGCCATGTTCCGTGATCTCGACCGTGGCCTGCTGAACAGGCGCTTCATGGCTTACAAAATAATTTGCCAGATACAATGCAAACTCTTCCACCGAAGCAGTAAAATGGCTTTTTGCCAGGGCATACACCGTATTTTTTTGCGTATCCGTAGTCAGTACGGACCGGTTATCGCCCTGCAGATACACGCTTTCAAAATCACCTTCCAGTTGCGTATCAACGGTAATCTGTCTGAACTCATGGTAATCAGCATGCCGCGTAATCTTGGATAGATTGATGGCATGCTTGCCATAAGAATTTTTTTCGAGGAATGTTGCCATGGTGTTTGTCTGTCTGAACCTTGATTTACAGGATTTTTGGGATTTGGGGGATTGGAATGCTGATGGGGCAGGGATGTTTCATCTAACTTAATGGCTAATGATCAAATGATGATGGAGGTATAATTATCAACCATCATACTTATCCACCAGTCCCAATCCCCCCAATCCCAAAAATCCTGTAGATCAAGGTTGAGACAAAGGTAACAAACCTCCCAACCCGCCGGCAGATTGGACAATAACCCTTTTTTTCTGATTAAAATAAAATTTGTTTTCAGGCCGTTCCCTAATTTAGTAGGGGTGGCAAGCATTCTATTTATACATAGACTTGCCGGAGTACTCTCTATTGTTTGACTGGGATGGTGTGTACAGATTTGATCAACAAAAAATAAACAACTTGGTTACTTGGATGCAGCAACTTGGCTGGCATGGGTGTCCATCAATGTACCTGCCTTGCAGGCAGAGATAGACCCTTCTTACAACAGTTCAGCCCTCTTCTGCTCCTCGCCCGCTTGGTTATTCTGGGCAGGATCGTGTATCCTGTTCAGCGGATACGTATTAAATAGCACACAACAATTTTCTATAACCACAAATGCATCGCCATGAAGTGTAGCCTGCAAATGAAACATCGATGGGAACGCGCTTTCAACCACTTGTCCAAACCCTTTTACTTTTTCTTTTACCTTGCGACCGCCTTGCTTTTTACAAACCCGCTGTCGGCACAACAGCAAACAGTCACCGGCACGGTTGTATCCGGCACCGACAACAAACCCCTGTCCGGTGCCACAGTAGAAGTAAGAGGATCTGCCAACGGAACCACAACCGACCAGAGCGGCCGCTTTTCTATCAGCGCCAACAGGGGCGCAACGCTGGTCTTTGGTTATGTTGGATTTGCTTCACAGGAAATCGCTGTAAGAGACAGCACGACAATGAATGTTACCCTGCAGGGTGCCAATGCATCGCTCAATGAAGTTGTTGTAATTGGCTACCAGGCCGTGCGCAAAAAAGACCTGACCGGCTCTACGGGCGTTGTTGATATGACGCAGGCCAGCCGGGTAACAGCCGGCTCCGTAGGAGAACAGATCCAGGGACTGGTACCAGGCGTTACGGTCAGAAATACAGGCTCACCGGGCGCCAATGCCACCGTTGAGATCAGGGGTGCCAGCTCATTTGGAAGCACCAATCCCCTGTATGTAATTGACGGCATGCTGGCGGATGCCAACACCACCATCAACCCGGATGATGTAGCTTCTATTCAAATCCTGAAAGACGCTTCAGCTGCGGCTATTTACGGATCTCGTGCCGGCAATGGCGTGATCATCATCACGACCAAAAAAGGAAGGGAAGGTCCTGCAAAAATATCTGTATCCGCCAAAGCAGGCATGCAGCAGATACCCAAGCGCTGGGATGTAATGGATGCTGCTCAGTACCTGCAAACGGTGCAGACCCAATACAAAAATTCCAACACAGCCCTGCCTACCGGCATCGCCGCACAGGTTGCCAGCCCCACGCTTCGCACCAACTGGCAGGATGAAATTTACCGCACGGGGCACGACCAGGATTACAACCTGGGTATCTCCGGGGGCTCGCAAACAGCCAGCTTTTTTGTATCCGGCAACTATTATAAGAACCAGGGCGTGCTGGTCGCCAACAATTTTGAAAGAGCCAGCTTGCGCATCAACACCGAAGCAAAAAAAGGCCGGTTGACAGTTGGCGAAAACATGGTGTTAAGCAATACATATGGCAGCAGACCGGGCGGCGGCATCAATGCTTTTTACGAGGCGCCGCTTATGTTGCCCATCATCGGTGTGCAGGGCAACCAGTACAAATCCATTCCTGCCAACCCTGCCGGCTGGGGCATGGGAACCTCGGATGTTCCTTCTTATTCAAACAACTACCTGGCGGTAGCATCGCTGGACAGGCAAACATACAATTACGCCAAGGTGGTGGGCAATGTATATGCTGATTTTAAATTCACCAACTGGCTCAGCTACCGCTTCAATGCAGGCGTGGAAGCCAGCTTTGATTATTACAAAGAACTGCGCGACACAGGCATCTGGCGCTATGCCAACCAGCCGCCGCAGACCAGCGTGTCTGAAGACAGGGAAAAGTTCACCAATTTCCTGCTGGAGCATACCCTGAATTTCAACAAAACATTCAGCAAGCATTCTATCAATGGGGTAGTCGGCTTTTCGCGCACCCAGCAAAGAAGAGACATCACCACCGCCAGCCGGCTGAACCTGACAAATGCAGGCGGCACCCAATTCACGACCATCAACTCAGCCACCGGCTCTCCTTCTGCCAGCGGCACCACCCCCGTCTTCTGGCGTTCGCACGGGTATCTGGGCAGGATCAATTACACCTACAACGACCGGTACTTGCTCACGCTCACCGGCCGCATCGACCAGGACTCCCGATTTGGTCCCAACTACCACACCGGCTATTTTCCTTCTGCTGCGGCAGGCTGGCGGATCAGCCGGGAAGATTTTTTTAAGGTTGACTGGATCAATGACCTGAAGCTGCGTGGTTCTTATGGCAAGCTGGGCTTTAGCGATGTGCTGGGCTCCTACGATTACCAGGCAGTTATCAATACTGCACCCAGAGCTATCTATGGTGTAGGCCAGACGCCCCAGAATGGTGCATACCAGGCCATCATCATCAATCCCGATCTGCACTGGGAAACAAGGGTCCAGAAAAATGTTGGCTTTGATGCCAGTGTACTTAACAACAGGGTGCTGATCAGCGCAGACGTATACCAGACCCGGTCGAAAGACGTGCTTGTTACCAACCTGCCTGTGGCTTATTACCTGGGTACCAACGCCACACCTGGTATCAACGCCGCTTCTATCAAAAACAGCGGCATTGAATTATCTGCCACCTACCGCAACAACGGCAATCCTTTCAAGTGGGATGTGTCGGCTAACCTGACTACGATCCGGAACAGGGTAACAGCAGTTGGAAATGCCGGCGTAGATGCATCAGGCACCAAGGTTGATTATTTAGAAGTGAACGGCCTCAGCTTTATCCGCGCCCAGGTAGGACATGCCATCGGTGAATGGTACGTCATCAAAACAGACGGCATCTTTAACAGCCAGGCAGAGATCAATGCGTATACCAACAAGGCCGGCAAGGTGATTCAACCCAATGCAAAACCCGGCGACATCCGCTATGCAGATGCCAACGGCGACGGGCAGATCAACAACTCAGACCGCCAGTATGCAGGCTCACCCTGGCCTACCTTGCAGGCCGGTGCACAGTTCAACGCCAGCTACAAACAGTTTACATTTAATGTGCAGCTGGTAGGCGTATTTGGCAGCACGATTTACAACGACATCCGCCGCAGCCTGGATTCATACCAGCTCACCAATTTCAGAAAGGACGTCAGCCCCTGGACCACATCCAACCAGCACACCAGCGACCCGAGGCTGGCTGTTGACCAACCCAATGATCCGACCGTTTCTTTTAACAACCAGGCGCAAACCGACCGCTGGCTGGAGAATGGTTCGTACGTGCGCATCAGAAACGTGGAAATCGGCTACAGCTTTTCCAAAAGCTTGCTGAACCGGGTGCAGTTTTCCAATGCACGCATTTATGTGAGCGGACAAAACCTGCTGACCTTTACAAAATACACCGGACTGGACCCCGATGTACAAGGCACCGGCATTATTTCCCGGGGCTTTGACGCAGGCAACTGGCCTCCCAGCCGGATTATTTCAGCAGGTCTTATGTGTGATTTCTAAAAATTAAAACAGATGCTTCGCATGAAAAACATATTTATCTTTTGCACCGCAGCCTGCCTGTTAGCAGCAGGTTGTAAAAAAGGGGAGCTCAATATCACCAACCCCAATATTCCCACAACAGAGCAGTTCTGGAAAACAGGGGATGATGCCCAGAAAGGCATCAATGCCACCTACAGCACTTTTCATCGCGTAGGGCTGGCCCGCAACCAGTTCTTTATTACCATCATCCGGTCCGATGAAGGGTTCAGCACCAGTCCGAACCCCACGCTGATCAACAATTTTGACGCGTTTATCATCAACGATTACAACCTGTGGGAAACGCGCACGGTATGGCAGGATCTCTATGCAGGCATCAACAGGGCCAACCAGGTACTTGACAATGTACCCGCTATCACCATGGATGATGCGACCAAACAGCAATTGCTGGGTGAAGCCAAATTCCTGCGCGGCTTTTTCTACTATTACCTGGCTACTTACTGGGGCAATGTTCCGCTTCAGCTGCATACATCGCTGGCCACCGACTACCCGCCCACTTCTCCGCAGGCCGATGTATATGCGCAGGCAGAGAAAGATTTCACCGATGCTGCGGCTGTGCTGCCGGCCACCTATAACAGCGCCAACATCGGGCGTGCTACAAAAGGCGCTGCATACGGCATGCTGGGAAAATGTTACATGCAGCAGAAGGCGTACAGCCAGGCCCAGGCAGCCCTGCAGAATATTGTAGAAGGAACCCTGAAATCAAATTATGATCTCGTCACTGATTTCCGCAGCAATTTTATTGAAACAGCGGAAAACAACCGCGAGTCAGTTTTTGAATTTCAAAACGCCGCCAACCCCACCGATAACCACGACGATGATACCGATCCGCGTGTAGACAACCTCAACTACGGTTCCTCCATCCCTCCTTTCTTTGCGCCGCGCCCGATTGGCTTTACCGACGGACAAGCACGCCGGTGGACCGTCTGGGAATTCCTGCAGGAAAAAACCACCGATGCCAAAAGAGACCCGCGTCTCGCTGCCTCCTTTATTTATGATTCGACCGATGAACGCGGCCCGAATTTCACGCAGGTCTATGGGGCTACCTGGATTTCGCGCAACTACTCCAACGTATCAGGCGATCCGGTAGGCGTGGCAACAAACCATACCGTTTATTTCAGAAAGCTGCTCAATGATGCTACGATGAACGGAGAAGTGTTTCATTCTGGTAACAATTACCGCTACCTGCGCTATGCCGATGTGCTCCTGTTGTATGCAGAAGCCCTCAATGCGCAGGGACAAACAGCCACAGCTTACCAGTACGTAGACAGGGTGAGGCAACGCGCCGGGCTGGCAAAACTCTCTACCGTAAAACCCGGATTGAACCAGGCAGATTTTCTCAACCAGCTTAAGCACGAACGGCTGACCGAGCTGGTGGGGGAAGGACATCGCTGGGAAGACCTGTACCGCTGGGGAGACCTGGGCCCGCAACTGGCATCGCGTGATGCAGGCTTTGCCAATTTTGTAAAGGGCAAGCATGAGTTTCTGCCGATCATCCAGTTTGATCTGGACGTAAATCCCAACTTGAAACAAAATCCGGGATGGTAAAATAACAAAACAGGGAAGGACTTACCTTCCCTGCTTTTAAACAAACTGTACTTACCTGTATGCGCCCCATTTATTTTTCCTGCTGGCTGTTGCTGGCCCTTTCTACAACCCTATCCTGCAAAAGATCAGACAATGGCGGTGGCACGGTGAACCCGCCACCTGCAACAAAAGACACCACGTTTACCAACCCGCTTCTTGCAAGTGGTCCGGACCCTTATGTGGTACAAAAAGACAGTTTTTATTATTATACAAATACCTCCGGCGACCGGGTCAAACTTTGGCGCACAACGGCGATGTCGCAACTGAGCAATGCTTACAGCCAAACTGTCTGGACAAAGCCAACAACAGGCGCCAATTCGCAGAACATATGGGCGCCGGAAATGCACCTGCTGGATGGCAAATGGTATATCTATTACACGGCCGGTTCTTCCGTCACCGATTTGTCCACACAACGATTGTTTGTGCTGGAAAACAGTTCTGCTGATCCGCTTTCCGGCAGCTGGACAGATAAAGGAAAGCTGGCCGATCCCGCAGCAGATTTCTTTGCCATTGATGCAAGTGTGTTCGAATATAACGGCAAGCGCTACCTGATCTGGAGCGGACAACCTTCTGCCATCGACAACAACCAGAACATCTATATTGCCCCGCTTCAAAATCCCTGGACCCTGGCGGCCGGCCGCACCCTGCTTTCATCACCCGAATACAACTGGGAAACCAATGGCTATGTGCTGGGAGGAACACCCAAAGTAAATGAAGGACCGGAGATCCTGAAGAATCCGGCTGGAAGGGTCTTTCTTGTCTACTCTGCTTCCGGCTGCTGGACGGATGATTACGCACTGGGCATGCTCACCCTCAAGGACGGCGGTGATCCGCTCAAGCTTTCTGACTGGACCAAAAACACCACCCCGGTATTTACCAAGAACGCCCAGTCAAATGCCTATGGCCCCGGCCACAATGGTTTCTTCGTATCACCTGATGGCAAGGAGAACTGGATCATTTACCACGCCAACCCACAGACGGGCCAGGGTTGCGGAGACAAGCGGAGCCCCCGCATGCAAAAATTTACGTGGAACACCGATGGCACGCCCAACTTTGGCTCACCCGTGCCGATCAATATTCCTGTAGCCAAACCATCAGGGGAAAAGTGATGAACACATTTTTTGCCATTCCGTATGGGCACCGCTGCTTTTGCGCCCAGAGGGGTATTGCGAGCCCATAACGGGATCTCCACGGAGCCAATACCATACTCCTTCATTCAATTCGGTATAAGAGCTCATGATGAATCAAACCTCTGCCAATCATCAACCAGCCTGCCCCGCATAGATTCCGTCCGGGGCGCGTAAGCACGCAGTGCATGTAAGCCGCTCAATTGCTCTGGGGGGATGACAAAAAGAAAGAGATATGCCGGGTGGTTCAATCAGCACGATGAATTAAAAATTGACCAGGGCCCGGTCCAGGTTGACAACTTCAGCCTGTGGTTCAATCAGCACGATGAATTAAAAATGGGATAAAGGAGAAGGATAAAAGTTCAGCGTTGGGCAAGAGAAAGATTCTCTTGCCCACTGCGTGAATAATAAATGGTATTGATCCGGTACTTTGTAGCAAGTAAGCAGTACCTGGCTTACTTTTCATAGTTCGCACAATCTAAGGTCTAATGGCCAATGCTGAAAAGAGCGGGGCTGGTTTTTCGTATTATTTTATTCTTTGGCGTAGGATCGCGGATGTCCGGGGTATATCCTGTTTGTTATTTCTTATCAAAGCCTGCTTCAGACCACAATAAATAAAGCCGGTCAGTGCTCCCCCCACATATCCATCCGCTTTTGACTTCCCGGCTTTTGTATGCGTTCCACGCATGGAGTTCCGGGGCGTCGACCGCCCTGGCTTCCACGCTCCGTTGTAGCAAGAAACACAATCTCATTCCTGTAATGCTCGGTATTGCAGTGGTGAGCACAGGCAAATTCTTTTTGTGGTTTCAGTGCATGCAACAGCAAAGATTTGAGCTCACATAAAAATGATTTACTTTAGTAATGGTTATGAACAATGAATGACCTGGTTGCGATACATAGAACCAGTCATACCTCTTCTGCACTGCGGCCTAAAATTAGGCTGGAGTGTACAACATAAACAATACCCACTAGTGGGTATTCTGCTTCCAGCCTTCTAAAAACAATACAATGCGTCGAAACAGGTTTAAAAATAAAGCAACAAAATACCTGGCCATAGAAGCAGGCGTAGCCGGGTTGATCGTGCTGGCAGCCTGGTTACTCAGTCCGAAGAAGTCGAAACTGGCTGCCTATGTTCCGGCCAAGCCGGATAAAAAATACAGGAAACCCGCAGGCTGGAAGGGTACGCCGGTGGATGCAGAAGGACGGTTTATGAACGCAGAATTTCCTTTTTACCAGAACGGATTGAAGCTGCTGTGGTGGATGCCCAGCCATCTGATCGCCGCAATCAACAACCGGTTCTTCCGGTTTCCGGTTGTGCACCATACCGGCAGAGAGGCATTAAAGGTCAACAACACACTTATATGGCTGGGACATGCTTCTTTTTTCCTGCGTATACACCAGACAAACATCCTGATAGATCCGCAGTTCTTCAACACGGCGGTTTATCCCCGGCACAGCCAGAACCCTGTACCGCCGGATCTTTTTACCCAGATCGATTACATCCTGCTCTCGCACGACCACGCCGATCACTGTGATCCCGGAAGCATGCGGCTCCTGCTTCAAAACAATCCCCACGCCACCGTGATTACCGGATTGGGCATGGACAAGCTGGTAAGGTCGTTTACAGCGCAACCTGTTCAAACCGTGGCACTTGACTGGTATGAAGAGATCGCCCTGCCCCACTCCCTGCGGATTTATTTTGTACCCTCCCGGCATTACTGTGCCCGCTTGTTCAACCGCTTTAATTCGCGGCTCTGGGGTGGTTTTGTGATCAAGTATGAAGATCAGGAGCGCAGGGTAAAGACGATCTATTACGGAGGCGACTCGGGATACGGGAGTCATTTCAGCGACATCAAAAAGCTGTTTCATCCTGACCTGGCTATCCTTCCCATAGGGGCCTTCCTGCCGCGCTGGTTTATGCGGGCCAACCATATGTCGCCCTGGGAAGCCCTGCAGGCCTTCCGGGATTCGGGCGCTAAAAAACTGATTCCCATGCACTATGGTACTTTTTCCCTGTCGAATGAACCGATGAATTTGCCGGACCGCATCCTGCAGCAGGCAGGGGATGAGGAAGGATTGGAGAGGTTAAAACCAGGACAGGTATATTCCCTTGGATAAGCCATTTATCAGGAAGATCATACATAGAAATAAAAACTCCCAAAGAAACATCCTGGCCATAAACCAGGCAAACGAGACCCGGTGCTTATTGGTAAACCGGATCAGCTCCTTCCGGTCCCGGATGTGTTCCAGGCTTGTGTACTTGCATGCAAAGTATTTGTTCTTTATAAAAACATCGGGTATCAGGCTCAGCACTTCTACCATGTTGAAATAGCGGAAATTGCGGAGCCTGATGATGTGCAGGGGAAACAAACACAAATAACATAGCCAAACATACTCAATGCAACAAAGCTTGCTGGGATTGGTAAAGTTGCCTGTTTTATCATACTGGGTTCCTTCCAGCTGCCGGGCTTTTTGTACAACAGTTGTGCGGTATAGCTCCCAGTCAAGATCTAAGTCCGCCATCTTCCCGCCTGAGCTAACCTCTTCAAACAGAGCAGTATATATATCCTGCTCTGTTCTGGTAAACTGGCTCTTATATCCTTGTCCGTGTTTCCGGAAGTGGTTGGCTGCTTTTTTAAATTTTTTGCTTTTGGGGAATTGTTCCGGACAAAGCCTGAACACAGCCACTTCATCGCAGTTGCAAAATTGTTCCAGCGTGATCCTGTGCACGTTTTCTCCGGCTGTGGCATGCCATACATAATAATCAAATTGCTGCTCTTCTTCGTCCCTCCCTGCCCGGGGCACACGCTCACAGATACCTGCATGCGTAAAATAACTGTTCTGCTTAAAGATAAGTCCATCCAGATGATCGTTGTAGCGCCTCAACACAATATCGCCATCCTGTAGCTGCTTCTTCATGGAGTCCAGGTCTATCTGCTCACTTCGGGCATGCTGGTGGTCGCGCGTGAAATGAAAGGGGAACAGGTAGTTCATCCTGCAGTAGGCGATGTTGTTCATGGGCGTGTCTACCGTGCAGTTTCTCAGCAGGTATCCTGAAAAAATAATAAAGGGAAGGCAGAATATCACCAGCGGAATATAAAACGGAAGGTGAAAAACCTGTAACCCCCAGAACATCAGCAAACAAAGAATCGCACACAGGAATAAGAAGATCGCCAAAGCAGCTTTCAGTGAATTACCGATAACAGGAGGCTTGTAACGGAGCGTAAACACGTGCATATCGGATTAAAGTATTATTCGTACATTTCAATCTACTAAATATGCAAAAAAGATTATTTTTTACATATTACGTTTGTAGTATTCTATGCTTAATCCGTTGTGTATCAGTTAACGCACAGCAGATACCCGAAATAAATCAGACTGCATTTTACACTACACCCAACAAGAACACAACTATATCCGAGATTTTAACAGCATGGGATCGAGGTAAGTTCAAGCAGCTTGCTCCTTCCATCCTCAATGCTGGTATTCCCCATCAGTATTACTGGCTCCAATTTAGCATTTCCAATCCTGCCAACCAGGCCGATTCCCTGATAATCGAGATAGACAACTCAAGGCTCAATCAGGTTGAGCTTTTTGAAGTATGCAACGATCAAGTCAGGTCGCTGGGCCGCATGGGCGATTTTTATCCGTTCAAACAAAGAAATTTTTTACACAAGAGCTTTATTTATCGAACTGCGCTGCCGCCTGACCGTAAAAAAAATTATTTTCTGTTTGCTGATCAGATCGGCCACGCGTGTATAATTCCGCTCAAGCTGTATACGGCAAAAAACTTTAACTCGTTCACATTCAGGGATTATCTGTTCGATGGCGTTACTTACGGCATTCTGCTGTTTGTTTCGGTGCTAAGTCTGTTGTTCTTTCTTACCTCCCGGTATTATCTGTACCTCTACTATAGCCTCTACATTAAAACAGCCCTTGTTTGGTTCATGAGTTATTTCGGGCTCGGCTACCAGTATCTATGGGGAAGCTACCCCTTTATGAATACCCTGATGGCCCCTTGCATGGCATCGCTCAATATCCTGCTCAACATGCAGATCTGCCAGTTCCTGCTAAAGCTGAAGAAATCAAGCAAACTGCTCAACAATCTGGTTAACAGCATAAAGGCAGTGCTGCTGGCTACCGCCTTTTTTCCTGTTTTCATCAACCTCAACAAGTATGGATACACCGTTAACCACCTTTACCTGGTCATATTTTTGTGTACCATACTGCTAGCCATGCTGCTGGTTTCGGTGTTGGTTATACGCTTTGCACTGAAAGGCAGCCTGGAAGCCAAAGTATACCTGATTGCCAGTCTCGTAAAAGCAGGAGGCATCATCAACCTGGCGCTGCTTGAGCTGGGTCTGTCACCGGCAATTTCCCACATGGAAGGGCTGCTGCAAGGAGGTATTTTTGTTGAGATTGCCTTGCTTACCTATGCGCTGGCCAACCGCTACAGCATCTTCAAAGTAAAGACTTTTGAAAAAGTAATCGAAGCGCATGAGAAAGAACGGGCGCTGATATCAAAAGAAATTCATGACTCTATTTCCAATTCACTTACCGGCATCAATTACGGCATTGCTGATATCACACGCAACATAGATTATTTGCCAGAGCAAAAACTGAAATTGAAAAAGATACTTGATGAACTGGGCAAATTACAGGTAGAAGCCAGGCATATTTCACACAATACCATGCCAGATTACATCAAGAAAAACTCCATTGCCGATATTGTTGAAAAATGGATAACCGATACGCGCGGTAAAACCAACTGCCGGGAGCAAAGGAGCGGAGTCCAAATAAATTTTTCCGCAAACCAACAATTGATTAACTTTTCTGAGGCGGTCAAACTAAATATCTTCCGCATCGTACAGGAATTAGTCACCAATATCCTTCGGCATTCACGCGCAACACAGGCAGATTTACTTCTTTCATTTGGCAAACGGGAATTAACGATTATTGCGGAAGACAACGGTGTGGGGTTTACGCCCCGGGACGGAGACGGCGGGGGCATGGGTATAAAAAACATCCGGTCGAGGGTAGAGCTGCTCGATGGAAATCTATCCATCCAATCACCCTTGCACAAACGAAGTGAGAACAACGGAACTGCAGAAGCAGAGAACGGCACCACCGCAAACGGGCATGGCACCCTGATAGAGATCACCATCCCGTACCGCAATAATTCGTTAAACAACAAGAACGGGTATGACTACTGAGCAAACCTATAAGTTCATCATCATCGATGACCACCCCCTTATCAGGGACGGGATCAGAAGCTATATTGATGCGCACGATGATTTTGAATTTATCGGGGAGTTTCATGATACCCGCTCTGTGCTGAACGCCCATTTCCGGCAGAACCCGGATGTGATCATCCTGGACCTGAGCCTGCCCGGCATGGATGGCGAACGGGCCCTTCCCCTGTTAAAAAGAAAATATCCCGGCTGCAAAATAGTTGCGTTTACCCAACACGAAGCGCGGGAAAAAGAGCTCAGAAAAATCGGTTTTGATGGCTATGTCACTAAAAACGAACGCGACCAGCTCGTGGTGGCCCTGCATAGCGTGTTAGAGGGCAAACCTTATTTTACCTCCGGCCAACCAAATGCAGTACAGCCTGCTGCCGATCCTGAAAAGATGGATGCCTACTTAAAGCTCAAGCAATTGACGCCCCGCGAAACCGAGGTAGCCAAATACATGAAGGAAGATTTTTCTAACCGGGAAATTGCTGAAAAAATATTTATCTCGGAAAGTACCGTTGAAACCCACCGCAAGCACATCAAAGAAAAACTGGGCGTCAAGAGCAGGCGTGAGCTGGCCGCCCTTCTTAGAAAAATAGATTTTTCCTAGTTGATGGGGCAACGTGCGCTGATCGATCCATTCCATGCTTTACTGCAGCGCCGTAACAGGCAGCTCTGCTTCGGACTTGGCCCAGATTGCCGGCGCATGGATATAAACACCGATGAGCAGGTTCAGGCAGGCAGCTGCCACCAGCCAGGGGCTTTCGGCATAAAACTTACCTGCAAAAAGCCAGGTAAAAAAGAACAGGTGAAACCAGACAGGAACAAGCCAGGAAACAGCCGGAAGCTGCAGGGTCTGAACGCCTTTTATCCGGTAATACCGGGCTGCCACAAGCAGCAGCAACACGACCATGAATGCAACAAAGCGGTGAAGGGATGTAATGCCTAAATACGTGTACAGGAACTGGTCTACATATACCAGCATCACATACAAAGCGGCCTGGGAAAGAATAACTGCCAGCAGGGGCGCTGCAGCTGCTTTCCAGGCTGTTTGTTGCGGCCACACACCAAAGGCCCGCTCCAGCAAACGTGAAAAACTGGAATAAAAAAAGACGACCATCAGCCAGCCAAAGAAATTGCCAAACGGTATTCCAAACCACTCGGCAGTGAGCGGGTTCAGTCCCGTACCCGCCCAGTTCCAATGCCACATATGCAACCGGTAAGCAACTGTATCCATGCTCAGGTCGATGCTGATGGCAAGCAGGGTATCCAGGGCAGCACTTGTCCAAAGGGGCAAACGGAATGCATCTGTAAACAACCGGGAACTGTACATAATAACGGACCAGCCTACACCGATACACAGCGGAATGTTGAGGGGGGCTTTGCCAAACATTACTAAAAACTGTCCATACACATAACCCATGTTCGACACCACATTCACGTACTCCAGGATCAGGCCGAACAACAATCCTCCCAGCAAGTAAAACACATGACTCCAACCTTTCCTGAATGCATGCACCAGGCAAAAGACAAACAGGGCATACAGGGAAAATTCAAACAAGGGGAAACAATAAGCAGACGCAGGGCCATATGGCATGTCATGGTAGGGAGGCATAAGCAAAGTGTTACCTGTTAAATGTATGAATAAATCTTTACATACCTGCAACCGTCCCTAAAAGAAAACAAATGCTTGCACATGGCCAGGATAATTTGTCCATGTACAAGCATTTGGGTACTGCATCTATACAGCAGCAACAAAGAAAATCACACTTGCTTAATTTTTACCGGGGCCGCTTACTTCGACATTTTAGCCAGCTGGTTGGGCGCGATCGGCTCAGGTACAACATTGTCAACCGGCTTGGTGGATTTCAGATAGGCAAAAACTGCTTTCAGGTCCTCGTCTGATGCCTGGGCAATTTCCTGCCAGGGCATGGGGGGCAGCAGCATCCGGTTTCCATCCATTCCTTTCGACTTGCCTTCGCGGATGGCTTTAAAGAACCGCTCTTCTGTCCAGCTTCCTGCACCGGAGGCGGAAGAAGTTAGGTTGGCAGAAAAGCTTACACCCCAGGGGCCAACTGTGGCAGTCAGATCCGGACTAAACAGCACCCATGCTTTCAGCGAATTGGTATCAACCGGACCAATGGGTATCTGAGCCGGATGGCCTGATAACAATCTGCTGGTATCAAGTTCCGGGCCATGAGGCCCCATCACTTTCGGGGAATGACAATCCTGGCATCCCATCACATTCACCAGGTATTTACCCCGTTTTACCAGACTATCCTGTGAAACTGATTTTGAACCGGCGACCATTCCGGTGCTGTTGTTACAGCTGGTCGCAAAAAGAGCAATAATAAGGGGACATGCCGCGCAAACAAATAGTAGAGCCTTTCTCATAACGGTGTTTTGTTCAGGGGTTAAAGAAGGTTTAGGTTGTTTAATTGATAAATGATAAAATGACACTTGTTAAATGAGGTACAGGGTTTTTTCTTTTTGAGAGACAGAGTGGTTATGCGTTGAGAGCTCAAATCTAGAAAAGATCTATCAATACGCAAATGAGGCAGTGAAATAGCTGTATGAATTGTAGATAATCCCGGATCAACCGTACAAAACTGCCCGCTATTTTGTTTCAAACTGGAGCGGTACATTTATTTTGAATACCACATTGCGCCCTGTATTGAACACACCCTGCCGCCCCGTAACCGGATTTACATCTGTGTATTTAAGCCGGCTGAGGTGGTTCTGGTATGCTACATCCGTGAGGTTGTTACCAATCAGGTACATGCTGAACAGGGTTTTGTTCCCACTGCGGATATTGGTTGTAATCCCCGCATTGAGAAGGGTATACCCTTTTGTAGCGGTTTCTGTTGCATAAGCCGTAAAGGGTTTGTTCTGGCTAAAGGTATTGTCTGCCTCCACATAAAGCGAAAGGTTCCGCATCTTCTTACCTTGCGGCAGCAGCTCAGCCCGCAGTTCAGTGATCCAGCGCGTTGCAGGAATAAAGGGCACATTCCGGGTTCCTTCAATCGATTGTCCAAACCGGCCGTTTACATACGAGAGGGTGTTTTGCCAGTGAAGCCAGTCGAATGGATGCGGATGCAAATCCACCAGCATTTCAAATCCTGCCAACCGGGCACTCTGCTGGCTGAACTGGTAAGCCGGAATCAGGTTGCCGTCTGCCATCACCAGCGAATCGCCTCCCCTGCTTCCTTCCAGCTTGCGGTAAAAGATAAAGTTGTGGATAGAATTGTAAAAGACACTTGCGTTCACGAGAAAATGATCGGAGTTGATCTCCATGCCCAGATCGCCCTGCCAGGATGTTTCTGATTGCAGGTTGCGGTCGCCGTATTCATAGCGGTTGGTTCCTTCATGCGCCCCGTTGGATGCCAGTTCCGGAATGCTGGGGGAGCGGAAGCCGCGTGCGAGATTGGCTTTGAAGATCAGGTTCTGTGCGGCGGCATAACTCATCCCCGCACTGCCCGATACATTGGAGAAGTTTTTTGTGAAAGCGACAAACTTGGGGGTGTTGTTTTCCAGGAGCTCCTTTGAATCGAGCGAACGGTGATCGTACCGGATACCACCGCTGAATGTTGCTTTGCCCTTTGTTTTTTGCGTGTATACAAAACTGCCGATGTCGAACAGGTTGTATTCCGGTATCAGCACTTCAACCCCTTTGTTCCGGCTGTTCTGTGCCATGCCGCCGATGCCGATAGACGTAGTCCAGCCATTGCTGTCGTGGAAATGGTAGGCCGTGTTGTAATTAAATGTATGGAGGTCAAAATAAAGACTTTGCTCGGCGGGATCGTCTGCATTGCCAAACTCCTGGCGTTGGTTGCGTTGCCAGCCCAGGTTGAGCGAGAGGCGGCCGGTGCCCACGCGGAAGCTGTTGTCGGCAATCACTTTAAAATGACGGATGGACTGAAAAGGAACCGACGGTGTGATGCTGTTAAAGTCGGCCTGGACAGGTTGCCCGTCGATGCCGCCCGGCAGGGCTTTTACAAAGCTGCCATCGGGGTTCCGCTCTCCTTCAACAACTCCCAGTTTCTGGTTGAAATTGCTGACGATGATATGGCTGAATCCCCAGGCCCCGTTGTAACCCACATAACCTCCGGCATTGCGTTCGTTGAATTTAGAATTCCAGACACGGCCATCGTATTTGTTTTTGTAATCAGCGGCCCCTACGTAATCGCCCCAGGCGTTCCAGTTAAACCCATGCTGGTTGCCGCCGATGCTACCAAAAAAGGATCGTTGCCGGTTATTGGTTCCGTAGCTTCCCAGCAAGTTAGCCCTGATGGTATTTTGCGGAGCAGGGGTTGTTGTAATGATATTTACCACACCGGCCATGGCATCACTGCCATATATAAGCGAAGCGGGCCCTTTTACAATCTCGATCCTGCTTACGCTGTTCTCATCGATTTCAATGCCGTGCTCATCGCCCCACTGTTGCCCTTCCTGGCGCACACCATCGTTGATCACAACCAGGCGGTTGTATCCCAATCCGCGGATAATGGGTTTTGAAACTGCTGGTCCGGTAGTCAGCTGGCTTACACCGGGTTGCCGGCTGATGGCATCAATGATATTGGTAGAGGCAACAGACAGGAGTTCGGTTTTATTCATCCGGGTAACCGGAATAGGGGCTTTGCGGATAGAAGTGGCTGCCCCCACGGCCGTTACCATAACGGCCTCGTTCTCCACTACTGAAGAGACCAGCACAAAATTCTTGGTATTGGTGCCTGCCACTACATCTATATGCTCTACAATGGTTTTGTACCCCTCAAAAGAAGCTTCCACGATCGTATGTCCAAAGGGAATGTTCCGGAGGGTGTAGTTGCCGCTGCTGTCGGTAGTGGTGCCCTGTTTGGAATCTGCCAGGGTGACGGAAGCACCTGCCAGGGGCTGTCCTGATTTTTGGTCTGTGATAACGCCGGATAACAAGGTACGGGTACGCTGCTGCCCGCATACAAGCAGGGAAAGGCATGCCAGTATGGAAAAAAGCAATAACTTCTTCATGATATATTTTGGATAGATGAATGATAGAAAAGAAAACAGGCAATGCAATCGGCAAAAACTTACGCGTAGCAGGGCGGGCCCCGGCTTTCTTTTACATCATGGCGCAGGAAGAGATAAAAAGAAGCAGCAAAATAATCCAGCGTACGGAAGTGCTGCTGAAGAGGAGAAATAACAGGGCCGGCCTTGAACAGGTAAAAAGCGGTTATAACCAACAGATCAACATGACAGTTGACGGGGCTTTTGTGCAGGCAAGGCAGATCGGGAAAAGCATGCGTACAAACAGTTACGCCATCCTTGTGATTGGCCAGCACGTCATGGAAATAGGCCTTTGGTGCTGTGGCCACAAAAAACAGCAACAGCAAAAAAAATGAGATCCCCTTCTGTATGGTCGGTTTGTATTTCAACTAGCAGCACTTACAATAAAACGGCAGGCTTTCTATTACAAATATAAAGATTGCAACTTTGTTGCAAAGAGAATTCTTGACTATGGTTCAAGACAATCATGGTTCAGACGTCAGTGAAGAAGGCTGGTCTTCTACCCGGCCTGCCCAGTTTTTGTTGGGTGTATTGCTGACATTTATTATGATCTCCCCTCCCTTCAGCAGGTCTTCGTGCCGCAGGTAATTCTTCGTGTAGGCGTGGCCGTTCCAGGAAATGGATTGGATGTAATTGGATAAAGAATCTTTTTTGTTTACCCGGATGATTAGTTTTTTACCGTTGGGGAGTGAGAGGGTCATGCGGGAAAAGAGCGGCGTGGTGAGGAGGTACTCGCCGCTGACCGGATCGGCGGGATACAGGCCGATGGCAGCAAACACGTACCAGGCGCTCATTTGCCCCGCATCGTCGTTGCCGCTGAGTCCGCCCGGTCCGTTGCTGTACTCATCCCGCAGGATGGCAGCAACCCTTTCCCCCGTTTTGTAGGGCGAAGCCGTGTAGTTGTACAGAAATGGTATATGATGGCCGGGTTCGTTGCCATGCCAGTACTCATTTTTCAGAAACAGGCTGTCCAGTGATTGCTCCAGCATGGCCCGGCCGCCCATCAGGCCGGCCAGTCCCCGTATGTCCTGCGGCACATAAAAGCTGTATTGCCGCGGTGTACCTTCGGTGATGAACGGCAGTTTTTTATCTGCCTGGAAAGGCTTGTAGAAGCTGCCATCACGCCATCTTCCATTCATCAGTCTGGCACTGCTGTCAAACACCTGGCGGTAATTCTGCGAACGTCCGAGCAGCTCATTGCAATCTGCCTGCTTGTTCAACTTGCGGGCCACCGTAGACAAGGCATAATCATCAAAAGCATATTCCAGCGTGCGTGAAACCTGTTCCCGCTTGTGAAAAGCTTCCCACACAGAATCTTCCAGCGGTATATATCCGTATTGCAGGTAGGTGCTGAGCGCCCTTCTCCCCTTTCCATTGAGGTAGTCCGGTCGGGGAGCTACCTGAAAAGCATTTTGCCGCATCAGGCGGTAAGCTGCTTCTACATCATAAGAACGGATGCCCCTGTTAAAGGCAGATGCAATAAAAGCACTTGCATGGTCGCCGATCATCGCAGCCGTGTAGCTGTTCCAGCAGGGAAATACAGGCAGCCAGCCACCCTGCTGGCCTTTTAAGATCAGCGAACGGACACAATTGTTGATCAGATCCGGGTCCAGTATCTCAAGAAGCGGCAGCTGTGCCCGGTAAATATCCCACATAGAAAAATCATCGTAATAATTCCCGGCTGCCAGGTGTTCGTTCCGGTAATTTCCGGCAAAGCGCGGATAGCTTCCATCCACATCGCTCATCAGCCGGGGATGCTGCATGGCATGGTAAAGCGAAGTATAAAAAATTGTTTTATCCTGCTCCTGTTGGGTTTCTACCTGGATCTTTGCCAGCGCTTTGTTCCAGCTTGCCTGGGCTTGGCTGGCTATTTCATCAAAATCTGTTTCGCCTATTTCCGCTGCCAGGTTTTTCCGGGCTCCTTCCAGGCTGGTAAAGGACGTGCCGATGCGCAGGGTTGCGGTGGTTCCCCCTTCTACTTTCATCCCAACAAAGCCGCCCCCATCGGGTGCATTTCGTACTGTGGCACTATCAAATAACCGGTTGTTGCTAAAAGTGCCGGATTTTAGAAAAGGCGTATCGAACCGGATCACAAAATAGCCGCTAAAGCCTGCAGGTTCGCCGCTTCCCTGGTAGATCCGGTAAACCGGGTTGTACCCTGTAATTTCCCTTTTAGCCATGTCAATGTGCACATATCCCTTGTTCTTGTCGCTGTTGGGAATGATGAGAAAATAAAGGCTGTCGCTCCGCGCTGCCTTGCACTGCAGCATGGCACAACGCAGGGTTGCTGTGATCCTTGTTTGGAGTCCGTATCTGGTAAGATAATTTTTGTAGAGATGGGGCCGGCTGATTTCTGTTGCATGATCATAGGGCGAAGCATAACGGGCCGGTTCCGTGACCAGGTTGCCGGTTAAGGGCATGATGGTTACAGAACCATAGTCCTGTGTACAGGAGCCGCTCAGCCAGTGGGATATCCGGTAGCCGGTTGTTACATCGTCTTTGTAGTAATAGGGGGCCAGGCATTTTTTCTCTGTGGTCCGGGTTTGCGGTGTGGCCTGGATCATGCCAAATGGCCTGCCAACGGCCGGGATCACGTTGGCCAGTTGTTCGGTGCCCTCGCCGTGTTTTTGTGCGCTGCGGGTGGTGCTGGCTGCGGTACCCATCAGGGGATTTACATAAGAAACCAGGTCTCCTGTTTGTGCCAGCACAGGAAGGGTGACCAGAAAAAATAAAAAAAGCAAACTTGTTTTCATAAAGAAGCGCTGCGTGGGCTATGAATGTAGGAATTACTCCCTTTTTCCGGGACAATTGGTCTGGTTTTTATTTTATGTATGGCATGGAGAAGAGTGAACGGGAAGGCGTGAAAAGCCCTTTTCATGCGTACCTGATGGAGGCTATAGGGTTGGGTGGTTTTGTGATTGTAGCAGGAATTCTTCTGATCTTCCTGGAACACCCGTCCCTGCCTGTGATGCGAAGCAGCTTGTCGCAGCACCTGGCACTCAGGCGATTGATACTGGGTATCGGGATGGGATCCTATATAACGGGGGCATCTTTTCTACTGAGCAAGCGCTCCGGGGGCCATATGAATCCTTCTGTAACCCTGGCCTTTCTGAGCCTGAAAAAGATGCAACCCGGCGTGGCTTTGTTGTATATTCTTGCACAGCTTACGGGTGCCGGCTGCGCGGCGCTGCTGCTCAGCAAGCTGGCGGGTGGACTGTTTTCACATCCGCTTGTTGATTACAACATGCACAAGCCCCGGCCTCCACATGGTGAGGCCACAGCTTTTGTGGCAGAAGCCATTATTTCTTTTATCACAATGTTTCTGGTACTGGCCACAACAAGTTCAAAGCGTTATAACAAGTACGGTCCTTTAGTAACAGGCAGCTGCGTTGCCCTGTTCATCACCGCAGAGCTTCCCTTTTCAGGCATGAGCATGAACCCCGCCCGTTCATTTGCGGCTGCACTGGCTGCCAACGATTGGCGGTATTTGTGGATTTATTGTACTGCGCCCGTCCTGTTTATGTTGCTGGCAGCAGAAGTATATGCGTGGTGGAAAGAAAAACGTTCGCTGATCTGGGGTGATAAAAAAAAGAAGGTGCCGGAAACGGACAAGGATTACCGGGAAATACCCACGTATCCGGTTAAGAAAGTTAGTCGAGCCATTGGTTATTTTTCCACCAGCGATAACCGATTACGCCGGCGATCATGATCGGGGCGGCCGCCAGGTAGAGAATGCCGGTATTAAGGGCTTTGGCGGGCCGCTCTCCCAACTGCTGGGCTGTGCGTGTGCAGATAGAACATTGTGCATCCGCATGGATATAGCTAAAGAAAACCAGGACCAAGCCCGCAATGAGTCGCTTCATAAAAAAAGCATTTACGCAAAGGTATAACGAAAAAGGGTGGCAAATGTTCCGGTGTTAATTCTTCCTGAGCCCTTCTACCAGGATGGTGACCATGTTTTCTTCGAGCAGGTCGGCCGTGATTTTTTGGGTGCTGCGGTGCCATGACTCGATGCCGCTGACGGCATGCAGGATAATGAGCACGGCGGTGGAAGCGTTAATAGAATTGATCTCCTGCCGTTCTACCCCTTGCTCAATCAGGGCAGCAAACCGTTTGCGGTAATTGCGCCTCAGCTCCCTGTACTCAGATAAAAAAGGTTCGGCCAGGTGTTTCCACTCACGGTCGCTTACATAAACATCTTCGTATTTATAGATCATCTTGCGGATATGGAAGCGCAGCAGTTCTTCCACTTTTTGGATGGCAGGTTGCTCGGCAGCTTCTACCTGTTCTATGTTGGCGATAAATTCTTCCGCCACTTTCATGCAGATGTCTTTTAAGATCTGGGCCTTTGAATGGATATGGTTGTACAGGCTCGCAGCCTCTACGCCCAGGCGCTCGGCCAGGTCGCGCATAGAAGCAGCGTTAAACCCCTTTTTATAAAACAGCCGGGCTGCTTCCTCCAGGATGGTCTCTTTTTTTGTACTGTTTTCACTGCTTTTTATCTTGGCCATACCAGTTCAAATATAGCAAAAGGCCCCTACAGGGAAAAGCAATCCGGTGCAAAATTGCAGCCAGAAAACGGAGCGACATTAAAATTGCAGTAGGTTTGCAGCTTTGGTGCCCTACCCTCTTAGGGCAATTATAAACAAAAAAAGAGATGATTCCCCGAGGGGGCCGGGATCAAACTACCTGCTATGTCTTTAATTGTTGTTGGCTCGATGGCCTTTGATGCGATAGAAACACCTTTTGGAAAAAGCGACCGGATTATTGGCGGAGCAGCCACTTATATCGCCTGGAGCGCTTCCAACTTTACGAAACCTATTTATCAGATCTCCGTAGTTGGAGGCGATTTTCCGCAATCAGAACTGGATGCACTCACAGCCCGCGGCGTTCGCCTGGAAGGCGTTCAGATCAAGAAAGATGAAAAATCATTTTTCTGGAGCGGCAAATACCACCTCGACATGAACAGCCGCGATACGCTCGACACACAACTCAATGTGCTGGCTGATTTCACGCCGGTTGTGCCAGACAGCTACCAGGATGCCGAATTCCTGATGCTGGGCAACCTGCTTCCCAGCGTGCAGCTCAGCGTGATCGAACAGATCAAACGCCGGCCCAAGCTGGTGGTGATGGATACCATGAATTTCTGGATGGACACCGCCATGGACGATCTGAAGAAAGTTTTGCAAAAAGTAGATGTGCTGCTTGTAAACGACAGCGAAGCCCGGCAGTTGAGCGGACAACACTCGCTTGTAAAAGCTGCCAAGGAAATTATAAAAATGGGACCGAAATTCCTGATCATCAAAAAAGGAGAACACGGCGCCCTTTTATTCAATGGCAACGAGGTTTTCTTTGCGCCTGCCCTGCCGCTGGAAGATGTATTTGACCCCACCGGTGCAGGTGATACGTTCGCGGGCGGCTTTATCGGACACATTGCCAAGACCCGCGACATCTCTTTTCAGAATATGAAAACGGCCATCATCGTAGGCTCTGCCATGGCCAGCTACTGCGTGGAAAAATTTGGCACAGGGCGGCTGGTAGAAATTACCAAACAAGACATCGACGAACGGATCAGGCAGTTTGTTGAGCTGGTAAATTTTGATATAACACTTACCTGATCTCCCTTTTATTATTATCCCGGTTGATATCGGCCAGCCTTTGGGTCGGGTCGATTTCAACCAGGGCCAGGTCGTCCAGTTTTTTGGGAAGCTCTACAATATAGGTAGGATGCGTCCATTTCCAGGCATCGTGTACCGTGCGGGTCGGGGCGCCGCTTTCCGCCGGTTTTTCTCCAAACATAAAGTACTGGGGAATATAGTGCAGTTCCTTGGAGCCGTCTTTATAAGTAACTTGCAGGTCGATGGGCATGGGCAGATCACCCCTGTTGAGCAAACGCACTTTTGTCTTTCCGCCTTCTTCCCAGATGCTGTCTACAGCGTATTCGATCAGCTTGGTTGTATTGACCCAGTATTCGCGGTACCAGTCGAGCTTCATGCCGCTCACCTTTTCCGCCACCTGGATAAAGTCGTTTACATTGGGGTGCTTGAAATGCCATTGCCGATAGTACTCGAGCAGAATTTTATCCCTTACCTGCGCCCCCGTTATATAGCCTAGCTGTTCCATAAAAACAGCTCCTTTTGAGTAAGCTGCCTGGGAGTACGCATAGTTGGTGTTGTAATGATCAGAATGCGTGGTCAGCGGTTCTTCGAGGCCACTTTTTGCCAGGTTGAAATAACCGTTGTAGGATGCTCCATGTGGTGTAACGCCGGCAACGGGACGGCGGCGCGGCGCTTCATCCTCATCGTCTGCCGCAGCAGCCTGGTTGGTTTTTTGCCGGTAATACTGCATCACGAGGGTAGATGCATAGGAGGTGAAGCCCTCGTCCATCCAGGGATACAGGCTTTCATTGGTTCCCATCATCATCTGGTACCAGCTGTGCATCCATTCATGAAAAGCCGTTCCCAGGCTGGCGCCGGAGATCAGCGTGGCCATCGGGTATTCCATTCCGCCATCGCCTCCATGTACAAAGGAGTATTGTTTGTAGGGGTAGGGGCCAAACGTTTTTTCTATAAAAGGCAATACGATCACGGCTGCATCGGCGATCTGTGTCCAGGAAGCATCGTAGGCAGTTTGGTAGGTTTGAAAATCATTTTTGTAGCTTGCCTTCAAGCGGGCACCCATCGTGTCAAATCTTTGCCGGAGTGTTTTTTCGCCGGCATCATAGATCACATGGATGGTCGTACCGTTGGGTGCTGTGCGTACAATGTGTTTGTACTCCGGGTCAGCGGCCCACATAAAATCGTGTACATTGGGCGCCAGGAAATGCCAGGTCAGTTTGTCGCCAGCAGGCCGGGCAACCTGGCTGCCGGTGGTTTCATAGCCGTAACCGATCTGCTGCGGGTTCTGGAGGTAGCCGGTGCCGCCCAGCAAATAATTTTTGTCGATGGTGATCTTTACATCATAATCGCCCCATACGCCATAAAACTCACGGGCTATATAGGGTGTAGGATGCCAGCCTTCATAATCATATTCACACATTTTGGGATACCACTGGCTCATAGAGTACCGCACGCCGGTACCGGGGTTGTCGCGCCCGCTGCGCCTGATCTGCAGCGGTACCTGGGCTTCAAAATCCATGTCGAAGGTTACGCTGGCATGGGGCAAGATGGGCTTGGTAAGATTTACCTGGAGAATGGTTTCCTTTACTTCAAAGGGCTGGGCGGTGCCGTTCATCTTTAGGGAAACGATCCGCTGGAACCCGATCTCATCCGGCTTGAGGTTGTAGATGCGGTCTCTTACCCTGGGATCCCAGTCGCGCTGTTCGTTGCCGCGGCGGTCTCTGCCCAGCACGATCTTGCCCAGCTCGCGGCTCCGGACATCCATCATGCTGTTGGGCTGAAAAGCATTGAAGTATAAATGGTAAAACGCTTTGTAAAGTGTATCGGGAGAATTGTTTGTGTATACCAGTTTTTGCTTGCCTGTTAAGCGGTTGGTCTGCACATTCATGTCTACATCCATCGTATAATTCACCTTTTGCTGCCAGCGGTCGGGCTGGGCAAACGCACAAATACCAGGTATCAGCAAGGACACCAAGAAAACAGTCAGCTTCATATAGAACTAAATTGGATAGGAACGAAAATACAAAGAATCGCGATAGAGGGGCCTGCAAGGCTGATCTTTATCCCTCAACAGAAACACATCCTTATTTTTTAGGGAACAAATTGTTGATCACATCGTTGCGGACAATGGTTTTATCGGAAAAGATCACCAGTCTTTCCACCACATTGCGCAGCTCGCGGATATTACCCGTCCAGTTATGTGCCTTGAGCTCTTCCAGTGCATCGGGCTCAATCCCCTTTTTGGCAATGCCATAGTCGGTGCAGATGTCTTCCAGGAATTTATCGGTCAACAGGTCAATGTCATCCCTTCTTTCGTTGAGGGAAGGCACGTGTATCAGGATCACACTCAGGCGGTGGTAGAGGTCGAGCCTGAAATGCTTCATCTCTACTTCGTGCAGGAGGTCTTTGTTGGTAGCCGCGATCACGCGCACATCAACGTTGATATCTTTATCAGCTCCCACACGGGTGATCTTTCCTTCCTGCAGGGCGCGCAGCACCTTGGCCTGTGCGCTCAAGCTCATATCACCTACTTCATCCAGAAAAAGGGTTCCGCCGTTTGCCTGTTCAAATTTACCGATGCGTTGTTTGAAGGCAGACGTAAATGATCCTTTTTCATGGCCAAACAGTTCGCTTTCTATCAGCTCGCTTGGGATGGCGGCGCAGTTGACTTCTACCAGCTGGCTTTCGACCCGGCTGCTTTTTTCGTGAAGCCAGCGGGCAACCAGTTCCTTGCCTACCCCGTTTTCACCGGTGATCAGCACCCGGGCGTCTGTGGGCGCCACTTTTTCAATGCTTTCCTTGATGCGCCTGATGGCAGGCGATTCACCAATCATGTCCTGCACCTTGCTCACCCTTTTTTTCAGCACCTTGGCTTCTGTAACCAGGGAGTTTCTGTCGATGGCATTGCGGATGGTAATCAGCAGGCGGTTTAAATCAGGGGGTTTGGAAATATAGTCAAACGCGCCTTTCTTGACGGCTTCTACCGCGGTTTCTATTGTGCCATGTCCTGAGATCATGATGATGGGCACATCGGCATTTGACTCCCTGGATTTTTCCAGGAAATCGATCCCATCCATCTTGGGCATCTTGATGTCAGTCAATACAACATCATAGGTCTTTTCTTTAAACTTTCTCAATCCTTCTTCACCATCGATCGCTTCGTCAATCTTATATCCTTCATAGGATAAGATTTCTCCCAGCGTTTTGCGGATTGATTTCTCGTCATCAATAATTAGAATGTTTGACATATTGCGCTCAGTTCTCCAGGGTACTTAATAGCTTCTCATGTAAGAATACAGCAGGTTGCTGTTTAGTTAACTTCCGAACAGCCAAAAGTACAACTAATAATAGAATTACACAATCTACGGAGGGAATAGGTAAAATTACGCAGTGTGTGATCCGGCAACCAGACAGTACAATAACCACTTCTATAACAGCCCTTGCATCCATAAGAAATGGATGCAAGGGCTGTTGAATCTGCATCAAGGCCGCCTGAAGAGGGAAACAGATTGCGCGATCCCTTCTCCTTTAAAGCTGATATAAAGCATGCCAACTGGTAAAGCAGCAGGTGGCTGATAAGTGATGTAGTTCATGCCTTCAGCAAGGGATTTGGAAACCTGGATGAGTTGCCGGCCGGTTGCATCAGCAACCAGGATCTGCATTGTTTGCGGCTTTGCGCTCCTGACCTCTAAATGCCAGGGTTCGCCGGCTGCAGAGAGGGTTGGATACAATTTTACAATGCCGGTTTTTATCCCCTTTCCATCTCTTATGGTCATAACAGGTGAATAAGAAAACGCTCCATCGGCATCCTGTATTTTTAACCGGTACAAAACAGGCTGGTCGGTCAGGGTTCTGCTGCTGTCTGTAAATCCATAGATCTGAGAAGCTGATGAGCCTCCTCTTGCGGCAACTGTACCAATTGGCAGGAATTGGCCGTGCTCATTTCTTTCAACCTGGAACAGCCGGGTGTCTCTCTCCTGGGAAGTTTCCCAGCTAAGCACAACCACCCCGTTGCGGGAGGCAGCGGCAAAAGAAGCCAGCCGGAGCGGCAGCAGAATATTGAGATAGTTAACAAATCCCAGCGCCCGGTTATCAGGCTGGTGAAAAATCTTTGTTTCTACAATGCCCACATCGTTTGTTCCCCAGTAATTGTTTTGGGCGAAAATAGGATCTGCGGTATTGTTGTACAGGTCTATGTTTGGCGTGGTGGCGTTCGTATTGTCGATAAAGCGGTTCTTGCCATCATCGCTGGTATCTGCGTTGGACAGATTGCCCAGGTCGGGCTTTGCCCTTCCCTGGATGGTGATGCCCCACAGGTTCCAGCGGATCAGGTTGCCGGTAACAATGGTATTCTGCTGGCTGGTTGCAGTTCCCCCTGTAAAGCTGATGCCGCTTCCGCCCAGGTTGGGATCGTTTTGCGTATTGTTGCTGTCGATCTGATTGTAGCTGATCATGGCATTGATGTTTGCGCCGCCATTGAGCGTAATGCCATAGCGGTTGTTCCTGATCACATTTCCCGTAATGAGCGCATACACATTGCCGATAGGGAGAAAACCAATGCCGCCGGAATTGGTGGAGGCGCGCAGGATCCGGTTGCCGATGATCTTGACCGTGTCTGTACCCTCACTGGTAGCACCCAGGTTGATCTGGGGCACGTTTGTATTCAGCGTATTGTTGCCCTGAAAAAGACAGTTGACGATCTTGGGCGCGTTGTTCACATTGGCACCGCCCTGTATGGCAGCCCGCTGGTTGTTCAGGAACTGGCAGTTGGTAATAACAGGATTGGACCTGAACAGCGCGATGGCTCCGTTTCCAAACGTGGTAGTAGGTGAATTGTAGCGGAATATGCAGCTGTCAATGGGGATACTGCAATCACTTAACCGAAGGGAAACGGCGTACTCAAACGTAAGCTTTCTCAGCACAGTGGTATTGCTCGAATCGATCCGCATGCCGTAAAAGCCACTGGCAGGATCTTGCGCCGTAAAGGTAACCCCCGTGGGCGGGTTGATAATAAGTGTACCGTTGACATCCAAATAAGTATTCGCAGCAAATTTCACGACCGCATTTGTCGCCATAAAGAGTGTGTCGTTCAGACTGACAAATACGGTGTCATTTACATTGTACACGCCCGCAGCAAAGGTTACATCACCTCCTGCATTGGCAACCAGGGCATCCAGATCCCATTTTACACCGGTACCCGGTGTGGCGTAATTGTTTGCGGCAACAACAAAGAAATGGAGCAGAAAGAGACCGATAAGGTAAACCTGTTTCATATGTAGTCGATTTAGTTTTGGTAAAGACCCTGTTGGGCAGCCTGCTACATTACCTGCGCGCGCAAGCAGGCCATAGCCAGACAAAAACAATCGGGAAACGCGTGGTTACCAGAGGAAAATAGCATGAAAGCGAAAATAAAATATTTTTTTGACCAGCTTGTTGTGCTGCTCCAATACATTTGCAAAAACCTTTTATGCTTTCACAAAACCTGTTTCTGCACCACGTGTATTTCTGGCTGAAAAACCCTGACAGCCCGGAAGACTACCAGCAGCTGCTGGAGGGATTGCGCTCCCTCACGCCCATCCGCTCGATCCTTTCCCATCACATCGGCAAGCCTGCTGATACCAACCGGGGCGTCATCGACACATCTTACTCCCTTTCATGGCTGCTGGTGTTTAATTCAAAAGAAGAACAGGAAGAGTACCAGCATGATCCGATACACCTGAAATTTGTGGAGAACTGCAGCCACCTGTGGAACAGGGTTGTTGTATACGATTCGGTAAGCGCTTACTGATGGCGCTTTGCAATAGCAGTACCCGGTTGAAACCCAAGGGCAAAATAAATCTTTTTGGCAAGTTTGCTTTTTCTGTATTTTGCCTGTTAAATACGTACCATGAATAATTTATTAAGAGGATTGATCGCGGGCTATGGCGCAAAAAAATTAGGTGGTGGTTGCTTCAGCACAATCTTGATTTTTCTGGTTATCTGGTATGCCTTGGGTCATTGTAACTGATACCTGTTGCACATCCACCGGCTTCTCTTCCGGCCTTTGCTGAAAAGGCCTTTATTTCCCTCTTTCTCGCCATTACAGGGCAGTTAATACAAACTTAACCTTGCCGGTTCCCGGCATAGAGTAACTTCATTTCAGAAAACTTAACAGCTGTTCCACAAATTGGGATTTTTTTCTTCAGAATGGAAAAGCAGGCCGGAACGAAACCATAATGCTTTTTTAGATATGATAGGAAATCAATGATCTAGAAAGTAAGATTTTCCAGATATGAATTCAATCGGCGTGTGGCACGATTCTTTAAGATACTTAAACAAATTGCCCTTGTTAACGACAAATGTTTAAGGAGTGGCAAATATAGGAACTGTATAACAGAAGCAAAATAAATCTGGCAGAATCAGTAGAACATTTTTGGTTTCTACATGTTTAAACTTATTTGTTATGAACGTTTCATCTACAGACGCAACACAAAGGGAAGAATTCTTCAAAAAATCGTTTCGCGGCACCTTCTCTTATAATATGAAAGTTTCATCTGTAAATTCATTTCTTCGCTCCATGACACAAGGCAACGGACAACCATCCTCCGCTGAAGACAGTACAGCAAACGGAGACAAGCTGGGTCATAACAACAACTCTCAAAAAGACTCTTCCATTCATTAATCGATTTCTCCGTCCTGTTTCTTGTTTCATCCTGTTTTGTTTTTCTTCCGCTTCGGCCGTTTGGATCCGCACAGCTCATTTTCACTGTAAATTTTCTCCCGCCCGGGCAGCAGCGCTCCTTCACAGGTATTCTGTTTCGCTGTTTTCCTGCTCATGACCTGATTTATCCAGTTGGCCCCATGTAAATACCAGCCCATACAGGAGTGGATTGTGCCTCGTGCTGCAGCAGCTTAATATTGCCTCATCAATTTATTTTCTAAACAAAAATTTACATGAACAGCAATATCACCACCACGCGCAAACCGGTTCTCAACGGAGAGCGCAAGAAATTTTTATTCGCCACGTTTGCAGCCGATGGTCACTTCCATCCCCTCACAAACCTGGCCACCTACCTGGCTTCGCTCGGCCATGATGTTCGCTGGTATACATCCAACCTGTATGCCCCCAAGCTGAAAAAATTACAGATCCCGCATTATCCTTTTGTAAAAGCCCTGGATATAAACGGCACCAACCTGGAAAGCTTGTTCCCGGAGCGCAAAGCCATCAAAGGCAAAATAGACAAACTGACCTTCGACATCATCAATGTTTTTATCCTCCGCGGCCCGGAGTACTACGATGACATCCTGAACATCCAAAAAGAATTCAAGTTCGACCTGATGGTGTGCGACTGCGCTTTCACCGGCCTGCCCTTTGTGACCGACCTGATGAAAATACCCGTTGTGTCCATTGGCGTATTTCCCCTCACAGAATCATCCAAAGACCTGGCACCGAATGGCTTTGGCATGACACCTTCTTATACATTCGGCGGCAAGATCAAACAAAACCTGCTGCGCTTTATGTCAGACAAGATCGTGTTCCGCAAACCGAACCAGGCATTGGCCAAACTCATGAAAGAATATGGCATCTCTTACAACAACGAAACTGTTTTTGACTTCCTGGTAAAAAAATCAACCCTGCTTTTACAAAGCGGTACGCCCAACTTTGAATACAAAAGGAGCGATATGGGCGCCAATATCCGCTTCATCGGCGCGCTGCTGCCACATACGGCCCTGTCTAACCAGCAACCCTGGTTTGATGAGCGGCTGAACCGGTACGAGAAGATCGTCCTGATCACACAAGGAACCGTTGAAAAAGATGTAGAAAAACTGGTGGTGCCCACCCTGGAAGCCTTCAAGGGCACAGACACCCTGGTGGTAGCCACAACCGGTGGTTCACAAACAGGAGAACTGCGGGAAAGATTTCCGCAGTCGAATATCATCATCGAAGACTTTATTCCTTTTGCCGATGTAATGCCTTATGCCGATGTATACATTACCAATGGCGGCTATGGTGGTGTTATGCTGAGCATCCAGAACGGACTGCCCATGGTGGTAGCCGGGGTACACGAAGGAAAGAACGAGATCAACGCGCGGATCGGTTATTTCAAGCTGGGCGTGAACCTGAAAACCGAACTGCCTGCACCCCAGCAGATCAGGGCCGGCGTAGAAGAAGTGATCCGCAACGGGATTTACAGGGAGCAGGTGGCCCTTTTGGCGGAAGATTTCAGCAACTACGACCCTGCCTCTCTCGCAGCCCATCACATTGAAGAAACCCTTAAACAGAAGGCCATTTTACAGATTAATTGATCCCCGGCCGTCTAAATGAGGCGACTGATCTCTATATTTGGGTAATTCAAACCCAGAAACAGATTGGCGGGACGCTGTTTATTTTTACTGTTGTGGTGCATATTACCGGTTTACTTTGTTTGTGCCCAGCAAACAAAACAGTATTCATTCAGGCATTTCAGCACCATGGAAGGGCTGGCTGCCAATGATGTACGGTGCACCATACAGGATGGGGAGGGATTTATCTGGGTTGCTACCTCCGATGGTTTACAACGCTTTGACGGAACCCGTTTTATCACTTTCCGCCACAGCAGCCTGAATCCCTCGTCCCTGCCTTCCAACGACATATTACAACTGCTGCTCGACAATCAAAAAAGATTGTGGGTGCTGTTGAGCAGCGGCCGGATCGGAATTTTTGATACGCACGGGTTTTCTTTTAAAGAAGCACGCGTGTCTGTCTCGGATAAAAAATACCTCGGAGCTGACAAGGAACTGTTTCGCGGACTCAATGGCTCCCCCATTTACATGCTGAAGGGAATAACCGCCCTGCTTTACAATGAGCGCATCCATCAATTTATCCCGGCTGGTCAGGTCTTGCCTGCACCACCAGGCTGGAAAGTATATGTGATCACCCCGGACCGGCTGACAAAAAAATACTGGATAGGCGGCGACTCAGGAATCGCCGTTTTTAACCCTGCCAACAGGACGCTCAGCTATGCAGGCCATAACAGCCAGCATGAACCGCTGATTGAACAATATGGTACACAGTCAAATGTGTACCATATTTTTATTGATAGCCAGCGCCGGTTCTGGTTTGAAAAATGGCCCTCCAACTATGGCAATGCCCTGCTGACCTGTTTCAACCTGCAAACCAGGCAAACCATCCTGCATGATTATACCCTCAATGCCAAGCTCAACCAGTATCACGAGCTGCGCAACCTGCTCGAACAAAAAGATGGTTCTGTCTGGATCAGAGGGGCGCAGGTTTTTGGTCAGTTCAATGAAGCAAAAAAGGATTTTATCCTGGTCAACAACGGATTTGTAAACGACCAGAGCATTGCCTATGAAGTGGTGAACAACCTCCTGGAAGACCGGGAGCAAAATCTCTGGGTATCAACCAGCAACAACGGACTGTTCTTGTTCAATCCTTCCCACCAGCTTTTTACCGTGGTAAAACACATGGACTGGGTAAGGAACACAACCGGCAACGGGGCCGTTATGTCTTTTGCCCATGCCAACAACGGCGATATGCTGACCGGCGCCTGGAGCAACGGCCTGTTCCGGTACGACAGCCTGTTTGACCCCGTTCCGCTCCGGATCAACGGCATCGCAGAAAAAAATTTTTATTCTGTCTGGAGCATGTGCCGCTCCGGAGACAACCGGACGATCTGGCTTTCTATGCAACCGGGCATAGGGAAATGGGACCAGCTCACCAACCAGCTGACCCTCTACAACCCGCCCTTATTTGAAAACCGGACCATACGCCAGATCCTGGAAGACCGGCGCGGCAACCTGTGGGTAGGCTTGCAGAACAGGGGTGTATACAGATGGGACAAAACCAAGGCAGCAGGCAACGTTGAACAGGGATTTATAAAAATCCCCCATGTTCCCAATACAAATATCAACAAGCTGATCGAAGACAAAAACGGTTTTATATGGGTATGCACCCACATAGACGGCATTTACAAGATAGATCCGCTCACCGACAGCATCGTTGATCATATCCGCGATACAGGCCTCGTATCCAAGCGCCTGCTCGACAATATGTGCATCTCCGTGCTTGAATACAACGACACCCTGATGCTGATCGGGGCAGGAGGCCTCAACATCTACAATACAAAAACCCATGTAATAGATCACCTGACCGTGGAAGAAGGACTTCCTTCAGACATTATCAGCAGCATCGAAAAAGACAACCGGGGCATTGTCTGGATGGGCATGGCGAACGGAATATGCCGTTATGATCTTTGGCGAAAAAAATTGACCTATTACAACAGAAGGGATGGATTTATGAACGACAACTTTGTAGTGGCATCTTCTTACCACATGCCCGACGGAAGATTGTTGTTTGGCACCGGTGAGGATGTGGTTGTATTTGACCCGCTCAAAGTAAGCGCCTCCACTCCCCCTCCGGACGCCCGGATCACGGATATAAAACTCGTAGACCAATCGCTTCCGCTGGATTCCGTGTTCAGGCTAAAACGGATCGAACTGCCTTACGATCAAAACTCGCTGGTTATCCAGTTTGCCGGACTGACCTACCAGAACAAGAACAAGATCAGCTATTATTACATGCTGGAAGGACTTGACAAGGAATGGAAAAAAGCGGATGGACTGAACCAGGCTTCTTACAGCTATTTACCGGCGCGGAATTACCTGTTCAAAGTAAAGATAGAAACAGGCGAAGGCGTGGAGAGCCAGCACGTGACCACCGTAAAAATAAGGATCAAGCCGCCTTTCTGGCGTACCTGGTGGTTTGTAAGCCTGCTTGCCCTTGCAGCCCTGGGCTTGTTCCTTTACATGGACTGGCTGCGCCTGCAACGCATAAAGACCACCATACGGATGCGCAATAAAATTGCTTCCAATTTTACCAAAGACATGGGCTCCACGCTGGGAACCATCAATGTGCTGAGCGAGATGGCCAAGGTAAAAGCTGATACAGATCCTGCCCGAACCAAAGAATACGTATCGCAGATCAGCGACAACAGCAGCCGCATGATGGAGGTCATGGACGACATGATCTGGAGCATCAAACCGGAAAACGACAGCCTGGAACACGTAATAGAAAAAATGAACCATTTTGCAGCGGAGCTCCATTCGAAATATGACGTTGAAATTCATTTCAAGTTGGGCGAGAACGTGCAGGAAATCAAGCTGCGCATGGACCAGCGGCACGAGCTGTATGCCCTCTTTAAAGAAGCCATCACCAATGCAGCCAAGCATTCACAAACACGGTATATAGATGTGGGTATAGATTGTCACAAGTCCAGACTCCGGTTGCGCGTGCAGGATGAAGGCAAAGGCTTCGATATGGAAGCGGTCAGCTTTGGCAGGGGACTGAACGATATGCAGAAAAAAGCCTCTTCCCTGCAGGCAAAGCTGCGTATCCAGTCGGAGATCAATACGGGCACCATTGTTCAGATCGAAATGCCGTTGGGCTAGTTGATTGCCCCTCCCCTATTTGCCCATCCACTTTTTAAAATCCGTCACTTTTTCCCGGCTTACCAGGGCTTCCTTGTCTACGGCAGGTTTCACCTGCAGCAGCAGGCGGTTGCCAAAATATTCATGGATCTGGTCAACACTTTCTATTGAAACATAAAAGGCCCGGCTGATGCGGAAATACTTGGCAGGATCGAGCATTTCTTCCAGCTCGTCCATGGTATAATCCACAATAAATTTCCGGTTGTCGGTTGTTTTGAAAAAGTTGAGCCGTCCATCGCTGTAGAAATACGCGATCTCGTCAACCTCAATGCTGATCAGCTTTTGCGCGTGCTTTACAAGAAAGCGCTTGCGGTATTCTTTGGGCTGCAGCTTCTGACGCAACTCCTTTACCAGGCTGTCCACGTTCATAGCCGAAGAGCTTTCTTTGTTGCCGTACATGGACTGCATGCTCTTGTACTTCTGCAGGGCAGCCCGCAGGTCTTCACTCTGGATGGGTTTCAGCAGGTAGTCGATGCTGTTGACCTTGAAGGCTTTCAGGGCAAATTCATCGTAGGAGGTGGTGAAGATGACCGAGCTTTTTACTTCGGTCTTTTCAAAAATCTCAAAGCTCTGGCCATCGGCCAGCTCAATGTCCATCAGGATCAGATCAGGTGTAGGATTGCTTTGGAGCCAGCTGACCGATGAGCGTATGCTGTCTGTAACACCCACCACGTCGGCCGAAGGATCGACGCCTTCCAGGGTTTTGCGCAGCTTTTTTACTGCCAGCTCTTCATCTTCCACAATAAGAACTTTCATAATCAGTTGTTGTTGTTTTAGTATAAACAAGCCATAAACAGCAAATGCAAATTAAGGCATGAAGCCTTACCGTACTGCATACTGCTGATCAGGTTACCGGTTGGGAGGTGATTTCTTTTGCGGGCAGCAGCGGTATCACAACGAGAAACTCACGTCCGTCATCGTTTACCATAATTTCTTCCTGGTTCATGAGGCGGTATTTATTGATGATATTGCTCAGCCCGACTTTGTTGCTGGATACATTGCGCACCTTGCGCTGCAGGTTGTTGCATACGATCAGTTTCCGGCTGTTGGTGGTCATGATCATGATCTTGAGCGGACTTTCCTTGAGCATCATATTGTGCTTCACGGCATTTTCTATCAGCATTTGCAGCGTGAGGGGCGGCAGCTGGCACAGCATATAATGCGGGTCTATATTGGTTTCCAGCTGCAAGCTTTCGCCATAGCGGGTTTTGAGCAAGTGAAAATAAGAACTGACAAACTGCATCTCTGCTTCCAGGGTTACCAGTCCGTCTTCGTTGTTGCGCAGCAGGTAGCGGTATACCTTGCTCATCTCATCCACAAACTTTTCGGCCCGTTCCGGCTCATCTGAAATCAGGGAAGAAAGAGAATTGAGGCTGTTAAAAAGAAAGTGTGGGTTTACTTGTCCCTTTAATCCTTCCAGCTGGCTTTGCAGGTTTACTTTTTTGAGCTGCTCCGCTTCATCGGCCAGCTCGCGCCATTTTTCGTAAAAGGCAGCCCCTTCATTGGCACTGGTTGCCAGCAAAAGGAGGATCACACTAACGGCCATTACCAGCGAGTAATCTTTCAGGTTGATCTCGTAATTAAGATAGTTGGCGTAATCATAGCCCCAGAATAGCAGGGTAATACCGGCAATGGTGATGAGGATATAGGAAAGCACGCTCAAGCCGATCCTGCGGAATGTGTTCCTGTATTTGGGAAACCGGTTTAAAAAGATAGAAGCCATCATGCCGCACAACAGGTAAACAGTAAAAAGCAGGATGAGAACAGGAAGGGTAGCCTGCAGAAAAAACACAAAGCTGCCGAAGTACCGTATACCAAACATGACATAGCTGATCCACACGGCAAAAGGCGGAATGATCATCATCATGATGATCCACTCCTTTTTTGTGTAATCAAACGGCTTGATATGTCCGGCTATACTGATCATCTTAAACCGCCAAAGTAATATAATATATAGCATGGTTGGTAGCAAAACCGGGATGAACTGTAGTTAAGAGTGAATGAAGTGTCCGTCTTGAACCATGATTTACAGGATTTGGGGGATTCGCAGGATTGAAGTGTATCTTACATTGTACTGTTGAAGACCTTGCCGGTTAACTGAATAGTCCATAACAATCCTGCGAATCCCCTAAATCCTGTAAATCATGGTTCCGGACATTCCTTAAATTGCACAGATGGAATACAGGCCCAGGGGTAGAAAAAGAGACGAACCGGCGGAAAAAGAGCAGCTTAGTTTTAAACAGCGCGTAGCGGCACTTACCAATCTTCCGCGGTTTTTCCGGCTGATCTGGCAAACCAGTCCCCTGCTCACCTGCACCAATATCGGACTGCGCATCGTGCGTTCTGCCCTGCCCTTGTCGATCCTGTATGTCGGCAAGCTGATCATCGACCAGGTCGTTCATCTCAGCCGCAGCCATGAAGACCTTACAAACCACCGCATCTGGATGCTGGTGGCTGCTGAGTTTGGGCTGGCGATCATTGCAGATATCCTGGGAAGGGCCACGACCCTTGTCGACAGCCTGCTGGGTGATTTGTTTGCCAACAATACATCCGTAAGGCTGATGAAACATGCGGCCCTGCTCGACCTGGACCAGTTTGAAGACGCAGTGTTTTACGACAAGCTTGAAAGGGCCCGGCAGCAAACAGTCGGGCGCACCATCCTCCTGTCGCAGGTGCTGAGCCAGGCACAGGACCTGATCACCATGGGCTTTCTTGCGGTCGGCTTGATGACCTTCAATCCCTGGCTGATCCTCCTGTTGCTGGTGGCGGTCATTCCTGCCTTCCTGGGTGAAAGTCATTTCAACGACCGGAGCTATGCCCTCAACCGGCAGCGAACGCCGCAGCGCCGCGAGCTGGACTACCTGCGCTACATCGCCGCCAGTGATGAAACTGCCAAAGAAATCAAGGTGTTTGGCTTGTCTGATTTTTTAACCGACCGGTTCCGCGAACTGTCTACCGAGTTTTACAACAGCAACCGGAGCCTGGCCATCCGGCGCTCCTCCTGGGGCTCACTGCTTTCCATGATCGGCACGGCCGGCTACTATGGCGCCTACGTAATGATCATTTACCGGACGATCACAGGCCATCTTTCTATCGGCGATCTTACCTTCCTGGCCGGTTCATTCCGGCAGCTGCGCAGCCTGCTGGAAAATATCCTGGGCAGGTTTACCAGTGTATCCCAAGGTGCAATCTATCTGCAGGACTTGTTTGAGTTTTTTGAGATCCGGCCACGCATCACCGTACCATCGAATGCCCGGCCTTTCCCCCATCCCATCCAGCATGGGTTTCAGTTTGAGAATGTAGGATTCCGCTATACCAACTCTGATAAATGGGTCAACCGGCACCTGAACTTTACCCTGCGGGCCAAAGAAAAGCTGGCCCTGGTAGGAGAAAACGGCGCAGGCAAAACCACCCTCGTCAAATTGCTTGTCAGGCTTTACGACCCTACCGAAGGCCGGATCCTGCTGGATGGCTATGACCTGCGTGAATATGACCTGAATGACCTGCGCAAAAACACCGGCATTATCTTCCAGGATTATCTGCGTTACCAGATGACGGCCGGACAAAATATCGCTGCCGGAAACATCGGGCAAAAAGAAAACAGCCCGCTCATTGAAGCATCTGCGCGCCAAAGTCTAGCTGATGCGGTAGTTGAGCGTTTCCCGGACAGGTACAACCAGATGCTGGGCCGCCGCTTCAGCAATGGCGTGGACCTTTCCGGTGGTGAATGGCAGAAAGTAGCCCTGGCAAGGGCTTACATGCGTGATGCCCAATTGCTTGTGCTGGATGAGCCCACATCTGCCCTGGATGCAAGGGCCGAGTATGAAGTGTTTCAGCGTTTTTCCGAACTGACCAGCGGCCGTTCAGCCGTGCTGATCTCACACCGGTTTTCTACCGTGCGCATGGCCGACAGGATCCTGGTGCTTGAAAAAGGCAGGCTGGTGGAAATCGGCAGCCATGAAGAGCTGCTGCAAAAAAGCGGACGGTATGCAGAGCTGTTTAACCTGCAGGCCAGAGGCTATAAATAAACTTTTTTACTTTTTGTTTTCGGGATCTGTTTAAGAGAGTTGTTGCTATTTATCTTATCTTCATTGCCTTCCTCCTGCCCTACTTCCAGGATCACAACCAAAACTTTTATGCAACCAAACTCTACTTGTGTGAGAACAACGCTCCTATTTCTTTGCCTGGTAATTTCCAGTGTCCCTCTTTTCAGTCAAACTACCCCGGATCAGTGGAAGGCGCGCATTGTAAAAACACCAGGTGCCCTTGGCATAACTGCCGCCGATGCGCAGGAATGCACCATCAGCAGCAGCTATACAGACGCTTCCAGCGGAATTGAATATGCGTACCTGCAGCAAACCTACCAGCAGCTGCGTGTGTTTAACAATATCATCACCGTTGCTTACAAAGATGGCAAGCTGGTTCACAGTTCAGGCCGCTTTATCAACCACATCCGGGAACTAAATCTGTCGGCCGCTCCTGCTGTTGAAGCCAACGCTGCCCTGGCCACTTCTGCACGGCACCTGAACTTAAGAGCACCTGTTCCGCAGCAGCCCAAGCAGAACCGGTTTCAGGCCGAGCACAAGCTGGTTTTTGCACCTGCAGGCATTGCCAAAAGAGACATTGAAACAGAGCTGCTCTGGGTACAGGATGATGCAGGAAGCGTACACCTCGCCTGGAATGTAAACATAGATGTGGCAGGATCAGAAGAGTGGTGGAACGTGCGGGTAGATGCGCGCAGCGGGGAGGTGGTCAACAAAGACAGCTGGACGGTTCATGAAGCTGCCTACGACCCGGCCTGCCGGGAAGAGAACAGCCGGATCGAGCGGCAGGTGATGCAGGCCAATCCGTTTGCCGGTCAGGCATTCAGCCAGTCGCTGCGCAATTCGGCTACTTTGTGGAGCCCGCCCAACGTAGAAAATGCAAGCTATCTGGTAGTGCCGTTCCCCTACGAAAGCAGGAATTTCGGGCCTGTTGCTGTGGACAACAATCCCTGGCTGAAAACAGGTGCCAACAATCCGGCCACATCATACGGCTGGCATTTTGATGGCACTACGAATTACCTGATCACAAGGGGTAATAATGTTTATGCATACGACGACACTGCAATGAGAAACGTGCCCGGAAAATCGGCTACTTCAACAACCCTGGCACCCAATCTTACGTTTGCGTATTCACCAGATTTCTCAAAACAGCCGGTTGATTCCATTAACCAGGGTTTCAACCTGACCAATCTTTTCTACTGGAACAATATTGTACACGATGTTACTTACCAGTACGGATTTAACGAAAGTGCCGGAAATTTTCAAACCAACAACCTGGGACGAGGCGGTTCGGGCAATGATCATGTGCTGGCGGAGGCGCAGGATGGTTCCGGTTACGACAATGCAAACTTCAGTACATCGCCCGATGGCTCGAGCGGAAGAATGCAGATGTATTTGTGGGCTAAGGAAGTGCCCTTAAAGGTAACAGCTCCCTCTTCTATAACCGGCTCATATACTGCAGTAGAAAGCAATGTCAGCCTCAACAACAAGCTTTGGAAGAAAGGGTCCCTTACAGGGCAGGTTGTCATCTATAATGATTCTACCGGTACGCAACTGGGATGTGATTCATCAAAACTTCCAGTGAATTCCGTGGCGGGTAAAATCGCCCTGATGTATAGGGGTGGAACCAACTGTAACTTCAGCACCAAATTTCGCACGGCCCAGAAAGCAGGCGCCATCGGATTGATTGTAGTAAACAACGTTTCGGGTGCTCCTATAACCATGGGGGCAACTCCAGCAGACAATGCGATTGTAATTCCAGGTTTTATGATTTCTCAGGAAGATGGTGCAAAGATAGTAGCAGAGATTTCTAACGGCGTAAATATTAGCATAAACCCGGATATATTGCTCGACGGAGATATTGACAATGGCGTGATCACGCATGAGTACGGTCATGGCGTATCCAACCGGCTGACCGGCGGCAGGCTCAACGCCAGCTGCCTGGGCAATGCCGAACAAGGCGGTGAAGGCTGGAGCGATTACCTCGCCCTGATGATCACCACCGACTGGTCCAATGCAAAGCTCACCGATGGACCTAAACCCCGTCCGATGGCAACCTATGCTAACGGACAAAATGCCACTGGCGGCGGATTGCGGCGTTTTCCTTACAGCACTGATCTGCTGATAGATACCCTCACCTATGCCAATGTAGCCAGCAACACCGAAGTGCATGCGATCGGAGAAGTATGGTGTTCTGCGCTGTGGGACATGACCTGGAACATCATCCAGCATGAAGGAAGTATTACACCCGATATCTACACCAGTACAGGCAATGGCGGCAATATCATTTCATTGAAACTGGTGATGGAAGGCATGAAGCTGCAACCCTGCCGCCCCGGTTTTCTGGATGCGCGCAATGCCATCCTGGCCGCTGATTCTATTCTGTACAACAACCGGCACAAATGTGATATCTGGAACGCATTTGCCCGCAGGGGCATGGGCTTCAGCGCCCTGCAAGGCCTGTCGACCAGTGCAAGCGATCAAACGCCTGCATTTGATGTACCTTCCGGTATCCTGCTCACCAAGTCAGCGGCTCCTTCTTCTGTATCGCTCAACCAGCAAATCACGACGAACCTGACGCTTACATGCCAGTGTGCTGTACCCGCAAACGGCTTTACGGTGAGTGACACCATTCCGGCCGGCTTTCGTTATGTCAGCAGCACACAAGGCGCTGTAGAAGGCAATGTAGTCAAGTTCTCTCCCATCAGTTTCAACAACCCGCTTGAGTCACGCACACTGGGCGTAACCCTGGTTGCTAACGGTGCCGCCTGCCCGATGGTAAAATCTGTCAACGACAACCGCGACACAGATTCAACAGGCGGCTTTGCAAACGCCCGCATCAGTGGAAACAGCAACTGGGTTTCTTCTACCAACCGTACTTACAGCGGTGCACGCGCCTGGTACGCAGCGGATGCTTCTGCAGCCTCCAACTTCACCTTAACGTCCGCTCCATTTGCCGTCTCCTCCCTGTCTGTGCTTTCTTTCTGGCATTACTTTGTAACAGAGAACGGACTTGATGGCGGCAAAGTAGAAATCTCATCCAACAATGGCGCCACCTGGACGGATGCAAGACCTCTTTTCCTGCAAAATGGCTACAACACCCAGCTCAATACCGGTGCGCCGGAGCCAAATACGTTTGCGTTCAGCGGCACCAGCTATGCTACAAGCAGCAGCAATGGCGGTCAGTTCATCCAATCGCTCGTGAACCTGTCGGGCTATAACGGACAAACCATCCAGGTTCGGTTGCGCTTTTTGACAAACGCAAACAATGCCAGTGGTCAGTCATATGATGGCTGGTATGTTGATGACATCTCGGTTACCAACGGCTGTGGCGGCATCAGCAAAATAGCCCTTAACAATACCACCAACCGGACTGATTCTCTCTACCTGCCTGTATTTATTACACCCGTGCAGGCACCGCTTCCGCTTACCCTGGTAAGTTTCCTTGCGCGGCAGACAGGCAGCGAAGTAGCGCTGCAATGGCAAACCAGCACCGAGCTCAATGTACAGGACTATACCATCGAACGCAGTGCTGACGGCCGCAACTGGGCCCCCCTGGGTTCTGTACGGGCCACGAACAACAACACAGCCTTTTATAGCTATACCGATCAGCAACCGCTGCCGGGCAAGACCAACTACTACCGCATCCGCATGACAGACAAAGACGGACAGTATACCTATACCATCATCCGCGTGATCACCCTTGCTGAAAGCGGTATAGCATCCATGAGCCCCAATCCGGCACGTGAGGGAACCACGGTCTATTTCGCCGGCAAGGTAATCGGTGCAGAGCTTCTGCTTACCGATCTCACCGGCAGGGTCCTCCAACGCCATATAGTAGCCGACAACGCAGTTTCTTACAGGCTGCCAACAGCAGGTTTACCTGCAGGCACTTACCTCGTGAAAATGCAATTGAGTACAGGTATGGTAACAAAGAAGTTAGTGGTGGGGCAATAAAGCAAACTATGTAAAGCCTTGTTCACAAAGAGCGCCCTCTTCTAAACCGAAAGGAATAGAAGAGGGCGCTCTCTTTTTTAAAACCGTTCTTCTGCGCCCAGTCCGAACAAGGCATAATCATACTTTACCGGGTCATCGGGATCAAGCTCGCGCAGGCTGGCGGTAAGTTCGAGGGCTGCCTGCCAGTCGAGCTGCTTGCGGGTAAGCAGGCCAAAGCGGGCGGCTACCCGGGCAACATGTACATCAATGGGACATACAAGCTGGGCAGGAGAAATCTCTTTCCATATTCCGAAGTCCACGCCCCGGTCATCCTTGCGCACCATCCAGCGCAGAAACATATTCAGCCGTTTACAGGTTGAACCCTTGGCCGGAGAAGCAATGTGTTTGCGGGTATGGGCGGGTGCATGCTCAAGTTGAAAAACAGTTTGGTAAAAACCATTCAATGCAGGTTCGGTTGACAGATCATGCTCCTGCATACCTGTTGTAAAAGCGGTTTGGAGCGACTCATGCTGGCTGTAATGGTGATGAAGAAATTCAACGAGGTACAGGATGTCTGTTGCATTAAATGTGCGGTGTTTAAAGTGTAGCAGCCGCAACAGATCGGCCGGCCGATGGCTGAGTACAAAATCATGCGGAGCCTCTTGCATCAGCGCCATCAGTTCCCTGGATTTGAGCAGGATGGTGGTCCGGTTGCCCCACGCAAACAATGCCGCAAAAAACCCGGCTATTTCTATGTCCTGCTTTTTTGTAAACCGGTGCGGGATAGATACAGGATCGTCCGCTATAAAAGCAGGCCGGTTAAATTCATCTGCCTTTTTGTTTAAGAAATCGATCAGGTGCTGGTTGGCCATTTGAGGGGAACCGTTTTATGCTGTGCAGCGGCATCGATCATGCTTTTATTCTGTTTCGTACAACCTGAGCCGGTTTTTCAGCAGGCGGATTTCAGCCTGCATGTTTTGCACCCGGTCGAGCAGGTGCAGGATAGCATCCATGCCCTCCAGGTTGATGTCAAGATCAAAATGCATGCGCACCAGCTGTTCCAGCCTGAGCAGCTGCACAGCAGGAATAAAAGGATGATCTTCTACCATGGTCACCTCAATCAATCCAACCGATTGAAGCGAGTCGATAAAGCCTCCTTCGATCTGGTGAATGGCGCAAAACTCAGCGACCGGTATCATTTCAGGTGTTTCCATATACAAGGCATTTTAAGAAGCAGCCAGTTCCTGGAACAAAGCCCGCTGCTTGTCAGTAAGGTTGGTAGGAATCTTTACAGTATAGGTTACAAATAAATCGCCAAACTCGCCTTCCTTCTTATACACGGGAAAGCCTTTTCCCTTGAGGCGTATTTTTGATCCGTTCTGCGTTTCAGGTTTTACCTTGAGCTTGATCTTGCCGCCGAGCGTATCAAGGGTAATTTCTCCACCCAGCACGGCCGTGTACAAATCCAGTTCTGTTGTTGTGTACAGGTCATTGCCCTCTCTTTTAAGCGGAGGCTGGTCTTCTATTACGAATGTAATATACAGGTCGCCATTGGGTCCGCCATTGGCACCGGGTGCCCCATGGCCTTTGAGCTTGATCACTTGTCCGTTTTCTACCCCGGCCTGCACGGTGATCCGGATGCTTTTACCCCCGATTGTAAAGGTCTGCTGATGGGTATGGTAAGCATCTGCCAACGTGAGCTTCAGCTCGGCATTGTAATCCTGTCCGCGGAAAGCACCTCTTCTTCCCCGGGGCTCACCGCCGCTCCGGCCAAAAAGAGATTCAAAAAAAGAAGAGAAATCGCCGCTGCCGCCGTCGCCGGAACCGGAGAAATCAAATGAGCCAAAATCTTGTTGGTTTCCTTGAGAAGCGCGCGCTTTTTCAAATTCTTCGGCATGCTTCCAGTCTTTGCCGTACTGGTCGTATTTTTTGCGCTTCTCCGGATCGCTGAGCACTTCATTGGCCTCGTTGATCTGCTGAAATTTTTTATTGGCTTCCTTGTCGTTGGGATTGAGATCGGGATGATACTTTCTCGCTAGCTTGCGGTAAGCATTTTTAATGTCGGCCTCGCCGGCCCCTTTCTCTATACCCAGCACTTTGTAGTAATCGATGTATTCCATGAATCAGGCTTTAAAAACCAGCAATCAGAAGCTTGTTCCATAAACCGGCAAAGGCATGAAACAAGATGCAGCTGCAAGTTATGTACAAGTATAATTATTTTGCAGTATTGAGTATTTTATAAATCTTTAAAGAAAATTGCTGCCATGGAAGCAACCACCACTAACATTGCCATCAAAGACACAACTGCCAACCCTGCTCCCCTGGGTCTCCTTGGGTTTGGCATGACCACCATTCTTCTTAACATCCACAATGCAGGTTTTTTTGAGCTTGATTCCATGATCATGGGAATGGGCATATTCATGGGAGGCATCGCACAGATTTTTGCCGGCCTGCAGGAATGGAAAAAGAACAACACATTCGGAGCGACCGCTTTCACGGCATATGGTTCTTTCTGGCTTTCCCTGGTAGCCTTGTGGCTGATACCCAAAACAAGCTTTGGGGCCGAGTACAAATCAAGCGAAATAGCTGTTGGGTTTTATCTGCTGATGTGGGGACTGTTTACCCTGTTTATGTTTATCGGCACACTCAAAATCAACATTACGCTTCAGATCATCTTTTTCTCCCTAACTGTCCTGTTCTTCCTGCTGGCGGCCAGCGATTTCACCGGCAACAAATCTATCCGCGTATTCGGAGGATGGGTGGGCATCTTCTGTGGCTTGTCTGCTTTTTACGGCTGCGTGGCGCAGGTGCTCAATGAAGTGTACGGCCGAACAGTGCTGCCTATCCGGCGCAGCGCATAAGCCATTTTAGAGGTACAAGGCTAGTGAAAAAGCCTGTTGGCAATTCTCAGCACCAGGGTCAGCAGAACGCTTACCAGGATCATGGTTGTAAAGGGAAAATAAAAGCGGAAGTTTTCTCTTTCTATTCTAACGTCGCCGGGTAAACGCCCGATCCAGTGGAGCTTGCCGTGGAAAAAATAAACAAGGGTACCCCCTATCACCAGCAGGATGCCGGTTACGATCATCACTTTTGCCACTGTAGACCCCATAGTTTTTGCAGTCTGCTATGCCCGGACTGTGCCCGCAAAGATACCGATTGCCATGGCTGGTTAAAAAAAATATACATTTGCTGCGTGAAATACCCCCTCTATGCATTTTGACAAAATTCATAATAAAGGACAGGCGCAGATTTTCGGGAACCGTTATCTGGAGATGCTGACAAAAACCCATCCGCTGGTGATTTGGGGTATGTACCTGCCTATCATCGGCTTCATGCTGTATTACTGTTATACAACCTTGCAATTCTCCCTGCTTTCCATCCTGCTGGTCTTTTGCGGCGGCATGTTGTTCTGGACCTTTTTTGAATACCTGATGCACCGCTATGTCTTTCATTTTGTTTCGGAGAACGCCCGCACCAGAAGATTTATTTACGTGCTGCACGGCAATCACCACGAGTATCCCCGGGATAAGGAACGGCTGTTCATGCCCCCCGTACCCAGCCTGATCATTTCTTCCGTTATTTTTTCGCTGATGTACCTGGCCGCGAACACCGGTGCGTTTGCATTTTTCCCCGGCTTTATCATTGGTTACCTGATGTATGGCACCATGCATTTTGCCATCCATGCCTGGAACCCGCCCTATAAATGGATGAAACCTCTCTGGCGCAACCATCACCTCCACCATTACAAAGATGGCCACCGCGGCTTTGGTGTCAGCACCACCTTATGGGATCATATATTCGGCACCATGTTCGACCTGAAAAGGGAAAAAGAAGACAAAGAAAAAGTAAAAGAGCTGATGCACAGATAGGCTGCATCAATCTATCAGGATGTTGAACAGGTTCATATACTTTTTGATGGTCCGGGTTGTTTTAAAGCGTTTGGCAAACATGATCCGGACATTGCCGGTGGTTACCCCATAGTTATAATCAACTCCTTTAAAAGCGATCCGGTTGTTAAACACGTACGCACTGATACTGTAATCGCCGTTGTCGTATCCCAGGGCAAGGCGGTACAGGAGGTTTGTGTTCAAACCGGTTTTAAACGTGCTGGATCCCAGGCCCGCTTCCCGCACCAGGCTGATGTTCAGGTTGGCCGTGAGGTAAGCAGTTACAAAAAAATTGTGCGGCAACACCCTTGTATACGCATAGCCACCCCCCGGCCCCACCTGCAGCATGCTGATATGGGAGATCGATTTACTCCCGGTGGAATCAATCAGCCGGGGCACCATGGAACTGTCGGACCGCACGTTGATCCAAAACCATTCAGCCCCTGCCAGGAACGAACCGCCTGATCTTCTTTGCCTTACATCCTGTACAAATGCCGGGCGCAGGGAAAACCCTTTGCCGTTGAACATGCGGTAAACCGAAGCGCCAAACAACTTGATGTTCATATCTCGGCGGGTATAATAATCGGATGATTTTGTGCCAGCCTCGATGCCCATGCTTTTGGGCGTGAGATAAAACCCTGTGTAGGTTTTTGCATAACAATCGACTGCAAGCCTGCTGGCATAAAAACGCGTTTGAAAATCCAGGGCGCTTGTTTTTCCTTTTTCCTTGCTGTTAAACAAAAATCCAAAACCATAGCCCAGATTCAGGGTGAGCGCACGGTAAGTAACCCCGATCCCCAGCCCGTTGTACGTATTAGGCCGGTATTTAAAATCAGGCGTATGGTCGCCGGAGTGCATGTTAAAGGTGGTATACTTTCTCGCCGAATACACCCGGCCGATCAGGTTCTGAAAATAAGTGCGGTAGGTGCGCGTATCCTGCTTCATCTGCAGCGTATCCTGTGCATAGGCAGAATGGCAAGCAAAAAGTGCGCAAACAATTACGAGGCTAAGCGGACCCATCTGTTTTATCAAAATGGCTGATTTTTTCTCACTGTTCATCAATGAAGATATAACGAAAAAGAATGATAAGACAAGATAGTCAATTGAACCCGTACAGCTTTACCTTAGAGAAAATCTTTTCATGATCCGGTTGCCTGAGCTTACCGAGCCGATCGGCTTCTTGTTTTTCTGTGTGTTGTTTTTTGTGATCATTACAGGAAGGTACTTGGTGATTGCAGGTCTTTTCTACGCCATCTTTTACCTCTGGTACCCCGAAAGATGGCAGAAAAAGAAGCTGAGCAAGCGGGCCTATCCGCCCCGGCAGCTCAAAAAAGAGCTGGGCTGGAGCATGATCACCTCCCTCCTTTTCTCTGTAATGGCCACGCTTACCTTGCTGCTATGGCAAAAGGGCTACACCAGGGTATATACCGGCCTGCATGCCTCCGATTGGTACTATATGCCGCTGAGCTTGGTTTTATCGCTGGCCTTGCAGGAAACCTACTACTATTGGCTGCACCGCTGGATGCATTTGCCTGCTGTTTTCAAACGGGTGCACAAAGTGCACCACCAGAGCAACCTCACTTCCACCTTTACAGCATTTTCTTTTCATCCGCTGGAAGGCTTTTTACAGGCCCTGATGCTGCCACTGACGCTGCTGCTGGTTCCCCTGCATCCGGTCGTTATCCTGGTACAACTCATGATCATGAGCTTCAGCAGCGTGATCAATCACCTTAACATTGAAATCTATCCGCGCTATTTCCACCACAACCGGCTGGGCAAATGGATCGTTGGAGCCACCCATCATTCCTTGCACCATATCCAGTTCAGGTACAATTACGGCTTGTACTTTACTTTATGGGACAAATGGAAAAAGACAGAAAGTCCGGCCTACCCTGAACTGCTCAACAAGACTTTTGCTGAGGACGCACCATCCCCCGAAAAGAAAAATTAATATTTGATGGCGATCCGGATCAGCTGTGTGGCGTTGTGCTGAAAACTGGCGTTTTTAAAACTGGGCGGACCAAACACAAGGGTAGGGTCTTGCGAAAAGCCATAGCCTTCCTTGGGCAATCCCAGAAACTTTGTATCCATCTTTAAGTTCTCGTTCTCATCGTGCAATACAGCGATGGCATAAGTACCGGCAGGAAGCGATTTGAATTCAAAAAAGGCTTTGCCGTCTTTAATAGAGGTCCTGTCGTTTGCATATGCTTTGTCTGGGTGGGAAGGAAAACCTTCTTTCTGGCTAAACAAGCTTAGCAGCACATACCCTTTGTTATTGTGCAAGCCGGTAATTTCTACCGTCAGCTTACCACCTTGTTGCAAGGATTGGGGCGGGTGAGCAGGGGCTACCGAGATAAAAAAGAAAAGAATGTTACAAAGAAAACTGTTCATCTGGCATTAGATTAATGATCGGCAGACTGGTTCGGTAAACCGGGCGTTGTATGCATTGCACCTATTAGCAAAAATTTTGTACAGAATGGGCACAAACGCATAAAATTCAACCTGTTTTATCTTGTATGAAATATTTGTGCCTGCGCGATCTTCCCTGTACAGGGTCGCATAAGCATTTTCCCTATTTTTATCACTGGTAAATTGATAATATGAAAAAATGGATACTGCTTATGGGAATGGCTTGTGCGCACGCGTTGAATTTGCAGGCACAACAGCCCGGGGTTGATACAGCCCTGATTACGGCCGCGTCGAAGCTAATCGATATTTCGCTTACGCCCGCAGAAAAAGATTCTATGAAGGGAAACCTTCGTGCACGCCAGGCCAATTATGAACGCATGCACCGCCTCCCGCTCGACAACAGCCAGCCCTACCCTTTCAGTTTTAATCCGGCCCCGGCGGGTTTTGTTCTGCCCACCAAACAGGAGAAAATAAAATGGGACCTGCCACAGAACGTGGCATTGCCGGCTGATAAAAATGCACTTGCATTTTATTCTATTCTGCAGCTTGCCTCCCTGATCAAAAACAAAAAGATCAGCTCTGTAGAGCTGACGCAATTTTTTATAGACAGGCTCAAAAAATGGGGCGACACCCTGCATTGCATCATCAACCTGACGGAAGACATTGCCCTGCAACAAGCCAGGCAGGCAGATGATGAGCTCAAAAAAGGAATTTATCACGGCCCCTTGCACGGGATCCCCTACGGACTCAAAGACTTGTTTGCCGTAAAGGGAACAAAGACCACCTGGGGCGGAACACCGTTCAGGGACCAGGTGGTGGATGAAGATGCGTTTGTTTACCAGCAGCTCAAAAAGGCCGGTGCCGTTTTGTGCGTAAAGCTGAGCCTGGGAGCCCTGGCCATGGGCGATCTATGGTATGGAGGGCGCACCCGGAATCCCTGGAACCTGCGCGGTGGCTCCAGTGGGTCATCGGCCGGTTCTGCTGCTGCTACAGCGGCCGGACTCTTGCCCTTTGCCATCGGCACAGAAACCCAGGGTTCTATCGTATCGCCTTCCAATGTATGCGGCGCCACCGGGCTGCGGCCCAGCTTTGGCTCAGTAAGCCGGAGCGGTGCTATGGTACTAAGCTGGAGCATGGACAAGATCGGGCCCATCTGCCGCAGTGCGGAAGATGCCGCGCTGGTATTTAGCTTTATCAAGGGAACAGATGGGAAAGACGGCAGTGCGGTAGATCATGCCTTTAATTACACCGGCAAACCGGATTGGAAAAAAATGCGCATTGCCTATGCTTCCAATTATTTCAAGAATATTCCCGCAGGCTCACCGCAATGGCAGGTGATTGAGCAGCTGAAAAAATTAGGCGCCCAGGTGCAGGAAACCGTTTTTCCGGATTCGGTGATGTATCCTTTCAACATAGCAGACATTGTCCTTAATTCAGAGTCGGGCGCCGCCTTCGATGCATTTTCACGCAGCCGGCTGGATGATGAGCTCACCGGACAAAACCGGAACGATTGGCCCAACAGCTTCCGGGCAGCCCGCTTTATACCGGCTGTAGAATACATCAATGCCAACAGGCACCGTTATACGCTGATCAACTCCATGTACAGTTTCATGAAAAACTATGACGTGCTGATTGTTCCCACATTCGCAGGTAGCCAGCTGTCGATCACCAACCTCACCGGCAACCCGGTCGTATGCTTACCGGTAGGCTTCACGCAGAACGGACTGCCTGTGAGCATCTGTTTTTTGGGAAACCTGTATGATGAAGCAAGTCCGCTCACCCTGGCAAAAGCATACCAGGACGCCACTGAATTTAATAAAAAGCACCCCGAGAAATTTTTGCAATGAGACCCTTATACCTGCTCCTGTTTGCACTTTCTCTTTTTTCCTGTTCTTCCAAAGAAAAGGTTGACCTGCTTGTTTACAATGCAGTTGTATACACGGTCGACAGCGCTTTTACGGTTGCGCAAGCCCTGGCCGTGAAAGAGGGAAAGATTGTAGCTACCGGCTCTACCGACTCACTGAAAAACCTGTTTCAGGCCGGCAAAGAAATCGATGCAAAAGGCGGGGCGGTATACCCCGGTTTTATTGATGCACACACCCATTTTTACCGGTATGCTTTAGGGCTTTATTCTGTTAATCTTGTTGGCACGAACAGCTGGCAGGAGATCCTCGATAAATTAAAAGCCTTTGCACCCGGGCATCCGCAAGGCTGGCTGATGGGCCGGGGCTGGGACCAGAACGATTGGCCCGTCAAAGAATTTCCCACCAGAGAAACATTGGATGAGCTGTTCCCGGACCGCCCCGTTATGCTTACGCGCATCGACGGCCATGCAGCCATTGTAAATGGGAAGGCTTTGGAGTTGGCAGGTGTAAGAGCAGGCACCCTGATAAGTGGCGGTGTGGTTGAAACAAAAGGGGGCCAGCTTACCGGCATCCTGGTCGACAATGCCGTTGGATTGGTAAGCCGGAAAATTCCGGCACCTTCCGGTAAAGACATCCGGGAAGCGCTTTTAAAGGCTCAAACAAACTGCTTTGCCGTTGGCCTCACCACAGTGGATGACTGCGGACTTGACTACCCGCAGGCCTTGTTTATGGACAGTCTGCAAAAGAGGGGGGAGTTGAAAATGCGGGTATATGCTATGTTAAGCGATGCACGGGCAAACTACGAATACCTGTTTGCAAAAGGCCCCTTGAAAACAGACAGAATGAACGTCCGTTCTTTCAAGGTATATGCCGACGGAGCCCTGGGCTCGCGGGGTGCCTGCCTGCTGGAGCCTTACAGCGACCGGCCCGGCCAGCAGGGATTTCTGCTTAGCAGTCCCGCCCATTTTGACTCGGTAGCGGGGATTATATCGCAGAAAGGCTTTCAGATGTGTACGCATGCCATCGGCGACTCCGGCAACAGAACAATCCTGCACATTTACGCAAAATACCTCAGGGGCAAAAACGACCTGCGCTGGCGCATTGAACATGCACAGGTGATCAACGAAGGGGATTTTTCCCTGTTCGGCACCAACACCATTGTTCCCTCGGTGCAGCCCACCCACGCTACTTCCGATATGTACTGGGCAGCCGACCGGCTGGGTGCTCACCGTGTAAAAGGGGCCTATGCGTACAAACAGTTGCTCGAACAAAACGGCTGGATCCCGCTGGGAACAGATTTTCCGGTAGAAGACATCAGTCCGCTCAAAACCTTTTATGCAGCGACCATTCGCAAAGACGCAAAGGGGTGGCCGGCGGGCGGTTACCAGATGGAAAACGCGCTCAGCAGGCAGGAAGCCCTGCGGGGCATGACCATCTGGGCCGCCCGGTCCAATTTTGAAGAGGGAGAAAAAGGCAGTCTGGAACGGGGAAAATGGGCTGACTTTATCCTGCTCGACCGTGACCTGATGAAAGCGGAGCCTTCCGCCATCCTGCAAACCAACGTAACAGCAACGTATATAAACGGAGCGCTGGTGCACCAGCAATAATGGATTGGTTAGTTATAAAAAAAAGTGTAAAAAATACACGAATTCAATGCATCCACAGGCGGATGCCTGAGTTGGTGCATGCGCAGCAGGCCGTGCAGCTTTCCTTTTTCTGATAAATCAGTTAATTTTGCGCCTATGAACGACAAAAGGTTACGTGTTGCGCTGCTGGATTTGAACGCCGGCCAGCCCAACCAGGGAATGCGCTGTTTGCGGGAAATTCTTTCTATTTACAACAGCAAGCAAGGAGTAAAGGTAGACTGGGATGAGTATGATGTGCGTGTAAACAATGAAGTGCCGGATTTATCTTACGATGTATATCTGTCGAGCGGCGGACCGGGCAGTCCGCTCGAAAGTGAAGGAAGCGAATGGGAGAATAAATATTTTGACTGGATCAAACAGGTAGAGGAATGGAATGCGGATGAAGCCAACCTGCAAAAAAAGTATGTGTTTTTTATCTGTCATTCTTTTCAGCTGGCCTGCCGTTATTTCAAGATTGCTACGGTATGCAAACGAAATTCTACTTCGTTCGGCATCTTTCCGATCCACATGATTTCATCCAGCCAGGAAGTTGTGTTTCAGGGATTGAATGATCCGTTTTATTCTGTCGATAGCCGCGATTTCCAGGTAGTAAAACCCAATCACAATTTGGTACGTGAAATGGGTGGCGCTATCCTGGCGCTGGAAAAAGAACGTCCGCACGTACCTTACGAGCGGGCCGTAATGGCCATCCGGTTCAATGATTATATGATCGGCACCCAGTTCCATCCGGAAGCCGATGCAGTAGGCATGAGCATGTACCTGCAGCGCGAAGACAAAAAGCAGGCAGTGATCCACGAGCACGGAGAAGAAAAATGGAACAGCATGATCAAACACCTCAACGATCCGGATAAGATCTCACTTACCTATTCGCATATCATTCCGAATTTTTTGAGCGCGGCGATTGCGTAGGGGGGTAGTGTGTTACATGATTTTGCACAAAATAAAAAGCAGCACAGAAGTAAAGAACTGTGCTGCTTTTTTAATGTAGCGAGGAGCAGACTTGAACTGCCGACCTTCGGGTTATGAATCCGATGCTCTAACCAGCTGAGCTACCTCGCCGTTTTTGCAAATGGAAAAGGAAAGGCTTATTTGCAAACGGGTGGCAAAAATAGGCGTTTTTAACCAAAACTACCTTAAAAATTAAGCGGCTTTTTGAATATTCTTGCGGCGGATAAAAACGTGAAAATGGTATAAGTAGAATCCTGTGAGGCTGTGGTTATTTTATTTCCAGTTGAAACATGCTTTCTCCTTCCAGAAATCCTTCGAGTTCATCTCCTACCACGCATTCACCCACACCTGCCGGTGTGCCGGTAAAAACAAGGTCACCGATGTTGACCGAGAAATAATTGGAGATATGTGATACAAGGCTGTCAAAGGGATTGATCATAAGGCTAGAAGCGCCTTTCTGCACTTCTTCCTTGTTTTTCTGGAAGCTGAAGCCGATGTCTTTCCGGTTTTTGACATTGGTGAACGGCACCCATTTACCGATGACGGCTGAGTTATCCCATGCTTTGGCCTTTTCCCAGGGCAGCCCCTTTTCCTTTAACTCGTTTTGAATATCACGGGCGGTAAAATCGATGCCAACAGTTACAGCATCATAATACTTGCTGGCGTGGCGTTCATGTATATATTTTCCGTTTTTTGAGATGCGGAGCACCAGTTCACATTCGTAATGCAGCTCGTTTGTAAATTCAGGATAGTAAAAAGGTGTATGTGCCTGTAGAAGGGCACTTTTTGGTTTCATAAAAATAATGGGTTCATCCGGCACTTCATTACCCAATTCATGTGCATGGGCCACATAGTTACGTCCTACACAAAAAATTTTCATATTCAAACGAGTTATTTGATGAACAATATCACAGGTGTCGATTGTACACTTCAGACGGTACGGATTGTTAACAACAATAATGCAAGTGAATATTAAACCTTGTAAACTGCATAACGGAAACTCTAAAATAAAGATTCATACCCACATCTAGCCACCGAAAGTTAAATTATTGCATTTGTTCATCGCTGCGCTCAAACCTTCCAACGCAAAACTTTCAATAATCTGAACACAGGCGGCTATCTTGGTTTGCACGATGTCCCGTTCATGCTCATGCCATTTGCCCAGCACCCATTCTACCTGCTTACCCTTCTGGTAATTGTTGCCTATTCCAAAGCGCAACCGGGCATACTGGTCTGTTTGGAGCGATTCCTGAATACTTTTCAAGCCGTTGTGGCCCCCGTCGCTCCCGGTTGGCCTTAAACGCAACTTCTCAAGAGGTATTGCCAATTCATCTACAATAATTAAAATACTTTCTATTGCAATACCCTCTTTCTGCATCCAGTATTTAATCGCCTTGCCACTCAGGTTCATATAGGTGGTTGGCTTTATGCAAACAAAGATTTTTCCTTTCCACCTGATCTCGGTCTGCTCAGCCAGCCGTTCGCTGTGCATGACAGCCTGGTGCTTTTTTACAAAAGCATCCAGCACTTCAAATCCAATATTGTGCCGGGTACCATCGTATTCAGCGCCCGGGTTTCCCAGTCCTGCTATTAAAAATTTGTTCATAAATTTCCATTGCAGAATAGAAACGGCCACCTGCACATAAATAGAAAGGCCCGGCTTTTACACCGGGCTTTGGAAAAATTATTTTTTAGGAGATGCTGCGGCAGCTGGTTTTGCTGCGGGTGCAGCGCCTTTGGAAGCAGCCGGAGCGGGTTGTTTGGCTGCAACTGCACCAGGCGCAGTTTTATCACCGGAAGCTTCTTCCTGCTTGAGCTGGCGGGTCATAACGACCGATGCAATAGGTATACGCGGTGAATTCAGGATTTCAAAGTTTTCAGCCTGTACATCCTGCACGCGAATGTTTGCATTGAGCTCCAGAGAAGAAATGTCTACTTCAATGCTTTCCTTTAAAAACCGGGGAAAGGTTTTTACTTTCAGGGATTTCATTTTGGTGATCAGCTTACCACCTTCTTTTACTCCATTGGGCGTACCGGTAAGCCTGAGCGGCAGGGTAGCAACTACGGATTTGTCTTCCACCAGTTCCAGGAAATCAATGTGCAGCAGTTCGTCGGTTACTTTGTCGAACTGCAGGTCTTTGATGATACAACGGTAGCTGTTTCCATCTACCTGCACCTGGGTGAGCTGAAACTCAGGTGTATACACCAGCGATTTAAAAGCGCTGGCAGGCGCAGTGAAATTGATTTCCTTCGCACCCCCGTAAATTACACCTGGCACTTTGTCCTCAGAGCGAAGCTGGCGGGTGGCTCGTTTGCCATGTTCGGTCCTGAGTTGTCCTTCGATTGTAATTGTCTTCATTTTTATGCGTATTTGTTGTTTACAGTTCTGGGCTTATTTATTCCTGAGCTGCGAGTGAATAAACAAGCTGGTAATGCTTTTATTTTCATGGGCGTTGCGGATAGTAATGGCAAACAGTTCAGCTGCGGAAACAACCTTTATTTTGTTCGTTTTTTCACGCAGCGGGATTGTATTTGATACTACCAGTTCTTCCAGCTGGCTGTTTTCGATGGTTGCATAGGCGTTGCCGCTCAGAACGGCATGTGTGCACAGGGCACGTACGCTGGTAGCTCCCTTTTCGATCAGCAAACCGGCTGCTTTTGCCAAAGTTCCCCCCGTGTCGCAGATGTCGTCAATCAGTACAATGTCCCTGTTGGTAACATCACCAATAACCACCATACTGGCGATTTCATTGGCCCGCTTCCGGTGTTTATCGCAAATAACCATTTCTGCGTTGAAATAGCTGGCGATTTCCCGTACCCGGTTGGTACTTCCCACGTCGGGGGCCGCGAAGGTAAGGTTTTTTAGCGTAAGGTTCTCTATGTAAGGGATAAAAATGGCAGAAGAATCCAGGTGATCAACCGGGATGTCAAAATATCCCTGTATCTGGGGGGCGTGCAGGTCCATGGTAATAACCCGGTCGGCACCGGCCGCTACCAGCATGTTGGCCACCAGTTTGGAACCAATGGCTACCCGGGGCCGGTCTTTGCGGTCCTGGCGGGAATACCCATAGTAAGGGATCACGGCAATAACCTTGTACGCAGAAGCCCGCCTGGCTGCATCGATCATGAGCAGCAGCTCCATCAGGTTTTCAGTGGGAGAAAATGTACTCTGGACTAAAAAAACGTATTCGCCGCGGATGCTTTCACGAAATTCTACCCCAATTTCACCATCACTATACTTGTGTGTTTGAACTTGACCTAAGGGGGCACCAAATTTTTGGGCGATTTGTTCAGCAAGATACATGGATGCTGAACCGGAGAAGATTTTAGCGCTCGGATTCATAAAGGGAATGTATGCGCACGAAGATAAAACTTCATGTCATATATTCCCTTTAAACCGATTAGAGGTTTTAGAATCTGGTTGCTGATCCGAGCAGGACCGGTGTCATCCGGCTTATTTCATTATAGAAGCAAGCACTGGTTGTTGTTTTACAACCGGCTGTTTCGCGATTTGCTTATCTGTATTTGAATTGTTCGTATATACAGCATAGTAGATAGCTGAGCAAGCGAATACAGAGATAAACAAGGCTGCGAATAACATGCCGATGCAGAACAATAAGGAAGACGTACCGGGGGTACGGGGAGACGTGTTTAATTTCATTGGATTGCGATTTAATTTTTGTTTGATACCTGGAATAACAACGCTTCGCAATAGGGTGTTATTACCTGCATCGCAAACAAAAATAATAGCTAGTATTGGATAATGCAAGAGGCAAGATATAGAAATTCCATTAAGGATTGGGCAAAAGATGACCGCCCTAGGGAGAAACTCTTACGAAAAAGTTCTACGGCACTTAGTGACTCGGAACTGTTAGCCATTCTACTCGTTAACGGATACAAAAACAAGACAGCGGTTGATCTTGCCCGTGAGCTGTTGCAGGCAAGCAAAAACAACCTGAACGAACTGGGAAAGCTTTCCGTAAAAGAGATGATGAAAATCAAAGGGATAGGGCAGGCAAAAGCCATTCTGGTTGCAGCTGCTTTTGAGCTGGGCAAACGAAGGCATGCCACCAGCTTTCTGGAGAAATACATCATCCGGGAAAGCAAAGACATTGCCCATTACCTGCAGGTGCTGCTCAAAGATTACAAGAAAGAAGTATTTGCTGTCGTGTTCCTCAACCGCGCCAATAAAATAAATCATTTTGAAATCATGAGCGAAGGCGGCATCACTGGCACAGTCGCCGACCCGCGCATCATTTTACGCAAAGCCCTGGAAGAAAATGCCGTCAGCATCATTCTATGTCACAACCACCCTTCCGGCAACCTCAAACCGAGCCGGGCTGATGAAGACCTTACCATAAAAATAAAAGAAGCAGCAGGATATCTCGACATCAAAGTAATGGACCACGTAATCGTGAGCGAAGAAGGCTACTTCAGTTTCGCAGATGAAGGATTGATATAGATCAATCTACCAATACACTCGGGACACAAACACCTGGAAACACAGGCAATTACAAAAGAAATCCGCACCTGACCTTTTATTTTGTTCCCTATTTAATTAAGAGATCATCAGGAGGCTTTTTTCTACCCTCTTAAGCACCTCTTATAAATCTAACAGGTTAACGGAGATTGAAGAGGCCTTTCAAATTGCGTTTTTTGAGGTTTATTGCCCTGTCTCAATATTAAATTATTGTTACCAAATTTGAAGAAGCAAAGTTATTTCGCACACCGCATTTTTTGTTTAAACATTGAATTTTCAACGGTTTCTGTCACCTCTCTCCCATCAAAATCCCGGGCATGATTATGGCACAGTATGTAAAAAACAAAATTTGTCCAATTCATGATTTGGTCAAATCTTTGTAACCCTGCAGTTTTGGTGGCAAAATAGATAAAAGTTCAGGATAGGAATATTCGGGGACGTATACCCAAAATAAAACCATCTAAAGAGATCTATATGGCGAACCTAAATTTACAGCTTCAACAGAATCAGAATAGTATACCAGCACCCCTTACCCCAAGAGACATTGTAAAAAAGCAAATCACTGACTATCACTACCATGTAACCGAAGAAGACTTTGACCGCATGGTCGTAACCGACCAGCTTTCCCAAAGCCAGCTGGATCCTGCGCTGCAGCAGGCTGACGATCTTCTGAAACAAAATGAAACTACTTCCTATGATATTCTTGATAATTCATAGACAATCATGAGCAGAAGCTAACTTGTCCTTTTTCCATCGCACAACTACATTGCAATAACTGTGTAACCAAGCTGCCTTCGGCAGACCTTTGTACTTTGTTACACATACTTTGTGCGATTGATTAAACAGGCTGGCACAAGCAGGGAATGATAAAAAGCAGCATGCACTCAGGCCTGGGCCGTAGGACCACCGAAATTCATAGGCAGGTCAACCGCTTCCAGGTCTTTGATGGGCCCGTTGATGGCTTCAAAACGGCCGATGTTTTCAACCAGTGCATTCATAAAGCGTTTGGCATGCTGGGGTGTTAAGATAATGCGCGACTTCACCTTGCTTTTAGGCGTTCCTGGCATCACATTGACGAAATCAATGACGAACTCGGCGTGCGAATGAGTGATCACGGCAAGGTTGGCATATTGACCCTCTGCCACTTCCTCGGATATTTCGATGTTGAGCTGGTTGTTTTGATTTGCGTTTTCCATGGGGCAAATGTAGGCGAATCTGCCACAAACTCCGGGAATATCTGTCCCATGGATGCATTGCCCCTTCCCCATCCACAGATGCAAAAGGATTGTGCTGAAACAAAAAGACCGCCCCATCAAGGAGCGGTCTTTTTATACACCAGAAAAACTGATTAATTCTTGTCCCAGAATATCTTCACCTCTACCTTATCGTCTCCCATCTTGGATTTTGCATCTGTATAGCTGGCCGTGTTCAGGGTTTGCTCATTGGTCGGGTAGGTAAAGCGGTTGGGGAAACCTGATTTGGCCCCGGCCGGTGAAGGCAGCGCCGGGTAATCCAACCTTCTTACTTCTGTCCACGCTTCATAACCCCGGTTGTACAGCGCAACCCATTTCTGGGCGCCGATCTTTTGCTTCCAGGTACCTGCTGCTGTAGCATATGCGACTGCCGGATTGGTCCGGTAAGCCTTTGCCTGGTCGCTGCTGCCACCCCAGTATACAACAGACGCGTCGATGGCATTGTTGTAATGTTCGGCAGCCGTTCCGGTTGTAATAAACCCGCGTTCGATGGCTTCTGCCCGGTCAAACTCAGTTTCCTCATAGCTCAACAGGAGCGCAGGAAAATCGAGCGCCACCATCTTGTTGCTGAACTTTGCATAATCTGAATAGGTATTGGTTGACCCGATTACGCCGCCCACATAAGCACCTGCATCATTGGGTTTGAAATACTGGCTGAGCCGCGGATCACCAACGGTTTTCATGTAATCAACCAAGGTCTTGCCGGCAACAAAATCCTGCCGGTTGCTTTGCACCAGGTCAACATACAGGGGGTTGGTGTTGGGTGTTACTGCCAGGTATTTAAACACCGCGTTGTCGGCCGCAGATACAAACGCTTTCTGGTCTGCTTCCTGTACGGCAGTTTTTGCCTTGGCCGGGTCAGCATCCGCAATAATCATGGCCAGTCTGAACTTCAGAGAATTGGCAAATTTGATCCACGATGATACACTGCCTCCGTAAATAACATCGGCAGTAGCCGGGAACCCTGCACCTGCCGTGTTCAGGGCCGCTATATCGGCATTCAGCCTGGTAAACAGATCATCGTAAATGGTTTTTGCATCGTCGTATTTGGGCGCGGTCTTGTTGTAATCCAGCGCCTCCGAATACGGCACATTTCCGAACGTGTTTACCAGCACGGAATAGGTATACACCTGCATGATGTCGGCCATAGCAGCCTGGTTCTTCTTGGTGGCATCGATAATCGTATTGTCGCTCTCGATGATACGCTTTGCTTCTTTGAGATCAACCAGCACATCCCGGTACATGCGTGTCCACCAGCCCTGCGGAATATTGCGCGTGGTAAAATCGTAGTTGGGCTCATCCGTATACGTGGTCGTGGTCCAATGCTGCACCACCAGCCTGAAAACATTGACCCCAACGTTGGTACTGGCAAGTCCGTCTGTCAATCCTTTCACCGCATTGGAGAACAAGGTGGAAGCAGGAACGATACCCGGACTTTTTGTTTGCTGGTTGAACCGCGAGATGTCTTTGGTACATGCCACCAGCGACAGCATCACCACCGCTATGATTGATATTTTTTTCATTTCCCTTGTTTTAGAATCTTAATTTAAGGTTGAGTCCCATGGTTCTGTTTGTCGGGTAAGAACCACTCTGGTAGCCTTGAATGTTACCTGCTGTAATCACATCTTCCGGATCTGCATAAGGAAGGTTTTTGTGGATGATCCACAGGTTCCTGCCGATCAGTGACAGATCGATTCCCTTGAAAGCAGGCACCTTATTTACCAGCTTGTTGGGCAGGGTATAGGTCAGGTTTACTTCTCTTAATTTGACATAGCTGGCATCGTACACAAAATTGGCTGCCGGATTAAACGAATAGCCGTACGTGCCGTATACGTTTTCCACCCGGATCGTATTGGGTTTGCCATCAGAGGTTACACCCGGCATGATGACCCCACCACCCTGCGCGATCGGGCTTCTGGACGGATTGCCCTTGTCATTCAGCATGGCTGTTTCCGGGTAAACACCGGTAGCCAGTCCATAGTACAGGTCAAGCGAGAATACATCGCCACCTTTGCGCATGTCAACCAAAAATCCGAGCGAAAGATTTTTATACTTAACGGTGTTGTAGATACCGCCTGTCCAATCAGGGTTCACATTGCCAATAACGTTGTTGGTAGTTGAAGTAACTACATAACGTCCATAATTGGCATTGGCGGCACCATTGGCCAGGGTAGGCTTGTCATCGACCAGTTTTTGACCGTTGAGCAGCTGCCATGTTTTACCCTGTATGGTTCCGTAAGGCTGGTTAAGCGTAGCATTGACAGAAACGCCGCCTTGTAAACCCAACGGATTGATCTGCAGATTTTTGCTGTCGCCAAACAAAGCAAGCACCTTGTTGCGGTTTCTTGTCCAGTTTACATTGATGTTCCAGGAGAAATCACCTGTTTTAACCGGTGAAGCATACAAGGAAAGCTCAATTCCCCGGTTCTGGATGGTACCGGCATTTACGAACTTGTTGCTGTAACCGGTAGCGGTAGAAACAGCAACGGGAATGATCTGGTTGATACTTTTTGTATCGTAGTAGGTGAGGTCAAAACCAACGCGGCTCTTTAAAAACGCCATTTCCAACCCGATTTCCTTGCTGCGGGTTTTTTCGGGCAGCAGGTCAGGATTGTTTTTGATGTCGGGCAGGGAAAACAAGGTAGCACTTCCAAAAGAGACCGGCTTGAAATAAACATCCTGCAAGCTGCCCCAGGGGGCACTGTTACCTACTTCTGCATAGTTGGCCCTTAGTTTACCGGTAGAGAGCCAGGTTGCATTGTCCAGGAATTTCGAGAACAGGAAGCTTCCTGAAACAGAAGGATAGAAATAAGCGTTGTTGTTCAACGGCAAGGTAGATGCCCGGTCATACCGTCCTGTTACATCGAGGGTCAGGAAGTTCTGGTATCCCAGGGTCAAGCCGCCAAAATAACCGTCTACGGCAATTTCCTGTGAAACTTCATCTACGGGTAGCACGTTGAGCGGATTGAGTGAGTTAGACAGGGCAAACAGGTTGGGAACAACCAACCCGCCATTGGTAGCTGTAAACAAGGATCCATTGGAGGTTCTGCGCATATTGGTCCCTACCAGCGCTTTCAGGTTGATGTCGTCTGTAATATTTTTGTCGAAATTTGCCAACAGGTCATAGTTCAGCTCACGGAAAGTATGATTGTACTGCCCGTAAGAAGATACGCCTACGCTACCTGTTGCCACTCTTTCCTGGTGTCCTTCGCTATAGTAATCAAGAGAAATCCTTCCCAGGATATTCAACCAGTCAGTAACCTTGTAATTCAGCGATGTATTCCCGATATAGCGGTACCGGTTATCTGTTTCATAATTCTGATAACGGATAAAATACGGGTTGTCTGAGTAAATAGGTTTTAGTCCGCTGGGCACGGTAGGGTCAGCCCAGTTCCAGGTGATGTTTTGCTTGCTCCTCATATAAGCATCCTGAAGTTCCTTTATGTCCACATTGGTTTCCCACCATTGGCGGAAAGACTGGTTTACATTGTACTTCGTGTAACCGGTACCGTAACGGCCTCTGCCGTCTACACGGGAGAAGTTCAGGGAAGCAGAAGCCGTGAGGCGATCTGTAATTTTATAATTGGCTCCCAGGTTCACCAGGTTTTTGATCAGTTTGCTATTGGGCAGCACACCTTTTTCTTCGTTGCGGGTATAGCCGATCTTAAAACCGGTTCTGTCATCTCCCCCGCTCATGGAAACGCTGTTGTTGGTAGACCAGCCTGTTTGATAGAACGAGCTTGGATCGTTTTGAGCCGCTACCCAGGGCTTCATCTTTTTATAATAAGGCGAAGAAGGATCAAATGAATCCCACTGGTAAACCATCAGGCTGGGGTCGTACGGCGCTCCGTAAGAGGCATCTTCCGTCGTAGGTACGATCAGGCTTTTGGTACCGGTTCCAAATGCATCCTTATACCAGAACAACAGGTTGGGAGATCCGGAAGCAGCTGTACTGTAGTTGGAGGAATAACCAGCACCATACAATTTCTGGTACTTTGTAAACGTGCTTTTGTCGATCTGCGACATGGTAACGCCTGAGTTCACGGTAATGCCAAGCCCTTTTCTGGTTTTTTTGGTGGTGATCATAACAACGCCATTGGCAGCCCTCGATCCGTACAAAGCAGTAGAGGCGGCCCCTTTTAACACCGTAACCGACTCAATATCGTCCGGGTTGATGTCTGCTGCCGCATTTCCGTAATCGTAGGTTCCTGTTTGTGTACGCTGGTTGGCATCCACCGCCCTTCCCTGTGCAGTTGCATCACTGGTGGTGTTGGAGTTGTCTACCGGCACACCATCAATCACAAAGAGCGCCTGGTTGTTGTTCAGCAAAGATTTGGTACCTCTGACCACTACATTGGTAGAGCTGCCCATTCCATTCCCCTGGCGGATTTCAATACCGGACACTTTGCCCGAAAGCTGGCTTACGAAGTTGTTGCTTCTGGTGGCGCTCACGTCTTCCCCGCTGATCTGCTGGGCTGCATAAGGCAGCAGGTTCCTGTTCCTGCGTATACCCAGCGCCGTTACCACCACTTCATCAATTACCTGGGTGGTTGTGCCAAGCTCTACAGAAAGAATGCTTGAATTTTTAGTCAGCGGAACTTCTTTGGTAGCGTAGCCGGCCGAGCTTACTACGATCAGGGAGGCATTTTTAACTTCTATCCTGAAGTTGCCATTCTGATCGGCAGAGACGCCGTTTTCATTTTGTCCGCTTACCGGGTTGCGGACTGATACAGATGCAAACGGCACAGGTTTTCCTTTTTCATCCTTTACCTGTCCGCTGATGACGCGTCCCTGCGGGAACGCGGATGCTGCGCACAGGCACAGCATCACAAAGAGGAGTAATACTCTTCTCATACATGGATTTTTAGATTTAAGAAAATAACAGTTTATACGCGGGTTTATCCCGGAGATTGGATTTTAAGCACGATACTGTCCTGTAAATACGGACAGTGTCTAAACACTTTGTAAAAAAATAAATTTATCGTACACCCCTCAGGAAAGGAGGGGTTTTATGTTAAAAGGGCATATAAGCTGTTGGACGGTTGGGTGCGCCTGATACAAATCCATTATATTTTTTGTCTGCTTCAGCCTGCCTGAACTAGTACTCATCCTCTGCAAACTTTGTTCTCGCATGTCCCCTGATTATATATGTAGTGGTGGGGTCATCCGTAAACTTTGCCTGCATGTATATACTATCGGTTACATTGCCTGCTTTGGACTTAGCCGCGTTAACCAGGATCTTTCCGGTGATGTCTACTTTGATATTGTAATATTCGTTCTGTGCCTGGGTAGTAGTAAATGTAAGTGCGCTGTAATCAGCCTTCATCTTCACCTTGAACTCATACAGGTTCTTAAGGTCATCGATCCACAGGGAATCTCCGTTTGCAGCTGTATTGTAGGTCATGATTTTATGGTAACCGCCAGCTACATCTGTTGTTCCGACAAAAATCTGGCACCACCATTCGTTGGCCATTTTCTGCGCAGCAGTGCCACCCACATCTGGCAAGTCTTTTTTACAGGAAGGAGCAACAAATGCCAATGCAAAGAACAGGATGATTATGATTGATTTCTTCATATAGATTATTGTTTGATAAATGTTCTGACAGCAGTTCCATATCCTGAATTGATGATCACCCAATCGTACCGGGGCGGGTTGGCCGATGGATTGTATACACCGCCGGAAGAAGAAAACGGACCGGCTTCTGTTATCTGCAACGGAATGGCGATGTTGTTGCCCGAATAGTTTACAGCAGTGGCAGTTACACCCGTAGCGCCACCCGGATTTACCACGTTATAAACCCCATTGGCCCTTTTTGTCCAGGTGGATGTTTGGCCGTTTGGCGAGCCGCTTACATAGCGCGCATATGTGCCTGAATAATCATGGGTAGAAACATCTGTACCAATGACCACCACCGTGCGCCAGTCAGAAGCTGTATAGCCTTGTTCGTTTCTGGCGGTGTACGTTAGGTTGTAGATACCTGCCTTGGTGGCATCTACCGTACCTGCAGTCGTGAACTGAACAGTTTGCCCGTTAAGAAGAGCAGTCACACCCGGCTCGGTGTAGGCAGTGCCTGATTGCAGGATGACCAGTTTATCACCTTTGACAGCAACGCTGGGGAAATAAACAATTTTAGATTGCCCTACAGTGCCTTCCGGATAATTAAAGTCATCGCTTTTGTTGCATGCGAAGCCGGTGCACAGGAGTGAGAGAACTAGAAGCTTTTTCAAATTTGTCATATCAAACAGTTTGAAATTTTTGGATGTTTTACTTGGCCCACCATACGGGTGTAGTGATAGGAACCTGTGCAGGCGTGTTGCTGTTTCTGGATTTTTCTACATCCGGAAATACCAATCGCTTGGGCAGCTGGCTGCCAGTGAGCACAGTATTTTTCGACACAACAAACTGACCGGGCACATAGGCCGGATCTGATGAGTAAACAGTGCTTGTTCTTGGATAACCTGTTCTGTTTTTTTCAAAATATCCTTCCAGCATGTGCACGCCGGTAGCGCAGGAAACCCATTTCTGAACAGAGATCGCTTCAATTTTTTGCTCCAGTATGGCTGTAGCTGCAGGGTATTCATACGCACCACCGGTGGCAACAGATGTGCTTCCGTTTTGACCCGCAGCAGTAAAAGCAGCCAGCACGCCTGAATTGTAAAGGGCTTTTGATTGATCGCCGTTGTAATACCGTTCACGGGCTTCAGCCTGGAGCAGATAAGATTCTGCAGCAGAAAGAAAAATGACCGGATCGGTTGGCTTTTCAACAAAGACGGCCGCTGTTCTGTAAGAGGCATCGTTGCTTGCATAATCGCCCTGGTTGATTGAGCCTGCAGTTGCGCTTCCAAAATAAGTTACGATGCGGGGATCACCTTTTGCCTGTAAAAAGCTGACAAAAGTACGGCTGGCCCGGAGATTGTCCGGCGTATTCAGCTGGCGGATATTTTGTTCATACAGGGGATTGCTTCTGCTGGTTGCATCAATAAAGCTGGCAACGGCAGCATTGGTGGTGAGGAAGGTGGCATTCCTTGCATATAGCTTTTGCACACCTGCTTTGGCCTCATCCGGCTTGGCATTGATCATGCGCAGGTACATCTTAAGCTCCAGCGTATTGGCAAAGCGTTTCCAGTTATCCATGTTGCCATTGAATACCAGGTCAACCGAGGAACTGCTGGTTCCTGCCAGTATGGTATTCGTAGAAGCAGAAAAATCTTTGCTGAGCGCTGAATCCAGGTTTGCAAGCAGGTCTTTGTAAATCGTATACCCGTCATCAAACTTAGGATTCAGGTTGTTGGCACCCTGGAGGGCTTCCGTGTAGGGGATCTGATCGTACAAATCAACCAGCACTTCAGTGGTGTATGCTTTCATAACGGTGGCCATCAGGTAGAAATTCCAGTCTTTGGCATCTCTTGCTTTGTTGATGACAAACTGGTAATTCTTGATCCCGCCTGCAAACAAACCGCTGTACTGCGCATTGAGGTCTGTATTCTTTACATCATACGCGTCAATAAACTTGTACTGGTTAGACAGTGCAGCCTGTGTTACATATTGTCCCCATATACCGCCCAGGATGGCCAGGTCACCACCTGTTCTGCCGGCAGTCGCGATCACGGCCGCAGGAAAAACCAGTTTGGGCGTGCCCTGTTCAAACGTAGGATTGTTGGGATCTACGTTAATGTCCAGCTGCCGTTTACACGCAGGAGCGACAAGAAAGACAGTAAGTGAAAGGAATAAAATCCTATTAAACATATGCATTTTCATAGATTGATTTTTAGAAGCTTGCTTTTAAAGAAATGCCATACATCACAGGAATCGGAGCAGTTCTGAATTCACCCAGTTCACTCGCCAGGTCATTTCCCAGGTTGGAGGCTTCCGGATCAAGATAAATATTTGATTTGGGCGTCCAGAGCAGGAAGTTCTTTGCAAAGGCGCTTACCGCCAGGTTGGTAGCCCTGATCTTCGACATCCAGGCTGCCGGTAATTTGTAGGTCAGCGAGATGTCTCTCATCTTTAAGAACGATTTGTCGATGATCCTGTACTGGTAAGAAGTGGCCAGGTTTTGTGTGGGATAAAAATAATCGGTGTAAGAAGTTTCATCGATCGGCGTTTTATTTTCCACGTAGGTGGTTTTACCACCTGCGTCTGTAACTGCGTTAACAGAATTTGGTATAATAAAAGGACGGCGGTCGTTGTATGTTGTCATGTAACTGTTTCCAACAAACAGCGACAGATCGGCTGTACCACTGTACATCACCCCGCCTTTGCGGAAATCAAGTGAAAACGACAATTGCCAGTTTTTGTAAGTCAGCGTGTTCTGCATACCCATCAGGTAATCGTATGCTGCATTTCCATAGAATCCCTTATCGGCCGCTGCTACAGGCATACCTGTTGTGGAATTCACGACAATCCTTCCATCAGGTGTATACTCAGCAACCGGCGCATAAATCCCGCTTACGTTTTTACCGGGGTAAGCATCCAGCTCTGCCGCGTAAGCCGTGTTGAGAACAACTTTTTGCGGGCCGCCATTTAAGTTGAGTACTTTATTCCAGTTCTTTGAAAAAGTGTAATTAAGCAACCAGGTAAAATCTTTTGTATCAACCGGCTTTACATCAAAGGCGACTTCTACCCCTTTGTTTTCTACCAGACCTAGGTTTTGTACCAATCCGGTATAGCCCGAAGAAGGAGTAATTGGAACAGTGAATATTTGTCCTTCTGTTCTTTTGTCGTAAACGGCCACATCAAGACCGAGGCGGTTTTGGAAGAACCGGATTTCTGTTCCCAATTCAGCTTCGGATGTAATGATCGGTTTCAGGTTCAGGTTGCCGATGGTGTTGGAAACCCCATAGGCAGTGACTCCGTTAAACGGAAACACGATAGAACCAAATGGCAGGGTAACATTGCCTGTTCCCAAAATGGCGTTTACCTGGTAAGGCGCCGCATCTGAACCTGTTTTTCCATAGCTCGCTCTTAATTTAAGGAGGGAGATCGCGGTACCACCCAGGTTCAGTGTTTGGGAGGCAAGCCACGACAAGCTACCACCGGGATAGAAGAAGTGGTTGTTGCTGATCGGCAAGGTAGATGACCAGTCGTTCCGCGCGTTCAGCGTCAGGTAAACCTGGTTTCTGTAGCCCAGGGTTGCCTGTGCGTATCCGCCAATCAGGCGGCGCAGGGTCCGTGTTCCTGTGGTAACAGGAATATCTGAAGTATTGGAAAGATTGTAAAAACCAGGGACCGTGAGCTTGGTAATGGTAGAAGTAACATTCCGGGTTTGCTGCTGGTTGTAGTTCACACCTACCAACGCGTCCAGATTAAAGTCTTCGCCAAATTCCTTGCTGGCTTTCACAATAAAGTCACCGTTGAGCACACCGGAGTAACCTGATTGTTCTGTTACAGAACCCACATCAGCCGCTCTTGTTGCACCTTCTACATTTCCGCCAGCATTCCAGCTTCCCGGTGCGGGTGCATTCACAGCTTTATGCCCGGATGTTCTTGCATTGGTAAAATCACCGCCTATCCTCAGTTGCGAAGACAGCCAGGGAGTAAACTTGTAAGAAAGGTCAAAATTTCCAAAGAACCGGTCAGAGTTTTGCCTGTTTGCATTTTCGTAAAGAGGATAGTAAGGATTCTCTGCAAACGGCGTAAAGTAGTTGTCTACATTAAAGAATTTGTTCCTGTAATTTTTTAAATCACGGATGGGAATGTCCACCGGAATCTGCAGGATTTCTTCAAAGAGGGAAGCACCATCACTTCCTCCCTGTCCGGTAAACGGAACGTTCTGTCTTTTGTTGGTATAGTTGAAAGAAGTGTTGAAATTCAGGTTCTTGAACTTGCTGGTGGTTCTCAGTGCGAATGAGTTTCTTTCATAGTAATCTGACTTGGTAGGAAGTACGCCATCGCTTTTGAGGTTTCCGTAGGAGAAGTAAAAAGTGTTTGATTCGTTTCCTCCGGAAAGGGCAAGAGAATTGTTGTATTCAGTGCCGATGTTATAAAAATCGCGCATGTTGTTTTCAACAGCGGAAAACGGCTTCAGCAGTTGTGAATTGTCAACGACCGAACCCCATAACCGCTGCTGCCCGTCCAAACGCGGACCCCAGCTACCATTTTCCGACAGGATAAATACACCGCCCCAACCCTGTCCGAACTGATCCTGCAATTTGGGTATTTTGCCTACCTGGCTGAAAGTAGCAGAACCCAGGTAATCAATCTTTAGTTTACCGGCTCTTCCTCTTCTCGTAGTAATCATGATCGCACCGTTCTTTGCGCTGGAACCGTACAGGGAAGCTGCCGCAGTTCCTCTTAGTACGTTGATGCTTTCAATATCGTTCGGGTTGAGATCGTTGATGCCATTGCCAAAATCATAGTTATCACTTGATGCATAGCGGTTATCCGTTAACGGTACACCATCAATTACATACAGGGGATTGTTGCTGCCGCCCGCAATCACACCATAACCCCTTAAAACAACTTTGGTAGAAGAACCCGGGCCGCCCACTTTCGAAATATTGGCACCCGGAATTTTGCCGGCCAGGTTATCAAACACATTTGCCGGTGAAGCCCGGTTCAAATTTTCGTTGTTAAATGTCGTGGTCGAGTAACCAATTTTGGCCTTACTGGTTGATTGTCCCAACGCAGTTACAACAACTTCCCGCAAAACACTTTGGCTTTTCAGGGATATCTGCACGGTTGATTCGTTCCCCACTGTGATCTCTGATTGTTCAAATCCTGCCCCACTCACCTGCAAGACTGAACCTTTTGCAGCCTGAATGGTAAAATTTCCTGCCTGGTCAGCTGAAACTGCTACCGGCCTGCCTTTTATCCGAACGGTCGCAAATGGTACCGGTTCTCCTTTCTCATCTCTCACTTGTCCCGTCACTGACGCAGTCTGCGACCGTACTGCAATTGCCAGCAATGACAATAGCACGAAAAGCATAAATTTTTGCATAGAGATACATTTTAAAATGGGTTTTCTACATGTGTTTGGTGGTGCGATGAAGAGTAGACAATCGTCCAAAGCAATCTGCTGCAATGGGATGCGAATATACTGAAAGCAAAAAACAGCCCAATTCGCTATTTATGCAGGTAAAAATAAGGAAAGCACCCTCCAAAAATCTTTTTTCAACAGCAATTGACTGTAGTTACTGGTGGCTGAGCGGTTCTATCGCAAACTTTTCCGCCTGCCGATCAGACCGGCACCCAGGATCAAAAACAAGGGTTCCACTTCATACCGGAAGCGCATGTTTTCTCCATATTCAAATAAGGTACTGGTTACAAGGATGTATAAAATCGTCCAGGCAATAAAAGCCTCTGTTGTTCCTATTCGCCGTTGCGAAATACTTCTTTTTACCAGCAACCAAAAAACCAGGCAATAAACAAGCAGCTTGGGCAGGGCCGAAACAACCAGGGCCGCTTTCTGCTGCGGTTTTGTTGAAAAAAAATGCGACAGGTTGAAAGAATACAGCGCATCGTACCACGACAGCTTCCGGCAATTTTCGGCCACCTGAAAATAGCTGGAAGCAGGCGTGAAAAAAATAACAAAGGAGGTCGCCGTGTTTTTCAGGTAACCGGCCGGATGATGCGATATATACCCGAAACCAGCTTTCATATACGCCCGGGAAACCTGTACATAGCCAACATGATTCATGTTAATGGCCGAATCGTTTTTCATTTCATGCAGCAGTACAGGATCATCCTTTCCTTCGTATTGCTGCTGAAAATCAGGTGAAATATATCTTTTGTAATAAGAAACAGGATAGAAAGGATGAATCGCTGCGATGGAGGAAGAATCGCGGATAGATACATCATGGAAAACAATCCGGGAGAAATTGATGCCGGTCCAGGAAGAAACAGAAAAAGTTCCAAACAGGATGGCATTCTTCAGATACCAGCTGCCTGCCAGAAGCAAGGATGCCAGGCCCAGACCCACCACCCATTTAAACAGGCGTTTTCGATTGTACACTACACCCAACGCGCCGCAGACACCGATGAGCCACAGGAGGTGGAATGTTGCCCTGGTGAGGCATAGGAGGACCAGGAAGAAAAAAAAACCCGGCAGCTGCGTTACGTGGCCCCTTTGTTCGAAACGGTTCAGATAAAACAAAGCCAGCAGCAGGAGCAACGATGCAAACGATGTATAAAAAAGTTCGTTCTCAAACAAGATCGTAGCCGGACCGAGCGCATACCACAATGCTGCGGCCAGCGGCAGCCATCCGCCCCCAAGCCTGCTTTTTAGCAGGCGCAAAATCAGCAGGGCATTGCATAAGCTGATCCCCATCCAGATAAGCTGGAAAACCGGGCGGTCGTAAGGCCCGCTCCCCTTCAGCACAGCTGCCACAACAAGATTGAAAAGGGGCGGCTGGCCATGCATATACCATACGCTTTTGAGCGCTTCATGGCGCAGGCAGTTTATATCCAGGTACTGCCAGTAGGTAAACAGGGGCTCATACTGAAAAAGGACTCCGCTTCCGGCAACCAGCAATCTCGACAAGACAAAGCAGCCCAGCAAAACCGCTATTTCATGTTGCAGGATGATTTTTCTCATCAGGTTATTCTTATCATTGTTGCCGTATTCCGGATTGGAAAAAACCTTGTATGCAGGTCAACAGCATAGAAACGGAAAATGAAAATTCAGATATGGTCTGTGGGTAAATCTAATGAAACTTATGTAAAAACAGGGATCGAAGACTACTCTGCCCGCATCCGCCGCTATTACCCGCTGGAATGGAACATCATACCCGTTCCAAAAAACTGGGGCAATTTGTCTGAACAGGAATTGCCGCGGAAAGAAGCAGAATCCATTCTGGGATCTTTGAAAAAAGACGATTTTCTTGTGGCGCTTGACGGGCGGGGCAAGCAGATCACCTCGGAAGAACTCGCGGGTTTGGTACAATCTGCAGGGAACGGAAGCGTTAAAAACCTGGTCTTCCTGATCGGGGGCGCATACGGACTGGACAAAGCTGTTTTGCAAAGGGCCAATTTCAGCTGGTCCTTATCGCAGCTTGTTTTTCCGCACCAGCTGGTCCGCCTGATCTTGTCGGAACAACTGTACCGGGCCTGCACGATCATCAGGAATGAAAAATACCATCATCCTTAAAATGCCGATCTTCGGTTTTTGTAAGTACCATAAATCTTATTCATGTTTTCTATCACCATTGCGCTTATTGTTGTTACTACGCTGATATCGATCGTTGCTTTCGGGAACCACAAAGTGCAGGAAGATCTGTTGTTCTGGCCAGCTGCGATCCGCCACCGCAACCAGTACTACCGGTTTATTACCTGCGGTTTTGTGCACTTTGACGTATCGCACCTGCTCTTGAACATGCTTTCTTTTTATGCATTCGGGGAATACCTGGAATTGGGCTTGTTCAGCTCCTCCGGTCTTTTTGGAAGCAACGGCAAACTGTTCTTTCTGGGGCTTTATCTTTCGGCTATTGCAGTAGCGGTGATACCTGATTATTTTATCCATAGAAGATCATCAGAATACAGGTCCCTTGGTGCGTCGGGCGCAGTTTCGGCCGTCATTTTTTCCTGCATCCTGCTTAAGCCGCTAACGCCGGTAGGTATTATACTGATCCCGATCCAGATACCTGGCTTCATGTTTGCCATCCTTTTCCTGGTGATCTCAGCCGTACTGGCCAGAACAAGCCGGGGAACAATCGCCCATGGCGCTCATCTGGCAGGAGCCTTGTACGGCATTGTTTACACCAGCATTGCAGCAAAATTGTACGCCGATTTTAACGCCATCAAAGTCTTTATTCATATCCTGCGCTTTGACTGGCTGCAATAGTGATCTGCAGGATGCTCCTGGTTGCCGGTGTGATTTTAAACCTGTCATCAATCCGCCTGCCCACAACCCAAAGTATCTTTTTATCCCCCTCCAGCACCCAGGTATTTTCTCTTTCCGGCAGGGCTATTTTCAGATCTGATAAAAAGCGGCCCAGCTTTTTCTTTTTCGGCATTCCCAATGGATAGAAGTAATCACCCTTTTTAAGCTTTCGGAGCAGAAGCGGAAACTGGATTTTATCTGCATCCAGTTGAGCAATGTGCGCTGCCGAAGCCAGCGGTGCACCGGCAGGAATCTTTTTGATCCGGAGCTCGCCGGCAGGGAATTGAATCTGCTGGTCTTCTTCCCCGATCACCACTACAGACGATTGCTCAGCGGGCAGGGGCGAGATAATCATCCAGTTCCGGTTGCGGATGATCCGGTAATCGGATGACTGTATATAACTGCCTGTGATGGCATCCATCAGTTCAATTACTTCCCCCGTTTGGTGCGCCGTAAAACCATAGTCACGGATGATTTCATAAGTGATCGTGTGAAGCGGAACAACTTTTTTCCATTTTAAAAGGGGTATATGGATCTCCTGTCCGCGTATTTCCAGCAGCTTGCTTTTGTGCCTGCTTACTGCTTCCTGGTACAGTTGCTCAATTTCCCGGAAGCGGTTTAAATTGGCACGCATGTTTTCTTCTGCCTGGGGAAATACCTGTTGGATGCCGGGTATCAGCTGGAGGCGGAAATAGTTGCGGGTGTATTTGTCGGATGCATTGGAAGAATCTTCTACCCACTCCAGCCCCCGTTCAGTTGCGAACCGGAGCAGCTCTTTTTTGCGTGCAAACAGGAGCGGACGAACGGTGCGCTGCTGCCGGGGAACGATCCCCCGCAGGCCGGCTATGCCCGTACCCTTGAAATAATTCATCAGCGCAGTTTCCAGGTTATCATCTGCATGATGTGCAGTAACGATCCATTCGGCTACAGCTTCCCTCCCCTCCTGCTTGCCGGCTGCTACCAGTTCTGCAAACCAATCATAGCGCAGGGTGCGCGCAGCAACCTGTACAGACCATTTCTTTTCCCGGGCAATGCGTTCGGTCTCAAATTTCTTTACCAGCACGGGCCTTCCATACTTTTCTCCCAACTGCCGCACAAAGGTTTCATCCCGTTCACTTTCCGCTCCCCGGAGTCCAAAATTTGCATGCGCGATTACAAAATCGAATCCCGCCTGCTGCGTCAATTCACACAGCACAACCGAATCAACCCCCCCGCTTACGGTCAGCAGTAAACGATCCCCTTTCAGAAAGAGGTTTTCCTTCTTGATAAAGTCCAGGTATTGGGTGAGCAGTGTGGTGGTTTGTTGGGGCATCATTAGCTGTATACCAGGTCTTCATACGCTGCCTGAAGCTCGTTGTAGTTGTGGTTTTCACCGGCTTGTTTGCAGGCTGCCATTCCCTGCTCGTATACCTGTATGGCGGCCCCAGTTTCCCCGTTTCTTTCCAGCAATTTGGCCAGGTGATAATAGGAACCGGTATAGCCGGGATTTTTTGCCAATACCCGCTCAAACAGGGGTCTTGCCTGTCCGTCATCACCCAGCTTGATGTACTCCAGTGCCATGGCATGCTGCAGAAAAGGGTCGTCCGGACTGGCGGCCAGGTACTGCTGTAAAGTTTCAATTCTGTTCATATATACAGGTATGGGTAGGAGGCTATTTCTAATTTTTTTTATTATGTGCCAGATGTTATCTTTGTGTTAGTTGCATAAACAACTTTATTGATCAGCAAACAGGGAAACATGAAGATTCTGGTATGCGTCACCAAGACGCCCGACACCACCTCAAAAATAGCTTTCACCGACAACAATACGAAATTTGCGCAAGCCGGCGTTCAGTGGATCATCAATCCATACGACGAATGGTATGCCCTGGTGCGGGCCGTTGAGATCAAAGAAAAATACCCTTCCACCACCATTCACCTGGTAACGGTTGGCGCGGCAGATGTTGAACCCATTATCCGCAAAGCGCTTGCCTTGGGTGGCGATGAGGCTTACCGCGTGAACGCAGAGAGTTCCGACAGCTTTTATGTTGCTTCCCAGATTGCGGCTATCGCCCAAGCAGGGGCTTACGACCTTGTTTTTACCGGTAAGGAAACGCTTGATTACAATGGTGCATCCATTGGCGGTATGCTGGCAGAGTTGCTTGACCTGCCCTATGTTTCCGGTGCCACCAAGCTGGAACTGAATGGTACTACAGCAACAATCAACCGCGAAATTGAAGGCGGGGAAGAAGTCTGCGCTGTACCGCTTCCCCTGGTAGTAAGTGCCCAGAAGGGAATGGCAGAAGCCCGGATACCCAACATGCGCGGCATCATGGCAGCCCGCACCAAACCGCTCAAAGTAGCTGAACCCGTACAAACCGACCTGCTCACCACTATCCAATCATACGAGCTGCCACCTGCAAAAACCGGTGTTAAGATGATCCCGGCAGACAAGCCGGAGGAGCTGGTGACCTTGCTGCATGAAGAAGCCAAAGTTATTTAACCCCCTCCGGACTACAACAGCCGCTGCTTACCCATTTACCTACTCCTAAATAGAATATCCATGTCAGTTTTAGTTTTTATAGACCAGTCGGAAGGACATATAAAAAAAGCCTCCTACGAAGTATTAAGCTATGGCGCTAAAATAGCCGAGCTTACCGGTACTACAGCCGATGGTATTGTGTTGGGTACCGTACAGGATGACCTGCCTTCGCTGGGCCGCTTCGGGATCAGAAAGGTATACCAGGTAAGTCATGAATCGTTGAACGGGCTGGATGCACAATTATATGCTGACGCATTGGCGAAAGCCATTCAGCAGGTGGGAGCCGATGTAGTGGTCTTTTCGCACAATGTGGATGGAAGAACCATTGCCCCGCGTTTGTCGGCCAGGCTCAAAGCCGGACTGGTAGCAGGCGCAGTGTCCCTGCCTGATACCAGCAACGGGTTTGTGGTGAAAAAGAATGTATTTAGCGGAAAGGCTTTCGCCAATGTTGCCGTAAATACTCCCGTCAAAATTATTTCTCTTAATCCCAATGCATACAAAGCTACTGAAGTGGGCGGAACAGCCGAAGTTGTAAACCTCGACATTCCGGCCGCGACCCGCAAAGTGACTATTACGGCCGTCAACAAAATCAGCGGCGAACTGCCTCTCACCGAGGCAGAACTGGTTGTAAGCGGTGGACGCGGACTCAAAGGTCCGGAGAACTGGCACCTGGTGGAAGACCTGGCCAAAGCGCTGGGCGCGGCCACAGCCTGCAGCCGCCCGGTAGCTGATTCGCATTGGAGACCGCACCATGAGCACGTCGGACAAACTGGCGTTGTTGTTTCACCCAACCTTTATATTGCGTTGGGCATTTCAGGTTCCATACAGCACCTGGCCGGTGTAAACCGCAGCAAGGTGATTGTAGTGGTTAACAAAGATCCCGAAGCGCCTTTTTTCAAAGCGGCCGATTACGGCATCGTGGGCGATGTATTTGATGTGGTTCCCAAAATAACAGAAGCCGTTAAAAAACTGAAACAGTCCTGAACCATGATTCACAGGATGGAAGGATGCTGGGAGGTTTGTGGATCCATTATTTTGCAGGAAAAGACTTAGCCTTTTTTAGGATAAAACCACTAACATCCAAGAATCCTATACATCCTGTAAATCATGGTTCAAGACGAAAATATTTTTATATTTGCTCCACATTAAACATAAAGCATCAGAGTGCCTGATATGAGAAAAATAGAATTGGAGATCGTCGCTTTATCACACAGCATCACGCAAACTCATTCTTATGCGGTGGTGATGGGTGAAGTAAACGGACTTCGTCGCTTGCCCATTGTGATTGGCGGCTTTGAAGCACAAGCCATTGCTGTTGCCCTGGAAAAAATGCAGCCCAGTCGTCCGCTCACGCACGACCTGATGAAAAACTTTATGAGTGCCTTCAACGTCGATCTGATCGAGATTATCATCAGCGATCTCCAGGAAGGCATTTTCTACTCCAAGCTGGTTTGCGTAAGCGAACACGATACCGTTGAAATTGACTCACGCACCTCAGATGCGCTTGCCCTGGCCGTGCGGTTTGGTTGCCCGATCTATACATACGAAAACATTCTCGACAGTGCCGGCATCCTGATGGAAGACACGGCCAAGAAAAAGAAAGGTTCCGTTGAAACAGCCGCTCCTGCCAATTCTTCGCGCGAAGACCTGCGTTCCATGTCTATCGAAGAATTGAACAACCTGCTGGGCGAAGTACTGGAGCAGGAAGATTATATACGCGCCATTTCTATCCGCGACGAGATCGCCAGCCGGAAGAAATAAGTTCCTCCCCTCCCGTTTTTAAATTTTCCCATTCCAAAAAAATAGGTGTATTTCGCATCCTAATACCCTGCGATTTTGATTGTTTTTCCCAATTGCAAAATCAATCTCGGTTTATCGATTCTTGGAAAGCGAGCAGATGGTTTTCACGACCTGGAAACCTGTTTCTACCCACTTCCGCTGACCGATGTATTGGAAATCATTCCAGCCAGAAGTGATGATCCTTTTAACGCTCCTTCACCTCTTTTCTCGGCTTCAGGTTTGACCGTGGCCGGCGATCCGCAGCAGAATCTTTCTGTAAAAGCCTATCATCTTCTTAAAGAAGGGTTTCCGTTGTTACCTCCCATAAAAATGCACCTGCACAAGCTGATTCCGATGGGAGCAGGATTGGGAGGCGGTTCGGCAGATGGCGCGTTTACACTGCGTTTGCTAAATGATTTGTTTGATCTGCAGCTTACTGCCAACCAGCTTATTCAATATGCTTCCCGGCTGGGAAGCGACTGCCCGTTCTTCGTGGTCAACAAGCCATGCCTGGCAAAAGGAAGAGGAGAAATACTGGAAGAAACAAACCTGAACCTGGAAGAATATGGCTTCCTGGTGGTTTGCCCGGATATTCACGTCAACACGGGATGGGCTTTTTCTCAGCTTTCCCCCCAGCTGCCCCTGAACCATCCGATGCCGGTGCAGGAGGCCATACGCCAACCCCTGGAAACGTGGAAAGAGATACTGGTGAATGATTTTGAAAAACCGGTATTTCAGCAGTTTCCTGAAATCAGAGAGATCAAAGATCGTTTGTATGAACAAGGCGCTTTGTATGCATCCATGAGCGGGAGCGGCAGTTCCCTGTTCGGCATTTTCAACCGCGGCCAAAAACCGGATCCGGCTGCATGGGAAGGGTATACGACCTATTTTATGTAAAACAGCAAGCATGGCAAAAGACAAAATCCTGGTAATTGGCGCAAGCGGCCAGATTGGTGTAGAGCTTACCCAGGAACTAAGAAAAATATATGGTGACGCCAACGTGGTGGCATCAGACCTGCGCGAGGAAAATAGTTTGCTGAAGGGCACAGGGCCTTATGTGAGCCTTGATGTGATGAACAAGGAGATGCTTCATGTGCAGGTAATCCGCCAACGCATTACCCAGATCTATCTGCTGGCAGCCATTCTTTCCGCCACAGGCGAAAAAAATCCGGCCCTTGCCTGGAACCTGAATATGCAGGGCTTGTTGAATGTTCTCGATATAGCCCGGGATGAAAACCTGGACAAAGTCTATTGGCCCAGCAGCATTGCCGTGTTTGGACCTACCTCACCCAAAAGGGCTTGTCCGCAGCAAACCATTATTGAACCAACCACTGTATATGGCATCAGCAAATTTGCAGGTGAGTTCTGGTGCAATTACTATTGCTGGCGATATGGAATGGATGTGCGCAGCCTGCGCTACCCGGGATTGATCAGCTACAAATCAGGACCGGGTGGAGGCACCACCGACTATGCCATTGAAATGTTTTACGAAGCGAAAGCAGAAAAAGACTATACCTGTTTTCTGAAAGAAGGGACTTACCTGCCCATGATGTATATGCCCGATGCTATCCGCGCTACCATTGAGCTCATGGAGGCACCTGCAGAAAAGATTTCTGTCCATACCTCATACAACATTGCATCCCTCAGTTTTTCACCCAAGGAATTGTACGAACAGATAAAAAAAGAAATACCGGATTTCAATATTAGTTACCAGCCTGATTACAGACAAAATATTGCTGACAGCTGGCCCCAAAGCATTGATGACAGTGTGGCCCGCAACGATTGGGGATGGCAGGAACAGTACGGCCTGGCTGCAATGACAAAAGACATGCTGCTTAATTTACCTGCCGGCCAGCAGTCTGCAAACGGATGATGGTGCAACCAGTTGCTACACGTTCTTGTCTTCCGGGTCTAATGCATCCACATCAACATCTGCCCGTCCGCTGTTATTGGCAGGGTTCAGCAAATCATCCTCCGCAGGGTAATGGGGGTAACCGGGAAAGCGTTGGTCGCTTTGCGGATCATCCTGCTCTTCACCTGGCAATGGATCCTGGTCTTGCGCTTTGCTCAGCGGAGTTTCGATGTTTTCAGGTGCAATTTGTTTTTCAGGCCTGTCTTCCATGGCATCAATTTTTTAAGACACATAAAAAACCCGTGCCAAAAAGGGAGACAAAACTGAAAGCTGATTATTTAATGTAAATTGATGTTCGTCAGCTTTCATCAACCAATTTTGTGTTTCCGGAAAACAATCCGTTCATTGACCAGACCCGTCCTTTTTATACTGTTTTGTCTGTTCTGTACCCACACCGCTTTATCGCAGGAAGAGGATACGGCTTCAAAAGCACCGCGGTCTTTTATCAACAATATTTTTCAGCAAATGATGCAGGCTGTTACCCGCAAAGACAGCGTGCAGCGACTATCAGTGCTCAATACACGAAGTGAAACGCCGTTTACTCCCTACCAGGGCCGCATCATCCGTCACATCACGACCAATGAGCTGGGTTTCAACAAAACCCTGCAAGACACATCTAACAGGATCCGCTATGTAGGAACCCGCATCATCAATACATTGCACCGCAACACACGCGGCTGGGTCATTAAGAATCACTTGTTCTTCAGGGAGAACACACCCCTGAATGCTTATATACTGGCCGACAATGAACGCTATCTGCGGTCGCTGGATTTTATCCGTGATGCCCGCATCGTTGTAAGACGCGTACGCGGGACTGATTCAGTAGACGTGGAAGTTGTAACAAAAGATTTATTTACCATTACCGGCGCAGTAAAGGTGAAGGGTATCAAAGGGGTTATGGCCAGGGGTGCAGAAGCCAATTTCCTGGGCATGGGACAACGCATTCAGCTGACCACCCTGCTGGACAGGAACCGGCATCCTGCTTTTGGCTATGAATTTCTTTATTCAAAAAGCAGCCTGGGCCGGTCGCTGGCCACCCTTACTGTTGGCTACACGGTCATAAACAGCGGCATCAGCAGTGGCATGGAAGAAGAAAAAGCCCTTTATTTCCGCATCGACCGGCCCCTTGTTTCACCATACTCACGCCTGGCGGGCGGCCTGGAAGTCAGCTTCAACAGTTCTGAGAATTACTACAACAAACCAGACACTTTTTTTTATCACTACAGCTACAACCTCGTCGACATCTGGGCAGGCTATAACCTGGGCGTTACCAAACTGTTGCAAAAGGGCGCCATCCGCGACCGGAGCTTTCTTGCGCTCCGCCTCATGCACAATGATTTTACCCGTACACCCAAACAAATTGCAGGCAATTTCGATCCCATCTACAACAACAAAAAAGCTGCCCTGGCAGAGTTTACCTTGTTCAGACAGGATTTCTACAAGTACAACTATATCTATGGTTTTGGTACTACGGAAGATATTCCCTCCGGTTACAACCTGGCTATGACTGCCGGCTGGTTCCAGCAACTACACCTGCAAAGGCCTTATGCCGGTATCAACCTCAATCATTTTATAACGACCCGGAGAGGAGAATTTGCGCAATACTTTGTAAGAGGTGGCACATTTTGGGATCAGGGAAAAATGCAGGATGCCAGTATACTGTTGGGAGGCAATGTGTTTAGCAAGCTTTACCTGTTGAACAATGTCAAACTCAGGGCCAACGTACGTTTTAGCTATACCAGAACGTTTAACCGGCTCACCTCCGAACCGCTCCGGATCAACAACCCTTTCGGGTTGCGCTCATTCCGCGCCGACTCAGCCCAGGGCGTTCAGCGCATCAGCATGTACACCGAATCGTTCCTGCTAACAACTTACCGTGTACTGGGTTTTCAGCTGGCTCCTTTTGGGTTTACAGATTTTTCCCTGCTTTCACCCAACAAAGAAAAAATCTACAAGCAAAACCTTTATTCCGGTTTTGGCGGTGGCGTCCGCACCCGCAATGAAAACCTGATCTTCGGCACCCTCGAGCTTCGCGCCATTTATTTTCCCAAAACACCTGAAACACTCCAGGCATTCAAGCTGGTCTTCAAAGCCAATCTGCGCTTCCGCTACAATAGCCGCTACGTAAAGGCGCCGGACATTATTCAGCTGAATACGGATGAAACCCTGCAATACTGATTACCTCATTTATTTACGGCCGAACCAGCCCTTGACCTTCTGCATGATATTACCGTCGTCATCCTTTTTGTCCTCACCAATCAGGTATCCATAAGGCTGCAAGGAAGGCACGCGGTCAAACACAACTTTCATGATGCCAGCCAGCGGCAGGGCCAGGATCATGCCCGGTACACCCCAGATCAGTTCGCCGGCTACAATCACCAGAATCGTAAAGAAAGGGTTGATATTTACTTCCGAACCCACCACGAGGGGTTCCAGGATATAGGTTTGTACAAACTGGATCAGGAGATAAGTTGCCAGCACACCCAGGATCATGCTGCTGCCCCCTCCCTGCGTGATTGCCATCAGCACCGTAATGCCGGTTCCGGTCAGATTGCCTACAAAGGGAACGATCTCCAGCAGTCCGCACAACACAGCAAAAAACAAGGCATGCTTTACGCCTACGATGCTGAACCCGATACCGTATAACACCCACAAACAACCGATCATCAGGGCCAGTCCGCCCAGGTACTGCCTGGCTACCCGGGTAGATTCAAAGAGGATGGTCTCTGCATTTTTCTTTTCATCAACCGGCACCAGCTTGAGCACAAACTGCCTGAACCGGTTGCGGAGGAATAGCAGAAGAAAAATATATACCAGTACAAGCACCAGGTTAACCAGTCCGTTCATGAGTGATCCGGTGATAGCTGTGACGACGGAACCAACGTTTCCCGACGCAGAAGCCTGCTGCTTTTGCAGCATTTGTTTTTGCTGATCTTTTGAAATGCCCAGCGTATTGCTGATATACGCTCTTAACTGTTCAGCCATTTTCATAAGCCGGTCCTGCACACCCGTCATATCCTCCGTAAGATCTGTTATCTGAAAAGACAAGAGCGCAATGATGCCGGATGCAACAAGCAGCAAGACGAGGACGCTGAGAAGGGAAGACCATCCCCGGTTCAGCCCCCAGGTCTCAATGCGCTTGCCCAGCGGCAACAGCAACATAGCCAGGATGCCGGCGAGCGCAACAGGAACCAGGAATTCTTTGGCGATGTAAAGGGAGCCAATGCTCAGGACAAAAAGCAACAGCACAGCAACGCTTTTAGAGAGCGGTTTTGCATTCATGAGGGAACAAGGTTATAAAAGGCAAGATAAGTGGTTGTGGTCACTTTGCACAAAGATCAGCGACAGTCTGGTGCTCAAGTACTTTCAGGGTAGCATCACGCACCTGCACCATCATCCTGTTCAAGCCGCAGTTGGTTTCATCGCAGTCTTTGCATTTTTCGTAAAAGTTAAGGCTTACACAGGGCAGCAGGGCAATAGGACCATCTATGAGGCGCATCACCTGGGCCAATGATACGTTGCGGGGATCAATGGCAAAGTAATAGCCACCACCCTTTCCCTTTTTGCTTTCCAGGATACCGGCTTTGCGCAGCTCAAGAAGAATGTTCTCTAAAAACTTGAGGGGAATATTTTTTTTCTCAGAAATTTCGGAGATGAGCACAGGCCCTTCGCTGGCGTGTTCCGTCAGATAAACCAGCGCTTTAAAAGCATATTGAGATTTTTTTGAGAGCATGTCTGCTGCATTTTAGACTTGACGGCCCGTCTACGTCTGCCGGTCAAAGACCGAGCACATCCTTCATACCAAATATTCCTTTTTTGTCTTTCAGAAATTCAGCAGCCAGTACAGCGCCCGTCGCAAACCCGGTCCTGTTGTGGGCTGTATGGGTAATTTCTATGTCGTCGATCGCAGAGCTGTAGGTAACCGTATGGATGCCGGGTGCAGGATCTATGCGTTTGCTGGTAACGACCAGGTCATCAGGCGAGCCAGCCCAGTCGCTGACCCATCTTTTTTTCCGGCCCAGCTTTTCTATCACCTGTGTAGCCAGCGATACAGCTGTGCCGCTGGGTGCATCCCTTTTCTGGGTATGGTGTGTTTCCTCAATCGTGACCTCGTAAGCAGGCTGGGCAGCCATCAACTCGGCCAGGCGTTTGTTGATTTCAAAAAAAAGATTGACGCCGATGCTGAAATTGCTGGCGTATAAAAAAGCGCCGTTTACTTTTTCACAATAGGCGATCAGCTCATCCCAATGATCCAGCCAGCCTGTAGAACCACTCACGACAGGCACACCGAACTGCAGGGCTTTTTTGATATTGGCAAAAGCACTGTCCGGGCCGGTAAATTCAATGGCTACATCTGCCGCAGCCAGATTTTCGGGATTGAACTTGTCGGCATTGTGCAGATCAATGGCCAATGCAATGATATGTCCGCGTTGCAAGGCAATGTCTTCAATGGCCTTGCCCATTTTTCCATAACCGATTAAAGCAATATTCATAGCTGGGATCAAACAGGCAAGATATAAAATATCTTGGTTATAAACTGCAAGTGGGGATACAGGAGAGACAAACAGCGGGTTTGCTGTTGCCCTTCACAATCAAGGCAGCGCGAGCAAACGGGTTTTGGGTTTGTGCAGGTCAAATACAAAGCTGAGACCGGGATAGCGCCCGCCGCTGTTCAGATCGGGTTTTATTTTCATGCTCAGGTCACTTGTTACATCAAAGCCTTTGAGATGGGCATCTACCGTAGCATCGACGATGTTCAGTGCCCAGAACAACATAAACACGAGCACGGAGTAATCGATATTTTTGCGGTATTCATTGCGGATCGCGCGGAGGTCGCCCAGCGCATTGTAGGTGATGTAGGGCTGCAGGTCGGCATCCACTTCCTTGAAGCGGGCCGAGTCTTTTGCAACAAGAATGTTATACGCAAACCTGATCCTGTTGTATCCTTTGATGTTGAACCGGAACACCAGGGCCGTTGTACCCAGCGCGCCATATACAATTGGAAGCTTCCAGTATTTCCGGTTGTAGATCTGTCCCAGTCCGGGCAGGATCGCAGAGCGGATGGCAGCTGTGCGCGGCACATACACCCTTTCTTTTTTTACAGAGTCCTGGGCAGCAGGAGAAATTTTTTTGATGGAAGTATCTGCGACCACTACACCGTTTTTAACAACAACGGAATCCTCTTTTTTTTGGGAGAAAACAGACAGGCATGTAATCATCAAAACAGCCATCATTAAAAATCGCCCGTATGTTTTCATTGCCTTAATTTGGGGAAGCGCCCAGTTGATCAAGAATTTTGTTGAGCTCCTGCAGGGAGTAATACTCAATGGTAATGCTTCCGTTGCCTTTCTTATTGTATTGCAGCTTGACCTTTGTGCTGAAATAAGAGGCTAAATTATCTTCAATTTTTTTGTAGGCAGGGGGGAGGGAGGTTTTTATTGAATCTTTAACAGCGGTTTCTTCCTTGTACATTTTGCGTACCAGCTCTTCTGTTTGCCGGACAGACAATTTCTTTTCCATGATCTCGTGAAAAATAAACAGCTGCTGGTCCACAGCATGCACGTTGATCAGGGCACGGGCATGGCCCATGCTCAGGCCGCCGTTGCGGACTGCTACCTGTATGTCGGGTGGTAATTTGAGCAGGCGGATATAGTTGGCAACCGTGCTCCGTTCCTTGCCCATGCGCTCAGCTACCTGTTCCTGGGTATAGTTGATCTCGTCCATCATGCGCTTGTAGCTAAGCGCTATTTCGATGGCGTTGAGGTCTTCGCGTTGCAGGTTTTCCAGCAGGGCCAGTTCGAGCAGCTGCTGGTCATCAGCCTGCCGGATATAAGCGGGCAGATCAGGGATGCCTGCAATTTTAGCCGCGCGCAAGCGGCGCTCTCCGGAAATCAGGCGGAACTTGTCGCCGGGCAGCCGGGAAACAGTAATCGGTTGAATGATATCGTGGATGCGGATTGAATGGGCCAGTTCCTGCAGGGCCTGCTCGTCAAAATCGCGGCGGGGCTGGCGGGGATTGGTTTCTATCTGTCCTACCGGAATGCGGATCACGCCGGTAGCTGCTTCTGCCACATTGCTTTTCAGGTCGCCTGAAGTGGTTTTTAGGGTAGCATCTATATTTTCGAGTAAAGAACGGATTCCTTTTCCCAGCGCTTCTTTATTTGGTTTGGGCGTCGACATACATCTAATAAATTTCGGCTTCTCACTAAAAGGGGCAGCCAGTAACCAGCCGCTGGCTACTATGCTGCTATTCCATTTTTCTTTCCTGCTGGCTGATCCGGGTCATGTTGTTTTTCTGCAGGATTTCCTTCGCCAGGTTTAAATAGTTCACCGAGCCTTTGCTGGTAGCATCGTATAAAACGACCGGCTTACCTACGCTGGGTGCTTCACTCAGGCGGGTATTGCGGTGTATGATGGTTTCAAATACAATATCTTCAAAATGCCGCCTTACTTCATTCACGACCTGGTTGCACAAACGCAGGCGGCCATCGTACATCGTCAACAAAATGCCTTCTATCTGGAGCGACTGGTTCAGGCGGTTTTGTACAATCTTGATGGTATTCAGCAGCTTGCCCAATCCTTCCAGGGCAAAGAATTCGGTTTGTACCGGCACCAGCACCGAATGCGCAGCTGTAAGCGCATTCACGGTGATCAGTCCCAACGAAGGCGAACAATCGATGATGATAAAATCGTATTCTGCTTCAACCGGAGCGAGCAAATTCTTAAGTACGCTTTCCCGGTTGGGATAATTGATCATTTCAATTTCTGCCCCCACCAGGTCGATGTGGGAAGGAACCACTTCCAGGTTGGGCGTTTCACTTTTCAGGATCACTTCTTTCACCGGCGTTTCGCTTACCATGCAATCATACAGGCTTTGGGTAATGTTGTGCAGGTCGAACCCTACCCCGGTGGTACTGTTGGCCTGGGGGTCGGCGTCTACCAACAGGGTCCGGTATTCCAGCACGGCAAAACTTGCGGCTAAGTTGATGGCAGTCGTTGTTTTTCCAACGCCTCCCTTCTGGTTAGCAACGCCTATTATTCTTGACATATCAAACGCAACCGCTATAGCGGGATTTATATGGTAAACTTTACAATATTCCTGGTTCAGCTATCCTTGCCCATTCCCAATCAGCTGCAAGATACATGCTGGCTTTTATAAAACCGCGTGCACTTTTGCAGTCTGGAACGAAATACCTCCCTGCACGGCCCGGAAATCGCAAAGCATTTCATACATTCGGGTATTCTGCCGAGGAAGTGGATCAAAGAACCGAGGTTTATCAATCAGCAGGCAAAGCAGCACCATGTATACCATTATCTCAGGTACCAACCGTACCGACAGTAAAACGTTAAAAATTGCCGAACAATACCAGCAATTTTTAATCGCCAAAAATATAGCGTCTCACCTGATTTCACTTGTGAACCTGGAAGTAAGCAACCGCAACGACCAGATCCGGGAACTGGAAAAAGAGGTACTGATACCTTCAACCAAATTTATTTTTGTGTCGCCCGAGTACAACGGAAGCATTCCGGGCGTGCTCAAATCACTGATCGACAATACAGACATCCAGAAAGTGTGGTGGGGCAAAAAAGCCCTGCTGGTAGGCGTATCAACCGGGCGGGCCGGCAATTTGCGCGGTATGGAGCACCTTACCGGCATCCTCCATTACGTAAAGGTGGTGGTGCACCCGAATAAACTTCCGATATCCATTGTAGACAAACTCATGGATAGCGCCGGTAATATCATCGACAAGCTAACGCTTTCCGTGATCAATGAACAATTGAATGAATTTATCAGTTTTTAGACAGGATATCATCAAACCAGCCAATCGTTTATGCGTAATACCGGATTTTTATGGGTCCTTGTTGTGATCCTGGCGCTGCTGGACATTTATATGTTCCAGGTCATTAAATCGCTTGCTTCTGGCCAAACATATCGCATCAAACTGACCATATTTTCTGTTTACTGGATTGTTTCCGGCCTTGTATTACTGCTCCTCCTGCTGCTCCCCTATCTCCATTATGAGAACTGGCCCAAAACATTCCGGACTTATTTGTTTGCTACGATGGTCGGGCTGTTTTTTGCCAAACTGGTTGCCTCCGTCTTTTTCCTGATCGACGATATACGCCGGGGTATGATGTGGGTGATCGGGAGACTGTTCAGCAATCCTTCTGTCGACATCACAGATGCATCCGATGGCATCAACCGGTCTGCTTTTTTAAGCTGGCTGGGATTGGCAGTCGGGGGCACGCTGTTTGGCTCGCTGGTGTATGGGTTTGGCAACAAATACCGCTACCAGCTTAAACGGGTAGCCTTGAAATATGACAACCTGCCGGCGGGTTTCAAAGGCATAAAGATCATCCATATCAGCGACGTTCACTCAGGCAGCTTTACAAACAAGGCAGCAGTAGAAAAAGGCATCCGCAAGATCATGGAGCAGGGCGCCGATCTGATCTTGTTCACGGGCGATCTGGTAAACGACCGGCATGAGGAGATGAACGAATACATCGATATTTTCAGTCAGCTCCGTGCACCCATGGGCGTATATTCCACACTGGGTAACCACGATTACGGTGATTATGTGAACTGGGAAAGCACAGCAGCCAAGCGGGCAAACTTAGAAGCCCTCAAGCAGGTACACGCAAAGCTGGGCTGGCGTTTGCTGATGAATGAACACGTGGAACTGGAAAAGGGAGGCAGCAAGATCGCGCTGCTCGGGATCGAAAACTGGAGCGCCAAAGGCAGGTTTCCCAAGTACGGCAAGATGGAGCAGGCTTACCCGGGCACAGAAAAATATCCGTTTAAGGTGCTGATGAGCCACGATCCCAGCCATTGGGATGCCCAGGTCAGAACCCAATATTCGGATATTGACCTGATGCTTTCAGGGCACACGCACGGCATGCAGTTCGGCGTGCAAATGCCCGGTTTTCAATGGAGTCCGGTGCAATACATGTACAAACAATGGGCAGGATTGTATGAAGAGGGAAAACAAAAGCTCTATGTAAATCCGGGATACGGTTTTATCGGCTATCCCGGCCGGGTTGGGATTCTGCCGGAAATCACCCTTATTGAACTGGTTTAATAAAAGAAAGAAATTTTCTCCCTTCCTCCCTTTGTCTAACCTTATCTATTTTGTTTTTTCATCATGTGAGCAGCTCTTTCTGATGCAGTTAAACAGGCCGTTAATTCTGGATACTTTAACAGCGGTGGATTTTTCGTGGTACGTAAGTTGAGTAAATTTATTTCATAATACTACTCATATGAAACTGAAATCGCTTACTTTCCTTGTTGCCCTCTTCGCAACCGTAACAACCGCCTATTCCCAACAACGTCTTCCGTTCTTTGAACTTGGTATCAAAGGCGGTACAAACATCACCAAAGTTGATGGAGTTTCTTTCAAGGATGAATTCAAGTACGGCTACAACCTGGGTGCTTTTGCTGCGCTTCGCGTGGGCGAAAAATGGCAGGTACAACCGGAAGTACTTTTCAACCAGTACGTCTCCAAAACAGCAGACAATTTTGATCAGCTGAATCCATTTGCACATGGAAACAATTTAAGAAATGTGCACCTGAACTATGTTTCTATTCCCCTGCTGCTTGCTTACTCCCCAACCCGTTTCTTTACCTTCCAGGCCGGACCGCAATATGGCATTCTGATCGACAAGAATGTGAACCTGGTCCAGAACGGGAAAAACGCATTCAAGGACGGCGATTTCAGCATGCTGGGCGGCGTTCAGCTTAACATTGCCAACTTCAAACTGATTGGCCGTTACGTAGTAGGCCTTAACAACATCAACGACATCGATAACAAAGAAAAGTGGAAGAACCAGGGCTTTCAGTTAAGCTTGGGTTTACGGATCTTATAAAATTCGCCGTTCCAGTTAAAAAACCCTTGCCAGTCAAGGGTTTTTTGTTTTAGATCCTGTTATACACCCGCAGCAACTTTCTATAGAATCACCCGTACCAATTTCTACAGGGAAGCAGTTACCTGAAAATTTTTCCACCCTGAAAATGGGGGCTCATTTTAAACTGACAGTATTTTAGAGATTTCAGCCAGCAAATTGATCCAAAAGGGTTTTTAACCCCGTTTTTATACAATTAATATGTTATTTTGAACCATTAACCGACAAGCTGCTACTTGCCGGGCCTTGGCACCAAACTTGACAAATCATTCTTTATCAATAAAAAATAGAATTGTTAAGCCTTAACTGCAATTCTGACAAAGACGATAAATTAAATGAATCATACAAAGCGTTTTTTTAATCCGGAGGATGACATGGACTTTCTGCCCATTATTCCGCTCAATGAAAATGAAGCGGATGATGGAGAAGAAATTACCATTCCTTCCGAGTTGCCCATCCTGCCCCTAAAAAATACTGTATTATTTCCCAGTGTTGTTTTGCCTATTACTGTAGGCCGTGATAAAAGCATCAAAGCAGTTGTAGAAGCGTATAAAACAGATAAGATGGTGGGTGTAGTAGCCCAGAAAGACAGTTCCATCGAAGACCCGACCGCAGCTGATCTCAAGTCTGTCGGCACCATCGCGCGCATTGCCAAACTGATAAAAATGCCTGATGGCGGTACTACCATCATCATACAAGGAAAGCGCCGTTTTAAAATCCAATCTATTACGGCAGAAGATCCTTATTTCAAAGGAAAGATTGAAGTGCTGACGGATGAGGAAGAGCCTAAAGACCAGGATTTCAATGCATATGTTTCGAACATCAAAGACCTGGCGATGCAGATCGTCAATCTCTCGCCCAATTATCCATCCGAAGCATCTATCATTCTCAAGAACATCGAGAACCCATCTTTCCTGATCCACTATGTCAGCAGCAACCTCAGTGCCGATCTGGCAGACAAGCAAGAGCTGCTGGAGCTGAACGACATCCGCGAGCGGGCCGATCTGCTGATGCAGGTGCTGCAGCGCGACCTGCAGTTTGTGGAGCTCAAGAACAAGGTTACCACCAAAACCCGCAACGAACTCGATAAGCAGCAGCGCGATTATTTCCTGCAGCAACAGCTTAAAAGCATCAAAGACGAACTGGGAGGCGATACCAACGACCGCGAGATCAGGGAGATGATGAAAAAGGCCGAGCAGAAGAAGTGGACGGAAGCGGCTAAAGAGATGTTTAAAAAAGGAATTGAAAAGCTGGAACGCATCCATCCTACCACACCGGACTACTCGGTTATTTACAACCACCTCGACCTGATGCTTGATCTTCCCTGGGAGGAATATACCGACGATACCTACGACCTGCAAAGAGCCAAGAAAGTGCTGGACGCAGATCATTACGGCATGGACAAGATCAAAGAACGCATCCTGGAATACCTGGCTGTGCTCAAGCTGAAAGGCGACCTGAAAAGCCCCATCCTTTGCTTTGTTGGTCCGCCGGGTATCGGTAAAACTTCTTTGGGGAAAAGCATTGCCAATTCTATCGGCAGAAAATACGTGCGGCTGAGCCTGGGTGGATTGCATGATGAAAGCGAAATCCGGGGTCACCGCAAAACTTATATCGGAGCTATGCCCGGCCGGATCCTGCAGTCTATCCGCAAGATCCAGTCCTCCAATCCGGTGATGATCCTGGATGAGATCGACAAGGTAGGCAGCGATTTCAGGGGTGACCCGTCCAGTGCCCTGCTGGAAGTGCTGGACCCGGAACAGAACCATACATTTTACGACAACTACCTCGAACTTGAGTACGACCTAAGCAAGGTGCTGTTTATTGCAACAGCCAACAATATCCAGAACATCCAGCCCGCGCTGAAAGACAGGCTGGAGATCATCGACCTGAGTGGTTATGCCATCGAAGAAAAGGTAGAGATCGCCAAGCGGCACCTGGTTCCCAAACAAAAAGAAGCACACGGTTTAAAAGAAACCCCTCTCCGGGTCGGGGAAAAAGTTTTATCAAAGCTGATAGAAGAATATACCCGGGAAAGCGGCGTACGCGAACTCGACCGGCAGCTTGCTTCTATCATGCGTTCGCTGGCGAAAGATTACGCGATGCAGGGGAAGATAAAACCGGTACTGGCTACGGAAGATGTGGAAACAATCCTGGGCAAGCCTAAATACAACAACGAACTTTACAAGAACGCCAATATGCCCGGGGTAGCGATCGGACTGGCCTGGACGTATGTAGGAGGCGACATCCTGTTTATTGAAGGAGCTACCAGTGAGGGAAAAGGGGAACTGCAGCTGACGGGTAACCTGGGTAATGTGATGAAAGAAAGTGCCAGCACGGCTTTTACCTACCTGCAGGCCAATGCCCGGCAGTTGAATATTGACCCGGCTGTTTTCAACAAAAAAAATATCCACATACACGTACCGGAAGGAGCAGTTCCCAAGGACGGACCCAGTGCAGGCATTACCATGCTTACATCGCTGGCATCTGCATTCACTGGGCGAAAAGTAAGGCCTTATCTGGGCATGACAGGAGAGATTACCCTGCGCGGACAAGTACTGCCGGTTGGAGGAATCAAGGAAAAAATCCTGGCTGCCAAGCGCGCCGGATTGAAGGAAATTATTCTTTGCTGGCAGAATGAAAAAGATGTGGAAGAAATCGATCCCAGCTTTATAAAAGGGTTGAAATTCTCTTATGTCAAGAACATGAAACAGGTGCTGGATCTAGCTTTGGCATAAAACCGATTAATAAAGTTTTAACATATTCCTTATCAACCAAAAGATTTATTTCCTGTTATTAATAGCGTAAGATTTTCATGTTGGTTGTTTTAAGGGTTAAAAGTATCCCCCATTTCCATGGGGGATTTTTATTTCAGGTAATTCCGTTCTCCAAACAACAAACTTCCGATCCTCACCATATTGCTTCCCTGCTTGATGGCCGTTTGATAATCTCCGCTCATACCCATGGAAAGATGGGTAATCTGCCAGTTGTCTTTTGCTGATGATGCATACAGATCGAACAGGGATTTCAGGCGTGAAAATTCCTGTTCTACCTTTTGGCTGTCAGGCGTATTGGAAGCCATACCCATCAGCCCTTTGAACCGGACAGCCGGAAATTCGCTGTAGCGCTGGCTCATTTCAGCCAACTCCTCATTATCCAATCCAAACTTTGTTTCCTCCTGCGCTATATGTACCTGCAGGAGCACACTTACCACTTTACCTGCTTTGGCAGCCTGTTTCTGGACTTCCTTCAACAATTTAATACTATCCACGCCCTGGATCAGGTGCACAAAAGAAACAATGTCCTTTACCTTGTTTGATTGCAGATGGCCAATAAAATGCCAGCGAATGTCGTGCGGCAACAGAGCCTGTTTGCCTACCAGTTCCTGCACATAGTTCTCTCCGAAATCACGCTGTCCGAGGTTGTATAAATCCTGTATATCTTCTACCGGTTTTGTTTTGGAAACGGCCACCAGTGTTACGCGGCTGCCCAACTCCTCGGTGATCTGTTTCCATTTTTCTGTATTGACTGGCATAATTACAATTTTTTGTCTGAACAAGGATTAAACGGATTGCAGGTTGAAAGAGGATCATCCTCAAGGTGATCGAAGCTAATGTGCAAAGATCGATCCTGTACACAAAATCCTGTAATCCCTTCATCCGTTTAATCCTTGTTCAAGACAACTACCTCAACACTCCTCTTGCAATTACGATCCGCTGTATCTCGCTGGTGCCTTCGTATATCTGGGTGATTTTGGCGTCGCGCATCAGGCGTTCTACGTGGTATTCTTTTACGTAGCCGTAGCCACCGTGTATCTGGACGGCCTCTGTGGTCGTCCACATGGCGGCTTCGCTGGCGAATACTTTGGCCATGGAGCTGCTGGTGGTATAATCGAGCCCGTGGTCTTTTTCCCAGGCTGCATGAAAGCAAAGCAGCCGGGCCGCTTCAATACGGGTCGCCATATCGGCCAGCTTGAACTGGATGGCCTGGTGCTGAAAAATTTCCTTTCCGAATGCTTTCCGTTGTGTCGCGTACCGCGCCGAAAGTTCGTACGCACCGCTGGCGATACCCAGGGCCTGCGAGGCAATCCCAATGCGGCCTCCGGCCAGGGTCTTCATGGCAAACGTGAACCCAAACCCCTCATCACCGATCCGGTTTTCCTTGGGCACTTCTACGTCTGTGAACGATATGCTGTGGGTATCGCTGCCACGGATTCCCAGCTTGTTTTCCTTGGCACCGACTTGTACGCCAGGCCAGCTTTTTTCCACAATAAACGTGGTAATACCCTTGCTTCCCTTTGATGCATCCGTCTGCGCCATCACCAGGTATACCGATGCAGTGCCACCATTGGTGATCCAGTTTTTGGTTCCGTTGAGCAGGTAGTGGCTGCCTTTGTCTTCTACCACGGTGCGCTGCGAAGTAGCATCGCTGCCGGCTTCCGGTTCACTCAGCAAAAAGGCACCTATGTACAGTTCTCCGTCTTTCATGCCTTGTGCCAGGGGAACCAGGTATTTTTGCTTTTGTGCTTCTGTGCCGTAGGCTTCCAGTCCCCAGCACACCAGGCTGTTGTTTACGCTCATGCATACGCTGGTGCTGGCGTCTATCTTGCTGATTTCTTCCAAAGCCAGCACATAGCTGATGGTATCCATGCCTGAACCGCCCCATTCAGGTTTTACCATCATACCCATAAAACCCAGTTCCGCTAATTGAATTACCTGCTCCCGGGGAAAGACTTGTTTTTCATCCCGTTCAATCACACCAGGCAAACAAGAATTCACCGCAAAATCGTGGGCGGCCTTTTTGATGGTTAGATGCTCATCGGTAAGTTGAAAGTTCATGCAGGGAAATTAATCTTCAAAAGTAGATAAAATGAAGGCAGAATACTAACAGTTGGTAGTTTTTTTAGCATGGTTTATACATTGCATGTATTTGTCAAACAGGTAATTTTGAAAAGAAGGCTTTTGCTTTACAATCCAACATTTCATGACATCATCCTATTACAACAACCAGTTCTGGTCGGAGAAATACAAAGCCCGGCAAACCCAATGGAACATTGGCTACCCCTCTCCGTCCCTTGCAGCCTATATTGATCAACTGGAACAAAAAGACCTGCGCATCCTTATTCCAGGTTGCGGATACGCCTACGAAGCAGAATATTTGCTGCAAAGAGGATTTACCCATATCACCCTGCTCGACATTTCCGCTGAGCTGGTCAGCCAGCTGCGGCAGAAATTTAAAGACCAGTCTGTACAGATCATCCAGGGAGATTTTTTTCAGCATGCTGAACAATACGACCTGATACTGGAACAAACATTTTTTTCTTCGCTTGATCCATCGCAAAGAAAGGATTATGTTGACCGGTTGCTCAACCTGCTGGTACCCGGTGGCACAATGGCAGGCGTGTTGTTCAATAAGACCTTTGAAGCGGGTCCTCCTTTTGGCGGAAGCCGGAAAGAATACCAGGAATTGTTTGAGCTCAAGCTGTTTATAAAAACGATGGAGCTCTGTTATAATTCCATTGAAGAAAGAAGAGGCAGTGAGTTGTTTGTGATCCTGAAAAACATCAACTGGTAAGTTTCGATGTTTTACACAGCAGGCTCCTGCTGGCTCAGGCAATGAAAGCTTCCCAGTCCCCAGATAATATCAGTCGAATCAATACCAACAACCTTTCTGGTTGGAAAAGATTGTTGAATGATCTGAAGGGCTTTTTCATCCTTATCACAGCGAAAAGTGGGAACAACAACAGCACCGTTGCAGATATAAAAATTGGCGTAAGAAGCAGGCAGGCGCTGGTCTTCGTATTCAACCGGATCGGGCATGGGCAGCTCTATGATGTTGAGCTGTTTGCCGTTGAGCAGCCGCATCTGCTTTAACTGTGCCAGGTTATCCTGTAAGAGGGCATGGTTGGGATCGTTCTTATTTTCCTCTACCACTGTCAATACCGTATCGTGATTAACAAACCGGACAGTATCGTCGATATGCCCATCGGTATCATCGCCTACGATTCCTTCACCTACCCAAAGAATTTGTTCTACCCCGTAAAAATCCCGCAGATAGCCTTCAATCTGTTCCTGGTTGAGGTGAGGATTGCGGTTGGGGTTGAGCAAACAGGCGGTGGAAGTAAGCAGGGTACCCTGGCCGTTAAATTCTACCGAGCCGCCTTCCATTACGATGCCGGGGTGATAAACGGGTATGCCGCAATGCTGACCGATCAGGGTAGGGATCCGATCATCCAGGTCGTACGGAGGGTATTTGTTGCCCCAGGCGTTGTATCCCCAGTCGACGATCACTTTTTTATTAACGGCATTGGGATTGATCAGAAATGCTGGACCATGATCACGGCACCAGGCGTCATTGGTAGGATGAAAGAAGAATTGGATCTGGCTCATATCTGCACCAGCCTCCTGCAGGAGCCGGGTAGCGCCTTCCTTCATGTCCTGGTTGTTTACATTGATGCAAATTGATTCGTGCTCGGCTACCGTACGGATAAACTGGCAGTAACCCGGATAAATCATTTCTAGCTTACCGGGCCAGGAAGCGGTTTTGTGCGGCCAGCTCAGCCAGGTAGCCGTATGAGGGGCAAATTCAGCCGGAAAATAATACCCAAGTGAACGGGGAGAAGAGCCTGCGGGGAGAGAAGCCATCTAAAAAGGGTTATAAGAATTTCTATTCAACCTCATCGATAAACCGTTTTGTTACGGGCTGGTAGGAGTCGATGCGGCGGTCGCGCATAAAAGGCCAATGGGTGCGGTAGTGATCTGTATCCCGGGTGTCGATCTCGCGTACAATCACTTCTTCTTCCTCATGCGAAGCCTGGTACAGGATGGTACCGAGCGGATTGGCGATAAAGGAGCCGCCCCAGAATTTCATTCTTCCCTCCTGCTCAGAACCAACCCTGTTCACACTTACCACGTGTACACCGTTGGCCACGGCATGGCTGCGCTGGATGGTTTGCCAGGCATCATATTGCTCCTTGTTGGTCTTTTCATCCTGTTCGGTGGCCCAGCCAATGGCAGTGGGATAAAAAAGGATTTCAGCACCCATCAGGGCAGTAATGCGGGCAGCTTCCGGATACCACTGATCCCAGCAGATCAGGACACCGATGTCGGCGAATTTTGTCTTGAAGATCTTATACCCCAGATCGCCGGGGGTGAAATAGAATTTCTCGTAAAAAGCCGGATCATCGGGGATATGCATCTTGCGGTACTTGCCGAGGTAGGCACCGTCGGCATCAAGTACGGCAGTCGTATTGTGGTAAATACCCTGCGTTCTTTTCTCAAAAAGAGAGGCAATGATTACAACGCCCAGCTCAGCTGCTACCACCGACAAGGCTTCCGTGGAAGGACCCGGAATAGGTTCAGCCAGTTTGAAATTGTCGTAATCCTCTACATCGCAGAAATAAAGGGAGGTAAACAGCTCCTGCAGGCATACGACCTGTGCGCCCTGTGCAGCTGCCTCCCGGACCTTCCCGATGGCTTTCTGCAGGTTTTCTTCCTTGTTACCGGTGCAACTCATTTGCACCAAACCCACTTTTACTCTTCCCATGGTTGGTATGTATGTTTGGTTAGCCCCTGCCCATTTGCTTTAAAAAAGCAACGTGCGAAGCTACTGCAAAGCGAAGTTTGTGATATTCGATGTATTCAATGCCATACTCCTGGCAGGCCTGGCGGATGATCTTACTGATGGCCGGATAATGTATATGCGAGATCTTTGGAAACAGGTGATGTTCTATCTGGAAATTCAATCCGCCCACCAGCCAGCAGATCAGCTTGTTGCCTGTAGCAAAATTGGCCGTGGTTTTGATCTGGTGGATAGCCCACTCGTTCTCCAGCTTATTGGTCACGGTGTCAGGCATGGGGAAAGAAGTATGCTCTACGGTATGGGCCAGCTGAAATACCAGGCTCAGCACAAAACCTGCCACACAGGTAAATACCAGGAAACCGATGAGCCAGGATACAAAGCCCAGCATGTAAATAGGCAGCCCGATGAACAGAAATGCATGGAACAGCTTAAAGCCCCAGAACACCAGGTGGTCGCCCAGTTCCATTTTTTTCAACTTCATGTTGCCCACTTTGTTCTTGAAATATTTCTGGTAATCAAGCACAAAGATCCAGAACATATAAAGCAGGGAGTACAGGAACCAGAAGTAAATGTGCTGGTATTTGTGGAGTTTATATTTTTTCTGCGTCTGGCTCATGCGCATCCAGGGCTGGATGTCGATGTCATCGTCGATGCCGTCAATATTGGTATAGGCATGGTGGATGATATTGTGCTTAACATTCCACATAAAGCTGTTCCCGCCCAGGAGGTTGAGCGAAAAAGCGGCCAGTACGTTTACCCATTTGTATTTGCTGAAACTGCCGTGCGCACCATCGTGCATGACGTTAAAGCCGATCGCTGCTACCACTCCGCCCAACAGCACACATTCCAGCAGCGCAAAAAAGGTATTGGGCGTAAAGAACACCAGGTGAATGTAAAGAAACACAAAGCAGATCATTAAAACAACAGCTTTGGTGAACAGCTCGTAATTGCCATACGTCGATTTCCCTACTTCCTCAAAATAGTTGCTGATTCTTTGCTTTAATTCAGTGTGAAACGATTGTGTAGCTTGTGCGAACTTTGGAACAGCCATAGCGATCTTAAGATTTTCTGATTTTCCGGCGAAATTACTCCATTCACATTGGATTAACTAACATGCAGGAGAAATTAACACTACGCATAAGGTGTGCCATAATTGAAAAAAGCAGGCTGCTCAGCTATCCCGATCCAGGGAAAAATCAGGTATCTTTTTGGATCAGCGCATCAAAGCTGCTGATGCCGATCATCTTTTCCACCGTATACCCTTCCGCATAGGCCACCCCGATCATCTTGCCAAACATCGCGTGCCGCCCGATAATGGAATCCAGGAATTCCGGCGTAGAAATATATGTTTGGGGTTCTTGCTCTTCGTAAGTGGCAGAATGGAACTGGGAGGTATAAGCCTTGATGGATCCGATCTTCTTTTCCATCACGGAAGTAACATCATAAACGAAGTTGGGCGTGAAATAACGGTCCTGGATCAGGTGAAAAACATATTTTGGCCGCCAGTGCTGCTGGGGGGCGCCTTGCTCATCTGTAGTTTCGATCTTGCGCAATCCGCTTAAAAAACAGGCATCCTTGATCAGGTGCCCCGCCCGGCCATGATCTGGATGGCGGTCGTCGAGCGCATTGGCGATCACGATCTCCGGCTGGTATTTGCGGATATACTGGATCAGGCGCCGCTGGTGTTCTTCATCGTTGCGGAAAAAGCCGTCTGCCATGCCCAGGTTCTCGCGTACATCCAGCTCCATAACCTGCGCTGCCCGGTCGGCTTCCTGCTTGCGGAGTTCAGGGGTACCGCGGGTACCCAGCTCGCCGCGGGTCAGATCAAGCACACCCGTTTTCTTACCCTTCGATTTTTCTATCAGCAAAGTGCCGGAGCATCCCAGTTCCACATCATCCGGATGCACGGCAATAGCCAGTATGTCTAGTTTCATGGTTGAATGTTGGGGCGCAAATTAGCGTCTTTTTCGCTTTTGGCTATATTGGCATTGTGAAGTAGATTCGCACGTCTTTTTTCAACCAAATAAAATTATTTGTATATGGCTTATGATCTTATTGTTATAGGGTCCGGACCGGGAGGCTATGTGGCCGCTATCCGGGCATCGCAGTTGGGATTCAAGACCGCTATTATAGAGAAGGAAAGCCTGGGAGGTGTTTGTTTAAACTGGGGTTGCATCCCGACCAAGGCCCTGCTCAAGACTGCCAGCGTGTACGAATCCATCAAACATGCCGATGCCTACGGACTCAGTGCCACCGGTGAGCCAAATTTTGACGCCGTCATCAAACGAAGCCGGGGTGTGGCTGACAAGATGAGCAAGGGCGTGCAATTTCTGATGAGAAAGAACAAGATTGATGTGATCATGGGTTTTGGAAAGCTCAAGGGCAACGGACAAATTGAAGTCAGCAAACAGGATGGCAGCAAGGAAACCGTAGAAGCCAAACACATCATCGTAGCCACCGGAAGCCGCAGCCGCGAACTTCCCAATTTAAAACAGGACGGCAAACGCATCATCGGTTACAGGGAAGCCATGACGCTGCCCAAGATGCCCAAAACCATGATCGTGGTGGGTAGCGGTGCGATTGGTGTTGAGTTCGCTTATTTTTATAACAGCATGGGAACCAAGGTCACCATTGTCGAGTTCCTGCCCAGGATCGTACCGGTAGAAGACGAAGACATCTCCAAAGAACTGGAAAAAAGCTACAAAAAGAATGGCATCGATATTATGACCAATTCTACCGTTGAGTCGGTTGACACGTCAGGGGAGCTGCTCAAAGCCAATGTAAAAACGCCCAATGGCAACGTAACCCTGGAAGCAGAAATCGTGTTGAGTGCGGTAGGCATTGCGGCCAACCTCGAAGGCATCGGCCTGGAAGAAACCGGGGTGAAAACTGATAAAGGAAGGATCCTGGTCGACAAATATTACCAGACCAATGTACCGGGCATCTACGCCATCGGCGACTGTACGCCCGGACAGGCCCTGGCGCATGTAGGCTCTAAAGAAGGCATCATCTGCGTAGAAAGCATTGGTTACAATGAAAAAAAATACGAGCACCAGCCCGAGCCGCTGGACTATGGCAATATTCCCGGATGTACTTATTGCACACCTGAAATCGCTTCAGTGGGCTTTACCGAAAAAGCTGCCCGCGAAGCTGGTTACGAAGTAAAAGTGGGTAAGTTCCCGCTGAGCGCCTCTGGCAAAGCCAGCGCTGCCGGGGCTACAGAAGGCTTTATCAAGGTGGTGTTCGATGCCAAATACGGCGAATGGCTGGGCACGCATATGATCGGGTACAACGTAACAGAAATGATCTCGGAAACTGTTGTGGCCCGCAAGCTGGAGACCACGTATCACGAAGTCCTCAACAGCGTACACCCCCACCCCACCATCAGCGAAGGCATCAAAGATGCCGTGGAAGTGGCCTACGACGAGGCAATCCATCTCTAGGAGTTTGTATTTGTATATATTGAAGCAAAAAGGATTACAAGCAATTGTGATCCTTTTTGTTTTACAAAGGCTGTTTAATCAACCTTCGTTGGAACAGGTTAGGGTTTATATTTGAACCATTTTGTTTTAAATCTTCCTTGATGTAGGAGCAGAAAGAGCAACAAGAGAACGATAATTTGATCCTGGACAAAGACGGTTACCTATGTTGCTCATACTTGTTTACCGGTACGGATCCAACCAACCTCATTTTTTCCTTTTCATTCAATGCCGGTGCATCAAAGGCTCCTACAGCCTCCTCCAGTTGCTCACCTGTTCTGATGCCTACCACGGCCGCAGCAATAGCAGGCTGCTCCAATACAAAACGGATCGCAGTTTGCGCTGCATTGCGTTGAGGTGTAGATACTGAGCGTATAGCATCTGCAGCTTGCTGCACCTGCTCCGGGGTGTAATTGAGATAAGCTTTGGGAGGTTTGTTTACCAGGAGTCCACTGGCCACACTGCCGCGGGCTAGTACCCCGATCTGGTGTTCCTGCAGCAGTGGCAGGCAGGTTTCTTCCGGGCGGCGGTCGAGTAAACTGTATTGCATCATCATACTCACCATGTGCGAGCGGCTTACCCATTCCCGGATCACACTGGGGCGGATAGAAGAAATGCCGTACCAGCGGATTTTACCCTGCTGCTTCAGGATCTCAAAGGCCTCGATTGTTTCGTCGATGGGGTCCTCGAGCGTACCTCCATGGAGCTGGTAAAGATCAATGTAATCTGTTTGCAGCCGGCGCAGGCTTTCTTCCACTGATGAAAGGATGTAATCTTTGCGGGGGTTCCAATCCCAGCCGCTTCCATCAGGGCGCCACTGGTTGCCGACCTTTGTTGCCAGCACCACCTCTGCCCGATGCTGTTTAAGCGCCTGCCCCAGGTGGGTTTCATTAAGCCCCTTGTCGTACAGATCAGCTGTATCAAAATAGTTGATCCCCCTGTCAATTGCCTGGTGGATCAGGCGCTCCGCTTCACCAGCTGCTTTCGGAAGCGACATACAACCAAAACCGATCCTGCTGATCCGTAAGTCCGAGGTTCCCAGTTGAAGATATTCCATAGCCTTGTTTGAAGTTTCAAAGCTAGGTTCTTTCCCTGCATCACCAAACAGGTGAGGCGATCAACGTTTCATGAATTTTACAAATGATCCTGTGTTGCCTTGCCTGAGATAATAGATGCCTGCAGGAAGCTGACTGATTGATACAACTGCATGATTGGAATTAAACTGCTGGCTGAGCACCGGCTGGCCTGCGGCATTGAAGATGACCAGCTTACCTGACACCGCTTCTTTGGTATTTATATCTACAACAATTGTTTCAGAAGCAGGATTGGGATACACTACCATGAAAGAAGAAGGCAGGGTGGTTTCAGCAACAGAGGGTATGGCTTTTACCAGTGCAGAAGGTTGCTGAAGAGCCGGCGTGGAAAGCAGCGCCTGCCGGGCACCGCCGCTGGCAAACAGCGCGCGCATGCGTTGGCGCTGACCAAGGGTGAAGAGATGCATACTGGCATCATCGGTCAGGTCCATAAAATTCATGTACATATCTCCATGGGCTGTATTTCCGCAGGTAAACCGCTCGCCGGTTGGCGTGCCGCGGTTGGAAGCGCGTTGCTGCGGTGTATCATCTACGCCGTCGTCGCCGCAGTAAGTATCACCCCAGAGATGGCGCAGGTTAAGCCAATGCCCGATCTCATGAGTGGCTGTGCGGCCTCCGTTGAAGGGAGCGGTAGCTGTGCCCATGGTTCCGAAAGCGGTGTAGCTGATAACTACCCCGTCCTTTTCTGCTGCACAGCCAACAGCGCTGGTGTATCCCAGCAAACCACCGGTCAGGTTACAAACCCAGATGTTGAGGTACTGGTCCCGGTTCCAGGCAGCGTCACCGCCGTTGGTGGCTGATTTGGCGCGGTCGTCGTTGCTGAAGTATTGAATAGAGGTATATTTCCGGACGATGCCATTTGTTGCCAGGCCATCTGGATCCTGGCTGGCCAGTTTGAACTGGAAACCGCAGTCTGCTGCGAGGTTGGCAAAGTATGCGGGTGTTTGGCTTCTGTCCGCATTTGTGCCGCTGTAATCCTTGTTGAGCACATCCAGCTGCGAGCGGATCTGCGCATCACTGATATTTTGCTGGGCGTTGTTGTATAGCACGTGTACAACCACCGGAATGGTGATCACAGCCGGTGTGCTTCCGGCGTTTTGGGCCAGAACAAAGGAGGACACTGCCATGAGGAGTGGCAGGAGTAAAAATCGTCTCATCGTAACTTCTTTTTGTGGTGGTATGCAAATGGCCTCAGACGATATTGGAGTTACAACAAGGATAAAAGGATAGCTGCTGCGGCAGCGTGGCGGCATTACAAAGGATAGCGGATAAAATTATGAGAGCGGTTTAAACAGGATGTTACTGAACGCAACCGGGTGGATTGGATAGCTGCTCATAGAAGGAAGGGCCCGCATGGGCGCACGGGGAGGAAGGACCTGTACGAACGGGTTCCAGACTGTAAGCGGGCGTAAAAAAAATACATTTTTTTTATCCTTGCAAGTGCTTCACTTATTTTTTTAGCAAATCGTTCCCATTATATGCAGGCCCGAGTAGTACATTTGTCTCACTATCAAGTGATCATCGTATGAAAAAGATTTTCCCTTTTTTGATCGCTGCAATGGCGGTTCTTTCGTGCAGCAACAATACCGATACGCAAAGCAATGAAGGAGGTGAGAATGCCGGTCCGCCCCTGCTCGGCTACAATGTCGTAAACATATACCCGCATGATACCTCTTCGTTTACGGAAGGCTTACTGGTGCACAACGGACAGCTGTATGAAAGTACCGGCGGTACGCCCAGCAGGGACAACTATGTATCCTGGTTTGGTCCTGTTGATCTGAAATCAGGAAAAGCGGTTAAGAAGATATTGCTGGATACCAGTTATTTCGGAGAAGGCATTACCATCTTAAACGGAAAGCTCTACCAGCTTACCTGGGAAGATCAGATCGGGTTTGTATACGATGTTAACACGCTTCAAAAAATAAAGGAATTCAAGTACACAGGAGAAGGATGGGCGCTCACCAACGATGGCAAATCCTTGATCATGAGTGACGGTTCCAGCAACATCAGATACCTTGATCCTGAATCGCTGCAGGTGCAAAAGATCCTGGGCGTGGAAGACAATAACGGCCCGGTATCCAACATCAACGAGCTGGAATGGATCCACGGTTATATTTATGCGAATATCTGGCAAACCAATTTCATTATCAAGATCGACCCTGCTAATGGAAAGGTTGTAGGCAAGTACGACTTGACAGCGCTGTACAATGAGGCTGCAAAAAAATTTGCTGATGCAAACGTGCTCAATGGAATTGCATTTGATTCTGCTGCAAACAAGGTATATGTAACCGGTAAAACATGGCCCAACCTGTATGAGATCAAGATCAACTGATGACAGCCGGCAACAGCTTGCAGCCGGCTCCTTTTTTCAGGATTTTATCACATAGATCACCGAACTGCAGCGCCGCCTGTTAAACAAGGCTTTCCAGTTGGAGAGAAATCCAACCCCCACGGCCTTTGCATAACCGGCCTTGCCGTTTTTATACCGCTCGCTGAGCATACTTACATAAAAACTGTCGTACCACATCGGTTCTGTTGCTTCCAGCGTAAGTCCTTTCTTTTTTAGTAGATGCTCCATAGCCTGCGGGGAGAAATGATAGAGGTGGCGGGGCACATCATAGGCTGCCCAATATTGCCTGTAAACCTCCGCATCGTACGATGTATAATTGGGCACCGCAATAAATATTCTTGCTCCGGGTGTTATCACATTCCGGATCTGCTCCAGGTACTCATGCAGGGCATGTACGTGTTCGAGCACATGCCACAGCGTAACAGCATCATACGACTGTGCAGGCAGCCGGAACAATTCCCCGGCCGGAAGCAGCGCTAACCCATGTAGCTCCTGCGCTCGCTGCCGCGTTGCTTCATCCGGCTCCAGCCCGGTTACATGCCAGCCTGCCTCCTTCATGTGCCGGCAAAAAGCACCGGTACCCGCACCGATGTCAAGCAACCGGCCTGCTGAAAGACCTGTATATTTTTTTAACAGCTGTTCTTTTGATTGCAGTGTTCTTTTGCGGATGCGGTGATAAAGCGTATTGATAAAGCCCGCCCTGGTATCTGTATGAGAAATATAATTTTCAGCTTTGTAATACCGGCCGATAGCAGCCTGCGAAGGAACCTGCTGCGTAAAACGGAGCGAACATACCCTGCAAGCCCATATTGGGAACTCCTCCCCTGACACCGTATAGTCTTTGGCAGAAAGCTGAAAGGAGATATCAGCGGATCCGCAAGAAGGACAATTTGAGTAGTTGATCTGTTCCATGATGCTGGTATCTCTTACCTGTTAAAACAAGGTTTGCTGGTTAAAGAATGATCGCCATACCAGTCCCTTGTTGTAAAAATAGACCAGCAGCACCACCACGATCAAAATAAATAAAGTAAGGGCAACTATCCACCAGGCTCTTTCTTTGGCTGTCTCTGCCAAGGGTTCCTCCGGCAAAACAGGCGCTTCTGTTTCCGCTAAAACAACATCTTCCGATATCTCTGAAGTAATAGTTTCCGGTTCCGCTGGTTGTTGCTCCTGTGTGATCGGGATCTCCTGCACCGGGGGCCGGCTGATTGCCTTTGCTTCCACAGGTGCAAACAAAAGAAATGGCTTGTCCGTCTCCTCCAGTACAATTTCACCTGAAGCGTCTTTCTTAAAAAAGCCTATGCCCTCCCATCGTGCCGCTTCTTCCCTGTTGATCCGGGACCGGAAAGCAGCTGCAAATTCATTGTACTGCTTTATGGCTTCATACTCGGGTATCTTTTTGCGTCCGGCCAGGAAATAGAAAAAATCTTTGCCCGGCGCATCATGAAACTTATCAAACCTGTATCTCACAACAGGCGGAAGCCACCTATCTTCTTCCACAGACCTGGAAGCAGGTTCTGTTTCAACCCAAATTGTTCCAAGGCCCGGTATACTAAGGCTTCCCTGTTGTACAAGATAACTATTCAGAACAGAGGTCATGCTGTTTGTTAAAGCAGCAAAGCAACTAAATATTCAGGGAACTTTTACACCTCACAAAGCAGACTAAAAAGAAAATGCGACGCCACCTAACACGTTGAAGCCATACACCTGGTATTGGTTCCAGCGTTCGTATTTGCTGTTGAACAAATTGTTCAGCTGCAACCAAAGGTTGAATTGTTTGGTAATCTTGAATTCAGCACCTGCATTGAGATCAAGTCCGCTTTCGCCTTTGAGCGCTTTCCTGGTTTTAACGTCGCGGTACTGGGCGCCATCAAAGGCATACAATTCGCTTTTCAGCCAGAAATCTTTGAACAGCTGCCAGCGGATGGCTGCGGTGAGCTCAAGCGGAATCATGCCCCAGGCTTTGTCCTGGCCTTTTACATTGAGGTACTGGTTGATGTTTAAGCCGGCTTTGGCGTTAAAGATCTCGCCTTGCGTAAATCCAATCTCCCCGTGAAGCTGGAAGGCATTGAGTGAGCTGGCGTATACAGTTGTAAATGTTTTGCCGTCTGTAGAATCGTTTACAAACAAGGCCATGTTCCTATAGGAGTTAAATGCGACCTTGGTGCTGTAGGTAATGTGGTTCAGCACAGAGCCTTTGAAACCGGCATAGCGTTCAACAACCCGGGTATTCAGGAGCGAACCAGGTTGTGCAATCCAGGGATTCACGGAAGCAAAACGCTGGTAAGATCCTTTGTCGTAGTGACCGATCCAGCCGGCCTGCACAGTAAAGCGCTGGTCTTCGGTCGTGATGTCGGCCATGATGTCGGGCAGCATTTTAAATGCTTTGTTGTCCCAGGATGGCATGATACCGAGCTGAAGGTGCACGTTGGATGATTTGAAAGCAACAGAAGGCGAAACGGTAAAGAGGTTGTTCTGGATATTGTTCTTCCCGGAAGGGCGATAGCTGGTCAGATCGGCACCGAAACCCAGCTTGATGGCAAACTCGTCAAAGCTTTTTTCCAGCGGCAGGTTCAACACGGTATTGGCTTCGGTGGCCTTGTTGATAGAATTTTTTCCGCTGAATACAGATACATTGAGATTTGGATTGTACAGCAGTCCGTACTCGGTAGGAACCGTGTTGCGGAATCCCAGTTTACCCTCTACGGTCTGGAATCGCTGCAGGAGCTGGCTTTTGGTAAATGACAAGGTAGTGGGCCGGTAGCCGTAGAAATAATAATCATCACTGGTAAAGCCCAATCTTGCATTCCACTCATTGCTGCCTGGTGTGCGAAAGGTGCCGGCCAGCGTAACACCGGTCTGGTTGTTTTTCTGAAAAGGCAGATCGCCTTTGGACGCATAGCTGTGCGCAAATGCATTCAGGTTGGTACTGGAATCTTTCTGATAGCTGAATCCTCCCTCCAGGTACGGCGCAACCACACTTCCCACGCCAGCTTTTACATAGTTGTGCTGTTGCCAGTTGCTAAGCGGGGCAGTTTGCAGCGCAACAGGCTTAAGGGCTGCAGGCTGATAGGTAAAGAACAAGTTTTGGGATGGCACATTGTATTGCAGCACCGGACGCGATGAATCAACGGGCGGAGGCACTGCGTTAAAATTGATCTTCGCCGCTTCCCGCAAAACTGGCTTAAAAGAAGAAGTCACTTCAATTGTTTTTCTCTTTGAGCTGTCCTGGGCCTGTACAGAAGAGCCGGCAGCGATCAGCAGAAAGCCGATCCACAAAAAAGTTTTTACAGCAATATCTTGTTTGTTCATCACCACGGTGATTGTTATGTTGGTTACTAGATAATCTTTTTAAAACATGCCCGCTCCCGCGGGAGAAGGAAACTTTGTCCTGGCTATTCAACCTTGCTATCCCGCTTTTCTGCTTCTGTTACTTTGTCCAGTTTGCTCTGTGCCTCTGTCTTCAACTCAGGAAGGGTCGCATTTTGTACGATACTCTGGAAAGTCGCTTTTGCATTGAAATAATCTTTCTGGGCAAAATAAATATCGCCCAGCAGAATATAGGCGCGGGTCACCCACTCTGCATAAGAGCCTGCTTTGTTGATCACTTCAAAAGCCGCTTTTTCCGCTTCTTTCAGCTTTTGCTGCTGGTACAAACAGTTGGCTATCTCGTACCGGGACTCAGCTCCGTAAGCTCCCTTGTTGGAAGCTACGACCGAACGGAAATAGCCGGATGCCACTTCACACTGGTTGGCTGCCTGGGCCGCTTTTGCCAGGGCAAAATTGGCCAGTACTTTATCATCGGTACTGCTGCCCTTTTGTGCCAGCAGTTCCTTGGCATTGTCTGATCCTTCATTCCATTTCTTGAGTTGAAACTGGCTGCGCAGCAGGCCGCGCATGGCTTCTAACTTATTTTCCTGGCTGGAAGCAAAGCTTTTGAGCTTGGTAAAATACTGCTCTGCCTTTTCATAATTTTTCAGGTCAAAGAAATTGATCCGGGCGGCCTGCAGCAGCGAGCGTTCGCCCCATTTGTTGGGCACCCTGTCAGCGACCGCTTCATATCCCGGAGCAGCTTTTGCCGGATCTTTTTTGGTGGAATAATAAATTTCACTCTTGTAATAGTTGGCTTCCAGAGAATACTTCCCGCTTGGAAACCTGGTAAGATAATTTTCATAGCGGCTCAACGCGGCATCATAGCTGCCATTCACATACTGTACTTCGGCCGCGGCATAGGCAAGTGAATCTTCCTGGCTATTGCTTACATCCTTGCCCATAGCTTTGGCAAAACTTACGTACTCACCGATCCTTCCTTCTTCTATATAAATGGTCCGGGCATTGTCCAATCCTTCTTCTGCCTCGGGTGAATTGGGATACTGCTTCAGCAGGGTATTATACTGATTCAGCGCCTCCCCGTTGTTGTCCATGTTGTAATAGGCAATGCCCAATTGCAACAGGGCACGGGGCTTCAGGGCATCGCTGCTGCCGGAACCAACCACGTTTTTCAGGTATGGAACAGCATCGCGGTATTTCTCATCCGACAAATACGTGTTCGCAATTTCAAGGTTGGCATCGGGTACAAGGGCGGAGCTCGGATACAAACGCGGGATCGATTGCAGCAACCTGATCTTTTCGTTGCCGCTGTTGATGCCGGCGATCATAGACTTCTGAAAGCTGGCATAATCGGAGGAAGGCCAGGAAAAACCAAGCACCTGGTCGTACATGCTTTGTGCCCGTTTAAAGTCGCGCAGCATGTAATAGCAATCCGCACTGCGAACAAATGCATCCTGCTCCAGCGCGGATGAATTGATGCGGGGTGTTTTTACGATCTGTTCAAAAAAGCCCATGGCCTGGCGGTAGTTTTCCTTCTTGATAAAGCAATAGCCCAGGTTGTATTTTGCATTGGTCGGATTGACCTCTCCGTTTACAACCGGGGTTTTCTGATATTCAAAAAAGTATTTGATGGCATCATCTGTATTGTTGAGCCTGAACGAAATTTCCCCCTTCCAGAAATTGATAAAGGGAAGAATGTCCCCATTATAAGGCTGCGTAAGTGCCCGCGTCAGCAGGTCGTTGGCCGTTACCAGCATGCCGTCATTCACCAGCTCGGTTGCGCGGCCGTAAAGGATTTTCGGGTATTGCCGTTTGGCATTTTCTGAAGGTGATTTCAAGCCTTCCAGCAGGGAAAGTGCGTCTTTGTAATTGTTGGTATTTGCCAGTACGGCTACCAGCAATTCTTTTGCTTCGTTGTCGTAGGTAGAGGCGTTGTAGCTTGCCAGAAAGCGCTGTAGCTCGGTGAGGGCAATATCCTGGTAGCCCAGTTCATAAGAAAGCTTTGCATAGTTAAAGGATGACACTTCGCGTTGTGCATCATTGCTGTTGTTGGCAGCACTGAACGAAAACGCATTGCGGGCGTTCGCTTTTTGTCCTGTTTTCAGGTACGCATCACCCAGCATATACATGGAGTTTTGCTGCAGGGAATCTTCCCTGCCGCTCAATTGCTTAAACCCATCGATAGCTTTTGCATAGTTGCCGGTTTGATAGTAACAGTAAGAAAGTTCGTATAAATCTTCCCTTCTTACTTTTTTGGAACGGTTCACATAATCCTGCAGGTAAGGAAGCGCTTTTGCATATTCTTTTTTCTCAAAATAGCCATGGCCAACCAGCTGCCGCATTTCAAGATCGTATTGCTGCCCGCTCTTTTTTATCCGATCTTCCGCATAGCCAATGGCTTTGTCTTTTTGTCCGGTGGTATAATATATATTGGCTACATAAAACGGTGTAACAGAGGAGTAAGACTTTTCATTTTCAATCACCCGGAAAGAGGTCAGTGCGTCATTGTAGTTGCCTTCGTTAAAAGCAATGGTGCCGTAGTAATAATTGGCGTCTACATAATTCGGATCTTTGGGCAGCTGCCGGATGGAATTTAAGAGAGGCTTTGCGAGCCGGGGTTTTCCCATATTGATATAAGCATAACCCTGGTGAAACCGCATGTCAGCAATTTCGCGGTTGCTCAGGTGTTCTTCGGAAGCTTTCTCATAATAAGTAACGGCCAGTGAATCATGGCCGGTGCGGAAATAATATTCGCCCAACTGATAGTTCATCATTTCCACCCGCGCCACGTTGTCGTCCATGGCCACGTATTCCAGCGCTGCGTTCTCTGCACTTTTTTCATTCAGCTTTAACTCGCAGGTGATCGTATAATATTGGATCTCCTGGTAGTTCAAAGCCTGGTTGCTTTTATCTGTTTCACGCAGCTGCAGGGAAAGGTCTTTAAACAAGGGATAAGCCAGGCTGTAAAATCCCTTTTGATAATATTCTCTTGCCTGTTTGAAATTACGTTCGGGATCAGCAAGATAGCGCGATTGTTGTGCGTGGAGATTGGCTGTAACAGCAGCAAGGAAAAAAAGGCAAATCAGTTTGTTCATGCGAGAAATGTCTTTTAATTGTTTTGTACAATTGTGAAAGAAAGACAGGCGTTTGGACGGTCCGGGTTCTGGCAAGTTTAGAACGTCGTAAAGTTTGAAAATATTTTAACGTTCACCAAACATCAATCGTGCCGCTGTAGTGGATCTGAAAGGTTTAACTTTTCGTTGTATTTCAGTGCAATACCCTACTTTTGGGCCAAACAATTCAGCAGATGGGCAGACTCACATCGATCAACTACACCAATGCCGCGTTCAATGTGGCTATGTTGTTACTTAGAATCGGATCAGGCGTTTTATTAATGTCACACGGTTACGACAAGCTGGTCCATTTCGCCACTTATAGGGGCAAGTTTATGAATTTTATGGGTATTGGTGTTACCACTTCTCTCTCGCTCGCCATATTTGCAGAATTTTTTTGTTCTATCTTCCTGGTTCTTGGATTGTTTACCCGTTTGGCTGCCATACCGCTGATCATCAATATGGGCGTTGCGCTTTTCAAAGCGCATCATGGTGATGTGTTTGGTGATGGGGAGAAAGCAGCTTTGTATCTAACTTGCTTTTTAAGTTTACTGCTTTGCGGACCTGGTAAGGCCAGTGTGGATGGCATGATCAAATAGGATATGTATACAAGCGAGACAAAGATCAGGGTGCGGTATGCAGAAACGGACCAGATGAATGTTGTGTACCATGGCAACTATGCGCAGTATTTTGAGGTAGCGCGTGCTGAAAGCATCCGCACATTGGGTTTTACTTACCGCGAGATGGAGGCCATGGACATTATGATGCCGGTGATAGAGCTGCAATGCAAATTTCTGCGGCCGGCGCATTATGACGACCTGCTGACAGTAAAGCTCCAGCTCAAAGAATTACCGGCCAACCACCGGATCGAGTTCCATCATGAGATAACCAACGAGGAAGGAAAATTACTGACAGTGGGAAAAGTGGTTTTGTACTTTATGCGCATGTCCACCCAGGAAAGAACCACCATGCCACAAGACATGTATGATGTGCTCAAAAAGTTTTTTTGAGCAGTACAGGCTTCGGCTATCATTTACTTCAATGTATTCAGGACAGTCCACATCTTTCTGACCATTTCGCCCGCGCTTCCATCATAGTTGTTTACGATGATGGCAAATGTATACTCGTTTCCATTCCTGCTTTTGCTGTAGCCGGTAAAGCTTCTCGCACCACCGATAGAGCCGCTTTTCATTTTTAGTCCGTTGATTTCCGGCAGGGCATTGTAGAAAAGAGAGAACCAGGGTCTTGAAGAAGCATACTGCATGGCGCTGGCCAAAGCATCGGCTGTAATCCTGTTTTGTGGCGACAATCCGCTGCCATCCAATATGTTGATAGCTGATTTGTCGATCCCCTGCCGGCTCCAGAAATCCCTGACCAGCTCAACACCTTTTTGGGTAGAGCCTTTGCCGGTCTTCTCATAAGCAATCGTTTTAATGAGGGCTTCACCGTACAGATTGATGCTTTTTTTGAGGAACCAGTAATTGATGCTGTCGAGCGGGGGCGAAAAATGGGTGTAAAAGGTATGAGTCTGCAATACTGCATTCCTTTTCTCTACCAACGGGATGTAAAAAGACCCGAACAATATTCCAATATTGACGCCCGCTTGTTTGAGATTTTCTCCCAGGGTAAAAATAAGCTGTGTGGAACTGTTGGGAAAAGAGCCGGAAATCGCAAATGCATTCGCACCGACGGGTATTGTTCCCCGCACAAACCCATAGGATGCATATGGTGGCAGGTATATATAGGCATTGTCACCGCTCCCTTTTTCAGCTGCGGTAACCTCACAAATCAGCTGCGCCTGGAACAAACGGGGCGTAGTGGAAACGATGGTACACGTGTCTCCTATTTTGTCTCCTGCTTTCAATATCAGATCGTACTGATTCTCACGCCAGTTTATAGAAGAAGCTCCTGCACCATAGTAATTGCCCATGTCCTGCCAGATCCATCCATCGGGTATGGTTGCAGATTCCCACTTTCTATCATCACCCAATAAGACACCTTCAATGGAATAGATGCCTGCTTCTTTTATTTTATCTGTCCAGGTATGCAATACGGTGCTCTCATTCGTTGCAGTCCATCTCCAGCTACCCAGTGTAGGGTCACCGCTTCCGGTTACAAACAGACTTCCTTTTAGTACGCCGTTGTCAATCTTTCCTTCATAGCCCAGTTCCGTCTTGTACCGGTAATCCTTTCCCAACAATTCAAAAGCAGCACCACTTGTAAGCACTTTCTGACTACTGGCAGCTGCCAGGCCAATCTGTGCATTGTGTTCATATAAAGGCTTTCCGGTCCTGGTTTCCAGCACGCTGAAACCCACAAGAGCATGCTTTAGCTGCGGATCAGCTTCCAGGTTTTTGACAGCATTGTTTAGTTGCGTAAAAAGCGTCTGGGCAATCAGTGAGCCAGGCACTACCGACAGAACCAGCCAGCAAAAAAGTAATTTCTTGAACAGGGTCATGGCCAAATCTAAATCAATTATTTTTGTATCTTACAAACAAAAAAGGGGTGTTACAAGCGCTAGAATATATCTCTCCGGATGATTATCTTGAACAGGAAAGAAATGCTATCAATAAGCATGAATATTTTAAAGGGGAGATTGTAGCCATGGCCGGAGCCTCTGTAACACATAACAGGATCGTGGCGAATATTATCCGTAGGGTCGGCAACTTGCTGGAAGGAACAAATTGCGAAATTTTCCCCAGTGATTTACGTGTTAGTATTTTTTCCCAAGAGTCTTTCACTTATCCAGATGCTACTATTATTTGCAACGGACTTGATTTATCAGACGACAAACCCGATACAGCAAAAAACCCTTCTGTCATCTTTGAAGTTGTCTCTCCCTCCACCGAACACAATGACCGGGGCCGCAAGTTCTTTTTTTATATGCAAATACCGGCGTTCAGAGAATACATCCTCATCGATTCCACCTCATACTATATTCAGGTAAGCAGAAAACAGCCGGATGGTTCCTGGAAATTTGAAGACCTCAGAGATCTTCAGGCTTCCTTACATATCAATACGACCGGTCATCAAATCTCCCTGCAGGAGATTTATGCCAATGTGCGCTTTTGAGATAGAATTTTCCTGCGCAGTTCCCTTCAGAGAGCAAACCATTTCTTCCATTTTCATGAACAATCAGGGATCTGGTGTATCATTGCTGGAACAAACAGCAATATGGATTCTTCCCTGATATATGCTTCTATCATCACCATCGGCGATGAACTGCTGATCGGACAGGTAGTAGATACCAACAGTTCCTGGATGGCAACCGAACTCAACAAAGCCGGCGTGTGGATGAAGCGGCGGGTGGCCGTAGGAGACAACAAGAGCGATATTGTTGAGGCACTCAACCAGGAAAGCAGCAAGGCCCAGATTGTGCTGATCACCGGCGGACTTGGTCCCACGGCCGATGACATCACCAAACCCGTGCTTTGCGAGTATTTTGGCGGAAAGCTGGTCACCGATCCGGGTGCCCTGCAGAACGTACAGGATATTTTTGCGCGGCTGCAAAGGCCCATGCTGGCCGTCAACTTAAAACAAGCCGAAGTGCCCGATACCTGTACGGTGATCCAGAACAAACGGGGCACCGCCCCCGGTATGTGGTTTGAAAAGGAGGGGAAAATATTTGTCAGCATGCCCGGTGTTCCCCATGAAATGAAAGGCATGATGACAGACTACGTGATACCCGCCCTGCAACAGCATTTCAGGATGCCGGCGATTGTTTCTCATACCTTGCTTACAGCCGGCATCGGCGAATCATTCTTATCTGAACTGATCAAGGATTTTGAACAAAGCCTGCCCCCCGAAGTGAAGCTGGCCTACCTGCCCAATTATGGCATGGTACGCCTCCGGCTCACCGGCATCAGCTATGATGTGCAGGCCCTGCAGGCTACTGCGCAAGCCCGTTTTGAGGAATTAAAGGAACAAGTAAAAGAATATCTCGTCACCGACCGCGATGAGCCGCTTTCCCATGTTGTAGCGCGGCTTCTGCAGGATGCCGGCAAAACTTTGTCGACGGCGGAAAGCTGCACGGGTGGCTATATTGCCCACCTCATTACCCAGCAAAGCGGTGCATCCCGGCATTTCAAGGGCAGTGTTGTCAGCTACGACAACCAGGTGAAAGGGGAAGTATTGCATGTGCAGCAAACTACGCTGCAAACAGTGGGCGCAGTGAGCGAGGAAACCGTGCGGGAAATGGTGCAGGGCGCACTTGCCGTGCTCAAGAGTGATTATGCCCTGGCTGTAAGCGGCATCATGGGTCCGGATGGCGGCACGCCTGAAAAACCGGTGGGCACCGTATGGGTGGCAGCCGGCAACAGCCAGCAGACCATTACCCAAAAGTTCCAGTTCCGTTTCGACCGCCAGCGCAACATTGAACTGACCGCCAATAACGCCCTCAACCTGCTCCGGAAGCTGATTGTTTCAGAAAAAGCATAGGAACGGAAGAACCCTCCTTCCTGCCTTGGGTTCGGAAAATCGAAATAGTTACCTTTGACCCTGGTATCTTAGAACCCGTATTCATAAATTAGATCAGCTTATGGCAACAATAGACCTGGTGATGCCGAAAATGGGAGAAAGCATTACAGAAGCAACCATCCTGAAATGGCTGAAAAAACCCGGTGACGCTGTTCAGCAGGACGAAGCCATCGTAGAGATCGCCACGGATAAGGTTGACAGTGAAGTGCCCAGCATTGCTTCCGGTATTATTGAGGAAATCTTGTTTGGTGAAAACGATGTAGTTCCTGTTGGCACCACCATGGCCAAGATCAAAACAGAAGAAGATCATCATCCAACACCAGAACCGGCCCAGCCTGAACCCGCTGCAGCTTTGCTTGCTCCTGCCAATGGCCAGTCCTCTACAGAGCCATCCCCCAAAACCGACAAACCATCAGGTCCCGCTGCTGTTAATAAATTTTATTCCCCGCTCGTGCTGAACATCGCGGCAAGTGAAGGAATCAGTTTGTCTGAACTGGAAAAAATTCCAGGAACCGGCAATGAAGGGAGGGTATCTAAAAAGGATATTCTCTTATTTGTTGAGAACAGAAAAAAAGGTACGCACGCCCAGCATCCCGTAGAGGAAGCACCACTCAAAACAGAACAAGCCATTCCTGAAACAGCTTCCCAGCAGGTTGAGCGCGCAGCGCCGCTTCCGTCTGCTCCCCCACCCCAGTATACCGGCGGCAATACAGAAATTATCGAGATGGACCGGATGCGGCGCCTGATCGCTGATCACATGATCCGGAGCAAGCAAACCAGTGCACATGTTACCAGCTTTTCTGAAGCTGATGTAACCAATCTCGTATTATGGAGAGAAAAGGTAAAAGGACCATTTGAAAAAAGAGAAGGCACAAAGATCACGTTCACACCCCTGTTTATGGAAGCGGTGATCAAGTGCATCAAAAAGTATCCCCTTATCAACAGCTCGGTAGAAGGTGATCGCATCCTGGTAAAAAAAGACATCAATATTGGTATGGCTACGGCCCTTCCCAGTGGCAACCTGGTGGTACCTGTGATCAAAGGAGCTGATCAGCTGAACCTGGTAGGCCTGGCAAAACAGGTAAATGCCCTTGCTGAAAACGCCAGACAAGGCCGGTTAAAACCGCAAGACACGCAGGAGGGAACTTTCACACTCACCAATGTAGGAACATTTGGCAGTCTTATGGGCACACCCATCATCAACCAGCCTCAATCAGCCATCCTGGCTGTTGGTATTATCAAAAAAAGGCCGGTGGTGATTGAAACTGCTGCAGGTGATTCCATTGCCATCCGTCACATGATGTACTTATCGCTTTCCTACGATCACCGCATCATTGACGGCAGTTTAGGGGCCAGCTTTCTCACCGCTGTAGCCACCGAACTGGAAAACTTTGATCCCAGCCGGTCGTTCTAAATCAGCCCGCTATCGGCTGCAGAACGCAGCTTCTTTCAATGCCCATTGTACGCCTGCTTGCTATGCGCCAGCGGATGATTGCAGCGTTTGGATGATTTTTTTGCTCTTTGAGAAAATGAATATATTCATACAACCGTTTTATAATAGGTTGCGCCAGCCAGGGATTTAATAAAACTGTATTGATATGAAAAGTTTATCAGAAACATGGTTCACCGAAGGGTACATTGATTTTGAGCTGAAACGCTATACCCTGCTGGCCTATTTGCAGGAAGTAAACAAATACTTTCATCAACACAAGCTTTATCCGCAACTGGCTGATCTGATATTTCATTACAACAACATTGTCTCGTTCCGCGAAAACAAAAAATATCTCCAGGAAAAATTTCCCAAACAGCTCACCGACATCAACCTGAAACAACTGGAGCTGTTGTACGAACGCATGATCGCCGATGACGAGCTGATGGAAGAGCTGGAAACCATCATCAACTATTCCGCAAAAAAAATGAAGTCCACCATTTCAAGCGGTGCGGAAATTTATGAATCGGTGGAGAACAGCTTGAAGATAGCGCCGGTCGGCATTATTCCGCTGGAGACAAGCGAAGGCTATATGTTTTTGCAGCATGCTTCTTCCAACCAAACCTATGTTTACTACTACCGCATTACCATGTTTGAAAAACATGATGAAAAATACAGGGGCATTAAAACAGATTATATCAACAGCTGGCAGAAAAATTTTGTAAACACCTACGTTACCATCAAATCAGAACTGATCCGCCAGCGCCGCGAACTCCCCAACCCGGCAGTCTACAGTGTGGAAACAGGCCTTAAATACCCCATCCAGGAAACCATCCTGCCGATTGCCAAAAGAAGTTTGGTGAGGTTTATTTCATCGAGTACTGTTTGAACCATGATTTACAGGATGGAAGGGATCCGGGGATTGTAGTGGATGATCATTAGAAAAAAAGCCTTTACTGAAAAGAGGGTCGATTCTCTTTCCGGTAAAGACTTTTCTGGATGTATGATTAAATCATTAACATCCCCGAATCCCTCCCATCCTGTAAATCATGGTTCAGACAAACTTATTCCACCTTCAAGCCCCAGTCCTTGCCCTTATCGATGGCGGGTACGCCGCTTACGATCCATTTGGCGGGTTTGGCTCCTTTGAGGTAGTAGTCAAAGAACTGCGCTTCGCGGATGGAAAGATCGAGGCGGTTGCGGCGTTCTACCAGGTTGTGGGCTTCGCCGTTGTATTGCAGCAGCCATACTTTCTTGTCCAGTCTTCTGAGGGCAGTAAAGAATTCAATGCCCTGCCACCAGGGTACGGCACCATCGGCATCGTTCGCCATAATAAGCAAAGGCGTAGTGATCTTATCGGCCTTGAAGAGAGGCGAGTTCTTAATATAGAGCTCCGGATGTTGCCACAAGCTGGCCCCGATCCGGCTTTGTCCCCTTTCATACTGCGACTGGCGGTTGTTACCCGACTCCCAGCGGATACCGCCGTAAGCGCTTGTCATATTGGCAACCGGCGCTCCTGCATAAGCAGCGGCAAACAAGTTGGTACGGGTAATCAAATAGCCCACCTGGTAACCACCCCAGCTTTGTCCCTGGATGGCCATGTGCGCCGAATCGACCCAGGGCATTTTAGCGAGGTTTCTGGCAGCTGATACCACAGAATTGTAGGCATCTTCACCAGGCCGGCCTGCTTTATAGTAAATGTTCGGATCAAAAACGATATAACCATTGCTGGTAAAATAAGGAATGTTGAGCCGCGAAGGCGTGGGCGCAGGGGCCAGGTAATTGTAGAGGTTGTCGGCGTCTCTTTCATAAAAATAAAAGATGACGGGGTACTTCTTTTTAGGATCAAAGTTTTCCGGTTTGTACAGCAAGCCTTCTGCTTCCTTGCCATCGAACATTTTCCACTTGTGCAGCTCGGCGGTAAACCAGTTGTAATCTTTTTGCTGCGGATTGATGTCGCTCAGCTGCTTTCCTTCTTTTGCCATATACCGGATGAAGGCTACACCAGCAGTAGAAGAGTCAACTGCAAACACCGTTAAATTGGGAGAGATGTTGAAGCTTCCTTTCTGGTATATATATACGTTGGCATTCTTTGCTTTCTCAAACCTGTCTTCGCTAAAGGGAACCGTGCGATTGTCTTTTTCATCTGTTACGAACGGATCACCCAGCTTGTAAGCAATATGACCATTCTGCTTATTGGCATTGTTAAAGATGGTCAGCATCAGGAGCTGGCCAGGTTTGAGCGAACGCTGCTCGCGCCGGTTTTGGATCGGGTAGCGGTAGGTGCATTTTGTTTTTCTTCCGACATTGCCTGTTACGCAAAGCGGGTCTGTCTTTGAAACAGGATCGAGCCGCCAGATATCGTATTTGTCATATACATACACCCATTTGTCATCTGATTGCCAGCCAAGCAGACCATGGGGCGGGGGAAGATCAGGATGATCATCTTCTTCATCAAACAGGGGAACTTTTATCTTTGAAGAAATGTTTTTTGTTTCTCCTGTTTCTACATTGTAAGAAAAATAATTTCGCTGCTGCAGGTCGTACCAGAGAATATATTTTCCATTGGGTGAAATATTAAAGTTTCCGCTGAGCTTTTCTTTTACCAGCTTGCGGCTTCCATCCTTCATGTTGATCACATAGGCGGATTCCGGCGAGCGGCCCGTCCATTGAGCCTGTTTGCGGTAGGGCTTGTTGGTAGTGCCCAGGGCGATATCGCTGTTTCTTTCTCCGGCAGGTACCACATCTTCCAGATCCGGCGTGGCCAGCTGTACTACATTCCAGGCGTTTGTATAAGCGACTGCCAGATAGCTCCGCCGCAGATCCCTGTTTAGCTGTTTAAGCTGCTGGCTCTGCAGGTAGTCGTCGTTGTAATGCCATACGTCCAGCCGGGCCGTTTCAAAATCGACGAGTGTTGTATCTCTTACCTTTAGAACGGGAGCGGTACCGAAAAATAACTTCTTTCCATCTTTGCTGAAATATGGGATGGCATCTCCGCTTACGATCAACCCGCTCAGGATGCCGGGTGTTTTCCGTTCTATCTTCATCTGGGCACTATCCATACCGGGTTTATAGTACCAGAGTTTGTAATACTTCTGCAAACTTTTTGCGCTGCTGTCTCTTTCTGCCAGGAACACCAGTTGCTCGCCGTTTTCATCAAACACAAAATTCTTAAACTCATTTCCGTTCCGGGCAATGGTATCAGCTTTGTCGTTTGCCAGGTTGTACCACACTACACCTGAGCTGCTGCGCGGGCTGCGGCGGTCTTTGGCGATTTCAAATACCAGAACCCGCCCGTTCTTGGAGAAATAGTATTCAGTTACGTTCCGGAACAGTTTTTCTTTGCCTGTTGCCAGGTTGCGCAAAAGCAGGTCACTGGCTTCTTCTCCCCGCTCTCCTCCCGGTGCGTCATCCTCATCAGCGTCAGCTTCATATCCATCATCCACCACTTTCTTTTGTGCGCCGGTGTTGATCTTATTGTTAAGCGAATCGATCACACGCTGCAGACTGTCGACCATTGGGTTTCTTCTTCCCCTTGCACTATCGGCTCTCACCGATGTATCAGGCAGGGCCTTTTCCATCTGGTAAGCGAGCCAACCGTTTGCTTCGTCGGGTATCTTATAACCTTTTACCCTTGCCTTTTTAAAGATGATGTCTTTTCCCAGTTCCAGCATGCCCAGACTGTCTTTGGGCAGTTCGTCAGGTCGCCTTTTTTTGATCCGGGCCTGGCGGGTTTGCTGATAAGGCGGTTTAATTTTGAACACAACATACCGGCTGTCTTCGGTGATGGAGTCGCGGTAACCCCGTGGTATCACCATTTTGTAATTGCCGTCTACAGATTGAACAACCATTTCTCCGTCGCCCTGTTGTGGTTCCACGGTATAAACCACCCATTGTCCGTTGTTGCTGATTGATCTTTCACCGATGGTTTGCCACGAATCGTACACAGAATGATCCAAGGTCTTTTTCTGGGCCAGGGCTGTACAGCACAAAAGGGTACATCCCAAAAGCAGCCAACATGTTCTCATAAGTTTGATGTTAAATTGATGAATGGGGCAAGAACCGTTGAAGCAAGTTTGTATAAAAATAATAAAATACCTGTTATTTACGACAATGCGGACCTTCTTTCCTTCTTATAAACCCGCAACATCTGGATCAAAACAGCGGTAAAGATGAGCAGGAGGCCGGCATAAAAGCTATTGTGCAGATTTTTATTTTCCTTATAGATCAAAAAAGCCAGTATAATGCCGTAAACAGGTTCCAGGTTGTAGGTTAAATTGACCGTAAAAGGCGATACGCTCTTAAGGGCACTCAGGGAAAGATAAAACGCGAGCACCGTACAAACCAAACTTAAGAAAAGCAGCCAGGGCCAGTCCCACCCATGCGGGAGGGAAAACGGCATCCGGGACAGGTGAAGATAGAAGGGAAGAATAAAGGATAAGACCAGAAATCCGCCGCTGAGTTCATAAAAGGTAACGGTGCGTGGCTGGTAGCGGGCGAGCAGGCCTTTGTTCAGCACGGTAAACAAAGAGGCCAGCACGGCGGAAACAATGCCAAACAGGATTCCTTTTTTATACTGTGCATCAAAATGAAAGATCAGGTATACACCCAATATAGTTATGAGCCCCAGCAGGACCTCTGCTACAGAAACCTTTTTCCGGGTTACGAGCGGCTCCAGTATGGCTGAGAAAAAGCTCAGGGTAGAAAAGCATACCAGGGCCACAGACACATTTGAGTATTTGATGCTGCCATAAAAACTGACCCAGTGCAGGGCTACAATGGCCCCCACCCCGAAGATCTTTGCCAAGCCCGTCCGCGAAACAACCGGAAAAGAACGCTGCCAGAGAAACAGGCCGCACATAGACAAGCAAGTAAATAAAAGCCTGTACCATACCAACAAGGACTCGTTTAAAGATATGAGTCTGCCGAGTACACCCGTAAATCCGGCCAGGAACACGGCTATATGCAGATACAGGAGCGCTTTTTTCATGCGCGCAAAGATGAAAAAAATCAGGCGGAGATGATCAGAAGGTTGGTCAAAGAAGAAAAATGCCCGTTCACAGGAACGGGTTATTGTTTTGTTTTTACCAAAGCCTCTTCTTCTACAGGAGGGAACAAATGGATCTCTGGTTTTTTCAGCCGGTTGTGGTAATCTTTGAACATACTGTACCAGCGCAGTTTCAACACACCCAGGATACCTTCTTTTACAATGCCTTTGTTCATTTTGGAAACCCCGTGCTGCCGGTCTTCAAACACAATGGGCACTTCCTTGATTTTGAATCCCAGTTTCCAGGCGGCGTATTTCATTTCGATCTGGAAAGCATAGCCTACAAATTTTATTTCATCCAGGTTGATGCTTTCCAGCACATTTCTTTTGTAGCATACAAAGCCGGCGGTTGAATCCTTTACCGGCATCCAGGTAATCAGGCGGGTATAAATAGAAGCACCTTTTGAAAGCAGGATCCTGTCCCAGGGCCAGTTTACATTTCCTCCTCCTTTTACATACCGGGAACCGACGGCTACATCAGCGTGCTGGTATTTACAGGCCTGGTACAGCCGTTTCAGATCAGCGGGATTGTGGGAGAAATCAGCGTCCATCTCAAAAATAAATTCATAGCCGTGATTGACGGCCCATTTAAAGCCGTGGATGTAAGCGGTACCCAGGCCCAGCTTACCTTTTCTTTCTTCCAGAAATAATTGAGATGGATAAATTTGCTGCAGTTGCTTTACGATGCCGGCGGTACCATCGGGAGAACTGTCGTCGATTACCAATACATGAAAATCCTGTTCAAGGGAAAATATAGCATGGAGGATCCTGACAATATTCTCCTTTTCGTTATAAGTAGGTATGATGACTATCTTCTCCAATCGTTGTATAGTGTCTATAAAAATACAATATTTAGGCCACGGCAATTGAAAGTTTTCCCACCGTACTTTCCATTTATTCCTTTTTTAACATAGTACGGTTAAAAATTTCAGTAAGCTTTTTCTTTGTGTGGAGAGTAAAGTCACCCTTCATCATCCAATCGTAATACTGAGGCTCTGCTTTCAAGATCTCTGACACTGGCTGCCCCTTGTATTTGCCGAAATTAAATGTTTCGACGCCATTGTTCATCACAAACCTGCGCGAAAAATCAACAATCATTTCAGGACCGATGCATTGCAGGATCGAATCAACCGTATTTCCCAATTGCCCATACCGCACGAGCTGGGCCTCCAGGACTTCCAGGGTGGCTGTTGCATCTACTTCTGCCCCATGTGCACCCACCAGTTCCTTCTCGCAGTAAAACTTGTAAGCGGCTCCCAGTGTGCGTTGCTCCATCATGTGAAAAATCTTTTGCACATCCAGCAAACTCCGGCCCTTCATCTCGAACTCCATGCCTGCGCGCAGGAACTCTTCCACCAGGATAGGAATATCAAACCGGTTGCTGTTGTAACCGCTTAAGTCGCAATTGTCGAGGAACTGTTTTATTTCATTGCCCACTTGTTTAAAGGTAGGAGCATCCTTTACCATTTCATCCGTAATGCCATGAATGTGCGTGACCTCCGGTGGGATGGGCATTTGCGGATTGATCAATTTGCGCTTGACCTTCCGGCTGCCATCTACAGCCACCCGTATAATGGCGATCTCTACGATCCGGTCGGTGCCTACGTTTATACCGGTCGATTCGATGTCGATGAATGCGAGCGGTTTTTTTAACTGCAACATATATCAATGTGTTTCAAAATAGGTGATTGCTGATCCTGCTGCCTGGCAGGGAGGTCTTGTTAACCAGCCGCTTTTCCTGACTGCTGCTAAAGGTAGATCAGGAGAGCTGGCTCAAGAGGGTTTAATCACCCAGGTTTGACGCAATTTTTCCGGCAAATGTAGTTAGATCCAGCCCTTCAAAATTCCCGCTGCTCATCAAAAGCAAATTTGAATTGGAATAATCCTGTTGCTCCAGCCATTCTTCCAGCTCCTGCCTGTTGTTGATCACCTTTAATCCCTCCTTTGCAAATCCATGGGCAACCTGTTCTTTTGCGATCGGCGGCATTTTTTTAATGGCCAGTGCATGATCTGAATAATAAACCGCAGCCTGGTCGGCGGCGTCTGCAACACCGCGGTACTGCTCCAAAAATTCAGCATTCAGGCTGCTATACGTATGTAACTCGATCAGGGCGATCAGTTTCCGGGAAGGAAACTGTTGCTTGACAGCTTCAATGGTGGCTTTTACTTTGGAGGGTGCATGCGCAAAATCGCGGTACATGCGGAAGGTATTGCCTTCAGCCAGCAGTTCCAAGCGTTTGCTGGCACCTTTAAAGCTTTCCATGGCCTTTACAAAATCAGCCGCAGCAATACCAAGCTCGGCACAGGCCAGGAAGGCCGCATGCATGTTAAGCAGGTTGTGGTTCCCGAATATCTTTAATTTTCCGGTTACTCCTTCCAACCTTACCCATGTTGTTCCCTCTTCTACCCAGTGTTCGGGAATTCCATACCCGGTGCTCCGGGCAATATCCATCTCTTTCACCAGTTCGCGCAACTGCGGATCGGTTTCATTGTAAATCAGAATGCCGCCCTTTTCAATTTTCCGGATGAATGTCGCAAACTGTGCCAGGTATAGTTCGAATGTAGGGAACACGTTGATGTGGTCCCAGGCTATGCCGGTAAGAATGGCAACATGCGGAAAAAAGAAATGAAACTTTGGCCGGCGTTCCAGGGTGCTTGCCGGATATTCGTCCCCTTCGCATACAATGAGCGGAGCGTCGGTGATGTTCACGGATTGGCTAAATCCTTCTACTTTGGCGCCCACCAGGTAATCAAACTGCTTTCCCAACTTCTGCAACACATGCATGATCATGGAAGTAGTGGTGGTTTTTCCATGACTGCCCCCGACTACCACCCTGGTTTTCTGCCTGCTTTCTTCATATATATAGGCCGGGAACGAGTAAATTTTCAGGTTCAGTTCCTGGGCCCTGAGCAGTTCCGGATTGTCGCCCCTGGCATGCATACCCAATATTACGGCATCGAGTCCGGCATTGATCTTTTCGGGGTACCATCCAATGAAAGCCGGAAGCAGCCCTTCCTGTTCCAGGTTTCCCCGGGCCGGTTCAAATATCTCATCGTCGCTTCCTGTTACCTTGTACCCCTTTTTTTTGAGGGCGATGGCCAGCTGGTGCATCACACTTCCCCCGATGGCAATGAAATGAACTGTCATATAAGAATTTTGCGGGTGCTAAAAGTATTCCAGGAAAAGCGACCCTCAAAATTAAATTACAGGCCGCTTTAACATAAAATATCGAAAAATTTGTATTTATTTTGTGGCCGGTTACCCCCAAATATTTTTATTTATATGAAGAAAAAGTTTGTTTACTGGGCCTTATTTGTAGTTCTGTGCTTGGCCGGCACTTCCTGTGCCTCCTCCAAAGCAGGCTGCAAAATGTCGCAGAGCATGGTTGGCTACGGCAGCGGGCGCAGATAAGGGGCAGTAATCCGGAGGTCCAGATTTCTTGCTATAAGACTGAATAAAACGATGCGTATGAATTGGATACAGATTACCAGCGAGGCTCAATTAGAAGAAATTAAAGCTAAATCAAAGACCAAACCCCAGGTTGTTTTTAAACATTCTTTCCGCTGCTCTATCAGCGGCATGACAAAGAGCCGGCTTGAAAGAAGCCAGCAGCCGGATAACATAGATTTTTACTTTCTCGATCTGATCAACTACAGAAGTATTTCCAACAAAATTTCTGAAGATTTCAAGGTATGGCACGAATCGCCCCAGGTATTGCTCATTAAAAACGGGGAATGCATCTATGATGAAAGCCACACCGCCATCCGCATGGAGGAAATTGTGGAACAAGCCCTAACCAGCTGATCCTTCTTTCTCCCTTCCCCTCTCCCCCTCTTTTTTATTCTGCTTGTACAGCCGCTTTCACAGGCTGCAGGCCTCTCTTTTCCTGATTTTTTACATACGCGGCTGTAGCCCTTTGCAAGCCTGTGGGGAACCTTTTGCGGGTAAAATGTTTGGTACCATTTTGGGACTACCAATAAAAAATTGATACCCATGGAAGAAAAGAATGAACAGCGTTCGGTTGAAGGGAATGTTTCTGACGCAGTATTCGGCACTTCATCCGACGCCATCATAGAGGGCCTTCACCAGGGCATTCTCACTACCCAGTCTTTTGGTGATGCCCAAGAAGAGGGAGAACCAGGAGATCGTGACCAGATTGTAAACCAGCAAGACCAACAGGATATAACCAACGCATCTGAAGATGATGAATTTACAGCTTCTCCATCCACCGAGGCTTTACTGCGTACAACACCCGGTGCACCCCTGATGAGCCAGACAGAAGCAACGTCTATTTTATCTGAAAATGAACACCTCGATGAGGCAGGCGACAGTGAAGAAGGCGTGAATTCCAAAAATTCAGAGAAAGATAAGATCAACTAAACTTCTACCGGATTATAGCACCGGAGCCCCCCGCCGTGTTTGTACATTTCCTTCAGCAGCCGTAAGCTTCTTTTTAATCCTTGCCATATAAATGCATGCATGCTGCTGATAGGGGGAAGCCTTGTACACGATGGGGAAATTGTTCCAAAGTAAATATCATATCATGCTTCAGCAGAATCTCTCGCAGAAACAACAATTAAAAATTTTACCCCAGCAAATACAGTTACTTAACCTATTCCATCTAAATACTCTTGAACTGGAACAACGGATTCAGCAGGAAATTGAAGAAAATCCCCTGCTGGAAGAAGTAAAGACCGAAGACGACCTAACCGCCGATAAATACAACAAAGACTCGCTGCAGGACTACAAAGACTACGAAGAATACGTTTACGACGATCTGCCTGATTACAAACTGGAATACGAGAATTATTTCAACAGTGAAAAAATCCCGGAACGGGCCCTGCCGGAGGTCAACGATTTCAGGCAGCTGCTAAAAGAACAGTTTGAATGTTTGCCCTGCAGCGACCAGGAAAAAATGCTGGCCATGCACCTGATCGACTCCATGAGCGAAGATGGCCTGCTCGAGCAGTCATTGCTCGATATATCAAACGATGTTTCTTTCCGCAGCAAACAATGGGTGGAGCCTGCAGACCTGGAAGCCGTTCTGTTGAAAATCCAGCAGCTGGAGCCCGCCGGTGTGGGAGGGCGTTCTATCAGGGAATGTTTGCTGCTGCAGTTAAAACGCATGAACGGCAAGCGGCCCGATGTGAAAATGGCCATTCAATTGCTTGAATGTTATTTTAACGAACTGGGCAGCCGCAACATGGATAAGATCATGCAGGGGCTGAAGATTGATGAAGAAGAGATCCGGATCATCCTTAAACTGATCGCTTCACTCAAAATGAAGCCCGTAGCCGGACTTACTTCATCCAACATCCATATCATACCTGACTTCATCATTACCAATGAGGGCGAAGAGCTGGAAGTCAGTTTGTACCGCCAACGCTCCAGCAACCTGCATATCAATAAAATGTGGATGGAGAACGTAAAAAACACGGAAACAAATACCCAGATCGACAAAGCCACGCGGCAGTATGTGCGCAATAAAATGAACTCCGCACAATGGTTTATTTCGGCTATCCAGCAACGTGAATCAACCATGCTCAATGTAATGAAAGCCATCTTGAAACTTCAATACAATTATTTCCTGGAGGGAGACATCAAGCTGATCAAACCCATGATCCTGAAGAATGTGGCTGACATTGTGGGTGTTGACATCTCCACCGTTTCACGCATTACCAGCAATAAATACGTGGCGACTCCTTTTGGGACGCTCCTGCTCAAGGATTTATTTACAGAAGGCATCAGCAACAGCGAAGGTACCGTTATCAGCAACCGGGTTATCCAAACAACCATTGAAGAAGTGATTGAAAGCGAAGACAAAAGAAAACCCTACACAGACCAGCAACTGGTGGCCATCTTATCGTCCAGAGGTTTCTCGATAGCCAGAAGAACCGTGGCCAAATACCGGGAAATCCTGCAGATACCCGTGGCACAAATGCGTACGATCTGGGCGTGAGTGGTTTAGGTTACGGGCGTTTACCGGATATACCATAATTTTAGGTTGATTTGGTACCTATGAATTTTTTAATCTGTTTTTTCCAGCAGAAAGTCAACCGCCGAACAGAATGGATAAAAGTGATGGAAATTACCTGACCGGTCTGAAACAAGCTTATAAAAGCTGTAAAGCTGCGTCTGTGCCTGAAGCAATTCTCCGGCTTCTGCCCCAGGTGGTTTTTACCTGGCGTGCAGAAGATCCGGGATGGGAAGTGTGCAATGAAGACAAACTGCATTCCCTGTTGGGCTACAATGCTGCTGAAGTAAAAGCATGGAGTCATTTGTTGCACCCCATTCATCCTGACGACCTCCCGAACGCATCCGAACAGCTCAACAAAACAAACCAGCTGGAGGGAGATGAGCAGCTTTCTTTTTCCTGCAGGCTTCTTCATAAGTCCGGTGAAATCAAGTACGCAACCATCAGGATGACCCTCCTGGACCAGGTACCGGGAGGCAGGGCAGATGCATTTCTGTGCATGGTGGAAGACAATACAGAAAAGGTGGAGCTAAGGAAAATACTTACCCATCTGCAGGCAGTGCAAACTGCAACGGCAGACTTATTAACCTACAAGGAAATGGTTGATGAAAGGGAATATTTTCTCAACCAGGGCTCCTGGGAAACCATCCTGCAAACAGGTGAAACAACCTGGTCGAAAGGCATGTACCATATTTTTGGTTACGATACCAAGATGGAAATGGAAGAGCTGAAGGTGACGAATATCCTGCATCTCGCCCACCTAACCGAAGAAGAAAAGGAAAAGCACCTGGCAGACTGGAAGCAGGCTCTCAAGGAAAAACAAGACTATGTGCGGGAAGCTTCTATTGTGACTATACACGGAGAACAAAAGCAGGTAGAAACCTATGGCAAGATCATCCGGAACAAAGAGGGGGTTGCGGAAAAAGTAATCGGCACAACGCGGGATGTAACTTCTTTGAACCAGTACAAACGCAGCCTGGAAGAAAAGATCAACGAGCTCAATCACCGCAACAGTGACCTGGAGGGATTTGCCTATATCGCTTCCCATGATCTGCAGGAGCCCCTGCGCAAGCTGACCGCTTTCAGCGAGCGGCTGCAAACAAAATTCAAGCAACAACTGGGCGAAGAAGGACAGCTTTACCTGGACCGGATCGTCGCATCTACAGTGAACATGCAGATGCTGATCGACAGCCTGCTGGAATTCTCGCGTACAGCCCGGTCGAACAGGCTGTTCTCCAAGCACTCCTTGACTGACCTGCTGCATGCCACCCAGTCTGATCTTGAGTTAAAGATCGAAGAATCAGGTACCCGCATAGAAGCTGCACCTCTCCCCTCTCTTGATGTCAATCCCTCGCAAATCAAACAGCTTTTTAGTAATTTGCTGAGCAATTCAATTAAATTCAAGAAAGCAGATCAAGCTCCCATCATCAACGTATCCTGCGAAATGCTTACCCATCCTGAAAGAAAAAACCATCATTTAAGAAACAACAAGAATTATTACAAGTTACTCGTTAAAGACAACGGAATCGGGTTTGAAAAGGAATATGCAGAAAGGATCTTCCAGATTTTTCAGCGCTTGCACGGAAAGCATGAATATCCGGGATCTGGCATCGGACTGGCCATTTGTAAAAAGATCATGGAAAACCACAATGGCCTTATTTACGCCGATGCAGAACCTGACAGGGGTGCTGTGTTCACGATCATCCTTCCTGAAAATCAATTGTAAAAGATGACTTCTTCAGATAACATAATTCATATTTTGATTATTGATGATGATAAAGATGATTTTATCATTACCAGTGAATATATAAAAGACATTGATTCAGCTAACTTTCACATCGACTGGTGTTACAATTACCACGAAGCGCTGGCTTATATGAAGCAGCACAAGTACCACCTGTATTTTGTTGATTACAGACTAGGCGCAAAAACCGGTTTAGACCTGATCAAGGATGCGATACAGGCTGATTGTGAAGAACCGATTGTATTGCTCACCGGCAAGGGCAACCAGGCTATCGACCGCCAGGCCATGCAGGCAGGTGCTGCTGATTACCTCATCAAAACCGAGCTCAACACCGAAAAGCTGGAACGATGCATCCGGTATTCAATGGAAAGGGCCGCATCCCTGAAAGCGCTGAAAACAAATGAGCGCAAATACAGGAGCATCTTTGAACGCTCGAAGGACGCTGTCTTTCTCTCCGATGAACAGCTCACATTTATTGACGTAAACGCCGCGATGCTTGAACTGCTCGGTTATGACCTGCAGGAAATCAAGAACATCAAACTATATGACCTGATCGACAGCGAACAGGACAAGCTGTTTTTAAAGCAAACCATTGAAGAAAGCGGTGAGGTGGATGACATGGAAATAGAGCTGATGACGAAGGAGAGTGACAAGAAAAACTGCATCCTATCGCTCTCTAAGGAAGCTGATGAGGCCAACAGTTCTTCGTACTACCATGGCATCATCCACGACATTACCCATCTTAAAAAGGCTGAAAAAATAACCCTGCAGGTGGAAAAGCTGGCTGCAGCCGGCAGGCTTGTACGCACGCTGGCGCACGAAGTAAGAAACCCGCTCAACAACATCAGCCTTTCACTGGAAGAGCTGCAGCAGGAAATCATTGAAAACAACCAGCAAAAAGTTTATCTCGATATTATTCAACGCAACAGCAAACGGATCAATGCGATCATTACGGAGCTGTTGGACTCATCCCGGCCCGCCGAGATGTTTATGAGCAAGCGCTCGCTGCAGGAAATTATGGACGACAGCATTGCGTCCGCCCTCGACCGGATGATCCTGCAAAAAGTAAAGCTGCAGGTTAATTATCCTTCAAAACCGGCTTATATCTGGGCCGACAAGGAAAAGCTCAAAATTGCTTTTCTCAATATCATCATCAATGCGGTAGAAGCAATGAAGGGCAAAGATGAGCAGCAGATAGACATCCAGATCGAATCGCTGCCGCTGCACAATGTTGTAAAAATAGCGGACCAGGGTTGCGGCATCAGCGAAGAAAATCTAACCAGGCTGTTTGAACCTTATTTCAGCAGCAAGCGCACAGGTGTTGGGTTGGGACTGGCTTCCACCCTGAATATCCTGCAGTCGCACAAAGCAAACATTGAAGTAAGTTCTGAGCTGGATATAGGCACCTCATTTATCATTACCTTCTCGGCGCTGTAAGCAACTGATAAAAGTAAGAGGGCCGCAATACATCTGTTGCGGCCCTCTTACTTTTATCAGTTGCTGTTGTAATTACAATCCGATACCGATAAACAGTGAAATAACACTGTTCTTTGAATTTCTTGTTGCCTGTCCGGCTACAGATGCATTTCCTTTACCGACCTCATTCAAGCCGTAGTTGTAGCGGGCTCCAATGGTAAAGTTCTGTACATCCAGGCCCAGTCCACCAGCCAGTCCATAGTCGAACCGCTTGAAATCGGCTGTTTTCAGGTCTTTGATTTTGTCAACAGATCCTGATGCACTGTTCAGGCGCGTAATGTCGGCATTAACAAGGTAAGCAGCGTAAGGGCCAGCCTGCAAATTCAGGTTTTTTACGATGTTAATCACAGCGAGTACAGGCAGCTCTACATAGTTCAGGTTAAAGCGGTATTCACCGTTGCCAAGCAGCACATTGTTGTAGGCCAGCTTTGCACCCTTGCCGCTGTACAGCAATTCAGGCTGAAGGGAAAATCCTCTTGCCAGGGGAAGTTTTGCGTAAAGACCTAAATTAAAGCTTGCCTTCATATTCTCATCCTGTACATCATCTACATAAAGATTGCTTAAGTTCAAGCCACCTTTTACACCGAATTTGGGCGAGAGAGAGCCTTCGAAGGAAGTTTGCTGCTCCTGAGCGGATACAACCTGAAACATACAAAGCGCACATGCCATTGCCACGAGGTTAGCACACAGATTCTTTCTTTTCATTTTGAGTAGATTTGTTTTCTCCTCTTTTACAAATACTATTCCTTCGCAGTAAACACTTGGACGGCCTGGATTTTGACGGCCATAATGCGGAATCCACTCTACGTGGCTGCGCAACTTATTTCAATACCAAACTCGGCAAACAAAGGAACTTTAACCATTTTTTAGTTTCTTAAAATGGTGGGTGTGCACAAAATAAAAAGCGCCTGTAGCTCACCTCAGGGTGCACGCTACGGGCGCTATCATTCATAACTAAGACTACAGATCAGGTTCTCATGTGGATATGAAATTTATCAAAATGGTGCACGTGATCTTTGATCAGCGCTGTTTTTACAAGCTGTTGTTCACGGTTGTGGTAGTCGTATCTGCCAGGTTCTTGGATGAATCTGTCATGTCCCTGAGTTTCTTGATCTGGTCATGTGATTCTCGCAGGGCAGCCTGCTGGTTGGCGATCAGCTGTCTTACTTCTACGGAAAGTGCTTCGTCTGAAGTCAGCGCCTCTTTGTATGCCTTCTGCGCAACATCTTCGCCATATTCATTTGAAGCAAGAATAGAATGGCGATCGTTGCCGGTAAAGGCAGCTTTTACATCCATCCAGGCGCGGTAAATTTTACCGGAATTTGTTGTTCCATCAGCAGGATCTCCTCCCAGTTTTACCACTTCGCGGGAGAGTTCCGCTACATACTGCTGGCTCTGATCGGCCATGCGTTTATAAATTGTTTTCAGGTCAACATCGTTGGCATCGGATTCTTTTATTGCTCTGTTGTATCCTTCAATTCTATCATTGTTAATTTTGATCAGGTCGTTCAGTATTTCTCTGAGATTTTCATTGAGTTCCATAACAATTTATTTTAGTGAGTTAATACAATCATAGGTGTTGAAAAAATCGTGCCCGATTTAAGACATGCCACAACTCAGGTGTGCATTGCAGTTATATACATTCTTTGCACATTCCTGAAAGCATGCGCCAGATTGATCATGATGTGGAATTTAATACCCTACCTTTATCAGACCGATTGTTTCACTAAAAATTATTTATCATGGCAAAGTATTCAAGAACCTCCCAGAAAAAAGTGCAGGATGCTATGCACGAAATGAAAACAGGGAAATTAAAGAGTGGCAGGAGCGGGAAAAAAGTTACCAATCCAAAACAGGCCATCGCCATCGGACTTTCTGAAGCCCGGGAAAAAGGAGCCAAAGTACCACCGCCGCCAAAAAAGAAAGCGGCCAAAAAAGCTGCAAAGAAGGCCGCACCCAAAAAAGCAGCTGTAAGAAAGGCGGCGCCTAAGAAGGTTGCAGCCAAAAAAGCGGCACCGAAGAAAGCTGCAGTTAAAAAAGCCGCGCCCAAAAAAGCAGCTGCAAAAAAAGCGGCTCCCAAAAAGGCAGCCGCTAAAAAATCATCGAGGCGTTAACGTACTATAAAATTTTCCTGCTGATTTAAGATTTGTATTTAAGCTTGAGGCTGGCTACAGCCACGTTCAACACAACTGAAATACAGTTGGTGATGATGATAGGCTTGTCGTCTTTCAGTACACCATAATAGATCCACAACGACACACCGGAAATCAGCACAATCAGCATAAAAAACGATACATCACCGGCTTTCTTTTCCTTGAGTGTTTTGATCAGCTGAGGCAGCATGGATACAGAGGTGAGAAAGCCGGCTACCAGGCCAATTACCTGGGTAGAGACTGCTATGAAATGGGTCATTCTTCTTCTCCTGCAGCCTGGTTGTTTACACTTGATTCTGCAATGTCTGAGAGCAGCTGATCAGCTTGCTTTTCTTCCTGCAATGTTTGAGCGAGGATATCAGCAATATCATTTTTCCCCAAGGTTTTGCTTACTTGCACCAAACCACCATAGGTAGCAATCTCGTAGTGCTCAACTTTCTGAGCGGCCATGATCAAAGCTGCATCGCGTGTTTTGGTACCTTTCTGGGTCTCATCGATGATGCTTTCGGCTTCCTTCGTAATGCCTTCCATCGCATCGCATTTTTTAGCCTGCGGCTTTTTGCCCAGGATGCCGAAAACCTGTTCCAACCGGTCAATCTGTTGCAGTGTTACTTCCAGGTGATCCTGAAATGCTTTTTTTACTTCGTCTGAAGTAGCTGCTTTGGCCAGCTTCGGCAAGGCTTTCGTCAAATGCTTTTCAGCCCAATAGATGTCTTTTACTGAATCCAGCATAAACTCCTGCAACATCGAACTGTCTTCACTTTCACTGAATGTTTTCTTTGCTCTGGGCGCTGGTTTGGCCGGCGCTTTGGACACTGACCTTGCGACGGATTTAGAGGCAGGTTTAGGTGCTGCTTTTTTTGCGGACTTCGCGGACTTTTTTAATGGGGCACTTTTTTTCGCGGTAGCCATAACTGTAATTTTAATGGTTTAATATATACCCAACAGTAACTAAAAAATATGCCACGGGTATAAGCTCCTTCTTTCCTTATAAACGATGGTTTAGTAAGCTACAATGCCCCTTTCACGTAGATTAATTTCTACGCATTGCAACGACTTCATGCAAGCTCCTCCGTCTTTAGAATGGATACCCGATACCTAAATTATAAACCAGGTTGTCCTTGCGCCACGCAGGTGATTTATCAAATATTCCGATCTGGTCGAAGACCCAGCGTTGCCCATCCGGCAGGTAAGGTTTTCTGACCGGGAAAGCTACATCCAGGCGCAATACAAGAATAGTAGCATCAAAGCGGAGACCCACTCCCGTACCCACAGCCAGCTCCTTTAAAAAATCTTTGGTGAACTTGCCACCGGGCTGTTCCGGGTTGTCGTTGTAAAGCCAGATATTTCCGGCATCCACAAAAATAGCTCCCTGTACGATGCTGAATAACTTTTGTCTTAACTCTGTATTGAACTCAAGCTTCAGGTCGCCCGTCTGTTCAGGATAAATATAGTTTTTACTTGTGTTGTTGATCAATGCCGGATTCAAATAAGTACCCGGGCCAACTGACCTGCTTCTGAATGCGCGCAAGCTGTTGGTACCTCCCACGAAGAACTGCTTTACATAAGGCAATTCATAAGAGTTGCCATAAGGAACTCCGATGCCGGCAATGATCCGGTTTGCCCATGTAGTGCGTGGCCCCATTTTGCGGTAATATCTTACGTCCGCTTCTGTTCTTACATACTGGGCAAACGGCACATTGAAAAGCCTGACCGTATCACCATTCTTTAGATCAGGCTGCGTGATGAGACCGGCTATGTTTCCTGATAGATCAAGATTGCCGTTGAAATAAAAACTGTTAACCGGCTGGTTGGTGACCTGGCTGTTGTAATTATAGTTATAGTTGGTTCCGAGGATCAGTTGTTTGTCTACCGTTCTTTGCAGAATAGGATAATTCACAATACTATCCCGGTAAGCCTTGGTTATGTTTAAGGGCAATACATAGTTGATACTGATCGGATTGAGGGTATGCTCTTTCTTCGGGCTTTCTTTCCATGAGTAACCATAGGAAGCGCGGAAAGAGTTGAGGGTAAAATACTGTTGCCGGTTGATCAGCTCATACGCCAGCTGGATATTTGTTTTTGGAATAAATCCGCTGCGGGTGTTCAGGTAAACAAACGGAATCAGATAACGTGGAAATGTAAGTGTTCCTTCCAATCCGGCCCTGTACGTGTTGGACCCTCTTGATGAACCGCTGATCTGCGCCTCCACTCCTCCAATGGCATTGATGGTAAGCAGTTCACCACCGCGGAAAAAGTTGCGGTTCCGCCAGCCTACCGTAAGCTGTGTTCCGGTAAAGTTGTTGGATTTGATGTTGCCGTTCAGTTCTGCATTTAGGGACTGTTTTGGGAGGGGCGTCAGATAATAATATACATTCAACCGCGCAGGATAACCTGGTACGTCTTCAAAACGGTTTTTTACAAACTTGAAAACATTCAGGTTGATCAGGCGGTTGAGCGATTGGTTGTGATCGGTTCTGCTGTAATAATCCTCCGGACTAAACCGCATAGCCTGTGAAAACAAACGTGGCTTGTAAAGATTTCTTCTGTCCACCACATAAAAGTCCTTGTACAGGATCGCATTGCGCTTGCTTGTATCTCCCGATACCAGGTTGTTCACACTGTAAGAAGGATAAATAAATACATCATTGATGGTATAAATCCGCTTTCCTTCCTCCGGTGTACCGCGCTTGAACTGAACGTACATGTTTACCTTGTCATCTCCAATGGTGCTGTCGGCTTTTACGATCAGGTACTCCGGATTGAAATAATAAAATCCTTCTTCTTTCAACCCGTCATCAATGCGAAGCCGCTCTGCTACTACCGCATCCAGGTTAAAAGGCTCGCCCGGCTTTAGCAGGGAAGCAGATGCGAGACCCCTGATGGCCCTGGATACCTCGCTGCTGTCGTTTTCAAAGATCACTTCCTTGATGGTATACTGCTGGTTTGTATTGACCTTGTAAACGGCCGTAGCCATGCGTTTTTTCACCACCGTATCTCCCTTTACATCTACCTGGAAATATCCCTGGTTCTCGAGGTGATTGTCTACGATCTGCACATTCTTGTCGAGATTAACACTGCTGAGCAAGACCGGTGGTTCCCCGAATTTATTTTTGAGCCAGGCAGCCGGTGAGTGTTTCTTTTTGGGATGACCGGCGATATTGTATGCAAACAGCTTGTACCGGAACCCCAGGATGCTTGCATTGGGCTTGGGCCGCAGCAGGGTGTACAGTTCTGTTTTCATTTCCTTTTTGCTGCTGCGCTTGAGCTTGGGCTTCTTGGGACCGTTCAGGTCAATCTCAGCCCCCGTATACAAAGACTCACCTGGGGGCAGGTATTTTGTCGGGCTGCAGGCATTCATTCCTCCTACAAACAAAATCAAAACAGCGTAATAAAAAATAGAGGATCTCCTGGCTTTAGTCATTGGTTTTTTCATTCGTGGTTTGAATATCTTTTTTGCGGTCGTCAGCAGCCGATATTTTTCCCTGGCTTTCTGCCTCCTTTTTTTTCCGCTGTTCTTCTTCAGCAGCTTTCTTCTTTTCCTGTTCTTCCTCTTCCTTGCGCCGCTGCTGTCTGACGGCCCGCTTTGCTTCCCTTTGCTTTTGTGAAAGAAATATCTGTTTGAATTTATTGTAATCAACGTTGATGATAAATCCTACACCGGTTTCAATGATATAGCCGTACAACACGCCTTCGTATTCATTCCTGCGGTAAGCGCGAAGCATGTAGCGGCCATCCTGGCTCAGCTTATAATCAATGGCCACATTGCCTGCCAGGTTATTGGATCTTTGCTGGGCACCTGTTGTACTGTTTCCCTGTGCACCTTCCAGCTGGAAATTGCTACCTACGGTAACGGTCAGCCGGTCATTGAGCAGGCGTTTGGAAAGTGCCACGTTCAGGTCTGTCCGGTTGCTGCGTTCACCGGTCGTATAGTCATCCGTCCTGGAATCAACATCAAAATTGATGTCCACACCTTTGATCAGGTCTGATGCCAGGTTGTTCAACTGTTCGGTGAGCAGCTTGCTGACGCTGGAACGGGCAAAGCTTTCTGCAGTAGATCCACCTGCTGCACCGCTGCTGGCGAATGGATTTTCTGTGATGAACCTGCCAAGGAGGAGAAGGGCAAAAACCTGTTTGTTCATTTCTGCCGGTTCCTGCCTGAGGGCCTGCAATCTGTTACTTACGGCATCCGTAACCTCCCTGCCTACATTGTAATTCTGGTTTTCAGGAAGTACAATGTCAAAGCTGAGATCAGGTTTCATCAGGGCGCCTTTCATGATCAGGTCAACCTGGAATGGAAGCTTTTGCTTTAAGTAGGGAGAAACATTGCCTGCTCCACCGGTCAGCGATTGCTGCACCAGATCATATGGAGCCGTTTTGGCCAGGTACACAGCCGTGAGGTCCACAGTTGCATCGGTCGGCTCGCCTGTCCATACAATGCGGCTGCCTTTCTGGATGTCAAACCTGCGATGGAGCACATTGAATGACAGCTCGTAAGCACCCTCACTCAGTTCATAAGCCCCCGTCATCGTGATCTTTCCGCTTGGGTCGATGCCAGCGCTCAGGGTCGCTTCCCCTTTCACCCGCAGGAAATCACCGTTTCCTTCATCCACGATCACGTTAAATTCCGCGTTCTTATCAATGGTCAGGTTTACGGTAATATCCAGCCCCATCATTTCGGACTTATTAAGCGAATCGTATTTCGCCATAAAGAGCGAATCATTGGGAACAGCATCCATATCTACAAACTCTACAATTCCCTCGCGCGCCTGTACGCCCGGCTCTGCCTGCGGCAGTACCACGGTAAGCCTTGTCTGGTTGTTCACAGTCAGGGATCCGTCTACAACCGGTTTTACCTGGGTGCCTTTGATGCGCAGGTCGCTGTTGAAGTAGAGTTGGCCGTAGTATACTTTGTTGTCTTTCCGGGTTGTATTCAGCGCCCTGAAATTGTTTGCCTGAAACGTCAGGTCAAACACATAATCGGTCATGGTTTTTGTAAACACAGTTCCATCCAGCACAGCTGTATTGCCGGTAGAATCGCGAATTGTATACGTATCGAAATGAACACCCTCATCATCAACCTTGATGCTTTCGTCGTCGATCCTGAAATAGCTGTTCAGCATGGTCAGGTTAAAGCCTGTCTTATTAAAATTCAGGTTGCCGTTGATGGAAGGTTTGGCCACCGTACCTGTAAAAGCAAAGTTTCCGGTCAGCGCCCCCGAAGCATTGCGGATGGCGCCCAGGGAAGCGCCCTCCAGCGTGCTGAGCAAAACCTGCCGGATGTCGAGCTTCATATCAAAATTGCTGCTGTCGCCCGGCAGCATGTTGTAATCGCCGGTAAGCTGGATGTCGTTGCCGCGGCCGGTGACCTTTACATCGGCTGCGTACTTGTTTGCAACTGTATTATTGACCTTTATATTCACCGTGCCTACCGTATCATTCTTTACGCTTACATCAGAAATGGTGAGGTCGCTGGTGAAAGTGGGCTGCTTCATCAGATCGCTCGCCACGGCTTTTCCGTTCAGCGTGCCATCTACCAGCAGGGAATCAGACTGGACAAAATTGGCCAGGGTGGCCAGCTTGAAATTGGAAAAGTTTACTTCCAGCGGAGAGTCTTCTTCAGAAGACTGGCTGTTGATGCTTAGTATCTGGTTGTTTTTGCTGAGCACAAAATTGCGCGCCGTAACATTGCCGGGGAATATGGTGATCAGATTATCGCCGGTAACAGTCCACGGGTCAGAGTCAAGCAGCAACTCCTGCGGGAAAATAGAGAACGTGTAAACGCCGGTACTGGGTTGAGCAAACAGGGCGTGTACCCGGTATTTGTCTTTAGAAGCTTTGTCTTTGATGTTCAGGGCAAAATCGATCTTGTTTTCCGTGATCGAGGCATCGATCGCGGTTCCATATAAGGCGATGCTTTTTCCGCTGGTCAGCTGCTGCACAGTTGCCTTTACCCCCAGTTTTCCCTGGTTTGTACCTGCCTGTACAAGCAGGTTGGTAACTTTATTGGTTCCATACAGCACTTCCGGTGAACTCAGCGAAAAAGACCATCCGCTGTCGGTAGAAAAATGGCCGTTCATGTTCACCGGTTCCAGTCTTTGCAGATCAGGCAAAAATGCGGTCAGCAGCGGCTTGTTTACCAGTGAACCGGTTACCCTGAAATCATAGGGATCCACCGGCTTTGCTTGTCCGGGCGGCATCACTTCAAAATAAGGCTGGATGGCCTGCAGGAATATATCACCCAATTGCGTCAGTTTATACCTGCCTTCAAGCCGCATGTTTAGCGGATCGGCACTCGCGCTCAGGAACTGTCCCCGTTCGTTTTGTCCGGCTTCCAGGGCAATGGTATCTACTTCCAGCCGCTGCGCTTCCATGGCCAGGAGCGAATTGGTTACAAAAAGATTTCCTTGCAGGTTATCCGGATCTGTAACCGGAAAGCTGCCCGTGATATTGCCCCTGTATACGATTGACTGGGTGGTGAGATGAAGAGGAAGTGTTTTAACGCTGTCGATATTGGCGGTGAGGGAAACAGCAGGATACTTGCTGCGCATGTCGGCACTGGCATCAAGCATAAAATGAAGATTGGGATCTTGCATGCCCGTATGCACGGTTACCTGCTGGTTGGCCATGCCGGCTGTCAGCCGCACGTTGCGGTAATTGTATTTGTTGTACACCACAGAATTGATGATGCCGTCTATATTGGCATTGATCGTCTTCATGGCATAGCTTGTTCCCTTGGCGGTAAACCGGGCACTCAGCGGACCAATCACGCCGGGTTGCTGCAGAAGCTTTCCCAGGTTCAGGTTATTAGTCTGGACGGCAACATTGTAGCGGCATCTGATAGAGTCTGTCGGGTTTTGGATGCTGCCTTTGATGCGGATAGAACCCAGGTCCGTATTCAACACCAGGTCGGGGTTCATGTTGTTCATGCCGCCGGTGATACTTCCCTTTAAGTTGATCCGTTCCGGCAGGGTAATATTTGATGGGATAGAGCCCTTGGGGGCAAGCAGCAGCAGATCCCGTTTGGACGTATTGAATTCAGTGATCTGCAGGTTGGCGCCAATCTTTTTGGGATCGGCTACGCTGGCCAGGCTGCCGCTGATATTGATGCGTGTATCACGAAAAGCGCGCACCTGAAAGGCCGGTACATTCAGCCGGTCCATGCTGCCCTTCAGCCGGGCCGTAACGTTGATCACCTGGTTCTCGTTGGCAAAAGCAGGCTGGCTCCGCAAGGTGGGTACAAACAGGAGAATATCTTTGTACTGGATGGTTGAGTTTTGCAGGTCAACATCCATTTGCAATGCATTGGGATTGGTCTTCAGGGCTTCAATGGAAGGATAGTGCAGCACAACGGAACGGCTGATGCGGGTGCCGGGGGTTTCCAGGATCAGGTCCTTCAAAAAAGCCTCCTGATTGGCATACAGGAAACGGGTTTGCCATTTGTTCAACTGAAAACCGCTTTGTTCCTTGAGTTCTCCCCGTGTGATGGTACCGGAAATAGAGTCCGTGCTGTATCGCAGGTCGTCGAGATGCAGCGTCAAATCAGCTGCCTTGATATGGGAATAATCCATTCCTGCCTTTACCCGCGGTACATTGTCATCATCATACTGCAGGTTGTTGTTGTTGATGCGGATGGCGTCAACATTTACCCGCCAGCCTGCCTGTGCCTGGCTTTGCGCAGTTTCAGCAACTTCTTTTTGAACCAGTTCTACAGTCGCTTTCTTGCCGAAACGGATACCGGCCGTTGTATTGTCCAGCTGCAGCTGATCAAGGTTGATCAGGCGGTTTTGCAGGTCGATCCCCTTGATGTTTAATCCCAGCTCACCTAAAGAAAGGTTGGCATACATGGCAGACTGGTCGTTGCGATAGTCGAGGTTGATATCGCTCAGTTCCAGTTTTTTAAAGTTCAACTGCATGGCAATCGGTTCCTGCGCTTGCGCTACATCGGTAGCCATGGGATCACCCGGTTTGAGTGGTTTGATTTGGTAGATCTTTCCCCGCAGGCCTGATAGCTTGGTAACGGGCACGTCAAAACGCTGTTTGTCGAGATCAAACTTTTTGATGTCTGTTTCAAAATGCTGAAACTTCACATCTACATCATTGCCGGTGATCACATCATTGTATACCAGCCTGATCTTATCCAGCTGCACGTATTTGATGTCTATCTTGAATGAACCGGTATCAGCCGGGTCAGTGGGCTTTTGCTCTTTGGAAGCAAATGCATCGATGATGAACTGGAAGTTGAAGGTTGTATCAGGCAGCTGTCTTTTTACTTTTGCTGTCAGCCCGTTGAGCCGCAGGTCGTTTATTTCCAGCTGGCTGTGCAACAGCTTGAGCATGCTCACATCTACCTTCAGGCGTTGTGCCAGCAAGAGGGTATCTTTCTGTTTGTCTTCGATGTACACATCTTCGAGTACAAGATTTTTCGGGAACCCGATGTAAATCCTGCCCAGCTCAACCCTGGTTTGCAGTTTATTCTCCAGGTAAGACTGGGCCCTTTTCAGGATAAAATTTTGTACCGGCGGGGTTTGGATCAGCACCAGTACCAATACCAGCAACAAAAAGATGCTGATAAATATAGTAAGCAGAATACGGAGAATGCGTTTAAATAAACTCTTTTTAACTGGTGGCTTCGTTTCTTTTGTCATAGTCTTTGAATGCTTGTCGGGATAGCACCTACAATACAGGATGAAAAAGTTCCGGCAAAAGTTGGTACCTGGAACAACTCTTCCTAGCTACAGACTTAATACTCAACAACAATAATGCTGAAATACCACATTTGCGTTCCCGGGCGCGCAAAATTACCCCGAACACCTGTTTTTCCATAGCAACCAGCTATCTATATAAATAAAATTAACAGATGCAACAACTTGCAATAAAACGGTTTACAACCTGATAGGCGCTTATTTTACCCAATCAGTCCATGCCTGTCAGGGGTGTTTTTCCTCAAGCAAATCTTTAAATGTGGAGGCAATCTGCAGGCAATAATCCTGTTGGGCTTCCACACCTTCCTCTTTATCAGAGATCAGTTTTTCTGCTATTATTACCTTGTCTCCCTCCGCAATGGCCACAAAAGCAAACAAGTCGTTTACACCCTGGTCGGGAATGGTGGAGGCATAGCCTGTAATGGCAATCCCGTAATCACTTAAAAAAAGCTTGTTGACCTCAGTGGCCATTTGGGAAGCTACCTTCTGGGTAACGCAATTGTTATTCTGGGCATGCACGGGCTCAACATTCAGGTGCCGGCATTTTTGCCCGATGTTGTACACAGTGATGCCTCCCTGAAAAAATTTGGAAGCATCGGTTGCAGCAGAAAAAAGAGCTTGCAAATGCCCGCCTGTAACGCTTTCTGCCAACGAAAGGGTTTTACCTTTTTCGATCAGGATGTCTTTAATTGAATCAATCAGGTTCAGATCATACGCCATATTCACTGTTTTCGCTGGTTAAAATTTCTGTTCAACCCGGTGATGCAAAACCTGCACCATCGTTCCACAATCCTGTCTAAAATCTTCCTGGCTCACTAAGCTGTTGGCACAGCTTTTACACTTTTGCTTACATTTATTGCTTAACAAAATTTTTATGCAGTATAGAAAGTTCAGGGATATATCTGTAGCTGAGATTGGATTGGGGACCTGGCAGCTCGGCAGCTTTGATTGGGGCGTGGTAGATGAGCAGGAGGCGCTGGGTATTCTCGGGTCTTATGTAGAACAGGGAGGAAACTTTATCGACACGGCGGATGTATATGGCATGGGCATCAGTGAAAAGATCATCGGGAAGTTTTTGCAACAATCTGCGCAGGAGCTTTTTGTTGCCACAAAGCTGGGCCGCAGGCAGGATGCGGACAATGGATGGCCTCAGAACTTCGGGTACGAGGCCATGAAAAAACAAGTGGAAGATTCCCTGCAGCACCTGGGCCAATCGCAGCTTTTTCTGGAGCAGCTGCATTGCATACCCGCCACTGAGTTACAGGCGGGGCATGTATTTGATCACCTGCGCAGGCTGCAGCAGGAAGGATTGATCAGGTACTGGGGAGCCAGTGTGGAAACCGCTGAAGAAGCACTTGTTTGTTTGAAACAGGAGGGCATTGCATCCTTGCAGATCATTTTCAATTTGTTCCGCCAGCATGTGGCCGACGAAGTATTTGCAGCGGCGCAGCAAAAGGGGGTGGCCCTGATTGTACGCGTACCGCTGGCCAGCGGACTGCTTACCGGAAAATTCTCAGATCAGACCAGCTTTGCAGAAAAAGACCACCGGAATTACAACGCCAATGGCCAGGCCTTCAATGCCGGCGAAACTTTTTCCGGCGTCGAATTCCACACCGGTGTCAGGCTGGCCCGGCAAATTTCATCGCTGTTCCCGGACAACCGCACCGCTCAATGGGCCCTCCGCTGGATCCTTGATCACCCTGAGGTAACCACCGTGATCCCCGGCGCCACCAAAATCACCCAGGTCAACAGCAACATAGCATCCTCTACCCTGCCGCCTCTTTCAGCGGAACTACACAGGACCTTGCGGGAGTTGTATGATAATGAGATCAGGAAAGAAATCAGGGGGCATTATTAGGCTGAACCTTGTCTGAACCATGATCCAGAGAATCCCCTCCCATCCTGTGAATCATGGTTCAGACAAAATTAAATATCCGAATAAGTTGCCGGGTGAAGAAAGATGATCTCCTGGCGGGATACATTTTTCTGGTATTGAGGGAGGGCTGACAATTGCTTCCAGTCAGGGTCGCTGCTGAAAGACTTCCAGTGGTCGTCGCGGGCTTGCTTGTTTTCGAAGGTGGTCATGTACATCAGGTTGGGCATGTGGCTGCCGGCTAACACCCTTCCATAGAATACCGCGTTAAAGCCCAGGCGTTTAAAGATTTTTACTTCTCCCCCCTTGTTAAACATCTCTACTTTGTTGGCGTGTATCTTCTCGGTTGCGCTTTCATAGCTGCGCAGCTCATAGACCCGGTCGCTCATAGGCGATGTTAAAGCAGGCACCTGGAATTTAGGCATGTCAGGAAAAGCTTCTATCACGATCGTCTCCATGCGCTTGTAAGGAATATTGTCGAACGGCGCATCCAGATAAGCTTTGCCTGCGGTGAGATAGGTTTGGTCTTTTTCCAGCTGGCCTTGCAGCTTGAACACATCGGCCGTTGATTTGAAAGGAATAAAGACAAAAATCCGGCAGTCAGCGGACGTATCATTGTCCACGGGTTTGAATACCCCTACCTTGGGAACGCCTGCTTTGTGTGCAGCGGGAACAAAGGCATTTTGCAGAAAATTCTCTACAACCTGCTGCTGCTGTTCATTGGCAAGGTGATAAACCCGGATCTGGTAATACTCTGGATTTTGTGCATAGACTGCAGCTACGCACAAGGAAAATGCAAAGAACAAAAACAGTTTTTTAATCGACATCTTCATACAGCTAAGTTTATGATCAGTGTAATTTGCGGCTGAAAGTAGCACCTAATTTTTATATTTCCATCACCGGTTCGGACCGATTTTTTCCGTTTCTCAGGCCACGGTATTTGTCAGGGTACCGATGTGATCAATCACGATCTCTACTTCATCCCCGCTCTGCAGGGTAAAGTCATTCCCCGGTACAATACAGGTGCCTGTCATCAGAAAACAGCCTGTTGGAAAATCGTATTCCCGGTATAAAAATTCTACCAGCTCTGTGTGCGAGCGCTTCATCTGGTCTATCCGGGTGCTTCCCTGGAACACCTGCTCACCCTTTCTTTTGATAGATATGCTGATGCCTGTATCCGGGGGAATGGGTTCGCTGGGCACATACAGGCAAGGGCCTATAGCTGCTGATCCGTTGTATACTTTTGCCTGCGGCAGGTAGAGCGGATTTTCTCCTTCAATGCTGCGGCTGCTCATGTCGTTGCCAATGGTATAAGCTACAATTTTTGCCGATGAAGTAACAAACAAGGTCAGTTCAGGCTCCGGCACATCCCAGCTGCTGTCTTTGCGGATGCGGACAGCGCCGCCGGGTGATACAACCCTTTGGGCTGTTGATTTGAAAAAGAGTTCGGGTCTTTCTGCTTCGTATACCTTGTCGTAAAACGTAGCGCCTCCGCTCTCTTCGCTTTCCTCCATGCGGGCCACCTTGCTGCGCAAATAGGTAACACCTGCGGCCCACACTTCCTGCGAACCGATGGGAGCCAGCAACGAAGAGGCTGCAATCAGGCCGGCCGGTTCGCTCACCGGCTTCAGCGCTGCTATCTCTTTATTTAGCTGCTCATACAGATCATCGCGGTTGATCAACTGATCCCACTTGTTTTCAGCGGATTGGTACCACTTACCTTCCTGCTCGATCAGGATGGAAGAAGCTGTTTTATAGATTTTCATCTACCAGTAATTTTTTTCGCATCAAAAGTAGGGTTGTTTCTATTTTATATACAATCTATTTTAGACCGGAAGACCCGCTAAACAATTCTTTCTTATTGTTGTAATACCATCCGATCCGGAAATCTGGTACGGGCATGTTTTTATCCTGTAGATTTGACCGGTAGTTCCTGCACCCATTTCTGCTGCCAAAAACCTGAATGATGGACGTAAAAATAGAAGAAGGCTGGAAAAAGATCCTGAAAGACGAATTCTCCAAACCTTATTTTGAGCAGATCACCCTTTTTTTAAAAACCGAGAAAGCAGCCGGTAAAACCATCTACCCGCCCGGTGCCCTGATCTTTAATGCATTTGACAAAACTTCCTTTGACCAGGTAAAAGTGGTGATCCTGGGCCAGGATCCTTATCATGGCCGGGGCCAGGCCCATGGATTAAGCTTTTCTGTGCCTGACGGCATCCATCCGCCTCCCTCGCTGGTCAATATTTTTAAGGAACTCCAGAACGACATCGGCATGGCCATCCCCAAGAACGGCAACTTGACCCGCTGGGCCGAACAGGGCGTACTGCTGCTCAATGCCTCCTTAACGGTGCGTGCAGCTGACCCGACCAGTCATTCCAAAATAGGCTGGCACGAATTTACCGATACCGTGATCCGCAAAATCTCCGACGAAAAAGACCACGTTGTTTTTATTCTGTGGGGCAAGTACGCACAGGAAAAACAGGTGCTCATCGACCAGTCAAAACACCTGATCCTGAAAGCGGCCCATCCTTCTCCCTACTCTGCAGACAAAGGTTTTTTCGGCTCCAAGCCTTTTTCAAAAACAAATGCATACCTGGTCAAGAACGGCATTGATCCGATTGATTGGCAATTGTAATTATATTTATAGCCGTCAATTGTAAGTTTGCGCGCGCTCCATTAAAGCGTAGCATGCATTCTATTCCTATACTTGCACCATGAACGGGCTTAAACTTGTTTTCGGAAAGATCTGGGCCGTATGGGCCCTGGTTTGGTTTGTTGTAACCATGCTTCTATTCTTTATTCCCTTCCTGATCATCAACACCCTGCCCGACCCCCGGAAAACAAAATTGTTTATCAGCTTTGCCCGCGCATGGATGGGTATGTATCTGCCGGGGATCGGCTGTCCCCTCACGGTAAAAGGAAAAGAACATTTCAGGAAAGGGGAAAACTATATCGTGGTGTGCAACCACAATTCCCTGATGGATGTGCCTGTTAGCTCGCCCGCTATACCAGGGGGCAATAAAACCATTGCCAAGATTGAATTTGCGCGGGTGCCCCTTTTTGGCATGCTTTACAAGATGGGCAGCGTGCTGGTTGACCGGAGCAGTGAACGGAGCCGCAAAGAAAGCTTTTCCAAAATGAAGCAGGTGCTCGCCATGGGTTTACACATGTGCATCTATCCCGAAGGCACCCGCAACCTTACGGGCCAACCGCTTAAACCCTTTCACGATGGCGCTTTCCGCCTGGCGGCCGATACCCGCAAACAAGTGCTGCCGGCCCTGATCTTTCATACACAAAAAGTACTTCCCGCAGGCAAGGGCTTTTTTCTCTGGCCTCATGCCCTGCAGATGCACTTCCTGGAACCCGTGAGCATGCAAACCGGAGAAACCATCGACGGGTTAAAAGAAAGGGTCTTCCAGATCATGAAAGACTATTATGTAAGCCGGACAAACAAAAGTTAGCAACAAAAGAACTGCTGTTACGTACCTCCGTAAAAAGACCGGTTGCGGTTGATGCGGATGTCACGCAGCAAGCTGGACTTGGGATTGATCGTTATATTAAAGGAACGGTACAGACCAACCGGTGTAACGTTGATGGACATCTGCCAGCAGTGCATATCACGCGAGATAAACATCGTGAACGAAGTGATGGCAGCCGTTTTAAAATCGTAGTAGGTGTTCATGCCCGCCTTCCACTTGGGGGTCAGGTTAAAATCACCGTTGATGCTTGCGTTGGAAGTAATATCTGTTTTGAAGTCGTTTTTGGTTAGATCGAACAACCGCGAAAAGCTCAGCGAATAGGAAATGTTGACCGACCAGGGTATATTGAAATCAGCAAACTCGGAAGGATGGTTGCGGATATAATCCAGCTGCGCCTGCTGCTCTTCCATGGTCAACGGCACATCCGAATCTTCTCCCCGCTCTGCTTCCTTCTTCTTTTTGCTGTCATCCTTGCTCTTGAAGGAGGTCGACATGGCAATGTTTGCATTGGTGAGCCTGCCCAGCGACACTTTTCCGGATTGCCATACCAGCTTGTTTTTCCGGATGCCATAAGCCCCCGTTTCGTACGGATCAATCACCGCGCTGGCCGTGATATTGATTTTTTCAAACAAGGTGCTGCGCAGGTAGGTGCTGAACGTAGACAGCGCAAACGAATCGGTCATCAGGTTATAGCTGCCGCTAATACCAAAGCCATCCAGCAGCCTGATCTTTTTATCACCTGTTCCCGATGTATCATTTTTATTGCGCACCTTCATCTCCAGGTTATTATCTATCCCGAAGTTGATCCCGCCGAACTTTCCTTCACCAAATCCCCCGTACAAGCTTCCTTCATATACAGAATATCGCCGTATAATGCCCAGGCTGTCGGGCTTGGTCTGGTAATAAGCGCCTTTCGACAAGTCAGGCTTGTAGGCCAGACTGACCGTGGGCCTTATCACATGGCGGATGGCTTTGATGCTGCTGTTTTTACCGAAACCTTCAAACGTTCCGTACAAGGCTGTATTGAGGCCCAGGCTGAATGAGATGTCGCGGGCGGTATAAAACCCATGCAGCGTAGTGTCGCCGGCTTTTCCATTGTACTCGTGGTAGAATTTACGGCCATACCAGCGTTCTGAATAGCTGATGCCCGGTGCAACTTGCAATGGCCCCAGTGCAGGAAGCGACAGGGTAATCGGTATGCTGTGCTGCGCGCCCCACTGGAATGTATCAATAATCTTATGGAAGCTAAACAGGGAATCGTAAAAAGACGATTGGCCGTTTACTGTAGAGTTCAGGCCGATGCCCAGCTTCTCATACCATTTTGGTTCACCCACAAATTCTTTGCGCTGGAATGGATACAGTGTAGTAGCTGTAAAAGTGGCGTTGGGCAGACTTATGTTTACAAGCCGGGTGTTGTTGTTCTGGTTGTGGTTGGCACTTACCGTGAGGTTGTATTTGTTGTTCCAGTTTTTTGAATAGCTGATCGTAGAGCTGAGCTGGTTTTGAAAGTTCAGCACGGGATTGTTGGCCACATAACGGTTAAACTGGGTAGATCCGGCATTGACGTTGGCAGAAAAGCTGGTACCAGGCCGGGCTTTGCTGTCCACCGTGTGGCTCCAGGTGAGGTTAAAGCTCCGGTTGTGATCAAACTCCTGCTTACCCAGATCGCTTAAAAAGCGCGTGTTCTGATAAGCAAAATTTAATTGACCCTGGTAACGGTAGCGCACCCGGTAAGAAGGTGTAACGTTGATGCGATAGCCGCCGTATGAATAAATGTCTGCCCGGGTGATGACGTCAAAATTGTCGTTCAGCACTTTATAATAGCCTCCGCGTTCAAGGCCCAGCCCGAATTGCTGGTTAACCGTAAACTCTGGCGGCAAAAAGCCTGAATGCCGGCCTTGTGACAACGGAAAAAACCCGAATGGCAGGTAAACAGGAATGGGCACCCCCTCAAATTCAGGATGGATAGGACCGGAAACGGCGAGCTTCTTGTTCACCAGCTTCATCTTATTGGCGACAAAAGCAAAATGCGGTTCATCCAGGTTGCAGGTAGTAAGCCGGCCGCGCAGGGCAAAAAAGGCATCAGGGGATATCTTTTTAATGCGATCGCCGTGTACATACATTTCACCCTGGGTGGTGTAAGTACTGCTGGTGATCCCTTTCTGGGTTTTGAAATTAAAGGTGATAGAGTCGGCATCCAGCGTGCTTTCGGCCTGTTTGAAGCTGGGCCTTCCCACAAAGCTTCCGGCTGTGTCCGGGGTATAGGTTGCCACTACAACCTGTGTAGCCTGGTCGAGCTGGATCTTGTATGCGCTCAGGTCAATGTCTTTGTATTTGGTAGTAGAGGTGTTGTATAAGGTAATTTTTTTGGTAGGAACATCGAGCACCATAGAATCCTTGGCTGTATAGCTGACAGGTGCGTCGAGCGAATCTTTGGAAACTTTTACGTCCAGGGTATCAGAAGTATGGATTTTTTTTATGCTGGTATCTCCGGAAACGGGTGGCAGGGTATCGGTTGCGCGCGGAAGCTTGCGTGGCGGGCCCGTATCCTGTAAAATTGTTAAAGCGTGAAAAACAGAAGCATGGGAATAATTAGTGGAACTGAACAACGTTATGATACAGATTAACATTCCTGTAATTCCCTGAAAAATGAATTTTAAATTACCTTTATGCGCGTTGTTCATAGTAGCAATGAAGCAAATGTAATAATTCACCCATTAAGATTTTGTGAAGATTGGAGGCAACCCGTTAAACTTGGAACGTATGCGATATAAGCTGCTTATTCTTTGCACACTAGCTGCAGTGTGCATCCTTCTTACATCCTTGAAAAAACATCCTGTATCTATATACGCAAAACCCGTTTTAAAAACCATTATTGTTGATCCCGGTCACGGCGGCACAGACCAGGGAGCGCATGGATTGTTTTCTACAGAAGCCGATGTAGCACTTGGCGTGGGTCTGAAGCTGGGAAAAGCGATTCAGAAAGAATTTCCGGACATCAAGATCGTCTTTACGCGCACAACGGACGTATTACCGGGCAATCTCACCAATGCAAACCTGGCCAACCGGCTGCGGGCCCAAATGGCCAATGAATATAAGGGCATGAACAGCCTTTACATCAGCATCCATTGCAATGCCACACAGAAGCCCGGAGGATGGTATGCCAAGCGGCTTGTAGGCACCAAGCCAAAGATTGTTTATGTCGGCAAGGGCAAAAGAAGAAGAAAACATGTGATCCAGGAACCTATCTACGAGAGTTATTATGTTGAAAACAAAGTAACCGGCACAGAAACCTATATCTGGGCAGCAGACCGGAGCGATGAAAAAAGCAAATTTGTTCCCGGCGAAGAAGAAACAGGGGAAAATGTACAGGACACCCTAAACGTACTTGACCTGGACTCGCCGGAAGCACGGATCAGGGCTACTTTGTATACCAAAACGTTCTTTAACAGCAGTTACCTGTTTGCAAAATATGTGGAGGATGAATTTCTGCAGGCTGGCCGCACCTATCGCGGAGGGGTTAAGCAGCGGAATGAAAAAGGTATCTGGGTGTTGCAGGCTACCGGTATGCCAAGCGTGCTCATAGAAACCGGCTTTATCACCAACAAGCAGGAAGAAGAGTACCTCAACAGTGAAGATGGCCAGCTGCAGATCGTTGAAAATGTTATTGAAGCGGTTAAGAAATACAAAAAGGAACTGGAATCCTCTTCTAAACCCGCTACCCTCGGCGCTGCGGTTCCCTCTCCCACCAATAACAACGAATAGCGCTGCAGCCCTGCTGCCGGACTGTTTTACAAGAGGCTGATTTTGCGCAAGTACAATTCAATACTTTTGCAGCGGCATAGTTTTTTATAATAATAGCGCAAGAGATACAGTTATTGGACTAAACCTAAAGAAAGTGTTGATGAACCCAAAAAATTTACCTAATGAAATTGACCAATGAAACCAAGATCGGCGCACTGGCTTTGTCAGCTATTATCATACTTATAGTAGGCTTCTATTACCTGAAAGGAAAAAACCTTTTTAACCGCCCTAAGAAATTATACGCTGTTTTTCACAAGGTAGATGGTTTAGCTGTGGCCAATCCGGTCATCATCAATGGTTTACAGATCGGCACGGTGTACGAGATGGTGGAAAAGAATGAAAAGCTCGACAGCATCATTGTAACCATCAACATGGAAAAAAAAGATGTCAAGATCCCGGTCAATTCGCTGGCGTATATTAATAAAGACCTGTTGGGGGGCGCTTCCCTGGCAATCGAAATGGGCAATGCCAACACCTATGTAGACGATGGCAGCACCCTGAACACAAAGATTACGACCGGACTGGCAGATGAAGTAAAAGCTTCTATCAACCCGGCCCTCAACAAGGTAAACGGAACACTTGAATCGCTTGACTCGCTGATTGAAGTTGTAGGCAGCACCTTTGACCCAACGGCCAAATCAAATTTTCAGCGCATCCTGGCCAACCTCACCCAAAGCACCGCTTCCCTGCAAAGCTTGCTGAATGCGCAAAACGGCATGCTTGCGCAATCCTTCTCTAATCTCAATGCGGTTACCCGCAACCTGGCCGGCAACAATGAAACCATCAACAGAACATTTACCAACCTGGACAGCACAACGGCCAAGCTTGCCCGGCTCAACCTCGACGCAACATTAACAAATTTGAATAGTGCCGTATCGCAATTAGATAGTATCGTTGTAAAAGTAAACAGTCCATCGGGTTCGGTAGGCTTGCTGCTGAATGACACGAAACTCTACCGGAACCTGGAAAACACCACACGCAGCCTGAACATCCTGATGGACGACATCCGGGTTCATCCCCGGAATTATGTCAACGTTTCCATTTTCGGCAAAAAGAACAAGGGAAATTACCTGACGGCACCGCTGGTGGATACGGCAAAATAAATAGAATGAGAGCTTTGATCTTATGCTGGCTGGTGCTATGTGGAGTTGCTTCTATCACCCAGGCACAAACCCCTTTGCCCGTTACGCCAGCTACAGACACCACCAGGATTGTAAACATCCGCAATGCAGACAGGTATGGCTCCAAGAAGCTGGACTCTATTTATGAGCTCCGTACAGTGGTGGGGCATGTTCTTTTTCAGGATGGTAAAACACTCCTGTATGCCGATAGTGCCGTGCAAAATACCAAGCTCAATACCATCGAGGCTTTTGGCAATGTGCACATCAACGATGCCGACAGCGTCCATACCCGCTCACAATACCTGATCTACTATCCTGATAAAAAGCTGGCCATCTTGAAAAAGAATGTAAGCATGACCGACGGAAAAGGGCTGCTTACTACCAACGAGCTGACGTACAACACAGCGCTCAAAACCGGTACTTATGTGAATGGAGGCAAAGTAGTCAATGGCAAAACCGTTCTCACCAGCAAGGAAGCAACGTATTATGCCGAGCTGAAAGATGTTTATTTTAAACGGGATGTAAAATTAAAAGACCCGGCCTACGACCTGTCTGCCGACTCCTTATTATATAATACCGATTCAAAACTGGCCACTTTTATCACCAAGACCAATATCCGCGACAGCAGCGGCACCCGCATTGTAACCTCAGAAGGATACTACAACCTCGATACACGCAAAGCATTCTTTGGCAAAAGGGCTACCATCACCGACAAAGCACTTAGCATCACCGGCGACAATATAGCCATCGATGACAGCTCAGGCCTTTTTCAGGCAACCGGAAATGCGGTGATGATCGATACTTCGCAAGGGCTTTCGGTGATTGCCAACGACATCAAAGCAAACCGGACCAAGAATACTTTTGTTGCCACCCAGCATCCGCTGATGATCATCAAGCAGGACAAAGATTCGATCTATGTAACAGCCGATACTTTATTTGCCGGAAGACTCAATGACCTGCCCGGCTATCAGGACACGGCTTCAAAAGATACCATCAGGTCAAGGCGTATTGTGAGTTCGTCAGATTCGGCTAACCGTAACCGGTACTTCCAGGCATGGAACCACGTCAGGATCTTCAGTGATTCGCTGCAGGCTGTATCAGACAGTATGTTTTACTCCGGCCGCGATTCTATCTTTCAACTATTCAACAATCCCATTGTATGGGCCAGCAGCAACCAGGTTACCGGTGACACCATCTATCTCTATACAAAAAACAAACAGGCCGAACGCATGTATGTTTTTGAAAACGGCATGCTGGTCAACAGATCGGCGGACAGTCTTTACAACCAGATCAAAGCCAATACGCTGAATGGTTATTTCAAGAATGGTGAAGTAGACTATATGCGGGCCAAAGGCTCGGCGGAAAGCGTTTATTATGCGCGGGATGAAGGCAATGCAATCATAGGTATGAACAGCGCCACTGCCGACATCATAGACATGTTCTTCTTAGATAAAGAGCTGCACCAGGTTGTATTCAGAAATGAAGTAGCCGGCACCCTCTATCCATTCCGGCAGGTTCCGGATGACAAAAAACTGCTGCGCAACTTCAAGTGGCAGGAAAATCTGCGCCCCAAAACAAAGTATGAGTTGTTTGGGAACTGACAGCCCATTTCCCGCATCTCTAATTCTATGTTAAATGCTTATATACTTATAAGCCCATCCACTTATTTTCGTTCCCTGATGAAAAATACCGTCATGAAAAAAACACTGCTTTCTTCTCTTCTCCTGTCTGTTGTTGGAATTATTTCTGCTTCCGCGCAAGATTTTAAACTAGGTTCCGATTACCAGCTGGGTGTTGGTATCAGGCTCAGCACGGGGGCTCCTACCATCAGCAATTCTGTTTCCCTGAAATATTTTCTTACGCCTTCCACAGCAGCTGAAGGGCTGATCTCGTTTGGCAACCGCTTTGGCGTGGGTGGTTTGTACGAGCTGCACCAATCACTCAACTCACCCGGCCTGCGCTGGTTCTATGGTGGAGGTGGCTATGTGGGCACTCAACACCGCAGCACCTATTTAGGCCCGATGGGCGTACTGGGGCTTGATTACAAATTCAGCGAAATCCCCCTCAATCTCTCCCTCGACTGGAAACCCGAACTGGACCTCCTGCCCAAAATCAACTTTGTTCCCGACGCGCTGGCACTTACGGCAAGGTTTACGATACAGTAATCCCTCCCATCCTGTGAATCATGGTTCAGACATCAATGAAAAAACAAGTAACCCACCAGTATCGCTGTTACCAATCCAACCAGATCAGCCAACAGCATAAGAGATATGGCATAGCGGGTGTTTTTGACGCCGACTGAACCAAAGTATACAGCAACAACGTAAAAGGTGGTATCAGTGGTGCCCTGGAAGATGCCGGTGAGCCGGCCAACGAATGAGTCGGGACCGTAGGTGGTCATGGCGTCTACCATCAAGCCCCGGGAGCCGCCTCCGCTCAAGGGTTTCATAAGGCCGGTAGGCAGGGCGGGCACAAAATCAGTGTTCAGGCCCAGTCGTTGAAAAAATTGTTGAAGTACCTGGAGGATATATCCGAACACGCCGGAGTTGCGCAGTACGCTGATCGCTACCAGCATGGCAACTAAGAAGGGTATGATGCGGATGGCAACTTCAAAACCACCCTTTGCTCCTTCTACAAAACTTTCAAACACGTTGATCTTTTTCCGGGCAGCGCCGAGCAAAAAGGCAAAGAACAGGAGCAGGATCAGTCCGCTGCTGGAAACAGTGGAAAAGAGCTGCAGTTGCGCCTGGCTCAGCGTGGTCAGGTACCACACCAAAGCCGCAACAATAGCCGACAAACCAAGTATCCAGCCCAACACAACAGGTTGCAGCAGGTTGATTTTTTGACGAAAGGAAACCAGGATCAGGGAAGCAATGGTGGCAACGAACGTTACGATCATGCAGGGAATAAAAACATCGGTAGGGTTGGCGGCGGGGGGCTTGGCAGCTGCCCGGATGGCAATCACACTGACGGGGATCAGGGTCAGTCCGCTGGCATGCAAACAAAGAAACATGATCTGTGCATTGCTGGCCCTCTCTTTTTGCGGATTGAGTTCCTGCAAGCTGTCCATGGCTTTCAGTCCGAAAGGGGTGGCGGCATTGTCGAGCCCGAGCAGGTTGGCCGAAAAGTTCATGATCATGTGACCAACAGCCGGGTGGTTCCTGGGCACTTCAGGAAACAGCCTGGAAAAGAACGGGCCAACGATCCTCGACAAAAACCCGATGGCCCCGGCTTTCTCTCCTATCCGCATAAATCCCAGGAACAGGGACATCACACCTACCAGCTTGAGTGAAATATCAAACCCGTCATTCGCTGCTTTGAAAATTCCATCTACCAGCAACTTAAAAATCTCCTGATCACCCATAAAGGCCCATTTGACAAAGGCGATCACAAAACCGATCAGGAAAAAAAAGATCCAGATATAACTGAGCGCCATTTTGCAGGGGTTTAAGTAAAATGAAGATAAAGGTTGTTCCCCAAACCCCCGTATATAAACAATCCTATCTTGGCTTATCTTCGCGCGCTGAATAAAGCAGCCAGGGCAATTGCTGGGGTTGTTTAGAAAAGAGATATTAAACTATAAGCCAACAGCAGGGGCTGAGGGCTTACAAAATCATTTATCCATGTCACTAAAAGCAGGCATTGTAGGGTTACCGAATGTGGGAAAATCAACCCTGTTTAATGCAGTAAGCAACAGTGCCAAAGCACAGGCAAGCAATTACCGTTTTTGTACCATTGAACCCAATGTAGGGCTGGTAGATGTACCCGATGAGCGGATCGATTCACTGGCCAGGCTCGTGCAACCCAATCGCACGGTGCCTACGCAGATCGAGATTGTAGATATTGCCGGCCTGGTACGGGGAGCCAGTAAGGGAGAAGGGTTGGGCAACAAGTTCCTGGCCAATATCCGGGAAGTAGATGCGATCGTGCACGTGATCCGCTGTTTTGAAGATGAGAACATCCTGCGCGAAGAGGGAAAGATCGATCCGGTAAGCGACAAAGAAATCATCGATACGGAACTGCAGCTCAAAGACCTGGAAAGTGTGGAGAAAAAGCTGGTCCGCACAGAAAAGATCGCCAAAACAGGCGACGCCAAAGTAAAGGCAGAGTATGCGGTGCTGAAACGCTGCCAGGAGTATTTGCAGCAGGGAAAAAACATCCGGGAACTCGGGCTGGGCAAGGAAGACCAGGGTGCCGTAGCAGATTTGTTTCTGCTGACTGGCAAGCCGGTCTTGTATGTAGCCAATGTAGATGAGGCTTCCATGCATACCGGGAACGCATTTTCCCGGGCGCTGCAAGCGGCTGTTAGCCAGGAGAATGCGGAGGTCATTATCATGAACAATTCGATTGAAGCCCAGATCGCAGAGATGGAAAGTCCGGACGACCGGCAGCTGTTCATGGAAGAGTACAAAATGCAGGAACCGGCTTTGAATAAACTGATCCGCTCAGCTTACAAGCTCCTGAACTTGAATACATATTTCACCGCAGGCGTACAGGAAGTGCGCGCCTGGACGATCCACGAAGGATGGAAAGCGCCCCAGGCAGCCGGTGTGATCCACACGGATTTTGAAAAAGGATTTATCAAGGCAGAGGTGATCGCCTACGCTGATTTTATCAATTACGGCTCTGAGGCAGCCTGCCGGGAAAACGGAAAGCTGCGCATTGAAGGCAAAGAATATGTTGTAAAGGACGGCGACGTAATGCACTTCCGGTTTAACGTATAAGTAAATTGGATAACATTTAACCAGAAAAATCAATTTTTTTGCCCTACCTTCGCAAACTCTTTAAAAAGGGGGGTTCATGAGCAGCAAAAGGGAATATGAGATTGCATTTGTCGGATTAAAGCCAGGTATTCATGAATACGAGTACCAGATAAATGACCGGTTCTTTGAACCATACCAACAGCAGGAATTTGAGAATTGCAAGGCGACGGTTAAGCTTACGCTTGACAAAAAAGCAGGTTTTATGCTGCTGAAGTTTGAGATCGGCGGTATTGTAAAAGTAATCTGCGACCGTTGTGGCAACAACCTGCCCCTTGATTTGTGGGATGAGTTCAAGATCGTGGTAAAGCTGGCCGATGACCCTGACGTGCTGAACGAACAGGAAGAAGACCCTGATGTATATTATATCTCCCGCACCGAAAGCCATTTACACATTGCTGACTGGATATACGAGTTTATCAACCTGAGCATCCCCATGCAGAAAATGTGTAAGCCGGAAAATATGGGCGGTCCTTATTGCAACCAGGAAGTGCTGGAAACCCTGCGAAAAATGGATGCTGAAAACCAGAAAACCCTCAATCCGGTATGGAAAGGACTGGAAAAATTTAAAGACCTCGAGTAAGACTCTTGCTATCATTTAACTAACTATTTTTAATTTATAAATCTTGATTTATGCCAAATCCCAAACGCAGACACTCACAACAGCGCAGTGCCAAAAGGAGAACACACTATAAAGCCACTCCCTCAACGCTCAGCACCGACAGCACCACCGGTGAACTTCACGTACGCCACCGTGCCCATGTAAGCGAAGGCAAATTGTATTACAAGGGTAAAGTGGTCGCTGAAAAGTCTCCGGTAGGCAAATAACCACATGCGGGCTGCCATCCAATCCCTGCTTATCTCCAGGCCAGACCAGGCACCCGGATCCATCCGGGCCCAGTTCAGATCCTTATTTTATTAACGGATTTTCGGGAAAATAACATGAACATCGGACTCGACATGATGGGGGGTGATTATGCACCGCTGGAGGCAGTAAAAGGTTTGTCCTTGTTCCTATCGCAGGGTGGGGCCGGTAAAAATATTACGCTCTATCTCTTTGGTGATGCCAGCCAGCTGGAACCCATGCTGCGCGAGCATGATGTTCCTGCCGGCAAATACGTGGTGGTTCATGCTTCCCAGGTGATCGAAATGCATGAACACCCCACCAAAGCCTTCAAGGAAAAACGCAGCTCTTCCATCGCGCTGGGTTTTCACTATCTGTCGAACGGACAAACAGATGCATTCATCAGCGCAGGCAATACGGGTGCAATGATGGTAGGTGCACTTTTCAGCATCAAAGCCATTGAAGGTATCCTGCGCCCTACCATTTCTACCATCATCCCCAAAGAAAACGGCCAGACAGGCCTGCTGCTGGACGTGGGGCTGAATGCCGATTGTAAACCCGAAAACCTCAACCAGTTTGCCTTGCTGGGCTCTCTCTATGCCCAGCATATCCTGAACATCCACAATCCCAGGGTAGGGTTGATCAACATTGGAGAAGAAGAAGGAAAAGGCAATATCCTCACGCAGGCGGCTTACAAAATGCTGAAAAGCAATTCACAGATAAATTTTACCGGCAATATTGAAGGGCGTGATGTATTTTTTGACAAGGCCGATGTGATGGTCTGTGAAGGCTTTACCGGCAATATTATTTTAAAGCTTGCCGAGTCTATCTTTGACATTACCCAAAGCAAGCACATTGAACATCCGTATTTTGAACGGTTCAATTTTGAAAACTATGGAGGCACGCCGGTTTTGGGCATCTCCAGCCCGGTGATCATCGGCCACGGCATTTCACATGCAAAGGCGTTTATGAATATGATCGGGCTGGCAGTGAAAATGCAGGAAAGCGACCTCATGGAAAAAATGCAATCATCGCTGACCCTTCTATAAGCAGCCCCGGCCCCTCTCCCATGTCTCCCTTCCTTTCTTACTTCCGGGATTTTTCTAAAACAGTTCACGCGGGTTTACTCATTTTCTCGGTCCTGTTCACGGCCCTGCTGGTCTTTTTGAATTACCGTTTTTCCATCGAGCAGCGCATCGTACATCATTCTCCCAACCTGCTGGTACGCTTTGCATCATTGTACGTTGTGTATCTGGCGGCTTTTGCCGTTCCGTATATCGTCTTGTTTTTGCTGAAAGGGAAAGCCTTTTTTGAATGGAAGCTCCTTTTCCTGGTCCTGTTGTCACCCGCCGTGTTTGCCTTGAAAGTTGTTTTTAATCCTTTTTCATCTTTTATACAAGAACTGGCAGGAGGCGCCTGGGGCCGTTACTGGGCAATTGTGACCCGCCTGCCCCTGAAATGCCTGCTGGTCACTATCCTGCTTTCGTTCATCTGGAAGGCAGCCGGTTACCGGTCGAACCTGATGAACATGCTGAGCGGAACCGCCAGCTGGAAGCCGTATTTTTTTATGCTGCTGCTGATGGTACCGCTTATCAGCTGGGCTTCTTTCCAAGAGGGCTTTTTGCAGGTATATCCTAAATTGCAGCAGGTCGGCTTCATAAACCCGCTTACACAAAATAGATGGTTATACAAGCTCTTGTTTGAATTATCTTACGGCACAGATTTTTTAACCATAGAATTATTTTTCCGGGGGTTTCTGGTGCTTGCTTTTGTCCGTTATGCAGGCCAGGATGCCATTGTACCGATGGCCGTATTTTATTGCAGCATTCACTTCGGCAAGCCGCTTGCCGAGTGCATATCATCATTTTTTGGCGGACTGCTGCTGGGCATCGTGGTGTACAATACCAGATCCATCGCCGGCGGACTGATTGTTCACCTGGGTATTGCCTGGATGATGGAGGCTGGCGGACAGATCGGACACATGGTTATGACAAAGATTACAGACAGCTGACCGGTTGGTTTTTAGCTGTTCAATACCTAAAACAAAGTTTTTGCTTCGCCTGAACAACATATCGCTTCTGCAGTTTAAAAATTACATGGTATCCCAGTTCCAGTTTACGGACCGCATTGTGGGCATTTGCGGTAAAAACGGAATCGGAAAAACCAATCTGCTCGATGCCATTTATTATACCTGCTTTACCAAGAGCTATTTTATAAAAACCGATGCACAGAACGTAAGGCTGGGCATGCAGGGCTTCCGCATTGAAGCCGATTATACAAAAGGCAACCGGGCAGACAAGGTTTTGTGCATTGTACGGGAGAACGGAAAAAAAGAAATTCTTCTGAACGAAAGTCCTTACAGCAAGTTCTCGGAACATATCGGCAAATTTCCCTGTGTGATGATCGCACCGGATGACATCCAGATGATCACCAATGGAAGCGAGGAACGCAGGCGATTTTTAGATGCGCTGATCTCACAGGTTGATCATGGCTACCTGCTGCAGCTCATCAGCTACAACAAAATCCTGCAGCAAAGAAACAGCCTGCTCAAGCAATTTTCAGATACCGGCAAAACAAACTACAACCTGCTGGATGTCATGAATGAGCAACTTGCCCGGCCGGGCAACCGGATCTATGAAACCCGCAAAAAGATCCTCCAGGAATTTATCCCGCTTGTACGCACTTTATACGCCCAGATTTCAGGTGAATCGTATGATGTGCAGGTTGAATACGAAAGCCAGCTGCACCACTCCTCCTACGAAACGCTCCTGTTCCAGTTTGCAGAGCGCGACCTTATACTGCAAAGAACCAGCGCAGGCATCCACAAAGACGACCTGGCTATTACGCTCAACGGCAATGTTTTCAAGAGCATGGCCTCACAAGGACAGAAGAAAAGCCTCTTGTTTGCCTGCAAGCTGGCGGAGTTTGAATACCTGAAAAAAGCCAATGGCTTCGCCCCCATGCTGCTCCTGGATGATGTATTTGAAAAGCTCGACGAATACCGCATGAACAACCTGTTGCAGTCTGTTTGTGTACAGAACGACGGACAGATATTTATCACTGACACGCACTGCGAGCGGCTTCACGACCACCTCCAGCAACTCGCCCATCCCTTCCAGCTGATCCGCTTGTAGTACGCCAGGAACCGCCCTGCATACTGTAAGCAGTAACATCTACCGTCCGGTAAAATATATGAGTATAAAGCCAACTTATGCCAGTATCGCAGAATAGGACTGCCGTAATAACAGTTTAATTCTTACATATTTGTATCCCTTCACTTAAAAGTTCAACCATGAAAAATCATTTATTCAACAAACCATTGACTGCTTTTGTGATAATGACTTTGGGACTTCAATTTGGTATGTATGCCCAAAACGGACCTGGTGGCATTGGCACCACAGACGGGACTTCACACCTGAAATTGTGGTTAAGAGCCGACAAAGGCGTTTATACAGACGCGGGCACAACACCGGCCACCAACGGACAGGCCGTTCAACAGTGGAACGACCAATCGGGAAATGGCCTGCATGCCACGCAGGCCACACTGAATGGCCGCCCCTTGTTCACAACAACAGGGTTTAACGGTTTTCCCGCCCTGAATTTCTCCGGTATCTCTCAATGGATGACTGCTGGTTTGAATATCAACCCTTCAGTCAATCCCAACATAACCATCATTGCTGTTTCCTCTACCCCTAATTTTGGAAGTGCAACGCCGTTTTCAAAATTATGGGGACATGACAACGGTGGTTACGACCGGTCGATCGGTTTTGATCCCCGGGCCAGCAGCGGGATTTTTGGCTATTTTAACGGAGCAGGCGTGGGCGATTTTCCTTTTCTGGTGGGCACGCCGGCCGCCAACGAGCCATTTAGCTCTGTTGCCATGTATACGCCCACGCATTTCCTGGGATACCTGCAGGGCGTTATAGGAGCCAACGATACGGCGAGTAACGGAGACGGAGAAGCTGTCTTTTCCATTGGTGCCGTCAACTCTGCAGGCATCGAAGCCTGGTCGGGCAACATCGTTGAGTTGATTGCGTATGACACGATCTTGTCAGAAGCGCAAAAGATAAACGTAGAAAATTATCTTTCCTCCAAGTACAGTACCTCCATCGTCGGGAACGACATATACAGGATGGACAATGCGGGCGCCGGAAACTTTGATTACGATGTGGTAGGCTTGCATCATTATTTTACCGACCCGGTATTGATCACCACGGCGCGGGGCACAGGTATCATTACCCTGAGCAATGCATCCAACCTGTTTCCCGGAGGCTCTTATTTTATCGGTCACAACAATGCAAGTTTATCGCCGGTGACCACTGACCTGCCTGCCGGCATCGCCAGCCGCCTGGGCCGGATATGGGCCGGAACCGAAAACGACGGTGACATCGGAACACTGGATCTTTCCTTCGATCTGCCGGAGCTGTCTGCCACCGATCCGGCCAGCCTGCGCCTCCTGATAGATAGAAGCGGGGACGGCAACTTTGCCGATGAAACAGTGGCCAGCGAGGGCGTTGTAAGCGGCTTTACCCGTTCCGGCAATACCTACACGATCAACGTAAACATGGGCGATGCCCAGCGCTTTACCATTGGGTCTGTCAGCACATTGACCCTCCCGGTAAACCTGCGCAGCATCCTGGTTGATAAGGTAGGCCAAACAAATAAAGTAGAATGGAAAACAGAACGGGAAACAGGCTTTGATCATTTTGAAGTGCAGCGCAGTGAAGACGGCACTCACTTCTACTCCATCGGAAATGTTCAGGCTTCCGGAAGCACCAGTGCCGTAAAAGATTATTCCTTTACGGACAATGCACCGCTGGCCGTTAATTATTACCGCCTTAAAATGATAGATCAGAAAGGTCAGTTTACTTATTCGCAGGTGGTGAAGATGATCCAGACCAACAAACGATTCACCATTTCACCGAACCCGGCAACCAACCTGGTTTCTGTGACCGGACTTGACGGATCCGGAACAACCATTCAGTTGATGGACGTAAACGGCAAGCTGCTTGAGCAGGTGAAAACAACCGGCCTGCAGCATACCTTCTACCTTACGAAATATCCGAAAGGCGTTTACCATATCAAGGTAAGCTCGGCAAAAGACCAGTTTACAGAAACAATTATCAAACAGTAGTAAGACTAAAACGGCCCCATATCCTACAACGCAGGGACGCCCCCAAAGGCAAGTCCCTGCGTTTTTTTATTTGTATGTACCTTAGCAAGATGGGTGAGTATTCTTTGGGCGATGCCATCAAGCTCTTTCTTGCTAAAAGCCGGCTAAAAGGCTATGTACAGGCTTTTGAAATAGAAACGCTGTGGGAAAAGCTGATGGGCAAAACCATTGCACGGTACACAGAAAAAATTCAAATACACGGCAACAAGCTTTACATCACCACCTCTGTAGGCCCCCTGCGGCAGGAGCTCATCTACCAGAAAGAAGCGATCATCAAAAGGGTCAACGAGGCACTGGGTGAAGATCTGATTACGGAGGTGGTGATTGTTTGAGCGAAGGTTCAGACAATCGATTTATCTTTGCACCTTTTAAACCAGATACATGCTGAACCTGGAGGTTTTAATTAATAAGGAGCACGATGAAAGCCGGCAGGGCGAGGCTTTCAGCACACAAGTACAGATCCCTGCTCCGTACGCAAAACACTTTTATATAGAGAGCTATGGCTGCCAGATGAATTTCGCTGACAGTGAAATTGTGGCTTCCATCCTGCAACAGGAAGGCTTCGGTGCCACCACCAACATCCAGGAAGCTGACCTGATCTTTCTCAATACCTGTTCTATCCGTGAAAAGGCCGAACAAACAGTCAGAAACCGGCTGCAGCATTTCAAATCGTTGAAAGAAGCCAACCCGGCCGTGCTGGTAGGCGTACTGGGCTGTATGGCCGAGCGCCTTAAATCCAAATTCCTGGAAGAAGAAAAGCTGGTCGACCTGGTGATTGGCCCGGATGCATACAGAACCATTCCCGGTCTGGTCAGGGAAGCAGAAGCCGGACAAAAAGCGGTCAATGTTTTACTCAGCCGCGACGAAACGTATGCCGATATTTCACCCGTACGCCTGAACAGCAACGGGGTAACGGCATTTGTGAGCATCATGCGGGGCTGCAACAACATGTGCTCGTTTTGTGTTGTACCATTTACCCGCGGCAGGGAAAGAAGCCGGGATGCCTGTTCCATCCTATCCGAATGCAGCTCCTTATTTGACCAGGGTTACCGGGAAGTAACCTTGCTGGGCCAGAATGTAGACAGTTACAACTGGGCCGATAAAAACGGGGGTGAACTGATCACCTTTGCCAAATTGCTCGAAAGGGTAGCCCAGATTTCTCCTCTCCTGCGTGTGCGCTTTTCCACTTCTCATCCCAAAGATATTACCGACGAAGTGCTGCTCACGATGGCCGCCTATGAGAACATTTGCAACTATATCCATCTGCCCGTACAAAGCGGCAGTACCCGGGTGCTGCAGATGATGAACCGGACCTACACACGCGAATGGTACCTGAACAAGGTAGATCGAATCAGACAGATCCTGCCAGACTGCGGCTTGTCTACAGATGTGATCGCAGGCTTTTGTTCCGAAACAGAGGAAGACCACCAGTTTACCCTGGCGTTGATGGAACATTGCAAATACGACCTGGCATACATGTTTTTTTACAGTGAACGCCCTGGCACCCTTGCTGCCAGAAGATACAAGGATGATGTGCCGGAAGAGGTAAAAAAACGGCGCCTGCAGGAGATTGTTTCCCTGCACCGCGAACATGCCCTGCAAAGCATGCAAAAGGATGTAGGTAAAACATTTACTGTACTTATTGAAGGCGATTCAAAACGGAGCGCGCAGGCCTGGGCAGGAAGAAACGACCAGAACAAGATCGTTGTATTTCCGAAGGGGGAACATGGCTTGAGGAAGGGCGATTATGCCCGGGTACATGTATACGATTGCACCTCGGCTACCCTGCTGGGCAATGTTGTTTCACACTGATACGGGAGGTCCCGACGGCATACACCTGCGCAGCTTGGCGCAGCTGGGATCCGGTCAGTACTAAAATAGTAACATGGATTTACAAAGTATAAAAAATCGTTTTTCAATCATAGGCAATTCCCCTGCATTGAACTACGCCCTGAGCGTAGCCGTGCAGGTTGCCAACACCGATCTTTCTGTCTTGATCACAGGCGAGAGCGGCGTGGGAAAAGAAGCTTTCTCCCATATCATCCACTCTCTCAGCTCACGCAAACACAATCCTTTCATTGCCGTAAACTGCGGTGCCATACCGGAAGGAACAATTGATTCGGAATTATTCGGGCACGAGAAAGGCTCGTTCACCGGTGCCCTGGAAGCACGCAAAGGTTATTTTGAAACCGTTAACGGCGGTACCATTTTTTTGGATGAGATCGGTGAAATGCCTGTAGGTACGCAGGCCCGGCTGCTCCGCATGCTGGAAACCGGCGAGTATATCCGCGTAGGTTCAAGCAAGGTGCAGAAGACCGATGTACGCGTGATTGCCGCTACCAACAAAGAACTGCTTGAATACGCCGAAAATGGAAAATTCCGGCAAGACCTTTACTACCGGCTGAGCACCGTTCCTATCCGGGTACCTGCCCTCCGCGACCGCAAGGAAGATATTATGTTGTTGTTCCGCAAGTTCTCGGTCGATTTTGCAGAACGCTACAAAGCGGCCCATGTACAACTGGACGAGGACGCCAAAAAAGTGTTAACTAATTACTCCTGGCCCGGCAATGTGCGGGAATTAAAGAATATTGCAGAACAAGTTTCCGTTCTTTCCCAGGATAAAAATATTACAGGCGACCAGCTCAAGCGTTTTATACCCGATCATACGGGCATGAGCAACTTGCCGGTGCTGGCATCGCAAGCCGGTTCGCAGAGCGAGTTTTCGAACGAGCGGGATCTGTTGTACAAGCTCTTTTTTGACATGAAGAAGGATGTAACCGAGTTGAAAAAGATGTTTGTAGAAATCCTGCAAAACCCGCCCGGTGCCAATGCTGCCGGGTTTGCGCACGAGTCGGGATTGCAGGATTATCCGCTGATCAAAGAGTTTAAAAACGGCACACCGGCAGTAGCCCTGTCACAGCCTGCTTCTCAACCTGTGTTGATCAACAAACACGATGAGATCCAGGAACATGAAGAAGTAGAGGAATCGCTGAATATCATGGACAAGGAAAAAGAGCTGATTATCAAGGCACTTAAGAAACACAAGGGAAAACGCAAAGACGCCTCTACCGACCTGGGCATCAGTGAAAGAACGCTGTACCGCAAGCTGAAGGAGTACGACATTGAAGAATAAGAAAGCTTGTGCAAAAAGCCACCTGGTCAAAAACTACATAATATGAAAAAGCTCTCCATTGCTTTGCTCTTGTTTGGCTTCCTTGCCACTTTCATGGTTTCCTGCAAAATCTACCGCTTCCGCGATGTAAGCATCGACCCAAATATCAAGACCGTCAAGGTCAATTATATTAACAGCAAGGGCCGCGCTACGGTCAATCCCGTCCTGAGCCCGCAGCTGTCTGAACGCCTCCGCCAAAAAATTACCAATCAAACGCGTTTGACCCAGGTGCAAAGCGACAATGCCAACCTGGAGATCAGCGGAGACATTGTTGATTACAGTGTTACAACCTCCGGCATCAGCCAGCAACAGGCAGCCAGCAACCGGCTTACGGTCTCTGTTCATATCAACGTCAAAAACCGGGTAGATGAAAAAAAGAGTTTTGAAGCAGACGTGTCAAGGAACTTTGATTTTGCTGCATCCTTGAGTTTAGACCAGGCCCAGTCGCAGCTCACCAACACCATGGTGCAGAACCTGAGCGATGAAATCTTTAACCGGATATTTTCAAACTGGTAATCTCTTAACCCTGCCGGACCCTATCATGCAAGCCATCCTGCAACATATTTTTGGAAAAGACTCCTTGCAAGAAGTGCCGCTGGAAGCACTGCAGCAGCTTACCGAGCAGCACCCTTTCTTCGGTCCCGGCCAATTTTTGCTGGCGAAGAAACTGGTTGAAACAGATCCGGCTGCCTGTGCAATGCAGGTAAAAAAAACCGCGCTTTATTTTTCCAATCCGGGCTGGCTGGAATATATGCTCACAGGCCAGAACGAAGAAGAAGATCCGGATCAGCCGGTGCAAGCAGAACAAGAGGCCAGTTTTGAACGGGCTGACAACAACGGCCCGCTGCTGAAAGACCTGCTCAAAACACTGCCTGAAAGCGATACACTTGAACTGCAGGCATACCATACCATTGATTACTTTGCTTCGCAGGGCATTCAGCTGCGGGCTGAAGAAGAGGGAGACAAGCTGGGCAAGCAGCTCAAAAGCTTTACCGAATGGCTCAAAACCATGCGGCGCCTGCCCCAGGCCAGCACCGTGCAGCTGGAAAAAATCAATGAAGAAGCCATTTACCAGCAGGCATCCAACTCGCTGGAAGAGCGTGAAATTGTAACAGAAACCATGGCAGAAGTGCTGATAAAACAGCAGAATACCCAGAAAGCCATCCAGATTTATAACAAATTAGGTTTGCAGTATCCATCCAAAAAGGCGTACTTTGCAGCCAAAATTCAAGCTTTAAAACAATAGTGTATGATGATCGTTTTCAGTGTGCTGGTACTGCTGGCCTGCGTGGTACTGGGTTTTATAATACTGGTTCAGAACCCCAAGGGGGGTGGACTGGCCGCCAACATTGGAGGCATCGGTAACCAGTTTATGGGGGTCAAACAAACCACCGACGTGCTGGAAAAAGGCACCTGGATCTTCGCAGCCGTTGTAGCACTTCTTTGCATTTTCTCTGCTGTATTTATCCCTAAATCGGTGAGCGACCGCGACCTGCTGAACAAGATCAACACCAAACAAACCAATTCAAATTATCCGGCAGCTACGCCACCAGCCAGCAATCCGCAACCGGCTGCACCGGCGGGCAATGCCAAATAAACTGATCTGCCTTATTTTTACAACCCTGTCTTTAAAAGACAGGGTTTTTTAATGGTATTTTTTACAATTATTCCTGCATGAAAAAGACATTGGCAATCGTGGCGGGGTTGATCCTGCTTTTTACCATATACACAGGATGGAAGTTTTTCGGGCCGGCTACTTATTTCCGTTCCGGTGTGAAGTACCTCTATATTCCATCCTCCAACCCGACGAAGGAAGAAGTGCTGCGCAGGCTGCAGGAAGACAGCATGATCAGATCGCCTTTTTTCTTTGAATGGATGGCCAGCCGGATGAGTTACTGGAAAAAGATCAAACCCGGTAAGTATAAGATTGAATCAGGTAACAGCGCATTCAATATCGTTCGGCTGCTGCGCAACGGGAACCAAACACCGGTGAACCTGGTGATTACCAAGTTGCGGACCCGGGAAGACCTGGCATCGCTGGCTGGAAGAAAATTGGAATGTGATTCGCTTCAGATGATCCGTTTCCTGACCAGCAACGACTCCCTGCGCAAGTATCAGCTTGACACCAATACGGTCATGACGGCTGTATTTCCCAATACCTATACCTATTTCTGGAACACAACGCCGGAGAACGTATTCAGCAAATTTCTCAAGCAATACAACCAGTTCTGGACACCGGAACGCACCAGCATGGCCAGCGATAAAGGACTGACCCCCCAAACAGCGTATATCCTTGCTTCTATCGTGGAAGAAGAAACCAACAAGCAAACCGATAAAGGAAATATTGCCAGTGTGTATTTAAACAGGATGGAAAAAGGGATGAAGCTGGGCGCCGACCCCACGGTGAAGTTTGCATTAAAGGATTTTGGCCTGCGAAGAATTTATTACAAACACCTGGCAGTAGAATCGCCTTACAACACGTATAAAATATATGGCCTGCCTCCCGGTCCTATCTGCACACCCACAACCGCCACGCTCGATGCGGTGCTGCATGCCCCCAAAACAGATTATCTCTATTTCGTAGCACGCAGTGATTTTTCCGGCTACCATGTTTTTGCTTCCACCTACCAGGACCACCTGAAGTTTGCCAAGCAATACCAGGATTCACTAAACCGTTATCTCCAGCGCCGGCAGCCTGCCAAAGACAATCTCGACAAATAGCCTGCTTGATGATCAAACTGGAACGCATATTATGGAACTCGGTGCCGGTACGGTTTGTAGTGAGGCGGAGCAAACACTGGGTATTGCCTGGTTTCAGGGGCATGCACCTATATGACGTGGCGGTATATTTTATCAGCCAGGTCCGCAAGGTAGGATTGACCGAACGCGCATCAGCCATCTCTTTTCAGTTCCTGCTGGCGATACCGGCCGCTACCATTTTTCTATGTACCCTGATCCCGTTTATGCCGGTGTCGCAAATCAATGACCAGCTCCTCCGGCTTGCCCGCGACTTCTCTCCCACCCTCAGCACATATAAGATGATCGAAGGGTTTTTGAATGATTTTTTTAAAACCACCCGTGGCAGCCTCCTGTCGCTTGGGTTTTTTCTGGCCATCTACTACTCCTCCAACGCCATGATGGGCATCATGCGCACGTTCAACAAGTCGCTGACCAAAACCACCAAGAAAGCTTTTTTTGCTTCCCGCTGGATGGCCATCAAACTGACCACGCTCGTGATCTTCATGGTCATTGTATGCGCCATCCTGCTTATTACACAAGGTGTGCTCACGGCGCGGCTGCTCAAGCTGCTCAAGATCCACGACCCTACCACGATTGCCCTGATCGAATCAGGCCGCTGGATCGTGATTGTATTGCTGTTGGTGAGCACCATTGCATTTGTGTATAAGTATGCACCGGCTGTCCATAAACGCTGGCCTTTGTTATCGCCTGGTTGCCTGCTTGCCACCGTGCTGATCCTGGTCGTCACTTACTTGTTCTCCGTATGGGTGAACCGGTTTGGCAATTACAACAAAGTATACGGGTCTATCGGAACCATCCTGATCATTATGATGCTGATCTATATCAACTCTATGATCCTCCTGATCGGCTTTGAGCTGAACGTAAGTATTCAGGCAGTAAAAGACAAACAGGAGGAGAAGCAGCGGGAGAAAGTAAAAGACATCTTGTGAGTGTCCTGATTTTGTACGAAATTTAGTGTACAAATCAAAGTTTTATGAAATCTTTTTTACTCGCGGTGCTTCTCGCTGTGTCGGTCCTGTATGTACGGGCGCAGGAAATTTTGCAGATCGGCGCCCCCCTTCCGAAGGGAGATATAAAGATGAAAGATGTATCCGGCAACCTGGTTTCCCTGAACGACATCAAAACAGGCAACGGTTTGCTGGTTATGTTTAGCTGCAATACCTGCCCTTATGTGAGGGCCAACCAGGGACGTACCCGCGAGATATGCCAGTATGCGATGGAAAAAAGTATAGGCGTGATCTTGTTGAATTCAAATGAAGGCACCCGCGGAGATGGCGATTCTTATGCCGACATGCAGGCATACGCCAAAGAACAGGGATATAAATGGAGCTATGCGGTGGACAGCCACAATGAGCTGGCCGATGCGTTTGGGGCCAACCGCACGCCTGAATGTTTTCTTTTTGATGCAACCGGCAAACTGCTGTATCACGGTGCCATCGACAATGGTCCGGCAGATCCTGCAACCGTAACCCGTGCACACCTCAAAGAAGCCCTCAATGAAATGCTGGCAGGCAAGCCGGTAAGTGTCAAAGAATCCAGATCAGTAGGATGTAATATCAAAAGAAAAGGATAGGATTTTCACTAAAAAACCATCACGCCGGGAAAATGCACTGAGCGTTTATTTCGATTGTCACTGCACCAGGGCTTTTAATTCTTTCTCTAACTGTGTAGTGCTGAGTTGATCATCGTAGAATTTGCGGTATCCCTTTTTGTTGTTTATCATCAGGGTGCAAGGTATAGCGCCCGACCATTTGGGATCTATTTTAGGGCAGAAATAATCAGCATCTGTTTCGTTGAGCCATGCAATGGGTGCGGAGAAATTTTTCTGGGAGGCAAAAGAAGAAATCTTTCTGTAATCGGCCGGCAGGTCAAGGCTTACCAGCAGCAGTTCTACTTCTCCCTTATATTGTTTGCTGATCGCCTGCTGGAAGTAGGGTATTTCCTCCACGCAGGGCTTGCAGAAAGTGGCCCAGAAATTCACCACCAGGGGTTTTTCACTTTTTTGGATATACGACTGCAGCTCCGCAATGCTTACCCGGTTCACCTGTTGAGCCATGCAACTGCCCACGAGCAGCAGCATCAAAGCCAGTGCTGCAACCATCCTTTTGATAAAAAGCTTTTGTAAGCACATAGTCAGGCGTTTTATGCTTAGTCGGCGCCATAGGCCCACTGGGTGAACAATTCTTTGTATTTTTCTTCGCCCAATCTGGGACGAAGATAATGCCCTGCCATTGATTTTTGCCGGAATGCTTCATACAGGGTGACGGCACAGGCCACAGAAATATTCAGCGACTGGATCATGCCTACCTGTGGAATAATAAAGTTTCCATCTGCCATGTCCCTGATTTCAGGGCTTACACCATCGTGCTCGTTTCCAAATACCAGCGCAATGGATTGTACAAAATCAATGCTGTGTAAACTTACAGCATCACTGCTTAAATGGGTTGTTAAAACCCGTTCATAAGTTTGCCGAAGCTGGTGGAAGCAGGCCTGCGCATCCGTGAACTGGTGAACAGTCAGCCATTTGCTGGCACTGCTGCTGCTTTTGCTGCCCCATTTTTTATGGGGAGGGATTTTTGTATTCAGGACAAATATTTCCTGGATACCAATGGCATCGCAGGTGCGCATGACAGCAGAAATATTGTGCGGATCAAATACATTCTCCAGGACTACAGTTATGTCGGGCTGGCGGTTGTTCAGCACAGCCTGCAGCCGGTTTTCTCTTTCTGGCGTCATAGCGGAATTTTAGTGAGTAAGCCAGCCTCCCTTCTATCATAGCCACGATTTAGGGTGCCAGCCAGCTGAATGGAAAAAAGGGCAAGTTACGCAGGATGCCAAAAAGAACCACTGCTACAAAAAAGAGTTTTGTAAATAGAACAGAATGAAAGACCTTCTGCTCTATTTTCCTGGAGCTGAAGCTGTTCCAGCTAAAAACAAAGGCAGCATACAGCACCAATGGCAGGCTCAGCACAAAAAGAAGATTGTAATCTGCAGCCTGGAACAACCTGCCGTGGAGAAGTGATGAGGTGGCCCGCTGTGATCCGCAGCCAGGACAAAACAAGCCGGTCAGTTGATGGAAAGGACAGGCAGGATAAAAATGGGAGATATTGGCGGGATAAAAAAAATATAGCAGTGATAAAATAATCACTGCTATAGCAACAAAGAAAAATTGATACCGAACGTTGAACTTCATGAATTAATAGCTTCTGTTTGCCATCCAGAGGCCAGAAAAACCCAATGCAAATACGGCAATCAAGTAAAGTACAATCACACCAAGGCCTACAAAGAACCCGATCTTTGTCCATCTGCCCGCATCTTTAGAAGCTCTGAGTGCTCCATCGTAATCACCGATTGACCATTTTGAGTTTACCTGGGCAGCAAATACGATTCCTGCTACGCCAAAGGGCAGACAACAAAACAGCGTAACAAGAATAGATTCTACAAGCCAGTTTTTAGGCGGGGTTGAAGGTGGGGGGGTTGGTTGATAGGGTCTTTGTTCCATGTGTGTTAGTTTAGTATGTAATTGTACAAAAAAAATGCACTACTAAAAAAAATTATTCCCTAATAAGCCCTTGCGAACAAGACCCGCTGCCGGCTTGGCTTTCCCGTTAGGATACAAACACCTTCCTCCTGCTTGTTCTGCAGGGGAATACAGCGGATGGTCGCTTTTGTCTTGTCTTTGATCGCTTCCTCTGTTTCCCCGGTGCCATCCCAATGGGCTGAAACAAAGCCGGCTTTTTCATCCAGCGTTTTTTCAAACTCATCCCAGCTGTCTACCTGGGTTACATGTGCATCCCTGAATGCCAGTGCCTTATCAAACAGGTTCTGCTGAATTTCTTCTAGCAGCGCTGCAATGGCGGCGGTAATGTTGTCGAGCGGCATGCTCTTTTTCTCTTTTGTATCCCTGCGGGCCACTTCTGCTACTCCGTTTTCAAGGTCGCGAGGACCAATGGCTATCCGTACAGGCACACCCTTCATCTCATACTCGGCAAATTTCCAACCTGGTCTTGCATGATCACTGTTGTCATATTTGACCCGGATACCTGCTTTCTTGCATTGGTCTGCGATTTCTTTTACTTTCACATCAATAACCGCTTTCTGCTCAGGTCCTTTGTAGATGGGAACAATCACTACCTGCAAGGGTGCGATCCGTGGAGGCAATACCAGTCCGTCATCATCGCTGTGCGCCATCACCAGCCCACCGATAAGCCGGGTGCTTACGCCCCAGCTGGTTGCCCACACATAATCAAGCTGGTTGTCCTTGTCAGAGAAACGCACATCAAAAGCTTTGGCGAAGTTCTGTCCCAGGAAATGGGAAGTACCTGCCTGCAGCGCCTTTCCGTCCTGCATAAGGGCTTCAATGCAATAAGTGTTTACAGCGCCGGCAAAGCGCTCGCTTTCTGTTTTCACGCCCCTGATTACAGGAAGCGCCATCCAGTTCTCTACAAAGTCGGCATATACATGCAGCATCTGTTCAGCTTCAGCAACCGCTTCTTCCGAAGTGGCATGGGCTGTGTGTCCTTCCTGCCACAAAAATTCCGCAGTGCGCAAAAAAAGCCGCGTACGCATTTCCCACCGCACCACATTTGCCCACTGGTTGATCAGCAGCGGCAGGTCGCGGTAAGACTGGATCCAGTCCTTGTAGGTATTCCAGATAATGGTTTCGCTGGTAGGCCGTACAATCAGTTCTTCTTCCAGCTTTGCTTCCGGATCAACCACAATGCCGCCACCGTCCGGATCGTTTTTTAAGCGGTAATGCGTTACTACGGCGCATTCCTTTGCAAACCCTTCTACGTGGGCGGCTTCCTTGCTCAAGAAACTTTTAGGTATAAACAAGGGAAAATAGGCGTTGGTATGCCCGGTTTCTTTAAACATCCGGTCGAGCTGGTCGCGCATGTTCTCCCACAATGTAAATCCGTAGGGTTTAATGACCATACAACCCCTGACAGCCGAGTAATCTGCCAGGTCTCCTTTTATGACCAGGTCGTTGTACCATTGGGCATAATCCTGTTGTCTGCTGGTGATTTCTTTACTCATATTGTTTTAACATACCGATGATAAAAATTTACCCTGCTGGCAAATAATTTGTTATAACTTTATAGCTCAGTCAGCAAATGTATATTTTAATCAACTAATAATTTGTTTCTATGAATACGAAGTATACTATGATGGTGCTCTTTGTAGCAGGGCTGGCAGCACTTACCAGCTGTTCTACTGCTTATAAACTGGGCCAGACACCGGATGATGTTTACTACTCACCGGCCAAACCCCAGAGCGCTTATGCATCTTCAGACCGGAGAGATGACGGCGATAGCTATTACGATGCAAATCCGCGCCGTAACAACAGCACCAGGTACAATCAATACGACGATCCTTACTACAGCGGTTATGACATGTACAGAAATGATCGCTTCCTGCGCCTGGGCATCGGAAACCGCTCCCGCTGGATGGGTTATAACGACTACCTGGCGTACGACGGCTTTTACAACTACAACCGGTTCAACATTTACAACGATTTTTATTTCGGATCTCCCTTTAACAGCTTTTCCTACTGGAACAGCTTTTACAACCCGTACTCGGCTTTCAACTATGGTTATGGTGGTTACCTGCCTTATTCATACTATGGCACGCCCGTTATCATAGGCGGCGGTTCAAAATATCCTACTACCTCTATTGCACCGGCTGCACGTCCCCGGGCGTTCAACCCTGCAGGATATGGCAGCAGCTTTTCCAACAACAACCGCTATCTGAATTCAAATGCATATACCAGTCCGTCAAGCAGCAACGGTGGGGGCAGGTACAACAACAGCAATAGCCGGTACAACAACTCAAACGGCAATTCTTACTACAACAACAGCAACAGCAGAACAAATTCGTTCAGGAGTTCATCACAGAACAACAATTCGTTCTTCAACAACAACAGCAGCAACAATTCTTTCAATAATTCTTCCAGATCATATTCACCTTCAAGCTCCTCTTCAAGTGGCAGTTCCAGTGGAAGCAGCAGCGGTGGCGGCGGTGGTGGTGTGAGCAGGCCTACAAGAGGTGGAAACTAATCACCCATTGGAAGAGAAATCTTTATAAGGAGGAAGCTCAGTTTAAGTTCAGCTTGAACGGGTATTCCTCTTTTTTTTGGATATAACGCACAGAAAAAATTAATTATGAAAAACAGCTTATTGTGTTTACTGTGCCTGTGCATTGCAGGTTATGCGCAGGCGCAGATTCCCGAAGACGCGCTGCGGCTCACGTGGCTGCAACAGAACGGAACAGCCCGCAACCAGGCAATCGGCGGCGCGATGGGTTCTTTGGGCGGTGATATTACAGCAACATTTGTGAACCCCGCAGGATTGGGATTTTATAAAACCAGTGAAGTCGTGCTAAGCCCGGGATACAATTTTTTAAAGAACAAAAGCAATTTCCGGGAAACCTCGACCTCAGATAACAAGAACTCATTTAACCTGGGCACCTCGGGTGCCGTGTTTGGATTTTCCAACCGCTACAGCCGCTGGAACAGCGGTGCGTTCAGCATTGCCGTGAACAGGACCGCCAATTTCAACAGCAATGTATTTTACAAGGGAGTAAACAACTACAGCTCTTATTCAGAACAGTATGCCGAAGAACTGGCAAGCGCCCGCGTTGAATGGAATGACAACATCATCAGCAACAACGCGCTTTCTATCGGCAGCCGAATGGCTTATTACACTTACCTGGTCGATACGGCCACGAGAAACGGCAATAAACTCGTTGTGGGCGCACCGGAAGGCATCGGCAATCTCAACCAGCAAAATCTGGTGCAAACAACCGGTGGAATCACTGAAATAGCGATCGGACTGGCAGAGAGCACAAATGATAAGTTTTATATTGGCGGATCACTTGGCCTGCCGATTGTTAATATGGAGAGAAGGATTAGTTATACAGAAAAAGATGCTACCGGCAACGTCCGGAACGGCTTTGATTATTCTGTCCTGAATGAAACTTATACCACCAAAGGCGTAGGCCTGAATGCCAAGTTTGGTCTGATCTTCAAACCTGTGCATAGCCTGCGCATCGGTTTGGCAATTCATACACCAACCCTATATGGCCTCAAAGACACCTACTCCTCTTCGATGACTACCGCCGTGGAAAATCCTACAGCCAGACCCGACACGTTTACTGTTAGTTCCAGCACCATTGTAGGCAATCCCATTCCGCTTTACAATTACAACCTGGTTTCACCCTGGAAATTTTTGCTGAGCGGTTCGTATGTATTTGGTGAGGTGGAAGATGTAACGAAACAAAAAGGATTTATCACTGCAGATGTTGAATACATCAGCTACAAAGGTTCCAACTACCAGAGCGCCGATGAGAACGGCGACAACAGCTACTACGATGACATCAACAGAACCATTGATGTACTGTACAAAGGAGCTTTCAATGCCCGGGTGGGTGGTGAGCTGAAGTTCAAAACCCTGATGGTTCGGGGCGGTTTCAACTACTACGGAAATCCCTACGCAGATTCGGAACTCAAAGCCAGCCGCATAAACCTGAGCGGCGGATTGGGTTACCGCAACAAGGGCTTTTTTGTTGACCTGACCTATGTTTACGGCATCCAGAAAGACGTTAACTTTCCTTACCGTTTAGCAGACAAGGCCAACACCTATGCCAGTGTAAAAGGCACCAACGGAACAGCCTTGCTTACCGTAGGTACAAAGTTTTAATCTTCGCTTATCGTCTTCCCGATATAAGAGAATATCTCTTCCTGATCGTGCGGTGAAAACCATTTCACCGCACGATCTTTTTTAAACCAGGTCATCTGCCGCTTGGCATATTGGCGGGTATGGGTTTTAATCAGCTCTACAGCCTGAGAAAGCGTATACTCTTTCTCCAAAAAAGCAGCGGTCTCCTGGTATCCGATGGTACGGAGCGGCGGCAGGTTTTTATAAGGCATCAGTGCTTCCATTTCAGCCACCAATCCCTCCCTGATCATGCCATCTACCCGCTGGTGAATGTGCGCGTGAAGCGTTTCACGGGGCAGTTCCAACCCGATCTTTATTATATTAAAATCGCGGGGCGCAATCCAACCTGTTTGATACGTGCGGATAGAATGCCCTGTCGACAAAACCACTTCCAGTGCCCGCATGAGGCGGTGCGGATTTTGCGACTCGCTTTCGTAATAAGCCGGATCATTGCGCTGAACCTCTTCCTGCAGCCAGGCAAGTCCCTGTTGTTCGTACGTTGAGCGGACCATCTCCCGGATGCCGGGATCGATCACCGGCATCTCATCAATGCCTTGGCAAAAAGCCTGGATATACAAGCCTGTTCCTCCTGCTACAACTGCCCAGTCATGCTGTTGAAAGATTTCCTGTACAGCGTTCAGCGCATACTGCTCGAAAGCAGCGGCATTTGCCGGGTCATGAATGGAGTGAGAGTTGATAAAATAATGCGGAACGGCTTGCAGCTGTGCAGCGGAAGGCTTTGCCACCCCAATGTCTATCTCACGATAGCATTGCCTGGAATCAGCCGAGATAATGGCTGTTTGTAAGCGGATAGCCGTTTGAATAGAAAGGGCTGTTTTTCCTACAGCCGTAGGGCCCATGATCACGATGCATGTTTTACGGCGCATGGTAACTGGCCCTGTTGATGTCCTCTGACAAGCACATCAAAGAGCAAACAAGATTAGAGCTCATCTGTTTTTTCTTCCTCATCAATAACTTCATCATCCTCTTCCGATTCATTCGATTCTCCTTCTTCCCCAAAGCCTTCCAGGTTTTTCTCCAGGTCGTATTTTTCTTCGATCTCGGCCCATTTGTCACCCACCAATCCTTTGGTACCATACTGCGATGGACCAATTCCTTCCACACGTACCACAGCAGGGTATTCCAGTTTGGGATTTTCTTCCTTTGAGATATTGATCAGCTCAACTAAGAATGACCAGTTTTTTACAAAGTCGTATACGTAGATAAACTTTTGATTGGGATCATTTACTTCTGAGCCAATGGTGCACGACTCCATCAGGAGCGGCTCCACTTTATAGGTTTTAGCGGGATATTTTTTCAGGGTGATTTCTTTTCCGCGCTGCCAATGGTCGTTGCTGCGGTAAAAAGTAGCCGGGTGCTTATCGTCGAATTCAAATGCTTTCAAAATTGCTTTGTGCAATTGCAGGAAGTGCTGGGTATGGCGTATAGCTACATCCCTGTAAACACTGTCATCTTCCTCCAAATAAATTCTGAATTTTAGTATAGCCATGTCTTGATTTTTGATAGGGGCTCCGGTCAGCCAGCTGACCAGCACCTGTGAATTTCACCAAAAATAATCATTCCAGGAATTTTCTTTTCTATGCTGTCAGATGCATTTTTTCTGCTACCTGCAGCATGTATTTGTATGCCTGCTCATAATTGTTTTCGATTTCTCCATCCAGGATGGCCTCACGGATGGCATTTTTTATTTCACCCACCATTCTTCCGGGTGGCAGCTTGAATGTTTCCATGATCATTTCTCCCGTAATGGGCGGCTGCCAGTTGCGGATCCTGTCTTTCTCTTCCACTTCTTTCAGGCGCATGCGCACCAGCTCAAAATTCGAAAGATAACGCTTTACCTTGATCTTGTTTTTGGAAGTGATGTCAGCTTCGCACAAGGTCATCAAGGCATCAATATCGTCACCTGCGTCGAATAAGAGCCGGCGGATAGCAGAATCGGTTATGTTCTCTTTGGTCAGACTGATGGGGCGCATATGCATCTCCACCATCTTTTTTACAAAACGCATTTTTTCATTGAGCGGCAGCTTAAGACGGGCAAATATTTTTGGCACCATGCGTTCACCCACAATCTCATGACCGTGAAAAGTCCAGCCATGACCTTCTTCAAAATGCTTGGTAGCAGGTTTGCCGATATCGTGCAGCAGGGCTGCCCAGCGCAGCCAGAGATCCTGGGTATACTGGCTGATATTATCAACCACCTGCAGGGTATGATAAAAATTGTCTTTGTGCCCGATGCCATCGATGTATTCAGAGCCGGCCAGGTCAACAAGCTGGGGAAGGATGATCTGCAACAAGCCGCTCCGGTACAACAGGTCAAGCCCGATAGAAGGCTGATCACTCAGCAGGATCTTGTTTAGCTCATCTGCGACTCTTTCTTTTGAAATAATCCTGATCCGTTCTACATTGTTGACGATGCCCTGAAATGTATTTTCGGATATATAGAAACCCAGCTGCGAAGCAAACCGGATGCCCCGCAACATGCGCAACGGATCGTCGCTAAAGGTCTGATCGGGATTGAGCGGCGTTTGAATCTTTCGCTGCTGGATATCCGTCCTTCCATCGAAAGGATCGAGCAAGGTTCCATAGTCGGGTCCATTCAGGCTGATAGCCATGGCATTGATGGTAAAATCGCGCCGGTTCTGGTCATCTTCCAGGGTACCGGGTTGTACCACCGGGTTGCGGCTGTCGTAGGTATAACTTTCTTTTCTGGTTCCCACAAATTCCAGTTCAAAATCTTCCAGCTTGATCTGGGCCGTACCAAAATTTTTAAAAAATGCCACTGATGGAACCGGATTAAACAGGGAAGCCGTTTTATGTGCCAGAGCAATGCCATCGCCCACGCAAACAATATCTGCATCTTTTGTTTTTCTGCCGATGATCTTATCGCGCACAAAACCGCCAATCACATAACAAGGCACCTGCAAGGCCTCAGCTGCCTGCCTGATCTTGTTAAAAACAGCCTGCTCCCGGGGAGTTATCTTGATATCCATAAAGGGCTGCAATTTATTCTTTTTTCTGAACCAGGATTTACAGGATTCGAAGGATTCGGGGATGGCAGTTCTTTGATCCTTTTGCTGGTGCTTTTGTCTGAACAAGGATTAAACGGATCCGCTACCATCCCCGAATCCCTCCCATCCTGTAAATCAAGGGTCAGACTACCTTCTTTACTGTCTCTACAATCAATCCTTCATCCAGCAACTCAAGGCATTTGGGAAGGCCGTATAACACACATTTGTTTTTTACGCAGGGCTCGCAGGAGAGTTGCCCGAGGCGGAGGCCGAAGTGGTGAGCGTCATTGTAAGGGGCTGTCTCCCGCTCGTTGTCGGCTCCGTGCAGCACGACTGTATTCGTTCCTAAAGCATTGGCAAGATGAGCGGGGCCTGAATCGGTTGTGAGTACAGCACTTGCTGAAGAGAAACAGGCTACCAGTTCAGCCAGGGTGGTTTTGCCGCAGCGGTTTTCTATGTTGTTGGTTGAAAGCATGTTTTGCATGACCTGTTCTACATAAGGCAGCTGGTCCTTTACCCCCACCAGCACCAGCTTCCTGTCCATGTTCTTTTGCAAGGCCGTTAATATACTGACAGCTTTGGGAATGGGCAGCCGGCGCGAGCTGGCTTCGGAGTTGATGTTGACAGCAATAAATTTTTCTTTGTGTGATGGGGGAGCCTTCAGAAAGATGTTATCAGGAGGCGGCAATTTACGCCCACTGTATTGTGCTACCAGGTCAATGTATTCTTCTACGCGATGCTGCCCCTGGTTTTTGCTGAAGGCACGCGTAAGCAGCACAGACCGCATTTCTTTGTTGTAACCGATCCGCTCGCGGGCTCCTGTTGCATAGGCCATGATGGCAGAGGAAAAAGAATCCGGCATACAAACAAACAAATCAAAGCGCTCCGTCTTCCTGATTTCTTTGCCGAATATCCAGGCACCTTTGATGCCGGGATATTCTTGTTTGGAAAAAACAAATTGATGGGAAAGGGAAGGAAAAAAATCAAGGAGGGGATGGATTCCTTTTTTTGCGATCACGCTGATTGATGCGCCGGGATAAACTTCCTGCAAAGCCTGGATCGCACCCAGGCTCATGATCATATCACCCAACCAATTCGGCAGCCTGACAAGAATTTTCATAACCGCCTCTCTTTGTTATAATAGAATAAAAATGATTGCATACAGTCTGCCTGGTTGATTCACTCCCGGATTACAGTAACCTGGCCATTTCCATTCCAGCGTACCACAGCCGAAGGCTCACGCACCTCCAGATCATCACGCCGGAACTGTACAATATAATCAACTCCCGCCTTTATTGCGGGCGAAATATCCCCATACAATTTGGGCGTAGTCTCACCGGAAAGATTGGCTGATGTAGATACCAAGGGTTTGCGAAAACGCTTGATAAGATTTTTGCAAAAGACTTCTTTCACAATGCGGAAAGCAGCCGACCCATCCTCCGCCACAGCACTGCCGGCAATGCCGATCACACCATCATAAACCACCGTGGTCGGCTTTTGTACGGTTTGAAGATAATCAAACACAGCCGGATCGGGCTGGGTGATGTACTTCATCAGATCGCGTTCATCAGCCAGCAGCAAAATAAATTGTTTGCTTGATGGTCTTTGCTTGAGGGCATACAGTTTTTCAACGGCAGCTTCATTGGTCGCATCACATCCCAACCCCCACACGGTATCAGTAGGATACAGGATGAGGCCACCTTCCTTTAACACGCGCAGGCAATTCTCTATGTCGGCGGAAAAATCAATCATGCGGCAAAACTACGTGTTTGCCTGTCTTGAAACTTGATTCACCTATTTCCTTTACTTTAGCAATAAAATTCACCGCATGAACCTCCATGAATATCAATCAAAGGAACTCCTGAAAAAATACAGTGTGCCTGTGCAGGAAGGCATTGCCTGCAGCACGCCCAATGAGGCGGAAGAAGCGTACCGTCAGATCAAAACCCAGTATGGTAGCAATTTTGCCGTAGTAAAAGCGCAGATCCATGCCGGTGGCCGCGGAAAAGGAAAGATCATGGGCAAAGAACAGCGCGGTGTTGCCGTGGGAAAGAATGCAGAAGCAGTCAAAGAAATTGCACAAAATATTCTGGGAGGCACCCTGGTAACCATCCAGACGGGCCCTACAGGCAAAGTCGTGAACAAAGTGCTGGTAGCACAGGATGTTTACTACGAAGGCCCCAACCCTGTAAAAGAATTTTACTTGTCTATCCTGCTCGACAGGGCCAAGGGTATGAACGTGATCATGTACAGCACCGAAGGCGGTATGGACATTGAAGAAGTGGCGCACAAAACACCCGACAAGATTTTCAAGGAATGGGTTCATCCCGGCTCTCCGCTGCAGGCCTTCCAGGCGCGCAAAATCGCGTTTAACTTCGGACTGAGCGGCGAAGCATTTAAAAATATGGTCAGGTTTGTGAGCAGCTTATACAACGCCTACACCGGACTGGATTGCAGCATGCTCGAGATCAATCCGCTTTTTAAGACCAGCGACAACAAGGTGATTGCGGTTGACTGCAAAATGAATTTAGATGACAATGCACTCATGCGCCATCCTGATCTGGCCGAACTCAGAGATATTACCGAAGAAGATCCTACAGAAGTAGAAGCCGGCAAATACAACCTCAATTTCGTAAAGCTCGATGGCAACGTTGGCTGTATGGTGAACGGCGCCGGACTGGCCATGGCTACCATGGACATGATCAAACTCAGCGGCGGTGAGCCTGCCAACTTCCTGGACGTAGGCGGTACTGCCAACGCACAAACGGTAGAAGCCGGGTTCAGGATCATCCTCAAAGACCCCAAGGTAAAAGCCATCCTCATCAATATATTTGGCGGCATTGTACGCTGCGACCGCGTTGCCCAGGGCGTAATTGACGCCTATACCAAAATGGGCAATATTACCGTACCCATTATTGTGCGTCTGCAGGGAACCAACGCAGAGGAAGCAAAAAAGCTGATCGATGAAAGCGGACTGAAAGTTCAGTCAGCGATCCTGCTCAGCGAAGCAGCCCAATTGGTAAACAAAGCCGTGAGCGCATAAGCAATCAAACAAAACTATATGCCCGCATTGGAAGAAATAGGAGCCCGGGAAATCATCCCGGGCTTTTTTGGCAGATTTATACACGGTGAACAGTCCTCCCTTGCATTCTGGGACATTAAAAAAGGCAGCGTGATGCCCGAGCATCAACACCCGCACGAGCAAATCACGTTTGTTACCGAAGGAGCCATCCAGATGGTTATTGGCGGAAAGGAATTTTTATTTACCAGAGGGATGTGCCATGTTATTCCGCCCCATACGCCCCACTCAGCCGTTGCAGTGGAAGATTGCACGGTTATTGATTCGTTTAGTCCGGCCCGCGACGATTACCGGTAAAGAATTGTGTATATGAAAAGATTATTTTACTGCTGCCTGGCATTGCTCTTTTGTGCAGAAGGATACAGCCAGCAGGAAAGCAAACATGTGGAGACCGACCGTCCCAATGAAGCAGAAGTACCGTATACCGTACCCAGAAAAATGATCCAGCTGGAAACCGGTGTACGGATAGAAAAAGAATCAGAGAGCAACCAGCTTGTATCCCACCCGGGTTTGCTGGTAAAATACGGACTGGCTGACTGGATCGAGGTCAGGGTCAAGACAAGTTACTCAACCCGCATCCGGCATTTTATACCCAACGACAAGGTAGAGTCGGGACTGCAACCGGTAGAACTGGGCATCAAGGCAGCCGTGCTCAAAGAAAACCACTGGATACCCAAGACGGCTTTCCTCCTGCAGACCGGTTTGCCCCGGGTCAGTTCCACTCCCTTCAAAGCTCCACACCTCGCTCCTACCCTGCGTTTGCTCATGGAAAACAATATCACAGAAAAATTCTCGCTCAACTACAATGCCGGTGCCGAATGGGATGGCTACGAAACCCAACCGGAATGGATGTACGCCGTTGTCCCCGGTATCGACCTGGGCGAGCACGTCCATGTATTCGCAGAATTCTACAGCTTTCTTCAACACCAGCAAACCCCGGAACACACACTGGACGGCGGCCTCGAATATTTTATCGGCAAAAACATCGGCATCGATGCCTGTGCCGGCTTTGGAATCAACAAGGAAGCACCGCCTTACTTTTTTACAGTGGGTGGTTCGATAAGGTTTTAAGTTTGAAGCCTGATTTACAGGATGAGGGAGGGATGCGGATGCTTTTTGTCTTGAACCAGCGAGCTGATCAAAGGGTTCAGCCAAATATTCCGTTTAAGAGACCCGCCAAATGCAACCCACCCTTCAAAAGCTGGGTATTCAGCGTTTGTACATGGTCGAAATTGTAGCGGAAGCTGAGCTTTTGTTCGGGTTGGGTGATTTCTTTGAGGATGGGGTCGGCAATTTGATAAGAATCCCAGATCCAGCGGCTGGTGGGTTCGTTCAGCCAGGTGGTGCGTTGTGTAGTGGTGGGGTGGTTGATGGCAGCGACGTACTCTGTATAGCTGAGGCGCTGGTAGTCGATCAGCTGCTCATCCCACACACTGTGGAGGTTTGAGCGCTGGTTGAACCACATTACGATGATCTTGTTGCCGCCCTGCTCTTCATCCCTTACGTGCATGGGCTGGTGCAGGTCTTCGGCAATGTGGATCAGCAGCCGCAGGTACAGCAGCTTCTTATCGGCAGCAAGCTTGCTGTTTTTTAATTGGGCAACCAGGAAGTTCAGCTTGGTATACGCATCTGTGGCTGTATCGGCCTGCAAGTAAGTTTGGAGGGAATTGTAAGAAGTGAAGCCTGCTTTCAGGTCGATGTAATGCCAGGAATTCAGGTAACTATATGCAGGATCTGATTTGATGAAATCAGCCCAGTTGCTGGCCATGGCAATGGATTCGGTTCCCAATATCTTTTGGATAGCTGCGCGCGCTTTGGCAGTCAAATAGTTTTCTGCGATCCCCCCTACGATCCGGTGTCCCAGCATACCCCAGGCGCCGGCATGAAACGGCAGATATATAAATAATGCAATCAGGCAATAGTTCTTGATCTTTCCTGTCATAGATACCAGTTTGTAAATAATAAAGCGCGTAAAAGTAACCAATTCAGCGCCGGATTTCTGCCAGGCGGGTGAAAAAGCTGCTGCACTTAATAAAAATTTCATTTGGCCGTTGAGAGCGTTTAGAAGCCTCCGGCCATTTTTAAGAAAATGTTAGTGCATTAATAAATATTTTTATTACTTGCAGAAAGGAGGTGTTCTAACCATACACGCTCCCCCACCCATATAATCATGTCATTTACACATCCAAATACAACCCGGTTCTCTTCCTTCCTTGTTATCTTGTTTATTGCCCTGCTGTTCGCCGGATGCAGCAACAACCGGAGCGGAAGTGGTCAGCGGAATACAGGCTCATCGCAGGTCCAGGAGGAAAAAAGAGAAGATCAGTCTGCACCACCCGTGCAACGCACCCCTTCCAAAGCCGATTACAATATTTACATAGAGAACTCAGGCAGCATGTTTGGCTATGTAGCCCGGCCAACCAGCTTTTCCAACAGCGTATACAGCATGATCACCGACCTGTATGCCAAAGAAGTGGCTGCCAAGCTCAACCTGTTTTTCATCAATGATTCTATTTGTCCGCAAAAACCGGATGCAGATCCCAAGGACATCCAGCTTTTTATCAAGAATTTAAGTCCGCAAACCCTCGAAGGATCCGGTTGCGGTGTGCGGAACTCACAGCTACCCGACATCATCAAACAAGTGATCTCTGCAGCGCCCGACAAAGTAAACATTCTCATCTCCGACTGCATCTTCTCCGACAATGGTGGCAACTCATCCGGCAGCCTGGATGCAGCCAGGAACTCGCTTGAATTGTTTGTATCCCGGGAGCTTTCCAAACGGGAATTTTCAACTGTGATCATCAAGCTCAGCTCTCCTTACTATGGCAAATACTGGATCGAAACATCCAGCCGGACAAAAAAATGGGAAGTGCTGAACGGACAAAACCGGCCTTATTATATGTTGGTCTTTGGGCGGCAGGACAAGCTGGCCTTGTTCAACGAACGGATCAAGTTCAAGGAATATGCAGGTTTTGACAATAGTTTTTCCCTCCTGCCGCCGGCTGCCAGCCATCCGCCGGCCCAGATCATCCGCAACAACAAGATCGGCGATTTCCGCATCGAGCAGCCGGCTACCAGCCTGGTCATCAACAATGCCACTCCCGGCGGGCGGGAAGGAGCAGGAAATGATTTTCAGTTTTGCGTAGCCGCCGATCTGCAGCAGCTTTCGATGGAAGAATCCTATCTCTCCAATCCTTCCAATTATGAGCTGCCTGCGAATTACACGCTGGCCTCTATCAGCAAAACCGATCCGCTCAACAATGAAAGCCAGGCCGGCTACTCGCATGTGTTTGCGCTGAAAACAACCGACCTCAAACAAAACCAGGAAGTTTTTATCAAACTAAAATCAAAGCTGCCGGAATGGATCAGCAAGACATCCACGACGGACGACAGCAATCCGTTTGATGCCACACAGCAAAAGCAAACCTTTGGATTAAAATACCTGATCGATGGCATGGCGGAAGCGTATGCCGATAAATGGGAGGGCAAGGAGCAGTTCAATATTACTGTACAGGTGAGTCGCGACAGGTTTGCTGCGCATGGAAGCAGCAGCAGTTTCCCCTGGTGGATCATCATTGTTCTGGTGGCGCTGGTTGCCATCATCATCTGGCTCAAAAACAAAAAATAGCAGCATGAATGCCATTTCAGAATTCCTGATCTCACTATTTGAATCGTTCGGACTGTATTCAAGCCAGAACGGGCTGGGTGAACACCTCCGCGGGCTCGACATCAAATGTCTCGACTATACAGCCCAATCGATTTACACCATTGTTTTTATCAGCTTGTTTGTGATCAACAGCATTATCATGCTGAATTATTATTACGGCCTGCTCAACAGGATTCCTTTCAACCGCTGGTGGTGGTGGCTGATCAACGTGCTGGCAGGCGCTTTGATCCTTTTTATCATTGCCTATACCTATCCCAACAACGATCTCTCAACCGGCAATTACTGCAGCCAGCTCCACATGAGCTCGTCCGATTGTGCCGGTTTTGGATTTACAGCTGCTATTTTTTCCGTTATCTGGAGCCTCCTGCTGTCGTTGCTGATCAAATGGAAAAGTTCTATCAACAAAAAATCACCTTTTTAGCATGTCTAAACTCTTTTTGTTTGCCATCGGGGGCACCGGTTCCAGGGTTGTAAAAGCGCTGACGATGTTGCTGGCGGCCGGTGTGGATGCGCCTACTGAAACGATCGTTCCGATCATCATCGATCCGGACAGTGCCAATGGCGACCTGACCCGCACGGTAGAGATCATGAAAACATACAAGGAGATCCGTGCCCAAGCTTCTTCCGATAAATCCAGCTTTTTCAAGACCAGGCTTTCCTCGTTGGATGAGTTGGGTGAAGGCGGCTTTGTGTCGGATAATTTCATATTTGATATTGAAGGCGTGAAGGAGCAGCTGTTCAAGGATTTTATCGGCTACAGTGAACTGGACAGAAACAACCGCGCATTTAGTTCTCTCCTGTTTTCAAAGAGCAACTTAAACGCAGACATGGATGTAGGCTTTAAAGGCAACCCGAATATCGGCAGCGTGGTGCTGAACAAATTCAAGGACACTTCTTTTTTCAAAAAATTTGCTTCCAATTTTGAGCAGAACGACCGGGTGTTTATCATCAGCTCCATCTTTGGCGGCACCGGTGCAGCGGGTTTTCCGCTGATCCTGAAAAACGTACGCGATGCAGCGCCGCCCCTCCCCCACCACAACTTCCTGCGCAATGCACGCATCGGCGCAGTCAGCATTCTTCCTTATTTCGGGGTTGACAAGAACGACAAAACTTCTATCGACAGCAATACTTTTATTTCCAAAACAAAGGCAGCACTTTCTTACTACGCCCGCAACGTGAGCGGCAACCGTTCTATCAATGCACTTTACTATATCGGCGATATTGTAACCAACGACCAGAAAGGTGCCGACGGCGCCGGCCAGCAGCGGAACAAAGCGCATTTTATCGAGCTCGCTGCTGCCTTGTCGATCATTGATTTCATGGGACTGAGCGACGCAGACCTGAATGTTGTAAACGGAACGGCTACCAACCCGAAATTTTTTGAATTCGGCTTGCAGAAAGAAACGGCTTCTATTTCTTTCGCCGACCTGGCAAAAGAAACCCACGACATCGTAGCTCGGCCGCTGACGCGCTTTGCCCTGTACCAAAGCTTTATGGAAAACCACTATAGTGAGTACTCCGAAGCAAAGGGTGAGGCCTGGGCCAGCAACGGGAATAACAAGCTCACCCGTGAAGCCCTGGGTGCGCGCTACCGCAACAGCATTTCTGCTTTTAACCAGCATTTCAGGGAATGGCTGATGGAGATGAGTATATCCAATGTTTCATTCAACCCCATTGATTATACCAAATCAGGAAAAGATATTTTTAACCTGGTAAACGGCGCGCCGGAGAAAAAGGGTTTCCTGAGCAATGTTTTTAAAGGAGCCGGATTGGGCAATTACCGCAATGTGCTTTCGGAGCTGGAGCCACAGTTTGACCACCTGTCAAGCAGCCAGAAGCTGCTGGCTCTTTTTTCACAGGCCACAGAAAAGATCGTCAACGAAAGAATCACTGTTTAAAGCAGCAGCATGAGTAAATTATTCCGCCTCCATACAGGCGCCGGAGAAAACGTAGAGCACTGGCAGCAGATACCTGGTCATCTCTCTGATAACTTTATCAACTCGATCGCCGACCCGGCAGGCTCCAACGCGCAAAACCAGATCACATCTATTCCCAGTCCGTTTGCGCGCATGGACCTGGTACGCACCGCCTTCCGCTATGTTACCAGCAAGCGTGAACTGGAAGGCACGACCATCTACCACCGCCTGGTATCGGATTGCCTGGATGTGGCAGAGATTTTTTTTAACATCGAAGCCTTTGGCGATAAGATAGAAGTACTGGAATGGAATGCAGGCATCACCACCAATGGCGGCGAACTGCAGATAGCGCCCGACAGTGACCTGGGAAAACTGATCCATTCAACCAATCCCAAACACAAGCTGCTGGGTGAAACCCTGCAGATGTACCTGTTCCAGGATGCGAATGCTTTTAATTTTGCAGACCTCAAACATATCTACCTGCTCAATTACAAACAGGGCAAGGAGCTGATCAATATCGTCGGCGGCACATCACCTGCCACCTTATTTTTTTCATCGGGCAACGACCTGTCGTTCGTCGACATCAAGTTTGGCAACGACCGGGTATTTGACCATAGCTATTGTGCCCTGTACCAGCGCAGCAAGGAATTTATCCGCTACATGTACTCCTTTGAGCGGGCTTTCCCGAATTTCTCTTCGCGTTTTCCGGACATCAAAGAATATTTCGACCAAACCTTTGGCATCCTCGACGCAGGACTGCAGAATACGATCAGGGCGGAAGAAAGAAACAATACGTATCACCAGTACAAGCTGATTGATGTAGGAGCAGAAAACAACAATGCCGAGATCCTGGGTTTCCGGCTGCGCACCAAAGATTACAAGGTTGTTCCCAGCGAGCGTGAAAATGATTTTATCATTGAAGACTCCAAGAACGTACCAGGCCTGAAGCCCTGCGTGCTGCCTACCGAGCCCTTCAATGAAAAACTCCAGTATGCCGGCGGCGTGTGGCAGCAGAACTTTCACCAGAACGTTCCTTTCTTCGATGAGCGGCCCTTGTCCGAAAGAACCCTGCCCAACCAGACGCAGATAAAATATCCTTACCTCGCCGTAAGCGACCTGCTCGAGCCTTACCTTATCAAGCTTGCCTACCCGGTTGATGAAGAGCGGTTCTTTGGCGGCAATTATGAGATCAGGCAGGGCGAAAAAGACCATGGGTTCGCGTTGCCGATCAAAAAGAAATACTTTGAATATTTCTCCCTCAAAGACCTGCAGGGCGCCGTATCAGACGGAAGAAAACGGTTTGAGATGGTGCAGATGCCGGGTGGCATTAAGGTGATCCTGCGGGTACCGGTCAAGAACAACCGCTATATCCAGCTCTCGCGGATCTACCACACCAACCAGTTCCAGGACAGGGTGCAGCCGCCCAATGAAAAAGAAAATACGGGCGTGATCATTGAGAACCAGTTCACACTTGCCCTGTATCCCTTCCTGCAATTTGCGCCCCTGGTGCATCCCCATTACCGCATCCTACTGGTAGACCGCGACGTACAGCCCCTGACCAAGTACCTGGAATATGCAGTGAAGTTTTACAAGGAATCCAATGCCACCCAATCGCTGCCGGTGGTAGCCCGGAAAACCCGGAGCAGCAAGCAACAGGCGCAGGGTGTGAGCACACACTATTATGTGCTGGAGCAAAACTTTGATTTTGTAGAGGTAAGTCATAACCTGGCTACCGGTATTGTAGTTCCCCTATTTCCTGCTTCACCGGCGCCCTCCAAATCATTCAAATTCGCGATCGATTTCGGTACTACCAATACGCACATCGAATACAAGATCGGTGCAGACGATGCCCGGCCTTTCGACATTACGGAACGCGATATGCAGCTCGGCACCCTGCATTCGCCCGGTAACAACACAGAACATTACTTCAGTGCCAATGCTGCGCGGCTAGGCATCGGCGTTGCCAAGCTCACTTCTATCATCCGCGAGGAGTTTATTCCGTATGAAATAAAATCCTCGCTGCAGTATAAGTTTCCCCAGCGCACGGTTATTTACGACAATGACATGTTCAACCCGGATGAGCCCAGCTATGCCCTGGCCGATTTCAATATTCCGTTCTGGTACCTCAAGGAATCATACAACCTGAGCAACAGCAACAGCGAATGCACGCCCAACCTGAAATGGGCTGATTTCAAGAACAACAAAAAACTGGAAAGAAGAACAAAAGGTTTTTTGAAACAGCTGATGCTGATGATCCGCAACAAGGTGTTGCTGAATGGCGGCAATTTGTCTTCTACCGAGATCGTCTGGTTCTATCCTTCGAGCATGCCTGTATTCCGCCGGAAGTTTTTGCAGGATGCCTGGGGTACTTATTACAGCCGCTACTTTGCCGGAGGCAGCTCCCTGCACAAAATGTCTGAATCACTCGCGCCATTCCATTTCTTTAAAGAAAAAGGCGGTGTGATCGCGCTCGACAAACCCGTTGCCTGTATCGACATCGGGGGCGGCACATCCGATGTCGTGATTTACAGCAACAACGAGCCGGTGGTGCTTACTTCTTTTAAGTTTGCTTCCAACGCCTTGTTTGGAGATGGTTATGGGAACACATCGGCCACCAATGGTTTTATATTGGCGTATGAAAAAGTGATCAAGGAGAGTCTGTCCAATACGGTTGCCCAGAACCTGCTCACCGTATATGATTCCATCAAGGGGCGCAACTCGCGGTCGATTGAGCTGATCGAGTTTTTCTTTTCACTGGAAGAAAACAAGCTCATCACCGACAACCGGATACCGTTGGCTTTTTCCAAGCTGCTGGCTGCAGACGCAGAACTGAAAATTGTTTTTCTGCTTTACTACAGCGCCATCATCTATCATATTGGTACGCTGATGAAGGCAAAGGGCTTGCAGCCTCCGCGCTTTATTACCTTTAGCGGCAATGGCTCAAAGATCATTTCCATTGCAGCAGGCGGCAACGACCTGGAAAGCCTGACCCTTTTTACGCGGGTGATCTTTGCCGATATATTCAACCAGGAAGAGCAGCCGGTGATCGAATTAAAGCTTTATCCGCATCCCAAAGAAATTACCTGCAAGGGCGGACTGGAGTGCAGGGATTACAGCCGATACAGCAATGTGGAAGCCAATATAAAAAACGTATTGGTAGGCACTACAGACAACCGGCTGGTGCCTGAAACAAACATTCCTTATACGCAGATCAAAAACGATGCGCTGATCAATGCCGTGTGTGCGGAAGTGGCGCTTTTCTTTGACAAATTTTTCAGCTGGAACAAAAAGCTGAATTATTACAATTATTTCGGCATCAACCCGGGGCCATTTGAACGGTATAAAACAGGTTTGAAAGAAGACATGAAAACCTTCCTGCTGGCGGGTATCGAAGAAAAATTGCAGGAAGTGCAGGACAATACAGATGTGGATATCGACGAAACCCTTTTCTTTTATCCGCTGAAAGGGGCACTCAACAAGCTGGCGTACAAAATTGAAACAGAAACGATAAAATAATTTCCATGAAATACGCGCAGCTGATCCTTTTCAGCCTTTTGTCGCTCCCTGTCCTGGCCCAAACAAAACCCACTGGCGCAGAACCGGTCGCCACTTCCAGCATGGTACCCGGTTTCTGGACCCTGCTCCTGCTCGCGCTGGTCATTGGCCTTGGGGTTTACCTGTTCTGGATTGTACAGGGAAAGCTCAACAGGTACAGACATGAAATTGAAGCGCTCAAAACCCGCTTCAGCGCCCATCTCACCCAGGTTGCCCTGCAGCCGGGTACCAATGACATCAAAAAGCAGGTAGAGATGCTGGTAGCCAATCACCCCAAATGGGGCGATACGCAGGAAGAGATCAATGCCCTGATTACGAGGCTGGAAAGCCTGGAAACAGGCGATGCCCGTCCGGACCCAACGCCCCAGCGTCAGGAGAGTATGCCGAAAAAAGAAAAGCGGCCCCAGACCGAAACCTTTTACATGACCTTTCCTGTAGGCAATTATTTTCCGATCACGGCCAAGTCTGAAACCCGCGACAATACCATTTACAAATTCAAGGTAAGACCAAACAAAACAGAAGCCGATTTTGAAGTGCATACGGCCGGCGCGCCCATGCAGGAGCTGATCGGCATGGTACAAACTTATATCAAGCCCGCCTGCGATGAAGAGAACATGGCCTCGCAGCAGGTAAGAACCATTGTAACCAGCCAGCCCGGCCTGGCCGTGCTGGAAGGCGACAAATGGATCATCAAAAAGAAAGCGCTTATCCGATATGAATAATTTTCAATTGCTGGAAATAGGCGGCGTAGCCATCATCATCGGTTTTCAGCTGCTTATTTTTACGCAAACCAGGCTGCGGATCGGCGTATTCAAAGGGATATTTCCGGCCACTGAACAGTTTACGGTCCAGCGCCTCCTGATCCGCAAAGCTTATTTCACCCTCCCGCCCAAAGACTTTTTCAAAAGCCTGAACCAGTATGTGGAAGAAAGCAGGAATGTGTTCAACCACCCGCTTGATGAACGCGTAACACTGGAAGTGATCATGTTGCAATCAGGCGGCAATTCTATCACCCAAAAGATCCTGTACTCGCTCAATACCTATTTGTTCCGAAACCGCGAGATCGCGGCCGATTTTCACCTTATCAAAGATGTGGTAGAAAGAAACTGCGATGGTGTGGAAGATGGCATCAACCAGACCATTTCCCTGCCGCTTTACCTGGGCTTGCTGGGAACTTTTCTGGGGATCGTATTTGGCTTGTTCCAGATCTCAGGGGTTGATTTTACGGCTGATCCCGGTGCTTTGAATGAGGCTATTTCCCTGCTGCTGGGTGGCGTGAAGATCGCTATGATCGCCAGTTTTACGGGTTTGCTGCTAACAGTACTGAACACCGGCGTGTTTTTCAAAACGGCCAAGGCAGAAGCGGAAGACAAAAAAAATGACTTCTACACATTTATTCAGATAGAGTTGCTGCCCCTGCTGAACCAGAACATCAATTCCACATTCTTCACCCTGCAGAACAATTTAAACCGGTTCAACGAAGAGTTCAAAGGCAATGTGTCTTTGCTGAGTGGTGTGATGGGAAGAAACCACGATGTGCTGATAGCCCAGGAAAAAATCCTGACCACGCTGGAAAAGCTCGACATCACTGAGTTTGCCAAAGCCAATGTGATTATCCTGCACGAGCTGCAGCTGGCGGTCGACAAGTTCAATGAGTTCAACAAGAATCTGTCGGGCGTAAATGAGATGGTGCGGCTGGCGGGCACTTACACGGGCAAGCTGAACGAAATGATCGAGCGCACAGATAATTTCCACTTGCTGGGCCAGCGTGTGATGCAAACCTTTGAGAACAACCTGCAGCTCCAGAAATTTTTGCAGGATCATTACAGTTCATTGGATGAAAGCAAACAAATGATCGCAAAATCTGTAAACAAGGTAACCAGCATACTGGACGACAGCCTGGAGCAGTTGAAGATGTTTACGCAACAACGGATCGCCGAGGTGCAGAAAATATCCCTGCGTGAATTTGACCTGATGCGGAACGAGTACCAGGATAAATGGCGGAACCTGGATCACCTGATTCACCTGGAAGCCGTCAACAGAAATTTGTCAGACCTGAAGTACAGCACGGCCTCTTCAACCAACAACCTGCATGCAGACCTGCAGGCCCTGCAAACAACCATGCAAAAAGTGGTTGCTGAGCTGGAAACCTGGAGAGAGAGCCGGGAAAGGACCTTTGGTGCCCGGGTGCAATCATCATTTTCAAAAATGCTCGGCAGGAACAAACGCAATGAAATCAAATAAACCCGATTCATTCTGGCCCAGCTATACCGACCTGATGACAAGCCTGTTTTTTATCATGCTAGTCCTGTACGTGCTTACCTATATCCGCCTGAACACCACCATCAACCTGCAAAAAGAAAAGCTGGCCATCATCGAAACAGTCGAAGAGAACCTGCGGCCCCTGAAAAGTGATACGTCCCTTTTTACCTATGAAGAAAAATACAAGCGCTTCAAGCTGTCGTTCAATGTGAAGTTCCGGACAGACCAATTTGAGATCAGTCCTTCCCAGCTGGAAAACTATGGAACGACGGTGGCCAAGATAGACCGGGCGGGTGAGAAGCTGCTGCAGATCATCAACCAGCTGCAGCGGTCGAAAGAGTCCAATCCCCGGCTCAGAAATGTAGCGTATATCCTGGTGATCGCAGGGTATGCTTCCAGAACCGGGAACGAGTACCACAACTACGAGCTGAGCTACAGGCGGGCCCTGAGCTTGTGGCAGTACTGGCGTGACGCAAAACACATTAACTTTGAATCACAGGGCTACAAGGGGCTGATCGACCTGCAGATATCGGGCAATGGCTGGGGCGGTGTGGGCCGGCTAAGCAATGAAACAGACAACCAGCGTTTCCTGATCCAGATATTTCCAAAAATCGGTGACATACGATGACCAGAATCTTATTATACCTGTTGATGGCAAGCGTCCTGTTTCCGGGTTGCAGCGGCTGCTCCAAATCAGGCCGCATGCGGCGCACGCATGTATCTTCTGCTGTACAGCCCAATGATGAAATTAAAAATCTGCCGGCCGGTAAAACGGTGGTGCAGATGACCAAGGAAAGCGGGGTGTATAAAATTCCGGTTCAGATCAACGGCGTGCCGATGGACTTTATTTTTGATACAGGTGCCGGCTTGATCTCGATCTCCAATGTGGAAGCTTCTTATCTGTACAAGCAAGGCAAGCTTACAGACGATGACGTGATCGGAACGTCTGATTTCATTGATGCCAACGGCAATGTTTCGGCAGGCGGTATTATCCGGCTCAAGGAAGTGACCATCAGCAACCGGACCATCTACAACATCAACGCCAATGTAGTCAACAATTCCAAAGCTCCCCTCCTGTTCGGACAGTCGGCGCTGGAAAAATTTGGCAACATATCGATCGATTATAAGAACAATACCATCACATTCGAATAATATGAGCAAACAGGGTTATATCATCGTAGCAGCAGCGATTCTGCTGCTTGTTGTGCTGTTTGTTTATTTGAGAAGCAAAAATACTGGCCGCGAAGAGCAATCCGCTCCCCCTGGTCAATCAGATACAACTTCCCTCGGTCCGACCAATGATGTAGTTATCTGCTCCTGGAACCTGAAAGATTTTGGCAAATCAAAAAGCGACCAGACCATTGAGTTTATTGCCAATGCCATCAGGAATGTGGATGTGCTGGCGATCCAGGAAGTGGTGGCCGGAAGCGGTGGTCCGCAGGCAGTTGGGCGGCTGGTAGATGTTCTGAACAGAAAAGGAGCAAAATGGGATTATACCATCAGCGATCCTACCTCGAGCAAGGAAAGCGGCACGGAACGGTATGCATTTATCTGGAAACCCAGCCGGGTGAAAAAGATCGGCAATGCCTGGCTGGAAAAAAAATACAGCGAGCAGATCGACCGCGAACCTTACATGGCTACGTTCCAGGTAAAGAACAAGTTTTTTACCATGGCCAGCTTTCATGCCATTCCAAAAGCAAAGCAGCCGGAAACCGAGATCAGGTACCTCCGGTATGTGCCCGATGAGTATCCCGGAAAGAACCTGATCTTTGGCGGCGATTTTAATTGTCCTGAATCTCATTCTGTTTTTAACGCGCTGAAGAACATGGATTACCAGCCGGTCTTTGTCAAACAAAAAACTTCGCTGCGCAGCAAATGCGTCAACAACGATTGCCTGGCTTCCGAATACGACAATTTATTTTGCAAGCGCGCAAACATCCGGGTCATCAACTCCGGTGTGATGCACTTCTACAAAAGTTTTTCCAACATAAAAGACGCCATCAAGGTTTCTGATCATATCCCTGTTTACATGAAGTTTTCGGTGAATTGATGCAGAGTAGATAGTTTTGCCGCTTTTATACCTAAGAATTAAGAATGATCCGAAAAAGAACCTTGTTTTACTTACTGGATGGCGCACACGCAGAAGTTTTGCCGGAACTGATCAGCCGGGGCGCCTTACCCAATATACAACGGATCATTGAAGAAGGCAGTTACCGGAAAGCGACCACCTGCTTTCCTTCTACTACCGGTCCGGCCTATCTTCCATTTTTAACCGGTCATTTTCCCGGCACGATGAACATCACCGGCATCCGCTGGTTCGACAAAAAAGAATTTAAAAGAACGCGGTTGAATAAAAATGCCATGCGCTCTTACTGCGGACCTGAGGCAGCCTGGTTCAATACAGATATGCCCGCCCATCTGCCCACGCTTTTTGAAGTAATGGGAGAATCATACAACTTGTACAACATGATCACCCGGAACATACCGGATGCGTACGACCTGGGTAAAAAAGGCAAGGGACTGCTGTATACCAGGGCACATTTTTTAAAAAGACACCATCCCGTTGACCTGCAGGGGCATGAAAGGATCATGCAGATGCTCCGTTCGGGAAAGGATTTTGATTTCCTTTTTGCCGTGTTTCCGAGTGTAGACTGGGACTCGCATTATTACGATATCCGGGATGCGCGAACCTTTGCATCATATAAGATCGCAGACGACAGCATTGGAGAGGTCAGGGCCTTCCTGGAAAAAAAGGGCTGGTGGAAAGACCTCCTTTTTGTACTTACTTCTGATCACGGACTTACACCCACGCATACCCACCTGGATATCGGCGACTGGCTTACAGCCCGTGGATTAAAGTCTGTGTATTATCCGGTTATCTGGAAACAGAATCCTAAATCAGCGGTGATGATATCGGGCAATTCTTTTGGCAGCATCCACCTGCTGGATCATCCGGGAGATCATGAACTTTGTGAAACAGAGATCAACAGTATAATGGGTGCAGAACGGTTGCAGGAGTTGGTGAGGGAACCTGCTGTTGACTTTGTCGCTTACAGAGCAGATGCTGAACATACGTATACAATTCACAGCAGAAAGGGAAAAGCCCATGTAAGAGTTGATCAGAACAATTTTGAATACCGGCCCTTTACCGCTGATCCGTTTGGAACCGGTCAGCTGCAGGTGCATGGTCACCGATCGGCGCTGGAGGCCACGTTCGAAACGGCCTATCCTGATTTCTTGTACCAGATACACCAGCTGTTCCGGAGCCGCCGGGCTGGTGATATTGTAGTAAGCGCCAGCACCGGTTATGATTTACGGGATTTCTGGGAATTTCCCGAACACAAAGGATCACATGGATCTTTGCATCGGTCGCATATGCATGTTCCCCTGATCTATAATCAAAAAGGCTGGCACACCCACCCGGCCAGAACGGCCGATTTATTTGATACCATCCTGAAATGGAAAGGGCTCAGGCCTGCTTCCAGTGAAGGAGAAGCCTTGTTTTAAACATTTCCAACCCAAATCATTATACTGCCACCTGCATCATGCTGCAAGAAAAAGAATTGGTTAAAGAAGACAAGAAAGAAGTTCAATCGGTTTTTAACAGGAAGGTAATTGTACAAGGCAGCCTGTGGTTTGCCCTTATTACCGTTGCAGCCATTGCCGGTGTTTTTTTCTTTACCCATACAGGCTCTACGGTAAATGCGCTTTCGCACATTTCTTACGGCTATATCGCTGTTTGTTTCGGCATGTTGTTTATTGATCTGATGCTGGGAAGCTGGCGCAACCATATCTATATCCGCAAGCTGGCGCCCCAGGTTTCGCAATGGGTCAGCTTCCGCGCCAACGTGGCCAACATGTTTATGGGAGCAGTAACGCCTGCCCATGGTGGTGCGGGCCCGGCCCAGCTGTACGTGTATACCAGTCATGGAGTAAAGTTTGTAGATGCGTTTGCGGTAGCGCTGATCAACCTGGGTGCCACGCTGATCTTTATGCCCCTGGCTGGTGTTGTGGCGCTGCTGCTGATGGATCAGCATGAAGTGAGCGGCATGGTTCCGGCGATGTTAAAGTACGGCTTTGGTTTTTTCTTTTTGTTTGGCTTTGCCTTTCTGCTGGCTTTCTGGAAACCGGTCTGGGTAGGCAGCGCCATCAAAAAGATTGCGGCTGCGCTCTCCCGTGTCTTGCCCCAAAAAAGAGAACGGCTGCTGGCCTGGGCCGAGTCTACCTACACAAAGATTTCCCTCTACCAGCAAACCTGCCGGGTGATCCTTCGCGAGCACCCGCTGTTGTTTCCATCCAGTTTGCTGCTTACAGCCGTTTTATATTTCAACAAGTACTGTCTGCAGTATGTTATTCTGCTAGGGCTCGGCGTACCGGCCAGCCTGGTGCAGGTGATATCCATCCAGGTACTGATCCAATTCATGATTTACTTTGCGCCCAGTCCGGGCGGAAGTGGTTTTGCAGAAGTCAGCATTTCCGTCCTGTTCGGCAAATTTGTACCAGCTGCCCTGCTGCCAATATTTACCCTGCTGCAACGTTCCTTTCTTCTGTTCTTTCCAGCACTCATCGGTGCATATGTGGTGCTGAATCTGTTGAGGAAGCAGACGATGAGGTCTGAACCATGATTTACAGGATTTAGGCGATTGGAAAGATTGGAGGAGCTATGCCGAAATGCTTGCTGGCGGAAGGAATTTCTGTTTTTACCCCCATTGTCCCGCTCTCCCGTTTGCCTCCAATCTCCCTCATCCTGTAAATCATGGTTCAGACAGACAGCTTACATTTGTAAACACAATACATTCTATGCAAATCCTACAGCAGGTTTTATTTGTTCTTCTGACGGGGGCGGCCATTTGGTTGTTTAGCAGGAAGGCGCTGCAGATCAGGCGGAACATTTTGTTTGGCCTGGATGAGGATTATAGTGGCCACAAGGGGGAGCGGTGGAAAAATGTGTTGTTGCTTGCATTCGGGCAAAAGAAAATGTTTAAGAAGCCGCTGGTAGCCCTGATGCATTTTATCATTTATGCCGGCTTTATCATCATCAATCTGGAAGTGCTGGAGATTGCGCTGGACGGACTTTTTGGAACGCACCGGGTGTTCGCGGCGCCGATGGGCAGCCTGTATCCGCTTCTGATCAACAGCTTTGAACTGCTGGCAGTAGGCGTGATCATTGTTTGTGTGGCATTCTTAAGCAGAAGGAATATCATCAAGCTCAGAAGGTTTATCAGCCGCGACCTGGATGGCTGGCCCCGCAGCGATGCCAATTATATCCTTATAACCGAAATTATTCTGATGCTGCTTTTCCTGACCCTGAACGCAACCGATACCCTGCTGCAACAAAGAGGTTACGGCCATTATGGCGAACATCTTACAGGAAACTTTTTCTTTTCTTCCTTATTGCATCCTGTATTCAGCAGCATGAGCGATGGTACGTTAGCAGCCCTGGAACGAACTTGCTGGTGGCTGCACATCATCGGCATCTTTGCATTCCTCAATTACCTGCCGTATTCCAAACACCTGCACATTCTGCTGGCTTTTCCCAATGCCTATTACACCCGCCTGCAGCCGAAAGGACGGATAAAGAACATGCCGCAGGTGCAAAATGAGGTGCTTTATGCCATGCAGCCGGAACTGGCTCCGACCGATGCTGCACCGCCGGAAAAATTTGGCGCAAAAGACATCTTTGATCTGAGCTGGCGCAACCTGCTGGATGCATATGCCTGCACCGAATGTGGCCGTTGCAGCGCTGCCTGTCCGGCCACACAAACCGGCAAAGCCCTTTCTCCCCGCAAGATCGTCATGAACACCCGCGACCGCATGGAAGAAGTGGGCAGAAATTATGCCGCCGGCAAAGAGTACAAAAATGATGGCAAAACCCTGCTGCATGATTACATCACCGTAGAAGAACTCCGCGCCTGCACCACCTGCAATGCCTGCGTGGAAGAATGCCCGGTGAGCATCAGTCCGCTTGAGATCATCATAGAGCTCCGCCGCTCGCTCATCATGGAGGAAAGCAATGCACCGCAGGAATGGAACAGCATGTTCAGCAACGTAGAAAACAACTTTGCACCCTGGAAGTTCTCACCGGATGAACGGGACAAATGGGTGGAGGAGGGTGCATGATCACCAAACTCTTTTTGCTTTGCCTCTTTGTTTTTATCGCCATCCTTATACTTATCTTAAACAACAAGTCTGTGGCAGGATCATCTTATACTTACCTCGCGCTCGGTGATTCATATACTATCGGAGAAAATGTAGCCTTGTTTGAAAACTATCCCTACCAGACCGTTCAGCTCCTGCGCAAGTCAGGTTATAACATGGGTGCTCCGGAAATCATTGCCAAAACAGGGTGGACCAGCAAGGAACTGAAAGAAGGCATCCGGAACACCTATCTTCAATCATCCTATTATTTTGTTTCCCTGCTTGTTGGCGTGAATGACCAGTACCGGGGTGAAGATCCGGAAGAATACAGAATGGTATTTGAGCACTTGCTGCAGCAAGCCATCGGCCTGACAGGCAATAGAAAAGAGCGGGTTTTTGTTTTATCTATTCCTGACTGGAGTGCCACTCCTTTTGCAGAGGGCAAGGACAGGAGTTTTATAAAGGAGCAAATCGACAGATTTAATCAAGTGAACAAGGAGCTCGCACAGCGGCATGGAATTGCTTACTTATACATCACGGATGGCACCCGGGAAGCTGGCATCAACAACAAGCTGCTTGCCTCGGATGGACTGCATTACTCCCGGAAAGAATACGCCAACTGGGCCGGATTGCTTGCCGAGCATATGATGCGGACATTGGCCTGAATGCAAATTAGCTTCTTAAAGCACTGCGGTCCAGGAGAAACCCACCCCTGCCCCTCCCGGGAGGGGATTGAAGATTACCGCGCGCTGCCTGGCTTCCACTCTACTACCTGGATCATCTGCGGCGGCATGGCAGCCTTGCCTTCTGCGTCTACCTGTTCTACCTTTTGAACAAACAAATTCAGGATGCCCCTGGTTTTCCAAAGTTCGGTGTCGTACGTAGGTTCCCATGAACCCAGGGAAGCCGTTCCCAGGTCATAAAGCTGCCAGCCTGCCTGGCCGAGGTCTCTATTCAAGGCCATGGAAATCCGGTTTCCTCTTTCTTCATCGCGGTAGACAAGTGCAGCAGATAACAGCTTGCCGCTTTGCCAGGCAATGATCTGCGGACGCGAAACCGGGATGCGTTTGGTACCGGCCCCGCTCAAGCTAAAGGCCGTTGTGCGAAAGCCCAGGTTCTGTACTTTCCATTCCTTGCCGATGTTAAACACCAGGTGGTACTGCGGCACCTTTGAAGCTGCTTCGCGCCAGTAAGTGGCAATATAAGGATGGCCCTGCGCATCCGCATACATCGATGTCTGGTTGATCAGCTCGCTCTGCTGCGGTATGGTGCAGGCATTTTCAGCCGTGGCTGCGCGGATGGGCAGCGTGTATTTTTCTCCGGTTGATTTTTCCCAGGTCTGTCCGCCATCCAGGGAGCGGGCATAGCAGAGGTCATGGTTGCTCGCCACATCCGGACTTTCGCGCCAGACCCACGAGATGTGGATGGTGCCCCGGCTGTCTATACAGGCCTGCCAGTAAGCACTCCGGGCTCCTTCGCCGTCGATCAGGTTGTCGTAGAGCTGGGTCCATTGTTTTGTATGCACGTTGTACCTGTTCATGACCAAATTGCCCTTGCCCGAAGCACCGTTGCGGTAAAAAAACAAGAGATCGCCATTCGGCATTTTATAGAACTCCGGATAGCTGACGCTGGTTTCGGCTTTGCCGGTCATGGGAGTTTTATCTGTCATTTCTAATGAGCCTGGTTGCACACTGCGGCAATAATTCAGCGGATTGTTGTGATGATCCCAGGCCAGGTGAAGGTAGCCGGCACCGTCAGTCATGATGCTGATGGTGTTGTGTGCATCAGCAGTATGGCCCCTGTACTGGGTTTGGCGGAGCTGCCATGTTTTAGCACCGCTTGTCCGCTTTCCAACCACCACATAGCCATCCGCATTGTAAAAGCTGATATACTGCGTGTTTCCAAATGTCACCAGCGAATTCTTCCTGAATATAACGGTATTGACTGAATTGGCAGCCCAGCCACTGTCTACATTTGTTACCGTTGCAGCCAATCGATCAGCCTGCACAGACTGCGATTTTACAGAATGAAACAGCGACAGGCTTGCTGAAAAGTTGAGAAAATAAATCAACCAGCACCTCAGATCTACACGCATATCAATAATTTTTTGTTCTTGTTCTTTACACAAACCAGCCAACACCTATCAGCTGCAAACAGGTCAAAACAACTTGCCGAGAAAACCACCGAACAGGCTTTCTACCACCATGATGCCTATCATCAAAACAACCAGCCATCCTGCCACTGCCATCCATACCGGGTGGCGGTAGGTTCCCACCAGCCTTGCCTTGTAAGCCGCCAGCAAGATAATAGCCAGGGAAATGGGCAGGATAAATCCGTTGAGGGCTCCTACAACAACCAACACCTTTACAGGCTGTCCTACCCCCGAAAATACAAGCGTGGATAAAACTATAAACGCGATGGTAACCAACCGCTCTCTTTTCACGATGGCCGGGTGTATACTCTTTAAAAAAGAAACGGACGTATACGCCGAGCCTACCACGGAGGTAATGGCAGCGCTCCAAAGTACGATGCCAAAGATGCGGTAACCAATTTCTCCTGCTGCTATCCGGAACACAGAAGCGGCCGGGTTGTCGTTGCCCAGCAAGCCACCATTCACCACAACACCCAGCGAAGCCAGGAAAAGCAGCACGCGCATGCAGGAAGCCAGCAGGATAGCACTCACGCTGCTGCGGGTAACCTGCGGCAGGGCTGCTTGTCCACGCACGCCTGCATCCAGCAAGCGGTGCGCACCGGCAAAGCTGATATAGCCACCCACCGTACCGCCCACAATGGTAATGATGGCAGGCACACTGACCTGCTCGGGCAGGAAACTGCGGTACACGGCAGCGGCTACGGGCGGGTGTGAGCTGAAGGCCACATACAAGGTGAGCGCGATCATCACAAAACCCAATCCCTTTGCAAACAGATCCATGGCCCTGCCTGCTTCCCTTACCACAAAAAGCAAGATGCCGATGACGGCGCTGATCACAGCACCTGGTAGGGTGTCCATGCCCGTTAGCACATGCAATCCCAATCCCGCCCCTGCTACATTGCCGATGTTAAAAGCAATACCGCCTGCTACCACCAGCGCTGCCAGTACATATCCCAACCCCGGCAGCAGCTTGTTGGCCAGGTCCTGCGCCCGCAGCTCGGATACGGCAATGATGCGCCAGATATTGAGCTGGGCTGCTATATCGAGCAAGATCGAAACTAAGATCACAAATCCAAAACTGGTGAGCAGTTGCTTGGTAAATACAGTGGTCTGCGTAATAAAGCCCGGACCAATGGCAGAAGTGGCCATCAGGAAAGCTGCACCGGCTACAGGACCGGCCAGCCAGCCCCGGCTAGGGTTGCTGGATGCTGACATGGTGTTGCTTGAGGGATTGGTAAATAGTGCGGGCAAATTCCACGGCATGTTTTCCATCACCATGAATGCAAATCGTATCGGCTTTGATGGGGATCGTTTTCTCTCCGCCCACTGCTACGCTTCCCGTTTGAAGCATTTGCAATACCTGCTGTAAGCTTTCTTCCGGATCTTCAATCAGGGCATGGGGCTGGGTGCGGGGTGTCAAAGAGCCATCAGGCTGGTATGTTCTGTCTGCAAATGCCTCTTCTGCCGCGGGCAATCCCCTTTCCCGGGCTGCATGGATCAGCTCGCTGCCTGCCAACCCATAAATCATTAGGTGAGGATCAAAATCCTTCACGGCCTGGCAGATTGCATCAGCCAGCGACCGGTCCTTAGCAGCCATGTTATACAGCGCGCCGTGTGCCTTTACATGATGCAGCCTGGCATTGTATATCTGTAAAAAAGCCTGCAGCGCGCCGATCTGGTATACAACCAGATCATACACCTGTTCAGGTGGAAGCCGCAGGTTGGTTCTTCCAAAATTGTCCTTGTCCGGAAAAGCAGGATGAGCGCCGACAGCTATCTCCCTTTCCAGGGCTGCTTCTACCAGCTGGTGCATGGTAGAAGGATCGCCTGCATGAAAACCGCAGGCCAGGTTGACAGAGCTAATATAAGGCAGGATAGACAAGTCTTTTTCGATCAGATAAGAATGGAGGGGCGTACTTTCTCCCATATCGCAGTTCAGGTCTACCCGGATCATAAAAAAGGGTTTAGGTGATCTATGCAGGCCCGCTGCATAATGGCAATGTCCTTCTCCTGCGAAAATAAAAGCGTTTCCGCCTGTGCAATAGAAGCCGGATAGAAGTGGATAGGATCGCCGGCGCTTAACTGGGCCAGCTTGGGAAAATGGGCGCTGATTACGTGCCCGATCTTCGGGTAACCGCCGGTTGTTTGGTGATCGGCCATCAGCACAATCAACTGGCCGCCCGGCAACAGCTGCATGGTACCATAGTCTACCGCGGATGAAACCAACTCTTCTTCCACCCCTGCCTGCAATACTTTGCCCTGGAGTTGGTAACCCATCCTGTCTGACATAACCGTCAGGTAAAAGGGATGGCTTTCTACATCATTCTTTGATGGTTGGCCCAGCCGGTTCCACTCATTGCCCTCCATAAAAGAAATCTGGTGCAGGTTCTCATACATCTTGTCTATGCAAGGCCGCCAGGGCAAAACCTTGTAATTCGAGGCCGGCTCCATGTGCTGGTCGATGTTGCAGAGGGGTTTTTGAAAAGCCAGCTTATCTCCCCGCTCCAGTTTTCTGCCTGCATAACCGCCCATACCTGCTTTGATATGGGTACTCGCGCTGCCCAGCCATTTGTTGATGCAAAATCCGCCGTGTACGGATAAATACGCGCGGGCGCCCCAGGTTTTCCGGGTAAACTGCAGCACTGTATTCTTTTTTACAAACAAGGGCTGCCAGGTAGCAACCGGCTCGTCGTTGATGGTTGGCAGGAAATTGGCACCGGTTATACTCACCAGCGCATCTTTTTCAAACAAGATCTGCGGGCCTGGAAAATGAATTTCCAGTACAGCTTCTTCGGCTGGATTGCCAGCCAGTGCATTGGCCAGGCGGGCGGCAAAACGGTCCATTACACCACCCGGATTGATCCCTCTGTCTGCAAAACCATCCCTCCCTAAATCCTGTATGGTATCGAACAAACCAGGCTTGATAATCGTTATTGACATGCGCAGTCTAACTGTTTCGGATAAAAAATGGGGTTCAGATTAAGCAGTTATTGAAAGAGAAGCCCAATATTACTGTTTCCAGCTGATAAATTCTTCTTTGACAATCTTATAAAATTGTACGTGGTCTCCTGCCTGGAGCAGGGGACGGTCTTCCGGCAAAGGATGAAAGAGTTGCAGGGGTGTTCTGCCAATGATCTGCCAGCCACCCGGCGAGGCCAGCGGATAAATACCGGTTTGTATGCCTGCGATCCCGATGCTGCCTGCAGCAACCGGCGCCGGCCCTTTTTTTCGCGGAGCGGCAATGGCCTCAGGTACAGCCGCCATGTAAGGGAACCCAGGCAAAAACCCGATCATGTACACACGATAAACAGATCCGGTATGGAGCCGCACCACTTCTTCCAGATCGAGCTGTTTAGAGCGGGCTATCCATTCCAGGTCCGGGCCATATTCTCTATCGTAACAAACCGGGATGCGGATGACCGCCTGTTCGCCGGGCACGATGGTTGCCTGTTCATATGCCTGGACCAGCATCTCTTTTATAAAGGCCGAAATTGTTCCGGGAGGCCGGTAATGTTGTTTTACCAGCAGGGGGTTGTATTGAAGACTAATGGAATTGTAGGCAATAATAACGTCTTTTAACCCGATAATAGGATGGGATTGAAACCATCTTTGCATGGCAATGACTTTTTCGCTCCATTCTTCGTTTATATTACTGCCGACCTGCATGGTTATACAGCAATCACCGACCGTATACAGGGTGTAGTTGTTCATGAAATGAGGAGAGCGATAAAGATATGCTGATTTTTTATTTTGAATCTTATACATTAAAATTGCAACAAACAGGATGGACACAATAGACACAACAGATTGATATACAGATACATTTCTAATAAAAATTTTCAGACGAAGGCTTTATCGCAAGCCATTCCTGTTTGTTAGTACCAATTATAATAATCTATGGCGAAGAACCTTTTGATCGTTGAAAGTCCTGCAAAGGCAAAGACAATTGAAAAAATTCTGGGGGATGATTTTGAAGTAAAAAGTTGCTATGGACATATCCGTGACCTGGAGAAAGATGACATGGGTATCGACATAAAGAACAACTACAAACCACGCTATAAAATTCCGGAAGACAAGCAAAAGGTTGTCAAAGAATTAAAAGGCCTGGCCAAAAAATCAGATGAAGTATGGCTGGCAACGGATGAGGACCGGGAAGGAGAAGCGATCAGCTGGCATCTTTGCCAGGTGCTGGGCCTGGATCCGTCCACAACCAAACGCATTGTATTTCATGAAATCACCAAACCGGCTATCCAGAAAGCTGTCCAGCAGCCCCGCCTGCTGAACATGGACCTGGTAAATGCCCAGCAGGCCCGCCGCATCCTCGACCGGATCGTGGGTTTTGAACTAAGCCCGGTATTGTGGAGAAAGATGAGCATGCGCAACAACTTAAGCGCAGGCCGTGTACAAAGCGTAGCTGTGAGGCTGATCGCAGAACGGGAACGGGAGATCAACGCGTTTACGCCCGTAAGCACATTCAGACTGGAGGCCTTCTTCACCGCAAAAGACAGCAACGAACGCCCGGTCACCTTTAAAGCCGAAGGCAGCCGCTTTCCTTCGATTACCAAGGCAGACGATTTTCTCAAAAGCTGTATTGGTGCAGATTATACCGTAAGAGACATCCAGGTAAAGCCGGCTAAGAAATCACCTTCCGCCCCCTTTACCACGTCAACCCTGCAGCAGGAAGCTTCGCGCAAACTGGGCTACTCGGTGAGCAAGACCATGCTGCTGGCGCAAAAGCTGTATGAAAGCGGAAAGATCACGTATATGCGTACCGACAGTGTAAACTTAAGTGAAACTGCCTTGGACGATATCCAGAACCAGATCAGCAAACAGTATGGAAAGAATTATATCCATACCAGAAAATATAAAAACAAAAACGAATCGGCCCAGGAAGCCCATGAAGCTATCCGGCCCACCTACGCGGAAAACACCACGGTAGAAGATGCCGAAACCCGCCGCCTGTATGAACTGATCTGGAAGCGGACCATCTCTTCGCAGATGGCGGATGCCGAACTGGAAAAAACCACGGCCAAGATCAATATCTCCACCAACAAGGAAGACCTGACCGCACAGGGTGAAGTATTGAAATTTGACGGTTTTCTGAAAGTATATATCGAAGACAGGGACGAGGAAGAAACAGATGAAGAAGGCGACGAAGGCATGCTGCCGCCGTTGAAAGTAGGCCAGCTCTTGCCGCTCAAGGAAATGCAGGCTACTGAACGCTTTAGCCGCGCGGCTCCCCGTTACACCGAAGCTTCCCTGGTAAAAAAATTAGAGGAACTGGGCATCGGCCGCCCTTCTACCTATGCGCCTACCATTTCAACGATCCAGAAAAGAGGCTATGTTGAAAAAAGAGACAAGGAAGGTACGCCCAGAACATACCGGATCCTGACCCTGAAGGGAGATGACATCTCCAAGAAAGATGCACAGGAAAACGCCGGGGCGGAAAAATCAAAACTGTTTCCCACCGACCTTGGATTGGTTGTAACAGATTTCCTGAACCAGTATTTCAGGGATGTAATGGACTATGGCTTCACCGCCAAAATCGAAGAAGAGTTTGATGAGGTAGCCAACGGAAAGATCGAATGGAACCTGATGATCGATGATTTTTATCATCCGTTTAAAAGAGACATCGACAACACCATTGAAAAGGCTGAGCGGATCAAAGGGGAGCGTGAGCTGGGTATTGAAGAAGCCACCGGTAAAAAGATCGTGGCCCGCATGGGCCGGTACGGCCCCATGGTGCAGATCGGAGATGTGAACGATGAAGAAAAACCCCGGTTCGCCAAGCTCAAGACAAACCAGAGCATCGAAACCATTACCCTCGACCAGGCCATGGAACTTTTCAAGCTGCCTCGTTTGCTGGGCCAGTTTGAAGACACAGACGTGCAGGTAAGCACCGGCCGGTTCGGACCTTATATTTCGCACGACAAAAAGTTTTACTCACTCGGTAAAGACTACGACCCATACACGATCTCCCTGGAAGAAGCCATTCCGATCATCGTAGAAAAACGCCAGGCCAAGGATGAGCGCACCATCAAGATCTTTGAAAAAGAAAAGATCCAGATCCTGAAAGGTCCTTATGGCCCCTACATCAAACAAGGCTTGCGCAACTACAAGATTCCCAAGGAAAAGCTGGACAATGCCCATGCCCTCACTGTTGAGGAAGCAAAAGCCATTATAGAAGACGTTAAAGCAAACCCTCCCAAGAAAGTGGCCAGGAAGAAGGCGTGATTGTCTGAACCTTGATTTACAGGATGGAAGTGATTCGCAGGATGTGGGTGCTATACGGAAAGCGTTGCCGGTGGCAGGTTTTATACATGGTACCTACAACCCTGCGAATCACTTCCATCCTGTAAATCAAGGTTCAAAACAGGCTCCCTCCCTGCAAAACACAGGGAAAATTAACACGCCTGTGGAAAAATTAAGTTTCAAAATTGGTGATCCCTTGCGAAATTTATTGCAGGATTATTGCGTATATATTGTCTTGTAAATTGTCAAGCAAAGATTGATCAGTATGGAAGAGACCAGCGAGATTTCTGCACTTTTTTACCTGATAGACGACCCCGATGACGATGTCTTCACCACCGTAAGCGAACGCATTGTTTCTTTCGGGAGGCACATTATTCCCAACCTGGAAAACCTTTGGGAAAACACGCCGAACGGCGAAGTGCAGGAACGGATAGAAATGCTGATCCACCGCCTTCACCTGCGCGACCTCACTGCCGAATTCCTGCAATGGAAACAGCAGCCTGAGCAAGACCTGCTCATGGGCGCCCTCCTGGTGTCAAAATACCAGTACCCCGACCTGAGTGTTTCTTCCCTGATGAAAGAAGTGGAAAAGATCCGCCGCAACATCTGGCTGGAGCTAAACAGTTATCTGACCTCGCTCGAAAAAACCAATGTAATCACAACCATTTTATACAGCTACTATAATTTTAAAGGGGTGGAAGTATCCTATAAAGACCCCAATGAATTTCTGCTGAACAAAGTGCTGGATACAAAAAAAGGCAATTCTATCAGCAACGGCATGCTTTATCTGATCATGAGTGAGCTGCTGGATGTTCCGATCCGGGCGATCAACATACCCCGGCAATTTATTCTGGGCTTCTTTCACACCGAAGACAGCAGCAACCCGGCCACTGCAGGGGAAGCCTGGCAAAAAATCCAGTTTTATATTGACCCGGCCAGCGGACAGGTATTTACCCACAAGGATGTAGAAAATTATTTCCGGAAAATCTCTGTACCGCCTACAGCTTCTTATTTCAAGCCCCTGAGCAACCAGCGCATCATCCAGCACCTGCTGGAAGAACTGGCTAAGTGTTTCGACAACGACAAAAACCGGTACAAGCAGCTTGAGCTGCTGGAACTGGCTTCCCTGCTTGAACCCGACCAGATAGCATGATCCTCCATGTTACCACACGGCCAGCCTGGCAGCAGGCGCAGGAGAAGGGTTCTTACACCGCTCCCTCGCTGGAGCACGAAGGGTTTATTCATTGCTGCGGACCGGGACAGCTGGAGGGGGTACTGGATCGTTACTATCCAGACAGGCAAAACCTGCTGGTTTTGTATATTGAAGAGTCTCTGTTGACGAGCCCCTTAAAGTACGAACCATCTCCCCTGGTGAATGAATCCTTTCCGCACATATACGGCGCAATAAACCTGGAGGCCGTGCAAACAACAGAAGCACTCGTTCGTTAACTTGCATCATAAACAACCAATTTATGAAAGCAAATATTGGCATCAAAGAAGAAGACCTGAAAGAAGTCGCGCTGATCCTCAACACCATACTGGCCGATGAATACGTTCTCTACACAAAAACAAAAAATTACCACTGGAACATCACCGGCGATAATTTTATCGAGCTGCACAAGCTGTTCCAGCAGCAGTATGAAGAGCTGGACGAAATCATTGACGAAACGGCTGAAAGGATCCGTTATCTGGGACATTACTCAGAAGGCCGCTTGAAAGATTTCCTGAAGATCACCCACCTGGACGAACCTGATTATACAACCGACCAGCAGGTACAGATCAAAAACCTGTTGCAGGACCATGAATCAGTAATCAAATACATCCGCGGCGTGCTCCCAAAAGTAGAGGATGATTACAACGATGCAGGTACCACCGATTTTATCACCGGCGTCATGAAACAGCATGAAAAGATAGCCTGGTTCCTGCGTTCTTATTCAAAATAAATACTTCCTTCAACCCTGCTGATAATATGTATGTCACCAACACAGTATACCATTCTTTTCCGGTAGGCATTTTGCAGATCTCCGGTTCTGATGAGCAGATAGAAGCAATAAAATTTTGCGGAGAGAGACCGGCTTTACCTCAGGAGCCGGTTTCTTCCCCCTCTCCCCTCCTGCAGCAATGCATTGATGAATTAAATGAATACTTCCAGGGCGAACGGCAGGAGTTCAGTGTACCGTTTTCACAAAGCGGCACCCCCTTTCAGCAAAGGGTTTGGAAAGAGCTGCTGAACATCCCTTACGGCAACACGATCAGTTATCTGGAACTATCCAAACGCCTGGGCGATCCCAAAGCCATCCGTGCCGCCGCCTCTACCAACGGCAAAAACAAGCTGGCGATCATTGTTCCCTGCCACCGCGTGATCGGTGCCAACCGCGAGCTGGTCGGGTATGCAGGCGGACTGCCACAAAAAAAGTGGCTCCTACAACACGAAGCCCGCATTGCCTGCGGCGTTCAAACCCTTTTTTGATTTTGCCGGATTGACTCTCCTGTCTCTTTTATTTCCAGGTCATCACTGGTAAACGACAAGGGAAGCAGCTGAGATGTGTTGGGCAGCACCCACACTTTACCATCCATACCACCCAGGATCAGCCTGATAGGATGCTGGAGCCTCAGCTCGTATTCCTGCAGGGTCTGGCGGCAAAGTCCGCAGGGAGAAATCGGATGGTTGCTGGAAACAAGATCGCTTTTATAGCTCACAGCCATGGCCACGATGGGTACACCGGGGTAGCGCGAAGAAGCGACAGATAATAAGACCCGCTCGGAGCAAATGCCTACCGGGAAAGAAGCATTCTCCTGGTTGGAGCCTTCGATCCATTCTCCGTTCTGCAGGAGCGCAGCGGTTCCTACATGAAAATGTGAGTATGGGGCATATGATAATCTGACTGCATCCTGGGCTTTGCGCAACAGGAGGGCATCTTCTTTACTTAGCTCTTCTGCAGAATCGTATACTTCATATACAAGGGCAAACGTTTCTTTCTTCATACGGTACCGGCATGCCGGTTTTATTTAATAGTCTTGAACAGGCGCTTCCAGCGGATGCCATGATTCCAGCTCATCCAGATCAGGGAGGCACTTCCTACAATATGATCTTCGGGCACAAAGCCCCAATAGCGGGAATCCTGCGACTGGTGCCGGTTGTCTCCCATCATCCAGAAATAATTCATTTTAAAAACATAGCGGTCTGTCTGCTGGTCGTTGATGTAAAATTTTCCGTCGCGGTATTCCAGTTTGTTGTGTTCGTAGGTGCGGATGGCCCGTTCGTAAATGCTGTAGTTTTCCGGCGTCAGCATGAGGGCCGCTCCTTTTTTCGGGATCCAGATCGGGCCATAATTGTCTTGCGTCCAGTTGTGCAGCGTATCGTACGGATATACCATGGGCACTGTATTGGAAGAAGTAATAGGCTGCACTTCAGCGGTGATCTTTTTTGCAAACTTGTTCTTCTCCATCTTGTCCTTGGCGATATTGGTCAGCAGCATCCGGTATGTACCGGGCTGGTTGGTCGGACGGAACTCGTCTTCATTGTCTGTACTGATGTCATATTCTTCTTTCAGCACTTCATCATCCAGCTGCTGGCCATTTGTTTCTACAATATAATACGTTTGCGAATAAGGTGGAAGAAAAGGAGCCTGGCTGTTTATATAGGCCAGTCCGTCTTTTATCTGCAGCGTATCGCCTGAAATTGCCACGCAGCGTTTGATATAATTTTCCTGCTTGTCAACCGGCCGCACCACCAGCGGGTACGTATCCGGGTCGCTTAACACCAGGTTTCTTCCCATATCTGCATTTCCGTTTCCCAGCACCCTGATCACATCGTAGTAAGGATTTTGCGACTGGTACTCATCGGTATTGATCACAGTATCGCCGGCGGGGAAGTTAAACACCACCACATCATTGCGGTGAACCGGGCTTTCGAACCAGCGTATATACGGCAGCGTGATCAGCTCGGAATAGGATTTTGCGTTGGAGCCAGGTAAACTGTGGTGCACAAAGGGCAGGGCCAGCGGGGTATTGGGAAGCCGGGGCCCGTAGGTCCATTTGCTGACAAATAAAAAATCGTTGATCAGCAGGGTTTTTTCCATAGAACCAGTGGGGATGGTATAGGCTTCAAACACAAACATGCGGATCAGCGTAGCTGCCACCACGGCAAAGATGCCTGCATCAACCCATTCCCGCACAGCTGATTTGCGATGGGCTTTTACCACCTCAACACCCAGGAAACGATCGGTTTTATTGTACCCGATATAAGCAAAATAAAGAGGAGAAGCCAGCACGGTAAGCACATGCTCCCAAAATTTAAACTTGCCAAACGGCTTTACAAACTCGATGTAGATACCCAGCACCACAAACCAGCCTACAATGGGTATAAACTGCCAGAAGAACCAATGCCGCGGCCTTTTGGCGATGTCGAGGATCACACCTACATTGTAAAAAGGAATCAAGGCCTTCCATCCGGGTACGCCCGCCTTTTTAAACATGCCGTACATTCCGGGTGCAGGCAAAAAAACCAACAAAAAAGAAATAAAAGCTATAATGAGTATCTGGTAAGATGTCATGCGCGCTGCGTTTAATTGCGACAAAAATACCAATCTGGTTTAAAAAACAGGAGCAGGGTCCAAAACTTAACTTCCTTATAAGCAATTATCTTTACCCTTTTCCCGCCACGATAAGTACGATCTCCCCCCTTACCTGTTTCGCCTGATAATGGGCACATACTTCGGCCAGGCTGCCCCGCGTATTCTCTTCATACAGCTTTGTAAGCTCACGGCTCACGCAACAGGCCCTTTCATCGCCAAAGACCTGCCTGAACTCTTCCAGCGTTTTTACGAGGCGCATGGGCGATTCATAAAAGACCATCGTGCGTTCTTCGGATGCCAGTTGCGTAAGCAGGGTATGACGGCCTTTTTTCAGCGGCAGGAATCCTTCAAAAACAAACCGGTTGATAGGCAACCCGCTGTTTACCAGGGCGGGCACAAAGGCGGTCGCGCCGGGTAAGCACTCTACGCGGACGCTTTCACGGATGCATGCACGTACAAGCAAAAAAGCAGGATCTGAAATCCCCGGTGTTCCTGCATCGGTCAGCAGGGCCATCGTCTTGCCCTGCACAAGCTGTTCTACCAGCGACTGCACTACCCTGTGCTCATTGTGCTGGTGGTAAGATGAGAGGGGCTTGCTGATATTGTAATGCTGCAGCAGCTTGGATGATGTGCGGGTATCTTCTGCCAGAATAAGATCAGCCTGCTTCAGGACTTCAACAGCCCGGAACGTGATGTCCTGCAGGTTGCCGATAGGAGAAGGAACAAGATAAAGCATAGATTACACCGTGATTTCATAGTACTCCATCACGGGATTGGCCAGCAGTTTTTTGGCAGCTTCTTCCGCCACCTGCCTGGCTTCTTCTTCCGAAGCAGAATCAATGTACAGGGTTACGTTCTTGCCGATCCTGACATCCTGCACACCGGCAATGCCGATATTTTCCAATCCTCCCCGCACTGCCTTTCCCTGCGGGTCCAACAGTTCTTTGAGCGGCATTACTTTTACCTGAATTGTATAGGTCATATTGTTTGTTTTGGATCATGTAGAAAAAAGATCATGCTGGTCAGCAGACCATTGGCTGTCCTGACTCCTATGATCTTTTGGGTTGCCTGGATGCGAGTAAAGATATGATGATATAACACAGAAAAACAACCGGCACGGCCAACCACTTTAAAAAGATGGCAGACAGGACTGCGATCAGCAGCAGAGTGATCTCGGGCAGGCGGCCCTTGCTGCTGCCCCCTGATTTTAAGGCAATCAGGGGCAGGGTACTAACCATTAAATAACTGGAGACCCCGATAAAAGCGTATAAAAACCATTTGTTCAGGAGCAACCGGCTAAGGTCATAATAATTGTAGAAAAGAATCAGGGGCAGCGATGCTACCAGCAATCCGGCTGCCGGTGCAGGCACGCCCTTGAAACCGGTTTGCTGCGATGGATCAATATTAAAGCGGGCAAGCCGGTAGGCACTGGCACAGGGAAAAACAAGTGCCGGCACCAGGGCTGCTATGCTGATGTCCAAACCATTCTGGGCCTGGGCGTAACTCATGCGCAGCAATTGATAAAGGATCATGCCGGGCGCCAGTCCAAAGCTTACCACATCTGCCAGCGAATCAAGCTGCTTGCCTATGGGAGAAGATGCGTGGAACAGCCTTGCCACAAAACCATCCAGAAAATCAATGGCAGCTGCAATGCCGATGCAGACAGAACCCCACACAATTTTTTCCGGGAGGTTGAGCACGGTTTCCCTGTCGTTGATCAGAATAAGCGTTTCACCGGTTTGAAGGATAAAGATGACGGCCAGACAGCCTGCCATCAGATTGAGCAGGGTAAAAATATTGGGAATCTGCTTCATACATGCAATTTGTGAACGGTGTAAATCTACAGCTATTTCGCCTGTCAACAGAGCAGCTGCTCCCCCGTAAAAACAATCTTTTCATCCAGTGTTAACAAATTTTCGTAAACTTATTGGAAGGATACACCGTTTATTTGTCAATAATACCCATTTTATGCAAAAAACTTTCTTGCTGCTTGTAACCGTCTTTTGTCTGTTAAACACGCACTGCGGACAGGCACAGTCGAAAGGTAAACGATTTCCCGAGCCGCCTATTGCTGACAAGAAAACAACTTATTCCATGCAGCTAAGCGATGCAGAGTGGAGGCAAAGGCTCACACCGGCTCAATACAATATCCTGCGCGAAGAAGGTACCGAACAGGCGTTTACAGGTAAATACGATCATTTTTATCAGAAGGGTACTTATTATTCTGCTGCTTCCCTGCAGCCCTTGTTCAGCTCCGAAACCAAATTCAACTCCGGTACCGGCTGGCCCAGTTTTTATGCCCCCATCACACCGGATGCTGTAAAGCTTATCAGAGACAACAGCTTTGGCATGACGCGGTGGGAAGTGGTGGACAGCAAAAGCGGTTCGCACCTGGGGCATGTGTTTGACGACGGACCTGCGCCTACCGGTAAACGGTATTGCATGAATTCAGATGCACTGATATTTGTACCCGAAGGTGGCAAACCACCAGTAAGCTCAAAGTAAAAAACAAAAACCTGCAAAACTCACATATGAAAGCACTCGTCGCCATGCTGCTGATGGTAACTACTCTCAGCGCCTGCGCTCAATCAGGCAGTAAAAAGTTTTCAGCTCCTGCAGCCACCAGGCAAAATGCATCCGCACATGAAGCCGTTGCTACTTTTGCCGAAGGTTGCTTCTGGCATTCCGAGATTGTTTTTCAAAGCCTGGCAGGCGTGCGTGATGCGGTATCCGGGTATGCCGGGGGTACAGACAAAAATCCGGATTATGAAAAAGTCAGCAGCGGAGAAACCGGTCATGCCGAAGCTGTGCAGGTGTATTATGATTCTTCTGTGGTAAGTTTTGAAACCCTGGTAAAAGCCTTCTTTGCCAGCCAGGACCCTACTACCCTCAACCGGCAGGGCAACGATGTAGGCACCCAATACCGCTCTGTGGCTTTCTACCGCAATGAAAAAGAAAAAGAAATCATTGATGCAGAGATCAAGCGGCTGACAGACATGAAAAAATACCGCGATAAGATCGTTACAGAGGTAAAACCCCTTACCAAGTTTTATCCGGCCGAAGACTATCACCAGGAGTATATTTCCCACAACCCGGATAACCCGTACGTGCAAAATGTTTGCATCCCGGAGTTCCTGGAGTTCAAAAGGGAATTCAAAACCAATTATAAAAAGCAATAGCGGTCGCACCAACGGCCGCTTACAAAAAAGCCATGCTCCCGGTTGAGGCATGGCTTTTTTTATCAGCATAAACAAGGAAGGCGTTTACATTTTTTCCTTCTTTGTACGATCCATCTTCATCATTTTTCCATCCATATACACACAGTCACCGTCCTTGATCACTTTTGTTGATCCGTCTTTCATGGTTAATTTTCCACTGGGTGAATTGACAGATCCGAAGAAAATCCATAGAATTCTTAAACAGTTTCGAACTCTCTCAGAGAAAAGCTTGTTTAGCAAAAAAGGCCGGAACCGGAGGAACAGGAAGGTGCAGTAACATCAGTTGATCACAACAACAGCATACCATGGCAAACAGTACAAATCCGCGGGAGGAGTATCGCCCGCAATCAAGTGATATAAAAGAACAGCAGCTGCCTTATCCTGCCAGCCAGGAAGACATGCAGCAACAGCCGGATTCAGATCTTTCCAATTATAAACCGGCCGGAAAACTGAAGGATAAGGTAGCCCTTATTACCGGGGCTGATTCGGGCATCGGCAGGGCCGTTGCCATTGCCTTTGGCATGGAAGGCGCCCGGGTAGCGGTTTTGTACAATGAAACCGACCAGGATGCCCGCGAAACAAAAAGAATGGTAGAAGCAAAAGGCGCTGCTTGCTTGCTCATTAAAGCAGATGTGAGAAGCCGGCAGGCTTGTTTTGATGCGGTGCAGCAAACGGTAGCGCATTTCGGAAAACTGAACATCCTGGTCAACAATGCAGCCTACCAGCAATCGCACAGCAGGCTGGAAGACATTACAGAAGAAGGACTGCGCCGCACGTTTGAGACAAATATTTTTGGCTACTTCTTTATGGCCCAGGCTGCGTTGCCCCACCTCAAAGAAGGAGATGCCATCATCAACACAGGCAGCATCGTAGGGGAAACCGGCCTCCCCATCCTGGTAGATTATGCTTCCACTAAGGGCGCCATCCACGCGTTTACAAAATCGCTTGCCCTGCAGTTGGGAAAAAAGAAGATCAGGGTAAACGCCGTTGTGCCTGGCCCTGTTTGGACGCCCGGCATTCCTGCCACCATGCCACCGGAAGAAGTAGAGAATTTTGGTCATGAAGTAGCCCTGGAACGCCCTGGCCAGCCCGAAGAACTGGCACCGGCTTATGTGCTGCTGGCCTCTTCAGACGGCAGCTTTATGACGGGCAGCCTCGTGCAGGTGACCGGCGGCAGATTGTGATGCATCAGCATGGGCGCATACCAGCGGCATGATAAAAGTCCCGCTTCGTTTATACTTATCCGTAAACTTTATACCAGCACCATCCATGTCTCATAACAAGCCGCACCAGCTTGCAACCACCAGGCAGCTCCTTGATTCAGCGTTGGTATCAACTGCTACCAAAGCCGTTCTGGAAGATAGATTACAGGAAAAACAAACTGCGCCTGCTTTCCTGGATGCAGCCAGCTTCCGCCTGCTGACCATTTTGTGCCGCCACCTGCTGGCAGAGGAGGATGGAACACGGGCCGCTCGCGTGGCAGCAGACATCGATGCGAGGTTAGCTGCGAATAAATCAAACGGCTGGCGTTACCAGCAAATGCCTGCAGACCGTGATGCATATGCGCTGGCGCTCAAAGCCATGGACGAAACAGCCCGCAGCAATTACCAGCATGCTTTTGCAGACCTTTCAACAGACAAGCAACTGGCACTGCTGCACCAGTTGCAAAAGGGCGAAACAGGCGGTGAATATTGGAACAAGGTATCTCCACTGAAATTTTTTGAAGAACTGCTCTGTGAAGCTACAGAGCTGTATTACAGCTATCCTTATGCGCTGGAAGAGATCGGGTTTGCGGGCATAGCAGATGCGCAGGGTTGGAAGGAGATCGGCCTTCCGCAAGAGAAGGAAGAGGATAAACAACCTGCCATTACACAACTGCCATGAAAACATATGCAAATAAAGAAATAGTAGATGCTGTGGTAATAGGAACGGGTGCAGGTGGCAGCCCGCTCCTGGCAAAGCTTTCAGCGGCAGGGATGAAAGTAGTGGCACTCGAGGCCGGCCCATACTGGAACCCTGCGGTGGATTTTGCCAGCGACGAGCGCGAGCAGAACAAATTATACTGGCCCCACGAGCGGCTCAGCGCCGGTGCCGATCCGATCATATTTGGCCGCAACAACTCCGGTACAGGTGTAGGCGGTTCCACGCTGCATTACACCGCCTACATGCCCCGGCCACACCCGGAAGATTTTATGCTCTACACCGAAGCTGGTGTATCGGCAGACTGGCCCCTCACCTACTACGACCTGGAAAGATATTACGATGAGCTGGAATGGTTTCTGGGTATATCCGGTCCCACTCCTTACCCCTGGGGGCCGGCAAGAAAACGGGGTTATCCCCTGGCGGCGCTTCCACTCAACGCACCGGCCCAACTCATGGAAAAAGGCTGCCGCACATTGGGTATCCGTACCAGTCCCGCTGCCAATGCAGCTCTTTCGGCCGCTTATTATCAGGAGCCTATTGGCTGGCGGCATGCCTGCACCAACCGGGGCTTTTGCGAAGCAGGATGCAACAACGGCGCAAAAGCCAGTATGGACGTTACCTTTATTCCCCTGGCCGTTCACCATGGCGCCGAGATAAGACCTGCATGTTTTGTAACAGAACTGGAAGAGGACAGAAGCGGCAGGATTACAGCTGTGGCATACCTCCAGAACGGAAAGCAGCAAAAGCAGTTGTGCAAATGGATCTTTTTGTGCGCTGGCGCGATAGAAACGCCCCGCTTACTGCTGTATAATAAGATGGCCAACAGCAGCAACCAGGTAGGCAGAAACTTTATGGCACACACCTCCCTGCAGTTATGGGGAGAGTTTGAGGAAGAGACCCACCCGTACAAAGGCATACCTGGCGGCTTGATCTCGGAAGATACGCTCCGGCCCCATGGAGCGGATTTTGCTTCCGGTTACCTGGTGCAATCCATTGGCGTGTTGCCGGTAACCTACGCCAGCACACTGGTAAGAACAACAGGACTGTGGGGCGCAGCTTTGCGGGAACGCATGCAGCAGTACAATCATGTGGCAGGCATTAACATGCACGGTGATTGTTTGCCGCAGCCCGGCAACTTTTTAGCATTATCGGATGAGCAGGACGATATGGGCTTGCCCAAACCTGTTGTGTATTTCAGCAACGGAGACAATGAAAAAAGAATGGCCGCACATGCAAAAGCGCTGATGACCCGCATCTGGGAAGCTGCGGGTGCCCGTCATATCTGGTCGAACATGCGCAATGCCCATACAATTGGCACCTGCCGCATGGGAACCGACCCGGCGCTGTCGGTGGTAAACAGCGAAGGGCGCTCACATGACATCCCCAACCTGTACATCTGCGACAATTCTATCTTTCCCAGTGCACTCCGTGTAAACCCTTCCCTCACCATCATGGCGCTTTCTTTAAGAACAGCAGACCTTTTTCTGGCACACAGCAAACGGTTAGAAAACGCATCATTATGACAACAAACAGCTTTCTTGGCTTGATCAAAAAGAAATGGGGCGATGCTCCGTACGACGGAGACCAGTATGGTGGCGGGGCAGGCCATAGCGGCAGCGGACTGCCCAGAGATACAGACGGCAATTTTATGTTTGCAACCGGTATAGAATGTTCTTATCCTACCATCCGGAATAAGACAATCCGCAGAGACCAGCTGGAAGAATGCGGCCATTATAGACACTGGCGGGAAGACTTTCGCCTTGTGAAAGAACTGGGTTTGAACGTGCTCCGGTACGGGCTGCCCTACTATTCCATCCACCAAGGGCCCGGTAAATATAACTGGAGCTTTGCCGATGAGGTGATGCGGGAAATGGAACGGTTGAAGATCACACCCATTCTTGACCTGATGCATTTTGGCGTGCCGGACTGGATCGGGGATTTTCAGAATCCGGAATTGCCGATCCATTTTGCGGAATATGCGGGCGCAGTAGCGGAACGGTACCCCTGGGTCAGGTTTTATACACCCATCAATGAGATCTATGTCTCTGCCCGTGCAAGCGGCAAAGATGGTCTTTGGAATGAACAGCTCAAAACAGACCGGGGATTTGTAACAGCCTTGAAAAACCTGGTGGCCGCCAGCATCATGGCCAATCACCAGATTGCCAACCGCCGGCACGACTGCATCATTGTGCAAAGCGAAAGCGCCGAGTACATGCACGACATCTGCGGTACGCAGGCCAAGGAAGAGCTGAACAACAAGCTGCGTTTTCTCTCGTTCGATCTCCTGTATGCCCATCATCCTGATGCCGACGTTTATGCATTCTTGCTAGACAACGGGATGACGCCGGAAGAGTACAAATGGTTCATGGCCGGCGAGCCGCCCGGCTACCAGGTCATGGGCAATGATTATTATGGCCGGAACGAAAAGATCAAGCTGCCGGATGGCACCATGCTCAATGCCATGGATGTACTTGGATGGTACAAAATAACCCGCGAATACTATGAACGGTACAGAAAACCCGTGATGCATACCGAAACAAATGTATTTGAAGCCGACCAGGCCTCTATGTGGCTCTGGAAGCAATGGCTCAACATCCTGCAGATCAGAAAAGAAGGCGTACCCGTGTTGGGCTTTACCTGGTATAGCCTGATTGACCAGATAGACTGGGACATAGAGCTGGCCGAAAAACGGAACCGGGTCAATGAATGCGGTTTGTACGACTTGGATCGGAAACCCCGTCCTGTTGCGGCTTCCTACAAAATGCTGCTGGAACATTTCGGACAGATCACCATTGTTCCCTTCGGAGAAATGCTGGCACTCACCCGGGAGCCGGCCCGGTTGAAGATGGATGTATAATATCGAATTGAATTTAAGTGTATGGTATAAGTCAGACAGCGTTTCTCTGTTCTACAAGGTTGAGAACTTATGTGCAGGTATCAACTAAGGCATACCTGCCTGCAGCCACCGTTGCAGGTGATAAGAGATGGTGGCTGATTCTATGATAAATCCATCGTGCCCGTAAATGGAATCAATTTCAGCATAGGTGGAACCGATGATGTGGTGGGCCAGGTATTGCTGCTCTACTACAGGGCACAGGATATCGCTGCTGATCCCGATAACGAGGGTAGGCTGCAGAATGGTTTTGAGCACGCCTTCCAGGCTCTTGCCGCGGCCGCGGCCCAGGTGGTGTGTATCCATTGATTTGGTCAGCAGCCAATAGCTGTACGCATTGAATCTTTTTACGAGCTTATCGCCCTGGTACTGCATGTAAGAAGAAGCCCGGTAATGATCCAGCTTTTCCTTGTCTTCGTCTGTTTGCTTCTGCACCAGAATTCCATAGTTGCGGTAGCTGAGCATGCCTACGGCCCGGGCGGCTTTTAAACCCTTGCTGCCGGCCTTTTCTGTTTCATGCAGCCATGTTCCGTCTGCCTCGATGGCCAGCCGCTGGGTTGTATGTACGGCGATGCCCCAGGCACTCTCGCTGGCTGAGGTAGCGATCAGAAAAATCCGTTGGATCATGGCTGGTTCCATCACAGCCCATTCCAGCACCTGGTAGCCACCCATGCTGCCGCCCATCAGCAGAAAGATCTTTTCAATCTGCAGGTGGCGGCACAACAGGAGGTGTGCCTTTACCATATCGCGGATGGTGATCAGCGGAAAACGGTGATAATAGGGTTGACCGGTTAGATCTTTGCTCAGGGGGCCTGTTGTACCGTAACAGGAGCCAAGGATGTTGGCACAAACAACAAAGTATCTTTCCGGATCGATCACATGCCCCTCTCCTACCATGCCCGGCCACCAGGCAGTCACTTCTGAATTGGCCGTTAGCGCATGGCATACCCATACAACATTGCTCCGGTCGCTGTTGAGCTGGCCGTAGGTATTGTAAGCGATGGTGATTCCATGAAGCAATTCCCCACCTTCCAGTTGAAACGGCTCATTGCAGTGGAATTGGTTCATCAATGGTTCTAAATTGAAATCGCAAAGTAAAGCACTCTGTGAATTACATTTGTAAAAAATTTCCATGATACACGTTGAAGTAAACCGCGTAGCAGGAGACTATGGCTTTGAAGCAAAAGACGCCAACGGACACACCATCCGGCTTGATACCAGTCCGGAAACCGGCGGCACCAATTTCGGCGTCAGACCCATGCAGGCCCTCCTGATGGGGCTGGGTGGCTGTAGTGGCATCGACGTAGTTTCAATTCTGAAGAAACAACGCCAGACCATCGACGATTTCAGCATGAAGATCGAAGGCGAACGGGAGGCAGATGCTGTTCCTTCGCTGTGGACGGATGTTAAGATCGTATTTGAGCTGAAGGGAAAAATAGACCCGGAAAAAGCAAAACGTGCCTGCGAGCTGTCTATCGAAAAATACTGTTCGGTGGCCGAAACCCTCCGCAAGGCAGGCACTTCCATCAAATGGGAAGTAAGGGTGCTGAATACGGAAGAAGTAAGCAGCTAGATGACATCGAACAAATAAGACCCCCTCCTGCTTTGGAGGGATTGTGTAACAAAACCGCGTATAATTAATGGATTTACACCCGATCACCCAGGCGATCCGTACACAAACGGCGCAGACAAATGAGATGGAGCACTCTACGCCTCTCTTCCTTACCAGCAGCTTCTGTTTCGACAATGCAGAAGAAATGCGGGCGGCTTTTGCCGATGAAACGGACGACAATATCTATAGCCGTTTCAGCAATCCCAACGTGCATGAGTTCTCTGAGAGAGTGCGTGTGCTGGAAGGTGCTGAAGCGGCGTATGGAACAGCTTCCGGCATGAGCGCTGTATTTGCTTCTTTTATGGCCTTGCTCAAAAGCGGCGACCACCTGCTTTCCTGCAATGCTATTTTTGGAAGCACCCATACCGTGATCACAAAATACCTGAACCGCTACGGCATAGAATACTCCTATGTGCCTGCGGGAAAACCGGAGGAATGGGAAGCTGCCATCAGGCCCAATACAAAAATGATTTACCTGGAAACGCCTACCAATCCGGGACTTGACATCATTGACCTGGAATTTGCAGGTAAGCTGGCAGCCAAACACAACCTGATCCTGAATGTAGACAACTGTTTTGCTACCCCGGTAGGCCAGCGCCCGATTGAATGGGGCGCCCACCTGGTCGTGCATTCCGCCACCAAATGGATGGACGGACAAGGTCGCGTACTGGGCGGGGTTGTGGCAGGCAAAAAAGAGCTGGTCCACCAGATCTACTTGTTCTGCCGCAGTACAGGTCCGGCGATGTCTCCCTTTAATGCCTGGGTCATCAGCAAGAGCCTGGAGACGCTCCACGTGCGCATGGAACGCCATGCAGCCAATGCCCTCCATATTGCGAAAGCCCTGGAGCACCATCCCCAGATCAGCTGGCTGAAATATCCTTTCCTGCCCAGCCATCCGCAACATAAGATTGCCGTGAAACAAATGCAGAACGGCGGCGGCATTGTTTGCTTTGAGCTAAAGGGCGGATTGGAAAGCGGCCGGAAATTCCTGAATTCGCTGGAGCTGCTCACACTCACCGCCAACCTGGGTGATTCCAGAAGCATTGCTTCCCACCCGGCCAGCACTACCCATGCCAAGCTCACCGAAGAAGAACGCCTGGCCGTCAACATCACTCCCGGCCTCATCCGCATTTCCACCGGCCTGGAGTACGCCGATGATATTCTGCAGGACATCCTGCAGGCGCTGGATAAGGTCTGAACCATGATTTACAGGATTTGAGGGATTCTCAGGATTGTGGGTGGGTTGGATCGATTAGCTTGCTGGCAAAAACTTTACCTGTTTGATGAATGACCCACTACAATCCCCGAATCCTTTAAATCCTGTAAATCATGGTTCAGATATCTATAAATTTTCTATCTTCCGTTTACGAATTACACACTACAAACCAGCTGCATATGAAAAAAGTTTCAGACATACTTGAACGCAAAGGAGCGTCCGTTGTTTCTATCCATCCTGATACCTCTGTACTCGACGCTTTGAAGCTGATGGCCGAAAAAAATATCGGCTCTGTAATCGTGATGCAGGAGCAGGAGTTTTTGGGTATTATGACAGAGCGGGATTATTCACGCAAAGTGATCCTGAAAGGCAAGTCTTCCACCGACACCCAAGTAGCAGAGATCATGACCACCGGCTTTCCGACGGTGGTGCCTGATGACAGCATTGAACACTGCATGGAGTTGATTTCCTTGCACAACATCCGCTACCTGCCTGTTTTTAAAAGCAACGCGGTGATTGGCATTATCTCCATGACCGACCTGATCAAACAAACCATTCTCGGACAGGAAGAAACCATCTCCCAGCTGAAGGATTATTTACATGCAAGCATGTAAACTACATAGCCAGTCTTTCCGCAGGGGTTGCCGTTGAAGCAGGGTGTTTATGCATCGCTGCATCAAGGCTCCATTTCCCTCCGCCTACTACAATCAGGATAATGCACAGCCCGATGATGAGCAAGTGAAATTCAAAACCCTCATGCGCATCGGGCAGCATATTCCAGTTCATAAAAAAGCCGTACTTGATATGCGATGTAAGAATGATGCCCATGAAGTTGATGAACATGGCAATGGCCCAGAACCGGGTGGCAAAGCCAGCAACAATGCAGATAGCACCGATTGATTCAATTACAATCACCAGAAATGCAATGAGCCAGGGCAGGTTCATGTGCTGCGTGAAGCTTGTCATGGTATTGGTAAATCCATAGCCTCCAAACCATCCAAACAATTTCTGAGCACCATGCGGAAAGACCACCAAACCCAAGGTAAGACGGGCAATCAGAGCAGCCCGGTCGCTTCTCTCTGTAAAGAAAAACCTTTTCATACGTTTTGTTTGAAGTGAAGGAAAGTAATGTGGGGAAGCTATCATGGATCAGCAGGAGCAAGCAATTCCTGACACCATTTTTGAAACGAGGCCGTGCTCGTCCTTGTAATTCATATAGCTGTCATTGCTGTATGAAGTTAACTAAATTGGTGCGTTGGTGAAAAAGTTTTTCCCAACCCGGGAAAGACCGGTATGAGCAACGCTAAGCTTTGATAAGTGGTAAATGGGGCGTGGAGCGTCCGCCTATATCGCCTGGCGTGCTTTTAACTCAAGGTACTTGTTGATCGTATTTACCGTCAGGTTTTCCGGTGCAGTAAGCAGCGACAAAATACCATACTGCTGCAGTTCTTTTACGATCATCTTTTTCTCGTACGCAAATTTTTCTGCAATGGTTTTTACATAGATCGACTCAAGATCTTTTGCCTCCTGCATGGTTAAGCTGTGCAGCTCGGTATTTTCAAAAAAGATCACCAGCAGCAGATGATGCGTGGCTATTTTCCGCAGGTAAGGAAGCTGTCTTCTTAGCCCGGAAAGAGATTCAAAATTTGTATAAAGAACAATAAGACTGCGTTGTTTTATTTTGCTGCGGATATACGTATACAGCCGCTCATAATCACTTTCGAGGTAGCGGGTTTTCTGATGGTACAGGTTTTCCAGGATCAGCTGCATCTGCACCGCTTTTTTATCAGCCGGCACCATGGTATTGATCTTTTCCGAGAACGTAACCAGTCCTGCACGGTCTCCTTTTACCAGCGCCACATTGAGCAACACCAGCGATGAATTGATAGCATAATCAAGCAGGCTCAACCCTTCAAAAGGCATCTTCATTACCCGGCCTTTGTCAATGATGCAGTAAACCTGCTGGCTTCTTTCATCGGTATAGTGGTTCACCATCACCTGGCCCCTGCGGGCAGTGGCTTTCCAGTTTACCGTTCTGTAATCATCGCCGGCAACCCATTCCTTGATCTGTTCATATTCCATGCTGTGCCCGATCCTCCGTACTTTCTTCACCCCGGCTTTGTTCAGCTCATTGTGTGTGGCCATGAGCTGGTATTTGCGCATCTGCAGAAAAGAAGGATAAACAGCAACCTGTGTGGATCCTCCAAACTGAAAGCGGCGCTTTGCAAGGTTAAAAAGGGTGTTGGCAAAAACGTTGATCCGGCCAAACTGATACTCGCCCCTTTTTACCGGCCGCAACTTGTAGGTGATGACTCCGGTTGCTTTGGCACCTATCCCTGTTTTAAACAGGACATCTCTTTTTTGAAACTGGTCGGGTATTTCATCGATGATCTCTGTATGTATGGCAAAGGGATAAAAATTTTGCAGATCTATCCTGACTCCATTCTCATCGCCATTGCTAAAACGGTCAGCATGGCTGCGGCCGGCCCATAGTCCCTTGCTGCTAAAGAGCAAATAATAATCTACTACAAACAACAGCCCCACTACACTCAGTGCGAGGTAGGGGATCAGGCCCAGCCAGGGTAAAAAAAAGCGCAGCAGGAAAAGCAGTGAGCAGGCGGTCAGCAGCGTGTACCAGCGCCGGCTGAAAAACAAATCACCAATATACTGCTTGAGAAAAGCTTTCAAGGGAAGGCGTTTATCTGGGGACTTCTATTCTTTTAAGGATGGCCTGGATGATCTCATCAGGGCGGGCGCCTTCCATTTCTTTTTCCGGCGTCAGTAGAATGCGGTGGCGCAGTACATGGGGCACAACAGCGATCACATCATCCGGAATCACAAAGTCACGCCCCTGCATGGCAGCCATGGCCTTGGATGTTTTGAGTACAGCGACCGAAGCCCTGGGAGAGCCGCCGAGAAACAAAGATTTGTTGTTTCTTGTTTCGTGAATGATCTGCGCAATGTACTCCAGCACTTTCTGCTCGATATACAAGCTGCTTACCTGTTTGCGGTATTGTTCGATCTGCCGGGCAGTGATCACTTTCTGCACCAGATCATACTGTCCCTGCATCTTTCCTTCGTGTATGTTCTGAAGGATCTGCACTTCTTCCTGCAGGCTGGGATAGGCAATTTCTATTTTAAAGAGAAACCTGTCCAGCTGCGCTTCGGGAAGGCGGTAGGTTCCTTCGTGTTCGATCGGGTTTTGGGTAGCCAGCACCAGGAAGGGCTGGGACATAGGATAGGTTACACCATCGGCCGTAACCTGTTTTTCTTCCATGACCTCGAACAAGGCGGCCTGTGTTTTTGCAGGTGAACGGTTGATCTCATCGATCAATATAATGTTGCTGAAAATCGGCCCTCGCTTGTATTGAAAAGCAGCTGTTTGCGGGTTGAATACGGATGTACCCAGTACATCGCTGGGCATCAGGTCGGGGGTAAACTGGATGCGGGAGAAATCAGCATCAATGCATTTGGCCAGCAGTTTGGCCGTCAGCGTTTTGGCAACACCCGGCACGCCTTCTATCAGTACATGCCCATCAGCCAGGATAGCTGCCAGCAGCAGATCAACCATCTGCGTCTGACCAACAATTATTTTTCCGATCTCTGTTCGCACGCGTCCTACTGCGTCCTTTAACTCGCCCAGGTCAGTTCTCACCAGTTCCTCTGAAGGGTCTGTATCGTTCATATGTATATTTTCTTGCGGTTCCATCAGCTGTTACAGCGACCCGATCTGCATCGCCATAAGAAGACACAATTTACAGGATGCCAGCTATTTTCCGGCCTGGTCATAAAAAGATTCCAGCCGCTTGTTTAACAGCAACAAGGTTTTATCCGGAACATGACTCATGCCTCGCACCGCATCCATCAGCTGCATCAGTTCATCTACCGCCTGCTTGTGGACACCTGATTTTTTAGAGAGGCTTTCTGCAAAGGCCTCATCCGGTTCTGTTGTCTGCAGGTAGAAATGGGTGCGGATCCATTCAAAGAAATAAGTGATCATTTTTCCTGCAATGTTCTTATTGTCCTGCCGGTTGAAATAAACATTGCCTACGGTTCTTACAAAATCAAGCGTGCTGTTCTGCACCGGCGGAATAACCGGAATAATGCGCTGGCGCCGCTTCATACCAAACAGCACATAGAGCACCATGGTAAACAAACCCAGGCGGAAGGCCCATCGCAAGCTGGTGTTATTTAAAATATAGCGCAAAAGATTGGTGGATCCGGCCGAATTGGGTTTATAATGTTCATCCCAGTACACCGTGCTTACACCTGCAGGTATGTGGGAAAGCGCTTTTGCGGTATATGTTGCATTGTCGCGCGTCAGCAAAAAATTGTTTGTAAAGCAGTAGGGTAGCAAGTGAATAAACAAGGCCCCCTTGCCGATGCGCATCTGTATAAAATTTACGTCGTTGAGCTGGTTATGGCCGAGTATCTTGGTCTTGAGCGTATCGTAGGTTTTAAAATATCTTCCCAGCGTCTGTCTCTTAAAGCCGGTGTTGATCCGGGTGTGCAGGGAAGGATCTTTAAAATTGATGGTAACTGAATCTTTCGATCTGAACTCATCCCGGTAAGAGGTGGAAAAATGGAGCGTATCTTCCAGGACGGAACCAAAATTGAAAGAGCTGAAAAATACATAATTGCCCAAAGCAATGTAGTTCAGGAGCTCATTGACATCTTCCTTGGACAAATTCCGCAGACTCGGTGCCAGCAGCAGATAGCTTGTATTTGACTGTGCAGTATTGTTTACCTGTTCGTAAACAGCCGACTGGTAAGTGTTGATCGCAGAACGCGGGAAGACATCTTTCAACTCATTGTACAGGCAATAAGCGCCGTATGGATTTTTGTCGTGCCGCGAAAGGGTGACGGTCCAGTCGAGCGGCTTGGGACGGTTCCATTCTGCCACGATATAAACTACCACCAGTGCGGCAAATAGCAGGAGAAATCTTTTGTATCCCTTCATGCTAGTTGAGTTGTTGGTTAAATTGTTCAAACTGGCCTCTGATCAAAACAAAATCGTTTTCACTTACCGGCATGTTGCCGTACCAGTTGTTTTCAAAGCGCCTGGTGAGCTGGTAAAAGGCTGTCTTTTGTGCGTCATCCCGGATCTCCTTTACGTATGCGCTGTTTGTTTTATCCAGCTGCCAATGAATCATATCGCGGTCGGCAAGCGCTTTAAGGGATTGCAGGTACAGGAGCCTGACAGCGAGCCGGTAGTTCCCTGCTGCTACGGCCTGTTGAATGGCCTTGTTGAAATTGATGGCGTGGATGTCTTCACCGGTAGAAAAATCAGGCTCCAGGTCACCCCTGTTTTTCTTTCCAAAAAGGCCTGAACCGCTCATGCCACTCAGCCGGATAATAAAAAAAAGAAGCAGCCCGGATGCAAAGATGATCATGATCCATCGAAAGATCCTAGCCCCCCGGGGTGTGCCGAACAGCTTGCTTATCTTGCTCCAGACCCAGAGCCAGAACCGGTCCCAATAAGAGGGCGCGGGCTCACTCAAAGGGTCGTACTGGAAAGCAGGATCGGCCTGGTACTGTTTTATTCTTTCCGCAGAAATATTTCTGACACTTACCTGTGTGGTATCCTGTTTCCCTTGTGGGGTGCCCGTTTCAGCCACCAGGAGCAGGACGAGTATAAACAAAAAATTGCGCATGTAGGTTAAAACTGTTCCTCTGATGATGAGGAGCTGCCATAGTTCCCAAGGTTGTTGATCCGGCCCATTATACCAGTACCTTCCCTTCTTTCTACCAGGGAAAAATAATTCAAGGAAACGCAAACAAAATAAATGATATAAAAAAACAGGGAAAAAGACTTTAAGAAGGCGCTTATGGCCAGCACGTACAAGCCCAGGTCGGATGTGGTGAGATAACCGGCCAGCCAGCCAATGATGGTAAAGCCCCCACCAATAACGCCTGCTCCGAATGCATAGAACAGGTAAGCAACAATATACAATCCAAACGATGGCCAGAATTGATCCTTGATCAGTTCCAGGCATCTTTGATAAGATTCGACAAGCCCTTTGTCTTCTACTACAATCACCAGCGACAAAGGTGCCAGCACCACGCCGAGATAAATACCCGGAAAGAGACAAAATACACAGCCCAGCACGATGGTAAAATAGGCCAGAAACTCGAACAGGCATACGCGCAGAAAATACCGCTTGAAGAGTGTCCATACTTCCTGGATGCCAGGTTTTGTATGGGTTTCTGTATAATACTTCATATAAACAGCTATGATTACCTGCATGGAAGCTATCGTAGCCATGGTCATGATAATAACCATAAAGTAATTTATATCGAAGACGCTCATGAGCCGGTCAATGTTTTGGCTTCTGCCCATGAAAATGTTTTTCAGGATCCGGCCTGCATGGCTTTCGTAAACACTGCTGAAGATGCCCAGGACTGCCATGAAAACAGCACTGATGGCCAGAAATGGCCTGAGCAGGGTATTGGCGTGTTGCCGTAAAAAAGCAAAGGTATCACTGAGATTTTCCCCGAAATCTCTTACCCTTCTGAGTTCAACTTCTTGTTCAGCCATGTTTGAAAGTTTTTATTTTCCTGCTCTTCCCCGCTGTTCCGGAATGCCTGGATGCGCTTGTGCAATTGCACAGGATAAATTATAAAATACCAGACAATAAAAGACATAGACAAGATCACAATAGAGGCACTCAGAAAAAGAGGCATATTGGTATAACGCGTTACAAAGCTCTCCAGGAATGCCGCAGTCAGAAATATAGGAACCAGTCCTATCACAATCTTCATCCCGTCGCGCCCACCCTTTATGATGGAATGCCAGCGCGTGTAAGTTTTGGGAAAGAGGATGCTGTTGCCCATGACCAGGCCGGCACAGCCTGCGATGACGATGGCAGAAATTTCAAGGGTGCCGTGAAGAAAAACCACCAGGACAGATTTCAGTCCCAATCCTTTGGAGAAAAAATAATATTCAAAAGCACCCAGCATCATGCCATTGTGCATCAGCAGCAAAACCGTCCCGATAGAAAAAAACACCCCATATATAAAGGTGGTAAATGAAACGCGGATGTTGTTAAAGGCAATCATTAAAAACATGGAAACCGGTTCCTGTCTTTTGTACACACCAAAAGGATCTCCCTTTTCGATGTTTTCATTCGTCATGTTCACGTATTCATCGCTCAGTATCAGCCGCAAAAAAGATTCATCGTATTTGGCCGACAAGGCACCAAAGAATGTGAAGGCTGCAAAAAAAAGAAATGAGTACAGCAAGGGACGGTGATATTGCCTGAACAGGTAAGGCAGCTCAAACTGCCAGAAGTTCCAGATCCTGCCTGTTTTTTCTTTTTTATTGGTATATATTTTCTGGTGAAAGCGCAATGCCAATCCGTTGAGGTACCTGGTTACACCGCTTTGCGGGTAAAATGTTTTGGCGTAGGAAAGATCATCCGTCAGTTCAACAAAGCGGTCAGCAAAAACATCGGGGTTGTTTGATTGTTGTACTTCATCTTCAAACTGCTTCCATTTATCCGCATTTTGCTTCAAAAACTGCGCTTCTCTCATAAATTCACCTGGTAGCACTGATTTAGGATCATCCTTGTACAGGTTCTTGCAATGTAAGAAGAATACCCTACTTATACAATTTCCAGTTTTGACCCGTTTGCTGTTTTGATTTTGCAGATCGGGTGGTTTTTGTAGGTTTGCCGACACGCCCCCCTGTATGAGCAGCATCAAAATCACAACGACCCAGAACATTGATATCGAGTATGAGCTTGCCGGCATTGGTGAACGCATTGTAGCGACTATATTAGACAGCCTCATCAAGGCTGCCTATGTATTCATCGCCATGATGATATTCACCCGCATGCACATGTCGGAAACGGGTGAATGGATCTATGGCATTGTACTGGTTGTTTTACCCTGGTCGTTTTACTCACTTATCAGCGAGGTTTTTATGAATGGTCAAAGCCTGGGAAAACGCACCATGAACACCCGGGTAGTGAGCGTGGATGGCGGACAAGCAACGGTAGGGCAGTATATTATCCGCTGGTTGTTTCTGCCCATTGATTTTTATTTCAGTTTCTACGCCTGTGCATTTCTGACGGTTGTACTGAGCAGCCGGAGCCAGCGCCTGGGCGATATGATCGCAGGCACGATCGTGATCAAAACAGTGATTCCGCGCACCAATTTTCAGCAAACAATTGTAGCACCGCCGCCGGCAAGACCGGATGATTACGTGGTCACTTTTCCCGAAGCAGCCAGCCTCACCGATCCTGAGATGCAGCTGATCCGGGATGTGGTGCTCGCTGTGCGCAGAACGGGCAACATACAACTGGCTTACCATGCCGCGGAAAAGATCAAAGAAACCATCCGGGTACAAAGTCCGCTGCAACCGATGGATTTCCTGCACGTACTGATGGAAGATTATCAATACCTAACATCAACGATGTAATACGGCTTTGGATCATTCTTCCCATTTTCAACCCGGTTTTGTAAATTTATACACGTGATTTCGCAACAGACCATACAAGAAATTATCAGCCGTATAGACATCGTCGAAATTGTGGGCGGGTTTGTAAAGCTGAAAAAAAGAGGCACCAATTACCTGGGTCTTTGTCCTTTTCACAACGAGAAATCGCCTTCCTTTACGGTCAGTCCGGCCAAAGAAATCTACAAGTGTTTTGGCTGCGGCAGAAGCGGCAATTCAATCAGCTTCCTGATGGAGCATGAAAAATTCTCGTATGTGGAAGCGCTGCGCTGGCTGGCGGCCAAGTACAATATAACCGTTGAAGAAACAGAGCTAAGTCCGGAAGCAAAACAGCAAAACCAGGCAGCAGAAAGCCTGCTGATCATCAACCAGTTTGCCCAGAACTTTTTTTCGCAGACCCTGTTCGATACGGAGCAAGGCAAAAACATTGGCCTGGCCTATCTCCGGGAAAGAGGCTTTACGGATGAAACCATGAAAAAATTCGGGTTGGGGTATTGTCTGGAAGAAAAAGCCGCTTTTGCCCAGGAAGCTGTTCGCCAGCAGTATAGCCGGGATGCCCTGATCAGATCTGGACTGGTGGCCCTGCGCAACGAGGAGCTGGTTGACAATTACCGGGGCCGCATTATTTTCCCGGTTCACAACAACAGCGGAAAAGTGATCGGCTTTGGCGCCCGCGTGATCCGCAGCAACGACAAAGCCCCCAAATACATCAACACGCCTGAGAACGAGGTATACAACAAAAGCAAGATACTGTATGGCACCTACCAGGCCCGGCACGCCATCGACAAGAACGATGAGTGCCTGCTGGTGGAAGGATATACGGATGTATTGTCGCTCCACCAGGCAGGCATTGAAAATGTTGTGGCAAGTGGCGGCACCTCGCTCACACAGGACCAGCTCAAGCTCATAAAAAAATACACCAACCACCTTACCATCCTGTATGATGGTGATGCGGCCGGCATCAAAGCAGCCCTGCGCGGGATGGACATGGCCCTCGAAGAAAGCCTCGATGTAAAAATGGCCCTGATCCCGGATAAAGAAGACCCGGACAGCTTTGTGCGGAAAAGGGGTGCGGTCGCTTTCCGCGAGTTTATAGCCGCCAATAAAAAAGACTTTGTGCTTTTTCAGCTTGACATTGCCCTGAAAGAAGCAGGCGGCGATACGGCAAAAAGGGCGGCTGTGGTAAACCAGGTGGCGGAAACCATTTCCCGGATCAACAAATCAGAAGACTTCACCAAACAGCAGGATTATATCCGGCAGTCGGCAGCCCTTTTAAAGATTGATGAAAATGGCTTTAATGCCCTGGTGAATAAATACATCCGCGAACGCATCGGGAAACAGGAACTTAAGCAACAACAGGCTGTACCACAAGCGCCGGTTGAAACAATGCCGGCAGACAATTTCCCCACGGATCTTTCAGAAGAATCATTCAACCTCCTCCACCAGGATGCGCTGCAGGAACAAGCCATTGTACGCGTGCTGCTGGAATGTGGCCTGAAACCTTTTGACACCGGGAGAACAGTAGCAGATTATATTTTCGAGGAACAAATAGATGACGACCTCTTTGAGGATGCGCACCTGTTATCCATTATACAGATCTACAAAGACCTTTACGAAAAAGGAGAAAAGCCTACAGTAAGGCATTTTATTCACTCCAAAGACAATGACATTGCGCAGGCGGCCATTACCGTTACCAACTTTCCGTACGAGTACAGCCCGAAATGGAATGAAAGATCAAATACGCAGAGTGTAAACAGAAAGTTGTGGGAGTATGATTGGGAGCACCTCAGGAAGTTTATGTTACAGGATGGGAAGATCAACCCTGAAATATACAACAACAAACAAGACGACGATTACAAGATAGAGGTAGATAAGGTGCTGACATTCTTAAAGTTTAAAAAGATCAGAAAGCTTATCCTGCTCAACCAGGAAGACATGCAGCAAACCCGTCCGGAGCATGAGATGCTCACCATCATCCAAACCCACAACCATTTAAAGAAGATGCAACAAGAGCTGGATAAGAAAAGAGGAATGGTTATTTATCCTTTTTAAAAAGCAGCCCTTGTTGGCAGGCTAACAAAGCGGTTTTAAACAATACTTTCTACTTTTTTGAACTGCAGTGCATTCCACACATGATCAATTACAACCTGTTCGGAAGTTTCAAAACCTTCTTCACGGATGTTTTCCCAGCTGCAATCGCGGTTGAGGTCGCTGGCGATCTTAGAAGTTTTCTTGGGATAAGCGACCCACAACTTGCTATCTTCATGCAAAGAGGGCAGTACTTCGAGCAGGATGCCGTTCAACTGCTTTTCATTCACTGCAAAAACCAGCGCCAGGTCGATCTTTTTTACTTTGAGCAACGGCGTGATATTTTTTGCAAACGATAATTTATAAAACTGCTTTTCGAGTGTGGAAGGAAGCCCCTGGATAAGAATGTTCTTTTCGTTTTTTATTTGAAGCCTTTCAAACAAATTATTCGACATGAAGAATTATTTTTTTATGTAATATCTGGGATGGGAGTGCAAAGGTAATCAATCCAGGCCTGAAAAAAAAGGCATGCACAAAAAAACCGCCCTGCAGATACAGGGCGGCCTCTTAAAAATAATTTTTTGTTTTTAGTTACTTACTGGCTTGTAGTACTTAAGTGCTTCAGGCATTTGTTTTTGCAGACGTGCTATCCTGTTACCTTCGGAAGGGTGAGTACTTAAAAACTCCGGCGGCCGGTTGCCACCACCTGCCTGCTCCATTCTTTGCCACAGCGGAATGGCTTCCTGCGGGTTGTATCCGGCCATCGCAGCGAAGTTCAGGCCAAATTGGTCTGCTTCGTATTCCTGGTTGCGGGAAAAAGGAAGAATAACACCGTAATTTGATCCAACGCCATAAGCGGTCATGGCAAGGCTTTGCACACCTTGCGATTTGTTGGCCAACAAGGCGGACAGGGCTGCACCACCAAACTGCTGGGCAATTCCCTGGCTCATGCGTTCACTGCCATGACGGGCAAGTGCATGCGTAATCTCATGGCCCATAACCACAGCCAGTGCCGCTTCGTTTTGCGTGATCGGAAGCAGTCCTGTATACACAACAATCTTTCCCCCCGGCATACACCAGGCATTTACCTCGTTTGATTCTACCAGGTTATAATCCCAGTTATAGCCAGCCAGTACATCGGCTTTGCCCTGGCCCTTGTAATAATTTGTAATGGCGGTTGTAATGCGCTGCCCGATCCTTCTTACCATGGCGGCGTCTTTTACAGAAGGGTTCACGACCTTGCTGCTATCCAGGAAATCTTTGTATTGAGAGGCGGCCATCGTCTGCATTTCAGATTCAGGAACAAGCAGCAGCTGATTTTTTCCGGTAACCGCATTTCGGCTGCAGGCTACGGCGCAACTGCAAACAATCGTAAATAAGAGGATCTTTTTCATGTATAAACCGTTTTATTTCGATCTGTAAAATCAATGATTATACCAATCGATGCAACATGAGCGAACCCTTGCTTTACGACATGTTAAATAGTTAACCGTTAAACCTCTTCTTCCTGCTTTCGTTTGTTTCTGCGCTTGTCGCGGTGTTTAAGGATGGGAACTTTGCTTTCGCTTCCCCTCAGGAGGCGGCCGATATTTTTTTGGTGGGTGAGCATAACCATGAGGGCAACTGCTATGGCAAAAGCCCGGTACAAGGTTTCTTTTTCATTGAAAATAAATAGAATAAAAACGGCGAAAGCAATGCTGGCGAGGATGGAGCTTAAAGAAATAAAGCGGGTAAGAAACAAGACTAGTAAAAAAACACCTACACAGCACAAAGCAACCAGCGGCTGGATGGCGAGTACCATTCCAAACAGGGTAGCCACCCCTTTGCCTCCCCGGAAATCAGCCCAGATGGGGAAAATATGACCTAGTACAGCAGCCAGCCCCAGGCCAATCATCAAATTTGTCCGGTCCCACTCATCGTGGAGATAATAAGGTATAAGAAGATAAAGACTGGTTGCAATCACTCCTTTGAGGATGTCAACAACCATTACAAAAGTGCCGATCTTGGCCCCAAGAATCCGGTAGGTGTTGGTAGCGCCTGCATTTCCACTTCCATACTCTCTGATATCTATCCCGTACAGTTGCCTGCTCACCCAAACAGAAGTAGGTATTGAACCTATCATGTACGAAAGAATGATAAGTAAAAGTTCTTTCATATTATGGAAATTGAGGAGGAGAACAAAAATAAATAAAACCCTTTATATTTCTCAACTAATATTGTCGTACAGCCAGTTTCAACGCGATCCATCCCCCTCTTTCCTGCAAGCCGGTCAGCGTAAAGCCTGCTGCGGCAGCTGCTTCCACCACTTCATTGCAATCACTTGTCAGCAATCCGCTCAACAATACAACACCATCCGCCGCAACATGTGATCTCATGCTGGACAGATTTTCTAAAATAACATTTCTGTTGATATTAGCAAGTATAATATCATATACTTGTTGCAGACTGATGCAGTCTGCCTGGTGCAAATGGATGTTCTTTGCCTGGTTGATACAAAAGTTTTCGCGCGCATTCACGATGCTCCACTCGTCCAGGTCTATTGCATCTACGCTGTCAGCACCTCTTTTTTCGGCCAGGATGGCCAGCACACCTGTTCCGGTTCCAAAATCAAGAACGGTCTTACCAGCCAGGTCAAGTTCCTGCATGGTCTCTATCATCAGGTAAGTAGTAGCATGATGACCTGTACCGAAACTCATCTTGGGTGTGATCACAATTTCATGTTCCACTCCTTCCGCGGGTGGATGAAACTGGGCCCTAATATGACAAAACGTTCCTACCTGCACGGGATCAAAGTTCGCTTCCCACAAGGCGTTCCAGTTTTGCTGCCGGATAGTACCAACCGTATATTCGGCGGGTACCGCTTTCACAAGGGCTTCCAGGCTTTCGGGATTGAAATCTGTTTCAGGAATAAAAGCAAGCAGCATTTCTTCGCTCTCCTCAAACCCCTCAAAGCCTTCCTCTGCCAGGGCGGCAATCAGCAGGTCTCTTTCGCTCCCTGGCTTGAGCTGTATTTTTACTTCTGTATAATTAACCATAGAAAGAAAACCCCGGAAAAGGTTCCGGGGTTATTGATTGAAACATTCGGAATCTGATGAGTCAAGAGCTTGGCGCTCAAGCAGTCAGATTTAATTTTTAGAAGGTTCCGGCTTGGGAAGCAGGACCTTTCTGGAAAGTTTGAATTTTCCTGTTTTGGGATCTGTGCCTACCAGTTTTACTTTCACGCTGTCGCCTTCCTTCAAAACACCTTCAAGGGTTTCAAGGCGTTTCCAGCTCACTTCGGAAATATGAATCAGTCCTTGCTTGCCGGGCAGGAACTCCACAAAAGCTCCATAAGGCATGATAGATCTTACTTTGGCTTCATACACATCTCCGACGGTCGGTACGGCTACAATGCCTTTTATCCAGGCTGTTGCTTTTTCCACGCCTTCCTTGTTGCTGCCAAAAATACTTACCTCACCGCGTTCATTCTTTTCTTCCAGGTTGATGGTAGTTCCGGTTTCACGCTGGATTTCCTGGATCACTTTACCACCCGGTCCGATTACGGCACCGATAAATTCCTTGTCGATAAACAGTTTGACCATGCGGGGCGCATGCGGCTTCACGTCGTCACGCGCTTCTGCAATGGTATCGTACATCGCATCCAGGATATGGAGTCTGCCTTTTCTGGCTTGTTCCAGGGCCTGGCGCATAATATCCATGCTCAACCCGTCAACCTTGATGTCCATCTGCACACCACAGATCCCTTCGCGGGTACCGGTGATCTTAAAGTCCATATCACCGAGGTGGTCTTCATCGCCCAGGATATCAGTCAGCACGGCAAAATTGCCTTCCTTCGTGATCAGTCCCATGGCAACACCGGCCACGTGTTTGGGAATGCCTACACCGGCATCCATCAGGGCCAGCGAACCGGCACAAACAGTAGCCATAGAAGACGAACCATTTGATTCCAGTACATCACTTACCACACGAACTGTATAGGGGAAATCACCACCGGGCATCATTTGCTTGAGTGAACGCATGGCCAGGTTGCCATGACCTACCTCGCGCCGCGCCGGGGCACGCATCATTTTTACTTCCCCGGTTGAAAAAGGCGGGAAGTTATAATGAAGAATAAATTTCGACATATCGGAAACAGCAGCGCTTTCTACGAGCAGCGAATCCAGCGGGGTGCCCAGCGTAACTGTGGTCAATGACTGCGTTTCACCTCTTGTAAAGAGCGAAGCACCATGCGGTGAAGGCAGCGCATCCACTTCCATGCTCAGGGGACGGACATCTTCCAATCCGCGGCCATCGAGGCGGGTGCGCTCATTCAGAATCATATCGCGCACAACATCAAATTGCAGATGGTAGAAATATTTCTTGACCATCTTTTTCAGATCATCCGGCAGTACTTCTTCCTGCGGGATGTTTTGTTCGGTTTTGATGTGGTTGATCAATTCCTGTTCAATTTCCTTCAGCATCGAACCGCGCTCGTGCTTGCTTGCTTTGGCGCGGGCCATAGTGAGGATCCGGTCGGTTGCAAAGGTTTTGACCTTTTCTCTTAACTCCTCGTTCTCAATCGGTTTGGAGTATTCCCGTTTGGCGGTAACGCCCTTCATGTCACGCAGTTCTTCCTGGGCTTTTACCTGGATGCGGATGGCGTCGTGCGCCACCTGGATGGCCTGGATCAGGTCTTCCTCGGTACACTCTTTTGATTCACCTTCCACCATCATGATATTCTTGGCAGTTGCGCCAATCATAAAATCCATGTCCGCCTTTTCCAATTGGCTGCGGGTGGGATTTACAATCATTTTTCCTTCCACACGTCCAACCCTTACTTCGGAAATAATTTCCTGGATGGGAATATCTGAAACGGCCAGGGCAGCGGAGGCAGCCAAACAGGCGAGTGCATCGGGCATCACTTCCATATCACTGGAGATCAGGGTAATCAGCACCTGCACATCACAAAAATAATCTTCGGGGAACAGGGGTCTCAGGGCGCGGTCAACAAGGCGGGAGGTCAGCACCTCATAGTCGTTGAGCCGGGCTTCCCGCTTGAAAAAAGATCCGGGAATGCGGCCTGCGGATGCAAATTTTTCCTGGTAATCAACGGAAAGGGGGAAAAAATCCTGTCCTTCACGGGGTTCTTTGTTGGCTACAACGGTAGCAAGAATCATGCAGTTACCCTGGCGAACAGTTACAGATCCATCGGCCTGGCGGGCCAGTTTACCTGTTTCAATGGTAATAGGGCGGCCATCACCTATATCAAAGGTCTTACTGATAGGTTGAGAAATCATACGCTTAATTTTGTATGTATGAATTACAACTGCAAGGAGAGATCGATGCGCAATTGCAGAGCATACACTTATTTTAACAATCGTGTAACAATTGAACAAAAAAATGATTCCCAACTGCTAAGTTGGGAATGCTCATTTGTTCACTATAAAGTTATTTTCTTAATCCAAGCCTTTCAATCAGGCTGCGGTATTGCTGAAGATTGTGCTTGCTAAGATAGGTGAGCAGGCGTTTTCTTTTACCTACCATCTGCATCAGGCCGCGATGGGTAGAGAAGTCTTTTTTGTTTTCCTGTAAGTGTTTGGAAATCTGGCTGATTTTCTCGGTCAGCATGGCAATTTGCGCTTCAACAGAACCTGTGTTGGTAGCAGTTTGGCCGAAATCGGAGAAAATAGATGATTTTTTTTCTGTAGTTAAATACGACATCTTAAATTTTTTAAAAAGGCATCCGAATGTTTATTCTGCTTAATTTGCCGCGAAAATAAGCAATATTTTTTAATAAACCAGACAGAGCTGGGTTTACAAGGAATGTTCTATGAAAGATTACAGGTTTGCTATTATTGGGTGCGGCAAAATTTCAGGCCGGCATGCCACCCAGATAGCAAGTGTAGGGAAGCTGGCTGCTGTTTGTGACATCGTACCTTCCAGGACTGAAGAACTCGCCGCCCGATACAATGCTGTTCCGTATTATTCAATCAACGACCTGCTCCGCCACGAGCCCGGGCTGGATGTAGTGAGCGTGTGCACCCCCAATTACCTACACGCCGAACACTCCATCGCCAGTTTGGAGGCTGGATTTCATGTGCTTTGTGAAAAGCCGCTTGCCATCAGCATGCACGATGCAGAAAGGATGCAGGCTGCTGCAGTTGCCGCAGACAGAAGACTATTTGTAGTAAAGTCTACCCGCTTTAACCCACCCGTACAATCTGTCAAAAACTTGATAGCAGCGGGAGGATTGGGAAAAATCTTCAGCTTCCAGCTGGGCTGTTTCTGGAACCGGCCGGCTGCTTACTATGCAGACAGCTGGCGGGGAAAGCTGGAAACAGATGGCGGCACCTTGTTTACGCAGTTCAGTCATTATATAGATGTATTGTACTGGCTGTTGGGACCGGTGAAGACATGCTTTCCCCTGCGCAAAAACTTTGCTCATGGAGGCATTGTTGAATTTGAAGATACCGGTGCAGCGGCAATCGAAATGGAATCCGGCGCTATTGGTACCATCAATTACAGTGTGAACTGCTATAGAAAAAACATGGAAGTTTCGCTGGTGCTGGTTGCGGAAAAGGGTACTGTGAAAATTGGCGGAGAATATCTTAACAAGCTTGAATACCAGCAGCTTGAAGAAGGATCTATTCCGGCATTGCCTTCCGGCAATGCAGCCAACGATTATGGTTTTTACCGGGGGTCTATGGGAAACCACAAAGATATATATGAAAACCTGGTAAAAGCGCTCAGCGATGCCCGGCACCCTTTTACGGATGTGGAAACAGGCATGCAAACAATCAAAATTATTGAACAACTGTATGCATCTCCCCTGCTGTGAACGGCTTTCCAAACCCCTATCATAACCATCCATGCTGGTTTTTACACACAAGCTTACCGAAAGATGCTACTATACATTCCAGCTGGTTTTTAATGAGCTGCTCGGGCTTGCATACACCGTTACAACCGATCCTTCCCACTACCATTCTTTTGCAGGAGAAAAGCTGGCATACACAGATAGCCCACCAGGAAGTGGATTTTTTTTAGAAGCTGTTCCCCTGCTTTTTGAGACAACCATCACTACTCAATACCCGGCTGTTTTTCCGTTTGCAGGCACCCGGGCCCTTTTTCCAACATCAAAAAGCCTGTTTCCATTTGATGTACTGGCCGCTTCGTTTTACCTGGTCAGCCGGTATGAAGAGTACCTCCCCTTTGAACCTGACCAGTACGGCCGGTTTCCGGGCAACAAGAGCCTGGCTTATCAGCATGGCTTTTTAGATGTTCCGGTTGTGAACTGCTGGACACAGGAGCTAAAAAAATCTCTTCTCCATTTTTATCCTTCCCTGCATTTTCAAACCACGCCATTTAGATCAACCATCAGCTTTGACATTGATGTGGCTTACGCATACAAGGGAAGACCAGGCTGGTGGAGCGCTGGCGCTTTGCTGAAAGATCTTGTCTTCCTGCGCAAAACCTTTCTAACCAGGTTGCGGGTGATCCTGGGAAGAAAAAAAGATCCCTATGATACTTACAGCGATCTGGATAATATGCTGACCGGCTATCCTGCAGACATCCTTTTTTTCTTCCTGCTGGCCAGCCAATCTACCCGGTACGACAGAAATCTTTCTCCCCACTCCACCTGCCTTCGTCAATTGATCAGGCATTGCCATGCAAAGGGCGAAATAGGCATTCATCCATCCTATTATAGCATAGACGATGGAGATTTGTTGAAAGAAGAAAAAGGGAGGCTGGAACAGATCAGTGGGCAAACCATCCACCGCAGCAGGCAGCACTATCTCCGGTTCAGGCTGCCGGATACGTATCTTCAGCTGGCTGAAGCAGGCATTACCGATGAATACTCAATGGGTTATGCCGAATTGCCCGGCTTCCGGGCCGGCATCTGTACCTCTTTTTATTTCTTTGATCTGATCAGCAACCGGGCAACTACCCTGAGGGTCCATCCCATTACTTATATGGAAGGCACTTTCATCGAAGACCTACAGCTGAGGCCGGAAGCCAGCCTCACTATCATAAAACAATTGATCAGCAGGGTAAAACAGGTAGAAGGACATTTCTTGTGTATCTGGCACAACCATACCATCAGCGAATGGGGGGTGTATAAAGAATGGAGGCAAGTGTTTGAGGAAACCCTGCGACTGGTTTACGAAGCTTAGAACAAATGGAAAAAACAAAAAAGATAATCAGCATAGCCGGCGCCCGCCCGCAGTTTGTAAAGACAGGGATCATGCACCAGTCGCTTGTTCAACACAGCCGGCTGCAGCATCTCATCATTCATACCGGGCAACACTATGATGCGGATATGTCTGGCAACTTTTTTCATGACCTGCAGATCCCGCCGCCTGCTTATAATTTAAATATCAACCGGCTTTCACATGGTGCCATGACGGGCAGGATGCTCGAAGCGATAGAAGCTGTATTGATGAAAGAGATGCCTGATATGGTACTGGTATACGGTGATACCAACAGTACACTGGCCGGTGCGCTGGCAGCCAAAAAATTACACCTGCCCATTGCACACATAGAAGCCGGCCTGCGTAGCTTTGACAACAGGATGCCGGAAGAAATCAACAGGATCCTTACTGACCGGATCAGCAACCTTTTATTTTGTCCGACTGAGCAGGCCATTAAAAACCTGGAACAGGAAGGCTACCGCCATTTTGATTGTGAACTGTATCTCTCCGGCGACATCATGTTTGACGCTGCCCTGCATTTCAGCCGGCTGGGGCAGCCAAAAGGGTTTGCAGCCGCGCCCTTTCTCCTTACCACCCTTCACCGCGAAGAAACAATTACATCGCCCGGCAGGCTGCGGCATATCGTCAAAGAATTAAACCGGTTGCAACAATCAATCAACATTCTGTTTCCTGCACATCCGCGCACAAAGGCTGCCCTGGAAAACCTGGAAGAAGAGATTTGCTTTATGATGGTACCGCCGATGGGTTATCTGGATATGTTGCAAGCTTTGGCGCAATGCAGCTGTGTAATCACCGACAGTGGCGGCTTGCAGAAAGAAGCTTATTTTTTTCGCAAACCCTGCATCACGCTGAGAGATACAACAGAATGGACTGAACTGGTAAATGCCGGCGTCAATATGTTGTGGAAGGAAGGAGATAGTCTTGCTGCCCTGTATACAAGCTTTATGGAGAAGGGGCCTGATTTCAGCCAGGCTTTTTACGGAACGGGAAAAAGCTGCGATTTTATAGCAGAGAAGGTGCTTGCATTTATCAACAGGACCCGATGAAAAAAAGATTGATCCTCTCCGTTACATCAGACCTGGTAACTGACCAGCGCGTGCACAAAGTAGCACAAACGCTGTACGAAGATGGATTTGATGTGTTGCTGATCGGCAGAAAGATGAAGCAGAGCCTTCCCATGGATCAGCGTGCCTATAAAACCAGGAGGCTAACACCCTTGTTCCAGAAAACCGCCTTGTTTTACGCGAACTTTAACATCCTGCTTTTTTTTTCGCTGCTATTTAAAAAAGCTGATGTACTGCTCTCCAACGACCTGGATACCCTGCTCCCCAATTATCTTGTTGCAACGTTGAAGAGGATTCCATTGGTGTACGACAGCCACGAATATTTTACCGGTGTTCCCGAACTCCAGCACCGGCCTGTTATACGGGCTGTATGGGAAGGGATCGAACATTTTATCTTTCCGAAACTAAAACAGGTTTATACCGTAAATAAATCAATCGCAGGCCTGTATAAAAAAAAGTACAACAAGCCGGTCCAGGTTGTAAGAAACGTGCCTTATCTCTACCCGGGAAAGACCGCTCCCCTCACCTACCCTGCAGGTAAAAAAATTATTTTATACCAGGGCTCGGGCATCAATGTAAACCGGGGTGCGGAAGAACTGATTCTATCGATGAAATACCTCTCTGCAGCGGAGTATTGTTTGTGGGTGATCGGCGGGGGAGATGTGTTTGAACAATTGAAAAGACTGGCGGCTGAGAACAAACTGGATGACCGAATCCGGTTTATAAACAAAGTGCCTTTCAGCCAATTGCGCGAGCTGACCGTGCAAACGCACCTGGGCATCAGCTTCGACAAGCCTACCAATCTCAACTACCTGTACAGCTTACCCAACAAGCTTTTTGATTATCTCCATGCCGGCATTCCGATCCTGTGCACGCCCCTGCCTGAGATCAAAGCGGTTGTGGATGCATATAAGATTGGCTGTTACATTGATTCGCACGAGCCTGGCCATATTGCAGAGCGGATCCGGTTTGTGTTCAACAACCCGGAAGAATACCTGCTATGGAAAAAGAATGCTGCTATCGCCAGCCGGGAACTGTGCTGGCAGCAGGAAGGTAAAATTGTTTCTGCCATTTTCAAGCCCTATTTAGCAAACATCCAAGCCAACAAAGCCTGAGGCTCAAACAATCAGGCGATTTCATTTGTATACAGAATATGCTGTTTACCCTAGCCCATATGCGATGTATATGCTGCTCTTTCATCTTGGTGGGTAATGTATCAAACAGGTCAAAAAACAAAAGTGGAAAAGCATTTACATATTGTTTGCTTCGATGTTCCCTATCCGCTTAATTATGGAGGCGTGTTTGACCCTTTTTGCATGATCCAGACCATGCATGAGATGGGTATACACCTGCATCTGCACTGCTTCGAATATGGACGTGGCCAACAGCTGGAGCTGGAAAAATATTGTGTGGAGGTAAACTACTATCCCCGCAACCAGGGTCACAAAGGCTTTTCTACAGAGATTCCTTACATCGTTTCATCCCGTTCGTCAAAGACCCTGTTGGAAAACCTGCAGCAGGATCGCTATCCCGTATTGCTGGAAGGCATTCATTGCACGTACCCGCTTTATGCCGGTGCCCTGGAAAACAGAAGAGTGATCCTTCGTCTTCACAATGTAGAGTATAAATACTACCATCATTTATTCCACCACGAAAAATCATGGTTGAAAAAGGCTTACTTCTACAATGAAAGCCGGCTGTTAAAGCAATACGAGCGCAAGTTGGCCAACCAGGCCACCATACTTGCCATGTCTGAAAAAGATGTAGACCTGTACAAACAAAAGTTCCAGGCACGGAGTATTTCCTACCTGCCGGTTTTCACCCCGTTTCAGCAGGTGACCAGCATGGAGGGCTTGGGGACCTACTGCCTTTATCACGGAAATTTATCTGTTGCTGAAAACGAAAAAGCAGCTATATGGTTGCTTGAAAATGTGTTTGATAAATTAGACCTGCCCTTTGTGATTGCCGGAAAAAACCCGTCAGCCCGGCTGCAACGGATTGCCGAACTGAATGTACAATCATGCGTGATTGAAAACCCGGATGACCAGGAAATGAAAGACCTGATCAGAAGGGCCCAGATCAATATCCTGCCTTCTTTTAATGATACGGGCATCAAGCTGAAACTGCTCAATGCCCTGTACAACGGGCGGCATTGTATTGTAAACGAGGCCGCCATTCATCAAACCGGCTTAGAGCCGGCCTGCCATATCGGAACAAATGCCGAAGCGTTCCAGCACATCATTGTACAGCTTTACAACCATGCCTTCGGCGAGGAAGAGATCACCCTGCGTACAAAACTGCTGGGCGCCCGGTTCAGCAACCGCAAAAATTGCAAGCAGCTTATTGAATTGATATGGTAGCGTTGTCTGTCACCTTTCCTCTTTCTGTTCTAAGCATGCGGGCGGCGTACTTGCTGATCACGATATAATCATGTGTTGCCATAATGATAGCGGTCTGGTAATCGCGGCAGATATTAAAGAGCAGCTGCATGATCTCATCAGAAGTTTCCGGATCAAGGTTGCCGGTAGGTTCATCTGCCAGGATCAGCTTTGGTGAGTTGAGCAGGGCCCGCGCGATGTCTACCCTTTGCTGTTCGCCGCCGCTCATTTCAAAAGGCATTTTAAATCCTTTTGATTTTAACCCCACCTTCTCCAGCACATCAGCAATCTTTTCATCTATCAGCTTATCATCTTTCCAGCCGGTTGCCTTTAATACAAACTTCAGGTTCTCATTTACGTTCCTGTCTGTCAGCAATTGAAAATCCTGAAATATCACGCCCAGTGTCCTTCTTAAATAAGGAACTTTTTTCCAGTCCATTTGCCGCAGATCAAAACCGGCTACGGTGCCCTCTCCTTCTTTAAGCGGAAGGTCGCCATATAGGGTTTTAAGCAAACTTGATTTTCCTGTTCCGGTTTTTCCCACCAGGTATACAAATTCTCCCCTGTTTACTGTTATGTTCACATCTTCCAGTATCAGGTTCATGCCCTGGTAAATGTTTACATGCGATAGCTCTACAATCTTTTCCGCCATAAGCTAGGTTTAAAAAACAAAAATAGAATAATAATCCTCAAACGGCCTTGTTATCCGCGATAAGTGGCCAATGGGTGGCTGGCATATTTTTTACAGTCTGATAAACAAAGCCATATAGTGCTTGTTTAACCGATCAAAATAACAAATTATGGAAAACAAAGACGTTCATCTAGAAGTTGAAAAATCATATCCTGTAGGCGTGGATGAGTTGTATGATGGCTGGGTAAACCCGGAAAAATTAAAGCAATGGTGGAAACCGGCCGGTAACCAGCTCAGGGAGGTAGAAATTGATTTAAAGGAAGGTGGCCAGTTCCGGTATGTTTTTGAAACAAAGGATGGCGAGGAAGACCTGAAGATCACCGGTGATTATAAGGAAGTAACCCCCAAAAAGAAGTTGGTATACAGCTGGAACTGGGAGCTTCCGCATACGCAAGCGGTCCCCAACAATGAATTTCAGCTAACCGTTGAGTTTTTGGCTGAGCAGGATTCCAGCAAGCTGAAAGTAACACAGGAAAACTTCAAGGACCAGGAATCTATCCATCCGCACCAGGAAGGCTGGAACAAAGCCCTGGATGACCTGGGTAATTTTCTTGCATAACTTTTTATATTTTTAATAAATGAAAAGTTTTGGTGAACTGATCCAATCAGACAAACCTGTACTGGTTGATTTTTTTGCAGAATGGTGTGGCCCCTGCAAGATGATGCCACCCATTCTCAAAGATGTAAAAAACCGGTTGCAGGACGAGGTGACCATTGTAAAGATTGACATCGACAAAAACCCGCAGGTAGCCAGCCAGTTTAATATCCAGAGTGTGCCTACGTTGATTGTGTTTAGAAAGGGCGAAATAAAATGGCGGCAATCCGGTGTACCCAATGCAAACCAGCTAACAGGTGTGCTGTCGCAATTAAAAGCAGAACCCAGCTAAGCATGCTGCCGGGCAAATCTTTTTTCGGCTATGCTTGGTTGGCAAACAGGAAGATTTACAATCGCTGCATCCCTGTTTCAGGTGCCGGATCGGATCTTAGATGTTTTTACTTATCCGCATTGCTGATTAAACAGTATTTATCAAAAGCTCCTGGCCGGTTTTTATGCCTGAACGCATAAAATGTTTGATATTTATTGTGGTTTAGTTTTAGTAATTGTGCAATCGTTACTCCCAGCTCTATGTAAAAACCCACAATCGCTGTGGGTTTTTTGTTATATACAAGTTGGTTCAGAAAAGCAAGGACTGCTTTTGGCTGAAGTAGCCATTAATCTGCATGCCGCTTGCTGATGCTCTTGTCTTTGTTCTTTTGCATCATTTTTTGCAAGGCCTCTACAGCATCAACAAGTGCTTTTTCATACAAGTCGCTGTTCTTCTTTACGAAATGGTCGTTTCCGGGAACTTCCAACCTGATTTCGCAATAATTATTATCCGGGTTGCTGGTTGATCCTTCGTAGAAAGTTACATTGGCCCTGATGATGCGGTCACTCATGTTTGCCAGTTTAGCAAGCCGCTCGTGTACAAAACTTTCCAGGTTATTGCTAGCTTTAAATCCAACCGATTGAATAATGATGTCCATAGCAAAAATTTTAGTGAACAAAACGTTTTATAATAAGCATACTATTTTCGTACCAGCTTCTGCACTCCTTGTTTTGGCCGGCAAAGTCCTGTTAATACCTTGCTGAACAGGATGTTATCAGAGAGTAAAGGGTCGTAAAAAGCTATTTTTTTGTAAAATTTGCTCCTTGCTTCAGTCTTTAACAATAATTACCTACCTTTGCCACCCTAATTTTAGAAATATGTTTGCAGTTGTAAAAATTGCGGGTAAGCAATTCAGAGTTCAAAAAGACCAGACCTTGTATGTTCCGCAAGTGCAGGGCAGCGCAGGCGATACGATAGAATTTTCAGATGTGTTGCTGATGCAAGGCGAGAACGAGCTGAGCACAGGAGCTGATCTGAAAGCAACCGTGAAAGCAGAAATCGTAGGCCATGTTAAAGGTGAAAAAGTCATTGCCTTTAAAATGAAAAGAAGAAAAGGCTTTCGCAAAAAGCACGGTCACAGAACTCATTACACCAGAATCAAAATAAGCGAGATCGCTTAATTATATTATTCCACCGCATTTATAATATTTATTTTATGGCACACAAAAAAGGGGAAGGCAGCGTAAAGAACGGCCGCGACTCAGAAAGCAAACGCCTGGGTGTAAAAATTTATGGCGGACAACCTGCAATTGCAGGCAACATACTCGTTCGTCAACGTGGCACCGTTTACCACGCAGGTAAAGGTGTAGGTGTTGGAAAAGATTTTACACTCTTTGCATTGAATGATGGCGTTGTAGAATTCAGAAAGGGCAGAAACGACAGAACAATCGTATCTATATTAGCAGTTGAGCCGACCGCATAGAAAATTTTAGAGATATTGTCAAATTTTTTTTGACATTCTAGGGGAAGTTTTTAAATTTACTAGTGCATTTTTTTTACTAACTATTAAATTCTAAAAACATGGCAACTGCAAAAAAAGCCGCACCCAAAAAAGCCGCCGCTCCAAAGAAAGCTGTGGCAAAAAAAGCCGCTCCTAAAAAAGCTGCAAAGAAAGCTGCTCCTAAGAAGAAATAATCTTTCTTATAGCTAGGAACATAATAAGTCCCGGACATCCTCCGGGACTTTTTTTATGCCCCTATTCTTTCCCCTCCGCCTCCCTTTAAGTATAAATTTATTCGTACTTTCCGACCAGTTTACCACAACCTGTCTAACACATGCATCCCGATAACGACTATATAGCCGACCAGTTTTCCCAACTCTCAAAACTGATGGACATTCACGGAGAGAATTCTTTCAAAGCAAAATCATACGCGGTTGCTTCCTATACCATAGAAAAATATCCTGAACAGCTGGCTGATATGCCACAGGAAAAACTGTTTATGATTAAAGGCATCGGGGATGCCATTGCAAAAAAAATCATAGAAATCATTGAAACAGGTGAGCTGAGCCTCCTGCAAAAGCTGTTGCAGCAAACGCCGCCCGGTGTGGTGGAAATGCTGCTGATAAAAGGCATTGGCCCGAAAAAAATCTCTGTGATCTGGAAAGAAATGGAAATAGAATCCTTGGGAGAACTGTTGTATGCATGCAATGAAAACCGCCTGACCCTTTACAAAGGCTTCGGAGAAAAAACACAGAAGAATGTTAAGGAAGCCATTGAGTTTTACTTTAAAAACCAGGACAGCAACTTGTTTGCAGAAGTAGAACAATACGCGCAGGAACTTGACCAGAGATTGAAAAAAGCCTTTCCTGATAAGGAATTTGCACTTGCGGGCGAAGTAAAAAGACAGCTGGAAACCATCCGCCAGCTTGAATGGGTAACAACAGCCTCTGCAAAAGAATGCATCCATTTCTTTACGCTAAACGGCTTTGAACAACTGGCAGGCCAACAGGATATACTTGCTTTTAAACAACCTGATTGCCTGCCTGTACTGCTTCACCTCACCACAGAAAATAAATTTTATACCACTGCAGTGCAGAAAAGTTCAAGCCCCGAATTTGCACAGGCCTTCATACAGAGGGCCGGCAGTGAAACAGAAGGGGCTTCCTCAGAGAAGGCCGTTTTTTCCCAACTGCATCTTCCCTATATACCCGCTCCTCTCCGTGAGCATGCCAGCATACTGGACGCTCCGCCTACTGCTTTTATTGAGCCAACAGATATAAAAGGCATCATTCACTGCCACAGCAACTGGAGCGATGGCAGCAACACCTTGGAAGAGCTGGTGGAAGCCTGCAAAGCCCGCAAGCTGGAATACCTGGTCATCAGCGATCACAGCAAGAGCGCTTTTTATGCAAACGGGCTCGATGAAAACAGGACTGCCGCACAGCAGGCTGCCGTGGATGCCCTGAACAAAAAGACAGCCCCTTTTAAAATTTTTAAAAGCATTGAGTGCGATATCCTGAATGATGGAAAGCTGGATTATGCAGATGATGTGCTCTCCACATTTGACCTGGTGATTGCTTCCGTACACTCCAACTTAAAGATGATCGAGGAAAAAGCCAATCAACGCCTGCTGAAAGCCATTGAAAATCCGTACACCACAATCCTGGGCCATATGACGGGCAGACTCTTGCTGAGCCGCAAGGGTTATCCGGTAGATCACAAAAAAATCATTGATGCGTGTGCAGCCAACAAAGTAGTGATCGAACTGAATGCACATCCCCGCCGGCTGGACATTGACTGGCGATGGATCGATTATGCCCTGCAAAAAGGGGTGCTGATCTCGATTGACCCCGATTCGCACGTAACAAGCGGTTTTGATGATACACGTTATGGTGTGCTGGTGGCGCAGAAAGCCGGACTGACAAAAGAAAACAACCTGAGCAGCTTTTCCCTGCAGGAGCTGGAAGAATACCTGCTGAAGAGAAAAAAAGAAAAAGGCATTTGATTTTACAGGATGGGTTCTGCAATGGGAATCTCTACCAGGAATGTTGTTCCTGTTCCTTCCTCTGTTTCAAACCAGATCCTTCCGCGTATCTGCTCGGTAATGGTTTTACTCATCGCGAGGCCCAGGCCCGTACCGGATGACTTGGTTGTAAAATTGGGCATAAATATTTTCTTTCGCATCGCTTCCGGTATGCCATCGCCATTGTCACTTACCCTGATCACAATAGCATCATCAGAAAGTTCTTCCGTTACAGAAAGCAAACACAATTCTTTGTTATTGCAAGCTTCTACCGCATTCTGAAACAAATTGGTAAACAACCTGTTTACCTGTGTTTTATCTGCTTCAATAAAAACAGACTGATGAACAGGAAACCACTTGAACTGCACACTATCGACCGACTCATATAACAACCCAAGCGAGTGCAGTATTTCATGCAGGTCGAACACTTCTGTTCTTACATTTCCGATATTGGCAAACTGGGAGAAATCTGCCGCGATCTTTGACAGATGATCTATTTGCTCGATCAGCGTATTGGCAACATTGGCCGAGAGTTCCTTTACATTACCGGAATTGTTGTTGATCGCCTTTTGCAGATACTGGATACTTAGCTTCATCGGCGTCAGCGGGTTTTTGATTTCATGGGCTACCTGCCGCGCCATTTCACGCCAGGCTCCTTCGCGTTCACTCTTTGCCAAAGCCTGGGCACTCTCCTCCAGCTTCACCACCATCTTGTTATACTCCTTTATCAATCCCCCGATCTCATCATCCCGGTGCCAGGCTATTTCTTCATTCAGCTTACCGAGGTTGATCTCCCGCATCTTGTGACCAATCAGCAAAAACGAAGAGGTGATGCGGTGGGTGATAAACAAGGCTACAACACCTGCCAGGAGAAAAATAAAGGCATTCAGGTTGATGATGGTGACCAGGAAATTAGATATCTCTTTTTTTAATTCAGCCTGCGACACAAAGGAAGGGATATTGAGATACGCATAGGTATTGCCTTCCGTATCCCTGATCGGGCTGTAAATGCTTTTATAAGGAACATCACCCATCCGTTCCTCGTTCATAAATTCAACCAGTTGCTCATTGTGGATAAAGTAAAAAGCGACCGGGTTCATTTTAGAACTCAGGATCCCCTTGCTGTAAATAAAGGGATTGGATGCCATCTTGAGGTTGCCATCCAGGTCGTAGAGGTTCACTTCTGTACCATGAATTTCTGCCACATCATTCAGGAGGTTTTCCAGCTGGTTATCTGACCCGGCGTTGTACGCATTGATCATCTCTGTGAACGCGCCCTGTCCCCTGATCTTGTTCTGGATATCGTTCACCATGATCTGGATGGCTTTGCTAAGGCGTTCCTTGTTGTTTTTCTCATAGCGGTTATAGAAAAATATAACAGTGGCCAGCCCGATAACCAGGAAAGAAAACAAGCTGATAAAAATGATGGTGATATAAATCTGGGAGCGGATGTTCAGCTGCCAGTATTGCCTGAAGTTGCGCCACTTCCATTTGGAGTGAATAAGCAGGGCAAAAAATCTGTAAAGGATCGCCAGCATGATAAATGTGCTGAACAGATAGGCAAATAACGTAACTGATTCGAGTAAGGTATTGTCCTTTTTTACAAAGATGACGATCTTGTTTTCACCTTCATTGTACCAAAGCAGGTTGTACCCGGCTTTTTTCTGAATCGACCTGTTTTGCGGTACTTCTTCTGCCTTCAGGTGCGTGGGAAACTCATAATTATTGTAATGATCATACAGCCTCAGGTCGTTGTACACAGCGTAGGAATAATCGGGAGAAAATTCCGGGAACAATTCCCGATTCTGCCTGAACAACTCGGGAATCAGGGCATCATTCTTATACTGCTTCGGATTCGACATTACAAATAAATAGCCGGCCTTTTGGCCCGCCGAATCCAGGACCGTTTTTTTGAAGATATAGGCATATTTGTCGTACGACTTTTCATAGTAACGTACATCGTTGATAGAAGTAGGGATTCCATCGATCTGGTACACCGTATTCAGCGTATCAAAAGAAAGGGATTCGTCGTTAAAGAGCGGGCGCTCCTGCGCATCAAAGGTGTAAATCTTTGTATCAAATTTGGTCAGGTAAACAATGAAGTTTCTGTTGGTAAGACTGTCTTTCAGGAACCGGTTGGAGGATGCAGTTTTGAAGCGGTTGAAGTCAGGGAACATCGCATCATTGCCGAAATAAGCAAACGCAATGCTGATCAGCAATTCGGAGGAAGGGCTTGTTTGCGAAGACAATTTTTCTGCCATGCGTTTTCTTTGCTCCAGTTCTATCCTCTGGTTTTCAGAAAGTATGATCAGGGAAACAGAAAACGCATAAATAAACAACCAGAAAACAACTGCCGAAACATTTAATCTATTGAACAAACCGGCAATGGCCCTTTTCTGGATCAGCCAGGTATAGATTAGCAACCAGATTAAAGCACAGCCGTTCAGCTCAAAAACTTCATACCCTTTCTGAAAGGTAAGGAGCAATAATCCCGTGGCAGCAATCAGCATATACAGGTATCCCCTTCTGACTTGCTTGACCTGCAATAAGATAATGACTGATTTTAACAAGAGCTCTGCAGCATAGAAATAAGTAACGGAGATACACGCCAGTATAAAAAAGCTTAGTACACTGTAGATGTTGAGATTAAAAAAATTGGTAACGGAGAACGGTATGCGTCCATCCGCGATCAGGCTTTTCACAATATCGGCAGCGCCGAATGTAATTACTACCAGCACAATAACCAGGAGTAATGTGATAGCCCACCGGGAGGCATTTGTTCTTCTTGTATTCAAATGACGCAGTACAGTTACCTGCCTGATAAATATGACCAGCCAGCAAGCAAGCAAAGAGTTGATCAGCAAATCACCCAGCGAACTCAGGATATATCCGGCACCGTAGATGCCCGGGCGGAACAACCCGTATTGTTTCAGGTTCAGCAGATCAGCAAACAGGTACGTAGCACTGCGAAGCAGGAGAATTGTCGCTACAAGAAACAAGATTCCCTTGAGCGCTCCCTGCTTCCTGGCAATAAGAATGGCCGTATTGTTGATGGCAATCAGCAAAAGGATGACCGATATGGTTCCCAGGAGGGTTGAGACCCAGTTTGATGCGGGTTTGAACGGCTTTGCCTTGAGGTAAAAAAGTGTGTTCTTGTATAAACTTTTTACGGCCTTTCCTGAACTATCGCGGGAAATAAAAACCCGTTCTCCAGCTCCATAATGCCCCACAAAATCTTCCCGGAGATGGCTGATTTGCATGAAGTATTTGCTGTAAACAGGCACAAGGCCGATGGCTAATATTTTTCTGTTGTCTGACAGGCTTAGCTCGCGGCGGATAAATTCAAATTGTCCGCTTGGTAAGGTGGCAAAACCGTTTGCAGCATGCGAGAACAAGATATCAGGAGACGGCAGCACACCCTGGTTGTTCCAGAATGCAAGCTTGATAAGCCCGTACTGGTCAGATTGGTATATAAACAACCCGTACTGCTTGGCCACGAGTCTTTTCAAGCCTGCTTCATCATAGGCTTGATCTGTGATTCTCCGAAGCAAGGCAGTGTCCTGTAAGGTTTTTGAAAAATCTTCTTCTTTGGACTGGATAGACCGTTCAATAGAATGGTGCAGATGATCAAATGTATCAACATGAGTCCATAGATAGCTAACAACGCGTGAAGCAAGAAAGACCAGGATGGCAACGGAGAGCAGGTAGATATTTATCCGGGAAACAAAATAGGGTCGTTTCAATGATGGTTAGTTTTACCGCTTAACTGAGTTCCACAAATCGTCCATTTCAGATAAGGTAAGCTCATGGAGGTTTTTTCCGTTGGCTGCTGCGATTTCTTCCATACGGGTGAACCGGTGAATAAATTTTTTATTGGTAAGCTCCAGCGCGTTCTCGGCATCTATATTCAAAAAACGTGCGTAATTTATCAGGCTAAAAAGCAGGTCGCCAAACTCCTCTTCTATCTCCGGCTTTTCTTTCACTGCCAAGGCCTCCTGCAATTCGCCCATTTCTTCTTCAACCTTTTCCCAGACCTGCCCGGCATTCTCCCATTCAAAACCAACCTGTTTTGCCTTTTCCTGCAAACGCATGGCTTTCACAAGTGCAGGCAAGGACCTGGGAACCCCGCTTAACACAGATTTTTTTCCTTCTTTCAGTTTAAGCTTTTCCCAGTTCTTTTTTACATCTTCTTCTCCACTTACCGCCACATCTCCATAAACATGCGGATGGCGGGCGATTAATTTGGCCGATATTCCTTCAAAAACATCCTGCAGCGAAAACCGGGCTTGCTCGTCTGCAATTTTCGCGTAGAAAACAAGGTGAAGCATCAGATCGCCCAGTTCTTCCTTGATGCCCTTCCAATCATTCTCCGTAATAGAATCGGCCAGCTCATAGGTTTCTTCGATGGTAAGCTGCCGCAAGCTCTGAATCGTTTGCTTGCGGTCCCAGGGGCACTTTTCACGAAGATCGTTCATGATACTGACCAACTGCAAAAAAGAATCTGTTAAACTATCCGCCATGGAACTATTTATTTGGGCTAAAAATAACAAGATTTTTACAGCGTTTCCCTATCCAGACAGGGTATAATCTGTTTATTATTGCACCAGTATGAAGAAGCTGCATACCTATAAAGCGATTTACGTGTTACCAGCTGTTTTGTTGCAGCTATACACCCTTTCCTGTTTTAGCCAGTACTACTACAAGGATATTTTGAACACCCGGGATGTGAACCATAATTTCCTATTGTACAAAACCAATAAAGTTAGCCGGATCAAGCTCAACAGTTTTCAGGGAAACACCCCTGTAACCGAAGGCTTTGTGTGCGAGCAAAAAATCACGGGCAACCAGATGGTCACCTACACAAAAACGGCTGATGCAGGCGAATCTTACTTCACGGCTTATTACAATGGAAAGTCTTTGCTGACCAGGTCGGTCGACAGTTCGGAAGAAACCATCAGCACCACGCTGTATGAGTACGATGATGCTGATCATATCTTGAAAATGGCCAATGAAACCCGTGCACGGGATGGCAGTTCCAAAACTGCTGAAGTGCATACCTGGCAATACAACCAGGCAGGCAAACCTGTAAAGATGCTCCGGATAAGAGACGGCCGCGATACCACCACCATTCTGTTTACGCTGGATGAAAAGGGAAATGTGTCTGAAGAAGGCGGTGTAGCCGGTAAAGGACCGGAGAAAATTTATTACTACTACGATGACCAGAACCGCCTGACGGATATTGTACGCTATAACAACAAAGCCAAACGTTTGCTGCCTGATTATATGTTTGAATGGGATGAAAATGGTGAACTGGCTACCATGCTGGTGGTGCCTGAAGGCAGCAGTGATTACCTGAAATGGTATTACAAGTATGATGAAGCTGGTTTAAAAGCGGTTGATTTCTGCTATAACAAACAAAAAGAACTGCAGGGAAAGATCGAGTACAGCTACAATTCCTCCGGCAAATAGTTTGACAGGTCTCCGGTATAAAAAGCCGCCCACATTGAGCTGGTGGTATAATCCTGTTCCCCCAGCTGAAAGCCATGAATCGGTTTTGCTCTCCTGAATTAGGGTGATTTCACGGTAACAAGCCGCCTGATGCTTCTTTAATATGCCGTATATTTCAGGTATAAAAGTTTTAAACCGGGACCGTGCAAAATGTAGAGATCAATATCATCGGGGTGCTTGTTTCCATGCTGGTAGTTGTTTTACTGGCCTTGTGTATCCAGTACATCCTGTATCATTACAAGAAAAGACAGCACTACTTTATACAGGAAGTAGAATTTTTGAAACTGAACTACGAAAAAGAACTGCTCAGGGCTCAATTAGAGATCCAGGAGCAGACTTTCCAGCATATTTCGCTGGAGCTGCATGACAATGTAGGGCATTATATTTCGCTCGCCAAGCTGCAGCTGGTTACCCTGAACGGAAACGACGAAGACCTCTCCGGCAAACTCAGCTCTTCTGTGGACCTGCTGGGCACTTCCCTGCAAGAAATCCGCACACTTTGCTCAAACCTGAACACCAGCAATCTGAAGAACAACGGACTGATCAAAACGGTTGAACAGCAGGTAGAGCAGCTCAGCAAATCGGGGCAGTTTGATGTCGCATTTACAGTAAAAGGAAAAACAGTTTATATGGATGAAAAAAAAGAACTGATCCTTTTCCGCATCATCCAGGAAGGACTTAATAATATTATTAAACATTCGCAGGCAAACAAAATCCGGATACAGCTGGCTTATTGCAAGGATGATATGGAACTCACGGTTACAGACAACGGAAGGGGCTTTGATGTACAAAAATGTTTAAGCGGAGCAACTGCTTCTTCCGGCATCCGGAACATTGTGAACAGAAGTCTCCTCATCAATGCTTCGCAAAAAATATGGAGTGAGCCCGGCAAAGGTACAACGATCCGGATTACCACACCTTACCAATAAAGCGTATGAAAGAAAATCAAACCAAATTGAGCATAGCCCTGGTAGATGATCACATCCTGCTTCGCGATGCCCTGGCAAACGTGGTAAATGGTTTTGATAATTGTGAAGTAGTTATCCGGGCAAACAATGGGAATGACCTGATCCAGCAACTAAAAAGCAAATTGGCTCCCCACCTGATTATACTGGACATCAACATGCCGGTGATGGACGGATATGAAACAGCCCGGTGGATCAAGGAAAACCATCCCGACATCCACATCATCGTTCTGACCATGTTTGATTCCGAGCTTGCGTTGATCCGCTTGCTGCAATCCGGTGTAAAAGCCTTCTTAAAGAAAGACACCCATCCCAAAGAGCTCCTGTTTGCCATTGAATCGGTGATGGACAGTGGTTTTTATTACTCGCAGAACTCCTCCGGGAAGCTGGCCAATGCATTTCGCAATCCCGGCAAAAGTTTTACAACTTACCCGGTGATGCTTACAGACAATGAAATTACCTTTCTGAAATTTTCCAGTACAGAAATGACGTACAAAGAAATTGCCACAGAAATGTTTATCAGTCCCCGCACGGTGGACAATTACCGGGATCAGTTGTTTGACAAGCTGAATATCCGCAGCCGGGTGGGGCTTGCCATGTATGCGATAAAAAACGGGATCGTGAGCTTCTAAGTGGCAGAGGGTTTTACATGCCTCAATAACAGTATTAATCAATCAGCCGGTTGCGCATACCATACATGATTAATCCGGCGATCGTTTTTACGCCTACCTTCGACTTCATGTTCTGCCGGATTGTTTCAATGGTACGCGGACTTAAAAAAATATCCTTGGATATTTCCTGGGTTGTTTTGTCATCCGCGAGCAGGCGTAGGATTCTGACTTCTTTTTCATTGAACTGAACGGGCTTGGGATAAAACTGCTTAACCGTACGTTTTGTATTAAGCTTGCTGATTACAGCATTATTGACGAGTTCGTTGAAGTAAAAATCATCTTTCATGCAGGCTAATATGGCTTTGTAGATTTCCTCCGGGTCAGAAGTTTTTGTAAGATAGGCATTGGCGCCCAATTCCATCATTTTAGTGATCATTTCCTGGTCTTCGTACATTGTAAGCACAATGATCTTTACATTGTCGAATCTCTTCTTGATATGTGGAATCGTATTTACCCCATCAAGTTCAGGCATCCGGATGTCCATCAGCAGAATATCAGGGGTCGATTGCCCCATTTTCTCAATCAAGTCGTTGCCATCCACCGCTTCCCACAAAACTTTGAGGTAATCTTTGTCTTTTAAGGCCAATCTGATTCCATCCCTGAATATTTTATGATCGTCTGCCAGTGCTATTTTAATCAGTGAATTTGCGTTCATAACAAGGAGTGGTTTTAACTTTATTGGATTTCTAGTACAGCAAATTTGATTAAGAATATGCTCCAAGCTACTACATTCTTGATACTTTATAAAATTCTCCTAAATTTATTTAATTCCATCTAAAATTCCCGCAATCTGTGTAATTCAAATTGTTATGCAAGGTTTGAAGGCGGCATACGGCGTATGATAGTTTGATTTTATGGGGAAACCTTTATCTTTGCCTACATATTATTGACTGATCAGGCGTATTTTTACTGTGGATTTATACTTATTGGATTCTTTGGCACATCATTGGTCTGGTATAAAGTATTGATGTTGAAAGCTGTTACCCAGCGCACGTTTAGCCTGTTTTGGCTATAAGATTGAAAGGGGGGCAACCGGTTTCTCTGCCGGCGTAAAATGACCAATATATCAGGGAGGCTGTAATTTTCCCAATTTTGATTTGATTTTTCTGCAAATTTGCCCTCGTAAAAATACCATCGCAATTAAGTAGTTTTTCTATATTTTCGCGTGGCTTTATTACACCATAATCCGTTTGAAAGCTCCTGCTGATCACCGTTTTATCCAATTCCACGTCACACCAATCTACAAAGCTTACCTGTTGACAATTATGTGGTTTTTGAGGTATTTCACACCATCAAACGACATACGACCAACCTCAAAAATTTATAACTATGCAATATACAGAAACAAAAAAGCAAGATCTGACTAAGATTGGCGAAGCTATCAGCCATGAATTGGGGGCAAAGATGGTAAAGGATTTTCAGGACAACCATCCCGAAGAAACAATTGGTAATTACATCGGAAGAGAAATCCTGGAAAAAATCCTCGCCCAGCCAGGATGTATGGGCATCCGTTTTTACAATGCCATCAACGAAACCGGCCGGAAAACACTTGTGTATGTAGGTATTGATGAAAACAACCAGATCATCGACAAATACACCTGCATCAATTCAGCTGGCGAGCTGTACACCGATGATGGTACAGTAGCTGATAGAGCAGGTGCACCTGACCCCGAGGATAGCTGGAGTTGGATTTGATAGTTTGGTGCAATGCATTTATATTTGATAAATATACAATGCATTGATCAGACTGGTAAGTATACTTTCCACTTTACTACCCATAATCTTTTTTCTTGTTTACAAAAAAAGAAATCAAGAAAGAAGATTATGGGTAGTTTTTATTAATTGTTGTCTGTCCTTTCTTTCTGATGCAAGCTATAAGGCCCTCAAAGACCTGAAAAAAACCCTGGAGTTTGACGCATTTAGCTTCTATACTTTCACTGAATACACGCTGATTGCCATTTTCTTTTATCTTACCCTGAAAACGAATGCGTTTAGAAAAGCGATCATAGTTTGCTCAATTTTATTCTACCTGATTTTTCCGCTTAGTATTATCTATTACAGAGACTTGAATTTCGACTCCCTTACCTTTTCTACAGAAGCCGTTTTTGTTGTAGTGTTCAGTATCATGTATTTTTACGAACAGATCAATGATCCAAACGTCACTTTTGTTTACGGAACAAAAAGTTTCTGGATTATTATAGGGATTTTACTATATATAACCGTAGGATTATTTCCTAACATTGTAAAACCTTTTTTGAACCACAAAGAACAAAGACTACTTGCTCCTATTTCTAATATGGCCACCGTATTAAGAAACGTGCTGTTTATCATATCTTTCCGCATGCTTCCTCCTGTGAGTAAACGGAAAGCATGAGAAATCCATTTAACCATTGAAATGCTATGATCCTTCTGCAAGGCAATATATCCAATCTTGTACTTTTTACCCTGATTGCTGCGATCGTTATGCTGGCCCTTGGATTGGGCCTTATTACTTTTATCATTTTTCACCAGCGAAAAGTCATCCGTTATCAGCAAACCCTCCAGAAAATGGAAGAAGAGCAACAAAATATACTATTAAATGCTTCTATCCGTTTACAGGAAGAAGAGCGCGAACGCCTGGCAGCTGATCTGCATGACGATGCGGGGCCGTTGCTCGCCACAGCACGTTTATACTTAAACGAAAATCTCGTACACTTGGATCAGACAACCCAAATCCAACATATTTTCAATGCCAAGTCTATCCTGGACGATGCTATTCAACTCATCAGAAATATATCGCATAGCCTGATACCACCTACTCTGAAAAACTTTGGATTGGAATCTGCCGTAAATGATATATTCCAGAAAATCAGCGGTGCAGGCCGCATCAAAACGAGCTGTCATTTTCACGATTATCCTCACCGCCTGGTAATGGAACGCGAACAAATTATTTTCCGGATTGTTCAGGAATTGGTTAACAACAATTTAAAGCACAGCAAATCAAGCTTTATAAACTTAACACAACATGTTTACGGCAATTCTTTTGTCATAAAGATGGAACATGACGGGCATGGCCTGACGCAGCAGGAATTTGAGAAAAAAACCAAAAGTACCGGTGGGATCGGTCTGAAAAACATACAGAGCAGGTTAAAAGTGCTGCAGGGAACCATCCTTTTTGAAAAAGACCAAACTGATAACAACTATAAGGTAACGATTGAACTGCCCCAGCATGTAGAAATGGCTGGCAGCAAGCCGCAAGGTTTGTAATTTTGCTTATAAACATCCAATATACCTTTTGACCTATGGGATTGATAAAAGTTGCTATTGCTGACGATCATAAGCTATTTAGAAAAGGGGTTATTCTCTCTCTAAGACCCTATACAAACATCAAGTTTGTACAAGAAGCAGACAATGGACAAGATTTAATCGACGGTTTACCTGAACACCAGCCCGATGTAGTACTGATGGATCTCAGAATGCCTTTGAAAGATGGTATAGATACGACCAAGTATATTACCAAAACCTATCCCCAAATGTATGTGCTGGCGCTTACCATGTTTGAAGACGAACGTTTTGTAAGCCATATGATGGAAATCGGTGCCAACGGCTACCTACTCAAAAGTGCCGACCCCCAGGAAATAAAACAGGCTATCCTGGAAGTTATCAACAAAGGATACTACCTGAACAACTTTGTCAACAGAATCCTGCTGAAAAAATCGCACAACCGGAGCAAAACAGTTCCAACATTAAACAGTGAAACGCCTATATCAGACCGGGAAAGAGATGTGTTGAAATATATCTGCATGGAATATACAGCCCAGGAGATCGCGCAGAAACTGGATGTAAGCCCCCGCACCGTAGAAGCCATCAAAGACCGTTTGATGGAACGCTTCGGCACAAAAAACACGGCAGGACTGGTATTTTACGTCGTGAAAAACAACCTGATCGAGTAGATCAGGACACCTGCATCTCAGGAATATTTCCGTTTGTCACCAGCTTACCCCTGGTTTTTGCTTTGATTTCTTCAACACTTACACCAGGGGCTCTTTCAAGTAAACGGAAGCCTTGTTCAGTAACATCGAGCACTGCCAACTCCGTAACGATCCTTTTTACACAATGGGTTCCGGTAAGGGGAAGTGTACACCGGGGCAACAGCTTTGATTCGCCCGCAGGGTTTGTATGCATCATGGCCACGATAATATTTTTTGCACTGGCTACCAGATCCATGGCCCCGCCCATTCCCTTTACCATTTTTCCGGGGATCTTCCAGTTGGCAATATCTCCCTGTTCGCTTACTTCCATGGCCCCCAGCACCGTGAGATCAATCTTGCCCGCCCTGATCATACCAAAGCTCTCTGCGCTGTCGAAGAAGGCACCGCCTGGCAAAAGCGTAACCGTTTCTTTGCCTGCATTGATCAGGTCGGCATCTACCTCATCTTCCCCTGGGTAAGCTCCCATACCTAAGATCCCGTTCTCGCTCTGCAAAACAATAGAAATTCCCCGGGGAATATAATTGGCTACCAGCGTGGGAATGCCGATACCCAGGTTCACATACATGCCGTCTTTTAATTCCTGTGCAATGCGTTTTGCAATGCCCCATTTATCGAGCGGCATACCTTATTGATTGAGGAGTGATAAAATATAGGGTGTCTGCTCCTTTCGTTGCAGCGACCGTTCAAAAAAAGCGCCCAGCAAAGGATTCAGTTCTTTTAGCCGGGTAAATTTCTCCGTCAGAAAAGCAATGGCATTGCGGACTCCTGTGCTTCCTGCCCCAAAATCACGAATGGAGTTTTCTTCTCCCTTCCGGTTGTCCTCCTCCAGGTCCATTACATCATCCATGAGCAAAAATGACGGAATCAGGATATACCAGATTGCTACCAATCTCTGCACAAGATAGTCAGGAACGGCAAGGCTGCAGAGGGCAAACAAATAGGTATCGCCCCTGTTGAGGGCGGAACTGAAAGTACCCAGGTAGTTGTACGGCACCGCATGATTGCTGAAATAGAGCGAGAGATCGGTATATAAGTTCAGGTTGGCCACCTTATCTGTAAGCAGAACTTTGCAGTTGTCTACGTGCTCTTCAAGAGAGATCATTTCGTATTCGTGCATAGCGGCGCTGTGCAGAATTTTTTCTGTCAGCACAACAAACTCTTCCTGCAGCAATGCTTCTTTACTGACCCCGGCGCGATACATCAGATCGAAATACAAGGGTATAAAAAGGAATCCGGTTCCTTTTGAAACATACAGGTAGCGGTCTTTCCAATACAAGTTATCAGGCGGAACAGGCCGGTCTACAAAGAATGCAGCGATTTCCGCATCCACGCCCATCCTGTTCTGGAGATATTGTTTGCTTGTGTACAGCATAAAATGGATATTGAATCAGGAGATAGGATCAGGCCGTTTTGCTAACCGTCCTTTTTTCTATGCGTTTTTCATAACTCTCGCCTTGAAATATCCGGTGCACGTAGATTCCCGGAACATGGATCGTATCAGGATCAAGCTCACCGGCAGGTACCAGCTGTTCTACTTCGGCAATGGTAATTTTACCGGCTTTGGCCATCGAAGTAGAGAAATTGCGGGTTGTTTTCCGGAACACCAGGTTGCCCATGGTATCGCCCTTCCAGGCCTTTACAAGAGAAAAATCGGCGTGCAGGGCCAGTTCCATCAGGTAATTCTTTCCATCAAATTCACGGATCTCTTTCCCCTCTCCTATTTCTGTTCCGTACCCAGCCGGGGTGTAAAAAGCAGGAATGCCCATTCCTGCCATGTGGATTCTTGTAGCCAGCGTACCCTGGGGGATGAGTTCCACCTCTAATTCTCCGCTTAACAGTTGCCGCTCAAATTCAGCATTTTCTCCGACGTATGAGCTGGTCATTTTTTTGATCTTTCCGGCTCTTAAAAGTAAACCCAGTCCAAAATCATCCACGCCCGCATTGTTGGAGATACAAACCAGGTTATTGATTTCTTTTTCAACCAGCGCCCGGATGCAGTTTTCAGGGATACCGCACAAGCCAAACCCGCCCACCATGATAACTGCCCCGCTCTGGATGTCGGCAACAGCTTCTCTTGCATCAGCGATCTTTTTATTCATACGGCAAAATTATAGCAGTGAACAAAACCAGCTCACCTCTTCCGGCTGTACCGTTGTTACTTGGAGACAGGAACCTGCGTAGGAACATGGATTGCACTCTGCTCCCTGGTTGCCCTCCCCGAAAGTGAATCTATCATTGTCTTAAACAGATCAGGTTGGGCAGTGTAATACTTGAAGCTGGCAAAATAGTCCTTGTCAGAAACATGGTGCAGTGTAAATACCTGCTGGTACAGCTTCATCCGTTCTAACTTGATGTTTTTGGATGAGTCTTTTGCCAGAAAACCGGTTGCAAATTCATCTACCTGTATCATGTCCCACATTACATTCGTCATCTTGTTTACGGGCAGAATGGTGGGAGCAGAACGGTGACATCCTGCACAGCTGATAAAGACCAGAAAGATGAATACCACTCTCATCGCAATTCTTGTTTATAGCGGTTGGCATTGGTTACATCCAGTTTAGCCAGGATTTCCGATGCCCTTGTTTTTTCGTCAGGCGGGGCTTTTTTGAAAATATTGATAAACTCCGTGTTCCTGCCCAGGAAGAAAAACTGCATGATCATGGAATTCGGTGCATCTGTGTTGATGTTGTTGAGCATGTTCAGGGTGTTCAATACGGATTTGCGTGCATCCACTTCATTATCGTACATTTTGTCCATACCCAGCCTGTAGTAACTGTACAGGGCGTCATGAATAAGGGTATACCGGCTGTTGGTGAGATTTTCGATGAGCCAATACCGGTTCCGCTGTCCGTCAAAAGCCCGCCACCCCAGGATGTCGCGGCCATCCGGTGCATTGTTTACAATGTTTTGTGCTTTTTGAAAGTATGCATCACCTCCTTTCAGAGAAAAAGAGTCGAAGTCGAGGCCCAGGATGATATTCGCGTAGAACGCGAGGATTGCGGTGAGGTTGGAAGCAGACGGATCGGTTCCGGAAACCCTGTTTTCATTAAACTCTACCGGCTGGTATTCTATGTATTTAAAACCCACATTCTCGTCCATGAAATTGATGAGCGGGGTTTCGTATGAGGAATTGTACACGGGCCGGGCGGCCTGCACAACCAGGGAAGATTGATAAAAGTTATTGTCTCCCTGGTTGATGGTGATCAGAAAGTTGCATACAATCCGCTCCGATGGCTGAAATGTTTCCTTTGTCCATTTGCGTGAATTAAGAAAATTATTCAGCGCCGATTGAAGGGTTTGAAAGATTTTTTTATCTGTTTGAGAGCTGATCCTGCTGGAGTTGATGGTAACACGGGCTTGCAGCTCCTGTGCCCGGCCTGCCATGCAGAAAAGGATCAGCAAGAAGAATATACCCGTTTTTCTAAGCATATAGCATTTTTACAATTTGATCAACAATGTCTTTGGCAACTGCCTCCTTGGGTTTTCTGTCGTATGTGAGCACTTCCCCGCCCCTTTTAAAGATCGTTATTTTGTTGGTATCATGCCCGAAGCCCGCACCTTCATCCTGCAAAGAATTCAGCACAATCATATCAGCGTTTTTACTTGCCAGCTTTCCCAGGGCATTTTCCTGTTCATTGTTTGTTTCCAGTGAAAACCCTACCAGCACCTGGTTACCTTGTTTGCGCGCACCCAGCGCTTTGAGGATGTCTTTAGAACGGGTAAGTTCCAAAGTAAGTGTAGCTGCCTGTTTTTTTATTTTTTGCTTTTCTACTGTTACCGGTGTGTAGTCTGCTACGGCAGCGGCCATAACTCCCACGTCTGAGCCATTGAAAGCATCCATACATGCATCATACATTTCTCCGGCCGATTGCACACGCTGTACGACCATGCCCGAGGGATCAAACTTTACGGAGGAAGGTCCCAGCACCAGGGTTACAACAGCGCCTCTCCGCACCAATTCCTGTGCAATTGCCACCCCCATCTTGCCGGATGAATGGTTTCCGATAAAACGCACCGGGTCAAGGGGTTCATAGGTTGGCCCGGCCGTAACCAGGACTTTTTTGCCTGCCAGTTCTCCTGACTGAAAAACATGATCATGCAGGAAACGGGCAATTTCTCCGGGTTCTGCCATGCGTCCGTCGCCTACCAGTCCACTGGCGAGCTCACCATATTGCGCTGGAATCACTTTGTTGCCATAAGATTGCAGCAGGGAAAGGTTTCGCTTTGTTGCCGGATGATGCCACATATCATCATCCATGGCCGGCGCTACTATCACAGGACAAGTAGCCGAGAGGTATGTAGCCAGAAGCAGATTGTCGCACAATCCACCCGCCATCTTGGCGAGGGTATTACAGCTCAGGGGTGCAATCAACATGACGTCTGCCCATCTTCCCAGCATAACATGGTTGGCCCAGGTATTTTCTGTAAACAGCTCATCCTGTACTGGATTTTTTGAAAGGGTTGATAAGGTAAGTGGCGATACAAAACTTTTTGCGGCATGGGTCATCACTACTTTTACCTCTCCTCCCCCTTTCACAATTTGACGGACCAGCAATACAGACTTGTACGCAGCTATGCTCCCGCTGATACCAAGCAATATTTTCTTTCCCTTGAACATACAGGCTGTGTCTTGCTATCTTTTTGAAAATCCTGGTACAAACCAAAAACGACAGGTAGATCTGTCGTTTTATAAAATTAGGTGTCTTTCCAGGAACTAGTTAAACAGGTTGTCTTCGTTTTTCCTGTAGTAAATCTTTTCATCCATAAACTCCTGGGTGGCGAGGAGTGCCGGGTTGGGCATTCTCTCGTAAGCCCTTGAGATTTCTATCTGCTCCTTGTTCTCATGAATTTCTTCCAGGCTGTCTGTATGGCTGGCAAATTCTTCCAGCTTGTTGTGCAATTCTTCCTTGAGGGTGATGTTAATCTGGTTGGCCCTTTTAGCGATAATCGCAATAGATTCGTACAAGTTGCCTGTCTTGTTCTTGATATCAGTCAGGTTCTTGGTTTCCGCCGTATTGGTGGTATTGGTGCTAAGTTGTCTTCTTAACTTGCTCATTGTTTTCTTCTTTGATGTTTTTAATGGTATTTTGAGAGGTGCTAAGAAATTTTTCAACTTCTTTCACCAGGCTGCTGTTGGGAAATTTGTCCATGAAATCATTGCATTCAGTGATGACCTGGGTATAGCGTTCCGACTTTTTCTCCTCAACGCTCAGGGCAGCATACTGAAAATATGCGTGAATAACCTGTAATTTGTACTGATCGCCTTTTTGCGAGTCAGGATAATTGTTCAGCAAGGTGCTGTAAGCAATTGCGGCTGCTTTGTACTGTCCTACGTTGTAGTACAATTCCGCACTTCTGGCTTCTTTTGCTTCCAGCTTGGCGCGGCACAGATCGATAATTTCAGTTGCTTCTTTTGATCTTGGCGAACTGGGATGCGTATTGATAAAGGTTTGCATGAACCCGATCGCTTTGTGGGTATTGGTTTGATCCAGCTCAACCTTGGGCGATTGTTTGTAGTAGGAATAAGCACGCATATAGCTCATTTCTTCTGCCCGGGGACTGGTAGGGAACACTTCAACAAAGCCTTTAAAGAGATTTTCAGCATTCATGTAATCTCTTTGATAAAAGGCGCAGTAAGCATATTTGAAATAGACGTTTTCGAACTTTTCTGTTCCTTTTACAATGGGGAACAGCTCCTCAAATAATTGCTGTGCATAGTTATACTTCTTCTTGTCGTAGTATTCATTGGCCATTTGAAGCTTATAGTCATAATCATGGCTTTTTTGAACTTTCGCAAACTTGGAGCAGGAAAACAGCAATGTACAGGCAAGAAACAGCAGAAGAACTCTCATACCTTAAATGTCTATAAACTACAAATATGCATCATTTTTCCCGGCTTTCAAAAGGGGCGCCGTTAACGATAATGTAAAAACCCTCCTTGCAGAGGGTTTTTACATAACAATATTTAATGATCAGTTTATTTTCTTCTTCTCAGGTTGGGAGAAGGAGCAGGTACTGAGTTGGGAACATCATCAGCGGTTGCTTCTTTCAGATCCACTGTATCAGCAGCACCTTCAGCCTGGCCGTATTTGAATACGAACCGATCCTGGCTGAGGCCTTCTTTTTCAACCATGTAGTTGATCACTGCGTTTACACGATCCCAGCTCAGCTGTTGAGCAGCTTTGTTGGATTCGCCGTAACCAACCACAGCTACTCTACATTGTGCGTTTGTACGCATTCTTTCCGCTACACCAGCCAGAACAGCTTTCGCATCATTGCTCAGGGCAATTGTACGTCCTTTGAATGATACGCTAGGCAGATCACCGATGCCGCATGTACCACCTGGTCTCCAACCTGATTTGATCAGGGAATCAAGGGTGTTGCAGCAAGCAGGAGGAGGACAGTTACCTACGCCGTCTGCGTTAACAGGCTGGCATTGTGTGGGGGTAACCAGTTCTTTATCCTTGTAGTCAGGTACACCATCACCATCTGTATCGCGGCTTACACCATGAGAGTCAACCGGTGCGTTAGCGGGTGTATTGGGTTCTTGGTCGAATTGGTCAGTGATACCATCGCCATCGGCATCATCCAGCACTGGCTTCGGAAGTTTCATGTGCTTAGGCTGGTTGATTTCGTTGTAAGCATAGTCAAGCGGATTAACCCACCAGAGTGGCTCGATAGCATGTTTGCCCAGGTTAATGTTCAAACCTACAGTCAGGTAGTTGAAGGCATCTTTGTCACCAGAAAGGGTTTTAGCTCCGGTTACACCAGGAATGTTCTGGTAACGTTGACCGTCCAGCAGGTCTGTGGTGGTGAAAGAAAAGCGATCTTCCAGGGCGAGGTTGATTCTTTTGCTCAGTTTGAATGCGAGGCCGGCTCCTACAGAAGCTGTTGGAGTGAAAGGCAGACCAAACAGTTTTTGCTGCTGATTGCCATTGCTTTCTCCGCTGGTTTCGTATGAATCATCCAGCAGGTTTTTCAACGCCTTCTTGGTATCTTTTTTATTTGCATTGCTGTTACCGGCAACACTGGCAAAGTTGTACAAAGCATTGCCATTTAAAGCATTCACTTTAGAGCTAAAGAATGCAGCGCCCAAGCCACCGATCAGGTAAACCTCAACGCTAGATTTGTCTTTGTGAAACTTGATGTTGTTCAGTGAAGCAATACCTTCGATAGAAAAGTCTTGCAAAGTTGTTTTGTAGTTGTCGTAGATGGGGGTACCAGCTGTATAGCGTGAAAAAGAAGAGCTGAAACCATTTGTTCTGGATTTCCAGTTCAGTCCTTTTGCCATTCCATACAGGTATTCAGCACGGACAGAGAAAACATATCCCAGTGCTTTTCTCACGTGTACACCAAAACCCGCTGTTGGAATAGTTGCAGGAATATCACCACTGACTGCAAAAGACCCTACTTTAACACCTATTTCCCACTGGTCCCTTGGCTTAGCAGGAAAAGGATAAGCATTGTTCTTAAATTCGTTGTGCTGAGGAAGATTCTTTTTGGAAATAAGCGAAGAATCCAACACATCATACCCTGTTGTCGTCTGGGCGAACGTCCCCAACGCAAAGAGGCATAAGATGCCCGTAAAGAAAGAGTACTTTTTACTTGCCATAACTGAATTTTATATATTATTATAATTAGACCCTGCTAACAAGCCACAAAAATATCAATTGGTGAGTATCTACCAAATTTTTTTGGGCTGCTCACGCCAGTAACGTGAACAAAATCAATACCAACCATGGCGTGAATTTCAATCTGTGGCCTGATCAAAATTCTAATTCATTGTGTAATTTGCCCCCTTAATCAAAGAATGAAAATATCACACGCAATTATAAGCGAAGAATTGGCTGTTTTTGAAGAAAAATTCAGAAAATATGTAAAAAGCAATGTTTTATTATTAGACAGAATCATGAGTTTTATAGTAAAACGTAAAGGAAAACAACTACGTCCGATGTTCGTTTTACTCACAGCCAAACTCTGCGGTGATATCAATGAATCAACTTACCGGGCTGCATCCCTTGTTGAACTTCTTCATACTGCATCTCTTGTACATGACGATGTAGTAGACGAATCGCTGGAAAGACGGGGATTTTTTTCTACATACGCTTTATGGAAAGCCAAGGTTTCTGTACTCGTAGGTGATTATTTACTTGCAAAGGGTCTTTTACTCTCTTTGGACAACAGTGATTTTCGTATTTTACAGTTGTTATCAGAAGCCGTAAAAGCTATGAGTGAAGGTGAATTGCTGCAAATGGAAAAATCACGCACCCTGAACCTGCAGGAAGACAGCTATTTTGAAATCATTAAAAACAAAACAGCCTCCTTGCTTGCTTCTGCCTGTGCAGCCGGCGCCTACTCCGTTACGCAAAATGAAGTGTATGCAGACAAGATGCGGGCATTCGGGCAGAATGTAGGCATCGCATTCCAGATAAAAGACGACCTGTTCGATTATGGATATGAAGACGTGGGAAAACCCACGGGAAATGACATCAAGGAAAAAAAGATTACGCTTCCTATGATATATACCCTGGGCAAAGTAGGAGCTTCTACCAAACGCGAAATCATCTACATCATCAAGAATCAAAACCGGGACAAAAAAAAGGTCAACCAAATTATCCAGGAAGTGGTGAAAGCAGGTGGTGTGGAATACGCAACAGAGAAGATGTTTCAATACCGCGACAAAGCCCTGGAAATTCTGTATGAGTTTCCCGACAATGATATGCGGCGTGGGTTGGAAGAGCTGGTCCGGTTCACCACCGACCGCAAATATTAAAGAAAGGCCCTTCCAGACATCCTTATTTGAAAAACCGATTAATCCGTTTGTATGATGCCCGGGCTCACGGGTATCATACCAATCACAGCAACGATCAACATGGAAAAACGTTGGAAAATCCTTCCGGAAGACGCGACCAGGACTGCGAACTTACAGTCACGCCTGCAGATCAGTTATGTATTGTGCAATTTGCTGGTTCAGCGTGGACTGGAAACATTCGAGCAGTGTAAGGAGTATTTCCGCCCTCAACTGAGCGATCTTCATAGCCCCTGGCTCATGAAAGACATGCAAAAAGCAGTCGATCGGCTGACAGCTGCTTTTTCCAACAGGGAAAAAATTCTTGTGTTCGGTGATTATGATGTAGACGGTACCACATCTGTTGCGCTGCTTTATCAATTCCTTCACCGTGTATACAGTCCTGATCTGATCGATTTTTATATTCCGCACCGCTACCATGAAGGATACGGGATCAGCAAGACCGGGATCGACTATGCAAAGGAACGAGGCTTTTCCCTTATCATATCCCTCGACTGCGGCATCAAAGCTTCCGAGCTGATTTCCTATGCCCGCACGATAGACATCGATTTTATCGTCTGCGATCACCATCTTCCTGACAACGAGTTGCCGCCTGCAGTAGCCATTCTCAATCCCAAACAACCTGATTGCAGCTATCCCTACAAAGAACTGTGTGGCTGCGGGGTAGGCTTTAAACTGATCAGCGCACTGGCTGAACAATTACAAGTACCTTTCGACCACACCACTTGTTACCTGGAACTGGTTGCCACCGCCATTGCTGCCGACATCGTACCTATAACCGGAGAGAACCGGATCCTGGCATATCATGGATTAAAAAAAATCAATCAAGATCCCTGTCCGGGCATCAAAGCCCTCATCCAGCTGAGCGGCATGAACAAAGAGCTGCATATCTCCCACGTCCTGTTTGTAATCGCCCCGCGGGTAAACGCAGCCGGCAGAATGGATGATGCGAGAAAAGCCGTACAGCTCTTTATAGAAAAGGATTATGAAGCGGCAGTCCTGTTTGCTGAGAAGCTGCATGCTGACAATGCAGACCGGAAGCAGGCTGACCTGAGCATTACCGAAGAAGCCGTAGCCCTGATCGAGCTGGATACCGTGCAGATCAACAAAAAATCAACTGTTCTCTTTCAACCTCACTGGCACAAGGGTGTGGTTGGTATCGTAGCTTCCCGCCTGATTGACCGGTACTACAGGCCTACCATTGTGCTCACCCAAAGCGGCACCCTGGTAGCAGGCAGCGCCCGGAGTGTAAACGGGTTTAATTTATATGAAGCCATCCACGCCTGCCGCGAACACCTGATTGGGTACGGTGGCCATTTTGCAGCCGCCGGCATGACCCTGCTGCCCGAAAAAGTAGACGCATTCAGCAGCATGTTTGAAGAAGTTGTTGCTTCTACCATCCTGCCTGACCTGCTTGTTCCTGAACTAACGATCGATGCAGAAGTCAGGTTTACTTCTCTTACCCGTTCTTTTTTTAATATCATCTGCCAGATGGAACCCTTTGGCCCTGGTAACGACAAACCGGTCTTTATCACCAGGGGCATTGCCCACCACCGTTTCTCGCGGATCGTAAAAGACCATCATATCCGTTTTGTATTGCAACAGGACGGTATCCGGCTCTACGGCATTGGATTTAACCTGGCGGGCAAGTTCCCCCTGCTCCAGCTGCAAAAACCCATCGATGTTGTTTATACCCTGGATGAAAACGACTGGAACAATGAAAAGCACCTCCAGCTAAAAGTCATCGACTTCCGCCTGTCTGAATGCTAAAGTACCTGTACTATATCCGCTACTTCTTTTATATCATGTGGAACTGGAACGGGCGGCTGGCTCTTTTTACCATGTATCATGAAATAAGGGGAGAAAGTAAATACAAACTCAACACATCAAGACTCAACTCACTGACCGGGCTTGCCGTTACCGGCAACAACCTGCAGCATGCTGAAATATACCAGGGTGCCAGCTATTTCCTGCTGGAAAACTTATTCGGGCATTTGCGCACCCTGCACCAGGGCAAATCATTTGTTGATATGGGATGTGGAAAGGGCCGCGCCTTAACCGTTGCTGCCCACTATGGTTTTGTTTACATAACCGGTGTTGATTTTGCCCGCGACTTGTGCAGGGAAGCAGAATACAATTGCAAAAAACTTCAAACAGACTTCCCAGCTGTGCACTGCCGGATCATCTGCGCCGATGCAGCAGAATACCGTTTTGAAAAAGAGATGGATACCATTTATTTTTTCAATCCGTTTGATCAGATCGTAATGGCCCAGGTATTAAAAAATTTGCAGGAAAGCTTTTACCACCACCCGAGAACTTTGTTTGTTGTGTATCTGAATCCGCAGCACAAGGCCCTTTTCTTAAAGGCAGGTTTTGAAGAAGTATACTATATACAAAAAATGGAATTTGTGGAAGCCTCCATATTAAAAAAGCCTGTAGGTGTTTGACCACGCTACAGGCTTTTCAGATAATGGTTTCTATCTTATAATGTAATGATCGGACTTTTTTTATCCTGCTCCATCAGCTCAACGCTTCTGCCGATAAACGCGGTGAGGTCAACCCCTTTCAGCAATCCTTGCGATAAGAGGGCTAAGTCGGCCAGGTTGCGAACCTGCTTTTCCTGCTTTTCCCCGTTTTCTTCTTTGAGAATTTGCTGGTAAATAGGATGGTTGCCGTTTACAGTAATGGTTACCTCATCAGGCATATTTGCATAAAATCCGCCCATCGAACCGCTTACTGCAGCCATGTCTTTCATCCGCCGCATAAATTCCGGACGGGTCGCAACAACCGGCAATGCATCAGCACTCAGGCCTTTGACTTCTACCGTTACATGCAGTCCGGCATTCTGTACATTGAACAGCTCTTTTAATTTTGTTTCGTCTTCGCTTGACAGCACACTTGTGGTAGCGTCGGCTTTGTCGATCAGGTTATCTACGATGTCTGCATCTACCCTGGTAAAATGCACGCTATCCCACTTCATCTCCATCTGGTTCAGGAATGCAGCATCTACCAGCGTTTCTGTTTTTACCACTTTGTATCCCTTGCGAACAGCTTGCTGGATATATGCATCCTGCTGTACCGGGTCGGTGGTATAGATGATCACAAGTTTGCCGTCCTTGTTTTTTTGCAGCGCTTCGGTCTCTGTTCTGTACTCATCAAGGGTGTAGAACCGCTTTTTATCACCTTCTGCTACGGCATCTTCAAAGATGTGAAACTTGTTTGCCTTGTCAAGAAATTTGTCGTCGGTCATCATGCCGTACTTTACAAACAAGCCCAGGCTTTCCCATTTTTCTTCGTAGGAAGGCCGGTCTTTTGTAAACATTTCTTCCAGCTTGTCTGCTACTTTTTTGGTGATGTGCGCATTGATCTTTTTTACGTTTGGATCACCTTGCAGATAGCTTCGGCTAACGTTCAACGGTATATCCGGCGAGTCTATCACGCCATGCAGGAGCATGAGAAATTCCGGTACAATGTCTTTTACCTCATCAGTAACAAAAACCTGGTTGCTGTAGAGCTGGATTTTGTCTTTTTGAATTTCGTAGCTCTGCTTGATCTTGGGGAAGTAAAGGATACCGGTGAGGTTGAACGGATAATCTACATTCAGGTGGATCCAGAACAAGGGCGCTTCGCTGAAAGGATAAAGTTCCTTGTAGAAATTCTGATAGTCTTCGGTTGTGAGATCAGCCGGCTTTTTTGTCCAGGCCGGATTGGTATTGTTGATCTGTTTGCCTTCGAAAGAGACAGGAACAGGTAAGAATTTACAGAATTTTTCCAGGATGCCTTTTACTCTGTCGGCTTCTAAAAATTCCTGGCTTTCTTCGTTGATGTGAAGGATGATGTCGGTGCCTCTTTCTGCTTTCTCGGTTTCTTCGAGTGTGTATTCCGGGCTGCCGTCACATTCCCAGCGCACGGCTTTGGCATCTTCGCGGAAACTCTTGGTAACGATCTCTACGCGGTCGCTCACCATGAATGAGCTGTAAAATCCCAACCCGAAATGACCGATGATATTGGCGCCGTTCTGTCCTTTGTATTTGGTCAGGAACTCTTCCGCACTGCTGAAGGCAACCTGGTTGATGTATTTGTCTACTTCTTCAGCCGTCATCCCGATCCCCTTATCTGCGATCGTCAAGGTCTTATTTTCAGCATCCAGCCTGATCTCAATGCCTAACTCACCCAATTCTCCTTTGGCTTCCCCGATTGAAGAATAGGTTTTCAGCTTCTGGGTCGCATCTACTGCATTGCTGACCAGCTCACGGATAAAGATCTCGTGATCACTGTACAAGAATTTTTTGATAATAGGAAAGATGTTCTCGGTCTGAACGCGGATATTTCCTGTTGCCATATTTTAAAAATTTAATTATGAACAGATTGTAAGCCTCTTTGTCAAACCGGGTGCCAGACGCGCTACAGGCCTGCGATGCAGAAAAAATGGCAGAAAACAAGGAATCAGCATGGCAGATATAGAGAAAATCGCCCTGCCATGCTGATAAATAGAGAAAGAAAATTCACTCTTTTACAAATTTGAGATTGCTCCGGCTGCCGGCGCCCTGCAGGGAAATAACGTACATACCGGGCTGGAAGCTGCCGACACGCTGATTCAGGATCCCGTTGATCTGGCTGATCGTTCCTTTGGCCTCTGCCACCAGCTTGCCATCCAGTGTGCTTACCCGGGCCGTATAGCTGGCCAGTGCAACTCCTCCCTGGATAGACAGGTAATTTTTCACCGGGTTGGGGAAGAGGGACGGACCAGCCGGCTGGGTGCCCAACTTTACCAGGAGTGTGTTGGACTGGGTCTTTTTTCCATCCAGGTCTACCTGCTGGAGGCGGTAATAGTTTAGACCTGGCAGCGGAAGGGAATCCGTCAGCCCGTAACTGTGCGGTACGCTGCTTGTTCCGGCCCCTGTTACTTTTCCGAGGGGATAGAACGTTCTGCCGTCGGCTGATCTTTCTACTATAAAGTAAGCGTTATTTGTTTCCTGGTCGGTTTTCCAGTTTAGCAAAACCTGGCTGCCCTGGGCTGCTGCTTCAAACCGGCTGAGCTTAACAGGGAGGGCCTGGTCAACCAGCGTCATGCGGGTGAATATAGGAAGGTGATCGGAAGCCGAATTTGCATTGTACCCGGAAATATAAGTTCTGGCATCTTCGATATCGGTTGAATTGCTGATGTAATTTTTCTTCAACTCGTTGGAGATGATGATGTGGTCAATCAGTCCTGTACCGCTGATAAAGCTGACTTTTCCGGCGGAATCCAGCGGATAAGTAACGGCGCCGTAATTGGCTGTGTCTGTAACAAATGCCCTGTAAGGAGAAACACCGCCCGCATAGATAGAACCTGCTACCCTGTCGTTGTAGTCACCGAGCAGAATGATATTGTCGTCTTTGTAGTAAGTATCAAGTGTATCTTTCAAAACACGAACATCGTATACACGCCGGTTGTAGCTGGTCACATCAGAAGCGGATTTTGCATGAATGTCGATCACCCGCACACGTTTGGTTTTGCCCCCGATTGAAACATCGAATGTAGCCATAAAAGGCAGCCTGCCGGACGACCAGAAATGGGACGCGGAATCGGGATAGCCTGGCAGCGTTGCCTGGTTGTTACGCAAACTGTCGAACAACCCTTCCATCATAACCCTTTGCTCCACCAATTGTGCTGTTGCCGCATTGTAGATGAACCCGATCTTTTGTGGTGGGAAAGTAGGATCAGGCGGGTTGAATGAATAAGACCACCGGTTAGACAGCACGGCTCCATAGCCGGGGAGCTTTGACATCAGCATACCAATGGCACTATCGCTGGATACTTCTTCCACACCAACTACATCCAGGTTAAGATGCTGGAACACCGTAGAAATATTGTCGATTTGGGTGGTAATCTTTTGCGGCGTCGGGTTGTTGGTAGAGTTCGAGCCAAAGAAGCTGAGGTTGTACGCACCCACATCAAATGTTTCTGCTTTCGGGTAAGATGAACCAGTAAGCAGGATGATAGAAGAGTCAAGTCCCGAGCCTGTGAATCTTAGCCTTCCTTCAATTTTCAAAGCCTTTGATGCAGGGGCAAACCGGATATAAACAGGCGTACCATTCTGCAGGGCAGCTGCACTGACCAGGACTGAAGCAGAAAATGCTGTATTGTCCAGGGAAAGCTGGTAACTCTCCGGAGCAGAAACGGTGACATCACCATAACCAAAGCCCTGCAGGCTGAATGTTTGTGAAGCTGAATTGCTGCCAGCTGATACTTCTCCGAAGTTAAGGGCAGAAGCGCCCGCTGATAACAGTTTTGAGCGGTCGCTGATATTTACATCATCCAGGGTCCAGCGGGCCGCACCCAGTTCAGGTGAGGAAATATATTTAAAGGCGATAAAAAGACGGGGAGAGGATTTGTAAGCAGAGAGGTTGATTCCATCTGTCAGTGTCCACGTATTGAGTACAGTTGGAAAGGCTGCCTGCAGGTCGGTCCAGGTTGCATTCCGGGGATCGCTGTAACCATCGTAACTTGTGGAGACCAGCAACTGCAGGATAGGGCCTGCAAATTCCACCCGGCTGTAAAAGTTCAGAATAGGTGTAGCAACTCCACCAATCGCAAGCGGAGACGAAATCAGCCAGTCTTCGTTTTCTACGGCTCCGCCCGAGTAGCCGTTTATATCAACCCCATTGGTACTGTTGTTTCCAAACTGGCTGCAGGCAAAAGCCTGTGTTCCGGTAACGCTGTACGATATAAATCCGCCTCCCGGCTGGCCCAATGCAGTACAGGTATTGAAATTAAAGCTCAGGTTCGCGGGATCAATGCCTTGTCCGTTCACGGAAACGTTTAACGTGGCTGCCCCTGTACTGCTGTTTGCGATGGTACCACTCAAAGCTCCGGCAGCAGTTGGCAAAAACTTTACAAACACCGTTTTTGGCGAAACCACATCTTCTGGTGCCAGCTCGAGAGAAGTACTATATGATCCGTTTGCAGCACCTGAAATAGTGTAAGGCCCCGAACTCGTTACAGTAATGGGAGCAGAAAGGCTGGTGCCTTTGATTGTATACTGCAGGGGGGCAGAAGTTTGACCAACGGGCGTAGAAGGAAAACGCAATGCATTCGTATCGAGTGTAAGCAAGGGAGTTCCGGCTGCTGCACTGGCAGCCCCGGCAAACTGCACCCTGTTCAGGCTGAAAGTACCGCCAGCAGCGCTTGCTCCCCAACCATAGAACCGGATTGTATCGGGCGTGGTGGCATTGCTCAGGTTAAAAGCGATCTTGCAATTGGCGATTGCAGTTGTGGTTGATGTGCTTACGAGTTTAAAAATATTGCCTGGTTCAACTGTAAGCTCGCTTCCTCCAAAGCTTGCCGGAAGGTTCGAATTGTAGTTATCTGCACTCGAACGCACAGCGAACTGGGAAATGCCTGTACCCGATCGCTGAACTGTAAACGTCATGGTATCCAGAGAAAGGGAATAGTTGGCTTGAGGCGTAATAATTACCTCATAGTATTCAGTTAGGTTAATAGTAGAAGTCAGCGGCCAGCCCTGGAAGCTAAAGCGCCCACTGGCATTGGGGTTCGTGTTGGGATTCCCTACTACATGAAAACTGCCAAAGCTAATACCTGTGGCTGTCGGAACAGGCGTTGGATCGGTCTTGCCTCCTGCTCCGCTTACCACTCCTGAAAATGTATAAACAGCCGTAAAATTTTGCGCAGACAGGCTAAGGTGTAACAAAAGCACCAGTAAACTGCAGAAAGCAGCAGGTAAAAATTTATGCATGTAACAGTTGATTTTGAACATTCGGAACGCAAGCGATCGCCGGTGGGTGGGTTCTTCAGGGATGGATCAGCAACTCTTCCAGGCAAATCTAAGTGCTTTCCTTTACTCTGCGGGTTAAAAAACTGTTTCCTTGCTTTGAAAAATTCTTTATCGATCCCGTTAAAAGTCTTCCTTCTGCTGTGTCTCCCGCCCTTTAGAATCTCTTTGGCAGAAACAGATAATTATATACCTTTGCACCCCCGTAGCAGAAATTATTCCTATACGGAAATTTTATTTTTTAAACAAAAACAGGGAAATGAACAATTACGAATTGATGGTGATTTTTACCCCTGTGCTTTCTGAAGAGGAGTATACTTCGATTCAGAAAAAATATACTGATCTGGTCACTGACAATGGCGGAGAAGTAGTGCACACCAACCCATGGGGATTAAAATCACTGGCGTACCCGATCCACAAAAAGACCACTGGTCTTTACTGGGTAACGGAATACAAAGCGCCATCCGACTTCAATGAGAAGCTGAAAATCCAGCTTCTGCGTGACGACAATGTCATGCGTCACATGTTCACTGCACTCGATAAATACGCCGTCGAGTACAATGCCAAAAAGAGAAGTGGTGTACCTACATCCAACGAAAAAGTGGAGAGCTAACAATGGCAAAGACAAACGAGATCAAGTATTTAACGGCGATCAAGACCGAAAAAAGACAGAAAAAATACTGCCGTTTCAAAAAGTTCGGGATCAAATACATCGACTATAAAGATGCGGAGTTCCTGAAAAAATTCCTGAACGAGCAGGGGAAACTACTGCCCCGCAGAATCACCGGCAACTCGCTGAAATACCAGCGCAAGGTAGCCGAGGCAGTAAAAAAAGCCCGCCAGATGGCAATATTGCCTTACGTAACCGATCTACTAAAATAAGGAGGAACCCATGCAGGTAATATTAATTCAGGATGTTGACAACCTGGGTGGCGTCAACGAGCTGGTAAGCGTAAAAAACGGCTATGCAAGGAATTTTCTGATTCCTAAAAAGCTTGCAGTAGAAGCAAGTCCTTCTTCCCTGAAACAAATGGAAGAAAAAAACAAGCAGCTGCGCAAGAAAGAAGAAAAAATGCTGGCCGAGATCAACAAGGTAACAGAAGTGCTGAAAGCTTCTCCCCTACAGATCGTTGCGAAAACCGGTACTTCAGGCAAAATCTTTGGCAGCGTTACTTCGCTGCAGATTGCACGGGCTATCAAAGACCAAAAAGGCTTTGACATCGATCGCAGACGCATCCACATCAGCGACGACATCAAGGAACTGGGTACCTACAAAGCAACCATCGATTTTGGCAATAACAATACAACGGAGATCGACTTTGAAGTAAAAGGTGAGCAGGCCTAGCCGGCTGAAACCGATTGATTTTCTTGGTAATACTCAAAATATTTTTTTAGATTTTGAGTATATTATTAACAAATTTATATCTTCGTACGGCCTTTAATGATCATTACAGTGTAACAATTGTTCTCTGAGCGTTTCAAGTAAATGTTTCTCTGGTTCATTGGTACTGTGTTTCATTATGGTTTTTCCTTTCATTATTTAAACAAAAAAAGATGAACATTTACGTCGGAAACCTCAGTTGGACAATGACTGAGCAGGATTTACAAGACTTATTCACCCCCTACGGTGAAGTAACTTCTGCAAAAATTGTTACAGACAAATTCAACAACAACCGCAGCAAAGGTTTTGGCTTCGTTGAAATGACAAACGACAGCGAAGGCCAGGCAGCCATCGACGGTTTGAACGGTACTGAAGTATCAGGCCGCAACATCGTTGTAAACGAATCACAGCCTAAACAAGGCGGCGCTTCAGGCGGCGGTGGTGGTTACAAGAAAAAAACTTTCGGTAGCGGCGGCGGCGGCGGAAGCCGTGGCGGCTATGGCGGAGGCGGAAGCCGCAGCGGCGGAAGCGGATACGGAAGTGGTGGCGGAAGAAGCAGCGGTGGCGGTTTCAACAGACGCAACGACTACTAAAAACTATCATTCTTTGCTCTTAAAGGCTGTCTTTTCAAGACAGCCTTTTTTTATTAAACCATTATTCCTTTACCTTAGCTTCATTTAAATTGTCAATCATTTTTATACCATGGCAGACGTATTTGAAAAGCTTGTAAAAGACGGAGGGCCAATCGGCCAGCACATGAGCCGGGCTCACGGATATTTTACTTTTCCCAAGCTGGAAGGAGAATTGGGAAACAGGATGTTTTTCAGGGGAAAGGAGAAAATAGTATGGAGCCTGAATAATTATCTCGGCCTCGCCAACCATCCCGAAGCGCGAAAAGCTGATACAGAGGCAGCCGAACGCTGGGGAATGGGCTACCCGATGGGCGCCCGCATGATGAGCGGAAACAGTGTTTTGCATGATGAGCTTGAAACAGTGATTGCTGATTTCTTACATAAAGAAGATGCCATGCTGCTCAACTTCGGCTACCAGGGCATCATGAGCTGTATCGACGCACTGGTAAACAGACGCGATGTAATTGTGTACGATGCAGAAAGCCATGCCTGCATTGTAGACGGCATCAGGCTCCATCTGGGCCATAGTTATGCATACAAGCACAACGATGTGGAAGACTGCGAAAAACAGCTGCAAAGGGCCGTAAAGATGACCGAAAAAACAAATGGCGGCATCCTGCTCATCACGGAAGGTGTGTTTGGAATGGCAGGCGACCAGGGCAAGCTGAAAGAAATCGTTGCGCTTAAAAGTCAATACCCCTTCAGGATCTTGATCGATGATGCACATGGCTTTGGTTGTATGGGCCCTACCGGTGCTGGCGTTGGGGAAGAACAGGGATGCCAGGACGAAATTGACCTGTATTTTTCCACCTTCGTGAAATCAATGGGAAGTATCGGCGCTTTTATCGCCGGTCCTAAAAACGTGTTGTCCTACCTGCGCTATAATACCCGCTCCCAGATATTTGCCAAGAGCTTGCCCATGATTGTAGTAGAAGGCATGCTCAAGCGCATGGAAATGCTGAAAACCATGCCCGAGCTCAAGGAAAAACTTTGGTACAATGTCAGAAAACTTCAAAATGGACTCAAAGAAAGAGGGTTCGACATTGGAAAAACAAACAGTCCTGTTACCCCCGTTTACATGAAAGGCGATGTACCTGAAGCCACCGCCATGATCCTCGACCTCCGCGAGTATTACAATATATTTTGCTCTATCGTCGTATATCCTGTTATTCCCAGGGGACAGATCATCTACCGGATCATACCTACCGCCGTTCACACAGACGAAGACATTGAATTGACCCTGCAGGCTTTTTCAGAAACCAAGAAAAAGCTGGACGCCGGTATTTACAAGTCAAAGGAAATCCCCGATATGGCAGAGGCCTTGTAAGCTGCCAGGGGTAAAAAAGAAAATCCCGCCATACGGCGGGACGCACTAATCAAATACCATTAACCATTAAACCTTATCCTATGAAAACTCGAAGGTAAATGTTCGAGTTGAAACATTGAATCTATTCAAAAAAAAGTTTGGTTATAATTCCATGAAATTGATGCGGATCAATTTTCGCCTAAGTACTTACCCTGATCTTTCCCTAGGCATTTTCTATCATCCTCCTCTTATTTTCTCCTTCTACACGGCATAAAAAAGGGCCCGGATAGACATCCAGCCCCGTTTAAAATCCAATATCCTATGAAAAACCTGCCCTACAGACACACAGTTGTAAAGATTGGTTGCACAGCCAAATGATTATTTATACTTACGTACCGGCACCGTAAATTGGGCCGTTTTAAAACCCGCTTAGAAGCAAATATCTATCTCATGCACAAAATCGTTGTTGCAGTTTCAGGTGCCAGCGGAGCTATTTACGCGCAATTGGTACTCGATAAACTCTTGTCTGTGCCCAGCCAGTGGTCAGAGGTCTCCCTTGTAATGACAGACAACGCAGCCCAGGTTTGGAAGGGTGAATTAGAGAATGAAGCGTATGCAGACTACCCTTTTAAACAATACCATTTGCGTGATTTTACCGCCCCATTTGCCTCCGGCTCAGGTCAGTACGATACAATGATTATTGTACCCTGCTCAATGGGTATATTAGGCAGGATTGCCTACGGCATTTCCAATGATTTAATTACCCGCGCAGCAGATGTGATTTTAAAAGAAAGAAGAAAACTGATTTGTGCGGTCAGGGAAACGCCTTACAACCTGATCCATATCAGAAACATGGAAACCCTTACCATGGCAGGGGGTATCATATGTGCCGCCACCCCCTCCTTTTATAGCAAACCAAAAACAATACAGGAAGTGGCGGCAACTGTGGCAGACAGGATCCTCGATCTGGCGGGCATCCGGATTGATACGTTCAGATGGGGGAATGGGGAAGAATAGATTTGCTTACCGCAGATCAACTTCTTCTACGCCGGGATACTTGGCTTTTTCAAATACAAACTGGTTGTCGTTTACAGCAGCATTTCCATTCATGGAGTTAACTGTATACGTGTATTTATTGCCGTTTTTTTCCAGGATTGAGGCACTGTAGATGGCCTGTGTACCCTTGTCTACATACACATACACCTTGTGAAAGGTCTTGCCTTTATCGGTCGGTGTCATTTCGATTTCCTGGATGGTTTTGGCACCTACTTTTTTTTCTCCATTCAGTTTGTAAAGAAAATCCTTGTCATAAAAATTGGTAAAAAGTTTCTGCGGTGTGATCGTTGTGGCCGTGGGGTCAACCTTGGTGATGGTTACTTCATTGGAAGATTTATCGTAGGTCCATACATTTTTTCCATCACAAAAAATTTCCTGTCCCTGCATGGTGACGCGGTACTTGGGCCCTTTCATAAATACGGTTCCGGTTTTATTGCCCTGCAGCTTTCCTTTTGCATCTTCTACCTTCAGGTTAAAAGCTGATTGAACGGCTTTATAGGTTTTGAACTTGGCGCTCACCTTATCCAGGATCTGCTTTGCTTCAGGATCACTGCCGGTTTGGCCTACAGCAATTACAGTTGCGCAAAAAAACAAGACAAACAGGATCGCGTTTTTCCTCATGTTACTGGCTTTACGTGTTTAAAATTTTGTACAGATGGCTAAAAAGAACAGTCCATTCTGACGACAATCCCCGCCACAAATATGATAAAGGGCTGTTAAGGTATGTCGCTCAGATGCTGTTGCAGGTCAGCTTCTGTTTTTATAAGCACATCCCGTGCCTTACTTCCGAGGTTAGGACCTACTACTCCAAAGGCTTCCAGTTGGTCCATCAGCCGGCCGGCCCGGTTATAGCCTAGTTTCATGCGTCGTTGCAACAAGGAAGTGGAGCCCATCTGGTTTTGCACGATCAGCTTGGCCGCTTCTTCAAAAAGCGGATCGCGGTCGGTAGGATCGAAATCTTTTCCTTCGAGTTCTTTTTCATCCACGTATTCCGGTAAGAGGAATGCCTGCGGATAGCCCCGTTGGTTACCAATAAATTCTGTTACCTCTTCTACTTCAGGGGTATCCACGAAAGCGCACTGCAAGCGGGTGATTTCTCCGTTGTAAGAGATGAGCATGTCTCCTTTACCGATCAGCTGCTCGGCACCGCCGGTATCCAGGATGGTCCGTGAATCTATCTTTGAGGACACTTTAAAAGCGATGCGGGCCGGAAAGTTGGCCTTGATGGTACCTGTAATGATATTTACAGACGGGCGCTGTGTGGCGATGATCAGGTGAATACCGACTGCCCTGGCAAGCTGCGCCAACCGGGCGATAGGCATCTCAACTTCCTTTCCGGCTGTCATGATCAGGTCGGCAAATTCATCAATTACCAATACAATAAAGGGCAGGTACTGGTGCCCTTTTTGCGGGTTCAGCTTGCGCTTGATAAACTTCTCATTGTACTCCTTGATGTTGCGCGTACCGGCTTCCTTAAGCAGGTCGTAGCGGTTGTCCATCTCGATGCACAGGGCATTCAGGGTATGGATCACCTTCTTGGTATCTGTGATGATCGACTCTTCCTCACCCGGCAGCTTTGCCAGGAAGTGATACTCGATCACGCGATAGATGCTTAGCTCTACTTTCTTGGGGTCAACCAGTACAAACTTCAGCTGTGAAGGATGTTTTTTATAAAGAAGAGAAACAAGAATGGCGTTTAACCCAACCGACTTACCCTGTCCGGTAGCCCCTGCCATCAGCAGGTGAGGCATGGAAGCCAGATCTACAATAAAATTCTCATTGTCGATCTTTTTACCAATGGCTATTGGCAGGTTGAAGGTGTTGTTCTGAAACTTTTCGGAAGCAAGCAGGGTTTTCATGCTGACCACCGTCTTTTTCACATTGGGAACTTCTATACCAATGGTTCCCTTACCCGGAATGGGCGCGATGATGCGGATACCCAGGGCCGCCAAGCTCAGCGCAATGTCATCTTCCAGGTTTTTGATCCTTGATATCCTGACGCCCGCTGCAGGAACGATCTCATACAGGGTAACGGTCGGTCCTACGGTAGCGGATATTTTTTGAATGGCAATGTCGTAGTTCTTAAGCGTATTGAGGATCTGGTTTTTGTTGGCCTCCAGCTCCGCTGCATCCTGGATGATCTTTTCGCTGCCATGGGTTTCAAATAAATCGAGTGATGGGTATTTGTAATCACGCAGGTCCAGCGTAGGCTCGTACAGATCAACGGGCGCAGCCTGTGCACCAGCGGTTGTTACCTCTTCTTCTTCCTCTTTGGCAAGGGGCTGCCTTTTGATCTCCAGATCCAGCTTGGGATGCTCCTTAACCTGGGTCTTCTTAGGTGCTTGCTCTACAGGCTTTGTAAAAACGGGCGAAGAAAAAGACTCATCTTCGTCATCTGCTTCTGTTTCTGCTTGCCGGGAAGCTTGTTCCCGCTCTACGACCTTGAAACTGTTGATGGGCTTGTCCTTTTCTTCATCGTAAGCAGGTGGCAAAACAACCACGGCTCCTCCTTCTTTGACAGAATTCACCTTGCGGCTTCCGTTCCGGGCCGGTGCAGGTTGTTCTACAAACAACTTGACCTCTTCCTCTTCTTCCAGTTCCTCTTCCTCCTCCTGCAGCTCACCGGATGCCACTTTATCCGCAACAGGTTGCTTTGCCAGACGAGGCATGCTGAATACCGGATTAAAGCGCCAGATAATATACATCAGTCCGCCTGCTGACAACAGCACAGCTGCGCCCAGCGGACCGAGCAACCTGCTCAGCCAGTCGCTGCTTACCTCTCCTACTGCCCCACCCCAGGGAAATTCATTGCCCTTTGTAATAAAAGCCAGGCAAACGCTTAAAAATGGCAATCCGATAATGATATAGCGCAGGTTCCGGAAGATGGAAAATATCTTTTTTCCGAGCATCAGGTTCACCCCTGTAGTAAAGAAAAATGTGCAGAACAGGTAAGAGGCCAAACCAAATCCCTTGAAGATAAATTCATGCGAAATATAAGCTCCCAGGTTGCCCAGCAGGTTGTTTGCTTTGTTGTGGGAAGAGAACAAAATAGAGGGGCCCTGAAATACCTTGGCCTGGTCGTCGCGCCAGGTAAACAAGTAAGATGTAAATGCGATAAAAAGAAATACGGCAATCAGGATACTGGTGGTTCCCAATATCTTATGGGTGCGTTCATCCTTCACCAGTTCTTTTACTGCAACAGATTCTTCCTTCTCCTTCTTCAAAATGGCAGGGTTCGGCTGGCTCTTTTTTGACTTGGTTTTGTTTGCCATATCCACAAAGATAAGATTATAGAAAGACTGCCAAAGCAGACTCAGGTGCCTCAATTTGCACATTTATCCGCGGCAATTTTTAGCAGCCTTTGCCAGCCTGCGGGCCGCAGGACCCGGTTCTTTTTCGGGACAACTGAAACCATGCCGCTGTATGAAAACAGGGGGCCTTGCAGAAAAACCCGGGTTATCCGAAGAGAAGCATCAAGGATTGTTCTTCCACACGGCAGCTGCCAGCAAGAGCCAGCCTGCGATGAAGAACAGTCCGCCAAAAGGAGTAATGATGCCGAGCTTTCGCAGGCCCACATTGCCTGATTCCTGTATAAACGCCAGGGCATAAAGTGAGCCGGAGAACAGGATGATGCCAGCCAGAAAAGAATAACCCGACCACAAGAGAAATCGGCCCTGGACCTTGTCAAATAAGATCGCAACGGCGAGCAAAGCAAAAGTGTGATAGAACTGGTATCGTACGCCGGTTTCAAAAGTAAGGATAGATTCAGGCGGCAGGATTTTTTTGAGTCCGTGTGCACCAAAAGCACCGAGGGCTACGGATATAGCGCCCAATACTGCAGCAATAAGCAGAAAGGATTTATGCATTTGCAATAATTTCTGCAAATGTATCAACTGACAAGGTCTCTTCATGGACCATAATGTCTGCCTGTTCATAATACAACCTGCGCCGCAGGATCTTTGAAACGATGTATTGCTTTATTTCCCTGTCTGCAATGTCTTTGAGCAGAGGCCGGCTGTTTTTTTGCTTTAACAAGCGGCCAACCAGGGTATCTATCTGCGTGTTCAACCAGATCACCAACCCCTTTTGTTTCATAAATCCGATGTTGTTAAAAAAACAGGGGGTGCCTCCACCGCAGGAAATAATAAAGTCCTTGTTTGCAGCAACCAGTTTTTCCAGGACTTCTTTTTCAGCATACCGGAAAAACTCCTCCCCCTTTTCAGCGAAAATGTCGGCAATGGTGGCTTTTTCCTTTTGTTCAATCACGGCGTCCAGGTCAAAAAAAGGCAGGTTCATTTTTTCAGCCAGCAGTTTTCCCCAGTGTGTTTTTCCCGAACCCATAAACCCGATCAGAAAAAGCTTCATATGCCTGGTTTTATCTTGTACGTTAATCAGTATCAGTTTCTTGTTACGTTAAACAAAGAAGGGGGACCAAATGGTTTCCTTTATCAGTTCCACAGCCCGCTCCGGACCTGAGAAGCGCAGCGGTGTAAAATGGTGCTCACTTCTTTTCTGGTAAGCTGCAATAAAATCAACCATGTCATCCACAAAATTTTTGTCCAGCTCATCCATCGTCTTGATACTCTTGTACTGCTTCGACTCAACTGCCACGGCAATGGCCCGGTCGTTTCTGATGCGTTTGCCTTCATCGGTCTGCTCGGCTTCAATAACACCGATCAGGCGTGCTTCCGCCAAACACCCGGTAAACAGGGGATCGTCTGCCAGGAGGATCACATCAAACGGATCACCGTCATCGGCTTTTGTGTGCGGAACAAAACCAAATTCAAAAGGAAATACAACACCGGCGGGAAAAATTTCAGAAAGCTTGAACATCTCAGACGCAGGATCGTAATTTATTTTGTGGTGACTTCCACGCGTGCACTCTACTACAACATGGATGTTCTCTGACTCTTTCACAAAAGCAGCGGGTAACTTCATGGTTATTACAGATAAGATAGGTTGTCAAAAATACAATGATTCAATCAGATGAGCGGGAAAATAGCCAGTTCAGTTTGCAGGCTTACCTGGCAGCTTGTACCGGCCCGGCCCTCTGCCCGTTAGCCAAGCTAAAAATAAAAACAGGTGGTAGAGACCACCTGTCATAAATCAAAATAAAGGAACATTGCTATTAATGAAAACATTATCTGCAAGTGGTTCCTGCACATGAGAAAAATGTATAGTAAATCCCGTTCTGCAGCTAACAACCAACGGAACGGTAAACTTGGTCGCAGATAACAGGGTCAAAATTATCTCCTTTGTTGAGCAAACAATGGCACTTCACATAGAGAATCAACCTTTCATACCATTTAACGCCCCGCTGCTCAATTCTGCCTCCTGTTTAACCCCTGCAGTCCTGTAGAATTTTATCTACATGAACATAGAAGATGCTTTGGGTATTTACTTGTTAGCAGGGTATTATTTTTGTACCTTTTATGTTACATATAAAACCAATCTATATGAATCCTGAAAACAGACATCAAACCACTGCTGGTGAAGGCAATGAAGACCTGGATTTTGACCGCACCAATGTGTCTACAACAGACACGCAAGCTATACAAGACAACGAGATGGGCTCAGAACCGGAGCCGGTTGATCAAAACAAGCAGGAAGAACTGGCTGCCAACGAAGTACGTCCTTTGAGCGAAGGGGAAAAACAACCCAAGTTGCAGGATCCGGAGCGGATTGAAGAAATGAACAGAAGAACGAGCATCGGAGATTAACCGGTAAGCAGGGCCAAAATAAAGGCCGGATGGTGTATCCGGCCTTTATCTGATTTTTATACTGTATCGTCGTCATCGTCATCGTCGTCCTCATCATCATCTTCATCTACCAGATCCTCATCATCATAGTCATCATCCAGGTCTTCATCATCGTCTGAATCATCTTCATCATCTGTATCGGTTCCCAGGCTGCTGCTTTCTTCGTTGTCTGCATCCAATGCGTTCTTGCTGAGAGAATCTTTGTCCCGGTCGTTGTCGCCCAGGCTAGAGGTATCAGGTGAAGTAAGGGCGTTTCCCGCTTCTCTTGTACTTAAATCGCTCCTGGTGTAATCGTTACCCAGGTTAGGGCCGCCTTGTTCAAGGCCTTCGCTTCCTATACCGCGGTTTCTTTCTGGCATAGTCGTAGAGTTTTAAAGTTGAATGATTGAATTACCTGGTTAATCATTTAAAAACTATGCCATGCAGAAACCGGTACTTTCGGAAGCACATAGCCGTTTGCTGAGGCTGCGGAATCTCCTCTTTCCCGGTGCATGATCTGCACATAAAAAAAAGAGGCAAGAACACGTCCTTGCCTCTTTTCTATGTCGGAAACAACTTTATTAACCCAGTGCAACCCGTTTAAACACAGCAATCTTTAAAGCAGGGTCTACGCTTTTCAGGTAGTCACCTACGCTTTTGCTACCGTCTTTTACGTAAGCCTGTGCTGTCAGGGTTTGTTCTTTGAAGAATGCGTTGAGCTTTCCGTCAGCAATTTTTGCGATCATTTCAGCCGGTTTTCCAGCCATTTTAGGATCAGCAGAAATTTGTTCTGTAACCACTGCTCTTTCTCTTTCTACCACTTCAGCAGGAACACTGTCGGCATCGATTGCCACCGGGTTCATTGCTGCAATCTGCATAGCTACGTCTCTACCTGCTTCCAGTGCTTCCGCGCTGTTCTTGTTTAAACCAACCAAAACACCCATTCTGTAAGCACCGTGTATATATGCAGCTACACTTTCTGCTTCTACTTTCTCAAAGCGGCTTACACTGATTTTTTCACCAATCTTCGCTACCTGGTCATTTACTTTGTCGGCAACAGAAGCTCCTTCCAGTTTGGCGGCATTGAGCTCTTCCAGGCTGTTTACGCTGTTTGCAATCGCTACTTCCATGATAGACTGGGCAAAGGCGACAAATTCAGCGTTTTTGCTTACAAAATCAGTTTCACAGGCCAGGTTGATGATATAACCTGTCTTGTTATCCGCAGTTGTTTTTGCAATCACAACGCCTTCTTTTGCTTCGCGGTCGTTGCGCAATGCGGCAACTTTCTGTCCTTTCTTTCTTAAGTAATCAATGGCTGCCTCAAAATCGCCATTGCTTTCTACCAGCGCTTTGCGGCAATCCATCATGCCTGCACCGGTTTGCTGCCGCAATTTGTTGATTTCGGCAGCTGTTATATTTACAGGTGTGTTTGTGTCCATATATTTATTTTTTATCCGCTGTATACCCGCTCCAGGAACAAGGCACCTGTTTGGTAACAGGATGCCGGTTATCCTACTGGTGAGGCAGGTAGCTGAATTTACGACTGATATTATCTTCCGCCAGGCCTTCTGTTTCCGCCACCACCGGGACCGGAAGAACGGCGCCTTTGCTGGCCGCCGCCGCCTCCACTGCCGGGACCGCCGCCACTGCGGGGTCTGCCCCCCCGTCCGCGGGCTGCTTCCGCTTCTGCTTCCGCTTGCAAACGGGCCGCTTTCTTTTCGTTCTCGTCGTTTACTTCTTCTACATCATCATCTTTTGAAGCTTGTCTTTCCGCCAGTCCTTCTGCAATCGCAGCAGTAATATAGTTGGTGATGATCGCGATGGACTTGGTAGCATCATCGTTGGCAGGTATAGCAAAGTCAACCTTGTTCGGGTCGCAGTTGGTATCTACCATGCCAAATGTGCTGATGCCCAGGCGCTTGGCTTCTGAAAGGGCGATGTGTTCATGGCCGATATCTACCAGGAAAAGGGCTGCCGGTACACGGCCGAGCTGGGCAATACCACCCAATACCTTTTCCATTTTTTCTTTGTCGCGGCTCAGCGTAAGACGCTCTTTTTTCGTGATGTTATCAAAAGAACCATCACCCAGCATTTTTTCAATGCTTTGCATCTTTTTTACGCTCTTTCTAACGGTGTTGAAGTTTGTGAGCATGCCACCCAGCCAGCGTTCTGTAACATAAGGCATGTTTACCTTCTGGGCACATTCGGTTACAATCTCTTTCGATTGCTTTTTGGTAGCCACAAACATGATCTTTTTACCGCTTTTTGCGATCTGCTTCAGGGCTGAAGCAGCTTCCTGCAAAGATTCGGTGGTTTTGTTCAGGTCGATGATGTGGATACCTTTTTTCTCAGCAAAGATGTAGGGCAGCATCTTGGGGTTCCATTTCTTTTTCAAATGGCCAAAGTGCACGCCTGCTTCTAACAGCTGCTGTTGTAATGAGGTAGTTTGTTCCATTTTTTTGCTTTTTGCCAGCGGCCTGGGCTGCCGGCCTGGTATGAAGGGTGATATAGTTGAGCTGCCAAAGTTGAACATCAGCCCTGGCAGCTGGCTATCAGAAAATGATTAACGTTTAGAGAACTGGAAGCTCTTTCTGGCTTTTTTGTGACCAGGTTTCTTGCGCTCAACGCCGCGCGGGTCGCGCATGAGCAAACCAGCTGCTTTCAGGGCAGGTCTGAACTCAGGATTGACCTGCAGCAACGCACGGGCAATACCCAGCTTGGCTGCTTCAGCCTGTCCCTTTACACCACCGCCGGTTGCATTGATCAGTACATCGTACTTTTCAGCTGCTTCGATTGTTTTCAAAGGAAGCTCAACCTGGTTCTGCAGATATACAAGCGAGAAATAATCTTTGTAATCTTTGTCATTGATCGTGATCTTTCCCTCTCCCCTGCTGATGAAAACTCTTGTTACAGCTTCTTTACGACGGCCTACAGCATTTTTTTGCTTTTCCATGTATGTATTTGATTTAGGCTAGTGCCTCCGGAAGGGTCTCCGGCTGTACCAGCCAGCAATTAAAAACTAAGTGTTTGCGGTTTTTGTGCGGTATGCTGGTGTTCGCTGCCGGCATAAACGAACAGTTTTTTAAACATTTTGCGGCCCAGGCGATTTTTTGGCAGCATCCCTTTGATAGCTCTTTCCAGGAGCGCATCCGGACGACGCTTCAGCAGGCTTTTGGCTGATTCGCTTTTCTGGCCACCAGGGTAACCCGAGTAAGTGATGTATTCCTTGTCTTCCATCTTGTTACCGGTAAAGACAACTTTATCAGCGTTGATGAGAATAACATAATCGCCGCAGTCTACATGGGGCGTGTAATAGGCTTTGTTCTTACCGCGAAGAACAGCCGCGATCTTTGCACACATGCGGCCGACGGTTTGATTAGTACCGTCCACAACATACCAGGTACGCTGTACGGTAGCCTCGTTCGCATGTTTGGTGGTGAAATGTAGTTTGCTCATTGTTTGATTTGCTTTTAATAACCCTGCCGCTATCCCGGCAGAAAATTTTAATAAGGGCGCAAAGGTAAGGATAATTTGTGCGAGAAAAGAACAGCTATAAATATAAATTTTTATCGTATGCTTGCAACCAATTGATAGCCAATCAAAATTTTACCACCGAAATAAATTACCCTATGAACACGAACTATTTATACCCAGAATAACTTCCCAACAACTGAATTGCACCGCTTCTTTTCTTCCGGTTCCTTATCTTTCCGCCCCATTATTATTTCTATGTCAGCAATACAACCTCTTGGAAGATCCCAGTTCGGAAACCCTGCCAATGCAGGTCATACCATGCCGATTGAAGAAGCCCATGCCCTGCTAAACAAGTGGGTAGGCAATGAAAAGCTCCGTTTGCATATGAAGCAGGTAGCAGCCGTAATGCGGGCATGGGCACTTGAAAGGGAAGGTGCCGATGAACAAACTGCCTTGAAATGGGAACTGGCCGGCCTGCTGCACGATGCCGACTGGGAAAAATACCCGGATCAGCACTGCCGCATCATCGTTGAGAAACTGGAAGAGCTGAATATAGACCCGGAGATCATTCATGCGATTGCCTCCCACGGTCCGCGGCATTTTGGCGTTGAGCCGGAAAACGCCATGGATAAAATGATTTATACCTTTGACGAGCTTTCCGGTTTTGTACACGCAGCTGCCCTGATCCGCCCGACGGGTTATGAAGGAATGGATGTAAAAAGCGTCCAGAAAAAGCTGAAGAACCTGGCCTTTGCTGCACAGGTAAGCCGCGAAGACATACAGGATGCGATTTCAAGAATTGATACCAGCCTGGAAGAAATCATCCAGTTTGTGATCGATCACCAGAAAGAGGTCAGGTAATTGGGTGCAGGAGGGATTTCAGAAGTCTATCCCAAACCATTTCTTTCTTTCTTTTTTCTCATACTTCTCATAGTTGAACCGGTACAACTTGCCCGGCCGGTGTGAGACCTCTGCTTCATATTCACCCGTATCAATGAGCAGGTCCATCGAGAAAAATTTCTTGCGGAAATTTCTCCTGTCGAGTTTGGCCCCGGTGATGGCTTCATACAGGTTCTGCAGCTCGCGGAGGGAAAACTTTTTTGGCAGCAGGCTAAAACCCAGCGGGTGCTCCTGCACCCGTTTCTGCAGCCATCCGTAGCAAACATCCAGGATCTGTTTGTGATCAAAGGCCATTTCCCGGATGTTCTGCAGCCCATGCCAGTGCAATTCATTGTCCCGGATACCAAGTTCATAGTGCTGCACATTGAGCAGCGAACAATAAGCGATGGTAACGACCCGGGCGGCAGGATGGCGGCTCACGCCCCCAAAAGCCCGTACCTGTTCCAGGTATACATCATCCATACCCGTCCGTTCTTTTAACACCCTGTAGGCTGCCTGCTCCAGGTCTTCCTGGTTGTTCACCAGATCACCCAGCAAGGACCATTGATCCTTGTACTGGGGCAGGTCACTCTTAATCAGCAGGACCTTTAACTCGTTCTCATCAAATCCAAAGATGACACAATCGACCGATACGCCAGCTAGCACGCTGTCGTCCAGCTTTTCCAAACCGGTGGTGTTGATGTTGGGATGTTTTTGCGGCATTAAAAGGGCTTTATTTCCTGTACATGCATGTTTCAACAGAATAGAAAACAATAAATATATTGATTCATTACCGGCTTTCTTCCAATAAGATCAAAATGCCTGTTGCTTGCTGCCCTGAAGGCATTTAAAACAGCAGGCAAAGAAAAACACGGTAATTAGCAGATGGTATATAAATTTACCACGCTCAAACCATATACAACATGTATTCCCCGGAAAGAACAAAGCAGTTGCAGGCATCGACAACCCAATTTTTAAAGACCCAAAAAACGCTTTCCACCGGGGATGTCGAACTGCTCCGGGATGTGTTGCGGTTTCATGAATACAGGTATTATATTTTGGATGAACCCCTGGTGTCGGATTTCGAATATGACCAGCTGTTCAAAGCCCTTGAGAAACTGGAAGCAGACCATCCTGAACTGGTTTCTCCCACCTCCCCGACCCAGCGGGTGGCCAAAGGGCTCACAAAAGATTTCCCTACTGTATCGCACCTGGTTCCCATGCTGTCATTGCAGAACTCTTACGATGCCGAAGACCTGAACGACTGGGACCGCAAATGCCGCGAGGCCAGCGGACTGCCGGCCGTACAATACTGTGTGGAACCCAAATATGACGGAGCAAGTATTTCCGTGATTTATGAGAACGATGTGCTGGTAAGGGCTGCCACCCGCGGCAACGGCGTACAGGGCGATGAGATCACCACCAATATCCGCCAGATCCGCTCTGTTCCGCTTACAGCCCGGTTCTCCGATTATGGTATTGCGCAGATCGAGATCCGGGGTGAAGTGCTGATGAACAAAAACAATTTTACCAAATACAATGAACAGCTGGCTGCCCAGCACCTGGCGCCTTTCGCCAATCCCCGCAATGCAGCCTCCGGCTCGTTGCGCATCAAAGATCCGCAGGAAGTAAAGCGCCGGAACCTGGAAGCTTTTTTTTACCATGTAAGCTATTATACCACCACCGGCGGACTGCGTATGTCCGTTGACGGGAATACCCGACCGGAAAATTTTGCCCCAGCCCAGGTCCATCCGGCACTCACCACCCATGGAGGAACCCTGCAAATGCTTTGGGACCTGGGCTTTCGCAGTCCGATGCGGGAGCGGCAGGTATTTGATGGGATTGAAGGAGTGATTGCTTTTTGTCCGGTTGCCGAGGCAGGGCGAGACAACATGCTGTATGAAGTTGATGGCATGGTGATCAAGGTCAACGACATCCAGTTGCAGGAAAAGCTTGGCATGACCTCCCACCACCCGCGCTGGGCGGTGGCTTATAAATTTCAGGCAAGGCAAGCCACCAGCAAGCTGTTGAAAGTAGAATTCAATGTAGGCCGCACAGGGGCCGTTACCCCGGTAGCCAAGATAGAACCCGTATCGGTGAGCGGGGTAACAGTTTCTTCTATTTCCCTTTTCAACGAAGACGTGGTAAAGGAAAAAGGCATCCTGATCGGGGATACCGTACTGGTGGAAAGGGCCGGCGATGTGATCCCTTATATTGTAAAACCCCTGACTGAGCTGCGCACCGGCAGTGAACAGGAAATTCCCTTTCCGCGGCAATGCCCTGCCTGCAACGATGAGCTTACCAAACCCGAAAACGAAGCCGTGTGGCGCTGTGTGAACGTAAACTGCAGGGCCCAGGTGCTGGAGCGGATGATCCATTTTGTAAGCAAAGACGCAATGGATATACGAAGTTTGGGAGAAGCCAATATCCGGAAGTTCTTTGAGCTGGGCTTTTTGGTGAACATCCCATCTATCTATACCCTGCCCTATGATAAGATCGGTGAACTGGAAGGATTTGGTCCCAAATCAGTGGGCAACCTCAAAGCAGCCATCGAGCAGTCAAAAACACAGCCGCTGTACCGCCTGATCTTTGCGCTGGGCATCCGGTATGTAGGCGAAACCACGGCCAAAACGCTTGCCGGCGCCGTGAGCCACCTGCTCGAATTCCGCAACTATTCGCTCGAGCAGCTGCAACAACTGGAAGACGTAGGCGTAAAAGTAGCCAACAGCATCTACCTGTTCTTTAGCAATGACGACAACCTGCACGTGTTGCAGGAGCTGGAACAACTGGGGTTAAATTTCAGCAATACGGTTACCCATTCCACTACCGGTGATTTGCAGAACCTAACGTTTATGTTCACTGGCTCTTTGCCTACCCTCAAAAGAAGCGATGCAGAAACCATGGTAGAAGAAAAAGGAGGCAGTGTACTGGGCAGCGTGAGCAGCAAACTTAACTTTCTGGTGGTGGGTGAAGATGCCGGTTCAAAGCTGGAAAAAGCAAAAAAGATCCAAAGTATCCGGATCATCAACGAAGAAGAATTTATCCGGATGATGAAAGAATAAGCCCTGTTTAAGAAAAACCCAGTGCTGGTATTGGTTTTGCTTAACAATTATTAAACCTTTGATATGATAAAAAAGCTTGCTGGCGAAATATGGAAGCCACTGCAATTCCCGGGATGGAAACAGCTCCGAAAAAAATACGCATTATCCTCTACAGGACGTATTGCCAGCTACTCAGAAGACATCCTCGAAGACGGTAAATTACTGAACGGCTCACTGACCACCGGTTACAAGACCTTGAATCTGCACCGGCCGGGTAACAATGGTACACTGTATATCCACCGTGAAATAGCCAAGCTGTTCCTGAAGAAAAAGTCTGTGAAAGAAAAATACGTGATTCATCTTAATCACGACAAAACAGACAATTCAGTAAAGAACCTGAAATGGGCCAGTCTGGAAGAAATGATTGCCCACCAGCAGAACAGTCCGGCCAAGATTGCGTACAAACAGGTACAGGCAAACAGAACGGTAGGACTGAAGCTTACTTCTACCCAGGTGAAAGCCATCAAAAAGACACTTACCAGCCGGAACAGGAATGTAACCATCCGTCAGCTGGCGGATAAATACAGTGTCAGCGAAATGACGCTCTACCGCATCAAAAGCGGCGAAAACTGGGGAAGAATTTAAACAGTTTTTTCCTTACGCTGTTGTAGCTGTATGCTGCAACACTCCACCCTCACCTTTCTCAAGGACTTACATAAGAACAACAACAAGCCCTGGTTCGACGGGAACAGGCAACGCTACGAAGCTGCCAAGCAGGACTTTGAACAATTTGTTGCTGCCCTTCTGCAAAAACTTTCTCCGAAGGATGAAGCTATCCGTTCTCTGAATGCGAAAGACTGTTTGTTCAGGATCAACCGCGACGTCCGGTTTTCAAAAGACAAATCGCCTTACAAAACAAATATGGGTGCTTCTATCAGCAAGGGCGGGAAAAAGTCTCCTTTTGCAGGTTACTATTTTCACTGCGAGCCCGGGGCGAGTTTCGCCGGGGGCGGTATCTGGATGCCCGAGCCCGGAGATATAAAAAAGATCAGGCAGGAGATTGATTATTGTTTTGATGAGTTCAGCAAGATCGTAGGCTCCAAGCGGTTTGTTTCTGTTTACGGCGACCTGAGCAAAGACAAAGAATTCACGCTGGTCAATTTGCCCAAGGGTTATGAAAAAGACAATCCTGCAGCAGAATACCTGCGTTTAAAAAGCTGGATCGCGACCAAAGACTTATCAGACAGCGAGCTTACGAGCGCTTCGCTGTCTGATGAAGTAACAAAAACTTTTGAGGCCCTGATGCCGCTGGTGAAGTTTATCAACCGGGCTTTGGAATAAGTGTTACTGGGCAGCCAGCAATCCTTTTTCAACCAGGTACTCTGCTATCTGAACAGCGTTGGTAGCTGCCCCTTTGCGCAAGTTGTCACTTACGATCCACATATTGAGGGTGGCCGGCTGCGTTTCATCCCTTCTGATCCTGCCAACAAATACCTCATCGCGTTCGTGTGCGTCCATGGGCATCGGGTACTCCTGTGCAGCAGGATTGTCGGTTACCACAACGCCGGCTGATTGGCTCAACAGGTCTTTTACTTCCTGTACGTCGTAATCTTGCTCAAATTCTACGTTTACACTTTCACTATGGCCACCCATCACCGGAATGCGTACAGTGGTGGAAGTTACCCGGATAGAATCGTCCATCATGATCTTCCTGGTTTCATTCACCATCTTCATCTCTTCCTTGGTGTAGCCATTGTCTAAAAAGACGTCTATCTGCGGAATCACGTTCAGATCGATGGGGTATTTGTAAGCCATTTCGCCTTTGATACTTTGGCGTTCGTTCATCAGCTGGTTCACGGCCTTTACACCTGTACCTGTTACGCTTTGATAAGTAGAAACAACCACTCTTTTGATCCTGTATCTTTTGTGCAGCGGATAAAGCGCTACCACCATTTGAATTGTAGAACAGTTGGGGTTGGCAATGATCTTGTCATTCTCTGTAAGTACCCCGGCATTCACTTCGGGGACCACGAGTTTTTTGGAAGGATCCATTCTCCAGGCACTTGAGTTATCGATCACGGTTATACCGGCCTCCGCGAAGCGGGGTGCCCATTCCAGCGAGGTGCTGCCCCCGGCAGAAAACAGGGCCACCGAAGGCTTTGCGGCAATAGCGTCTTCAGCGCTTACAATCCGGTATTGCCGGCCCTTAAATTCCACTTCCTTGCCGATCGACTTTTCAGATGCAACGGGAATCAATTCGGTTACCGGAAAATTTCTTTCGGCAAGTACCTGCAACATTTTGGTACCCACCAGGCCTGTGGCGCCTACAACTGCTACTTTCATTGTTTGGAATGGTTTAAAATGATGATGTGTTTTCTGCTTGTGACAACAAACAAAAAAGCCTTCCGGGTGGGAAGGCTTTTTCGGAGTATCTTGATACAAGAATCACGCACCTTCCCTGCGGAGGAAAATCTTGCTGTGCTTCTTGGTATTGATGATCATTGTTTTCACGGCCGCAAAAATAACCATAGAAATACATCTGCCAAAAAAAACTTGCAAAAGCAAAAAAGCAGTCATTTCACCCTGTTACCAAACCAGGGCTTGCATTAGTTTAGTTGGATGCGCTGGCTGTATGGTTTATTGCTTTTATTGTGTGGCGCCCATTCATCGGGGCAGGTCAACCGATATGATGTGGTGATAGATGAGATCATGGCTGATCCTTCTCCCGTCCGCGGTTTGCCCGAAGTGGAATTTATAGAGCTGAAAAATGTTTCATCCAAAGGGGTGAACTTAAATGGCTGGAAGATTTCAGATGCCACCGGCACCGCTACGGTTAACCAGAGCTATGTTTTGCAGCCGGATAGCTTTGTGATCCTTTGCAGTACAAGTGCAAGCGTACAGCTATCCTCTTTTGGGGCTACCCTGGGCATCCCTAATTTTCCTTCGCTGGATAATGATGGAGAGCTGCTCACCCTGCGGGCAGGCGATGGAAGGGTGATCCATGCCCTGGCATACAGCAAGCTATGGTACGGCAATGCATTGAAAAGCGAAGGCGGATGGACGCTGGAGATGATGGATGTTGCCAACGCCTGCAGTGGTGCTTCCAACTGGACAGCAAGCAGGGCTGAAAGCGGTGGCACACCAGGAAAAAAGAACTCTGTTGATGCAGTTAACCGGGATGGTAAAGGGCCCGTTCTTCTTCGATCTTATGCACGCGATAGCTTGTCGCTGGTCCTTACTTTCGACGAACCGCTTGATAGTGCATCGGCAACAGTTGCTGAAAAATACAAAGTCAGTGATGGGATTGGTATTCCCCGCAGTGTTGTGGCTGTCTCACCCCTTTTTACCCAGCTGATCTTATTCCTGAACCTCCCGTTGCAAAAGAACAAACCCTATACGGTCGAAGCAAAAAAGGTCCCGGATTGCAGTGGCAATCTCAATCTGCCGGCTGATCCGGTAAAAACCGGACTGGCGGTCCGGGTTGATACGCCTGACATCGTCATCAACGAGATCTTGTTTAATCCAAAACCCGGTGGAGGGGATTATGTGGAGGTATACAACGGGAGCAAAAACATCGTCGATCTGAAAGAGCTTTTTATGGGCAATCGCTCAAGCCTGAATACAATCGGCAACCTGCATCAATTGGCACCAGAAAGCAGGTTGTTATTTCCGGATGAATACCTGGTCCTAACAGCGGATGCATCCATCCTTCAGCAAGATTATCTGGTAAAGAATCCGGCAGCCGTTATAGAAATGCCGCTGCCTTCATATCCTGATGACAAAGGAACGGTGGTGCTCTTAAACAATGCAGGCAAAGTGATTGATGAACTGCGTTACGATGAGAAATGGCATTTCAAGTTGATAGACGACAGGCAGGGTGTGGCATTGGAAAGGATCAGTTTCAACAAACCCACCCAGGATCCCGCAAACTGGCACTCCGCCGCTACTAAGGCAGGATACGGCACGCCCACTTACCGGAACTCACAAGCGAGTCTTTACCCGCAGCTGGATGGAACCGTTACAATCAGTCCGCAGTTATTTTCACCCAACAATGACGGAAGGGATGATTTTACAACCATTGCTTACCAGCTGCAGGAACCCGGCTATGTGTGCAATATTACCCTGTTCAATGTACAGGGATTTGTTGTGAGAATGCTTGTACGCAATGCACTCTGTGGCACAAGCGGCTATTTCAGGTGGGATGGATTGGACGAAAAAAACAATGCACTTCCCGGAGGCCAGTATATCGCACTGATTGAGTTTTTTGATCTGCATGGCAAAACAGGGAGATTCAAGCAGGTGATCACCCTGGTAAAAAGGGTTCAGTAAACTGTTTTTGACAGTTCATCCTGTACAAAATACATTTCATCACATACGCATAAACGGGCGGCAAATACCTGCTGTAGATTTGTGCACACAAACACAAAAACATACAAATACAAACTACATGAAAAAGACTTTTATCATCCTGCTTCTTGCCGTAGCAGGTGTTTTATGCAGCACAAACATCATGGCGCAAAGCGCACAACCACAACCAAAATATGTTCAGATCACTACCATTGAATCTGTGGTAAACGGTGGACTGGGCCGCTCGAAAATGATCGTAACAAAAGAAGATGGCAGCCAGGACGAAAAAGACCTGAACAATCTTTTCAGCATGGTGGGCATCAACTTTAAAAACATCCGCGAAAACGAAAGCTCTATCATCGGAACCCTGAAATCCTATACCGACAACGGCTGGAAACTGGTGTCTACCGTACCACTTACCCTGAGCCCTGGTAACAACGGAACTGGTATATTCATGACCCGTTACCTGCTCTGTAAATAAACAATCGAAATAAACAACCCCTTAACCGCATCGGACCTCCGGCAGTTTGCTTTCATTCACCCTTTACCCTTTACACCCGACATTTAATCCTTAAACCCAACCACTGCCGGAAAGGTCTGCCTTATGAAAACCTCGCAATATAAATTATTGGATGCCGGAAGAATTACCTGATCATCCGTCCGTATCAAAGAAGAAAGCCGCTGTACTTTAACAGCGGCTTTCTTCTTTGATGGTATTTATAAAATAGGTCGAGGAAGCATGGTATTATACCAATTAGAATTTAGAAGCATGGCGTCCCATGTTCCGGCAGGAACATTTTGTTGGTAGCGCATGTTACACAACCAACATGCGTTCCAGCGGAACGCCGTGTGCAGCGCAGAAAGCCTGCATTTCACACAGCATACCTAGGGCACGCAAGATCAAGATGGGTCATGTGCTACCAACAAGGTGTTCCGATGGAACACAGAGAAGCTGGTTTCTCCCTGCGAGACAGTACGATAGGAACACGATGAACAGGGAGCCTGGGATCACAGGGTCTGGTTACCACCGCAGGTGGATATTACCGGAACTTACTATAGTATATTTTATTTAAAATTCAATTCGACTCCCGATGATCACGGGCCCAGGATGAGCTCTAACGTCAACTCCGATTTTCTGTTGCCTGGAATCAAATCATTTCCCTCACCCAGGCTGTTTTTCTCCGGATAAATGGATTGTGCCCACCGCAGCCAGCCATCGATCCTGATACCACTCTTGCGGTGAAGAAGTGAGGATACATTGACACGCAGATTGCAATAGTACCGGAAGCTTTTCTCAAAAAATGCAGGCACTGAAAACGCATACCGAACACTGCTTTCAAAAGCATATAGCCGCGAATTGTATCCGTCGGTCTCAGTGTACTGCACGCGGGCATTGCCGGAAACCGGGAAGTGGGCAGGGCGGTAATAAATTTCAGAGAAAATCAGAAAGCCCTCTTCCCTGTCCGCCGCTTTTTTGTTATACCATACCATCTCGCACCTGTTTTGCAGCGTCAGCTTTTTTGAAGGACTGAGATCTATCTGTAAACGCCAGTTTGTTTGTTGTACTGCTTTTACCACGCTCATTACTCCATCACTTCCCGTAGCTGACAGCGGTTTTGACTGCCAGCGGAACCGGCTCGTAACTTCTACCTGCTTGCTGGGTTTATAGCTGGACTGAACAAGAAATTCTTTTCCTGCCGCCGGCGCATCTATCCTGTATTTAAGCCAGGGAAACCGGTATGCGTCACTCGCCACTTCTATCTCCCATCCATCTGCAGGCCTCAACACCATGCCTGTATACAAACCTTGCTCATTCGCCGGTTGTGTGTTCTGTGTGTTTGCATCTGCATTGATGGAATGATAATCTCTCGCCAGCATCCGGTGTACAACAGCCAGGTCAACACGCGGATGGAGTGACAGGAGCATTCCGTTTATGCTTGCGCTGTGAAAATCTTTGTCGACCGCTGTTTCTCCAAACAGGTGCAGGTTGCGACGGGTATAGTTGTAGCTCGCACTGACATTTAAAAACGACCGGCCCCTTATCGCGAATAAATTGTAGGGTTGATCTTGTTTTTGAAAAGGCTCTGAAAAACGGTAACTGACAGCCTGCAGGGCAACGTGTACGGCAGGTGTGGTATATATCAGCGCACCGCCACCTGCAAGCTGGCGGATATTGTTCTTTGTACGCAGCTCACCAACCGTTCTATGGTATCCCGAAGACAAGAGGGAACGGATGCTCTCCTGCCGGCTCCCTGTGTCAGGTTCGGTATGGGCGCTGAGCTTTTTAAAAGAAACAAAACCGGTTAGCTCCCATGCCCTTTTCTGCAGGCTGATGGCTGCTCCCCGATGAAACTGCACTTCGCCGGGTGAACTATAAGGATGCAGCACAGATGATTGCCGCTCCAAGGCAATCACGCCCGGTCCCCTCGCGATGGAAAGCCCCTGCCATTGAATAAGTCCCTGCCCCATGCTCACGGTGTAATCACCAACAATCAATTGCTTGATGATGCCCAGTTTGCCGATGGCAACATAGAACGAGTAAAAGTCAAAACCCTTTTTCTGGTAACCCCGGAAGAATTGTTCGCCTGCATCTTTTTCACCCAGGAAGTTCAATTGCAAGATGTCTTTGCTTTTGTACTGGTATCGCATAAACAATCTGGCAGGCGAGCCAAGATAATTCCGCTTGCCATTGGTGTCGGCCTGATACCCTGCCTCCTTTTCAAGCTGCGTAGAGTAGCGCAGCAACAAACTGGACTCCCCTTTATTCCATCTCCCTTTTACTTTGTTCCAGGCTGTGGCAGCATTCATCAAGGTTATGTATGGCAGCACGCGCTGGATCAGTGAAAGATCCCAGCCGGGAACAGCTTGCAATTCATATACACTCAGGAGATTGCCAAGCATGCGGCGATAAGTGAGCAGCTGGTTGACCTGGATTTCATTGATCAGTCCTAGCTCCTCGAGGTCTTCCTTGCCTGCTTTGTTCAGGTTTAAGGGGTGACGGGAAAAATAATTCAGCTTTTGCAGGAACTGGTCATCATCCGGGAGTGTTATGCCTTTTTCGGAAAGTGCTTCCCATTGTTGCTGGGTGGTAAGAGAAACCAGATCGCTTTGCGCGCGGAGGGATTTACAGAGCAGGATGCAGGAGAGCAGGCACATCAGCATCACACATATTTTGCTCATTGTCCGCCGTTTTGAGGTTGTATAATCAACTGTATGGCAGGCGTAGCACCCAGTTGAAAATGATAATTGCCAACCAGGTCCACCCTGATCCCCTTCCAATGCAGTCCGACCCCGGCAAAAAAGTTGGGAGAAGCCGTTGTTGTTCCGGCACGTACAAAAAACTGGCTGACAAAACTGTATTGCAGGGAAAACAGGACATCTACCGGCAGGTTCTCTGTTTTCTTCGTCAGCATACAGAGAACAAGGTTTTCCGAAGGTTCCCATCCCATCAGCAACGTATATATAGCCGGCAGTTTATCATCTGCGCTTGCTGTAAACTTGCCACCCACCGGATTGGAAACCGCTACGCCTGTAAACAGTTTATCTGTGGCGTGAATAATACACCCCAGGTTAAAACTGGTAGCTGCGCTGTTTCCATAACCGGCTATATGCAGCAGATGGTAGTTGATCTGTACGCCCAGACTGATTTGTTTTCCCAGTGCTTTGCCATATGCCAGGGCTGCCTGTGCGTTGCTATAGTTGGCTGCTCCGGTTACACCCAGGGCCGCTCCCAGACCGCCGCCTGCACCGGGCAGGGCAAAAGAAGCACTGCCGCCGCTCAGCTCTTTGAGCAGGAACTTTTGCTCGCTGTAAAAAGCAGCAGATGCGTGCCTGAGTGCGGCAAGTGCGGCAGGGTTTATCAGAAAGGAGGAAGCATCTGTACCTGCGTTGCTGCAGGCTACTACACTGTTATAATAAGTGGAAAACAAATTGTGTAAAACCTGCGCTTTTGTACAGCAGGTGCTTATCAGCGATATAAGGGTGATCCATGTCTTCATACAAGAATCTGCAAATCTTGGCCGGGACAGGGGCGAAAAAAAGAGTTTTTTAACTGTGTTTTCTTTCCTGTCCCAGAGTACCTTTGCCGCATGGAAATTCTGGATGGCCGTCTGGCGTCACAAACAATCAGGGAAGAATTAAAACTCAAAACCGCCCAGCGCGGGGTGGAAGGAAAAAAGACGCCTCATCTGGCGGCAGTATTGGTGGGCAACAACGGAGCAAGTGAAACCTATGTAAACGCAAAAGTAAAAGCCTGCGCTGAAGTGGGTTTTAAATCAACACTGATCAAGCTAACAGAGGACATCACAGAAAGTGCCCTACTCTCCACCATTGAAAAGTTGAATGTAGATCCTGATATAGACGGCATCCTGGTTCAGCTTCCCCTGCCCAAGCAGGTTTCCGAAAATAAAATCATCAATGCCATCAACCCGCTCAAGGATGTAGATGGCTTTCACCCGGTGAGTGTAGGAAAAATGATCCAGGGTCTGGATACATTTATTCCTGCTACACCTTATGGCATCATGCTGTTGCTGGAGCATTACAAAATTGAAACGGCTGGCCTGCATGCGGTGGTAATTGGCCGCAGCAATATTGTAGGCAGGCCCATCAGCATCCTGCTTAGCAACAACACCCAACCCGGTAACTGTACCGTTACCCTCTGCCATTCCCGCACCCGCAACCTGGAAGCGCTTTGCCGGGAAGCCGACATCATTGTAGCAGCCCTGGGCAAACCGGAATTTATCAGGGCAGACATGGTGAAAGGGGGAGCTATCCTGGTTGACGTCGGCATAACCCGTGTAGCAGACCCAGGCAAAAAATCTGGCTTTGCCCTGAAAGGAGATGCTCATTTTGAATCTGTAGCTCCCAAATGCAGCTGGATCACGCCCGTACCTGGTGGCGTTGGCCCCATGACGATTGCCGGCCTTTTAAAGAATACCTTCCGGGCCTGTGAAGAACAGGATGATAGCAGCGAACAATAGCGTAAAAATAATTTTACGCACCTTTGTGGAGATATGATAGAAGTTTTAGAGACATCGGTCCAGTCCATTCCGGTGATGGAGGCGTTTTACACTTTGCAGGGAGAAGGTTTTCACCAGGGCAAGGCAGCTTACTTTATTCGCCTGGCCGGCTGTGATGTAGGATGTGTTTGGTGCGATGTAAAAGAAAGCTGGAATCCTGTGCTGCATCCGCACAGAAAAATAACCGAACTGGTGCTGGAAGCCCGGCGACACAAAGGACGGATCGCTGTAATCACGGGGGGAGAACCACTCATGCACGATTGCACCGCTTTAACACACCAGTTGCACCAGGCTGGCTTCAACGTGCACATGGAAACCTCCGGATCCAGTCCGCTCAGCGGTGAATGGGACTGGATTTGTTTATCGCCCAAAAAGTTTAAACCTCCGCTTCCTGAAGTTGTGCAGGCTGCGCATGAGTTAAAAGTGGTTATCTACCACAAATCTGATTTTGCCTGGGCAGAACAATGGGCCGCACAGGTATCATCCTCTTGCAAATTGTACCTGCAGCCAGAATGGCAGCGTTCGGAAACAATGCTTCCCCTGATTGTTGAGTACATCAAAGAAAATCCACACTGGGAGCTGAGTGTGCAGATCCATAAATTTATCAACGTTCCCTGATCCTCCTGCAGCGTGTTAAAGAAACGTTGTATAACACAGGCGGCGCAGCATATCCGGGAACAGACTATCTGACTCAGAAATTCGTTGAGTATATTGCCCCCTTTTTCATGAAGTACCTCTGCACGATATGTTTTTTGCTGACCGTTGTACTCGCTCATGCGCAGTACAACCCGGAGAAGGTAGATAAAAAAAGCGCCCAGCTTTACTCCAAGGCCCTTGAAATTGCGCAGAACAACGATTTTCCCCAAAGCATTCGCATCCTGGAAGGCGTGGTAAAAACAAATGCCGGTTTTGAAGATGCCTGGCTCTCTCTTGCAGGCATGTATGGAGAACTGAAAAATTACCAGTCAGCCATCGCAGCTTATGAAAAAGCCCGGGCTATCGACAGCAATTACTTCAAGGATTACAACCTTCCCTACTCTATCAACCTGGCCGGAAAGGGAGAATTTCAAAGAGCACTGGTGGCCGTCAACGAGTTCCTGAGCATTCCCAACCTCAACGAAACCAGCCTGAAAGCAGGCCAGTACCGGAAAAGAAGCTATGAATTTGCAGTGAAATACGCCAATTCCCTGGCCGGTTCTTCCTACAGGTTTGAGCCCCAGAACCTGGGCGACAGCATCAATACCAAAGATTCCGAGTACTACCCTACCCTCACCATTGACAACAAAGAACTTGTCTTCACAAGACGGGTCAACAATTTCAATGAAGATTTTTATGGCTCCTCCAGTATTTCCCAGCATTGGAGCAAAGCAAAAGGCCTGAGCGGAAACATCAATTCCGCACAAAACGAAGGCGCCCAGAATATTTCGCAGGACGGGCAATGGCTGATCTTCACCGGTTGTAATTTTCCGGACGGATACGGCAGCTGCGACCTTTATATTTCATACCTCTCTGCCGAAGGCTGGAGCGCTCCGCAAAACATGGGCAACCGGATCAACACGGAATACTGGGAATCAGCTCCCAGTCTCTCCCCTGATAAGCAGGACCTGTATTTTGCCAGCCGCCGCCCGGGTGGCTATGGAGGCAGCGATATCTATATCAGCCACCGCCTTCCTTCAGGCCGGTGGACAGAGCCCGAAAACGCGGGACCCCAGATCAATACAGCAGGTGACGAAAGCACGCCGTTTATTCACGCCGATAACCACACCCTGTACTTCACTTCCAACGGGCACATTGGTTATGGCGGCGACGACCTTTACCTGGTGCACAAAGGGCCTAACAATACCTGGAGTGCAGCAAAGAACCTGGGATACCCGATTAATACCATTGAAAACGAAGGCAGCCTGATCGTAGCCGCAGACGGAGAAACAGCATACTATGCCAGTGACCGCAGCGACAGCCGGGGCGGACTGGACCTGTATACCTTTAACCTGCGAAGCGATGTAAGGCCTGTAAAAACCTTGTGGATCAAAGGAAGGGTATTTGACAAAAACACAACAAAGGGCTTGCCCTCCGGCGTTGAGCTGACGGATCTGGTGACGAAGGAAGTGACCAACAGGGTTCAGACAGATGAAAGAGGCAATTACCTGATCACCTTGCCGGTAGGAAGAGATTATGCATTCAATGTAAACCGCAAGGGCTATCTGTTTTATTCCGAAAACTTTCCTTTAAGCCAAAAGACCGCCGATTCTACCTACAACATCGACATTCCGCTGCAGCCCCTGGAAGCCAATGCCATCGTTGTGTTGAAAAATATCTTCTTTGATGTCAACAAATTCGATCTGCGCCCTGAATCACAGATCGAATTAAACAGGGTAGTTGCGCTGCTGAAAGAAAACCCGCAATTAACCATCCAGATCAATGGGCATACTGACAATGCAGGCAAGCCGGCCGACAATCTTAAATTGTCCAACGACCGCGCGCAAGCAGTTGTTTCTTACCTGATCTCGCAAGGCATTCCTGCCAAACGGCTCCTGTTCAAAGGTTTTGGCGCTACCCAGCCCGTTGCCGACAACAAAACAGAAGAAGGAAAAGCGCAAAACCGGAGAACCGAACTCAAGGTAATAACAAACTAAAAGCCTGGTAGGCAACAAAGCTCCTACCAACAATCCAGCTGATTCCGGGTGAATTCACCCGTTTATCTCACTGCGGGCACAACTAGATTTGGGTATCAAGCCCATCTCAATCTATGCAGGATCTTCTTTACCGCATTGCCTTGACCCTCGTACCCGGCATCGGCCCCATACAAGCCAGAATGCTGCTACAAAGCTTTGGTGAGGCCGGTCTGATTTTTCAGGCAAAAAAATCAACACTCGAAAAAACAGAGGGCATTGGAAGCATCCGGGCTGCCAATATCAAGCAGTTTACAGATTTTAAAAGGGCCGAAAAAGAAATGGGTTTTCTGGATAAGTATGGAATCAAGCCACTCTCCATTTCAGATCCGGCGTATCCGCAACGCCTGCTGAACTGCTATGATCCCCCCGTGCTCTTGTATTTTAAAGGCAACCTCAACATCAATGCGGTCAAAATAATTGCGGTGATCGGCACGCGGAGCAATTCAGCTTACGGGAAACAGGTTACTGAAACCTTGCTGAATGAACTGGTTCCGTTTCAGGTAATGGTTGTAAGCGGATTGGCTTACGGCATCGATGCCCTGTCGCACAGGGCTGCTTTAAAGAATGGCTTGCCCACCATCGGGGTGCTGGCGCACGGACTGGACACCATCTATCCTTATCAGCACTATGCACTGGCCAGGGAAATGACGCAACAAGGTGGTTTGCTCACCGAGTTTATCAGCGCCACCAAACCCGACCGGCACCATTTCCCCATGCGCAACCGGATCGTGGCAGGCATGAGCGATGCCGTTATAGTAATCGAAACCGGTGTAAAAGGCGGCAGCATGATCACCGCCGACCTCGCCAACAGCTACAACAAAGACGTGTTTGCGTTTCCCGGTAAAACCACCGACCCCAAAAGCGCCGGTTGCAATTACCTGATCAAAACCAACCGGGCCATGCTCCTGACCGATGCACAACAATTAATTGAAACCATGGGCTGGGAAAGAAAAAAAACTGCGGGCAAGTCTACCCAGAAAGAACTGTTTATCCAACTCAGCGAAGAAGAAAAAACCGTCGTAGCCATCCTGCAATCAAAGGATGCTGTTGCCATCGACGAACTCAATTACCGCAGCAACCTCAGCAGCAGCAAAGTAGCTGCCGCCATACTCAATTTAGAATTGCAAGGGGTGGTGATGGTGTTGCCGGGGAAAATTTACAGACTGGCGTAGACTCCGTCTTCTTTTTGCCTTGATGCAAAAAGAAGCAAAAAAATCAAGGCTGTTTGAAAGGGGCTAAAATTTACTGCACTACGCTACAACGAACAAGCTAGATCTGGAAGGTTGTTCTTCTTTCAGCCGTTGCATGAATATG